>NZ_LXES01000035.1 GCF_001654845.1 Enterobacter soli ATCC BAA-2102 | reverse complement strand
CGCCTCGCCCCGGCCTACAGGAAACGCTTCGGCGATTTTCGGCCGGACCATGGCACCGCGGTAAGTCTTGTATTTCAATGGTGTAATGTCATCGCTGAATAAGGACAAAAATGACTGGAACTCCCTCAACCCACAGGTAAAGGGAGCAAATACTAAAAACGGCAACTGTGTTGCCGTTTGCTATTACCTAGGGCTCAAACGGCCGGCGCTGGAACTGATCGTGCCCGCATTTTGGGCAACGCGGCAGCACATCAGGCGTATAAACCGCAATGTGGTGATGGCACTTCTCACACACCAGATTTCCCAGCCCCACCACTTCACCACTGTGGTACACACCATGATGGTTGAGATCCTGAAACACCTCGCGCCACTCCAGCTGGGTTTTGTCGGTGATATCGACCAGCTCTTGCCACAGGCTCTCTTTAATCACGCGCATAAAAACGCTGTCGGTGATTTCGTCCTGACTCTCTTCGTAACTGCGCGCAAACTCTTCCAGATCGCGCCGCACAGCACGTGTTACCTCATCCACTTCCGTTCGCGTTAACTCACCCGTTTGCATCACTCTTACTCGCGCCTGTTCAACCAGCGCGTCAATATCTCTTTCACCATTACGCAGGCGTTCCGTGAGTGTGGCGACCAGTTCGCGGTAAAATTGAGCAACCTTGTTCATCATTTTGCCTCCCGGGTAAGTAACTATCTCTAATAGTAGACCTTATTTCATCGCCGCTTTGCCAGGTGCAGCACAGACCCGGTAAATTCCTGCAAAGCGCATTTGCGTGAAAGGCTGTTTTGACGCGGATGTTTGGGCTATGCTATGCGGATCTGAAATACCACATCCATTGGCTACATTTGTAGCTGTATTGAAAACAGGACCACTGGCTGCCATGCAAGAGCAATACCGCCCGGAAGAGATAGAATCTAAAGTCCAGCAACACTGGGACGAGAAGCGCACTTTTGAAGTCACCGAAGACGAGAGCAAAGAGAAGTATTACTGCCTGTCGATGCTTCCCTATCCTTCTGGTCGACTACACATGGGCCACGTGCGTAACTACACCATCGGTGATGTGATTGCACGCTACCAGCGCATGTTGGGCAAAAACGTTCTGCAACCTATCGGCTGGGATGCATTCGGCCTGCCTGCTGAAGGCGCCGCGGTCAAAAACAACACTGCGCCAGCGCCGTGGACCTACGACAACATCGCCTACATGAAAAACCAGCTCAAAATGCTGGGCTTTGGTTACGACTGGAGCCGCGAGCTGGCCACCTGCACCCCGGAATACTACCGCTGGGAGCAAAAATTCTTCACCGAGCTGTACAAAAAAGGCCTGGTGTACAAGAAGACCTCTGCCGTTAACTGGTGCCCGAACGACCAGACCGTTCTGGCGAACGAACAGGTTATTGATGGCTGCTGCTGGCGTTGTGACACCAAAGTTGAGCGTAAAGAGATCCCACAGTGGTTTATCAAAATCACCGCTTACGCTGATGAGCTGCTGAATGATCTGGATAATCTGGATCACTGGCCTGATACCGTTAAAACCATGCAGCGTAACTGGATCGGCCGTTCTGAAGGCGTGGAAATCACCTTCAACGTTGAAAACTACGATCAAACGCTGACCGTCTACACCACTCGCCCGGACACCTTCATGGGCGCGACCTACCTGGCGGTTGCCGCAGGTCACCCTCTGGCGCAGAAAGCTGCCGAAAATAACCCGGTACTGGCTACCTTCATCGACGAATGCCGCACAACCAAAGTGGCCGAAGCCGACATGGCGACGATGGAGAAAAAAGGCGTTGATACCGGCTTTAAAGCGATTCACCCACTGACTGGCGAAGCGATTCCGGTCTGGGCGGCAAACTTCGTTCTGATGGAGTACGGCACAGGTGCAGTGATGGCCGTTCCGGGCCACGATCAGCGCGACTACGAGTTTGCATCCAAATATGGTCTGGCCATCAAGCCTGTCATTCTGGCGGCTGACGGTTCTGAACCTGACCTGTCTGAACAGGCACTGACCGAAAAAGGCACCCTGTTTAACTCTGGTGAATTCAGCGGTCTGAGCTTTGAAGAAGGCTTCAACGCCATTGCCGACAAACTGGCAGCGAAAGGTGTTGGCGAGCGCAAAGTGAACTTCCGTCTGCGCGACTGGGGCGTTTCCCGTCAGCGTTACTGGGGTGCACCAATTCCTATGGTCACTCTGGAAGATGGCACTGTGCTGCCAACACCAGAAGATCAACTGCCGGTTATCCTGCCAGAAGATGTGGTCATGGACGGTATCACCAGCCCGATCAAAGCCGATCCTGAGTGGGCGAAAACCACCGTGAACGGCCAGCCTGCGCTGCGTGAAACCGACACCTTTGACACCTTCATGGAATCTTCCTGGTATTACGCGCGCTACACCTGCCCGCAGTATCAGGACGGGATGCTGGACTCGAAAGCCGCTAACTACTGGCTGCCGGTTGACATCTACATCGGTGGTATTGAACACGCGATCATGCACCTGCTCTACTTCCGCTTCTTCCATAAGCTGATGCGTGATGCGGGCCTGGTGAACTCTGATGAGCCAGCAAAACAGCTGCTGTGTCAGGGCATGGTATTGGCAGATGCCTTCTACTATGTTGGCGTGAACGGCGAGCGTAACTGGGTTTCTCCGAAAGACGCGATTGTTGAGCGTGACGAGAAAGGCCGCATTGTGAAGGCCAAAGACGGCGAAGGTCATGAACTGGTGTATACCGGCATGAGCAAGATGTCCAAGTCCAAAAACAACGGCATCGATCCGCAGGAAATGGTAGAGCGTTATGGCGCTGATACCGTGCGTCTGTTTATGATGTTTGCTTCCCCGGCTGACATGACGCTGGAGTGGCAGGAATCTGGCGTAGAAGGCGCTAACCGCTTCCTGAAACGTGTCTGGAAACTGGTTTACGAGCACACCTCTCAGGGTGATGCACCTGCGCTGAACGCGGCAGCACTGTCAGAAGATCAGCAGGCACTGCGTCGTGATGTTCATAAAACTATTGCCAAAGTGACCGATGATATTGGTCGTCGTCAGACCTTCAACACCGCAATTGCGGCTATTATGGAACTGATGAACAAGCTGGCGAAAGCACCACAGGAAGGCGAGCAGGATCGCGCGTTAATGCGTGAAGCGCTGCTGGCCGTTGTGCGGATGCTGAACCCGTTCACACCACACGCAAGCTTCACGCTGTGGCATGAACTGAAAGGCGAAGGCGATATCGACAACGCGCCATGGCCGGTTGCTGACGAATCAGCCATGGTGGAAAACACCACGCTTGTGGTGGTGCAGGTAAACGGCAAAGTACGCGGTAAAATTACCGTGGCTGTTGATGCGACCGAAGAACAGGTTCGCGAGCGCGCGGGTCAGGAACATCTGGTTGCGAAGTATCTTGAGGGCGTTACCGTACGTAAGGTTATCTACGTACCAGGTAAACTGCTGAATCTGGTCGTTGGCTAAGCGCGGGAGGAAACGTGCGACAACTGGCAACAATACTCTTATCTCTGGCGGTGCTTGTCACCGCTGGTTGTGGCTGGCACCTGCGCAATACCACGGCAGTGCCTGCCCAGATGAAAACGATGATCTTCGATTCCGGTGATCCGAACGGTCCGCTTAGCCGGGCAATTCGCAGCCAGCTGCGCCTGAACGGTGTTGAGCTTATCGAGAAAGGAACGCTGCGCCAGGATGTACCGTCTCTGCGTGTTCTGGGTATGACCCTGAGCAAAGACACGGCGTCTATCTTCCAGGACGGCCGTACCGCTGAGTACCAGATGGTGATGTCGGTTAACGCTGCTGTACTGATCCCGGGTAAAGACATTTATCCAATCAGCACGAAGGTCTACCGTTCGTTCTTTGATAACCCACAAACTGCGCTGGCCAAAGACGCCGAGCAGCAAATTATCATTAACGAAATGTACGACAAAGCAGCAGAACAGCTGATCCGTAAACTGCCTAGCATTGAGGCAACTTCTAAAGAAGGTGCTGATATCATCGATAAACCGGATGCCAATGCGCTGCCGGTTTCTACCTCGATGGGTAACTGATGATCAGGTTGTATCCTGAACAACTCCGCGCGCAGCTCAATGAAGGGCTGCGCGCGGCTTATCTGCTGCTCGGAAACGATCCGTTATTGCTTCAGGAAAGTCTTGATGCCGTCAAACAGGCTGCGGCGGCGCAGGGCTTTGATGAACACCACACCTTCCAGCTTGATAACAACACAGACTGGAATGCCCTCTTCTCGCTTTGCCAGGCGATGAGCCTGTTCGCATCGCGACAGACGATTCAAATCCTGCTGCCGGACAATGGTCCTAACGCGGCCATCAATGAACAACTGGCAACACTTGTTAGTCTGTTGCACAGCGATCTGTTGCTGATTGTGCGCGGCAATAAGCTGACCAAAGCCCAGGAAAACGCGGCATGGTTTACCCAACTCGCGGCGCACTCCGTACTGATCACCTGTCAGACACCCGAACAGGCACATCTGCCGAAATGGGTTGCCGCGCGGGCAAAACAGCACAATCTCCAGCTGGATGATGCAGCCAATCAGCTGCTTTGCTACTGCTACGAGGGTAACCTGCTGGCACTGGCGCAGGCGCTGGACAGACTTTCCTTGCTGTGGCCCGATGGCAAACTGACGCTGCCGCGCGTTGAGCAGGCGGTGAATGATGCTGCGCACTTTACCCCTTTCCACTGGGTAGATGCCCTGATGTCGGCGAAGAGTAAACGCGCCCTGCATATTTTGCAGCAACTGCGTCTTGAAGGCAGTGAGCCGGTTATCCTGCTGCGGACGGTTCAGCGCGAGCTGTTACTGCTGACCAACCTGAAACGTCAGTCTGCGCACACGCCGCTGCGTTCCCTGTTCGACAAGCACCGCGTGTGGCAAAACCGCCGCGCCATGACCACCGAGGCATTAAACCGCCTGAGTCATGAACAGCTTCGCCAGGCCATACAATTGCTGATGCGCGCCGAGCTGACGCTAAAACAGGATTATGGTCAGTCGGTCTGGGCTGAGCTGGAAAGTCTTTCTCTGCTGCTTTGCCACAAGGCGCTGGCAGACGTTTTTATCGATGGATAATATGCATTCTCTTCAGGCACTGTATGGCGGCACCTTCGACCCGGTTCATTACGGGCATCTGAAACCGGTGGAAATACTGGCGAATCAGATAGGCTTGCAGCGTGTGATAGTCATGCCAAATAACGTTCCGCCACATCGTCCTCAGCCGGAAGCCACAAGCGAACAGCGCAAAGAAATGCTGGCGCTGGCGATAGCGGATAAACCGCTGTTTACGCTTGATGAGCGGGAATTGCGCCGCGACACGCCATCCTGGACATCCCAGACGTTGCAGGAATGGCGCGCCGAAAAAGGGCCGCAACAGCCGCTGGCGTTTATTATTGGCCAGGATTCTCTGCTCAATTTCCCCAGTTGGCATAAGTACGAAACCATTCTGGAAAACAGTCATTTGCTGGTTTGCCGCCGTCCGGGTTATCCGCTGACCATGCGGGAAGAACAACATCAGCAGTGGCTGGAAGCGCACCTGACAGACAATGTAGAAGATCTCCATAATCAGCCTGCCGGGAAGATTTATCTGGCAGAAACACCCTGGTTTGATATTTCAGCCACCATTATTCGCGAACGCCTGCAACAAGGGCTCGCCTGTGATGACCTGCTGCCAACGGCTGTGCTGGCATATATTCACCAGCACGGGCTGTATCAGAAAAGTACCGAAGAATAAGCATGATGCAGGAAAAAGCCTGTTATTCGCTATCCTGCCTTGACAGGCCTGACCATGCTGATATTCTCCGCTGCCAGACTTTCCCGCCGATCATTGCTTTACAGAAATTGTTTTACAAAAATGGCGATGCAATCTCAGGCGGAGGGTGGGATGATACCCGCCTTCAAAAGCCAGGCCGGTGACATTTGTCCCGACACTGGCGTCAGTTCAGGTATACTGTCTGGCCACGAATTCATAGTTGCACAATCTCATTCACCCAGGGGGAAAACTTGCAGGGTAAAGCACTCCAGGATTTTGTTATCGACAAAATTGATGACCTGAAAGGTCAGGACATCATCGCTATCGACGTTAAGGGTAAATCCAGCATCACCGATTGCATGATCATTTGCACCGGTACATCGACTCGCCATGTGGTGTCAATTGCCAACCATGTGGTTCAGGAATCGCGTATGGCGGGCCTTTTGCCGCTTGGTGTTGAAGGCGAAGCCACCGCTGACTGGGTTGTTGTCGATCTCGGCGATGTTATTGTCCATGTTTTACAGGAAGAGAGCCGTCGCCTGTATGAGCTGGAAAAACTCTGGGGTTAATGCGTGAAGTTGCAGCTAGTAGCCGTCGGCACAAAAATGCCAGACTGGGTACAAACGGGTTTTACTGAATATCTGCGTCGTTTCCCGAAAGATATGCCGTTCGAACTGGTGGAGATCCCAGCAGGAAAGCGCGGCAAGAACGCAGATATCAAACGTATTCTCGAGAAAGAGGGAGAGTTGATGCTGGCTGCCGCAGGCAAAAACCGCATCGTCACCCTCGATATTCCAGGTAAACCCTGGGATACGCCGCAACTGGCGCATGAGCTGGAGCGCTGGAAGCAGGATGGTCGTGACGTCAGTCTGTTGATTGGCGGGCCAGAAGGGTTATCCCCTGCCTGTAAAGCGGCAGCAGAACAAAGTTGGTCTCTCTCCGCGCTGACTCTCCCCCACCCGCTTGTTCGGGTACTGGTGGCAGAAAGCTTGTATCGCGCGTGGAGCATTACTACCAACCACCCATATCACCGCGAGTAGTGACTGACCAGGGTAGATTAAGCAGCGGATGAAACTACAGAATTCTTTTCGCGACTATACGGCTGAGTCCGCGCTGTTTGTGCGCCGGGCGCTGGTCGCCTTTACGGGGATTTTGCTGCTTACCGGCGTGCTGATCGCCAACCTTTATAATCTGCAAATTGTCCGCTTTACCGATTACCAGACGCGTTCCAACGAAAACCGTATCAAACTGGTACCCATCGCCCCAAGCCGCGGCATTATTTACGATCGTAACGGCACGCCACTTGCACTTAACCGCACCATCTACCAAATCGAGATGATGCCTGAGAAAGTGGACAATGTGCAGGATACGCTGGATGCGCTAAAAAGCGTTGTCGACCTTAACGATGACGATATCGCAGCGTTCAAAAAAGAGCGCGCGCGTTCACACCGTTTCACCTCCATTCCGGTAAAAACGAACCTGACGGAAGTCCAGGTTGCGCGTTTTGCGGTAAACCAGTATCGCTTCCCCGGTGTTGAAGTTAAAGGCTATAAACGCCGCTTCTACCCTTTCGGTTCGGCTCTGACGCACGTTATTGGCTACGTATCCAAAATTAACGATAAAGACGTCGACAGACTCGATAAAGACGGCAAGCTGGCGAACTACGCCGCAACGCACGATATCGGTAAGCTGGGGATCGAGCGCTATTACGAAGACGTCCTGCACGGCCAGACCGGTTATGAAGAAGTTGAAGTCAATAACCGTGGACGCGTGATCCGCCAACTGAAAGAAGTGCCTCCGCAGGCGGGACACGACGTTTACCTGACGCTCGATCTGAAACTGCAACAATATATCGAAACCCTGCTGGCAGGCAGCCGTGCCGCGGTTGTCGTGACCGACCCTCGCAGTGGCGGCATCCTGGCGATGGTGTCGATGCCAAGCTACGACCCGAACCTGTTTGTCGATGGGATCTCCAGCAAAGACTACTCTGGCCTGCTGAACGACCCGAATACACCGTTGGTCAACCGTGCGACCCAGGGGGTTTACCCTCCGGCCTCAACGGTTAAACCGTATGTGGCTGTTTCGGCTCTGAGCGCAGGTGTCATTAACCGTAATACCAGCCTGTTTGACCCTGGCTGGTGGCAGTTGCCGGGTTCCGATAAACGCTACCGTGACTGGAAAAAATGGGGCCACGGTCATCTGAACGTCACGAAATCACTGGAAGAATCGGCGGATACTTTCTTCTACCAGGTCGCCTATGACATGGGTATTGACCGCCTGTCACTGTGGATGAGTAAGTTCGGCTACGGACATTACACCGGTGTTGACCTGTCGGAAGAGCGCTCTGGCAACATGCCAACCCGTGAGTGGAAGCTGAAGCGCTTTAAAAAGCCGTGGTATCAGGGTGATACCATTCCTGTGGGTATCGGCCAGGGCTACTGGACGGCAACGCCGTTGCAGATGAACAAAGCGATGATGATCCTCATCAACGATGGCGTAGTAAAAGTGCCACACCTGCTTATGAGCACGGTGGAAGACGGTAAGAAAGTGCCGTGGAACCAGCCACATGAAACGCCGGTTGGGGATATTCACTCTGGTTTCTGGGAAATCGCGAAAGACGGTATGTACGGCGTAGCCAACCGTCCGAACGGTACGGCCCATAAATACTTCGCCGGTGCACCGTATAAAGTGGCTGCTAAATCCGGTACCGCGCAGGTATTTGGCCTGAAGGCGAACGAAACCTATAACGCGCACCGAATTGCTGAGCGTCTGCGTGACCACAAGCTCATGACGGCGTTTGCCCCCTATGATAACCCGCAGGTTGCGGTGGCGATGATCCTGGAGAACGGCGGCGCTGGCCCGGCTGTTGGTACGATCATGCGCCAAATCCTCGACCACATTATGCTGGGCGACAACAACACTGAATTGCCGACTGAAAACCCGGCATCCGCTGCGGCGGAGGACCAATAATCATGACGGATAATCCAAATAAAAAATCGCTGTGGGATAAAATCCACATCGACCCTGCCATGCTGCTGATCCTGCTGGCTCTGCTGGTCTATAGCGCCCTGGTTATCTGGAGCGCCAGCGGCCAGGACATCGGCATGATGGAACGCAAAATCGGCCAGATCGCAATGGGTCTGGTGATTATGGTCGTGATGGCGCAAATCCCGCCGCGCGTCTATGAAGGCTGGGCGCCTTATCTGTATATTTTCTGTATTGTCCTGCTGGTGGCGGTAGATGCCTTCGGTGCGATTTCCAAAGGTGCGCAGCGCTGGCTGGATCTGGGCATAGTCCGCTTCCAGCCGTCAGAGATAGCGAAAATCGCCGTGCCTCTGATGGTGGCGCGCTTTATCAACCGCGACGTCTGCCCGCCTTCATTGAAAAACACCGCCATCGCGCTGGTGCTGATTTTCCTGCCAACCTTACTGGTTGCCGCACAGCCTGACCTCGGTACCTCGATTCTTATCGCGCTGTCCGGTCTGTTTGTGCTGTTCCTCTCGGGGCTGAGCTGGCGTTTGATTGGTATCGCGGTTGTGCTGATTGCCGCCTTCATCCCGATCCTCTGGTTCTTCCTGATGCATGATTACCAGCGCCAGCGTGTGATGATGCTTCTCGACCCGGAAACCGATCCGCTGGGTGCGGGCTATCATATTATTCAGTCGAAGATTGCGATTGGTTCCGGCGGTCTGCGCGGTAAAGGCTGGCTCCATGGTACGCAATCACAGCTTGAATTCTTACCAGAGCGCCACACCGACTTTATCTTTGCGGTACTGGCCGAAGAGCTGGGGCTGGTTGGCATCTTAATCCTGCTGGCGCTCTACGTGCTGCTTATCATGCGCGGGCTCTGGATTGCGGCACGCGCACAAACCACGTTCGGCCGCGTGATGGCCGGCGGGTTGATGTTGATTTTATTCGTTTATGTCTTCGTAAATATTGGTATGGTGAGTGGTATTCTGCCGGTTGTAGGCGTACCGCTGCCGCTGGTCAGTTACGGAGGCTCGGCACTGATCGTGTTGATGGCCGGGTTTGGTATCGTGATGTCGATCCATACCCACAGAAAAATGTTGTCCAAAAGCGTATAAAAATAAGGGGATCGCAATGCGTAAGCAGTGGCTGGGTATCTGCATCGCAGCAAGTTTGCTTGCAGCCTGTTCAAGTGATGATGGTCAGCAGCAGGCGACCGTCGCGCCGCCGCAGCCTGCGGTCTGTAATGGGCCGATTGTTGAAATCAGCGGCGCCGATCCGAGTTATGAACCGCTGAACGCAACGGCAAACCAGGATTATCAGCGCGATGGCAAGAGCTACAAAATTGTGCAAGACCCGTCGCGCTTTAGCCAGGCCGGTTTTGCCGCCATCTACGATGCAGAGCCAGGTAGCAACCTGACGGCATCGGGCGAAACGTTCGATCCCGCGCAGATCACCGCAGCACACCCGACGCTGCCGATCCCAAGCTATGCCCGTATCACAAACCTGGCGAATGGTCGTATGATCGTCGTGCGCATCAACGATCGTGGTCCTTACGGTAACGACCGAGTGATTTCACTGTCACGTGCTGCCGCTGACCGTCTGAACACGTCGAACAACACCAAAGTGCGTATCGATCCAATCATCGTGGCGCAGGATGGTACGCTGTCTGGCCCGGGTACAGCCTGTACAACCGTTGCCAAGCAGACCTATGCCCTTCCTTCACGCCCGGACTTAAGCGGTGGTATGGGTGGCGCATCCTCTCCGGCTGAACCTGCTGCACCTCAAGGTGAAGTCCGTGCAATCAGCAATGATACCTTGCAGAGCGATGACAGCACTGGCGCGCCAGTGAAGAGCAGCGGCTTTCTCGGTGCACCGACAACCTTAGCGGCAGGTGTACTGGAAGGGAGCGAGCCAACGCCTGCGCCCGTTGTTGCTGCGCCGGTAACACAACCCGCTGCGGTGACAGCGCCAGTGGCAACCCAGAGCGCGGAAGTCGCTGCACCAGCGGCTGCCAGCGGTGGTTTTGTCGTACAGGTAGGTGCAGTAAGTGACCAGGCGCGTGCAAAACAGTATCAACAGCGTTTGAGTCAGCAATTCAGCGTGCCAGGACGCGTTGAGCAAAATGGCGCAGTCTGGCGTATCCAGATGGGGCCGTTTGCCAGCAAATCTCAGGCGTCCGCCCTGCAACAACGCCTGCAAAGCGAAGCGCAATTGCAATCGTTTATCGCTGTTGCGAAATAACTCATCGGCGGTATCCGAATTGTCGGTTTGTGTAACTAACATTCACAAACTCGCACTGAAAGTCGGATGCCTGCCTGTATAGCATTTGCTATAGTAAGGCACTTTTTTTAATTCCATCACGGATGTCGTAGTTCTGACCATGAAGACCACTTTTTCTGCTCGTTTTGTGCAGCGCATGGCGCTGACCACGGCCCTTTGCGCAGCTGCACTCTCTGCCGCTCACGCCGATGACCTGAATATCAAGACCATGATCCCTGGCGTTCCGCAAATCGACGCGGAATCCTACATCCTGATCGATTACAACTCTGGCAAAGTTCTGGCAGAACAGAATGCCGACGCCCGCCGCGATCCGGCCAGTCTGACCAAAATGATGACCAGCTACGTTATCGGCCAGGCAATGAAAGCCGGTAAGTTCAAAGAAAGCGATCTGGTGACCATCGGTAACGATGCCTGGGCGACCGGTAACCCGGTGTTCAAAGGTTCATCGCTGATGTTCCTGAAACCTGGAATGCAGGTTCCTGTATCTCAGCTGATCCGTGGTATCAACCTGCAATCCGGTAACGATGCCTGCGTGGCAATGGCCGACTTTGCTGCCGGTAGCCAGGATGCGTTTGTTGGCCTGATGAACAGCTACGTGACCGCTCTGGGCCTGAAAAACAGCCACTTCCAGACCGTTCACGGCCTGGATGCTGATGGCCAGTACAGCTCCGCGCGTGATATGGCGCTGATTGGTCAGGCGCTGATCCGCGACGTGCCTAACGAATACTCCATCTATAAAGAAAAAGAGTTTACCTTCAACGGTATCCGCCAGACCAACCGTAACGGTCTGCTGTGGGACAACAGCCTGAACGTAGACGGCATCAAGACCGGTCACACCGATAAAGCGGGTTATAACCTGGTTGCCTCTGCCACTGAAGGCCAGATGCGCCTGATTTCTGCCGTTATGGGTGGCCGCACCTTTAAAGGTCGTGAAACCGAAAGCAAAAAACTGCTGACCTGGGGCTTCCGTTTCTTCGAAACCGTGAACCCACTGAAAGCAGGTAAAGAATTTGCTTCTGAGCCTGTCTGGTTTGGTGACAACGATCGTGCCTCCCTGGGCGTGGACAAAGATCTGTATCTGACCATTCCACGCGGCCGCATGAAGGATCTGAAAGCCAGCTACGTGCTGAACAGCACTGAGCTCCATGCTCCGCTTCAGAAAAACCAGGTTGTGGGCACCATTAACTTCCAACTGGATGGCAAAACCATCGATCAGCGCCCACTGGTGGTGTTGCAAGAAATTCCTGAAGGCAATTTCTTCGGCAAAATCATTGATTACATTAAATTGATGTTCCATCACTGGTTTGGATAAAAATTGAACACTTGAAAGTGTGATTTTGATCCCCATATACTAATTATCCTGATAACTCCCACCTGACGTGGGAGTTATTATTTTTTGACGTTACGCCGGAGCTGACATGAAAACCAAACTTAACGAACTGCTTGAATTCCCTACCTCATTTACTTACAAAGTAATGGGTCTGGCGAAACCTGAGCTGGTTGATCAGGTGGTTGAAGTGGTACAGCGCCATGCGCCGGGCGACTACTCTCCGTCAGTAAAACCAAGCAGCAAGGGCAACTACCACTCGGTTTCTATTACCATCACTGCCACGCACATTGAGCAGGTTGAGACGCTGTACGAAGAGCTCGGCAATATCGAAATTGTTCGTATGGTGCTGTAGTCCCTCTGCGGTTACCCGGTTTGCCGGGTAACCCCTCTCCTCGCTGTGATATAATCCCCTCACCTTTTCTCCCTTGTCTTCGGAGACACAGTTTTGTACCAGGATAAAATTCTTGTCCGCCAACTCGGGCTGCAACCTTACGAGCCTGTCTCCCAGGCCATGCATGATTTCACCGATTCTCGCGATGAAACCACACCTGATGAAATCTGGCTGGTGGAACATCTGCCGGTGTTTACTCAGGGGCAGGCTGGCAAAGCAGAACATCTACTGACGACTGGAGACATTCCGGTTATTCAGAGCGATCGCGGTGGACAAGTCACCTATCACGGTCCGGGCCAGCAGGTAATGTATGTCCTGCTGAACCTGAAACGCAGAAAACTTGGCGTACGTGAACTGGTCACACTGCTGGAACAAACCGTGGTGAACACACTGGCGGAATATGGCATAGATGCCCATCCCCGGGCTGATGCGCCAGGCGTATACGTTGGAGAAATGAAGATCTGCTCGCTGGGTCTGCGGATCCGTAAGGGCTGCTCGTTCCACGGACTGGCGTTAAATATTAATATGGATCTCGCACCGTTCTTACGCATCAACCCATGTGGATATGCCGGAATGGAAATGACGCAAATGCGTCAGTGGGTCGATACAGCCACACCTGATATTATTCGACCGGTGCTGTTGAACAACTTGTTAGCACTACTTAACAATCCACCTCACGAATATATCCCTGCTTAATATATCATACATGATGGCTTGATTATTTGACGAGCCATCACTTATTTCCCGCTTTTACGCTTTACAATAATCCGCAGATTCTATATTTTCGAAGCGCCTGAACGCGCCCGCATATTAGCGCTATAAATTATTTAGCCCACAGCCAGAGCTGATTGAGAGGCTCATGTAGCTTCCGTGATAATCACACAACTGTTTGTTTTTGAAAAACAAGTGGCGCCTACAAAACACTTTACGAATCTCTACAGGCATAATAAATAATTTCAACTATCATTCATATTGTGAATGAATACGGAGTGAAAGCGTGGAGTATAATAATTTACCAGCAAAACGCCTGAATGAACCCGGTAGTGAAGATAAACCGCAAATTTTTCGGACATTACGTAATATTGATCTCAATTTACTGACTATTTTTGAGGCAGTATATGTCCACAAGGGTATCGTTAACGCTGCGAAAATTCTTAATCTCACGCCCTCTGCAATTAGCCAGTCAATTCAGAAATTGCGCGCTATATTTCCCGATCCCTTATTTATCCGTAAAGGCCAGGGTGTGACGCCTACAGCCTATGCGACCCACCTGCATGAGTACATCAGCCAGGGGCTGGAATCGATTCTGGGCGCGCTGGACCTGACCGGAAGCTACGATAAGCAGAGAACGATTACCATCGGTACGTCCCCTTCTGTTGGCGTTCTGGTCATGCCCATCATCTATCAGGCGGTGAAACAACACGCACCACAGCTACTGCTGCGTAATGTTCCCGTCAGTGAGCCTGAAATTCAGCTCTCGCAATTCCAGACCGACCTGATTATCGATAGCAATAATTTTAACGCCAGAGCACTGGGGCAGAATGTCCTCTATGCTGACAGCCTGACGCTGGTGTGTCGCCAGCATCACCCGGTGCTCAGCCACCCCCTGACGCTGGAGAACTTACGCGGCTATGAGCATTCATCGTTCATGACCGAAGGGCAAAGCATGAACGTTCTGCGTCAGCGCTTAGACGAGATTTTCCCGGAACGTCAGGTGAGCTTCAGCAGTTACAATATGTTTACGATGGCGTCACTGATTAGCAGTAGCGATATGCTTTGCGTTATGCCTGCCCGACTGTTCTCCCTGCTGTGCAAATGCTGGCCGCTGGAGAGCATCACCTTACCGCAGCTGAACACTGAATCTGTTGAAATTTCTCTGCATTACAACAAACTCAGCCTGCGCGATCCGGTACTCGAGACTGTCATTAACGTCATCCGTCAGGCCTTCTGACAACCCCATTCAGTACAAGCCCCTGCCAGGTGCGGGGCAAAAGGCACAAAACAACAACTATTTTACAATTTGGCGACCTGGCAGGCTGCTTTATCGACCGTTTCAATGATATACTGCCTGTCGTTCGTTCAAAAATAGTTGATAAATACAACATTCCCTTGAATTGAAACGCTTTCCTTCGATATTCGCAACTGGAACACGCACGCTATGAGTAAACCCATTGTGATGGAACGCGGTGTTAAATACCGCGATGCCGATAAAATGGCCCTTATCCCGGTTAAAAACGTGGCTACAGAGCGCGAAGCGCTGTTAAGAAAACCGGAATGGATGAAAATCAAACTTCCGGCAGACTCTTCGCGTATCCAGGGGATCAAAGCGGCGATGCGTAAAAATGGCCTTCACTCTGTCTGTGAAGAAGCCTCTTGCCCCAACCTTGCTGAATGTTTCAACCACGGCACAGCGACCTTTATGATCCTGGGGGCAATTTGTACCCGCCGCTGTCCGTTCTGCGACGTAGCACATGGCCGCCCTGTTGCGCCTGACGCTAACGAACCGCAAAAACTGGCTCAGACGATTGCTGACATGGCGCTGCGCTATGTGGTCATTACCTCTGTTGACCGTGACGATCTGCGTGATGGCGGTGCTCAGCACTTTGCTGACTGTATCACTGCTATCCGTGAGAAAAGTCCAAACATTAAAATCGAAACGCTGGTACCAGACTTCCGTGGACGTATGGATCGCGCGCTGGATATCCTGACCGCAACGCCGCCGGATGTGTTCAACCACAACCTGGAAAACGTACCGCGTATCTACCGTCAGGTTCGCCCTGGTGCAGATTACAACTGGTCCCTGAAGCTGCTGGAGCGTTTTAAAGAAGCGCACCCGCATATCCCGACCAAGTCAGGCCTGATGGTTGGCCTCGGTGAAACCAATGCCGAGATCATTGAAGTTATGCGCGATCTGCGCCGTCATGGCGTTACCATGCTGACGCTGGGCCAGTATCTGCAACCTAGCCGCCATCACCTGCCAGTGCAGCGTTATGTTAGCCCGGATGAGTTCGATGAAATGAAAGCCGAAGCAATGGCAATGGGCTTTACCCATGCAGCCTGCGGCCCGTTTGTTCGCTCGTCATACCACGCTGATATGCAGGCGAAAGGCGAAGAAGTTAAATAATATAGAAATATTTACTTACAGTTACGTCATAAAAAAACCGGCCATTGAGCCGGTTTTTTTTCGCAAGCCCTCAGGCATTGCTCTTACTCTTTGTGAGAAAGCTTCTCTGCAGGGACGTCATCCTCGGCGCTTTTCTTCGCAGCCGCATCATCGTCATTCATCGCTTTCTTGAAGCCTTTAATTGCTGCACCCAGGTCACCACCCAGCGTGCGTAACTTCTTGGTACCAAACAGCAGGACGACCAGTGCGGCAACCACCAGCAGTTTGGTAATACTAATCTCACCCATAGATACCTTCTTTACATAAAACAGGCTGCATTCAGCGCCAAAAAACCTGATCTTATTAACGGTCATTTGACGCGCGCACACAATAGCAATCTGTAACAAGGTGAATCAAGCACTGTTGAAAAAAACATCAGAATAATTGCGGTGGCGCAAACCGGCGATTTTGCAGAACAGGTAATTGCTGGCGCGCAAGAGCTATTCGGGCTGAAAATATCTCGGTCATCAGCAAAGTCGGTACTTCCGCAGCCGCGGCGACCGTTACCCCCAGCGGATCAACAACCCGGCTCTGGCCAATATTCTTATTCCCACACTCTCCGGCAGCCACTATGTAACATGTGGTGTCGAGCGCACGGGCGGCAAGCAGCGTTGCCCAGTGGTGCTCTTTAAGCGGGCCTTTAACCCACGCAGCAGGCAATACCAACACATCAGCCCCTTTAAGAGCCAGGCTCAATGCCATCTCAGGAAAACGTAAATCGTAGCAGGTCATCAACCCGATGTTCAGGCCGCTGATGTTAATCAATGGCGACATGACATCGCCAGGGTCAACCAGGCGTGACTCCTGAATACTGAATGCATCGTAGAGATGTAATTTAGCGTAGCTTGCGATAATCGCACCGTCACGAATCGCTACAAGGGTGTTCACTGCCCTTCCCGGCGAAGACGGAACATGGATAGTCAGCACCGTGGTCAGTTGATTACCGGCGCTTTCATGAAGCAACAGCTGCAAAAAACCGCCATCCAGCGGCTGGGCTGATTTCACCGACATATCCGGGTCGTTATCATCACGTGCCAGCAGCGCTTCAGGCAGCACCAGCAACGATGCCCCCTTCTGCCGCGCCTGAGCCATCAGGGCCACGCATTTTTGCGCATTCTCTTCCCAGCGCGGCGTTACCGCAAACTGCCCTACCGCAACATACATATTTGTCCCTCACTCATCATCAGCGTTAAACTCGATGCTCTTACACATCAAATAGCAGGTATTTAGCGTGTTACAACTACTTTTAGCCGTTTTTATCGGTGGTGGTACAGGAAGCGTTGCGCGGTGGTTCTTAAGTATGCGGTTTAATCCGCTGCATCAGGCAATCCCTATGGGTACGCTTGCCGCTAACCTGATTGGCGCATTTATCATTGGTATGGGGCTGGCCTGGTTCAACCGAATGACGAATATCGACCCGATGTGGAAGGTTTTGATCACCACCGGTTTCTGTGGCGGCCTGACAACATTCTCTACCTTCTCCGCTGAGGTGGTGTTCCTGTTCCAGGAAGGGCGATTCACCTGGGCATTGACCAACATTGCGGTCAACATGCTGGGTTCATTTGCGATGACGGCAATCGCATTTTGGTTATTTTCCTCCGCCAGCCCTCAATAACTTCAGGAGCGTTAATGTTGGCTTAACTTTTCTCTGTCACTCTGGTTGCAATACTGAACGAGGGTGACGGAATGAAAGACAGTTTGATGAGCGCAGGAATGGTGTTGCTGAGCGTGCTGATCATCGCCAGCTTTCTGAAAATTTATTTTCTTGGCTGATTTAAAACGAAAAAAACCCGCTCAATGAGCGGGTTTTGAAATTCTTGCTGACGCGTCTGAATTACAGAGCGATTACGTTAGCAGCAGAAGGGCCTTTGGCACCGTTAGTGATTTCAAACTCAACGCGCTGACCTTCAGCCAGGGTTTTGAAACCATTAGTCTGGATTGCAGAGAAGTGTACGAACACGTCTTTGCTGCCATCTTCTGGAGTAATGAAACCGAATCCTTTGGACTCATTAAACCACTTAACGTTACCTTTAATCTTAGACATCAAAATTACCTTTACATTAAAAAACGACACAAATGCTGTGTCGGGTATCAGTACAACAATTGTGGGACGTTTTGTCCAGCGGATCTTTGATAAAAAGTGACAAAAGTCGCGTTAATTTTCACTGACGGATTTTTATCCTTTATGATTCAAAGGCAGTACGTTTTTTCGCCATCACGTAAAGTTTTTTCAGTTAAAACTGAAAACGCATCCACGCGAAGTAAACGTTACCGTTGTTGTAAGTCCCTGGAATATACGTCATCTGGAACGTTGCCGGACCATAGCCAATGGACGCCAGCGGCAAGATCACCGGAATAGGAATGTATTTCCAGTTATCGCGTGCGGTAACCCCTGCGGTATAGCCCAGACCCACGTGGAAGTTATCGTCTGCTAATGGTCGCCAGGTTTTCTCCCAACCGTAGCCACCTATCGGTTCCCACTTGTTAAAGGAATCTTTAAAGGCCATCAGGTAGATGCCGTGCCAGTTCCCTTTTTCGTCCCAGCGGGACTGACCAAAACCAGCCCCCCACGGGCGCTCGTTGTATTTATCAGTCTTTTCTTTGTCATACGCAAAACGCGCGTGCCACGTTATTGCCGGAATATACAGATCATAGTGCTCTGGCTCCTTCCAGGTTTGCGCGACGTTATCCGTAAAAGTTGAGAACCAGCCTTTATCCGCCGCGCTTTCTTCTGCCATAGCAACAGAAGAAAATGTTAACTGCCCAAAAATAAACAATAAAATCAAGTAAAACTTATTTCGTACGATCACAATGCAATTACCATTCTTAGTATTCGGGGCAAAGTTTACCATAGAATAGTTGAATGATGACTTAACGACATCAGCGTTATTCCTAATTAACACCACTCGTTCTGGGAATATTCTTAAGTTGCGTCATCCTGTATGTCTGAATAAGCGCATACAGGATGCATATTTAACGTCGATGTAACAATTTATACAGCGCAGGAATAACCAGCATTGACAGCAATGGCGCAGTCACCATCCCACCTATCATTGGCGCCGCGATGCGCTGCATCACCTCCGAACCGCTGCCGCCCCCCCACATAATGGGCAGCAGCCCTGCCATGATGGTGGCTACAGTCATCACTTTCGGGCGAACGCGAAGCACGGCTCCTTCATGGATAGCACGCATAACCATTGCACTTCCGCCGTCAGGTTCCCGCTGACGGTACTTATCCAGCGCATGATTTAAATAGAGCACCATTATTACGCCAAATTCTGCCGCGACACCGGAAAGCGCGATAAATCCTACCGCCCCCGCCACCGACAGATTATATTCAAGCAGCCACAGTAACCACACGCCCCCAATAAGTGCAAACGGTAATGTCCCCATTATTATCAGGACATCTGAAACGCGTTTAAAGGTTAACCAAAGCAGTATAAATATAATCATGAGGGTCACTGGCAGGACTATTTTTAGCTTCGCCGTGGCCCGCTCAAGATATTCGAATTGTCCGGACCAGGAGAGAGACACGCCCTGCGGTAAAACAACCTGCTCCGCCACCCGCTTTTGCATTTCATCTACCGCAGACTTCAGATCTCGCCCGCGCAGGTCGACATAAATCCAGTTAGACAGTCGCGCATTTTCACTTTTCAACATTGGCGGACCTTCCGTCACCACGATATCCGCCAGCTCGCCAAGCGCAATCTGGCTGCCGTTCGCGGCGATCACGGGTAAGACGCGCAGTTTATCCACATTATCACGAAGGTCTCGTGGGTAGCGCAGGTTGATGGGATAACGCTCGCGCCCCTGAATGACCTCACCAATGTTATCGCCACCTACTAAGGTAGAAACCATGCTTTGTAGTTCATCGACGGACACGCCGTATCGCGCAGCCTTTTGCCTGTCGATACGAATATCCACATAGCGCCCACCCGCCAGGCGTTCCGCCAAAGCTGAAGTGACGCCTGGCACCTGCTTCACCACCTGTTCAATCTGCTGGGCGACCCGCTCGATATCCGCAATATTATTGCCGTTCACCTTAATGCCTACCGGGCTTTTGATCCCTGTGGCCAGCATATCCAGGCGGTTACGGATAGGTGGCACCCACACGTTAGCAATGCCGGGGATGGACACCGTTTTATCCAGCTCCTCGACCAGTTTTTGCGTTGTCATTCCCGGGCGCCACTGAGCGCGCGGTTTAAAGTGGATAGTCGTTTCCAGCATGGTAAGCGGCGCCGGATCGGTTGCCGATTCTGCCCTTCCGGCCTTACCAAATACGCTTTCCACTTCCGGTACGCTTTTAATCAGCCGGTCTGTTTGCTGCAACAACCGCGAAGCCTCGCGGGCGGAAATGCCTGGCAGCGTGGATGGCATATACAGCAAATCCCCTTCATCCAGAGGTGGCATAAACTCACTTCCCAGGCGGCTTAACGGCCAGAGTGTCGCCACCAAAAGCGCAAAAGCCAGCACCAGCGTAGTTTTCGGAAAAGAGAGCACCTTATCCAGCAAAGGTTCATACAGGCGGATCAGCACCCGGTTGATGGGGTTGGCTTTTTCATCAGGGATTTGCCCGCGAATAAAATAGCCCATCAGGACCGGCACCAGGGTAATGCCAAGCCCTGCCGCCACCGCCATTGACCAGGTTTTGGTAAACGCCAGCGGGGAAAACATACGCCCTTCCTGCGCCTCGAGCGAAAACACAGGGATGAACGACAAGGTGATGATAAGCAGGCTGCAAAACAGAGCCGGACCAACTTCCACGGCGGCGCGCTCCGCCAGGTGCCAGTAATCCCCGGACGACGGCGTTTTATCCGGGTTATCATGCCGCCATTGCTCCAGCACTTTGTGCATGTTTTCAATCATCACAATCGCGGCGTCGACCATCGCCCCGATAGCAATAGCGATCCCGCCAAGCGACATGATGTTCGCGTTGATCCCCTGATAGTGCATCACCACAAATGCCCCCAGGATCCCCAGCGGCAGAGAGACAATGGCCACCAGCGCCGAACGGAAATGGAATAAAAACAGTGCACACACCACCACCACGACCGCAAATTCTTCCAGCAGCTTATGCGTCAGCGTCTTAACCGACTCTTCAATCAGGGTTGAGCGGTCATAGACCGGGACAATTTCCACACCTTCTGGCAACGTTTTCTGCAATTCACTGAGCTTTGCTTTCACCGCGTGAATGGTGTCCAGCGCATTCTGCCCATAGCGCATCACGACCACGCCACCGGCAACCTCTCCCTCACCGTTCAGCTCCGCCACGCCCCGGCGAATTTCCGGGCCAAAACCAATGGTCGCGACGTCTTTTAGCAGCACTGGCACACCGTCCCGGCTGGCGATCACCACGTTGAGAAAATCATCCAGCGACCGCAAATAGCCGGTGGTGCGCACCATATACTCAGCCTCACCCATTTCCAGCAATGCGCCGCCACTCTCTTTGTTGGCCGCCTGCACTGCGCTGGAAAGCAGGCTGTGCGTAATGTTCAGCGCACGCATCCTGGCCGGATCGGCCATAATCTGATACTGACGCACCATCCCACCAATGCTGGCGACTTCCGACACGTTCGGCACGGTTTTAAGTTCAAACTTCAGCGTCCAGTCCTGAATGGCCCGCAGGTCTGCCAGGCTGTGTTTTCCGCTGCGATCGACAAGGGCGTATTCGTAAATCCAGCCTACTCCGGTGGCGTCTGGCCCCAGCGAGACTTTCACTCCCGCCGGAAATTGCGACTGCACCTGGCTTAAATACTCCAGCACGCGGGAGCGAGCCCAGTACAAGTCCGTGCCATCTTCAAACAGCACGTAGACATAGGCATCACCAAACATGGAAAAGCCGCGCACCGTTTTAGCCCCCGGCACAGAGAGCATCGACGTGGTCAGTGGCCAGGTGACCTGGTCCTCTATCACCTGTGGCGCTTTGCCGGGATAGCTGGCTTTGACAATAACCTGCACATCAGAAAGATCGGGAAGCGCATCCAGCGGCGCACGTTGCACCGCCCACCAGCCCCACCCGGCCATAATCAGTGCCGCCAGGATCACCAGCAGCCGGTTACGTAATGAAGCACGAATCACCGCGGCAATCATTGGGTCACCTCCGGCATCACGCTGCGCAGATTCGCTTCTGAATCAATCAGGAACTGCCCTGAGGTGACAACGTCATCACCCTCTTTCAGGCCCGACGTAATCTCCGTCCAGCCCTGGGCAGTCAACCCTGTTTTGACATTGACCGGGCGGAAATAGCCGTCCCCGGTAGCCAGCAGCAGGCGTGTGGATTCCCCGCTGTTGATGACCGCTTCTTCAGGTACAGCAAGTACTGGCGGGCGTTCTGCTGTCTGGGCGCGCGACACGTTGAGATACATCCCGGGTTTTAATTTCTGCCCGGCGTTGTTCAACACGATGCGCGCTTTCAGCGTTCGCGTGGTGGTTTCCATCTGCGGGAGTAACTCACTGACCGTGCCGTGGAATTGCTCACCCGGCCAGCTCTGCGTCGTGGCAACCACTTCAGTGCCCACGCTCAGGGACTGCGCCTGCGTTTGCGGGTAATCAATAACTAGCCACACTGGATCAAGACTGGCGATTTCAAACAGCGGCGCTGTGGCTGTAATTTGCGCGCCTTCACGCACATCCAGCTTAACGACATATCCTGCTTTCGCCGCCCTAAGCGTCAGCGTGGTTTGCGGTTTGCCGCTTCGTTCCAGTGCCCGGATCACCTCCTCTGGCATAAATTGCAGCGCCAGTCGCTCACGTGCGGCGCGGGTCAGCCCGGCATCGCCAAGCTGACGTACCGCCAGATATTCCTGTTGTGCGGTGGTCCATTGTGGGATCCACAGCTGCGCCAGCGCTTCACCGGCTTTCACCTGCTGCTGCGGGGCGTTGACATACAACCGTTTTACCACGCCGTTAGCAGGCGCTGAAACCACGGTCACTCCCCGTTCATCCGTTGATACCGTGGCGAAAGCGGAGAACGGGACATTCAGCTGGTGCAACTGGGCTTTCGTTGTCTTCATGCCCAGATTTTGTTGCTGCTGCGCGCTGATCCCAACGCCAGCCGCTGCCTTTTCCTCATCGGCATATCGCGCTACCAGCTGCATATCCATAAAGGGGGATTTTCCAGGCTTATCAAAACGCTGGCCGGGCATCATGGGATCGTACCAGTAAAGTACTTTACGCTCAGTGGGTTGCGACTGCGCCTCAGGTTGATGAGACTGCTTTTGCCCCAAAAAGTAGCCGCCCCCGGCCGCCACTAACACTGCAATCGCGACTGCGGTTAAGGTCGTTGTTTTCATTTTGCCAGCTCCTGTGGGATCAGCCATTGGATCGCCGCCCAGTTACGCGCCATCTCACGCTCCGCCTGATTCGCCGCGAGCTCCGTATCCAGCACGCTACGGCGTGCTTCCAGTAACGCAGGCAGTTCGGACTGTCCCGAACGATACTGCGCCGTCAGCACATCCAGCCGTTGCCGCTGTAACGGGAGGATCTCCTCACTCTGACGCTGCCATAAGGTTTGTGCCGCCTGATACTGCGCCACCAGCGACTGCACCTGAGCGATATGCTCACGTTTAATCAGCGTGAGCTGGTCTACCGCCTGCATCGACCGGGAGACATCCGCGGCATAATCTTTGTCCTGCCTTTTGGACTGGAAAATCGGCAAATCAACGCTGAACATCACCCCAGCCATATCGTCATAGCCCTCCGCGCGATGGGCGTAGAACACCTCAACATCCACGTCAGGTATGGCGGCAATAGCCGATTGCGCGGAGCGGGCTTTCGCGGTGTCGGCCTCCCGGCGGGCGGCTTCCACCTCCGGGTGCTGTACTATTCCCTCCTCCAGCGTTTTTTCATCGGCGGGAAGCCGCTGGTAACGCGGCAAAGGCCCGCTCACATCGGTGATAGTTTGCCCCGTCAGCTGAAACAGACGGCTTTGCGCCAGTTGCACATCACGCTGAGCAAGCGTCTCTTTATCGCGCATTGCGCTCAGAGTCATTTGCAGCGCCAGTACGCTGTCTGGCGTGGAACTGCCCGCCCCCACGCTTGCCTTTTGCACACCACGCTGACGCCCGGTTTCGCTGACCAGCGCTTTCGCTTTTTTCAGCGCCTGCTGCGTTAACGCCAGTTCGAGCCAGGCCTGGGCGGTATCACGCTGAAGCGCTGCGCGAATAGCCTCTCCTTTGGCCAGCACGCCTCGCGCCTGTGCCTGGAAGGTTTGCGCTTTACGTTCGCGTTTTTCGGAACTGACATAGCTCTGCATGATGCCAATTTTTTGCATGGTCATGCCTTCACGCGTCAGACGCCTGTCGTTGTTCCCCTGCACCGGTACGTTTTCAATTCCAAACTTCAGTTTGGGGTCGGGTAGTTGAGTCGCGGAATCCGCCATAGCATCCAGCGCCTGTGCTTCATTACGGCTGGCAGATAACTCCGCGGAATAGCGTTGCGCTTCGGTCAGGGTTTGGTCGAGCGTCCACGGCTCCGCCTGTACGGCGGAGCTGATTAGCCCGAACATCACCCCACCGAGCCACAGGCCCAGTGTGTGTTGTTTCATGAAGTCCTCGCTTAGCGCTGTGGCGTCAGCGAGACGATCTGGAACCCGTCACCTGAACGTTCAAGGATGAACGTCACACGATCACCGGGTTTCGCACCATTGAGCGCTGCACCGGATGACAAGGTAAAGGGCATCGTCATGGCAGGCCATTTCAGTTCAGGAATGGCGTCATGTTCGAGAGTGACAGACTGCGCGGAAAACGCCTGGACGACGCCATGGCCTTGCCAGCGTTGTCCAGCCGGAGTGGACACCTCATTCGCCTGGACGGCAAAAGAAGAAAAAGAGACGGACGCGCCAAGCAGCGCGGAAAGGAATAAAGCACGCATGATAAAGCTCCTGTTAAACGTAAATTAAAAATAAAATCAACGGATTAACAGGTTTTTTCATTCTCTGAACCGGCAAAACCGAATGGTTGCCGGTGGCCCCACTGCGGGCGGGGTGACTGACCAGGCAGACTGACGTACAACCGTGCAATCTGGCGTATTCAGGGTAAGGGTCATGGCGGCAGGGAGCGCCACCAGTTGGGGCTGAGCGGGATCTTTTGGCGCCTGATCGGGCACACAGTGCTTTTCGCACAGCGGCGAGACATCAGCAGTATGAACAGGGCCAGGTTTAGCCATCATATCCATATGCTGTATTGCCGCGACGTTACCCCGAAGGTCGATAGAACAATCGTGAGAGGCAACAGCAACCTGACTCTGAATCAACAGCCAGCCAAAGGCTATCAAAAACATCAGCAGATGTTTTTTGAAAAAGCGCAGGCGATAAGTCCAGCTGGCGTGCATATCGGCGTCATCAGGTTGAAAAAAGTGCTCAGAGTATATGCAGGGTAAAGAAGGAATAGAAAGTGCTTTTAAAGAGATTTACGTTCTTTATCAATCCCCTGATAAATAGCCTCAAATACATTAACACTTCAATATCATTTCCATGACATATAATAATGATGCAATGAGTCAATATCGCCACGATGCAAATGTTAGGGCAATGGCAAAATATCGTTACTCTCTCCTTTAGTAGTATATTTATTGATTTTAATCAGCAATGGCAGACCATTAATTCGGCACATTTCATCCTTCTTTTTTATTGATTATTTGTGCTCTCGGGCAGCAGGGATACAGGGGAAACCATGCTTACGTTTATCGAGCTCCTTATCGGAGTCGTTGTCATTGTCGGTGTAGCCCGCTACATCATTAAAGGCTACTCAGCCACCGGGGTTTTATTTGTCGGCGGCCTGACGCTGCTCATTGTTAGCGCCTTAATGGGCCATAAAGTCTTACCCGCCAGCGAAACCAGCACGGGTTATACCGCGACCGACATTGTCGAATACATCAAAATCCTGCTCATGAGCCGTGGCGGCGACCTGGGTATGATGATCATGATGCTGTGCGGTTTTGCAGCATTTATGACCCACATCGGCGCGAATGATATGGTCGTTAAGCTGGCATCCCGGCCGTTGAAATTCATCAACTCCCCTTACCTGCTGATGATCGCCGCGTATTTCCTGGCCTGCCTGATGTCACTGGCCGTCTCTTCTGCCACCGGTCTTGGCGTGCTGTTAATGGCAACACTGTTCCCTATCATGGTCAACGTGGGGATCAGCCGTGGCGCAGCGGCCGCTATTTGCGCCTCTCCGGCAGCTATTATTCTTTCGCCAACTTCCGGTGATGTGGTGTTGGCAGCAAAAGCCGCCGAAATGTCGCTGATCGATTTTGCGTTTAAAACCACGCTGCCTATTTCGATTGCCGCCATTATCGCCATGGCGATTGCTCACTTTTTCTGGCAGCGCTATCTCGACAAAAAAGAGAACATCAGCCACGAAATGCTGGATGTGGCTGAAATCACCACGACCGCACCAACCTTCTACGCCATCCTGCCTTTTACACCGATTATTGGCGTGCTGATTTTTGACGGCAAATGGGGCCCTCAGTTGCATATCATTACGATCCTGGTGATCTGTATTCTGCTGGCGGCGGTGCTGGAATTTGTACGTGGCTTCAATACACAGAAAGTGTTTTCCGGCCTGGAAGTGGCCTACCGCGGTATGGCGGATGCCTTTGCAGGCGTAGTAATGCTGCTGGTTGCCGCCGGCGTATTTGCCCAGGGGCTGAGCACCATCGGCTTTATCCAGAGCCTGATCTCCATTGCTACCTCCTTCGGCTCAGCAAGCATTATCCTGATGCTGGTGTTGGTGGTCCTGACCATGCTGGCCGCGATGACCACCGGTTCCGGTAATGCGCCGTTCTACGCCTTTGTTGAGATGATCCCTAAACTGGCGCACTCCTCCGGCATCAACCCGGCGTATCTGTCCATTCCGATGTTGCAGGCGTCCAACCTGGGCCGCACCATTTCCCCGGTTTCCGGTGTGGTGGTTGCGGTTGCCGGGATGGCAAAAATATCGCCGTTTGAAGTGGTGAAACGGACCTCTGTTCCCGTCCTTGTTGGCCTGATCGTGGTCATCATTGCCACCGAAGTGCTGGTACCAGGCACGGCGGTGGGATAAGTTCTTCCCCCGCAAAAAAGCGCCTGCGGGCGCTTTTTGTGCTTTAATAACTTCCAGAAATAATCCGTTTTCAATCATTCAGGAATTCAAATGTTCAGGAAGGATATTGTTTTTCCGTCTGGCGCTCTGGCGCTTGCACTCTGCGTTTTCTCCACCCAGGCTGAGCCTCTTAAGGCTACACAGTATGGGGATTTCGATCGCTACGTTCTGGCGCTCTCCTGGCAAACCGGGTTTTGTCAGAGCATGGTTGAGCGCAACCGTAACGAACCGGACGAGTGTCGCCTGCAAAAAGAGAGCAAGACCAAAACCGATTTCCTGACCGTGCACGGTCTGTGGCCGGGCCTGCCAAAATCCATTGCCTCGCGCGGAGTGGATGAACGCCGCTGGATGCGTTATGGCTGCGCCACTCGCCCAATACCCAACATGCCGGAAGTAAAAGCCAGCCGTAAATGTTCCGCCGCCGAAACCGGGTTATCCCTGTCGGGGGCAGCTAAGCTCAATAGCGTGATGCCGGGAGCCGGCGGTAACTCTTGTCTTGAGCGCTACGAATATGCCAAACACGGCGTCTGCTTTGGCTTCGACCCCGACGCCTATTTCGGCACCATGGTGCGGATGAACCAGGAAGTGAAAAGCAGCCCGCTGGGGCAATTTCTGTCGGATAACTACGGTAAGACCGTTAACCGTAGCAATTTTGATGATGCCGTCGGCAAGGCCTGGGGGAAAGAGAGTATCAAAGCCGTCAAACTGACCTGCAACGGTAATCCGGCCTATCTCACCGAAATACAGCTCTCGCTGAACGCCGGCACCATCAATGCGCCTCTCTCTGCATCATCCTTTGCGCCGCAGCCTCACCCGGGCAACTGTGGCAAACAGTTCGTTATCGATAAAGTCGGCTACTGATCTTCTAGCGGGCGGACATTCGCCCGGTATTTCATTGATTTCCGTTATATGGCGATAAACGTCACACTTCCGCGCACCTGCTTCATTTCTCCAGCTATTGCATCATTTATCCGATAAACACCGGTCAAACCTCACCGCCATAATCGGATCGACATCAACTGGAGGAATTTCACATGGCTAAAAAACTGATTGCATTGTGCGCGTGCCCAATGGGACTGGCACATACCTTTATGGCCGCTCAGGCACTGGAAGAAGCCGCGGTAGAAGCGGGTTATGAAGTCAAAATTGAAACCCAGGGCGCGGACGGTATTCAGAATCGCTTAACGGCGCAAGATATTGCCGAAGCCGACATCATCATCCATGCCATCGCTATCACCCCGGAAGATAACGAACGTTTTGAAACGCGCGATGTTTACGAAATCACGCTTCAGGATGCCATCAAAAATGCGCCAGGCACCCTGAAAGAGATCGAAGAGCTGATTGCCGCAGAACAATAATAATCTTCACACTCAGGGGTTTTCGTCATGGCAATTAAAAAACGCAGTGCGGTTCGCCCGGAAAATCATGAAGGCGGTACACTCGCCATCAAATCAACGCCCACGGTAACAGGCAATACCTTCTGGAAAGAACTTCCACAGCACATTATGTCGGGAATTTCCCGCATGGTGCCAACGCTGATTATGGGCGGGGTGATCCTCGCCATTTCACAACTTATCGCCTATGTCTGGCTGGAAATCCCGCCGGATACCGGCATTATGGATGCGCTGAACTCAGGCAAATTCACCGGTTTTAACCTCTCCGTATTAAAATTCGGGTATCTGACAGAATCGTTCGGCGGGCTGCTGTTTAGCTTTGCGATCCCGATGTTCTCGGCGTTTGTCGCTAACTCTATCGGCGGTAAGCTGGCCTTCCCGGCCGGGTTTATTGGTGGTCTGGTCGCCACTCAGCCAACGCTGGTATTGAACTTTGATCCTGAAAAACTCACCTGGCTTGCCACCAAACCCGTGCCGTCCACCTTTATTGGTGCGCTGATTATTGCGATTGCGGCAGGCTATCTGGTGAAATGGCTGAACACCCGTATTAATGTGCCGCAGTATCTGCTGGCATTCAAAAGTACCTTCCTGATCCCCATTCTGTCCGCGCTGTTCGTGATGCTGGCGATGTACTACGTCATTACCCCAATTGGTGGCTGGTTAAACGCCGGAATGCGCGCTCTGCTGCTCGCCGCAGGCCAGGCAGGTTCGATGATGTATGCCATCGGCATGGCCGCCGCAACCGCCATTGACCTCGGCGGGCCAATCAACAAGGCGGCCGGTTTTGTCGGCCTGGGGTTAACTACCGATCACGTGCTGCCGATTACCTCACGCGCCGTGGCCATCGTCATCCCACCGATTGGCCTGGGTCTGGCAACGCTTATCGACCACCGACTGACCGGCAAACGTCTGTTCAGCCCGCAGCTCTATCCGCAAGGGAAAACCGCCATGTTCCTCGCATTTATGGGGATCAGCGAAGGGGCAATTCCGTTCCTGCTGGAAAACCCGCTCGCTACGCTTCCTGCTTACATGACGGGTGCTATCGCCGGGGCAATGACTGCGACTGCACTCGGTGCCGTTCAGTGGTTCCCGGAATCCGCCATCTGGGCGTGGCCGCTGGTCACGAATCTGGGCGCCTACATGCTCAGCATCCTGGTGGGGGCCGTTATTACTGCCCTGCTGGTAGTGGCTATCCGCAATAACATGCATAAGCGCGGAAAACTCGCCATCGATACGCTGTAACGGAGTTAACGAGATGGATTTACTGACAAGGCTTCGCGACTGGCTGGCAGCAGAAAAACTGGATGGCGTGCTGATCTCCTCGCGTCAGAACAAACAGCCTCATCTGGGCATTTCAACCGGGTCAGGTTACGTGCTGGTAACGCGAACGAGTGCGCATATCCTTACGGATTTTCGCTACTACAACGATATCGCATCGCGTACGGCGGGCTACCAGATGCATCTGATCGATGCCGCTAACCCGTTTAGCATCACGATAAATCGTCTTATTGCTGATGAACACCTCGCCAGAATCGGCTTCGAAGGCGATCACGTCAGCTGGCACACGGGCTGCCAGTGGCGAGATGCGCTTAATGCGACGCTTTGCAGTATCTCCCTCGACGATCTGCGGCAAATAAAAAGCGCGGAAGAAATCACGCATATCCGTGCGGCGTGCCGGATTGCCGACAGCGCCGCGCAACATATCCGGCGCTTTATCCAGCCGGGAATGCGCGAGCGCGACGTTGCCGCCGAGCTGGAGTGGTTTATGAAACAACAGGGGGCGGATAAACCCTCTTTCGACACCATCGTTGCCAGCGGGGCACGCAGCGCGTTACCGCACGGGAAAGCGTCGGACAAAGTACTGATGGCCGGAGAGTTTGTCACCCTCGATTTTGGCGCCCAACACCAGGGATATTGCTCGGATATGACGAGGACGTTCCTTGTCGCCGGTCTAAACCAGAGTCCAGAGGATCATCCGCTGTATGCCCTCTACCAGACCGTGCTGGAGGCGCAACTCGCCGCCATTCATGCGATTCGCCCGGGAGTTCCCTGCTATCAGATTGATAGCGCGGCACGCTCGGTCATCGAGCGCGCCGGTTATGGCCCGCAGTTTGGTCACAATACCGGGCACGCCATCGGCATAGATGTCCATGAAAACCCGCGCTTCTCCCCAACCGATATCACACTCCTGCGGCCCGGCATGTTGCTGACCGTCGAACCCGGCATCTATCTTGAAGGGCTTGGCGGTGTACGCATTGAGGATGTAGTACTGGTGACCGAAACGGGCGCAGAGGTGCTCTACACCATGGACAAAACACTGATGCTGACGGGGGAACACTGATGGACAGAGAATTGCTACGCGCATTGAGCGAAGCCGATGCCATTGCCGCCTCAGAGCAGGAGGTGCGCAACATCCTGATCGCACAAGCGCATAAGTACCACAAAGAGGTGCAGTTTGACGGCCTGGGTTCTGTCCTGATTCGCGTTAACCAGAGCAACGGACCGAAGGTGATGATTTGCGCCCATATGGATGAAGTCGGTTTTATGGTGCGCAGTATATCCCGGGAAGGGGCTATCGATGTCCTGCCCATTGGCAATGTGCGCATGATGGCGCGCACACTTCAGCCGGTACGGATCACCACGCGCGCTGGCGTCAAAATCCCCGGACTGCTGGATGGGGATGTGAAAGGCAGTTCGGTCGAAAACCTGCGCGTCGATATTGGCGCAACCTCCGCGGAAGAGGTATTTGCCTGTGGTATTGATGCCGGCGACTCAGTCACCTTTGATACGCCTTTTCACCTCCTCCCCCACAACCGGGTGATGGGCAAAGCCTTCGATGACCGTCTGGGCTGTTACTTGTTAATGACTCTTCTGCGCGAACTGCACCGGGCCCCGCTCGACTGTGAGCTCTGGCTGGTAGCAAGTTCCAGTGAGGAGGTGGGCTTGCGCGGCGGGCAGACTGCTACCCGGGCCGTTCATCCCGATATCGCGCTGGTGCTCGATACCGCCTGCTGGTCAAAAAACTTCGATTATGGCAACGCAAATCACCGCCAGATTGGCGCAGGGCCGATGCTGGTGCTGTATGACAAGACGCTTATTGCGCCGCCAAAACTGACGGCGTTCATTGAAAAGGTGGCGCGTCCCTTAGGGATCCCGTTGCAAAAAGATATGTTCAGCAACGGCGGAACCGACGGCGGTGCGGTACACCTGTCCGGCACAGGCGTGCCAACCGTGGTGCTGGGCCCCCCGACCCGACATGGACATTGCGCGGCATCCATTGCCGATGAAACAGACATTGACCGTACCCATCAATTGCTTGTCGCGCTGGCGGCATGTATGAACCGTGAGACCGTGGCTCATCTGACGGATTTCAGATGCTGATCTCACGCAGTCAGGAGGAAGTATGCTTTCGATTGAGTTTTTCTGCCCACTCCCTAACGGCCTGCACGCCCGTCCGGCCTGGGCGTTAAAAGAGCAGTGCAGCGCGTGGCGCAGCGATATACGGTTTATCAATAAACGACTCAACACCCACGCCGATGGCAAAAGTTCGCTGGCGTTGATCAGTACAGGTACCTTGTTTAACGACAGCTGCGTGCTGGAAATCAGCGGTAGCGACGAAGAGCAGGCAAGACGCGCGCTTGAGCTGTACGTCAATTCGGCATTTATCGACAGCGACAGTATCCCATCTGGCGATGCGCCGCACGTTGCGCATCCCCTTCCCCGCTCACTCGTGCGACTTAACCCGCAGCTTCAGCACGCCATCACGCTGGCCAGCGGTATTGGCACCGGTACATTGCGGGGCTGGCAGAGCGATAACCTGCAACGTTATCGCCAGAACCCGGCATCCCCGGAAGATATTACGCGCCTGGAACACAGCCTGGCCACGCTTGCAGAACAGCTCAACCTGCGCCTGCGCGAGCTGGGCGGCGAAAGTAAAACAATAATCAGCGCCCATCTGTCGCTGATTCAGGATGACGAGTTCGGTGGCAACATCCGCCGTCTGATGAATGAAGAACGCCTGAGCCTTGCAGAGGCGATCATTCGTAACATGGAGCAGATCTGCAATAAGCTTTCGCTCTCGGCAAGCGACTATCTTCGCGAGCGCGTCAGTGATATCCGCGACATTACTGAACAACTGCTGAGCATCACCTGGCCTGAACTTCAGTCTGCATCTGCCTTTATCATGAACGAGCCCACCATTCTGGTGGCAGAAGATTTAACTCCCAGCCAGTTTTTAAGCCTCGATACCCGATACCTGAAAGGGATGGTACTGGAAAAAACGGGCCGTACCTCGCACACCTTAATTCTCGCCCGCGCCGCCTCGATTCCAGTGCTGAGCGGCATGACGGTGGCCTCGCTGGAACCCTTTACAGGAAAACCGGTGATTCTGGACGGGATCTGTAGCGTACTGATAATGGAGCCCAACGAGGCCGTTCATCACTACTACAGCGTAGCGCAACGCCTTGCCGACATTCGCCACCAGCAGCAAATCAAAGATGCCGGGCTGCCAGCCCTTACCCGGGATAACGTTCCGGTAGATATCGCGGCGAATATCGGCAGTGCCCTGGAAGCACCCGGCGCATTTGCCTGCGGTGCGCAGGGTGTTGGCCTGTTTCGTACTGAAATGCTCTATATGGATCGCGATAAAGCTCCGGACGAGCAGGAACAATTTGAAGCCTACCAGCAGGTGTTGCTCTCGGCGGTGGGTAACCCGGTCATCTTCCGCACCATGGATATTGGCGGCGATAAGCAGATCCCGTATCTCAATATTCCGCAGGAAGAGAATCCATTCCTCGGCTATCGCGCGGTACGCATTTATCCGGAGTTTGCTCATCTGTTTCGCACTCAGCTTCGCGCTATTTTACGCGCAGGTGCCAGCGGCAATGCATTGTTAATGATCCCAATGGTGCACAGCCTTGATCAAATTTTGTGGGTTAAACAAGAGTTGCAAAAAGTCCGTGAGGAGCTTGTATCGCAAGGGCTACGGCATACCTCACACCTGCCGTTGGGGATTATGGTCGAAGTGCCGTCCGTCTGTTTTATCATCGACCACTTCTGCGAGGAGGTCGATTTTTTCAGCATTGGTTCAAACGATATGACCCAGTATCTTTACGCGGTCGATCGCAACAACCCGCGGGTTTCCCCGCTCTATAATCCGATTACCCCATCGTTTTTACGCATGGTGCGCCAGATTGTCACCGCAGCACATCGCCATGGAAAATGGGTCGGGATATGCGGCGAGCTTGGCGGCGAACGCCGTTATCTTCCTCTTCTTCTGGGGCTGGGCATTGATGAGTTCAGTATGAGCGGGCCCCGTATTCCGGCGGTAAAAGCACAGCTTCGCGTGCTTGAGAACAATGCCTGCCGGGAGCTCGCAGAGAAAGCCTGTGAATGTCGCAGTGCAGAGGAAATCGAAACGTTATTGGGTGATTTTACCCCGGAAGAACCCTCGCGCCCGTTACTGGCGCTGGAGACTATCGTATTCAACGAGCCGCTCACCTCAAAAGAGCAGGTGCTCCAGTTCCTGTGCGGCAATCTGGCTATTCAGGGACGCACCGAAAACCCGCTGGAGCTGGAGGAAGATCTCTGGCAGCGCGAAGAGATTGTTACGACGGCCGTCGGGTTTGGGGTAGCCATTCCGCACACCAAGTCTCAGTGGATCCGCCACTCCAGCATTAGCATCGCTCGTCTGGAAAAGCCGATTGACTGGGAGTCAGATATGGGTGACGTCGGGCTGGTTATCATGCTGACGCTCGGTACCCAGGAAGGGATTAACCACGTCAAAGTCTTCTCCCAACTGGCACGTAAGCTGGTCAATAAAGCATTTCGTGAGGCGCTGTTCGCAGCGGATTCACCGCATAGCCTCCTGGAATTGCTGAACGCCGAAATCAGCTTCTGACCGCTACTGAAAACGCGCGCGATACTCCCCCGGCGTCAGTCCAAACTGACGTCGGAACAGCCGGGAAAAATAGTCGCTGTCAGGATAACCGCAGCGCTTCGCCACCTCGCTTACCGGCAGATGGTATTTTTGCAGGATGGTGCGCGCTTTCCCCATTCGTACCCAGCGAACGTAATCGACAAAACTCATCGTCCCCTGCTGTGAAAACAAGCGCGACAAATGGTTAGGGGAAATGTTAAACAACGCCGCAACGCTTTCGCGCGAAACCACTTCTGCATAGTTATCTTGCAGCCAGTTACAAATACTCTGATAAAGAAAATCGCCCCGCGAGAGCCCAGACTCAGAACGTGAAGAGACGGCTTTACGACACCAGTGAAGCAGGCTGAGCACCAGAGGCTGAATAATGTCCTGATCCTGTGGTGACGCGCTCAGATACGTGAGCGCCATCAGCATAGCCGCACACTCGCCTTTTTCAGGATAAGGGAGCTCAACTTTCCGCTGCGGCTGTTCATTGTGGGGAGCCTGAAACGCCAGCCCCAGCCAGGAAGGTGCAAAAACAATGCTCAACAGCATAACCGGCTTTTCAAACAGCGGCATGTTTACCGCCTGAGAAGGAATAAACAGCATCTCTCCCTGACGAATCGCTTTTTGCTCAGGGATCAGAGGATTGCCATAAACACCACGCAGCACCACGTCGAGCCGCGGCCATTCGAGACGGAAACTCCCGGCCGGGGCTGAAGCGGGTGAGTGCGCAAACCAGACACGTCCCAGTTGCTGCGGGTTCAGCACCAGCCCGCTAAGCAGGTCGGCAAAAAACTGCTGATCGGCGGGAAGCCGGCTATCAGGCATCTTATCCCCTGCGTGCATCAGGGCGCACCAGGTCAAAGCGGTGGCTGTCACTTATGGAATAGTAAGCCGTCGGTCCGCCCGCACGCAGAATCGGTTGCGCCTTCGCAGTCTGGTAAATGCCCTCTTCCAGCAGCGTTTCGGCAATATGAATACCGACTACCTCTCCCAACACCAGCCAGGTGTCCACCGGCGTGCCATCGGCTCCCGTCAGCTGAATGCACTGCGACAGGCGACACTCAAAATTCACCGGGCTTTCCGCCACACGTGGCGCATTCACCAGCTGGCTGGCAACGGGGGTTAATCCTGCAAAGGTAAATTCATCTTCGCCGTGGGGAAGCGTGGCAGACGTTTCATTCATCGCCTCGGCCAGGTCACGCGTTGCCAGGTTCCAGACAAACTCGCCGGTTTCAGTAATATTTCGAACGCTGTCTTTCCAGCCATTGCTGGAAAATCCAATAATCGGCGGACGATAGTTAAAGCAGTTAAAGAAGCTATAAGGCGCGAGATTCAGTTGCCCCTCTTTACTGCAAGAGGAGATCCAGCCAATCGGGCGTGGGCCGATAATGGCGTTCAACGGGTCATGCGGCAGGCCGTGCCCCTGAGAAGGTTGGTAGAAATACATGTTGCTCTCTCATTGGTGGGGCAGACACGAATTACGCTTCGCTCATTGCCCTGTTTCAGGACACTCAGCGTAACGCAATCCGCCAGAAATTAAGACTGAATAAATTTCAGCAAATCGTCGTTAATCTGGTGCTTATGCGTGGTGCAGATGCCGTGCGAGCCGCCCGCATAAACCTTAAGCTGCGCGTCTGGCAGGATCTCCGCCGCCACGCGGCCACAGGTATCGATCGGTACGATTTGATCGTCATCACCGTGGATCACAAGCGTCGGGATGGTCATCTTTTTCAGATCGCCGCGCAGGTCGGTTTCCGAGAAAGCTTTGATACAGTCATACAGTGCTTTAATTGAGCCCTGAAGTCCCTGCTCCACAAAGCTTTCACGTACCGCTTTTGACTCTTTCGCGCCCGGGCGGTTATAACCGTAAAAGGCAGCGGTTAGCTCGTAGAAGAATGCCGCACGATCGTTAACCACGCCTTCCCGAATACCATCAAACACCTCTTTCGGCACCCCATTTGGGTTGAAATCGGTTTTGATCATAATCGGCGTAACCGCGCCTATCAGCACGGCTTTCGCGACACGCTGCGTACCATGGCGGCCAATATAACGCGCCACTTCCCCACCGCCTGTTGAATGACCCACATGCACCGCATCTTTAAGATTAAGATGCGCCGTCAGTTCAGCCAGGTCGTCAGCGTATTGATCCATATTATGCCCGTCCCAGGGCTGTGCCGAACGGCCATGCCCACGCCGGTCATGCGCAATCACACGAAATCCTTTTGACCCCAGAAACAACATTTGATCTTCAAAGGCATCAGCCGTCAGCGGCCAGCCGTGACTGAACACAATGGGTTGCCCACTGCCCCAGTCTTTAAAATGCAAATAACTGCCGTCTTTCAAGGTAAGTTTGTCGTAATCGCTCATGAGATCTCCTCAACGGAACACTGAATACGGATAGTCGCCTGATAAGGGCGCTTAAAAAGGATAATGCAAATTTGCGAGTGATCACGTTTTTCGCCAAAAATTCATATGACCGATGAATGTGACCTTCATCACTTCAAACTTGCGTGCTCAGTGAGTATCATCGGGAGAGTTAAACCCTCGCTGCCAGACGGCGAGGGTTTTCTTTTGGATTGGTTTCTGCGTTACGCGCAGCATTAACGACATGGAGTAATAAATGTCCAGACCCACTATTATCATTAATGAACTCGACGCAGAACGTATCGACAGGCTTCTTGAGAAGCCAGAATTTGCAGCATTGCCGATTGCCGATGCGCTCAATGCGGAGCTGGATCGGGCGCAAATGTGTACGCCTGAGTCGATGCCACATAACGTGGTGACGATGAACAGCCAGGTGAAATTCCGCGACCTGACCACCGGTGAAGAGCGCACCCGCACCCTGGTTTACCCGGCGCAAATGACCGACAGCAGCACACAGCTTTCTGTTCTGGCTCCTGTGGGTGCCGCGTTAATTGGTTTGCGTACCGGCGACACCATCCACTGGGAGTTACCTGGCGGTACTTCTGCGCATCTTGAAGTGCTCGAACTGCTTTACCAGCCAGAAGCGGCCGGCGATTACCTTCGTTAATCCCTTCTGAACAAGCGACTCACCGCTTTGCCCGGAGGATGCCCGCGCATCCTCTTTCCGAAATTCACCCATTTGTCTTATATCGTGCAAAACCCCCTTAATCCACGCTTAATCTGTTTTGGTGCCGCGGGGACGGTCATGCTCGAAGAACTGGCTATCGTACTGTTTTTCCTGTTTTTATTGGCGATTATCGTCATGGCCGTGCTTTATCTTGAACGTCACTGGTAACCCCTCTTTCTGCTTAACCTCTCAAACAGTAAATAAATATATGGCATGAAAAAGTGCCAGACAGCTATCAGAAACCACTATTATTTTGTGCTTGAATGGTTTTAGCGTTTATAAACAAGGAGAAACGGGTATGTATCAGAGAATCATAATGCCAGTTGATGTTTTTGAGATGGAGCTAAGCGATAAGGCCGTACGCCACGCCGAGTTCCTTGCGCAGCAGAACGGAGTTATTCATCTTTTACATGTTTTACCGGGGTCCGCCAGCCTGAGTCTGCATCGCTTTGCTGCCGATGTGCGGCGTTTCGAAGAGCATTTGCAACATGAAGCCGAAACGCGTTTACAAACCATGGTGGGGCATTTCAGCATCGATCCGGCCCGCATCAAAACGCATGTCAGATTTGGCAGCGTGCGTGATGCCGTGAATGAGCTGGCGAACGAACTGAAAGCGGATATGGTCGTCATCGGCTCACGAAATCCATCGATTACCACTCACCTGCTGGGCTCGAATGCCTCCAGCGTGATCCGTCATACCCACATCCCGGTGCTGGTCGTCAGATAAAAAAAGGCCACCTTTCGGTGGCCTTTTAGTATTGCAGGTGTCGTCTTACTTTCTTTTATTATGCTGTCTTCGTACGGATCAGATAATCAAACGAGCTCAGAGAGGCTTTCGCGCCTTCACCGGTGGCGATGATAATCTGTTTGTACGGTACGGTGGTGCAGTCGCCCGCCGCAAATACGCCCTTCACGCTGGTTTCGCATTTTGCGTCGATGATGATTTCACCCATGCGGTTACGCTCAATTGCCCCTTCCAGCCAGGTGGTGTTCGGCAGCAGGCCAATCTGTACAAAAATGCCCGAAAGCGCCACGTTATGCACATCGCCACTTACGCGGTCGCGGTATTCCAGCCCCGTCACTTTGCTGCCATCGCCCTTCACTTCTGTGGTCTGCGCATTCAGCACGATGTCGACGTTTTTCAGGCTGCGCACTTTATCCTGAAGCACCTGGTCCGCTTTCATCTCTGGCGCAAACTCCAGCAGCGTTACATGCTCAACAATGCCCGCCAGGTCGATTGCCGCTTCCACGCCGGAGTTACCGCCGCCAATGACCGCAACACGTTTCCCCTTAAACAGTGGGCCATCGCAGTGCGGGCAGTAGGTCACCCCTTTGGTGCGATACTGATCTTCGCCAGGCACATTCATGTTGCGCCATTTTGCGCCGGTGGCAATGATAATACTGCGTGCTTTCAGCACCGCGCCGGAGGCGGTTTCAATCTGGTGTAAGCCGCCTTCAACCGCCGCGGGAACCAGCTTGCTAGCGCTCTGGCTATCGATCACATCCACTTCGTAATCGCTGACGTGTGCCTTCAGGGCGCCCGCCAGTTTCTGGCCTTCGGTTTTCGGTACGGAGATGTAGTTTTCGATATCCACGGTATCCAGCACCTGGCCGCCAAAGCGTTCGCCCATCAGACCAGTGCGAATACCTTTACGTGCGGAGTAAACCGCCGCCGCTGCACCCGCCGGGCCGGAACCTACAATCAGCACATCGTAAGCATCGCGTTTGTTCAGCTCGTCTGCCGCACGTTTTTCTGCGCCGGTATCCACTTTGGCAACGATTTCCGTCAGTGTCATACGGCCCTGGCCGAATTCCTGACCATTCATATATACCGCCGGAACACCCATCACGTTGCGATCGGTGATTTCATTCTGGAAGGTACCGCCGTCAATCGCCGTGTGCTTAATACGCGGGTTCAGTACCGACATCAGGTTCAACGCCTGCACTACGTCCGGGCAGTTGTGGCAAGAGAGCGAGTAATAGGTTTCAAATTCGAAATCACCATCGATATCGCGGATCTGCTCCAGCAGCGCCTGCGCTTCTTTCGACGGATGACCACCGGTCCACAGCAGTGCCAGCACCAGTGAGGTAAATTCGTGACCCAGTGGGGAACCGGCAAAGCGCAGCCCCTGGTCTGAACCTGGGTTAGTTATCAGGAAAGACGGTTTACGTACTGCCAGGCTGTTATCTTCTTTGAAGGTCACTTTTGCTGACAGTTCGGCGATCTCTGCCAGCAGTTCCTTGATCTCCGCCGATTTAGCGCTGTCATCCAGCGTGGCAATCAGCTCAACAGGTTTAGTCAGTTTCTCAAGGTAGGCCTTGAGCTGGGTTTTCATATTAGTGTCGAGCATTGTTCTTCCCTCTCTTAAAACGTCATCATGCAAGCTGCCTTATACAGGCGGCCTGAATGCAACTTGCATCATGGTGCTGGAATGAAATGGGCGCAGGTTGCGCCCATGGATTGCCGGGTGGCACTTCGTTTACCCGGCCTACAAATTATGCGGCTTAAATCTTACCAACCAGATCTAAAGATGGAGCCAGCGTTGCTTCGCCTTCTTTCCATTTTGCCGGGCAAACTTCGCCTGGGTGAGAAGCAACGTACTGAGCCGCTTTCACTTTACGCAGCAGGTCAGATGCATCACGGCCGATACCTTCAGCGGTAACTTCGATTGCCTGGATAATACCCTGCGGGTCAACAACGAAGGTGGCACGATCTGCCAGACCTTCATCTTCACGCATGTTGTCGAAGTTACGGGTCAGGGCGCCAGTCGGGTCGCCGATCATCGCGTATTTGATTTTCGCGATGGTTTCAGAGCTGCCGTGCCATGCTTTGTGGGTGAAATGGGTATCAGTTGATACGGAGTAAACGTCCACGCCCAGTTTCTGCAATTCGTCGTAGTGATCTGCAACGTCACCCAGTTCAGTCGGGCATACGAAGGTGAAGTCAGCCGGATAGAAGAAGAAGACGCTCCAGCGGCCTTCGGTATCTTTCTCGGTGACTTCTACGAACTCACCGTTTTTGAACGCCTGGTTTTTAAAAGGTTTAATCTTGGTGTTAATTAAGGACATCTGTATTTCCTCCGTGTTTTCGTTGAGATGTAAGGTAACCAACTTTCGTTAAGTGGGCTAATGCGTTTGCTTTATCAAATCAATCAGCCATACCTAACAACCCGAACGAACCAACCTTGTGAACTGAATGATTAAAAGCCCCAAAGTAAAAAGGCCGCCCTGGTGGGCGGCCCTGATACCTGAACTTCCCACAGGAACTTTCAGTGCCAGAAACACTGGCGTTGCGTTGCGCTCTACATACCTTTACATCAAGGTCGTAACAGCGTCCTGATTACAACACCCGTTCACGCTTTGGGCAATGCATCGCAGAGGCATTCTGGTCTATGGCTGTGATAGGTTTTATCGAACAGTTCGTCTCTTAAAGGGTGAAACTTATGATCTGGAAAAATAAAAACGAGTGATATTTAAGTATCAACATATAAATGAAACCATTTTTATTCATTTTATTTTTTACTTTTAAAGATAAAAACATCTTAATCAAGATTGAAGTTCTATTTCATTAATCTGTCTTCGTGATATATTTAGTCTTAGTTCAATTTGGATTAAGCGAATTAACCACACGGATGATAAATGGTTAACTTCGTTCTATAGTTATCAGTGATGTGATAACGCAATACAACTCACTCAGGATGAAACATGGCAAATCTTTATGACCTTAAAAAATTCGACCTTAACCTGTTGGTGATTTTTGAGTGTATCTACCAGCACCTGAGTATCAGCAAGGCGGCTGAAACACTCTTTATCACACCTTCGGCAGTCAGCCAGTCGCTCCAGCGACTGCGCACACAGCTCAACGACCATCTGTTTATTCGTTCCGGTAAAGGGATCACACCGACCACTGTCGGAACCAATCTGCATCATCACCTTGAGCAAAACCTCAACCAGCTTGAGCAAACCATTAACATTATGCACGGCTCAGAGTTGAAAAAGAATTTTATCATCTATTGCCCACAGGTTCTGACTTCAAATCACTTTCTATATCCAATGAAAATATTGATGAGAGAGCATAATTATGAAGTTGAGCTTCATGATATGCTGCTTTCAGCGGATTCAGCGGAAGACCTGCTAGCTTACCGTAAAGCAGACTTAATTTTCTCAATGGCACCTGTAAACAACCGCTCAATGGTCTGTGTTCCCTACGCACAATACAAAGTCATTCTTGTGTGCAGTCAGGATCATCCGCGCATCAAAGATACCGCCACGGTGGAGGAGCTCCAGGATGAAAAATTCACGTTTTTCCTGAGTAACGAACCTGGTATCAAGACGTATCAGTCCCAAGCGGAGCAACTACATGCTAACAAAACCATCGGCTTTCGCTGTGACTCCCTTTTAACGATTCTCACTATGATCAGCGCTTCACATTTAATCGGATATGTACCTGAGTCTCTGTATGAAAAATACAAAGACGTATTAATGATCAAAAAAATAGATGGGCCCTACACACTTCCCACCACAGAAGTGTTCATGATTTATAACCGTTCAGCACTAAACAGCTCGGTATTCTCCGCGTTCATTGAGAAAATCACTAAGAAATAACTGCAAATAGCTGTGATTGTCACAGCTATTACATTTCCGGCAAAATATAACCGCCATTTATAGATTATAAAAACAATTCTTTTTTTCATTTACCTGACTTAATTTTTCACTACTATTACTCTCTTCCTGTATTGACACGCCCTATCCGGTTTTTATTTCCAGGAGGAGTTTGCTTATGTCAATGTATAAATATCCACTTGATAAAAACGTCCTTGAAGCCGCTCTGGACCGTATTAACTGGGTTATTGATAATTTACCCAGAGTCTGCGTTTCATTTTCCGGCGGGAAGGACTCCACCATCATGCTCCATTTAACGGCCCAGCAGGCCCGAAAAAAGGGCAAGAAAATTCATCTGTTATTTATTGACTGGGAGGCACAGTTCACATGCACCATTCAGCATGTGAATAACATGAAACAGCAATACGCCGATGTTATTGAGAAATGCTGGTGGGTTGCACTACCGCTTACCACGCAAAATGCCCTGTCTCAGTTTCAACCTGAATGGCAGTGCTGGGAGCCTGGTATAAACTGGGTACGCCAACCACCTGAAGAGGCCATTACCGACCCTAGTTACTTTGACTTTTATCAGCCAGGGATGACATTTGAAGCCTTTGTTCGTGCGTTTTCCGACTGGTTTGCCCAGAATCGGCCCGCGGCGGTTTTAGTCGGCATTCGCGCCGATGAGTCCTTCAACCGTTTTCTGACTATCGCGAACGCGCGCAAAAAGCGTTTTGCCGACGATAAACCCTGGACTACGACCGCGCCAGGTGGACATGCCTGGTATATCTACCCGCTCTATGACTGGAAAACGGCGGATATCTGGACGTGGTTTGCAAAGACAGGCAACTGTTACAACCCGCTCTACAATCTGATGTTTCAGGCGGGTGTCCCGCCACGTTATATGCGCATTTGTGAACCTTTTGGTCCTGAACAGCGACAGGGACTGTGGCTCTACCATGTTGTCGAGCCGGAACGCTGGGCAGCCATGTGCGAACGGGTCAGCGGTGTACGTAGCGGTGGCATCTACGCCGGACAGGATAACCACTTTTATGGCCACCGCAAAATCCTCAAGCCTGACCACCTCTGCTGGCGAGAGTACGCCATATTGTTGCTCGACAGTATGCCGCAAAAAACGGCTGAGCATTACCGCAACAAAATAGCTATTTATCTGCACTGGTATCAAAAGAGAGGGATGGAGGATATCCCCGACACCCAGGAAGGCGACATCGGCGCAAAAGATATCCCCTCCTGGCGACGTGTCTGCAAAGTGCTTCTGAATAACGACTACTGGTGCCGGGCGCTATCGTTCAGCCCGAACAAACCCAAGCATTATCAGCGCTATAGCGAACGGATAAAATCGAAACGCCAGAAATGGGGGATCTTATGCAACAACGATTGATCAAAGAAATGGAAAGCTACCTGCAATCGCTCCCGGAAGAGGAGCGTATCGATGCCATCAATGCCTTTCGTCAGGCCATTCACAACAATAGCCCCTTTCGCGAGCAGCCCATCGACTGCGTGCTGTGGGTCAAGCAAGAAAACATTACCGTGAATGATTACAACCCTAACAACGTTGCACCACCGGAAATGCGCCTGCTCAGCACGTCGCTGGAGCTCGACGGTTTCACTCAGCCTATCGTGGTGACGGAAAATGCCCCGCAGGATTACGAGATTGTGGACGGTTTTCATCGACATGAGATCGGTAAAAACAGGGCCGCCATGAAGCGTCAGTTAAAAGGCTATCTACCCGTCACTTGCCTGCGTAAAACACGTCAGCAAAAATTTGACCGGATGGCGGCCACCATTCGCCATAACCGTGCGCGTGGGCGCCATCAGATTAATGCAATGTCGGAACTGGTAAGCGAACTGGCGTTGCTGGGCTGGAACGATACAAAAATTGGCAAGGAACTGGGAATGGATAGCGACGAGGTGTTACGTCTGAAACAAATCAACGGCCTGCTGGAACTGTTTGCAGACCGTCGCTACTCAGAAGCGTGGACGGTGAAATAATCAGAGCGTATTCAGACGCTCTGCCGCCGCCAGCAGCGTCGATTCCTGTTTCGCAAAACAGAGACGAATCAGTTTATGCGGGAAGGGATCGGCGCAAAATACCGACAACGGAATAGCCGCCACGCCGGCTTCTTTAGTCAGCCACTGGCAAAAACTCACGTCATCCAGGTCAGATATTGCGCTGTAATCTGCCAGTAAGAAGTAAGTCCCTTCGCTCGGTAAAATCTCCAGACGGCTGGCACTCAGGGCATCCACAAACAGGTCTCGGCGCGCCCGGTAGAATTCCGGCAGCTCACGGTAGTGCTCTGGCTCCGCTCTTAACATATCCGCCAGCGCCAGCTGTGCCGGGGTGTTTACGGCAAATGTCAGATACTGATGCACCTTACGTAGCTCTGCGCTTATCACCGCAGGGGCCACGCAGTAACCCACTTTCCAGCCGGTCATGTGGTAAGTTTTACCAAACGAGGACACCGCAATGGCGCGCTGGCGCAGCTCAGGATGCGCAAGGACGCTGGCGTGGCCTTCTTTGGCAAAACAGATGTGTTCGTAAACTTCATCACTCAGCACGTAGATTTCACGTTCAGCAATCGCCTGCCACAGCGCCGCAAAGTCGGCTTTTTGCCAGACTGTTGCTGACGGGTTGTGCGGGGTATTGAGGATCACCAGACGGGTTTTCTCACTCAGCAATCCGGCAAAAGCCTGCCAGTCCGGGCGGAAATGCGGAGGCTGGAGCGCCACACGTTTTACCACGCCGCCAGACAGCTCAACCGCCGGGGCGTAGCTGTCATAGCTTGGGTCAAAACAGATAACCTCATCACCCGTACGCACCAGTGCCGTTATAGCGGCATACAGCGCCTCTGTCGCCCCCGCCGTTACCGTGATTTCGCTGCCAGCGTCAGGCTTGTGGCCGTACAACTCCGCAGTCTTATCCGCAATGGCTTCGCGTAATGCCGGTGCGCCCGTCATCGGGGCATACTGGTTCGCGCCCTGTGCAACGTGATACGCCAGGCGCTCCTGTAAATACGCCGGGCCATCAAAATCAGGGAACCCCTGCGACAGGTTAATGGCATTGTGCTGCTGTGCCAGTGCGCTCATCTGGGTAAAGATTGTCGTGCCAAGGTTGGGGAGTTTACTCTGCGGAATCAATACGTTATTGCTCATTGTGTCGTGCCTGCTTGTAATACTTATGTTGCTGCCACTATAACACGATGTTAGTCTTTGGCAATCAAGACGCTTAGACGTCTATATCATATAATTATTCCTGGCAGACAGAGGGTAAAAGGAACATGACAGACAACCTGCAACTCACACACCTTGTTGACGCCTGCCGCTGGATTGGCGCAAAAGGCTGGGCTCCGGCAACCGGCGGCAACATGTCCGTTCGCCAGGATCATGAACTTTGCTGGCTGAGTGAATCAGGCAAAGACAAAGGCAGTCTTACCACAGATGATTTCCTGCAAGTGGAGATCGCCACTAACCGTGCGCCATCGGGGCGTAAACCTTCGGCAGAAACCGGGCTACATACATTAATCTATCGCCTGTTCCCGCAAGCTAACGCCGTGCTGCATGTCCATACCGTAAACGCCACAGTCTTGTCGCGTCTGGTGAAAGCGCCCGAGCTGCACATCAGCGGTTTTGAAATGCAAAAATCTCTCAGCGGCCAGACCACGCATCTGGATACCGTTGTCATCCCGGTATTCGATAATGACCAGGATATTGACGCCCTCGCCTCGCGAATCGCCCATTACGCACAAGAACGTACTCTTAATTATGGTTTTCTTCTTCGCGGTCATGGCTTAACCTGCTGGGGACGTGACGTGGCAGAAGCCCGCCGTCACCTGGAAGGCCTTGAATTCTTATTTGAATGCGAAATGCGTTTACGACAACTGGAGAGAGTATGATTCGCGCGATTGTGACGGATATTGAAGGGACGACCAGCGATATCCGTTTTGTCCATAATGTTTTGTTCCCCTATGCGCGTGAGCGTCTGGCGGCCTTTGTGACCGCTCAGCAGTACGCCGAGCCGGTCAAATCCATTCTGGACAACCTGCGTGATGAAATCAGCAATCCGCACGCCAGCGCCAGCGAACTGACCGAAGCATTGTTTGCGTTTATGGATGAAGACCGTAAATCGACGGCGCTGAAAGCCCTTCAGGGCATCATCTGGCATGACGGCTACGTGAATGGCGACTTTACCGGCCATCTCTACCCGGATGTGCTGCCTGCGCTGGAAAAATGGAAAGCGCAAGGCATTGATCTGTATGTTTATTCCTCAGGCTCAGTAGCAGCGCAGAAACTGTTATTTGGCTACAGCGACGAAGGTGATATTACTCATCTGTTCAGCGGCTATTTTGATACCCACATTGGCGCCAAGCGAGAAGTGCAGTCATATCAGAATATTGCGGCGCAAACGGGCATTGCCCCGTCGCAGATCCTGTTCCTGTCGGATATTCATCAGGAGCTGGACGCCGCTGAACAGGCAGGTTTCCGTACCCTGCAACTTATTCGTGGCGATGATGATGGCGCAAGCCACCACCATCAGGTTCACCAGTTTGATGAGATTAACCCGGAGCAGATCCCTTCATGAGCGCATTAACCATTTATTCTGATAAAGACGCGAGCGAATACCTTTGGCACAGCACCGATGCCGACGAGATCGCTCAACAGCTCAACGCGAAAGGCGTCCGCTTTGAACGCTGGGTCGCCGATCGTGATTTAGGCCGCGATCCTGCGCCGGAAACGGTGATCAACGCCTATCAGCACGCGATCGACAAACTGGTGGCCGAGAAAGGTTATCAGAGTTGGGATGTGATAAGCCTGCGCGCCGATAACCCGCAAAAAGAAGCGCTACGCGCGAAGTTCCTGAACGAGCACACCCACGGTGAAGACGAAGTGCGATTCTTTGTTGAAGGTGCCGGGCTGTTTTGCCTGCACATTGGCAACGAGGTGTATCAGGTGTTGTGCGAGAAAAACGATCTGATTTCTGTGCCGGCCGGCACGCCGCACTGGTTTGATATGGGTTCAGAGCCGAACTTTACGGCGATCCGTATTTTCGATAACCCGGAAGGCTGGGTGGCGCAGTTTACCGGTGATGATATTGCGGATGGGTATCCGAAACTCGCGTAATGCTTAAGCTCCCTCTTCGAGGGCTCCCCA
>NZ_LXES01000034.1 GCF_001654845.1 Enterobacter soli ATCC BAA-2102 | reverse complement strand
CGCCTCGCCCCGGCCTACAGGAAACGCTTCGGCAATTTTCAGCCGAACCATGGCGCCGCGGTAAGTCTTTTATTTCAATGGCGTAATGTCATCGCTGAATAAAGACAAACATTACTGGGGATCCCTCAGCTCTGTGTGAGAGGGGGTCTAAGAGACTTCACATACGCCACCAGCTGATCCAGCACTATCCCCCACCCTTCGTGGAAGCCCATCTGTTCATGCTGTTCACGGATTTCCGCCGTTGGATGACGTGCAATCGCGGTGTAGCGGGTTTTGCCTTCTCCTGCATCTTCCAGCAGCAGAATTGCTGTCATAAAGGGTTTTTCAGCCGGTTTCCAGTCTTCGGTATAGCCATCGGTAAAGACCAGTTTCCTGCCCGGGTCAATCTCCAGAAAGACGCCCTTGTTGTCCATCCGTTGTCCATCCACCTCAAAGACGGTGTTAAACCGCCCACCCACGCGCAGGTCGAGGTCGCATTCGGTCACTTTATGAGGGACGGGGATGAAGAAGTTTTTGATATGTTCCGGTGTGGTCCAGCAGAGCCACAGCAGATCGCGTGGCGCATCCACCACGCGTTCCAGTTTTAGGTCAGTATCAGGATCAAGAGTCACGTTACGGTCCTCTTTAAGGTAAACCCTTAAAGAATAGTCCGGCTCAGGCAAATTTCCCCTTTGCCACGTCCTCTGGTGTCACTACGCCGGTATCCAGCACCCACCCACTGATAAGCGATGCAGGTGTGACGTCAAACGCCGGGTTGTAAACCTGCGCATTTTCCGGTGCCCACTGCACTGCGCCGAAGCTGCCCGCCACGCCCGTCACTTCGCTGGCAGCGCGTAGTTCAATTGGGATCGCTTCACCGTTCGGGCAATCCGGATCGAGCGTGGTTTGCGGGGCAGCCACGTAGAACGGAATACCGTGGAATTTCGCCAGCACTGCCAGCGAGTACGTGCCAATTTTGTTCGCCACGTCGCCGTTAGCAGCAATGCGGTCTGCACCTACCCACACGGCGTCCACCTGCCCTTTTGCCATCAGGCTGGCGGCCATTGAATCGGTAATCAGCTGATACGGCACACCCAGCTCCCCCAACTCCCATGCGGTCAGTCTACCGCCCTGCAACAGAGGACGCGTTTCGTCCACCCACACGTTGCTGACATTGCCTTCCTGATGAGCACGAGCAATCACCCCAAGCGCCGTACCGACCCCTGCCGTTGCCAGCCCGCCGGTGTTGCAGTGGGTCAGCAGACGGCTGCCGGGCTTCACCAGCGCGCTACCGGCTTTCGCAATGGCGTCGCAAAGCTGTTTATCTTCGTCAATCAGGCGCAGCGCTTCCGCCACCAGCGCCGGAACGAAATCTTCCTGCCACAGCGCCAGCTTCATGCGGTCGAGGTTATTCATCAGGTTAACCGCCGTCGGGCGGGAGGCACGCAACGTTTCCAGCGCCAGCGCCAGCTCGTCACGACTTTTGCCGTTTTCAGCCAGCAGGGCCAGCAACAGGCTTGCAGAAAGCCCAATCAGCGGTGCGCCACGCACGCGCAGGGCGTGGATATGCCCCACCAGCGCCTCGGTAGTGGAAGCATCCAGCCAGCGTTTCTCCTGCGGAAGCGCCTGCTGATCGAGAATAAATAGCTGATTTTCCGCCACCCGCAGGCTGGTCGTCTGTAATGTCTGCATGTCGTTAATTCTCTGTTGCGTTGATGTATCACATTGTGTCAGGATGAAATTCAGATGTATAGACGTCTAAATGTCTTTATTACCAAAATCAGTGAGGAACAGGCAATGTCGCAATACCGTACCTTTACCGCCCAGGACGCCGTGGAGTATGCAAAGCAGTTTGGCGGCCTTGATAACCCATCATCACTGGTGGAGGCGCAGGAAGTGGGCGACGGCAACCTCAATCTGGTTTTCAAAATTTTCGATACGCAGGGAGTGAGCCGCATTATCGTGAAACAAGCCCTGCCTTACGTCCGCTGTGTTGGCGAGTCCTGGCCGCTAACGCTGGACCGCGCCCGTCTGGAGGCGCAAACCCTGGTTGAGCATTACCAGCATAGCCCGCAGCACACCGTTAAAATTCACCACTTCGACCCGGAGCTGGCGGTGATGGTGATGGAAGATCTCTCCAGCCATAACATCTGGCGCGGCGAGCTGATTAAAAACACCTTCTACCCGCAGGCCGCACGCCAGCTGGGGGAATATCTCGCCCATACGCTGTTCCACACCAGCGATTTTTATCTGCACCCGCACGATAAAAAAGCGCAGGTAGCGAAGTTCATTAACCCGGAGATGTGCGAGATCACCGAAGATCTGTTCTTCAACGATCCGTACCAGATCCACGAGCGCAACAACTACCCTGCTGCGCTGGAAAACGACGTGGCCGCCCTGCGTGACGACGCCCCGTTAAAAATCGCGGTGGCCTCACTCAAGCACCGTTTCTTCTCCCAGGCCGAAGCCTTGCTGCACGGTGATATCCATAGCGGCTCCATTTTCGTGGCTGAGGGTAGCCTGAAAGCTATCGATGCGGAATTTGGCTATTACGGCCCGATCGGTTTCGACGTGGGTACGGCCATCGGTAATCTGCTGCTGAACTTCTGCGGCTTGCCAGGCCATCTGGGCATTCGTGATGCCGCCGCCGCCCGTGAACAGCGCCTGACCGATATTCAGGAATTGTGGAGTACGTTCGCAGAACGCTTCCAGGCGCTGGCACATGAGAAAACGCGCGATGCCGCGCTGAGCGCACCAGGCTATGCTTCTGAGTTCCTGAAAAAAGTGTGGAAAGATGCCATCGGCTTCTGCGGCACCGAACTGATTCGCCGCAGCGTGGGGCTTTCACACGTGGCCGATATCGACACCATTCAGGATGAGGCCATGCGTCACGAATGTCTGCGTCATGCCATTACGCTTGGCAGAGCATTGATTGTGATTGCTGACCGCATCGACAACGTGGAAGAGCTGGTGGCACGAGTGCGTCAGTACAGCTGATTGCTTTTGCCGGGTGGCAGCTTCGCCTTAGGTTTCCTCCCTCTCCCAGTGGGAGAGGGTCGGGGTGAGGGCATCAAACCGCACTCACCCCAAATACTCAATCACCGACAACCCGCCGTTATAATCCGTGCTGTAGATAATCCCCTGCGCATCCACAAACACATCGCACGACTGGATCACCTGCGGGCGATTCGGCCGCGTATCCATCATCTTCGCCGGTGCCGCAGGAACCAGCGCCCCCGTTTCTACCGGGCGATACGGATTAGAAATGTCATACGCGCGCACGCCCGCATTCTGATAGGTGGCGAAAATCAGCGTTGAACTGACAAAGCTGCCCGGCCGGTTTTCATGCAGGTTATGCGGGCCGAAGTGCGCCCCTTTCGCCACGTAGTCAATCTCATCCGGCTGCGGGAAAGTCGAAATACTCACCGGGTTCGACGGCTCGCGAATATCAAACAGCCAGATCAGCTTTTCGCCATCTTGCTGGTTATCAAGCACCGCTTCGTCCAGCACTACCAGCAGGTCGCGATCCGGTAACGGCAGCGCGGTGTGCGTGCCGCCACCAAATGGTGGGCTCCAGTTTCGATGGCTAATCAGCTTCGGCTGGGTTCTGTCTTTCACATCCAACAGCGTCAGACCGCCATCGCGCCAGCTGCCGTAGGCAGTGTCTCCGGCGATAATCGCGTGGTGCAGCGCGTAACGTTTGCCTTCTGGCCAGTTGGGTTGCTCGCCTTCGGCCTGGTTCATCCCCGGCAGCCACCAGCGCCCTGCCACCTCGGGCTTACGTGGATCGGCAAGATCGATGGTCAGGAAGATGTAATCGGTGAAACCATCGATCAGCGCTGACACGTACGCCCAGCGCCCACCCACATACCAGATACGGTGAATACCGATGCCGTTCAGCGACAAAAAGCCGATTTCTCGGGGTTTATCCGGGGTGGAGATATCAAACACCCGCAACCCGGCGCTCCAGCCTTTATCCTGCACGTCGCTGACGGTTTCCCCCACCTGGCGGGTGTAGTAGACCTTTTCATCCGCGAAACGGGCATCGGCAAACAAATCCCGGGCGTTGATCACCAGCAACAGATCGTCATGCGCCTGCAAATGCACATTCCAGGTGCCTGGTGGTGCGGGCACATAGCCTGCGGCTTTCGGGTTTTTCGGGTCGCGTACGTCCACAATCGAAAACCCCTGCGACACCATATGGCCAACATACGCAAAACCGCGATGCACCATCAGCTGCACGCCGTCCGGGCGACCACCCTGGTCGCTATGGCCAATCAGCCGCATATTGCGGCTGTACTCTGGAGGCGGTAATTGGGTCACCATGAGCTCCTTTTGGTTTTCTCCCTCTCCCTGTGGGAGAGGGATGGGGTGAGGGCATCAGGCGCACCTGACGCCACCGGGCATTATTTTGCCTTCGCTTCCAGCGTCGCAAACCACGGCGCGATAAAATCTTCGGTCTGGCCCCAACCCGGGATAATTTTGCCCAGTGACGCCACATTCACCGCACCTGGCTGCGCGGTCAGCAGCGCCTGCGGGATAGCTGCGGCTTTGAAATCGTACGTCGCTGGCGTGGTTTCACCGGCAATCTTGTTGGCAATCAGACGCACGTTGGTCGCACCAATCAGCTTCGGATCGACGGCCACGCTCACTTTCCACGGGCTACCGGATTCACGCATCAGCTGCAAATCCTGGTTAGAAATGTCGATGCTGTAGAGTTTGATTTCGGTGCGGCCATTCTCTTTCAGAGCCTTATACGCGCCCTGGCTGAACGCGTCCCAGGTTCCCCAGATGGCGTCGATTTTGCCTTTCGGGTATTTCGCCAGGATCGCACCCACTTTGTTGGCCGTGTCGCCCTGCACGTCAGAAGACACTGCCCCGATGGATTCCAGCTCTTTAATATCCGGATACTGCTTTTGCAGCTCTTTATACGCGGCCTGGCGACGCTCCATCGGCGGGAAACCTGCCACCCACAGCTTGACAATGTTCGCCTTGCCGTTGAAATCTTTCGCCAGTTGGCCGAAAGAGAGATTGGTCAGAGAGGCGTCATCCTGCTGGGTGACGGTCACGCCCGGGATCTCACCGTTCACGGCGGTATCAAACACCGAAACTTTAATCCCGGCATCCACTGCTTTCTTCACCAGCGCGGTCGAATACGGATCGCGACCCTGAGAGAGGATGATCCCGTCATACTTCTGGCTAATCGCCTGGTTCACGAAGTCCTGGAATTTGGCGTCATCACCGTTGCTTAAAAAGGTGCTGACCTTAAAGCCGAGCTTTTTCCCTTCCTGAATGGCACCGGCGACAAACTGGGTGGTGTTGTCGTCAGAGCCGAGGTTACGGATCACGGCAATGCGGATTGGGCCTTCGTGACTTGCAATGGCTGCCGGAACTGGCGCTGGCGTGGCCGCATAGCCTGGCAATGCAGTCAATAACCCTAATGCCACCAAAGAGAGTGCGATTTTTTTCATTCTGTTATCCCGTTGTGTTGTTATAAGTCTTTAGCGTTTTTGTATGTAAGTAATCGCCAGTGCCACTGCGAGCACCAGCCCTTTTATAATGTCCATGGCGTAGTACGGCACCGAGAGCATCACCAGGCCGTTCGACAGCACGCCGAGGATCACCGCCCCGACCAGCGTACCGAGTGCGTTCGGTTTACCAGAGCCTGCCAGCGAGAAACCGATCCACGCGGCTGCCACCGCATCCATCAGATAGCCCCCACCTGCATTCACCTGAGATGAGCCAATACGCGAGGCCAGCAAAATACCGCCGAGTCCGGCCAGCAAAGAGGCAATCACATAGGCCGCCACCTTGTAACGCGTGGTGCGAATGCCCGACAGGCGTGCCGCTTCCGGGTTGCCGCCAATGGCGTACATGCGGCGTCCGTGGGTGGTCAGCGACAGCCCCAGTTGAGCCAGAATGGTGACCACCAGCATGATGATGACAATAGTCGGCACTTGCCCCAGCAGGCTGAACGCCGCCGGAATAGTCCCTTCCGCCATGTCGCCGCTTGGCAGCACCATGTTTTCAGTGATCGACCCGCCATAGCTGTAGGTCATCGCCACCCCCTGGATCACAAACAAACTGGCAAGCGTTGCCAGCATGTCCGGGATACGCAGGATGACAATCAGGAAGGCATTGAACAGCCCGACCAGGGTACAGAGTGCAAGCGTGATCAGAATCGACTCGGTGGTGCCGAAGCCGTGCCAGACGAACAGCGAAATGACCAGTGCGTTAGCCAGCGATGCGGTCGAGCCTACCGAGAGGTCAAACCCGCCAATGGTCAGCGAAATCGACACCCCGATGGCGATGACCGTCACGATGGCGATGGAGCGCAGAATATTGATGATGTTGTTGGGATCGAGGAAGTTGTCCGACGCCAGGCCAAAAACGGCCACCAGCGCGACGACGGTCAGCAACATGCCCCACTTATAGAGAAAATCAAAAATTTGCTGACGGCCAGACGCCGCCGCAGTCACTGAAAGGGCCTTGCTCACGACGCCGTTCCTCCGGTTGAATAATAAAGTAATGTCTCTTCCCGGGCCTCGGCCCCGGCGATCTCCGCCACAACGCGACCATCCCACAACACGCAGATGCGATCGCATAATCCCACCAGTTCGGCAAACTCGCCGGAGGCGTAAATCACCCCTTTGCCCTCACGCGCCAGCCCATCAATGAGCTGGAACAGATCGGTTTTGGCTTTCACGTCCACGCCTTTAGTGGGTTCATCAAAAATCAGTACGCTGGCATCGTTGCGCAGCCATTTGCCGATGGCGACTTTCTGCTGGTTACCACCTGAAAGACGACGCAACACCTGGCCCGGACCACGCGCCCGAACGCCCACGCGGGCAATCACCTCTTCCGCCCAGCGCCACGCCTGACGGTGGCCAAACAGGCTCCAGCGTGAAAACGAGTTATCCGCCGTCACTGCCAGATTCATGCTTACCGGTTCATCAATAAAAATGCCCTCTTTACGTCGCTCTTCCGGCACCAGTGCCAGACCACGCTGCACCGAATCCGCCGGGCTGCGCGGCTGCCAGGGCTGATGATTCAGTTCACCACGCGTCACGCGGCTTTTGCTGGCCCCAAACAGCGCTTTGCAGAGTTCGGTTTTCCCCGCCCCCGCCAGGCCCGCAATGCCAAGGATTTCACCCTTACGCAAATGCAGGGAGATATCTTTCAGCAGCGCTTCATCGTGCAATCCTTCAACCCGCAGCAGCGTTTCCTCGCTGTGCGGAGGGCGTGCCGGCGGGTAGATATCGCTCAGCTCATGACCAAGCATTTTCTCGACAATTTCCTCACCGCTGAGCATCGCCATAGGGCCAGACTCAATCAGCTTGCCGTCGCGCAGCACCGTTAAGGTGTCGCAGATGGCTTTCAGTTCGTGAATACGGTGGGAGATAAACACCACGCCGATACCCTGCTGTTGCAGGCGTTTTACCACTGTGAACAGGCGCTCGCTTTCATGGGTATCCAGCGGGGCGGTGGGTTCGTCGAGGATCAAAAAGCGGCAGTGGTGCGACAGCGCACGCGCCAGCAAAATTTGCTGTTTTTCGGCAAGGGTGCAGCTGTCGATAGAGCGGCGCACATCCAGCGTCACATCCAGCTGCGCCAGCGCCTGGCGTGCCTGCTGGCGAATAGCGCGCCAGTTGTAGCCATGTCCCGGCTGCGCCAGTTGATCGAGCATGATGTTTTCAGCAATGCTTAAGCCCGGGATCAGCGCCACGTCCACTTCCTGCTGCACCAGATGGATACCCAGCTGTTTGGCATTGAGCGGCTCGCGGATTGTCACCGGCTGGTTGTTTATGCAGATCTCGCCTTCATAATGATCGTGCGTCCCGCACAGCACCGCCATCAGCGTCGATTTTCCTGCACCATTCGCGCCGGTCAACGCGTGTACGGTTCCGCCGATCAGCGTGAAATCCACGCGCGACAGCGCCTGAAAGCCAGAAAAGGCCAGGCTGATACCGCGCATCTCAAGGCGACTGGAAACCATCCGCGTTAAATCCTTCATTAATATTTTGATTTATTGAATTTTTCACAGCTCCGGTTGACTGACAACGACGGAAAAGGCATAAGATAAAGCAAAATATTATTAGCCATCTGGATGTCCAGACATAACATCAGGTTAGCGCTTCCTAAAATTAAGGACAACACCATGAGTAATACCGATATCCGCGTCGTTCCCGGCCCTGCAAACTACTTCTCTCACCCCGGAAGCCTTGCGCATCTGAATGATTTCTTTACCCCAGAGCAGCTTTCCCGTGCGGTGTGGATTTACGGCGAACGCGCCATCGAGGGTGCTCGTCCTTTCCTGCCAGAGAGCTTTAACACTGCGGGTGCAAAGCATCTGTTATTTAAAGGCCACTGTAGCGAGCGGGATGTCACCCATCTGGTGAATGATTCCGGTGATGACCGAAGCGTGGTGATTGGCGTTGGCGGCGGGGCATTGCTCGATACCGCCAAAGCCGTGGCGCGCCGTCTGGGTGTGCCGGTGGTGGCGATCCCAACCATTGCCGCCACCTGTGCGGCATGGACGCCGCTTTCCGTCTGGTATAACGATGCGGGTCAGGCGTTGCAGTTTGAAATCTTCGACGATGCCAACTTCCTGGTGCTGGTGGAGCCGAAAATCATCCTGAATGCCCCTGCGGAATACCTGCTGGCGGGCATCGGCGATACGCTCGCGAAATGGTACGAAGCAGTCGTACTGGCGCCACAGCCAGAAAACCTGCCGCTGACCGTGCGTCTGGGGATCAACGGTGCGCTGGCAATCCGTGATGTGCTGCTGGAACGCAGTGAAGAGGCACTGGCTGACCAGCAGCGTGGCGAAGAGACGCAGGCATTCCGCGACGTGGTGGATGCCATTATTGCCGGTGGCGGCATGGTGGGCGGTCTGGGCGAACGCTATACCCGGGTGGCGGCCGCTCATGCAGTACATAACGGGTTAACCGTGTTGCCACAAACCGAAAAATACCTCCACGGCACCAAAGTGGCGTACGGCATTCTGGTGCAAAGCGCCCTGCTCGGCCAGGACGATGTGCTGGCGCAACTGGTGGCTGCATATCAGCGCTTTAACCTGCCGACTACGTTGCGTGAGCTGGACGTCGATATCAACAATCGCAACGAGCTGGACCAGGTGATTACCCACACCCTGCGTCCGGTGGAGTCGATTCACTATTTACCGGTTACGCTCACGCCTGAAATTCTGCGCGCTGCGTTTGAGAAGGTGGAATCCTTCAACCGCTAATCAGCCGAAGCGTCTATACCTAATGATGATTCTCACCACTCCCACAACGAGGTCATCATGCAGATCGATTTAACAGGTAAGAAGGCGCTGGTCACCGGCGCCAGCCGTGGATTGGGTCGTGCTATTGCACTGTCGCTGGCGCGCGCCGGTGCCGATGTGGTTATTACGTATGAAAAATCCGCTGATAAAGCCCAGGCGGTCGCCAGTGAGATAAAAGCACTTGGACGGCACTGCGAGGCGGTTCAGGCCGACAGCGCCAGCGCCGAGGCCATTCAGGAAGCCGTGACTCACGCAGCGCGTACCCTCGGAGGCCTGGATATCCTGGTCAACAACGCCGGGATTGCACGCGGCGGCCCGCTGGAAGCCCTGACGATTGCAGATATTGACGCGATGATTAACGTCAACATCCGTGGCGTGGTGCTTACCACCCAGGAAGCGCTGGTACATATGTCCGACGGCGGACGCATTATCAATATCGGCAGTTGCCTCGCTAACCGCGTGGCAATGCCCGGTATCGCCGTTTACGCCATGACTAAATCAGCACTCAACTCCTTCACCCGTGGGCTTGCCCGCGATCTGGGTCCACGCGGTATTACCGTTAATCTGGTGCATCCCGGCCCGACCAACAGCGATATGAATCCGGAAGACGGCGAACAGGCTGAAGCTCAGCGCCAGATGATTGCCGTGGGTCATTATGGTCAGCCAGACGATATCGCCGCTGCCGTTACCTTCCTTGCCAGTCCTGCCGCCGGGCAAATCTCCGGCACCGGGCTGGACGTGGATGGCGGTCTGAACGCCTGATCGCACTTTTCATGTACACCTCTGTCGTCCGGCAGAGGTGTTTTCGAGCCACCTCGACGGTTCACATTTTGCCTGTTTCTCGCGCTTTTTGTCCGTTCTACAGTGCCCTATAAGAAATTCGGAATTTATCTAATAGTCTTATTATTTCCTTATATTTTGTGCGGGCGTACAGTGGAGGTACGAATGAAGATTGTCTGGTCTAATGGTGCAAAAAAGGCTTTTTCCAGAATTGACGAGCGGTATCAGCGCCGCATTGAGGTAAAGCTTACCGAGCTGGATGACCGCTCGGCTCCCCGGCCCGATATCAAAAAAATATCGACGACAGAAAATCATTTCCGGCTTCGCGTTGGCGATTACCGCATCATCTATACGCTTCGGGACGATCCCGATGACCATTGTTATGTTCTGGCCATCAAGCGCAGAACATCAACGACATACCTTCACGAGGAGAAAGCCACCTATGGCTGTTCAGTTAATTAAGGACGATAACGGAAAAACGCAGTACGTGGTTATTCCTTATCACGAATACTTCCGCATGTGCTTGCAGATGGCTGAGATTGACGACGAAACCGACGACGATCTGGAGGATATTGAAGTCGAACACGATAGTCTGGATGACGTTGAATTGCCCGGTGAAGTGTGCAGCATCATGACCTGGCAGAACGTCAGCCTGCAGGCTGCGTGGCGCATCCATTGCGGGTTATCACAGCAGGAGGTGGCGGAGAAACTCGGCATCAGCCAGTCTGCCGTGTCGCAGCTTGAGGCCATCGACTCACGCCCGCAAAAACGTACCCGTGAAAAACTGGCGGCGATCTACGGCTGTAAGCAGGAACAGATAAGCCTCTATTTACCGAAAGAAGGTTAACAACACTTCGCGCCGCCCTTACCACCGTAACGCGCATCCTGGCGATCGCGGAAAAATTCTTCGTAGGTCATCGGCGTCTGGTCGGGATGATTGACGCGCATATGCTCGACGTAGTTATCGTAATCCGGCACGCCAATCATCATTTTGGCGGCCTGGCCTAAGTATTTACCTGCTTTAGAGAGGGTGTCGAACATAGTATGGGTCTCACAGGGAATGTAGGCCGGGTAAGCGCGAGCGCCACCCGGCACAAAAGTTAATGCGCCCCTTTCGCCTGGGTCACAATCTCGTCCAGGTTTTCAGGCATTGGCTCATACGGTGTCTCTTTCGCCGTTGGCTTGTCTTCTTTCAGCGCCGCCAGTGCGGTTTTAAGAGAATACAACGCCAGCACCACGACCACCACCATAAAGAAGATGGTCAGCCCGGCATCCAGACGGTTGTTAAACACCAGCTGCGACAGCTGTGATTCCGTATACTGCGCCGGGATCTTACCGCTGTCGATCATCGCCTGGAACTTGTTGGCGATCGCCAGGAAGCCCACTTTATTATCCGGGCTGAAGGCTTTCTGCCAGCCTGCGGTCAGCGTACAGATCAGCAGCCACGCGGTTGGCAGTAACGCCACCCAGGCGTAACGCTGGCGCTTCATCTTGAACAGCACTACCGCACAGAGCATCAGCGCCATCCCGGCGAGCATCTGGTTGGCAATACCGAACAACGGCCACAGGGTGTTAATCCCGCCCAGCGGATCCACCACGCCCTGATGCAGGAAGTAACCCCATGCCAGAACGCATAGCGCCGTTGCCAGCAGGTTGGCCGGTAACGAATCGGTGCGTTTCAGGTTCGGGGAGATAACGCCCAGCAGATCCTGCAACATAAAGCGCGCCGCACGTGTACCCGCGTCCACCGCCGTCAGGATAAACAGGGCTTCAAACAGAATGGCGAAGTGATACCAGAACGACACATCCATCAGCCCGCCAAGCGCACCATGCAGAATGTACGCCATCCCGACCGCCAGCGTAGGCGCACCACCCGCACGTGAAATAATCGACTGCTCGCCCACTTCATTAGCAATACTGGTCAGCGTATCTGGCGTAATGGCAAAGCCCCAGCCGCTCACCACCTGCGCGGCAGATGCCACCACGTCAACGGTTCCGGCTGGAGCCAGCACTGCCATCGGGCTGTTCATCGCAAAGTACACGCCCGGGTCGATAATACAGGCAGATACCAGCGCCATAATCGCCACGAAGGATTCCATCAGCATCCCGCCGTAACCAATCAGGCAGGCCTGATTTTCATTGGCGAGCATTTTCGGTGTGGTACCCGAGGCAATCAGCGCGTGGAAGCCAGACACCGCACCACAGGCGATGGTAATAAACAGGAACGGGAACAGGTTGCCGGTCCAGACCGGGCCAGTACCATCAATAAATTTGGTCAACGCAGGCATGGTCAGCGTCGGGCGCATAATCAGAATGCCGATAGCCAGCCCAACAATGGTGCCGATTTTCAGGAAGGTCGAGAGGTAATCACGCGGGGCCAGCAGCAGCCACACGGGCAGAACTGCCGCCACAAAGCCGTAGCCCACCAGCATCCAGGTCAGCTGCACGCCGGTAAAGTCGAAGAACGGCGCCCAGGTCGGGCTTTCCGCCACCCAGCCACCAGAGATAATGGCGAACACCAGGAACACCAGGCCAATCACCGACACCTCGCCAATACGCCCCGGGCGCAGATAGCGGATATAAATGCCCATAAACAGCGCCAGCGGAATGGTAAAGGCGACGGTATACGTCCCCCACGGGCTGTGGGTCAGCGCTTTCACCACGATCATCGCCAGCACCGCCAGAATGATCACCATGATCATAAAGGTCGCCACCAGTGCAATCACCCCGGCAGTTGCGCCCATCTCCTCTTTCACCAGTTCACCCAGCGAACGCCCGTCGCGGCGGGTGGAAACGAACAGCACCATAAAGTCCTGCACCGCCCCTGCCAGCACAACGCCCGCCAGGATCCAAATCATCCCCGGCAGATACCCCATCTGGGCGGCCAGCACCGGTCCCACCAGCGGGCCTGCCCCGGCAATAGCGGCAAAGTGGTGGCCGAACAACACTTTCTTATCGGTGGGAACATAGTCCAGCCCGTCATTATGACGAACGGCAGGCGTCATGCGCGTGGCGTCAACCGCCAGCACATTTTTGGCGATAAAGCGGCCATAAAAACGATACGCGATCAGATAAATGCAGACGGAGGCGACAACTATCCAGAGCGCATTGATCTGTTCCCCCCGGTTGAGGGCGATATAGCCCAGGGCAAATGCTCCCACAACGGAGAGCACTGCCCATGTAAGGTATTTCCCTGAGTTGTTCATAGTGGTTGTCCGTTGTTGTGAAACAGTGAGATGTTACATTTTGTTTCTAGAACAACGCCCAAAATTTAACAACTTTGAAACGCAATAATGTGTGGTCAAACCAGACATTTACATCACATTGTTAAGCCGATCACTTTCGCGCTGTCAGCGGTCACACTTTTGCCTTTTTCCTCCAGCCACCGCCTTACGGGATGATTTGCATCATCTTTTCAGGTCATAGCCTCGCCAGAATGAATCTGCGCATTCCGCGCATACAAGGAAAAGGATATGAACAGTTCACTACCTCAGGAACATAAGGTTGGGCCCGGCGCGTACTTTGCGCTGGCTTTCGCTGCCGTTTTCTTCTCCGGCCTGTTAGGCGGAAAGGAGTGGTACGGCGTCTTTGATTTCACCACTCTCAACGGGGCGTTTGGCAAGGTGGTCAGCAAGGCCAGCCTGGACGATGGCACCCTGACGACCGCCACCAGCGCCTTTCGCGGCACCGGCGGCAGCGGCGCGATGGACGGATTTCTGTTCGCGCTGGGGTTAATTCCGGCAGTGATGTTTGCCCTCGGGATGATCAACGTGCTGGAGCATTACGGCGCGCTGCGTGCCGCACGTAAGCTCTTAACTCCCCTGCTACGCCCTTTATTGGGTATCCCCGGCACTACCGGGCTGGCGCTGATTGGCAGCCTGCAAAGCACTGACGTGGGCGCATCCCTGACCCGCAACTTGTCCGACGAAGGGCAAATCAGCGAAAAAGAAAAAGACGTTTTTGCCATGTTCCAGTTCTCCGCAGGAGCAATGATCACCAACTTTTTCTCCTCCGGGGCGATCCTGTTTACGCTGATTGCCGTTGATGGCACGGCAGCCGTGCCCACCTCCATCGGTGCCTGTATCGCCGTAATGTTCATCATGAAGATTGTCGGCGCAAATCTGCTGCGCCTGATCCTGACGTTTACGGGCAAAGAAGCCCTGGTGAAGCAACCGGCAAAAGGAGACACCGTATGAGTGCCCCACAATCTAACCCCGTTATCACCGATGTGTTTGTCGAAGGCGCGCGTAAAGGCTGGAGCATTGCCACCAGCAGCACCCTGCCCAACGTGGTGATGGCCTTTATCATCATTAAGGCGCTTGAAATCACCGGCGCGCTAAAAGGGCTGGGCATGATCTTCGCTCCGCTGATGGGTCTTTTTGGTCTGCCAGGTGAGGCTGCGGCCGTGCTGATTGGTGGCTGGATGTCGATGGGCGGCGGTATTGGCGTGGCCATTGGCTTGTTTGATAAAGGCATAATCAGCGGGGAGCACCTGGCGATCCTCGCTCCCGCCATCTACCTGATGGGGTCTCAGGTGCAGTATCTGGGCCGCATTCTGGGGGTCATCGGCACCCGCGCCAAACGTATTCCGCTGATGATTGCCATTTCGGTCATCAACGCTTTTTTAGCCATGCTGCTGATGCGCATTATTCTCTGAACAGGACATCATCATGAATCTGGATCATTACATTGAAGAACTGAAAACGCTGGTGAACGTAGACTGCGGCACCCAGACTCTTGCGGGCGTGGCAACGGTTGCAGGCATTATCGAAGCACTCTGGCAGCAAGAAGGCTGGCACACCGAACAGGTGGATTTAGGCAACCAGGTCGGGCCGGGTGTATTCGTGACCAATAAACCCCGGACGACGCACTTCGACGTGCTGCTGGTCGGCCATCTTGATACCGTGTTTGCGCCAGGTACCGTGGCCGAGCGCCCGATGAGCGAGGACGATTCTCGCCTGTACGGCCCCGGAGTGTCGGATATGAAGAGCGGACTTCTGAATATTTTGTGGGCGATGCGCGGGCTTGACGCCGCGGACAAAAATCGCCTGTCCATTGCCGTGGCGATGAACCCGGACGAAGAGACCGGTTCGGTACATTCTCACCAGTGGATTGGCGAGCTGGCAAAACGTTCTCGCTGCGTGCTGGTATGCGAAGCCGCACGCGCCGACGGCTCGCTGGTCAAGGCACGCAAGGGAATGGCGGGCTATCACCTCACCTTTAGCGGCGTAGCGGCACACGCGGGTAACGATCCGGAGAAAGGCCGCTCGGCGATTACGGCGCTGGCGAACAGCGTTATCGCCATCAACGCGCTGACCAACTGGGATCGTGGCACCACGCTCAACGTTGGGGTGATCCGCGGCGGCAGTGCGGCGAACGTGGTGGCAGATACTGCTGTCGCTGAACTGGATGTTCGCTTCTGGGAAAACGACGAGTACGGCAGGGTGAATCAGGCGCTTAACGCATTATGTGAAAAAGGCTTTTTAGACGGGGTGACGACCACCCTGACGCAGGTCAATCACAAGCCGGCGATGGCCACCAGTGAAGCGACACAGACACTGATGCAGCAAGTGGAAGCCGCAGGAAAAGCGGAAGGCATTGCCATCACCTGGCAGGCGGTCGGCGGCGGCAGCGATGCCAACCACACTGCCGCACTGGGCATCCCTACGCTCGACGGCTTAGGGCCGGTTGGCGCAGGATTCCACAGCCCGGCGGAGTGGCTGGATAAGGCGTCGATTGAGCCGAGAATTCGTTTGTTAAAGCGGATCGTATCGATGATGTAACACGTGCCCGGTGGCGCTTCGCTTACCGGGCCTACGAAACCCTGTAGGCCGGGTAAGGCGCAGCCGCCACCCGGCAACAGTGCTAGCCCAGCACCATGGTACTCAACCGACAGGTACAGCAGCGCCGTCCCTGTTCGTCGAACACCACAATCTCCCAGCTCTGGCTGGAACGCCCCAGATGCAGCGGCTGACACACACCGCGCACCTTGCCCTGGGACACCGCGCGATGGTGCGTGGCATTCAGTTCTGTGCCCACCACGTTCTGCCCGTCGCGGGTCATCAGAAAACCGGCCATTGAGCCAAGGGTTTCGGCCAGTGCAGCAGACGCCCCGCCGTGCAGCAGGCCGAACGGCTGATGCGTGCGCACATCCACCGGCATTTCGGCCTCCAGCGTGTCGTCACCGATTTTGGTATAGACAATGCCCAGATGCGCCACCATGGTGTTCTGGCTGGTCGCGTTCAGTGCTTCAAGCGGTAAATGACGTTTCCAGATCATCACACCCCCAGCGTGGAGCCGCCGTCCACCACAATATCCTGCAAGGTAATATGGCTGGCGTAGTCGGATGCCAGGAACAGGATGGTGTTGGCAATCTCCTGTGGACGGGCGATTTTACCCAGCGGGATCCCAAGCTTAAACTGCTCGCCAAAACCGCGAATACGCTGCTGTTCTGCATCGTCACTTTTCCACAGCGTGCGCTGCATATCGGTATCGGTTGAACCCGGCGACACCAGATTACAGCGCACGCCGCTGCCCGCCAGCTCCAGCCCGACGGTGAGCGCCAGGCTTTTCAGCGCCGCTTTTGACGCGCCATACGCGCTCATGCCGATACGCGGGGTATGCGCCGCGTCAGATGCAACGGTAACAATCACCCCGCCCTGCTGACGGCGAAACTGGCCCATTGTCTGCTGGAACAGGTTAAACGCCCCGCCAACGTTCACGGCGAAGGTCTGTTGCCAGTCCTCCTGCGAAAGCTGGTCCGTTGCGCCCATACGCAGGATCCCGGCGGCATTGACCAGCACGTCAAGGCGATCAACAGAGGCAAGCACTCGCCCGCACACCTCAGTCACCTGCACGGAGTCCGCCACGTTCAGGGTTTCAGTGGCAAAGGGGTAATCCCCCAGCGGAAACGCCAGATCAAACCCGGTCACCTGTGCGCCCGCCCCGGCAAATGCCAGAGCCGTTGCGTAACCAATGCCCTTACCTGCCCCCGTCACCCAGACGGTTTTGCCGGTAAAATCGAATCCTTCCATTACTTCACCTCGCGGGAGAGCAGCGCCCACCAGGCATCGAGGGTTGGGTTTTTCGCCAGCATCACAAAGTCGATATCGCCATGCACTTTACGCCAGCGTGCGGCCAGCGCCATCATGCGCACGGAATCCAGACCGTAGTCGATCAGGTTTTCGTCATCCATTGGCTCATCGGACTCATCCAGCAGCGGCAGAATCATCGCGCGCAGCGCCTCTTTTGAGGCCGGAATGGATGGCAGCAGTTCCTCGGTCATCAGCACGCGGCCGGAACGCCCTGCCACGTAGTTCAGGGACATCAGGTGTTCTTCGCGGGTGAAATCGGCCAGCGCATCGGCGATAAAGAACGGTTTGATGTCACGCATAAATGCATCGGTGGCGGTGGTCATGCAGCCGATATGGGCGTAAACCCCGGTGATCAGCAGCTGGTTACGCCCGGTTTCTTTCAGCATCAATTCCAGCGGCGAGCGATGGAATGCGCTGTAACGCCATTTCACCAGTACGGTGTCGGCTTCGTCTGGTGCCAGCTCCGCCACAATGCGCTGTTGCTCCGGCGAACGGGTCAGACCCGGCCCCCACATGTCGTTCAGCAGGGCACGTTCTTCATCGCTCTGCTCTTTCGGCTGGGCGGTGTAGTAAACTGGAATGTTATGTTCTTTGCAGTAAGCGCGAATTTTGGCGATGTTCGCCACCACTTGCGCCATCATTGGGCTGTTTTCACCCCAGAAGTTCAGGAAATACTCCTGCATGTCGTGGATTAACAGCGCAGCACGCTCTGGCTCAAACGCCCAGTTCACTTTGTTGTTCGGCAGGTCTGCGGCAGTGGGCAGTGCGTAAGCGGTTAATTTTGGAATGGCCATGTTCTTGTTCCTCAGCCCTGGGCGCGTTCAGCGAGCCACAGGCGCAACTGTTTCTTATCGACTTTGCCGACGGGCGTTAACGGGAGCGCATCAACGCTCTCCACGCGGTCCGGCAGTTTGAATTCGGCAACGCCCTGTTCGCGCAGGAAGCGACGCACTTCAACCGCGCGCAGCGGCTGTTTCACCACCAGATACGCGCAGCTTTTCTCACCCAGCAGGCTGTCTTCCATGCTTACCAGCGCCGCGTGGATCACCGACTCGTGGCGCAGCAGCAGGTTTTCGATCTCTTCTGCGGCGATCTTCTCTCCACCACGGTTGATCTGATCTTTCTCGCGCCCCTGCACGGTGATGTAGCCCTGCTCGTCAATGGCGATCAGATCGCCGGAACAGTAAAAGCCGTTGGCATCAAAGGCGCTGGCGTTGTGCGCCGGGCTGTTGAAATACCCACGGAAGGTATATGGTCCGCGCGTCATCAGCCGCCCCACTTCACCGCGCGGTAACGGGTTGCCATGCTCATCGGCTACCCACACTTCGTCATCAGGGCACATCGGGCGGCCCTGGGTGTTCATGATGCGTTCCGGGGAATCGTCAAGCGCGGTGTAGTTCACCAGCCCTTCCGCCATACCAAATACCTGCTGGAGCTGGCAGCCAATCTCTGCCGGAATGCGTGCGGCAAGCGTTGCAGAGAGGCGTGCGCCCCCCACCTGTAACAGCTTCAGCGAACGCAGCTGCGCGTTGCCCGCGCCTTCGGCAATCGCCTGGAGCCACAGGCTGACCGCAGGCGGCACCAGCGAGGTCACGTTAATCTGGTGTTTTTCAATCAGCGGGAAACAGAGGGTGGCGCTCGGATCGTTCGCCAGCACCACGCAGCCACCTGCCGTAAAGATGCCAAGCGATCCCGGCGAGCTCATGGCGTAGTTGTGCGCAGCGGGCAGCGCGTTCAGATAACGAGTGTCTGCGGTAATACCGCAAATCTCGTTACTGCGACGAATGCTGTAGTCGTAATCGTTGTGGGTACGCGGGATCAGCTTCGGCGTGCCGGTACTTCCGCCAGAAAGCTGGAAGAACGCCACTTCGTCGGCAGGTGTCGGGTTGGGGATGAAATTATCCGTCGGACGGGCAATCGCCGCGTCCAGTGCGTGCTCGCCGTTATCGCCACGCAGCAATACCACGCGCACCGAGCGGTGCTCATTCACAAATGCGGTGAGGAACTCATCGCCGGCAAACAGCGTGTGATCACGATCGGCAATCAGCAATGCTGGTTTGATCTGCATCGCATAGGCATTCAGCTCGCTGCGCTGATGGCTGAAGAGCGCGTTAACGGGCGCAACACCCGCCTGTAACAGCGCAAAGAAGGTGATGTAAAACTCAGCCACATTTCCCAGTTGCACCAGCGCGGTATCGCCACGTTTCAGCCCCCGGGATTGTAACGAACTGGCAAGGTTATCGACCGCCTCATTAAACTGGCGGTAGGTATAACGGCGCTCACCGTCGATGATGGCCACCGCGTCATTATTAGCGTGGCGGGTCAGAATGCGGGTCAGAGGCAGATCCTGCCAGTAGCCTTTTTCACGATAGCGGCGGGCAAACTCGTCCGGCCAACGGGTAAAGGGGACAGTCATAATTGTTCCTTAGTGCAAACCAAAAACGTTCAGCATGGTGGAGAGCTTCACTCCGGTTTCACGCCATTCACCCACCGGTGATGAGGCGGGAACAATGCCCGCCCCGGCAAACAAGCGAACGGTCTTGTCGTGAATGCGCGCGCAACGAATGGTGACCACCCACTCACCGTTGCCTTCGCTGTCACACCAGCCCACAATGCCGCCAAACAGTTCGCGGTCGAACGGCTCCAGCTCTGCGATCAGCTGTTTTGCCGCCTGATGCGGGAAACCGCTTAATGCAGGCGTCGGGTGCAACAGACACGCCAGCGTCAGTGCGTTTTCGTTTTCACGCGCCTCCCCTTCCACCGGCGTGGCCAGGTGCCACAGCGTCGGGGTGGTGATGAGCTGCGGGGATGCCGGCATACTCAGATGGTGGCTGCGTGGTGTCAGAATGGTTTTCATCGCCTGGGTCACCAGGTCGTGCTCGTGGCGATCTTTTTCCGAGGCCAGCAGCTTGTTGCCTGCTTCTCTGTCCAGCACATCATCCGGCTGACGACGCGCCGAGCCTGCCAGCGGCAGCGAGCTAAAGTGCGCGCCTTCTTTACGCAGCAGCAGCTCAGGACTCGCGCCCAGCAACACACCGCCATCTTCCAGCGGGACGTGGAAGTTAAAGCTGGCCGGGTTCTGCGCGATGAGCCGTTCCAGCAACGCGCCGCTGTCAATTTTCTCTTCGGTTGAGATATCAATCAGTCGCGACAGCACCACTTTGTTGACCTGCGGCGTGGCGGTCAGCGCTGCCGCACGCGCAACCATCTGTTCAAAGACCGGCTGCTCTGGAATTTCAGTGCGGGTGTTGACTGTCAGCGCCTGTGCATCAGAGAAATAACGTGAAGACTGCTGACGCGCCGGGCGAGAGAAGGTCTGCCAGCTTTGCGGAATAAACAGGGACGACGGTTCGCGCGTATCAAACGGGATAGCGCCTACCATAATCGGGTGAGCAATCCCGCTGGCTTTCGCTTTCTGGAAAGCCTGGGCGACTTTTTGCTGGAAGGCACCTGCCGGATCATCACCGCCAACGGCGGATTCAGATAAGCGGGTAAAACAGCCTGACGTGGTAAAACTGCGATAAGGCGACATAAAGAAAAAGCTGTCTGATTGCAGCGTGGTCGCGGTGTGCTGGATGTCCTCAGCCAATGACGTATCCATATCATCCTCCTCAAAATGATAAAAGCAGTAATAATGATTATCATTTATATTTTCGATGGCTAACCTAATCGCACAACGCCCTGGTGTCAACCGCAGAGCAAACAACTTGTGCGACTATCGCTTGCATCCCTTCGCTGCAATCATGAAAATGAGAAGCATTAACCTCAATAAAAACAGGATGCGACGTTGTGAAACTCCCTGCCGTTTGCCGTAATGCCCTTCTTTTAACAGGACTTTTTGTTTTAGGACTAACCTCAGCCACCGCCGCCGACTGGCCCCGTCAGGTGACCGACAGCCACGGCGTTCACACGCTTGAAAGCAAACCCACGCGCATTGTTTCAACCAGCGTGACCCTGACCGGTTCCCTGCTGGCGATTGATGCACCGGTCATCGCCAGCGGCGCGACCACGCCAAATAATCGCGTGGCGGATGCTCAGGGCTTTTTGCGTCAGTGGGGAGATATCGCGAAACAGCGTCAGCTCACGCGTTTGTATATTGGCGAGCCGAGTGCAGAAGCCGTTGCCGCTCAGATGCCGGATCTGATCCTGATTAGCGCCACCGGCGGTGATTCAGCCCTCGCCCTCTATGAACAGCTTTCTGCCATCGCGCCGACGCTTGTCATCAACTACGACGATAAAAGCTGGCAAGAACTGCTGACACAGCTCGGCACCATTACAGGGCAGGAAAAACAGGCCACGGCTCGCATTGCGGAATTTGATAAACAGCTCGCGCTGGTGAAACAGCAGATGAAGCTGCCGCCACAGCCGGTGAATGCCATTGTCTATACCGCCGCCGCGCACAGCGCGAACCTGTGGACGGCGGAATCGGCGCAGGGCAAGTTGCTGCACCAGTTGGGCTTTACTCTTGCACAATTGCCTGCCGGATTGCAGACCTCAAAAAGTCAGGGTAAGCGCCACGACATCATTCAGTTAGGCGGGGAAAATCTGGCGAGCGGGCTGAACGGCGAAGGCTTGTTCCTGTTTGCCGGTGACCAGAAAGATGTCGATGCGATTTATGCCAATCCGCTTCTGGCGCACCTGCCAGCGGTGCAGAATAAACGCGTCTGGGCACTGGGAACGGAGACGTTCCGCCTGGATTACTACAGCGCAATGCGGGTGTTAGAAAGATTAAACGCATTGTTTAAGTAGGCATTTTCCCTCCCTCTCCCAGTGGGAGAGGGCTGGGGTGAGGGGGAACATACGGCTGTAGTGGTCATTCCGTTCACTTTATGTTCCTTGCTACTCTGTCACCACATTACCGGTGAACGTGCCAGGGTGGCTCACCGCCACCACCCTGGCAACCCGGGCTCCCGGCAAGAAAATCGTCGCTACGCGATACCCTCA
>NZ_LXES01000033.1 GCF_001654845.1 Enterobacter soli ATCC BAA-2102 | reverse complement strand
CGCCGCGGTAAGTCTTTTATTTCAATGGCGAAATGTCATCGCTAAATAAAGACAAACATTACTGGGGAACCCTCAGCCCGGAGGGAGAGGGTGAGGGCATCAGGCCGCACTGTCATTCAACACAACGTCCTGCCGGAACCGTCTCAACTCCACCAGGCACACCAACAAAATTACCCCCACCATCGCCAGCGCAAAACCACTGCTGCTCGCCGATGCCATCGGGGTCATCATTGCACCAAGCCCGCCGAGGATCGCCGCGCCAATCGCATCACCCGTGACGTTCTGTGCCGTCCACAGGCCATTAATACGCCCCAGCATCCCTTCCGGCGTCTGCGTCTGGATCAGCGTGTACTGCAACAGCGAACTGATAGCGCTCAGCCAGCCAAAGATGACCAGACAAATCACGCCCAGCGCCCACACCGGCATCAGGCTAAAGAAGCCAATCGCGATAAACGAAGCCAGCGTCGCCACCAGCATAATGAGCCCAGGACGCGCGCTCTGCGCCAGGTTGCCACTGGTCAGCGCGCCGCATGCTGCACCCAGCGGAATAGCCGCATACAGCACGCCAATCTCGGAAGCACTCATCTGCCATTCGCCTGCCAGCGCCGGGTAGAGCACGCGCACGGCACTCGCCATTGTCAGCAAACCGCCCAGCAGGGCGATGCCGCCAATCAGCGGATTACTGAACAGAAAACGGATCGCGGCCATCAGCGATTTCAGCGGGTGCTCACGCTGCTGCGGCGGTGGCGGCAGCAGCGGTAAACGCAGCAACGTTAAGGTGGTGATAAACGTCCCCGCCGCCGCCAGGCCATAGTTCCACGCCACGTTGCCCGTTGCCAGCAGCAGGCCCCCCACCATCGGCGAAATCACCGAACCCAGACGTACGGTCAGCATGGTGATCGCCCCCGCCTGCATCAGGTTCTCGCGCCCGACCAGCGCAGGCGTTGCCGCCAGCAGTGCAGTCACCCCAATCGAAGCAAAAAAGCCGTCCCACAGCCCCAGCGCGTAAATCGCAATCAGCGATGGCTCCGGCAGCATGGCGTTCAGACACAACCCGATAAACCCCACCCCACAGGTGCCGCGCGCCAGCAGGATCAGCTTTTTGCGCTCGTACCTGTCTGCCAGTACCCCACCAACCATCAGGCCAATAAACATCGCCCCGCCGGTTAAGGTCACGGAAAGCCCCACCAGCCAGCTGGAGTGCGTCATCGCCTGGATTTGTACCGGCACGGCCACGCCGAGCAGGCCAAGGGATAAAATGGAGATAAAACGGGCGATAAAGACGGCGCGAAACGCCGGATGTGTTTTGAGCAGGCTGAGGTTGAGCAGCCAGGATTTTTGGGTCATTACAAGGCCTTGTCTGGTTTCTTTTATACCAATTCCATGGCGGCACATGCTAACATAGCCAAATAAGATAGATAACGATAATTACTATCATTATCAAATCATGGACGTTGCTATGTCGTTTTCCTCTTCCGCGGTGCGCGCCATTGCCGTGCCCGTTTTATTGCTGCTGTTGATCCTTGCGATTGCATTCAGTTTGCTGGTTGGCGCGAAATCGCTGCCGGCTTCCGTTATTGTCGATGCGCTCTCCGGCACCTGTCAGAGTGCCGACTGCACCATCGTACTGGACGCCCGTCTGCCCCGCACCCTGGCCGGATTGCTTGCCGGTGGCGCACTGGGTCTCGCCGGGGCGCTGATGCAAACGCTCACCCGTAACCCACTGGCCGACCCGGGTATTCTGGGCGTTAACTCCGGCGCCAGTTTTGCCATCGTGCTTGGCGCGGCGCTGTTTGGTTTAACCTCCCCCTCTGAACAACTGGTGATGGCTTTTTGTGGCGCACTGGCGGCCTCGCTGGTGGTGGCATTTACCGGCAGTCAGGGCGGAGGGCAGCTCAGCCCGGTACGGTTGACGCTGGCAGGTGTTGCCCTTGCGGCGGTGCTGGAAGGGTTAACCAACGGCATCGCCCTGCTCAATCCGGACGTTTACGATCAGCTGCGTTTCTGGCAGGCCGGCTCGCTGGATATCCGCACGCTTCAAACCCTGAAGGCAGTCATCATCCCGGTGACGCTTGCCGCCGCCGTGGCGCTGTTTATGAGCCGCTCGCTCAACAGCCTGAGTCTTGGTAGCGATACCGCCACCGCGCTCGGCAACCGGGTTGCACGCACGCAGTTAACCGGGCTTCTCGCCATCACCGTACTGTGCGGCAGCGCAACGGCTGTGGTTGGCCCGATTGCCTTTATCGGTCTGATGATGCCGCATATGGCACGCTGGCTGGTGGGTGCCGATCACCGCTGGTCGATACCCGTCACGCTGCTCGCCACGCCTGCTCTGCTGTTGTTCGCCGATGTTGTGGGTCGCCTTTTGGTTCCCGGCGAGCTGCGCGTGTCGGTGGTGAGTGCGTTTATAGGTGCACCGGTGCTGATTTTCCTGGTGCGACGTAAACGCGGAGGCGGCGCATGATGGCTCCATCCCGGCGTTTACTCACCAGCATATTCCTGCTGATTATCGTCAGTGTGTTACTGGCAGTCTGGAGCCTGCGCAGCGGTGCGGTGACGCTCGATTTTTCCCAGGTCTTTAACGCCCTGACCGGCAGCGCACCACGCAGTATCACCATGGTGGTCACCGAATGGCGCCTGCCGCGCGTCGCGATGGCCATTCTGGTGGGTGCGGCGCTGGGTGTCAGCGGGGCCATTTTCCAGTCACTGATGCGCAACCCGCTCGGCAGCCCGGACGTGATGGGCCTGAATACCGGAGCCTGGAGCGGCGTGCTGGTGGCGATGGTGCTGTTTGGTCAGCACCTCACGGCCATTACCTTTACCGCGATGGCCGGGGGGATTTTGACGTCACTGGTTATCTGGGCGTTGGCCTGGCGTAACGGCATCGACACCTTCCGCCTGATCATCATTGGCATTGGCGTACGTGCCATGCTGATGGCCTTCAACACCTGGCTGTTATTGCAGGCCTCTCTGGAAACTGCGCTTTCCGCAGGGCTGTGGTATGCCGGTTCGTTGAACGGTCTGACATGGGCTAAAACCTGGCCTGCTGCGCCGCTGATCCTGCTGATGTTTATCGGCGCACTGCTGCTGGTCCGCAGGATGCGTTTGCTGGAGATGGGCGACGACAGCGCCTGCGCGCTAGGGGTGAGCGTCGAGCGTTCACGTCTGATGCTGATGCTGGTGGCCGTGTTACTGACCGCTGCCGCCACCGCCATTGCCGGGCCTATTTCGTTTATTGCGCTGGTTGCGCCACATATTGCCCGGCGGCTTTCCGGAACCGCGCGCTGGGGCTTAACCCAGGCCGCGCTGTGCGGTTCGCTGCTGTTGCTGGCGGCCGATCTGTGCGCCCAGCAACTGTTTATGCCTTATCAACTTCCGGTCGGTGTGGTAACCGTGAGTCTGGGCGGTATTTACCTCATCATCTTGTTAGTTCAGGAGTCACGCAAGAAATGACAGAGACAGCAACCCGCTTGCGCGGCGACAACTTAACCCTTGGCTACGGTAAAAAAATCATTGCTAAGGATTTGACCGTGGCGATCCCGGACGGCCATTTTACAGCGATTATCGGACCGAACGGCTGCGGTAAATCGACCCTGCTGCGAACGCTGAGCCGCCTGATGACGCCGGTTCACGGCAGCGTGTACCTCGATGGCGAGCAGATCCAGCGCTTTGCCAGCAAAGAGGTGGCACGGCACATCGGGCTGCTGGCGCAAAACGCCACCACGCCGGGGGATATCACGGTTCAGGAGCTGGTAGCGCGCGGGCGTTATCCCCATCAGCCGCTGTTCACCCGCTGGCGCAAAGAAGATGACGAAGCAGTGAACCGCGCAATGCAGGCGACGGGCATCACTGAGCTTGCTCAGCAAAGTGTGGATACCCTTTCCGGCGGACAGCGTCAGCGTGCGTGGATAGCCATGGTGCTGGCGCAGGAAACGTCGATTATGCTGCTGGATGAGCCCACGACCTGGCTTGATATCAGCCACCAGATTGATCTGCTGGAGTTGTTAAGCGAGCTGAACCGCACGCAGGGTTATACCCTGGCGGCGGTACTGCACGATTTAAATCAGGCCTGCCGTTACGCGACGCACCTGATTGCGCTGCGAGATGGCGAGATTGTGGCGCAGGGCGCGCCGAAAGAGATTGTAACGCCGGAGCTTATCGAGCGGATCTACGGAATGCGCTGCATGATTATTGCGGATCCTGTAGCGGGAACGCCGCTGGTGGTGCCGTTGGGGAAACGTGCGGGCTGATGCCCGCACCCCGGCCCTCTCCCACAGGGAGAGGGTTAGGGTGAGGGGAAGATTTGCACTATCCCAGTATATCCTTCAATACCGGCCCAATCTTCTCAAACGCCTGCGGTGAAATGATATCCACGTGGGCGCAATCCTGGCTGTAAACCTCAAGCTCACCCACCCACGGTGCCCATGCCTGATGCGGGTCCTGGGTTCGCGTGCGCTCGGCGACAAACAGCGTCGCTTTGCCGTCAAAGCGTGAACTGTGCGCCGTCGTCAGCAAGCGCACGGCATCAGCGTAGTTGCCTTCAATGGCGGTAAACAGCTCACTGGAACCCTGCCCCTGCTGCGCAGCAATAAACGCCTGACGCTCGCGCTCAATTTCCGCCAGCACTTCAGGATCAAGGCCGTTTGCCTCTTTCTCCGCCCAGTTTTGCGTTTCCGGCGGCCAGGTATCCAGCAGGCCGAGGAATGCGACCATTTCCCCCTGCTCACGCAGTCGCGCGGCAATCCCCTGCGCCAGCGTGCCACCCAGTGAATAACCCAGCACATAGTACGGCCCGTGCGGCTGCTGCGCGCGCAGTGTCGCCAGATGATGTCCAATCACGCCATCCAGATCGGCACACTGCTGCATCGGCCCATCCGGGCGCGGGGACTGAATGCCCGTTATCGACCAGCGCGGGCTAAGGTAGCGCGCCAGCACGCTAAATTGCCAGGCAAAACCCGATGCCGGATGGAAGCAAAACAGCGTTGGACCCTGGCTTTCACGCAGCGGCAGCAGAGTTTCATACCCCAGACGCTGCGCCTGTTCATCACTCATCTGCGAATCAAGCAAACCGCTAAGCTTACTGACCGTCGACGCCACCATAATCTGCCCTGGCGTCACCTTGCGCCCGAACGCGCGGCTAAGTTGCGCCGCCAGGCGCATCGCCAGCAGTGAGTGCCCGCCAAGCGCAAAGAAGTCGGCTTCAGTATCATTCACCTCGCAGCCCAGCAAGGCGGAAAACGCCTGCGCCACGGCCACTTCGGTTTTGCTTTCCGGCGCACGGCCAGAGGTTTTGCTGGTCAACTCCGGTAGCGGCAGCGCCTTACGGTCGAGCTTACCGTTGGCCGAAAGCGGCAGCGCGCTGATTTGCAGCAACACCACCGGCACCATATGTGGCGGCAACTGTGCTTTCAGCGCGGCCAGAAGCGCCTCCCTGTCGAGCGGTAAACCGGATTCTGAAACGATGTACCCCACCAGCTGACGGGCATCACCGCCGGTTGCCGCCGCCTGGTTGAACACACATGCGTGCGCCACGGCCTGCGCCACGTCCGGCAGCGAGAGCATCGCCCGGTCGATTTCACCCAACTCGATACGCTGACCACGAATTTTCAGCTGATCGTCGCTGCGGCCTAAATATTCCACCGCGCCGTTATCCAGCCAGCGGGCAACATCCCCGGTGCGATACATACGCTCGCCCGGCGCAAACGGGTCGGCAATAAAGCGGCTCGCCGTCAGGTCCGGACGCCCCAGATAGCCCTGCGCCAGCTGAATACCGGTAAGATACAGATCGCCCGCCACGCCAAACGGCACCGGGCGCATCATCGCATCCAGAATGCGCAGCCCCGTATTCCACACCGGGAAACCAATCGGTACGCTGTTGCCGTCAACCGCCGCCAGCTCAGGGCCAAACGCCGGATACCAGCTCACGTCCACAGCCGCTTCCGTTGGGCCATACAGGTTATGCAGCGGTGCACCGGTAAGCTGCTCCCACTCGCGGCACAGTTCGGCTGGCAGCGCTTCCCCGCTACAGAACACCTGTTTCAGCGTTTTGCAGCAGTCGGCATTTTCCGGCGTCAGCGAGGCTACAAATGCCGCCAGCATCGACGGCACAAAGTGAGTGGTGGTGACGCCATACTGGGCGAAGAAACTCTGCATCGCCTGTGGATCGCGGTGCGCCTCTGGCTCGGCCATTACCAGCTTCGCGCCAGCGATAAACGGCCACCAGAATTCCCACACCGACACGTCAAAGCTGCACGGCGTTTTTTGCGCCACCACATCGCGCGCGTCCAGCGGGTAGTGATCCTGCATCCACATCAGGCGGTTGACGATGGCAGTATGCCCGACCATCACCCCTTTCGGGCGCCCCGTGGAGCCGGAGGTAAAGATGATATACGCGGTCTGTTCCGGCTTCGCCAGGTTGAGCGGCTCGTGGCCCGCAACAGGTAATAGTGTGTTGTAACTAAATGACGTTATCGGCAGATCGCTAAAGCGCGGAAGTTGTTCGTCGGTGGTGATAAGCAGAGACGGCTTCGCATCTTCCAGCATCATCCGCAGGCGGTCGTCCGGGTAGCCGGTGTCCAGCGGCAGCCACGCAGCCCCCGCTTCCACAATACCGTGCAGCGCCAGGGTCAGAAACACCGAGCGCGGCAAGGCCACCGCCACGCTGTCGCCCGGCTTCACGCCGCGTTCACGCAGCAGGGTTGCCAGCGCCACCACCTGCTCGCGCATCTGGCGGTAGTTCAGCTCGATATGGGCATCCGCCAGCGCGGGCGCATCCGGCGTTTTGCTCGCTTGTTCCGCCACCAGATGGGCAAGCGTGGCAGAGGGTAAGGCCAGCCCGGTATCATTGATGCGCGCAAGCTGCTGATATTCTGCTTCAGAGACGGTTTCCACTTCACCGCAGCGCAGATCCGGGTTGGCGGCAAACTGGGTCAGCATCGCGTTTAGTCGCGCCACGTGGCGTGTGAGCGTTGCCTCGTCGTAACGCTGTTTATTAGCCAGGATCTCAATGCTCAGCCCACCCTGCTCGTCCGGGAACAGCGCCAGCTCCAGATCGTTTACCGGCCCCGTTGCCAGCGTGTGGGTCGTGGCCGCCACGCCGTCGATATCCAGCTGGTAATCAAATACTTTGACGTTGAGCACCGGGCCAAACAGGGCTTCATCCCCTGCCGCACGCCCGCTGTCGCGAACAATCTGCTCGGCGTCATAACGCTGATGGCGGCGCATTTTTTTCAGCTGATTCGCAAGACGCAGCGCCAGCTCCGGCAGGCTCTCCTGCGGGGCGATATTCACCGCCATCGGCAGGACGTTAAGCACCGGGCCGGTTGCGGTGAGCGCCGCTGACCCCATGCGACGCATAAAGATAAAACCGGCGGCGTAGTCCAGCCGTCCGGTCAAACGCCCAAGCCACAGCGCCACCAGCGCGAGTGCCAGGTCGGTGCGCTGCACCTGCCCTGCCGCCTGAGAAAGCTGGCTAAAGGCGTGGCTATCGGCCACCACTTTTAGCCGCAGAATGTCGGTAGTGGCTGCACGCCCCGGCAACGGCGCGGAAGAAAGCGATACAGGAGAAGGAAGCTGCTTACGCTGCTCTGCCCAGAATGCGCCATCGCGCTGATACGCCTCGCTGTCGCGATAGCGCTGGTACTCGTCCACCACCTCAGCAAACGGCGTAAAGGGTGATGCAGGCGGAGTTTCGCCCTTTTTCCAGGCCGTATAAATAGCGGCGATCTGGCGGGTAATAGCCGGGAAACTGAAGCCATCCACCACTAAATGATGATATCGCTGATACCAGTACCAGTGGCGTTCCCCCACCTGAATCAGCTGATGAAATGCCAGTGGTTGACCGCTGTCCACGCGCAGATTCTGGTGAAGATCGGCCTCCATCAGCCCCACGGCGGCGGCGTGAGAATCGGCTTTTACGATCGATGGTTCAGGCAGCGACATCGCATCGTCCACCCACTGCCACACCTCGCCGTTATCTTCTGCAAAGCGCGTGCGTAATGTGTCGGCCTGCATCATGCCTGCGACTATCGCTTTCGCCAGCAATGGCGCGTCAATATCGCCTTTCAGCTCGGTGTAATGCGCCACACTCCAGGCGTTCGGCAACGTGGAAAGTTGCTCCGCCATCCAGATCCCCGGCTGCGCGGCGACGAGAGGAAGATGTTTACTCATGCGCGCTCTCCCGCAAAATGGGAAGGCGTAAGCGTATGCCAGTGTTCAGCCAGCCACTGCTGGCACGCTTCCTGGGATTGCGGTTCACACACCACACGCCAGCCGGCAGGCAGTGCGCACTGTTGCGGCCACAGGCTGAATTCCGCCTGGTCGTTACACAAAATGGCGAACTGTCCCTGCGGATTATCGAAAGGATTACTGAATTCCATACAGACTCCGTTATTGAATAAGCGGCTGCCAGAGGGTCATCAGCCCCTGCGTCAGCCCACCGCGCCAGCAAAGCGCATCGTGTCCGCCGTCAACCTGACGCCAGATAACCGGTTGCTGTGTGTGTTGTAGCTCGGCGTAAATCGCCTGATTTGCGCGGAAAATAAGCGGCTCGTTGCGCCCGGCCTCAAGGACAATGCGCAGCCCGCGTGCGGTTTTTTCACCCGCTTTGAGTTGTTCGATAAGCAGCCCATCCTGCTGCGCACCACGGTGCGGCCACCAGTAGGAGCCTGACTGGCTGAGCACGCAGCCAAAACGCTGCGGCCAGTTAAGACCAGCATAAAGAGAAGAGAGCCCGCCAAAACTTTGCCCCGCCACGACCGTGCGGTCGGCTCGGTCACTGAATGGCGTGGTGGTTTTTACCAGCGGGAAAAGCTCTTCCTGCACCGCCAGCCAGAAATCGGGGTTGCAGGGCAGCTCAGCGCTGCGATGAGCGGTATCGATAACATCGATCAGGAGATAGACCGCCGGCGGCAATTTGCGCTCAGCCGTCAGTGACGCCAGTGCCGGCCATATCGGCAAGCTTTCGGCCCAGAACTGCCCGTCGAGCAACACCGCCAGCGGGCTGTCCGGGCTGGCATCACCGGTGGTAAAAATCCACACGCGGCGACGATTGCGAAGCCGGTCGCTGTGCCATTCGATGCAGAGCGGCTGTCGGTAAGGGGTGTCAGGATGATCCCAGCCAGGCTGAACCGGTGCTTCGGGCATTTCCAGCGCCGATACCGGATGCCCGCGCCCGCCTCGCCAGCTCTGCGGATTCAACGGGTCGCACACCGCGTTGGGCAGCAGCTTGCGCCAGCCTTCACGCAGCGCCATGCGGTCAGGCTGTTCGCCGTGAAATACCGCATCGGCAAAATCATGTTCGTTCTCAGAAGGGATAAAGCAGTAGCTGCCGCGCCACTGCGGGCTGAACTCACCCTGCCACTGCCAGACGTCGGTTCCGGGAAGGCGTTCGAGGGATTGCGGGCGGGCATTCTGGTGGTGATCGGTGACGCCGGTGATGTAGAGCCAGACGCGCTTCACCGCCGAAGATGCCTGCGTACCTGCCGGATCACGCCACCAGAATGTGACGTGATACATATCCTTTTCACGCACCCATTCAGGGCCCTTTTTCGACTGCCACCAGGCATCACTTCCCGTTGTTACCGCCGTCACGCTTTTAACCTCATGTTTATCGTGTCTTTTTTTGTTACAAGACAAATTTTATTGATAATATTATTGATAACTATTTGCATTTGCAATAGCGTAGTGCCCGCGCTGTGGGAAGCGCGCTCATAAAATAACCATGCCACGCGTTGTGTGCGCTCGAGGACAGGGCTGCTTACGCAAATGCGGGTGACAACATGCCGCCTCCTCTCCCTTTCGGGAACGGAGTCAGGGGATGCGGCGCGAAAAGCAGGACGTACAATGAATAAGAAGATTCACTCCCTGGCCTTGCTGGTCAACTTAGGGATTTACGGCGTCGCGTTGCCAGCAATGGCAGACGACACCACCGCCAACACCACTGCGCAGCACGAAGACACGATGGTTATCACCGCCGCGCAGCAGAACTTGCAGGCACCCGGTGTGTCGACCATTACGGCCGATCAAATCCGTAAAAATCCTCCCGCCCGCGACGTTGCCGAAATCATCCGTACCATGCCTGGCGTTAACCTGACCGGTAACTCCACCAGCGGTCAGCGCGGTAACAACCGTCAGATTGATATCCGCGGCATGGGCCCTGAGAACACCCTGATCCTGATCGACGGTAAGCCGGTTACCAGCCGTAACTCCATCCGTCTGGGCTGGCGTGGCGAGCGTGATACCCGTGGCGATACCGGCTGGGTTCCACCGGAAATGATCGAGCGTATCGACGTTATCCGTGGCCCGGCAGCAGCGCGTTACGGTAACGGTGCGGCTGGTGGTGTGGTGAACATCATCACCAAGAATTTTGACGACCAGTGGCATGGTTCCTGGAACACCTACCTGAATGCGCCAGAGCATAAGGACGAAGGTTCAACCAAGCGCACCAACTTCAGCCTGAGCGGCCCACTGGGCGGTGATTTCAGCTTCCGCATGTACGGTAACCTGGATAAAACCCAGGCCGATGCGCGGGATATCAACCAGGGTCATGAATCTGAACGTACTGGCGCCTACGCCGACACGCTGCCAGCAGGCCGTGAAGGGGTAGAAAACAAAGACATTAACGGCGTAGTGCGTTGGGACTTTGCCCCGATGCAGTCCCTGGAGTTTGAAGCGGGCTACAGCCGCCAGAACAACCTCTACGCGGGCGATACGCAGAACACCAACAACGACAACAGCTCCAACGGCCTGGTGAAGAAAAACTACGGTAAAGAGACTAACCGTATTTATCGCCAGAACTTTGCCGTGACCTGGAACGGCGGCTGGGATAACGGTATCACCACCAGCAACTGGGCGCAGTACGAGCACACCCGTAACTCCCGTCTGGGCGAAGGGCTGGCGGGCGGTCTGGAAGGCTTGTTCAACAGCAATAAGTTCACCGACACCGACCTGTCTGACGTGATGCTGCACAGTGAAATCAACCTGCCGATTGATTTCCTGGTCAACCAGAACCTGACCCTGGGTACTGAGTGGAACCAGCAGCGCATGAAAGATTCCACTTCTAACACCCAGACTCAGCAAGGCGGTACGATCCCGGGCATGAGCGACGATCGTAGCCCGTATTCCTCGGCTGAGATCTTCTCCCTGTTCGCGGAAAACAACATGGAGCTGACCGACAGCACCATGCTGACCCCGGCGCTGCGCTTCGATCATCACACCATTGTGGGCAACAACTGGAGCCCGTCCCTGAACCTGTCGCAAGGTCTGGGCGATGAATTCACCCTGAAGATGGGTATCGCACGCGCCTATAAAGCGCCAAGTCTGTACCAGACTAACCCGAACTACCTGTTGTACAGCAAAGGCCAGGGTTGTTATGCAAGCTCTGACGGCGTGGGCTGTTACATGATGGGTAACGACGACCTGAAAGCTGAAACCAGCATCAATAAAGAGATTGGTCTGGAGTGGAAACACAACGGCTGGCAGGCGGGCGTGACATGGTTCCGCAACGACTACCGCGACAAGATTGAAGCGGGTTATGCGCCAATTGGCCATACCTCTTCCGGTAAAGTACAGACCGATATCTACCAGTGGGAAAACGTTCCTAAAGCCGTGGTGGAAGGTCTGGAAGGCTCACTGAACGTACCGGTAAGCGATACGATCAACTGGACCAACAACATTACCTACATGCTGCAAAGCAAGAACAAGGAAACCGGCGATCGTCTGTCGATCATCCCGGAGTACACGCTGAACTCAACCCTGAGCTGGCAGGTACAACAGGATGTGTCGCTGCAATCGACCTTCACCTGGTACGGCAAGCAGCAGCCGAAGAAATACAACTACAAAGGTCAGCCTGTTACCGGCTCTGAGAAAGATGAAGTCAGCCCGTACAGCATTGTTGGCCTGAGTGCGACCTGGGACGTGACCAAAAACGTCAGCCTGACCGGCGGCGTGGATAACGTCTTTGACAAGCGTCAGTGGCGTGCGGGTAATGCCCAGACCACGGGTAACACCACGACGGGTGCCTATATGTACGGTGCGGGTGCGTACACGTATAATGAACCTGGCCGTACCTGGTATATGAGTGTGAATACACACTTCTAAGCAAGGTAAAAGCAAAACGGCAACCGAGGTTGCCGTTTTTTGTGCTTGCTCCCTCTCCCTGTGGGAGAGGGCCGGGGTGAGGACATCAGGCCGCATCCTCCTGTCGCTGATCCAAAAACAACTTCTAATGTGTTTATCAGTGGATTATTACCCGCAGCTACGTATGGCTGGATTGTTGATCAGGTAGATGGGGCATTAAAATAACACGAACAAAGGGACCATTAGTGGTCCCTTTTTAGTTTATATCAAAGGTGATATACTTTTCTTACGATTAACACAACAACAGTAGCAAGTATAAAAAAAGACAACCCAACTCTGGATACAATCCTTTCAACGTAAAATGTTCGAGTCAATGAGGGCGGCAATCTTTTAGCAAAATCAATATCCATTTCGTTATTGCTGAATTTAGACTTCCTCCCTTTAAATAATGGTGATAGGAAGAAATCTTTTTTCATATAATTCCAGACCGGAATAGAAAGCCAATCCGAATTTTTTAGCACTTGCGTTGCAAGTGGCAATTCACCATATTCACTAATATATAACTCACAAATAGCTCTAAACTTCTTTTCATTTATCGCTTTAAGAACAAATAAAAGAGCTACGCTCAAAAATAAAGCCAGCAAAAGTAAGATTAGTAATATTTTGAAAATAAGTTTTGTTTCCATTTTATTTTCTCATTTCACCAAATAATATACTGCTTCACCGGATAAAGAACCAATCTCTTCGGACACCTTACCGACTCCGAATGAATACCCTGCGCCAACTATGATTGAGCAAGCCAATGCACCTGCGCCGCCAACCGGGGCCGTTGCTGCACCTAACACCACAGCACATGTAGCTGATGTTGCAGCGGCACCCCCCCCTTCAAACAGTGCAGATAAAGCAATACCTGCGCTGAATTTTCCAATTTCAGTATAGGCAGTTTTCTCACAATCTTTTCCGGTTGTACAGGCTTCATAGATTGTATTAAGGCCGTTTAAAGCAGAAAGGCCGATTCCAACTTTGCCTATCGTTCTCATTAGCTTTGTTATCTTTGCTGAACGTTCAATGTATGTTGCATACCCTTCAATATCCAGGTTTCCTGTTTCGTTCCAGCGATGCATTATAGAACGACCAGATAATCTTAATGCTTTCCGGATATCATCATAATCAGCTAACCCAATTGGGTTCCTGAACATTTTCAGAAATATTGAGTCTAACCTTCGGAATTGTATATCTCTTTCAATATAAAATTGCTCGCTGATCAATGTACCCTGTGTTATTAACTGGTTACGGTAAGTTTCTTCAATTTTAACCAAGGCATTTTGTATTTCCTGGAAATAATCTTTCGCCATTCCAGATACCAGCCCCCCATAATCTCCGCCAACAGATGAAAAGAGATCAATGACGTTTCTGTTTTCATAAAGGAAACTTGCTTCTTTTTCTGTAAGCGGTTCAAGAGCTTTATCAATTCTCGCTTTTGCTTTTTTCATATGCTCTATTTGCGCTGAATCCTGTTTCAACGGGTCAACAACAAGCAAAATTGAACCAGCTTTGAATCTTTGCTCCGGATTAAGCCTTTTGTACAGGTTGGTTATTTCTTTACTGGAATTTTGAAAAAGATATGGTTCGTATGCTATGGGGCTTCCATTCCACGGAACAATGCAATACCCGGCGTCTACAGGGGTGCGAGGCTCCTCTTCTTTAATAACACCAGGAACGGGAACCGAAGAAGTAACTGCTGGCGATTGTGCTAATGATGGTGCGGATTTTGCTGCTGGTGGCGTAGACCCCACAACTCCGGGAAAAGCTTCACTTTCGCACTCATACGAAAAATCATAAAAGGAGGGAATAAATGTACATTCACATGCACAACTCCCTTTACTATGTAATGTCCCTGCTGCTGCTACATTTTCGATGATATAATTTGGATAACCCCCGAGTATAGTATGTTCTTTTTTATCTTTCCCACATATATATTTATCTCCATTTCTGGCAGTGGTTTTTCCATTAAAAAAATGATTTTGACTTCCAGTGATTATCGCCCCCCCGCAAGATGTTTTATCTCCAACGGTTAAGAAATATCCCTTCACCATAATACCTCCATTAATTTACTGAGTTGTTTAATTTAGATGTTAAACATTTTTAACTTACTGTATCGACCAATTTTCGTTACTGTTCCATTAGTTGAGCGGTTAATAATTAAGCATTATTTTATTGAGAGATATTATGATGTTCAGATAGAAAGATAGAGGGCTGGGATCACATTTATTGAATTATAAACAGTAACGAAAAATTCAATTCATCACCGTCAAGAATAATATATTTCATGCTATTAATCGCAGTGATAATTTGTGGATTTAAGTGATTTAAAACTTAATAAAGCCTCTAACTTTTCCTCATTATAATCATATCTGTCGTAGTGAACAGATGATATGTACGCTTGCCGGAGGCTATAAAAACAGTCTTATGCGCTTCAAACAGATCGGCAAGCGTTCCATATGTTGTTGAGACTTTGATAACATCGGGGCAGGATGCAAGACTTCCGAACTTCTCAAGGGCACTACAGATAGACATGTTTACTCCCTCTCCTTGTAGGAGAGGGTCGGGGTGAGGGCAACAGACCACATAAATCCAAAAAGGAATAACATGAAAAATTCTCACACCACATTCTTTCTCGCCCATCACACCGTCCATCACATCACCTTCGATCCCAGCACCTTCACTGATGCCGATCTGCTCTGGCTCCCCCATCACGCCCAACTGACCGATGCCGGACGCAAGCGCAAAACCGACCATCTGGCAGGGCGGATCGCCGCCGCACACGCGCTCAGCGCCCTGAATGACCGCACCATCCCGACCATCGGTGCGAGCGGAGAGCCCCTATGGCCTGCGGGAATGTCAGGCAGCATCACCCACAGCGGCACGCAGGCAATGGCGATTGTCACCCGGAACCCACATGCCCTTATCGGCATTGATTGCGAAGCCATCCTCCCCGAAAGCGAAGCTCACGAAATCAAAGACGGGGTGATTGATACAGAGGAAGAGGCCGTGCTTTCCCACTCAGGCTTACCTTTCGCCCTTGCCCTGACGCTCATCTTCAGCGCCAAAGAGAGCTTGTTTAAAGCCCTCTTTCCTCAGGTGCAGGAATACATGGGCTTTGACTGCGCGCACGTGGTCATGCTAGATAACAAAACCCTCGCTCTGGCGCTGACAAAAGACGCAGGGCCGTTCAGCAAAGGGAAGCCGTTCACCCTCGACTGGACGTTGATTAACACCCAGGTCTGCACGCTGCTGGTTGAGTAAAGCTCAACGTCCTCGTCCTGCCCTCCCCCGATCATGAAGATGACTCATGTTGTAGTGAAATTAAGTCGCTTTTCCTCATCCACAGGCTCTGGCATAAATTATGCCATGTTAACTAATTCATAACATGAAAACGGCAACTGAGTAACTCAGCCCACGCAGGAATAGCCAGAAAAGCGGACCGTTTTCATCTCAGAGCCCAGGATACAAAGTACGATGAATAATAATTTTACATTTGCGATTAAACGCAGTTCATTCGATGAAAATTATAACCCCTCTGAAAACACGCGTATTACGACCAACTTCGCTAATCTGGCCAGAGGAAAAAATCGTCAGGAGAATTTGCGCAACACGTTAGTGATGATTAACAATCGCTTTAATACGCTGGCGCACTGGGATAATCCGAAAAGCGATCGCTACTCGGTTGAACTGGATATTATCTCTGTTGAAATGAATATTGGCAGCGAAGATAACAGCACGGTTTTCCCGGCGATTGAAATATTGAAAACCAGCATTATCGATAAAAAAACCAACGAACGTATTGAGGGGATTGTCGGGAATAACTTTTCCTCTTACGTCCGTGATTATGACTTTAGCGTATTGCTTTCCGAACATAATAAAAACCAGGCACAGTTCAGCATTCCTGAAAACTTTGGCGAACTGCACGGGAATATCTTCAGGCATTTCGTCAACTCCAGTGAATACAAAGCCAACTTCAAAAAGTCACCGGTTATCTGCCTTAGCGTATCCAGTAAAGACACCTATCATCAGACGGGCGTACAGCACCCTGTTCTGGGCCTGGAGTACCAGCCAGACGGCACCTCTTTGACCGAACAGTACTTCAATAAAATGGGGTTACAGGTTCGCTATTTCATGCCGAAAAATAGCGCAGCGCCTCTGGCGTTCTTCTTTGCAGGTGATTTGCTGAGTGATTATTCTAACCTTGAGCTGATCAGCACTATCAGCACGATGGAGACATTCCAGAAGATTTACCGACCTGAAATTTACAATGCCAACTCTGCGGCAGGCCAATGCTATCAGCCTGACCTGAATCACCAGGATCATTCATTAACCAAAATTGTTTATGACCGGGAAGAGCGGAGTCAGTTGGCTATTGAACAGGGAAAATATACAGAAGAGAACTTTATCAAACCTTACAAGACAATTCTTGAGCAATGGTCTGCTAATTACTCTCTTTGATTAACGAAATATAAAAGGTCATCCATTATGAAAATTTTACTTCCCACGTCGACGGCAGGCAGCTTACCTAAACCGTCCTGGCTTGCCCAACCAGAAACACTCTGGTCACCGTGGAAATTGCAAAATGAAGAATTAGTGCTGGGGAAAAAGGATGCCCTGCGTTTGTCTCTGGATGATCAACTGCGCGCGGGTATTGATATTGTCAGCGATGGCGAGCAGACGCGTCAGCATTTTGTTACCACGTTTATTGAACACCTCAGCGGCGTTGATTTTGAAAAACGCGAGACGGTCCGAATTCGTAATCGCTACGACGCGAGTGTCCCGACGGTAGTGGGTGCAGTCGCCCGTCAAAAACCTGTTTTTGTTGAAGATGCCAAATACTTACGCAAGCTCACCAACAAGCCGATTAAATGGGCGCTGCCAGGCCCAATGACGATGATTGATACGCTCTATGACGACCACTACAAGAGCCGCGAAAAGTTAGCCTGGGAATTCGCCAAAATACTCAACCAGGAAGCCAAAGAGCTTGAAGCTGCTGGCGTTGATATTATCCAGTTTGATGAGCCTGCCTTTAACGTGTTCTTTGATGAGGTGAATGACTGGGGCATTGCCGCGTTAGAGCGTGCCGTTGAAGGGCTTAAGTGTGAAACAGCAGTACATATCTGCTACGGATATGGCATCAAAGCCAATACCGACTGGAAAAAGACACTGGGTTCAGAGTGGCGACAGTACGAAGAAGCCTTCCCTAAACTGCAAACGTCGAACATCGATATCATCTCGCTGGAGTGCCATAACTCCCGCGTGCCAATGGATCTGCTTGAGCTAATCCGCGGCAAAAAAGTGATGGTCGGTGCCATTGACGTGGCAACAAATACCGTTGAAACGCCAGAAGAAGTGGCCAGTACGTTGCGAAAAGCGCTTCAGTTTGTCGATGCCGATAAGCTCTATCCGTCCACCAACTGTGGCATGGCGCCGTTATCCCGCCAGATTGCCCAGGGCAAACTCAATGCCTTAAGCGCGGGCGCAGAGCTGGTGCGTAAAGAGCTCCAGGCCTGATCGCACCGTCAACAATTTACCCCTCTTTAAGCACCTGCCTCTGAGCAGGTGCTTTTTTTTACCCGATCGCCCTCTTTCCCGTCAGGATCGTGATCCTTTTCTCCTTTTAAGAAATTAGCTGCCTAAACCGTAGACAGTTCGGAAAGGCGGCTTTATCGTTAAATTGAATAATAAATCATTATTGAATAAATATTCAATGTGGAGAAAAAGCATGAAGATGACCTTTGTAAAAACCGCCCTGTTTGCTTCTATGATTGCCGCTTCCGGTTCGTTGTTTGCTGCTGATAACGGCCTTATCGCGATAATCACCCCTTCTCACGACAACCCGTTCTTCAAGGCTGAAGCCGACGGCGCGGCAGCGAAAGCAAAAGAGCTTGGCTACACCGTGCTGGTGGCATCCCATGACGACGACGTGAACAAACAAAACCAGCTGATTGAAACCGCCATTGCCCGTAAGGCCAAGGCCATCATTCTGGATAACGCCGGGGCAGATGCCACCGTCGGCCCGCTGGAAAAAGCCAAATCCGCAGGCGTACCGGCGTTCCTTATCGATCGCGAAATCAATAAAACCGGTGTCGCCGTCGCCCAGATCGTGTCGAACAACTATCAGGGCGCACAGCTGGGAGCCGAGAAGTTCGCGAAGCTGCTGAACGGCAAAGGTAAGTACGTTGAGCTGCTGGGACGCCAGTCCGACACCAACGCCCACGTCCGCTCGCAGGGTTACCACGACGTACTGGATGATTACACCGACATGAAGATGGTGGCGCAGCAAACCGCCAACTGGAGCCAGACCGAAGCCTTCACCCGTATGGAAGCCATTTTGCAGACCAACCCCGACATCGTGGGCGTGATCTCCGGTAACGACACCATGGCGCTGGGCGCAGAAGCCGCACTAAAAGCCGCTGGCAAAAACAACGTTATCGTCGTCGGCTTCGACGGCAGCGACTACACCCGCGATTCCATCATCAAAAACAGCAATATCAAAGCCACCGTGTTGCAGCCAGGCTGGCAACAGGCACAGATGGCGGTTGAACAGGCGGATGACTACCTGAAAAACGGCAAAGTGCAGAAAGAAGAGAAACAGCTGATGGATTGCGTGCTGATTGATGACACCAACGCCAGCAAGCTGAGCATGTTCAATCTCAGCAAATAAGCGGAGGCATTATGTCGTTAAAACAATGGGGCGCTGTGCTGACCGGGTGCGCCGCCCTGTTGCTGACGGCCTGCACGGTGGTGGATCTGGATGCGGACGGCAAGCCGATAATGCCTGCCGATCCGAACGCGAAAGCGAGTTTCGACAACCAGACACCCCAGCAGATCGCGCAACAAACCTGGCAGTCACGGGTACTGGATACCGCGTCACAACACGCACTGGATGCCAGTGCGCTGAGCACGCAGTTGAAAACACCCTCTTCCACGCCGCAAAGTGTCTTTGTCCGGCTGACCGGCAAGATTGAGCGCGTGGATAACAGCAATGACCGTGAGCAAAAACTGGTGATGATGGTTAACGGTCAGCCGTTTGAGATCCAGAGCGGCCCGGTGATGCGGGGCAATGCCATTCGCGATGCGGCCGGTTTCCGTTTTGAAGAATTCACCAATCAGGTTCAGTTTGCTCAGCTTTCTCGCGCCTTTAACCGCGAGGCGGTGACGCATCTGCCGAAAGTGGATGAAAGCTGGAACGGTAAAAACGCCAGCGTGACCTTCGCCACCACGATAACCGCAGGCAAAGCTGATGAAGCCGCCGCGCTGGAACTGAAACAGGAGGCGCAGTGATGAGCGACATCCCGACTGACGACATTATTCTGCGTACGCGCGGCATTTCGATGCTTTTTCCCGGCACCGTCGCACTGGATAACGTCGACTACCGCGTCTGGCGCGGCAAAGTGAACGTCATCATTGGCGAAAACGGCGCCGGAAAATCCACGCTGATGAAAATCCTCGCGGGCGTTCAGCAACCAAGCCTCGGTGAGATGTGGCTTAACGGTAAGCAGGTTCATTTTGCCAATACCCGCGATGCCGCCGCACAGGGTATCGGCATGGTGCACCAGGAGCTGAACCTGTTTGAAAACCTGAACGTGGCAGAGAACATTTTCCTTGGCCGCGAACGGCAAAAGGGGCTGATGCCAATCCAGGAGAGCGAGCATGAAGCCCACGCCGCCACATTGCTGAAACGGCTCGATCAGCCGATTTCCCCATGCGAGCTGGTCGGCAATCTGAAAGTCGGGCAACAGCAGCTTATCGAAATTGCCAAAGCGCTGGCGGAAGACGCCGACATCCTGATCCTGGATGAGCCGACTTCGGCACTCAGCAAAACCGAAGTCGATATTCTGTTCCGCGTGATCCGCGAGCTGACCCGCCAGGGCGTTTCCATCATCTATATCTCTCACCGCCTGGAAGAGCTCATGGCAATTGGGGATGTGATTACCATTCTGCGTGATGGCAAATTCCAGGCCGAAGCACGGGTGGAGGATATCGACGTGCCCTGGATTGTGCGTGAAATGCTGGGTAGCGACCCGGTGAGCAACTTCCTCTCGCCGGGACGGACGTTTGGCGCACCGGTGCTGGAAGCGGAACACATTACCTGTGTTAACGCTGCGGGTAACTCGGTGGTGAACGATGTCAGCTTTAAAGTTCACGCGGGCGAAATCGTCGGGATTTATGGCCTGATGGGCGCAGGGCGCACCGAACTGTTCGAGTGCATGTTGGGCACCCAGCGGAACTATCTCGGCAAGCTGTGGCTGGACAGCAAACCCGTGCCGCAGCGGCTCTCGACTGCCGACCGCATCCGCATGGGCATGAGCCTGGTGCCGGAAGACCGCAAACGCACCGGGATTTTCCCCGGCTCATCGGTTGCCAGCAACCTGACCATTGCCAGCCTGTGGCGACGCCTGCAACGCGGGTTAACCATCTCGCAAAAGGATGAGCAGGCGGTGGTGGCCTCCACCATTGGCAATCTGTCGATCAAAGTCTCTTCACCTGAAGTTGAAATCCAGGCGCTGAGCGGCGGTAACCAGCAAAAAGTGGTGATTGGTCGCTCGCTGCTGACGGATCCGAAAGTGCTGTTCCTGGACGAACCCACACGCGGTATCGACGTCGGGGCGAAAGCCGACGTGTTCCGCATGATGGTGGAGCTTTCAAAACGTGGTATTGCGGTGGTCTTTTCCACGTCGGATTTAAAAGAAATCATGGCGGTATCTGACCGCATTCTGGTGATGTCCGGCGGCAAACTCACCGCCGATATCGTACGCGATCGGGCCGAAGAATCGGCACTGGTAACGGCAAGTGCTCAGGGGTTCTGATATGAAAACGACACAGTCTGTCGCGCTGGCACCACAAAAAGGGGCAGCGCTTTCCCGGGAAAATATCCTGCTTTTGCTGCTCAAAATGCGCACCTTTATTGCGCTGTTCCTGATTGTGGGCTTCTTTACTATTACCGTGCCAGGCTTCCTCTCTGCGGGCAGCCTGGTGATCATGATTAAACACATTGCGATCAATGCCTTCCTGGCGCTCGGGATCACCTTTGTGATCATTACCGCCGGGATTGACCTGTCGATTGGTGCCACGCTTGGCCTGTGCGGCATGGTCGCCGGCTGGCTTATCACCAAAGGCATTGTCCTGCCGATGTTTGGCATTGCCATCTTCCCAAGCGTCTGGGTGATTGTCCCCATTGTGTTGCTGATTGGGGCGCTGATTGGGGCGGTGAACGGCTGGATCATCACCCGCTACAACGTGGCGCCGTTCATCTGTACCCTGGGTACCATGTACGTGCTGCGCGGTACGGCGATGCTAACCTCTGACGGGCAAACCTTCCCCGGCCTTGCCGGTAATCCGCAGTTGGGCAATACAGGCTTTGACGAGATTGGCGCGGGCACGCTGCTCGGAATTCCGTGGGCCATCTGGATGATGATCGTGCTGGCCGTGGTGATTGCCTATATTGCCCGCCGTCTGCCGTTTGGCCGCCACGTGTACGCCATCGGTGATAACGAGCGCGCGGCGGAGCTTTCCGGCGTGAAGGTGAAACAGGTGAAAGTGCTGGTCTACACCCTCTCCGGCCTGTGTGCGGCCATTGCCGGGATTGTGGTTTCGGCTCAGCTTCTGGCCAGCCACCCGGCGAACGGTACCGCGTTTGAGATGAACGCCATCGCTGCCGTAGTACTCGGCGGAACATCGCTGGCAGGCGGACGCGGGACTATCCTCGGCACGCTGATTGGTGCCTTCGTGATTGGCTTCCTCGCCGATGGGCTGGTGATGATGGGCGTGAGTGAGTTCTGGCAAATGGTGATTAAAGGGATTGTGATTATCGTGGCGGTTATTATCGACCAGATGCAAAACCGGATGCAGCAGAAAGCGGCCGTGGTTGCGCAGAAGGCGGTGATGGAAGGGAAATAGCGATTCAATTTGTAGGCCGGGTAAGGCGCAACCGCCACCCGGCAAAACTTACACCTCTGCTTTCAGCAAGCTCCTTGCCGTCGGGTAATCGGTGATCAACACATCGATATAGTCCCCTTCCAGCGCCCCGCGAATGGCGTTGCGCTTCTCTGGCCCACCCGCCAGGGCAATCACCTGCGGACAGGCACGGATCTGGGAAAGCTCCATGCCAATCACCGGATCTTCTTCGTGGCTCAGCACCTGTTTGCCCTGCGCATCGTAGTAATGCAGGCAGATATCCCCTACCGCGCCGCGCTCAGACAGCAGCCTGAGCATATCCTCGTTGTAGTAGTTCCCTGAGTTTTTCAGCAACTGCGACGGCTCCAGCTCGCCGATACCGACAATCGCCACATCCACTTCGGCAAATTTACTAACCACCGCCGCCACGTCCGGGCTGCCCACCAGCCGGGCGCGCTCTTCAACGGAGTGCTCGATACTCTGCGATGGTAACAGCCACGCCGGGCAGTCCAGATGCGCCGCCAGCTGTTGCGTCAGGATAGTCGCCTGCACGTTACCGTTTGGCCCGACGCCGCCCAGAAGCTGGATAACCCCTGCGGCGCGGATATTCTGCGGGTGCATTTCGTCCACCATGCAACGGATGGTGCTACTCCAGGAGGAAATCCCCACCAGATCGTCAGGGCGCAGGCGTGTTTCAACATAGTGCGCCGCCGCGCTGCCAATGGCGTGTTTTACCTGCGCGTTAGTCGGGTTGTCCCCCACATCCACCACAATGGCCTGGCGAATGCCGTACTGCTCTTCCAGCGCCTTCTCCAGCGACACAAAAATATTGGTTGGCTGGACGACGGTGATTTTGACCAGCCCCTCTTTCTGGCAGCGCGTTAAAGCACGTGATACAAAAGACTGTGAGAGGTGCAGCAGCGAGGCAATCTCGGACTGTTTTTTATTTTCGCTGTAGTAAAGCGTGGCAATCTTCACCAGCAACCGTTGTTCATCCTGCTTTGACATGGCGTTCCCCCTGATTTCATACCTGTATTTTTATTCATTGGTGAATAGATAACAAGGGAGCGCGCATTTCCTGAAGAGATCCGAATGTGATCGTTTTCGCTTTTTTTGCAAAGAGCCCGTTCGGGGCGTAGACAAACCCTGAATCCGGGCATATCTTATCATTATGAATAATAAATCAGCATTGAATATATATTCAATGACGTAAAAAATCCCGTGTCCGACGGGCTCTTCCTTACCCTGATTGAATAATTATTCATTACAGATTATAAATTCAGGAGGTGTTTTATGAATCCGTTTTCGCTCTCCGTTGCGGAGCTCGAAAAAAAGGCACGCTCGATTCGTCGGCGGATCATCGTGCTGAATGCTGAAAGTCCTGCGGGTGGTCACACCGGTGCAGATCTCTCTCAGGTGGAACTTCTCACCGCGCTCTATTTTCGTATCCTCCACTGCTCACCGCAGCTGAAGGACAGCGACGAACGCGATATCTATATCCAGTCCAAAGGTCATGCGGTGGGCGGTTACTATTGCGTGCTCGCTGAAGCGGGCTTTATCCCGCTGGAGTGGCTGGCCACTTATCAGCACGCGGATTCTCACCTGCCAGGCCATCCGGTGAAACACAAAACCCCGGGCATTGAGCTCAATACCGGTGCGCTCGGCCACGGCCTGCCGGTTGCGGTGGGCATCGCTCTGGCCGCAAAACGCAACAACAGCAAGCGCCGGGTCTTTGTGGTGACCGGTGACGGCGAGCTGGCGGAAGGCAGCAACTGGGAGGCGGCGCTGGTTGCCGCCCACTATCAGCTGGATAACCTGGTCATCATTAACGACAAAAACAACCTGCAACTCGCGGGCTCAACCAAAGAGATCCTCAACACCGATCCGCTCGATGAAAAATGGCGTGCGTTTGGCATGGAAGTGACCGAATGCAGCGGCAATAACATGGCAGATGTGGTGGCGACGCTGGAAGGATTACAGCCAAACGGGAAACCGCACGTGGTGATTGCCCACACAACGAAGGGCGCCGGGATCTCCTTTATTCAGGGTCGTCCGGAGTGGCACCACCGTGTGCCAAAAGGCGAAGAGGTGGAACTGGCGCTGGAGGAACTGAAAGATGAGTAATAGCGAACATCTCGCCACCGTGATGGTAGATGCCTTTATCGATGCGGTCGACAGAGGGCTGGATCTGGTTCCCGTGGTGGCGGACTCCACCTCTACTGCCAAAATCTCGCCGTTTATCAAACGATTCCCTGGCCGCCTGGTGAACGTCGGGATCGCCGAGCAGACCCTGGTCGGCACCGCCGCCGGGCTGGCGATTGGCGGCAAGATTGCGGTCACCTGTAACGCCGCGCCGTTTTTGATCTCCCGCGCCAACGAGCAGATCAAAGTCGATATTTGCTACAACAATACCAACGTCAAACTGTTTGGCCTGAATGCCGGTGCCAGCTACGGCCCTCTCGCCAGTACCCACCACAGCATTGACGACATCGCCATCATGCGCGGTTTTGGCAACATCGAGATTTATGCCCCGTCCAGCCCGGCAGAGTGTCGTCAGATTATCGACTACGCCCTGGAGCACGTCGGCCCGGTCTATATCCGTCTTGACGGTAAAGCCCTGCCGGAACTGCACGACGAAAGCTACCGTTTTGCGCCGGGCAACATCGATGTGCTGCGTGCGGGCCATGACGTCGCTCTGGTTGCAATGGGCTCGACCGTACATGAAATAGTGCAAGCGGCCGCACAACTCGCCGCAGAAGGTATTGACGCCAGTGTTATCAGTGTCCCATCTATTCGTCCTTGTGATACCAAAGCGCTGCTGGCGGCCATCAAACCGTGCAAAGCCGTGGTGACGGTGGAAGAGCACAACGTGAACGGTGGCGTTGGCAGCCTGGTGGCGGAAGTGCTGGCCGAAGCCGGGTGCGCTATCCCGCTACGCCGTTTAGGTATCCCTGACGGGCAATACGCGATTGCGGCCGACCGCGCCTCCACGCGCGCGCGCCACGAAATAGATGCAGCAGGCGTCATCAGACACGCCCGGGAACTGCACGTAAAACAGGCATCCTGAAAAATAAAAACAACATCTTACTGGAGAGAACGCAATGTCCCGAATTCCTCAACAACTCACCATGGGCGTGATTATCGGTAACCGGGGATTTTTCCCAAGCTACCTGGTCGCAGAAGCGCGTGAACAGGCCATCGCGCTGTTTGGCCGTCTTGGCATCAACACCATTATGCTCGACCCGAGCCAGACGGAGCTTGGCGGAGTTGAAACCCGTCAGGACGCAAAAGCCTGCGCCGACCTGTTCCGCGCCCATCGCGATGCCATTCACGGCGTGGTGGTTCTGCTGCCTAACTTTGGCGACGAAAAAGCGATTGCCGAAACCCTGCGTCTTTCCGGCCTGAACGTGCCGGTGCTGGTGCAGGCCGAAGAAGATAATCTCGACAAAATGGGCCTGGCCACCCGCCGCGACAGTTTCTGTGGCAAGATCTCACTGTGTAATAACCTGCGACAGTACGGCATCCCGTTTACCCTGACAACCCAGCACGTCTGCGCGCTTAGCGGTGAAGTCTTCGAACAGGATCTCCGTCGTTTTGAGCAAGTTTGCCGTGTGGTAAGCAGTATGCGGGGTGTGCGTGTCGGGGCCATTGGTGCGCGTCCGGCGGGCTTTAACACCGTGCGCTACAGCGAGAAGTTGCTGGAACGGCTGGGCATTGCCGTGGAAACGCTCGACCTGTCTGAAGTCTTTACCCGCATCAAACTGCTGCGTGATCACGATATCCGCGTCGATGAAAAACGCCGACTGTTGCTCGATAACGCCGATGCCAGCGGCATTCCGGCGGACAAACTGGTCACGATGGCAAAACTGTTTGTGGTGCTGAGCGAATGGATTGTTGCCAACGACATCGACACCACCGCGATTCAGTGCTGGACGTCATTGCAGGAAAACCTCGGAATTAACGTTTGCTCGATCATGAGCGTGATGTCCGGCCAGCTGATGCCAAGCGCGTGCGAAGTAGACGTGATGGGCGCGCTCTCCATGTATGCCCTTGCCAGCAGCAATCTGAACCCGGCTTCCATTGCCGACTGGAACAACAACTTCGGCGACGATCGCGACAAGTGCGTACTGTTCCACTGCGGTAACTTCGCCGCCACCAGCCTGGAAACACCGCACATGGGCACGGCTGACATCATCGGCACCACCGTGGGCAAAGAGAACACCTGCGGCGCGGTACACGGCCGCCTGAAAAGCGGCCCGCTGACCTACTTCCGCCTGAGCACTGACGACCTGACCGGTGAAATCAAAGCCTACGTGGGCGAAGGCCGTTCGGTGGACGATCCTCTGGATACCGTCGGGTGCCGCGCGGTTATCCAGGTTCCGCATCTGGAAAATCTGCTGTCGTGGATCTGCCGCAACGGGTTTGAGCATCACGTTGCCATGAACCACTCCTCAAGCGCAGAGATCCTCAACGAAGCGTTCACCCGCTATCTTGGCGTGTCGACCTATCTCCACCAGTAAGGCCGGAGGCCGCTATGTCGGTGAACAAGGATATTATTATTGCCCTCGATGAGGGCACGACCAACGCGAAAGCCGTGGCCTTTGATGGCAACGGCACTATTGTGGCCCGTTTCTCACGCGCGCTGGAGATCCAGACCCCGCGTGAAGGATGGGTGGAGCAATCCGCAGAGCTGCTGCTTGCAGCATCGATTGACGTCATCTCTCGTGCCATCGGGGCCGTTGGCGCAGAACGCGTGGCGGCGTTAGCCATCAGCAACCAGCGTGAAACCGTGGTGGGCTGGTATCGGGAAACAGGGCGGCCCATCGCCCCGGCCCTGAGCTGGCAGTGTTCACGCACCTCTGCGTTTTGCCACGCACTGCGCGAGAAGGGTCACGAGCCGCAGATCAAAGCCGTGACCGGCCTGCCGATGGCGCCGCTGTTTTCTGCCTCCAAAATGCGCTGGCTGCTGGATAACACTGCTGACGGTTTGGCCCGTGCTGAGCGAGGGGAAATTTGTCTCGGCACCGTCGACAGCTGGCTGCTGTGGCAGCTCACCCAGGGCGAGAGTTTTTACTGCGATCACGCCAACGCGGCGCGCACGCAGCTGATGAACCTGCAAACGGGTGACTGGGATGCGGATATGCTCGCATTGTTTGGCATCCCGCGCGAAGCCCTGCCTGCCATTAAACCGTCGAGCGGCCTGTTTGGCACAACAACAGGCTGGACATCCATTCCTGACGGCATTCCGGTGCTGGCCATGATTGGCGATTCCCACGCCGCGCTGTTCGCTCATGGACTGGGGGCTGAAGGCTGCGTGAAAGCCACTTACGGAACGGGATCGTCCGTGATGGCACCGGTGATGTCTGCCGATTGCGACGTAACATCGCTTGCCACCACGGTTGCCTGGCACGACGGAAATACGCTGGTGTATGGCCTTGAGGGCAATATTCCGCACACCGGAGATGCAGTGGCGTGGATGGCCGACAGCACGGGGCTGAGCGAACTTCCGCCGCAGGAGCTGGCGCAGGCGCTGAACGACTTGCCCCGCACGGTCGATTCAACCCTGGGGGTGTTTTTCGTTCCGGCGCTGACCGGGCTTGGTGCCCCCTGGTGGGATGAAAACGCGCGCGGTCTGATCCACGGATTAAGTCGCGGCGTGAAACGTGCGCACCTGATCCGCGCCGCGCTGGAGTCCATTACCTACCAGATTGCCGACGTGATAACCGCGATGCGTGCCCATCAGGGTTTCACGCTCAGTGCGCTGATGGTAGACGGTGGGCCAACCAAAAATGACTGGCTGATGCAGTACCAGGCCGACCTGCTTGGTTGCCCGGTGATGCGTAGCGACGTGGCAGAGCTTTCCGCCACCGGTGCGGCGCTGCTGGCGCGCAAGGCGTTGATGAATCTGACGACGGCGCAGCTTAGCCAGTATCTGCCGGAACACGTGACATTTGCGCCGGATATGGCGCGACATGCACGGTTGCAACAGCGCTGGCAGGCGTGGCAGCACGCCGTGGCGCTGGCGAGAAAGTAAAAACGAAACGGCAACAAGGTTGTAATGCCTGTCAGTGAAGCACGGTGGAGG
>NZ_LXES01000032.1 GCF_001654845.1 Enterobacter soli ATCC BAA-2102 | reverse complement strand
AACCCTCTGCCTGCGGTCGGCTCAACTCGACATCCTGTCTCGATTCGCCTCTGGCCGCCATCCCTGGCGTCCAGCCCTTGTCATCCGGTCTCCGGTTCGCCGATTTCTGCGGGACTCAACGTCCGTGCCATTTTCAGACCGCAGAGAAGGTTAAGGGAGCGTGGGTCCGGCTGAAAATCACCCGCGAAACGCGCCCAGCCGTTTCACCTGCCGCCCTTCCTCGTCAAAATTCTCGGGTGCCAGCCACGCGCGCAGCTCTGCATCACGCTCTGGCCATTCGCTATCAATAATAGAAAGCATGTCGCTATCGCGGTTACGCCCCTTGCGCACCAGCTTCTGTCGCAGCCGCCCCTCCCAAACAAAGCCCAGACGCTCTGCGGCGTTGCGCGATGCCACGTTCATCGAATCGCACTTCCACTCCAGGCGGCGATAACCGTGCTCAAAGGCATTTTTCAGCAGCAGCCACACCGTCTCGGTGCCAATCCGGGAGCCTTTCATCTTTCGCGACCAGGTCACGTGGCCGATTTCCACCGACCCCATCAGACGTTCAATCGCCATATAGCTCACCAGCCCCACTGCGCGGTCGGTGCGCGAGTCGATAACGGCGTAGGGCACCAGCGCATCATCCAGTACTTTTCCGAGCACCCAGTGCGCAGTCGCTTCAACCGTTGCGGGTTGCGTACTGGCAAGCCACGTCCAGTCGCTATCATCCCCCAGGGCGTAAGCATCAAAGAGATCGGCGGCATGGCGCTCTGCATCCAGCGGTTCAAGACGGCAATAGCGCCCCACCAGCGGCGAGCGGGTCAGGATGCTCGCGCCTTTCCAGTCGGGAACAGTATCGTTAACGGTCTGACCATGTTGATTGATTTCCGGCACAGGGATGACTCCTTGAAAGGTAAGGATTTTGTTATAGCAGGTTAAAAAGCGGCGGAAAAGCGTTCGGGCTAATAGCCAATATGAATGCGTTATACCCTGAAGGCATAAGCAAAGCAGAATTTAAACTTTGCGGAAAACGTCAGTCAGCCTAACGTAGCGGAGCATAAAACAATCACAATAATGACTTTCCAGGGATCGCTATGACAAAAAAACTGCTGCCGTTACTGGTACTGGCCGTGCTCTCTGCCACTGCCAACGCCGCCACACCACCTAATACGCTGGTTGTCGCACAAGGTCTTGATGACATTGTGAGTCTCGACCCGGCTGAAGCCAACGAACTTTCCAGCATCCAGACCGTACCAAGTCTTTATCAGCGCCTGGTACAGCCAGACCGCACTAACCCGGAAAAAATCACCCCGATTCTGGCCGAAAGCTGGCAGGCCGATGCGGCAGCAAAAACCCTGACCATCAAACTTAAGCCTGATGCGAAATTCGCCTCCGGCAACCCGCTGCGCCCGGAAGATGTGATCTTCTCTTATACCCGCGCCGTGACCCTGAACAAATCCCCGGCGTTTATCCTTAACGTGCTGGGCTGGGACGCGAGCAACATCGAAAGCCAGCTGAAGAAAGTGGATGACCACACCCTCACCCTGCACTGGACGGCGGACGTCAGCCCTTCCGTGGCATTAAATATCCTGTCCACGCCAATTGCCTCTATCGTTGATCAGAAACTGGTTTCCGCAAATGTGAAGGATAACGACTTCGGCAATACCTGGCTGAAAATGCACTCTGCGGGCAGCGGTGCGTTTAAAATGCGTGTCTACCAGCCGCATCAGGCCATCGTGCTGGAAGCCAACGAAACCGCCCCTGGCGGCGCGCCGAAGCTTAAAAGCATCATCATTAAAAACGTTCCCGACCCGGCTTCCCGCCGCCTGCTGATCCAGCAGGGTGATGCGGATGTCGCGCGCGATCTGGGCGCTGACCAGATCAGCGCGCTGGAAGGTAAAGCGGGCGTGAAGGTGCTGAGCATTCCGTCTGCCGAGCAGAACTACCTGGTGTTTAACACCGGCAACAGCGCTAACCCGCTGCTGAACAACCCGGCCTTCTGGGAAGCGTCTCGCTGGCTGGTGGATTACGAGGGTATTACCAAAGACCTGCTGAAAGGCCAGTATTTTGTTCACCAGAGCTTCCTGCCGGTTGGTCTGCCGGGGGCGCTGGAAGACAACCCCTTTAAATTTGATCCGGCAAAAGCAAAAGAGATCCTCGCCAAAGCGGGCATCAAGGATGCGCACTTCACGCTGGACGTGGAGAACAAGCCGCCGTTTATCACCATCGCTCAGTCCATGCAGGCAAGTTTTGCTCAGGGCGGCGTGAAGGTGGATCTGCTGCCAGCGGCAGGTAGCCAGGTCTATGCCCGCGTGCGTGCTAAACAGCATCAGGCGGCGATCCGTCTGTGGATCCCGGACTATTTCGATGCGCACTCTAACGCCAGTGCCTTTGCGTGGAACGACGGTAAATCCAGCACCGTGGCGGGCCTGAACGGCTGGAAAATCCCTGAGCTGAATAAAGCCACGCTGGCCGCGGTTGCCGAGCCTGACCCGGCGAAGCGCCTGGATCTGTACAAGAAGATGCAGGAAGAGTTGCAACATAACTCGCCGTACGTGTTCGTCGATCAGGGTAAAACCCAGATTGTGGTGCGCGATAACGTGAAGGGTTATCAGCAGGGGCTGAACGCGGATATGGTCTGGTACGACAACGTCACGAAGTAATCTGCCCTTGTTGCCGGGTGGCGCTGTGCTTACCCGGCCTACGTTCTCGGTTTTTGTAGGCCGGGTAAGGCGACGCCGCCACCCGGCATGAAGAGATTTCCCATGCCACATCTTTCCACCCACGTGACGCGTGTGCTTCAGGGCTTACTGACCCTGGTACTCACGCTCTTCGGGCTGTTGCTCATCACGTTTGCGCTCTCCGCATTTTCCCCCGTCGATCGCGTCTTGCAGATCGTTGGCGATCACGCCAGCCAGTCTACTTACGATCAGGTACGCCACCAGCTTGGTCTGGATCAACCGCTGCCCGTGCAGTTCTGGCATTACGTGCAAAACCTCGCTCATGGCGATTTAGGCACCGCCAGTGCCACCGGGCAACCGGTATTGCAGGATTTGTTGCACGCGTTCCCCGCCACGCTGGAGCTGGCAACCCTGGCGCTTATTATCGGTGCCTTACTCGGTGTGATCGCGGGCGTGCTGTGCGCCCGCTACGCTGGTTCAGCGCTCGATTTGACGATCCGCACGCTTACCCTGCTCGGCAACTCGGTACCGATTTTCTGGCTCGGCCTGCTGATGCTGGCGCTGTTCTACGCGAAGCTCCAGTGGAGCGCAGGCCCCGGCCGGCTGGATGATGCCTGGCAGTTTACCGTTGAGCCACGTACCGGGTTTGCGCTTCTCGATACCTGGCTTTCCGGTGACCGGGAGGCCTTCAGAAATGCCATCAGCCATCTGGTGCTGCCGGTGCTCTTGCTGGCCTATTACTCACTGGCGAGCATCACTCGCCTGACGCGTTCAGCCTGCCTGAGCGAGATGAATAAAGAGTACATTCTGCTCGCCCGCGCCAAAGGCGCCGGGGAGATGACCATTCTGCTGCGCCACGTCCTACCGAATATTCGCAGCACCCTACTGACGGTGATTGCCCTTGCTTATACCAGTATGCTGGAAGGCGCGGTATTAACTGAAACCGTCTTCTCCTGGCCGGGTATCGGGCGCTATCTCACCACCGCGCTGTTTGCGGGCGATACCACAGCGGTGATGGGCGGCACGTTGCTCATTGGCGTCTGTTTTGTGCTGATCAATAACCTTACCGACCTGCTTGTGCGGGCAACCGATCCCAGGGTGCGCTAATGCCGTTTTATCTCTTTTTACGCCGCCTGCGCCGCTCTCCTGCTGCGTTTTGCGGGCTTATCGCCATCGCACTGTTGGTGTCTGTTGCGCTGTTTGCTCCATGGCTTGCACCGCATGATCCTAACTGGCAGGACGCCGCCGCGCGCTTACAGGCTCCCAACGCCCAGCACTGGCTGGGAACTGACAGCTATGGCCGCGACCTGCTTTCACGCCTGATTTACGGCACACGCCCCGCGCTGGGGCTGGTTGCGCTGGTCACCGTCATCACCCTCCCCGCTGGCCTGCTGGTGGGAATTTTGTCCGGGTTTTACGGCGGCTGGCTGGAGCGGGTGCTGATGCGCTTTACCGATGTGGTGATGTCGATGCCGCGTCTGATCCTCGCCTTCGCGTTTGTCGCCATGCTTGGCCCGGGGCTGGTGAACGGGGCGCTGGCGCTGGCTTTGACTACCTGGCCTGCCTATGCACGCCAGGCACGCAGTGAAATTCAGCGCCTGCGTCACAGCGACTATCTGGCCGCTGCCGGGATGATGGGGATCCGTGGGTTCCGGCTGCTGTTCGGCCACATTCTGCCGCTGTGTTTGCCGTCTGCGATTGTGCGTCTGGCACTCGATCTGGCCGGGATTATTCTGGCTGCCGCCGGGCTTGGGTTCCTCGGCCTGGGCGCACGCCCACCGATGGCAGAATGGGGAGCCATGATTGCCGACGGGATGCAGGTCATTTTTGACCAGTGGTGGATTGCCGCCATTCCGGGCGGTGCGATTCTGTTTGCCAGCCTGGCATTTAACCTGCTGGGCGATGGCCTGCGCGATGTACTGGAGCCGCAACATGACTGAACAACGCGTCATCGTCGATGCGCTGAATATCGACTATCCCACCGCGCGCGTGGTCAACAACCTGAGCTTTACGCTTGGCAATGAACGCCTGGCGCTGGTCGGGGAATCGGGTTCAGGAAAATCCATGTCCGCCCGTGCCCTGATGGGGCTGGTGCGTAAGCCGGGCATCGTGAGCGCAAGCCAGCTTAACGTGCTCGGTAACGACCTGCTGGCCCTGAATAACAAACGCTGGCAGGCGCTGCGCGGTAACCGCATTGCGATGGTGCTTCAGGATCCGCGCTACGCCCTTAACCCGGTGAAAAACGTGGCCGCCCAGCTTGAAGAGGCCTTAACCCTGCATCAGTCCCTGCCGAGAGCGGAGCGTCTGGCGCGCATCCACGACATTATTCGCGCCGTCGGGCTAACCGACAATGTGCTGACGCGCTATCCCGGCGAGCTTTCGGGCGGTATGGGGCAACGCGTGATGATTGCCATCGCGCTGATTAACAACCCGCAGGTACTAATTGCCGATGAACCCACCTCGGCGCTGGACGCCCGCCTGCGTAACCAGATCCTCGAGCTTCTGGTGCAGCAGTGCGAAGAGCGTCAGATGGCGATGCTACTGATTAGCCACGACCTGCCGCTGGTGGCAGAGCATTGCGACCGCGTACTGGTGATGTATCAGGGCGAAAAAGTCGATGAGATGGCGGCAAATCAGTTGCCGCAAGCCACTCACCCGTATACGCGCACGCTCTGGACCTGCCGTCCTGACGCCAGCACGTTCGGCCAGATGCTGCCAACGCTCGATCGCACTCAGCCATGGAAGGAGGCGAACAATGGCACTCGTTGAAGTTAATCAGCTCCAGGTCACTTTCGGGGAAAAAACCGCGGTATCCGCAGCCAGCTTTGCAATCGGGAAAGGCGAAACCTTCAGCCTGATCGGTGAATCCGGCTGCGGGAAATCCACCATTTTGCGGGTGCTCGCGGGGCTGCAACGTGACTGGAACGGCAGCATTGCCGTGCTGGGTGAGCAGTTAAAGGCAGGCCGCCGCTTTGAAGGCGCACTGAGGCGCAACGTGCAGATGGTGTTTCAGGATCCTTGGGCGTCGTTGCACCCAAACCACACCATTGCGCGCACGCTCTCAGAGCCGTTAAAAATCCACGGTGAAACGCAGACTACCGAAAAAGTAGCGGATGCATTGCAGCAGGTTGGGTTGTCTGCCGATGCGGGTAAACGCTACCCGCACCAGCTCTCCGGCGGGCAGCGGCAGCGCGTGGCGATCGCCCGAGCTTTGCTGTTACGTCCGCAACTGTTGCTGCTGGATGAACCGACCTCCGCGCTGGACATGTCCGTGCAGGCGGAAATCCTCAACCTGCTGAACCGTCTGAAACAACAGCACGGAATGACCTATCTGCTGGTGAGCCACGATGCAGATGTGATTGCACATATGTCTGACCGCGCGGCGTTTATGGCGCACGGGGTTATCCAGCGGATGTTTGATCGTGAGGCGATGCTTAAGGGCGAGCACCGGATGGGGTAGTACCGTGGGGCGATAACCTTTCTGGAAGGAGCCTCGCAAACTGAAAAAGTAACCCTGTTTCATCAAGGGATAAGACTGTTATTTGTTTTTTCATGGTCGTAAAGTTCCTGCGTTGTGGTGCATCCGCAACCGGGCGTAGGAACCCGTTTTTCATGGCACGGCAATGAAATTGCCGCGACAGCGTTCCCCCTTTGAAAGACATGGTGGCGCTGGTGGAGTAGCCGAAAGGCTGACCGTTTGTCGTGTGCGGTATTCCTACCTCCGTCAGCGCTACCCCTCACCGGCACAGGAACGTTTTAGGTGGCCAGGAGCTTTTTTTACAAGGAATATCACATGACAACAATCCCTACCCTGACACACACGCAATCTCAGGAAAACGTTATTCACCATCTTCTCGGCCAGTCGCTTCCCGACTCGGCGGATCCCATTGAACTGACCAAAGCCTGTACCGCATTTGTTAGCGTGCTGGTTGAAACCGACGATCGCGAAATCCATGCGGCGCTTTGCGAACGCCTGCTGCATGGGCTCAATCAGTTGCGGGCGCACTGCGAAAATGGCCTGCCTTCGTACCTGGTTGAACAGATGGTTTCGGGCGAAAAACTTAACGCCTGCGTGCCGGAATGCTGGCATGATGCTTCGTTACAGGTGGACTACGCGAAGGCGCTCACGCACGCGATTGCGGGGGGAACGTTGCCAGCCAGTGTGACAAAAGAACTCACCAGGTTACTGCATGATATGGTCTGGCTGCTGGCGGAATATGTGCAGGAATCGGACATGACAGCGCGCTGAGGCGGGCGCAAAAGCCGACATTCCGCAGAATGTCGGCTTTACGTTATTTCAGCATTTTTACCGTGGCTTCGATATCGATCTCATCTTCCGAGAAGATGTGGGTCGTTTTCTGGAAGGTGGTGATGGCCAGTTTCTTAACCGTGCGCATTTCACCCGGCTTAGCCGCAGTTTTGGGTTTGATGTTGTTCATCAGGATCCCCACCGACAGCACCGCATTTTCTTTATCAATGCTGGTATCGGCTGGTACTTCCTCGCTGAACACCACAAAAGACTTAATCGAGGTGAGTTTCAGCCGCTCGCCCGCAATGTAGATGTACTGGCTTTCCGGGATCACCTTCACCGCGTAGGCGGACAAGCCTTTGTTGTTGGTGGTGGGTTCAAAGGTCACCGCCGCATCTTTCTTGATCAGATCAGGGTTCGCGACCTTAATCACATGAAAATAGCGGTTGTCACCGTTTTCATCTTTGATAAATCCAAAGCCTTTATCTTTAAACCACGTTGTGATTGTACCGTTCATCGCTGTTACCGCCTGTCTGATCGTTCATTAACTCAATTTTTGCAGCGTGGAGTGTAAAACACAATGCGATTTGGGGCGAGGAATTTGGGGTAAATGCCCGATATCGGCGTTTCAGCCGAAAGAGGATCGCGAAGGGCCAATAATACCGTTGTCTATACTCAACGTATCCCCGTCAACGGAGCACCTCATGCCTTTACCTGACTTCAACTCTTCGGAACCTTTCACCCTTGGCATAGAGGTGGAACTCCAGGTGGTTAACCCGCCGGGTTACGATCTCAGCCAGGATTCATCCGCCCTGATTGCCGCCGTAAAAAATGAGATCAACGCCGGTGAAGTGAAGCACGACATCACCGAGAGTATGCTCGAAATCGCCACAGGCGTGTGCAAGGATATTAACCAGGCCGCTGCGCAGTTTTCTGCCATGCAGCAGAGCATCCTGCGCGTGGCGGCAGACCAGCGTATTCAGATTTGTGGTGGCGGGACGCATCCGTTTCAAAAATGGCAGCGTCAGGAGGTGTGCGATGATGAGCGCTACAACATCACGCTGGAGCGATTTGGTTATCTGATTTTGCAGGCCACGGTGTTTGGCCAGCACGTGCATATCGGATGCCGGACCGGAGATGACGCCATTTACCTGCTGCACGGCCTGTCACGCTTTGTGCCGCACTTTATCGCCCTGGCGGCAGCATCGCCGTATATGCAGGGCACTGATACCCGCTTTGCCTCATCGCGGCTCAATATCTTTTCCGGGTTCCCGGATAACGGCCCGATGCCGTGGGTGAACAACTGGCAGGCCTTCGAGGGGCTGTTTCGCCGCCTGAGTACCACCAGCATCGTCGACAGCATTAAAGATTTACACTGGGATATTCGCCCAAGTCCGCACTTTGGCACCGTGGAAGTCCGGGTGATGGATACCCCCCTCACGCTTTCACACGCCATTAATATCGCCGGGCTTATCCAGGCTACCGCGCACTGGCTGCTGACTACCCGGCCCTACCAGCATCAGGAGCGCGATTTTCTGCTGTATCGCTTTAACCGGTTCCAGGCCTGTCGCTATGGGCTGGAAGGAATATTGACCGACGTGCATACCGGAGAACAAAAAACCATTGCAGAGGATATCGCGTGGCTACTGGAGCAGGTTGCGGCGTCGGCCGGGAAACTTGGCGCAACCAGCGCCATCACGGAAATTGCCCTGTTGTTAAAACAGGGCAAAAGCGAGGCGCAGCAGATGCGGGATTTCATCAACGATGGCGGTTCGCTGACCTCGCTGGTGCAAAAACATTGCGAACTCTGGGCAACTAGTCCGTAAGCCGGTGTCCCCACTCGCGCAGACGCTGGAACAGTACAAACAGGGCCGGGATAAAGACAATCCCGATCAGGGTCGCAACCAGCATCCCGCTGAATACCGTTGTACCAATGATCCGGCGGCTCTGCGCCCCAGCCCCGGTCGCCAGCATCATCGGCAATACGCCAATAATAAAGGACACCGCCGTCATCATGACCGCGCGGAAACGGCGTGACGCCCCCTCTCGCGCCGCATCGACAATCGCCATGCCCTCGTTACGTTTCGCGCGGGCAAACTCGACAATCAGGATCGCGTTCTTGGCGGCAAGGGCTATCAACAACACCAGGCCAATCTGTACGTACACGTCATTGGCATAACCCGCAATCCACAGCCACACCAGCGCCCCGCCGATGGCAAAGAGTACCGACAGCATTACGCTTGCGGGCAGTGTCCAGCTTTCGTACTGGGCCACGAGGAACAGCCACGCCATCACCACGGCAGCGAGCACGATCCAGATAGCCTGGTTACCGGTCTGCTGCTCCTGATAAGACATACCGCTCCAGGCATAGTCATACCCGGCAGGCAGGTTTTCTGCCAGCAGTTTCCCCATCACCGCCATCGCGGTGCTGCTACTCACCCCTTCCGCCGCAGAACCGCTCACCGACACCGACGGGAACTGGTTGTACTGCTGTAAAAATGGAGCGCCCACGGTCGGGGTAATGGTGACCAGGTTACTGAGGCGTACTCGCTCGCCGGTGTTGCTGCGCACGTACAGATCGCTGATTTGCTCCGCGCGCTCACGCCACTGCATCTCGTTTTGCATCACCACGTGATAGACCCGGTTGTTGACGCTGAAATCCCCGGCACGCGTGCCGCCAAACGCGGTTTGCAGGCTACTGAAGATGCGTGAAACCGGTACATCAAGACGCGCGGCGCGTTCGCGATCGACGCTCAGCGTCAGCTGCGGCACGTTGCTGCTCCAGGTGGTAAAGACACGATTCAGCTGTGGATGCTGGTTCGCTTTCAGCAGAACACTGCGCGTGACTTGCTCCAGCTCTGCCGGGCTTTGTCCCGCCTGTGCCTGAATACGCAGGTCAAAGCCCGATGCATTGCCCAGCCCCGGAAGGGTTGGCGGCGCGAACGTCATGATGGTCGCCTCCGGCAAGGCAAACAGCTGGCGCTGCAACGTACCCATTACCTCATCCAGCGGCGGACGCTCGCTCCAGTCTTTCAGCATGACCGAGATAAACCCACCGTTCGACGCGCTGGTGCCGTTGAGAATGTTAAACCCGGAGACCTGAATCACATCCTCCACCGCCGGGTTCGCTGCAATAAGCTCTCGCGCCGCAGCCATCACGGCTTCGGTACGCTCCAGCGAGGCCGCTTCCGGCAACTGAACGCTGGCAAAGAAGTAGCCCTGATCTTCCTGCGGCAGGAAGCCTTTTGGCATGGAGATAAAACTGAACGCCACCACCACAGCCGCCGCAACGGTCGCCGCCAGCGCCAGCAGCGGACGGCGGTTAAACAAGCTCACCAGGCGAGTATAGCCGCGGCGGGTGCTGTCGAGCCCACGGTTAAACCCACGGAAGAGCGCCGCCGGGCGCTGCGGACGTGGGCGCAACAGCATTGCGCACAATGCTGGCGTCAGCGTCAGCGCCACCAGGCTTGAAAGGGTGACCGCGGTAGAGAGCGTCACCGCAAACTGACGGTACAACTCCCCAACAATGCCCGGCAGCAGCGCAACCGGCACAAACACCGCCAGCAGCACCAGGGTTGTGGCAATCACCGGCCCGGCAATCTGGCGCAGCGCCAGCGCGGTCGCCGCTGTCCGGCTCTGCCCTTCCGCCATCAGCGATTCAACGCTTTCCACCACCACAATGGCGTCATCCACCACCATGGTGAGCGCCAGAATAATGGCGAACAGGCTAAGCGTGTTGGCGGAATACCCGAGCGTATAAAGCACGGCGAACGTCCCGATCAGCGACACCGGAATGGCAAGCGCCACAATCAGCGTCGCGCGCCAGCTTTGTAGAAACAGGGAAACGACCACCACAACGGCCAGCATGGTGAGCGCCAGTGAGACGCCAATCTCTTTAATGGTGGCGGCAACAAAGGAGGTGGTATCGAACTTAACTTCATAAACCAGATCGTCCGGGAAGCGCGTCGAGAGTCGATCCAGCTCCGCGCGCACCGCGTCAGCCACGCGCAGGGCGTTGGCGGATGGTGTTGGGTAAATACCCAGATAGGCGGAGTCATGTCCGTTAAGCTGCGCCCCGGAACTGTAGCTGCGTGAGCCCAGTTCAATGGTCGCGACATCCTGAAGGCGCACCAGCTGGCCGTGTTCTCCGGTACGAATAATGATGTTACCGAACTCCCCGGCCTGGTTGAGGCGCCCTAATCCATTGATGGTTAACGTCTGTTGCTGGCCGTTAAAGACCGGCGGCGTTCCCACCTGGCCTGCCGCGCCCTGGACGTTTTGTTCGCGCAATGCCTGGGAAATATCGTCAGTCGTCACGTTCAGCGCGTTCATGCGATCCGGACGTAACCAGATGCGCATACTGTAGTCGCGCGCGCCGAACATCTGTACCTGCCCCACGCCCGGCAAGCGCGCCAGTGCTTCACGCACCTGCGTGCTGGCGTAGTTGCTCACAAACAGCGGCGAGTGGGTCTTATCCGGTGAGTAAAGGCTCACCCCCATCATCAGGTTGGTGGCGCGTTTTCGCACCTGCACGCCGTTTTGTTGTGCCTCGGCGGGCAGCTGGGCAACGGCCTGCGCCACGCGGTTTTGCACGTCGATGGCAGCCAGATCCGGGTCGGTCCCGGCGGCAAAAGTGATGTTCAGGCTGTAAGCGCCTTCATCTGAACTGGTGGATTCCATATAGAGCATGTGATCCACGCCGTTTAGCTGTGTTTCCAGCGGTGTGGCGATGGCCTCGGCCACGTCAGCCGAGCTGGCGCCAGGCCAGGAGGCGCTCACATTCACCACCGGAGGCGTGATTTGCGGGTACTGCTCCACGGGGATGATTTTGAGCGCAATCGCGCCAAGCAGTGTGATAACCAGCGCAATGACCATCGCGAAACGCGGGCGTTTGATGAAAAACGTCAGCATGATGGCTCCTTAATTCAGTATCTGGACAACGGCGCCAGGCTGCACGCGCTGTGCACCCTCAGCGATGGCCCGCTCACCCGGCTTCACACCGGAGGCGATCCGGAACTGTTGCCCCATCTGCCCGGCGATTTTCAGCGGGCGTTTTTCAGCTTTCCCATCGCTATTCACCACCCAGGTAAAGTACCCGTCACCGTTTTGCTGCACTGCGGCGGCAGGCAGGGTCATAACATCCTGCTCGCTGGAGGGGCGAAGCCAGACATTGACGTTGCCACCGGGCAACAGCTGATGACGCGGGTTCGCAAACTCAGCACGCAGCATCACGCTGGCGGTACGTGGGTCGATACGGTTGTCCACCGAGGTCAGTTCGCCGTTCACACGCTGGCCATTGCTATCAAGCTGCGCCTGCCAGGCCTGTTTCAGGGCGCTGATATCCGCATGTTGTCCGGCTTTGGTGGCAAATGCCCCCTCTTCCAGCGCGAAAGCGATGCGAATGGGATCAAGCTGAACTACTTCCACCAGCACACCGCTTGCCGGGTTTACCAGACTCCCCTGATGAAACTGGCTATGCCCCACGCGGCCATCGATGGGCGATGTGATGCGGGTGTAGCTCAGCGTGACGTTACGTGCCTCTAAGCGCGCCTGAGCCTGTTCCAGCGCAGCACTTGCCACATCGCGTTGCATCCGGGCGTTATCCACATCATTCCGGCTGATGGCATTGCTGTTTTTCAGGCTTTCAAAGCGCGTCAGCTGCTGCTGCGCCTGGCGCAACGTGGCGCTGGCGCTTTTCACCTCGGCCTGTGCCAGGCGCACCGCGGCGCGCGGTTCGGCATCGTCCAGCTCAAACAGCACATCACCTTTTTTCACATACTGCCCGTCGCGGAAATGGGTTTGAGTGATAACGCCTTCCGTGCGGGCGCGCAGCTCAACGGTGTGGATGGCTTCGATACGCCCTGGGATCTGGCGTTCCGCGGCGTGAGCGGTTTGCTCTACGGTGGCAATGCGAACCGGAATAGCGGCAGCAAATGCGGTTTGCAGGGTGCAGGCGAGGAATGTAAGAAGAAGTGGGAATTTCATGGGAGTACCTCAGTAATTTCCCCTCATCCCGGCCCTCCCCCACAGGGAGAGGGAACTTGAACACCCTCTCCCCTATGGGGAGAGGGCAGGGTGAGGGGTAAGGTTTGAGTTATGCAGCCTTACGGAACCTGCGGGTCAAACGCTTCTCGATTTCAACGATGAAGAACATCGCGCCTGCAATCACCAGGGTGATAGCCCAGTAGCGCAGCGGCAGGGCTTCGGTGCCAAACAGCATCTGCATAAACGGCAGGTAGATAATCGCCAGTTGCAGCAGTAACAGCACGCCCGTTACCAGCCAGATACCTTTGTTCGCCAGCAGACCACGGTTGAGGGAGAACCCGTCGGCGTTGCGGCAGTTGATCATGTACACCCACTGCGCACACACCAGCATCTGCAACAGCACGGTACGCGTGAACTCAGCGCTGTGGCCGCGTGGTGCCAGCCAGGCTTCCAGCGCAAATGCGGCGATGGCGATCATGGTGCCAACAAAGGCCACACGCCACACGGCAAAGGCATCCATCACGTGCTGCCCTGTCTGACGCGGTGGGCGCTTCATGATGTTTCGCTCTGCGGCTTCAAAAGCCAGGCCGAAGGAGAGCGTGGCGGAAGTGGCCATGTTCATCCACAAAATCAGGACCGGCGTCAGCGGAATGATGTTCCCCGCCAGCAGCGCAATCACAATCAACAGCCCCTGCGCCAGGTTGGTTGGCATGATGAACAGAATGGTTTTCTTCAGGTTGTCATAAACGCGTCGCCCCTCTTTCACCGAGCTGGCGATGGTGGCGAAGTTGTCATCCGTCAGCACCATGTCTGCCGCTTCTTTGGTGACTTCGGTGCCTTTAATTCCCATCGCGATACCTACATCAGCCTGACGCAGGGCTGGCGCATCGTTGACTCCGTCACCGGTCATGCCGACGATTTCACCCTTGTCCTGCAAGGCTTTCACCAGCCGCAGCTTATGCTCCGGGCTGGTACGGGCGAAGATGTCATAATCCACCGCCGCATTCGCCAGCTCCTGATCGTCCATTTTCTCCAGCTGATAGCCTGTCACCGCCTGCACGCTGTTGGTGATCCCCAGCATTTGGCCAATGCTCATCGCCGTTTGCGGATGATCGCCGGTGATCATCTTCACGCGGATCCCGGCCTGCTGGCAGGCGTGGATTGCATCGATAGCTTCCGGGCGTGGCGGATCCATCATCCCGGCGATACCGAGGAAAATCAGCCCGTGGTTCAGGTCGTCATGGGTAAGCCGGGTCTCACCGTTCGCCGGTTTGAACGCAGCAGCAACCATTCGCAGTCCCTGGCGTGCGTAACGCTCCATCTCTGATTCCCAGTACGCACGGTTAAAGGCTTCCGTACCATTGCGGGTCTGCTGCTGCTCGCACAGGGCGAAAAGCACATCCGGCGCGCCGGTGACCAGGATCTGCTCCTCGCCACCAATCTGGTGATGCGTGCTCATGTATTTGTACTGAGAGTCGAACGGGATCTTATTCACCAGCGTGGTCGTCACTGGCTCCAGGTTTGCCTTCGCCGCCAGCACTTTCAGTGCGCCTTCGGTTGGCCCACCGGTGATGCCCCACAAACTACGCTCATCCTGAATCAGCTGGCTGTCGTTACACAGGTCGATGGTGCGCAGGTACTGTTCCAGCACGGTGCCCGGCTGGATTTGTACCGGCTCATCGCTGCCTTCAAGATAGATGTTGCCCACGGGCTCATAGCTGTTGCCGTCCACGCGATAGCAAGTGTCCGCCGTGATAATGGCTTTAACGGTCATTTCGTTCATGGTCAGCGTACCGGTTTTATCCGAGCAGACAACGGTCATCGCCCCCAGGGTTTCTACCGTTGGCAGCTTACGGATAATGGCGCGTTTGCGAGCCATCGCCTGTACGCCCAGGGAAAGGATAATGGAGATAATCGCCGGTAAACCTTCCGGTACCGAAGCCACTGCAAGGCTTATCAGCGAGAGCAGCAATTCCCCCATCGGGATATCGCGCAATACCAGGCTGAAGACAAACAGCGCTGCCATCATCGCCAGAATAATGGCGAAAATGGCTTTACCCAGTTTGTCCATTTGCACCAGCAGCGGGGTGCGGTGCTTTTCAATACCCGCCATCATCTGATTGATATGGCCAAGCTCTGTATCCTGCCCGGTGGCAATAACCACCCCAACACCACCACCCGCGCTAACAGTGGTACCGGAAAACACCAGGTTGGTGCGGTCGCCCAGCGATAATTCACCCTCGAGTGGCAGAATGTGTTTATCCACAACCGTTGATTCACCCGTTAAAATAGCTTCTTCAACGCGTAAATTATGGGCCTCAATCAGACGCATATCGGCCGGAATACGGTCGCCCGCGCGTAATACAATAATATCGCCCGGGACTATTTCAGTTGTAGGAATAGTTTCATGGCTGCCATTACGAATTACCCGCGCGTCGCTGGAAAGCATATTGCGAATACTTTGCAGGGATTTTTCAGCGTTACTTTCCTGGATATGACCAATCAGCGCATTAATGACCGCCACGCCTAAAATAACCAGCGTATCGACCCAATGCCCCATGACAGCGGTGAGTACCGCAGCGGCCAGCAGAACATATATCAGCACATCATTAAAATGCGCCAGAAAACGCAGCCACGCAGGCTTGCCCTTTTTTTCCGGCAGCGCATTCGGGCCATACTGGTTCAGACGGGCTTTCGCCTCTGCGCGGTCAAGGCCGTTTGCATGAGTCTGCTTGTGAGCAAGTACTTGCTCTACCGTTTGCTGGTAGGGCTTACCCTGCACATTTCCGCCTGCAGGCGGTATATTCTGCGAGTTCATCATCTTGGTCATTACGTCATATCCTTCAATATCCGGTGGACGGAAGCCTGAATTCCTTTCTGGCTTTAATAAATTCATTTTTAAGGCTTGCGGCTTAAATTGATCTACCGCAATATAATTACTGCCGGGTTATTCAAAACTGATAAAAATTATTTCGATGAACTGATTTTTACAAAATGTTTCTAAACCAGAACTAAACAAGGAGCCACCATGTTTGGCATTTATCGCGGACGCCGCCTGGCGTTATATATTGTCGCCGCCATTGTTATTGCAACGTTAATTGGATATAGCACATATACATTTGTAAAATTATTTGCCTGAGGAAGACATTTATTTACATAACCCGATATTAGTTTAATCGCCTTAAGAATATTATTCTGTTTCGGTTATTTATTAGCGAAACACGACCCTGGTTTTATCAAAAAGTGAATATCGGGTTTATATTGCTTTACGCTACAATATGCCCGACAATAACTTTTTTAACTGACGATTAACATTAATATGAAACACCCGTTAGAATCGCTGCTAACTGCCGGGGGCATTTTGCTGATGGCTCTGCTCTCTTGCCTGCTGTTACCGGCACCCTCGCTCGGGCTGGTGCTGGCGCAGAAAATGATGGCGACCTTCCACCTGGTCGATCTTAACCAGCTCTACACCATCCTTTTCTGCCTGTGGTTCCTGGTGCTTGGCGCCATCGAATTCTTTATCCTGCGTTTCGTCTGGCGCCGTTGGTTTTCACTGGCGTCGTAAGCCGGTGAAATCGCGCATTCCGTGGATCAGCGCCTCACACCAGGCCGCATAGTCATGGCCGCTGGATGACGGATGGAAGCTGACGCGATTGCCTTTCTCCCGTAACACCTGTTCAAAATCCTGCGTGGTGCGATAAATCCCCCCGCCCGGCCCCGTGGTTTCAAACTTCCCGGCCTGTAGCCAGAAGCGTACCGGATACGGCGGCGCCTGCTGGTACTGCCGCGTAAGCCAGCCGGGCGCTTCCCCTTTCGGTGCCCACCAGTACGATCCCGACAGGCTAAGCACATTGCCGAACAAGCGCGGATATCGCAGCGCCACCCAGGATGAGGCGAGCCCGCCATAGCTAGAACCTGCCAGCACCGTTTTTTTCCGTTGCAGGGCAATCCCCTGCCCGCGCAGCCACGGCAGCAGTTCGTGAGCCATAAAATCTGCGAAATCAGGGTTCGGTGGCAGCTCTTTGCCACGACGCGCGTGATCAAGACTATCGATAAAGACGACATTGACCGGAGGCAGGTGGTGGCGGGCAATCAGGCCGTCCAGTACGTTGGCAAAGTGGTACTCATCCTGATAAACCTGTCCGTCGAAGAGGATCAGCGTCCAGCGTGCAGGCTGTGCGCCACGCGGCCTGTAGATCATCACTTCGCGGGAATTGCCGAGGATCTTGCTCGCCATGTTCTGACGGCTTAGCGTCCCGTGCACCAGCGGCTGCGCCGTGGCCTGAACGGTACAGTAGCGCGCGGGGCTAAGATCGAGCAGCGAGTAGCGGTTCCAGCGATCGGTCTTCTGTTCTCCAAAGGTATTTGGGTTGAGCGGATCGGCCTGAGCGCTCACCAGAATGGCGCGCCGCTGGTCGCGCGGGGAACCTTCAATCACCGGCACGTCCGGCGCAATCTTGTACTGCATCACCGTGTCGGCGGGCACCACGTAGCTGCGGAACCAGACGTCGCTTTTGCCGAGGCGAAACAGCGGATCGTGATCGCCCGCCGGCGAGCCGAGAATATAGACGTTATCCCGTGCGCCGCGCCACAGGAAGGTCACGCGCTTGTGGCTCGCATCAACCGGCTCCACCATCGGCGTTCCCTGCCGACTCTGCGCCTGCCAGAACGCATCGGTACTCCCACCGGCAGCAATCTCTTTTGCCAGCGCCTGAAGCGTCGGGCTTTCAGGTGCGAGCATTTGTACACGCGGTAAGGCGGAGGTCTCTTTCATCCGCCACTGAAAACGCCAGGGTTTACCCGCTTCACCGTGCAGCACCAGCGAGGTGTGTTGCTTCACCGGCAGCGCAAACAGGAGCGTGTGTTCGCCATCGGCGGGGCCATTTTCAACCAGCGTGCGGATGCCACGGTTTTGCCCGTCCAGCAGGCGAGCATCCGTTACGCCGTTCAGCGTGGCGGAAACGTAATTCTCGTCCAGCGGCGGAAGTAAAAAACAGACTTCGCCGCTGGCATCAAACTTCCCCTGAACGTCTCCCTGCAAGGAAGAGTGCTCACAGGCCGCCGCCATCGCTGGCAACGTACCGATACCGATTAACAACCCACTCCATACCCTCTTCATTACCGCTTGTTCCCTGACGAAATTTGTTACCAACGCTAATGCAAATGGTAATAATTTGCAATATCATCTACGCCGATTAACCGGTGTTTTTATGGCGATAGCAACCAAGGATGTTAAATAAAAATGTTTAAAAATAATAAGATAATGCAGCTCTGGCTGCTGAGTATGGCGACGGTCAGCGTCACGGCCCAGGCAGAAACAAAAGAAGAAACCATTACGGTAACGCAGGGGGTCAGCGAAGAACCCACCGCACCCGTGAAGGGGATTGTGGCCACCAAAACCCTCTCTGCGACCAAAACCAGCGCCGAGATCGTGAAGACGCCGCAGTCGGTGTCGGTGATCACCCGCGATCAGATGAAGATGCAGGACGTCACCTCCGTGTCACAGGCGCTGCGCTACTCGGCGGGGGTGTTTACCGAGTACCGCGGCTCGTCGAACCGTAACGATGAAGTGTTTGTGCGCGGCTTTAGCTATGTGCCGAAATTCCTCGACGGTCTGAGCTTTGGCGCAACGGCCTCATCGCAGACGGGCACAGTAGACCCGTGGCTGCTGGAGCGCGTGGAGCTGGTACGAGGCCCGGCGTCCGTATTGTTTGGTCAGGTGAACCCAGGCGGGCTCATCAGTATGACCAGCAAGCGCCCGACCACGGAATCCATCCATAACGTGCAGTTTCGCACCGGCAATAACGACCTGGCAGAAGGCGCGTTTGACTTCGGCGGTAAGCTCAGCGACGATGGCCGCGTGCTGTATCGCGTGAACGGTATCGCCCGCACCCAGCATAATCAGGTGGATGATTACAAAGAGACGCGCATGGCGATTGCCCCGGCGATCACCTGGTATCCGAACGATCAGACCCGCTTTACGCTGCTCACCAGCTACCAAAAAGATCCGGACGCGGGTTACCGCAACTTCTTGCCGGCCTACGGCACGGTGAAAAGCGTCGATGGGAAATACATCCCGCGCGACTTTAACGTCAGCGATCCGGATTACGATCAATCCTGGCGCGAACAAACGATGATTGGCTACGAGCTGGAACACCAGTTCGCCGATAACCTCACCTTCCGCCAGAACGCGCGTTACGCCACCATTAAGCAGAAATACCGCTATCTGGTTTACGCCACCAGCGCCGCCAACAGCTCAGTATTAACCCGTCGCGCCCAGCATGAGGAACGCACCACCAACGAGTTTGGCCTCGACAACCAGCTGGAATACCTGGTGAATACCGGTGAAATTGGCCATACCCTGCTCGGCGGATTTGATTACAAAACCAGCAAAGATAAACAGCTGCTGGAGCGTGGGAGCGGCTCGCAGTATGACCTCGACTGGCGAAATCCGGTTTACGGGGTGAACGTGGATGAAAGCACCTTCAGAACTGCCACCGACGAACAGCAAAATCTCGACCAGATGGGCCTGTATCTGCAGGATCAGATGAGCTGGAACAACTGGGAGTGGCTGGTTTCCGGACGTTACGACTGGAGCGAAGTGCGCACCAACGACTTCACCGACAGCAGCTTCACCCAGCAAAACGACAGCAAGTTTACCTGGCGCACCGGCTTGCTGTACGCGTTCGATTTTGGCCTGTCGCCGTATGTCAGTTATAGCACCTCGTTTGAACCGAACCTGCAAACCAACCGCGCGCCGGGCGTGGGGCCGTTTAAACCGACCACCGGTGAGCAGACCGAAATCGGCCTGAAGTATCAACCTGTCGATACCACGCTGATGACCCTGGCGCTGTACGATTTAACCCAGGACAACGTGGCCACCTACAACAGCACCGAAGGCTGGTTCGAGAACGCGGGCAAGGTGCGTTCGAAAGGCGTTGAGGCGGAGATCCACTCCACGTTGATGGACAACATCAACCTGATTGGTTCGTACACTTACACGGATGCAAAAACCAGGAGCACCACGGTGGCGGGAACTGAAGGTAAAACGCCTGCACGTATTCCAGCGCATATGGCTTCGGCTTTCGCCAGCTATACTGTTCCGGGCGGCGCGCTCAAGAGTCTGACCGCAGGCGTCGGGATGCGCTACATCGGTACCAGCTACGGCGACGCGAAGAACACCTTTAAGGTGCCGTCGGTGGACTTGTATGACGCGATGGTGAGCTACGATCTGGGCGAGATGAGTAGCAGCCTGAAAGGGGCGAGCATGCAATTCAACGTGAATAACGTGGCGGATACCAAGTATGTGGCATCGTGCGCAAGCGACACGGCGTGCTTCTACGGGATTGGCCGCACGGTCACGGCGACGGTGAATTACAGCTGGTAGGGATTGTGCGGTCAGCTCCCTCACCCTCTCCCACAGGGAGAGGGGATTGCCCGGAGTTCTCCCTCTCCCTGTGGGAGAGGGCCGGGGTGAAGGGAATGTATCTCAATGCGCCCTGCTGTGGTTCTCTTTGCGGTACGCGCCAGGCGGCTGGTGGAACGTGCGGGTGAAGATGCGGGTAAACGTTTGTTGTGAGTCAAACCCGTAGCGCAGGCAGATCTCATACACCCGTTCATCCGACTCGCGCAGATCGCGCGCCGCCAACAGCAGCTTACGTTCACGTATGTAGCGCCCCAGGCTTTCACCTTTATACTGCATAAACAACCGCTGTAAGTGCCACTTTGAATACCCCGAATGACGGGCAATTTCTTCAATGCGCAACGGTTGATGTAAATTGTCGTCGATCCACTCGACGATGGTGTCGATGACCTGAGCGGAAATAGTCATGCTGCTCTCCCCCTCTGTTTCCCGATTAAACATTATTCCCACCACTGGCTAAATTGTTGGGTGGTATCACCCACGCGGACGGGTTCGCCCAGTTCCGGCGTCAGCAGCCGATAGTTTTTATCCTTGCTGGCTCTTGCCAGTTGGATCAGCGGATCGTTCCAGGTGTGCTTCGCCAGCACGAAACGCCCGTTATGCCCCGGCACAACCGCTCTGGCGTTAAGATCTGCCGACGCCTGCGCAGTTTCATCCGGCAGCATGTGGATGTACTTCCAGTCCTGGTCGTACTGGCCGTTTTCCATGATGGCTAAATCCACCTCGCCAAACTGCTCACCAATAGCTTTGAAGTGCGGCCCGTAACCGGAATCACCGCTGTAGTAAACCTTCTGCTCAGGAGTGACGAACATAAAGCTGCCCCACAGGGTCTGGTCGCGTTTGATGCCGCGCCCGGAGAAGTGACGTGCCGGGAGCACATGCAACGTCAGTTCATCGCTGATACGCACCGACTGATTCCAGTCGCGCTCGTCGATGATCGCCGGGTTCATGCCCCAGTAGCGCAGATGCGAACCCACGCCCAGTGGCGTGACCACGCGCTTCACCTTCGGCAGCAGCGCCTTGATGGTGGCGTAATCCAGATGATCGTAGTGATCGTGAGAGATAATCAGCAGGTCGATGTCCGGCATGGACTCCGCGCGCCATGGGTATTCACCCGCAAAGGCTTTATTCAGGAACGAGAACGGCGCGGCGTAGTTGCCAAGTACCGGATCGATCAGGATGCGTTTGCCCGCCAGCTGCATAAACCACGATGAGTGGCCGAGCCACACCAGCGTGTCCTGTTCCAGCGGCAGGCTCGCCAGATTGGTATTCACCAGCGGCAGCGGCTCGACAGGACGCGCGTTTTCCGTTTTTTTGGTCAGAAATTCCCACATCGCCACCAGCATATTTTTGTCGCCGTTATAGCCCGGCGTAGGCAGCGTATTGTGGAAACGCCCGTCGCGATACTGCGCAGACGCTTCAACTTCCGTTAGCTGCTCACCCTGCGGTGGCTGGCCAAATCCGGCATTCAGAACAAAAGGTAAACTTGCAGCTGAAGCAATAATCATGACAAACACCACGCAGATGAATAGAGGCTTTTTCATATCCTGACCCGGCTACGCGCCCCATCCGATGGATTGCGCGGGTAAACTTGATTATGAGTGAGTAAGCACTCATTATAGATATGACGAGAAAGTCGTCAAGACGTTTTCGATCTTTGACATTCCGCGTTGCAGCATGGCAAAGCACGTGTTTCAATCATGGTTTTTACAATTGACAGGAGGGGAAATTTAGTGGCACGTCCTAAGAGTGAAGATAAAAAACAGGCCTTACTGGAAGCAGCAACCGCTGCATTTGCACAGTCAGGTATCGCCGCCTCAACGGCATTAATCGCCCGTAACGCGGGCGTCGCTGAAGGCACGCTGTTCCGCTACTTTGCTACCAAAGACGATCTGCTGAATGCCCTCTATCTGCATCTGAAGCAGGATCTCTGCCAGACGATGCTGGCGAATCTTGATCGCAGCATTACCCTGCCCAAAGAGCATACCCGCAACATCTGGAACAGCTACGTGGACTGGGGTATTCGTAATCCTGTCTCGCACGCAGCCATTCGCCAGCTTGGTGTCAGCGAAAAGATCAGTATTGAGACTGAACAGGCCGTAAAAGAGATGTTCCCGGAACTGCATGAACTGTGCCGCCGCTCGGTGCGCCCGGTCTTTATGTCTGATGAATTCAAAACCTTCGGTGATGCGATGTTCTTATCGCTGGCTGAAACCACAATGGAATTTGCCACCCGCGATCCGTCGCGCGCCGTCGAGTTTAAAGCACTCGGTTTTGAAGCCATGTGGCGCGGGCTGGCTTATGAGGAAGCCGATGGACAGTAAATCGTTGCAGGAACACGCAAAACGCGTGGCCCTGGAGCAGCCGTTCACGGAACACTGCTGGCCTTTTGGTCCGGAATTCGACGTGTTTAAGGTGGGCGGTAAGATCTTTATGATTGTCGCGGTCGCCCACGGGCGGCCACACGTCAGCCTGAAATCCGATCCTGAAAAATCCTTGTTAAATCAGCAGATCTACCGCGGTATTGAGCCGGGTTATCATCTGAATAAAAAACACTGGATCTCACTTTATGGCACCGAGGATATGACGCCGGAGCTGGTCGCCGACCTGATCGCCGACTCATGGAATCTGATTGTCGATAAGCTGCCCAAAAAAGATCAGAAGTGGATACGCCCGGTTTGATTGTTCGGCTGAGACGAACAGTATAAGCGCTCGTATTGCACTTATCTTTTCCCGCATTGCCTTGTAATCTGCTTTCCTTTCGCGCCCGCAGACGGGCGAATTTCATCACCAGGAGTTGTTATGGATATCATTTCTGTCGCCCTGAAACGCCACTCCACTAAGGCGTTCGACGCAAGCAAAAAACTGTCCGCTGAAGAAGGCGAGAAAATTAAAACCCTGCTGCAATACAGCCCATCCAGCACCAACTCACAGCCATGGCACTTCATTGTTGCCAGCACTGAAGAAGGTAAAGCGCGCGTGGCAAAATCTGCCGCAGGCACGTATGTGTTCAACGAACGCAAAATGCTGGATGCTTCTCACGTTGTGGTCTTCTGCGCAAAAACCGCAATGGACGACGCCTGGCTGGAACGTGTAGTAGACCAGGAAGATGCCGATGGTCGTTTTGCCACGCCAGAAGCAAAAGCTGCCAATAACAAAGGCCGTCACTACTTTGCCGACATGCACCGCGTCGATCTGAAAGATGACCATCAGTGGATGGCAAAACAGGTTTACCTGAACGTGGGCAACTTCCTGCTGGGCGTGGGCGCGATGGGCCTGGACGCGGTGCCAATTGAAGGCTTCGACGCTGCGATCCTCGACGAAGAGTTTGGCCTGAAAGAGAAAGGCTTCACCAGCCTGGTGGTGGTGCCGGTCGGGCATCACAGCGTGGAAGATTTCAACGCCACTCTGCCAAAATCTCGCCTGCCGCTGAGCACTGTTGTCACCGAGTGCTAATGGCTACTGGCACGCGTTCCGGCGTGCCAGATTTCAGTACAGCGTAATCTGCGGATGCTTAACACCGCATACCAGGGCATAACGCGTTAAGGTATCCAGGCTTGCCCGGGTAATATTGGCTTCCATGCGGGAAACCGTTGGCGCGCTGACTCCCATTCGTTCCGCAACCTGCGCACGCGTAAGACCAGCATGATTACGCCACTGCGCCAGCATTTCACGCAGGCGTTCTTTGCGTTCCTCTGCATCAAATGCCGCCTGCACGTCTGAGTGACTTAGCAGTTCAGATCTTAACGCATCCCAGTCAATCATCTTCTTGCTCATCCAACATCTCCTGTTGTCGTTTTAATGCCAGACGGATCTCCGCAGAGGGCGTTTTCTGGGTCTTCTTAATAAACACTCGCAGCAGAAAAATCGTCTTCCCCTGCTGATACACATAAATCCCGCGGCTATGAAGCAGCCCAATAGTTCTGATTTCAAACAAACCATAGGGTAAGGGTTTGCTGTCGGGCTCTCGTAGCGCCGTCGGATTACTGCGCAGTTTATCAAGCTGGCGAATCAACTTCGCCTGTACCCCTGCTGGCAATGAGAGGATTTCTTCTCTGACTGCCTCATGGACAATGAGTCTGAACACAATAGGTCATCCCTGATGATATTAGCATATAAGGCAATTTTCATTAAAGGCTAATTTTGCCTTCCGTGAGATACCTTACACGCTTTATCAAGGCCCAGGAGAAACCGTATTCAATCCCTGAAAGCGCCTCGCAAAACCTACTTAACCGAACTCCCGGCGTGCCAGATTTTCTCGGCATAACGCCCTATCACCGCCAGCGATGCCGCGAGGATCAGGAAAAAGACCACTTTGTTCATCCCGTCCCAGAAGTATTCGAAATAGCGGGTGTAGAGGTTGATGGCAAGAAACGTCAGGCCGAAGCCGCGCAGCATCCCGTCGTCGGTTTTCAGGCTGATGTAAATGCAGAGCACCGCCGCGACGGCAAACAGCAGCGCCCACGGTAGCAGTGAAGCCTGAGTGACGCTGTACCAGTTATCCACATCGTAGTTGCCAAAAATCGACATGATCCACAGCGCGACAAACAGGTACGTCAGCCCCATCGCTTTACTGGTGGTGTACAGATGACGCGCCTGCAACATCGCGCGCAATATCCAGCACAGCGCCAGTAGCGCGCCGCCAAAGAAGATAAATCGCACCGGATAATTCATCCCCAGCCAGTACGCGCCCCAGCCGGACATATAGCCCGTCTCCGCACCAAACCAGTTGCCAAGCGATAGCAGGAAGAACAGCCACACCAACCCTGAGCGGCCGAAGAACCCTACCAGCCCGTAAACCGCGCAGCCCGCCAGGAACAGCGGTGCGATGTGACCGCTGCCGTTATCAAGCCTTTCGCCAAGCTGCCAAAGCGCGATGGCGGTAAAGAATACGCCAAGGAACAGGATCGCCTCTGTGCTGTAGTGCCACTGGGTTTCCCGCCGCTGTCTGGCAAATCCCCACAGGTAAAACAGCACCGCCACCAGCGCAGGCAACCCGATACGGGCGATGGACGAGAAAGAGAAAAATTCGATGATGCGCGCCATCAACTCGCTGTCGGCAAACAGGCTGCCAATGGCGATAATAACGCAGGCCAGCGCGGTCCAGAAGGCGTAGCGGCTCAGGCGCTGCCAGTCCATCGCAACGCGTTTCAGGCTACCCGCCAGACGCTGATGCTCCTCAGCCGTTAATGCGCCCTCCTGTTCCCACTCGGTGAGAGCGCGGCGCAGAACTTTTTCTTGCTTACGCGTAACGTTCATATTCGATCCCTGAAAGAGTTGGATTTAACTGAGTATAACAGCCTGTTCCGCCAGCCATGTCAGCGCCCGTTCCCCGGTCTCATCCACCGGCAGATAGACCAGCAATCGCGATCCGTTACGCGGCGCGGAATACCAGTACATCTGCTGGAGAGTAAAATCGCCAAGCTCCGGATGGGTGAACAGTTTGAGCTGATTTTCGACACCGCGCACCTCGTTACGCTGGTGCCAGAGGGTTTTAAACTCCTCGGACACCGCAAAGAACCGCGCCAGTTTCGCTTCCCACAGGGGATCGCCCCGGTGCTCCGCCATTGCCGCACGGAAGTATGAGACAAAAATCGGCAGCACGTCGTCGCGCTTGCCCAGCCGGGCGCGCCACGCCGGATGGGTAAGAAACAGGTAAATACAGTTGCGGTCTTCCGGCGGGATTTCATTGAAATCAACACCCATCAGGTGACCAAAGCTGTCATTCCACGCCACGATGTCAAAATTGGGTTTCTGAATGCTGGCAGGCTTCGGCATCAGGGTATCAAGCAGGCGACGTGTGCCTTCGCTGATGCCCTCGCAGCACACCGCCTGCGGGGCTTCACCCGGCGGCAATCCGGCCAGAACAAAGACATGCCGGGCCTCGGTCGGGGTGCACTGTAGCGCTTTCGCCACGGCAGCCATCACTGCGCTGGACGGGTTCACGTCCCTGCCCTGCTCCAGCCAGGTGTACCAGGTGACGCCCACATCCGCCAGCAATGCGACTTCCTCACGGCGCAGGCCCGGCGTGCGGCGGCGTCCGCTGCGCGGTAAACCCAGTCGCTGCGGATCGAGGCTTTCGCGACGCGCGCGCAAAAATGCCCCCAGCTGTTTTCGGGTGTCATCCTGAAGCGAGGTGACAGGTTCAGACATCAGCGCCATATTTCCCCCTGCGTGGTAGTGCCAGTACCAGTATAAGCAAGAACTGGTACCCGTTTATTAGATCGTTGATGCTACGACCATCTGTTGAATGACGCAATGGAGTTACCATGAATACGTCAGTTGTTTCACCGGGTCGTGCAGGCCTGATTTTGCTGTTAACCGGCCAGATGCTGCCGCTGATTGATACCTCAATCACCAACGTCGCGCTGGACTCCATTACCCACTCGTTACACGCCACTGCGACTGAGCTGGAGTTGATTGTCGCGCTCTACGGCGTGGCGTTTGCCGTCTGTCTGGCGCTGGGCAGTAAGCTTGGCGATAACCTGGGTCGCCGTCGTCTGTTTATGGCGGGGATAGCGATTTTTGGTCTGGCATCGTTGTTGTGCGGCATTGCAGGCAGTGTTGAGCAACTGCTGGCCGCGCGTATCGTTCAGGGTGCCGGAGCCGCGCTTATCATGCCGCAAATCCTCGCCACGCTGCATGTCACCCTAAAAGGAACGGCGCACGCCAAAGCCATCAGCCTGTTTGGCGGTATCGGCGGCATCGCCTTTATCGTCGGACAGATGGGCGGCGGCTGGCTGGTTTCCGCGGATATCGCCGGGCTGGGCTGGCGAAATGCCTTTTTCATCAACGTACCATTTTGCCTGATTGTGCTGGCAATAAGCCGCCGCTATGTACCGGAAACCCGGCGAGAAACCCCGTCGCGCATCGACTGGCAAGGGACCCTACTGCTGGCGGCGATCCTCTGCTGCCTGCTGTTCCCGATGGCGCTTGGCCCACAGTGGCACTGGTCCTGGCCGCTTAAGGCTGCGCTGATTGCAATTATTCCGCTGGCCTGGCTAATGGCGATGAATGCGCGCAAAAAAGAGCGCGAGAACGACCATCCGCTGATCCCACCGCGTCTTTTGCAGCTCGGCAGCATTCGTTTTGGCGTGCTGATTGCGATGCTTTTTTTCAGCGTCTGGTCCGGGTTTATGTTCTGCATGGCGCTGACCATGCAAACGGGTCTGGGCATGGCACCGTGGCAGTCCGGGAACAGCTTTATAGCGCTGGGCGTGACCTATTTCATCTCAGCCTGGTTTGCCCCTCGCCTGATTGCCCGCCACAGTACCAGCCGTATTCTGCTGATGGGTCTGGCTATTCAGATAACCGGCCTGCTGGCGCTGATTGCCACTTTCCGCGTCTGGGGGATGAGCAATACGGCCCTTACCCTGGCCCCGGCGACCGGACTGGTGGGTTACGGCCAGGCGCTGATCGTCAACAGTTTCTACCGTATCGGGATGCGCGATATCCAGCCTGACGATGCCGGTGCCGCCAGCGCCATTCTGAGCACCCTGCAACAGGCGGCATTAGGCCTTGGCCCGGCCATTTTCGGGGCAATATTGCTGCACGCGCTGCAAAACCATCACGGTGATTACACCCAGGCGATTAACCTGTTCCTGGTGGTCGAAACGGGAATGATGGTGGTGCTGGCGCTGGTCACACTGCGGATGCGTCATCGCCTGTGTATGCCCGTAGTGAAGGCCTGCCACGCGGTGAAATAAACCCTCCGAATTTGCATAATAGATCCGCAGCCGCCATTATGGGGCTGCATCAATACAGGAGACGTTATGCAGGAATTAATTGCTCAGGTTGAAGAGTTAGGCATTGAAATTAATCACACCACTTCCCTGGTGATAATCTTTGGTATTATTTTTCTTACCGCCATCGTAGTACATTTTATTCTGCACAAAGGGGTGCTGCGGGCATTTGAAAAACGCGCCCAGGCCAGTAGCCATTTGTGGTTGCAGATAATCACACAAAATAAGTTATTTCACCGTCTGGCGTTTACCCTACAGGGGATTATCGTCAACGTTCAGGCGGTATTATGGTTACAAAAAGGCAGCGAAGCGGCTGAAATTCTGACCACCTGCGCAAAGCTGTGGGTGATGGTATACGCCCTGCTCTCGTTCTTCTCGCTGCTGGACGTGATGCTCAGGCTGTCGCAAAAAATGGCGACCGCCTCGCAGCTCCCGCTGAAAGGGATATTCCAGGGGATAAAACTGGTCAGCGCAATCCTGGTGGGGATTTTGATTATCTCCCTGCTGATTGGTCAGTCGCCCGCCATTCTGATCAGCGGCCTGGGGGCGATGGCGGCGGTCTTAATGCTGGTCTTTAAAGACCCGATCCTGGGCCTGGTGGCCGGTATTCAGCTGTCCGCCAACGACATGCTCCGGCTTGGCGACTGGCTGGAGATGCCAAAATACGGGGCTAACGGCACGGTAACGGATATCGGCCTGACCACGGTGAAAGTTCGCAACTTCGATAACACGATAACCACCATCCCAACCTGGGCGCTGGTGTCTGATGCCTTTATCAACTGGAGTGGGATGTCGGCTTCCGGCGGGCGGCGGATTAAACGCAGCCTGAATATCGACACCACCAGCATCCATTTCCTCAGTGAGCAGGAACAACAGCATCTGATTCAGGCAAAACTGCTCAAACCTTATATGGCCGCACGCCATGAAGAAATCAGTTTATGGAATGAGGAAAATGGCGAAGGCGAGTCAGTATTGAACCTGCGCAAAATGACCAATATCGGGACATTCCGCGCTTATCTGAATGAATATCTGCGTAACCACCCGCGCATTCGCAAAGATATGACCTTAATGGTGCGCCAGTTAGCCCCTGATGCCAACGGGCTGCCGGTCGAAATATATGCCTTTACCAATACGGTTATCTGGGCAGAATATGAAACTATTCAGGCTGATATTTTCGATCATATTTTCGCGGTAGTGGATGAGTTTGGACTGCGTATTCACCAGTCACCAACCGGGAACGATATTCGCTCGCTGGCGGGTGCACTGGCGAAATAACTCAGGAGCTGGCGCGGGATATAAAGCGCCAGTCCATCATCACCCTTTCTGTAGGCGCATCTGGGTTGTCGATTTTATTCAGCAGCAGATCGACCGCCTTGCGCCCGATATCCCGCGAAGGTTGTTCGATAGTGGTCAGGGAGATCATGTCTGCCAGCTCAGTGCCGTCAAACCCTACCACGGCGATATCCTGCGGTACGCGCAGCCCCGCCTGCTCAATCGCCCGCAGCGCGCCTGCCGCCAGCGTGTCCGATACGGCAAACACCGCATCCGGTGGGTTATCAGCCAGCAGCTTTTGCATCGCGGTCATCCCGGCGGCAGAGCTGAGATCGCGTGCGTATTCCACAACCTGATAATCCAGTTCGCGCAGATGCAGCACGCTTTTATAGCCGCGTTCGCGCAGGCGGGCATATTTGTAGCTTAAATCGTGGTTAATCAGGGCAATGCGTTTACGACCGCTGTCGGCAAGCTGACTCACCACATGTTGCGAGGCATCAACATCATTGATCCCCACGCAGGACACGGCTCCGGCATCTGCGTATTCGGCACACTGAACCCAGGGTGCCGCCCCAATCAGCGCTGAAAGTTCAGGAAGTTTGGTGAACGCATCCATGGTGATAATGCCGTCGACAATTTTGCCCGACAGCAGGCTTAAGCCTGAGCGGGAACGTTCGATATCAGAGCCGGAGTTGCACAGCAGAATGCGGTAGCCGTTTTTTTCTGCCTCTTCTTCGATACCTTTCACCACTTCCGCGCAAAACGGGTTGGCGATGTTGGACACCATCACCAGGATCATGTAGCTGCGGGCGGTGCGCAGCTGGCGCGCCAGCAGATTGGGCTGGTAGTTGCTCTCTTTGATGGCTGACAGAACGCGCTCGCGGTTTTTTGCCTTTACGGTGTCGCTGTTGTTGAGCACGCGCGACACGGTGGCCACGGACACGCCGGCAAGCTGAGCGATTTTCTGAATTGACATAACGACGACACATCCTGCGGTTAGCGTTTTATGCAGGCTATCATAAATTTGTTGCCCGGCGAACCGGGCAACACGTCATCGCTCAATACGCACCCATCGCTGTTGATGATGACTTTTTACTATCGCATCAATGATATACATCACGTTCGCCCCCTCATGGAAAGTGGCGAACAGCGGTTGTTCCGGCATCCTGCCCGTCTGAACCGCGCGGTAGAACTGCACCATCATATTTTTGAATGCGTCTGGCCAGCCTTCGATATGCCCCCCCGGGAAATGGGCGCTTTCCGCCACATCCGGGTTCATTAACCCCGGATCGTCGCTCAGCAACTGATTAGCCTGCGCGCGATGGCCAATCCACAAGCATTGCGGAACCTCCTGATCCCACGCCACAGAACGCTCACTGCCGTTGATCTCAAAGGTCAGGCGGTTTTTACGCCCGGCACTGACCTGCGAAACGTTAAAACTGCCCTTGCTGCCGTCATCAAAGCGGAACAGTACCGAGCCGAAGTCTTCGGTCGTGACCGGTTTATCCTCATACGCTGCCCGTTCGTCGTGCGTGAAGGTTTGATTTCCCACCACGCTGGCCTTGCGTGTTGGCCAGACTATCGAGAGATCGGCCATCACTTCGGTTATCCGCCGTCCGGTAACAAACTGCACGGTATCGCACCAGTGGGAGCCGATATCGGCAACCGCGCGCGATGCCCCACCGAGAGCGGCATCTACCCGCCAGTTGTAGTCGGTTTCCAGCAGCATCCAGTCCTGCAAATAGCTGCCGTGGGAAGCGAACAACCGCCCGATACGACCTTCGCGCATCATGCTTGCCGCCTGGCGTACCATCGCAAACTGGCGATAGACAAAACTGACGCCATGAACCACACCCGCCTGTTCTGCCAGCGCCACCAGCTCGCGCGCCTCTTGTGGGGTCATGCACAGGGGTTTCTCAGAAAAGACATGTTTGCCCGCGCGTATAATCTGGCGATTCACTTCCGCGTGCAGATGATTGGGTGTGCAGTTGTGTACCACGTGTAAATCCGGATGCGCCAGCAGCTCATCGATGCTGCCGTAGGCGTGGGGTACATTAAGCGCATGCGCTTTTTCCTGCGCCTGGGCAAGCGAACCATCGCACAGCGCCACCACCTGTACAAACCCCAGGCGGCGAAGCGCTTCAATATGGGCCGGGCCGATAAACCCGCTGCCGATAATGCCGACATTAATCATTGCTGCCTCCTGCGGCAAAATCATCAAATGCGCGCCCCGACACCGGAATAATGTGGCGGCGGATAAACTCGCTGCCCTCGCTGGCCCCGGTGTCGCCATCCTTCAGGCAACATTCCCACTCAAGTACCGCCCAGCCGTCGTAATCGTACTGCGTCAGCTTGCTGAAAATCCCTTTGAAATCAATCTGCCCGTCACCCAGCGAACGGAAGCGCCCGGCCCGATTGATCCACGACTGATAGCCGCCGTACACGCCGCTGCGCCCGTTCGCCCTGAACTCGGCATCCTTAACGTGGAATGCTTTGATCCGCGAATGGTAGAGATCAATAAAGGTCAGATAATCCATTTGTTGCAGCAGCATATGGCTTGGATCGTAGAGAATATTGCAGCGCGGATGGTTGTCCACCAGCGCCAGAAAACGCTCAAAGGTCACGCCATCGTGCAGATCTTCCCCCGGATGCAGCTCAAAGCAGACATTCACTCCATGTTGATCAAAGGTATCCAGAATCGGCCGCCAGCGATGTGCCAGCTCGCGGAACGCCTCCTGGAAACGCTGTTCATTATGCGGTGGCCACGGGTAGAAATACGGCCAGGCCAGCGAGCCGGAAAACGTTGCGTGTGCGTTCAACCCTAACCGGGACGACGCCACTGCCGCCTGTTTCAGCTTCTGTGTTGCCCAGGCCTGGCGGGCCGTATCGTTGCCGCGCACCGTTTCTGGCGCAAAATGATCAAACGCCTCGCGATACACCGCGTTTACCGCCACCAGTTGCCCTTCCAGATGGGTCGAGAGTTCGCTGATAACCAGCCCATGCTCGGCCAACTTTCCGGTTATCTCATCGCAATAGGTCTGGCTTTCAGCCGCCTTTTCCACATCAAAGATATGTGGATGATTGCAGGGTATTTGCAGTGCTTTATAACCCTTGCCAGCAGCCCAGCCCGCCAGCCCGTCCAGCGAGTTAAACGGCGGATGCCCGCCGATAAACTGCGACAGAAAAATGCCCGGTCCCTTAATGGTTCTCATACCCCCTCCTGAATGTTAAGCCTTGTCATCGTCATACCTGAACGTGAGAAGGAAAATGAGTGCAATCGCTGCGGCCGCGACCGCCGGGATCCACCAGAACGCCACCCACGCCTGTGGCAGGGTTTGCCCGGCCACCAGTCGGCTGTAGAGTGCGCCTGAAATTTGCGAGCCCAGCAGCATCCCGATACCGTAAGTGAACATCACAATCATGCTCTGCGCCTGACCTTTCACTTTCTCCCCCGCCACACGGTCGGTATAGATAAAACCGACCACGAAGAAGAAGTCGTAGCACACGCCGTGCAGCAAAATGCCCAGATAAAGCAGGAAGCGCCCTTCCTCACTCACGCCCAGGGCGAAGAAGGCGTAACGCACAAACCACGCCAACATGCCGACCAACAACATGTATTTCACGCCCAGACGGCGGAACAGCAGAGGGATGACCAGCATGAAGACGATTTCGGACATCTGCCCGAACGACATGGCGGTGCTGACATCCGCAATACCCGCATCGGCCAGATAAGACGCGGTATAGGCGTAGTACGTCCCGAGCGGCACAGAAATCAGCATTGCGCAGAGCGAGAAAATAAAGAAATGACGCGTTTTGAGCAGCGCAAAGGCGTCAGCACAGAAGAGATCGCGCAGCTGCACCGGCAGCCCTTTCGCCGGTGCCGGGGTGTGCGGCAGCGTCAGGCTATAGAGCGCCAGCAGCACCGAACAGGTGGCCGCGATATGGAAAATGGTAACGCTGGATGCCACGCCGGTAACGCCGATAAAGATCCCGGCAACAATCCAGCCAATCGTGCCAAACACGCGCACCACCGGGAAGGTTTTATCGACATTCGCCAGGCTGTGAAAGGCGATGTTGTTGGTGAGCGCAAGTGTGGGCATATAGCAGAGCGTGTAACCAAACAGCAGGCCAATCAGCAATGCGCCATTTTCCGCAATCAGGGCACCTGGCACGAACCACAGGATCGCCGCCCCTGCCAGATGCATTACCGCCATCACCTTCTGCGAGGCAAAGAAGCGGTCTACCAGCATCCCGAGCACAAACGGCGAGAGAATGGAGGCTATGGGCCCCGCGGAGAACGCATCGCCAATCAGCAATGACATGTTGTGCTGGGTCATCACCAGGCCGAGCGTAACCGACCAGCTACCCCAGATAAAAAACTGCATAAACATCATCAACGACAGACGTGGCACAAGAAGCCGGTGCTGCGCTATCGCCTTTTCACTACTTTCAGTTGTTGACACCATGATGAGCCTCACCCAGAAAAAGTAATCGATTACAAAACAGTTCAAATGAAAAGTAATCGATTACAAAATAAAGATCCTGCGGATCGAAACAGAAATGGGAGGGGGGTCACGATAAAGGTTGGGTTGAACGCAGAGTGGTGAGTTGTAGGCCCGGTAAGCATTCGTGCGGTCTGGTGCCCTCACCCCGGCCCTCTCCCACGGGGAGAGGGTGCAAACACAAAAAACGGCAACCAGGTTGCCGTTTTGCTTTTATCTCCGGGACAGCTTAAACGCCACGAACAGGAACAACACCCACACAGGCAGCAGCATCGCGGAAAGACGCATGTCGTCGATAGTGCACATCAGCACGAGGATCAGCCCCAGGAAGGCGATACAGATGTAGTTCCCCGCCGGGTAAAGCAGCGCCTTGAACTGGGTATCGCGCCCCTTGCGACGCATTGCCGCACGAAAACGCAGGTGCGCCAGGCAGATCATTATCCAGTTCAGCAGCAGCGTGGCGACCACCAGTGCCATCAGCAGGCCAAAGGCCTCTTTTGGCAGCAGATAGTTGATCAACACCACCAGAGACGTGATAGCGCCAGAAAGCAGCAGCGAATTCACCGGCACACCGCGATGGCTGACGCGGGTTAAGAATTTCGGCGCATTGCCCTGAACAGACAGGCCAAACAGCATTCGGCTGTTGGAGTACACGCCGCTGTTATAGACCGAAAGGGATGCCACCAGAATAACGAAGTTCAGCGCTGAAGCCACCACGTTGCTGTTCAGATCGTGGAAAATCATCACGAACGGACTACTGTCGGATTTGACTTCTACCCACGGGTAGAGCGCCAGCAGCACCACCAGAGAGCCGATGTAAAACAGCAGGATACGGTACACCACCTGGTTCACGGCTTTAGGAATGCTTTTGTGCGGGTCGCGCGCTTCAGCGGCGGTAATCCCAATCAGCTCCAGCCCGCCGAAGGAGAACATAATCACCGCCAGCGACAGGATAAGCCCCTTCCAGCCTGTTGCCAGGAACCCGCCGTGCTGCCACAGGTTATCGATGGTTGCGCGTTCGCCACCGTGACCCGAGAACAGCAGCCACAGGCCAAAACCAATCATACCGATAATCGCCAGCACCTTGATCAGTGCAAACCAGAACTCGGTTTCGCCGTACAGGCGCACGTTCACGAGGTTAACGGCGTTAATAATGATGAAGAAGGCCGCAGCCCAGATCCAGGTCGGCACGTCCGGCAGCCAGTACTGCATATAGATGCCTGCGGCGGTCAGCTCAGCCATGCCCACCAGTACGAACATCACCCAGTAGTTCCAGCCGGACAGGAAGCCTGCAAACGGGCCCCAGTATTTATAGGCAAAGTGCGCAAAGGAACCTGATACCGGCTCTTCGACGACCATCTCGCCAAGCTGGCGCATGATCAAAAAGGCGATAACCCCGGCGATACCGTAACCCAGCAGCACTGCCGGGCCCGCCATCTGGATCGCAGGGCCGATGCCGAGAAACAACCCGGTACCAATAGCGCCGCCGAGGGCAATTAACTGGATATGTCGATTTTGCAAACCACGTTGCAGCGTCGGAGTCTGTTCCGACGAGGCTTCGGCGCTCTCACTGCCCGAAGCGGATGACGCGTCTTTCACGTCCTACCCCTGTCTCTTTTTTAGAAGGGGCACGTTTTAACACTTCATGCTGGTGGTAGCAAGGGATTGGGGCATCCTTGCCCCTGATAACGAGGGTGGAACTCAGAACTCGTAGCCAACCGAGACCTTAAAGGTCCGGGGTTCGCCTTGAGTGATGTACGTACCGGAATCATCAACAGACGCCCAGTAGTTTTCGTTGGTGACGTTGTCGATGCCCGCACGAAGGGTCATCTGGTTTTGATTCTGGTTAACCGCAAAGCGGTAGCGCATCCCCAGATCCAGGGTGGTATAGCTGTCCAGCTTTTTGGTGTTGGCCAGATCAGCGTACTGTGTGCCAGAGTGGTTTACGCGCGCGGTTGCCGTTAGTCCGTCAATCGGTTTGATGTCGTACTCAGCGCCCAGTACCGCATAGAAATTCGGTACGCCGATGGCGTCATTGCCCTGATTCAGGCCGTTGTTGGTTTTGGTCAGCTCCGCCTGTAACCAGGTGGCACTGGCGTTGAGACGCATCCCCAACATTGGCTCGCCAAAGACATTCAGCTCAACCCCACGGTTACGTTGCTCGGCATCCAGACCATAGTGTTTGGTCACGCTGTCGAGAATGGCCGATGGCATTTTGATTTCAAACAGTGCCAGCGAGCCGCCCACGCGACCAAAGTCGGCTTTAACCCCCACTTCGTTCTGTTTTGAATGGACGATCCCGGTGCTCTGGCCGTAGTTGGTCGCCGAATCTGGCGCGGTTTTACCCGGCTGCAATGCCTCGGTGTGATTAGCGTAAAGCGAGATTTCATTCCACGGCTTATACACCACACCGTAGGTTGGCATCCAGCGGCTGCCGTCGAAGCCATCAGCGTCGTTTTCTGCCCCGGTGATTTTGTTATAACCGCGGATCACCACTTTCTGATGGCGCGCGCCCGCGGTGAACAGCAGTTTGTCGTCCAGCACGCCAAGCGTGTCGCTCAACAGCCAGCCCTGAGAGCGGGTGCGACCGCTGGTGAGCGGGTCACTGTAATCGCCGCCAGAGCCGTTGAAGTTGGTGCTGTCTGGCGCATTCACGCCGGTATTGTGGTAGATATTGGTGTACGGGTTATCCGCCGCCTTCGACATCTTCCACGCGATTTTTTCGTTTTTGGTCAACGCGGAATAGCCGACGTTTACCTTATGCGAGACGAAACCGGTATTGAAGTTGCCGCGAATGCCTGCCATGCCACTGACCGAATCGCTGATGCGGTTGGTGTCCAGACGGCTCACAATCGCCCGGCCACTTTTGTCGAGGATCTTCGGTGCGCTGTATAACCCTTCTTCGTGCGCATGTTGCGCGCCAAGGCCTGTGTATGCCGTCCAGTTATCAGTGATGTCGTATTCGCTGCGCCACATCCCGAATTCGTTTTCGATATTGCTGTAAGCCCATTTTTGCGAAATGTTACGGTCATTTTTCGGTGGCTCAGGAATGAAGTCTACTGCCGAAATGTTGACGCTGGTTGGGCTACCGTGGAAGGTCTTCTTCTGATACCCCACATCCAGCGAGGTGCGGAAATTATCGCCCTTGTAATCCAGGCCAGTAGAAAGCAAGGTGGTGCGACGACGATCGTTCGCCACGCCGGTTTCCCCTTCGCGATGGACCAGGTTCACCCGCGCGCCAAACTGATCGCTGTCACCGAAACGGCGGCCGGCATCCAGAGTGGTACCAAACTGCGAATCAGAGGTGTAATCCACGCCCACTTTCGCCTGTGGGGTTTCGCCTGCATGTTTTGGCTCAAGGTTGATCATCCCGCCCACGCCAGAGCTTGCCGCGCCGTTCATCAGGGAGTTTGCCCCTTTGAAGATCTCGATACGATCCACCATCTGCGCATCAACCACCTGCCGTGGCAATACGCCGGACAGGCCACCAAAGGTCATGTCATCGCCATCAAATTTCAGGCCACGAATACGGAAGCTTTCCGCACTGTTACCGTAGCCCTGCACGTACTGCACGCCCGCGTCGTTGGCGACCACATCGGCAATGGTTTTCGCCTGTTGATCTTCAACCAGCTTCGCGGTGTAGCTGACCAGGTTAAACGGCACGTCCATGGCGTTCTGCTGGCCGAGCATTCCCATGCGTCCGCCGTTTGCCACCTGCCCGTCAAGGAAGGCAGGCACCAGCTGATCGCCGCCCGGTTTGAAGGCGTCTGCCGTAGCAGACTGAACGACAATGGTGTCTTCATTTTTGTTGTCCGCCGCAAAGGCGGAGTGCGTAACCGCGCCAATGGCGAGTGCCAGCAGCGTTTTGTGCATTGTGGTGTTGGTCATAATTAACTCATTAAAAGTACGCGCAAAATTGGCCCGTGAACGGGCCTTAGAATTTAGTTAAGCGAAATACGAACGACGCTGTCCGGCCCGTTAGTTGAGTGGTCTTTGTTGAAAGCCTGTTTAACGGTGACGTACAGGGTCTGGCCATCTGCGGACAGCAGCAGGCTGTTCGGATTTGGCGGCAGATCCCATGATTGCTTCACGGCATAGGTGGTGGCGTCCAGGCTCAGCAGTTTTCCGCTTTCGCGCTGGGTGATGTACAGCTCATTGCGTCTGGCGTTGAACTTCACCGCCAGCGAGTCGCCAACATCCAGCTGTTTGATTACCTCACCGGTACGGATATTGAGCACCAGCGTGGTTTTGGCTTTGGAATTATCTGTAACGAACAGGCGGCCGGTGGCCTTGTCTTCGGCCAGATTCAGCAGCAGCGCTGGCTTGCTACCCAGCGGCTTCCAGCGTGTTTCGATTTTGTTGGTGTGCGGATTGATGACGAGGATCTCGCCGCCGCCGTTGGCTGCATACAGGCGGTCTGTCTGTTCAGACCACAACAACCCGGTAACCCACTGGCCGGCATTTTTGATGGTTTTTTTCAGCTTCAGGGTTTCGGCGTCTATCACCCAAATCACCCCCGGATCGCCCACGCCACCGACGTACAGCGAGCCGTCGTGCAGCAGAATTTCACGTGCGCCAAACGGGAAGCCCTCTTTGTTGCGCTCGGTGAACATCAGGCGTTTTTTGACTTTTCCGTCAGCGGTGCTGATCGCGCTGATACCGCCGTCCAGCGAGTTCGTGACGTAGACCGTTTGCCCGTCGGGCGAGATAGCCATCGCGAAGTTTTTCAGATCCGTATGGCTGCGGCCAATGGTTTTCAGCGTGGCGGGATCAAGCTTATAGACCACGCCGCCCTGCACATCCTTAAAGCCCTCAGAACTGGCAACAAACAGCGCATCGCCTTTCTGATTGAGCACCATTTCGTACAGACCATCGGCCAGTTCACGTTTGAGCACGCCGGTTTTCTCAGGGGCCGTTACGGTCTTCTGGACAGCAGGTGCTGGCGTGGCCGCCTGTTGGGCTGCGCAACCAGAAAGAGAGACAGCAACAAGCAATGCCAGCGCAGACATTTTTTGGGTCATCAGGAACATCCTTTACCGTTCAAAGATAGTCAGGCGGGGATCTGCGTCGCATGTGGCTGCGATTATGATTGTGTTGGCAGGCTGTTAGGCCAGAGCAGGATCCACCGTTGTACTCAGTGTTCCGTGTGAGATCTGCTCACTGTTGATGCGGGGAGTGTCCGTCAGCGCCCGCAAACACTAAAGAGAATGAGAACTATACTCATTATCTTTTTATGATCAAGTGTAAATATGCGTAACGCCTTAAATTCATAACATTAGCGACAAAAAGGATATCTCACTCAAGGAGAAAGGACAGAACGCCACCCCGTCATTCCGGGGTGGCGTTCACTGTGTTACTTTTTCTTGTAAATATTGGCCGTGCCATGAATTTTGTTATTCGTATTGCCTGACGTCAGCACCAGAACATCAGCACCTTTCTTATCTGCTTTCTCAATCAGCTCTTTTTTCGCATCATCAACGGATACTTCATTCGAAGTGGAGACAGTACCGATTTTTTTATAATGAGACTCGACTTTTTTAAACTCAGCGCGAGTCATCAGTTCAGCGGCAAAGACATTCGTCGTAAACAAAAACGCCGTTCCCATCAAAATAGCAATTGTTTTTTTCATAACCTTTTTCCTTGAGATTAATAAACAACCACGTAAAACCGCACGTCTTTTGTGAGGTTTTATCAGCATGGTAGAGAAACTCAGGAAATGCCACACGCCTGGAAAAATCTTTTATTACAATCCGTTGCCGGAAAATACTAACGAGTATTAAGAATATATTTCAGAGCTGCAAACTCAAAAAACACGGGCCTTACCGGCAATATCGATACGTACAGATGTTCCCGGGTTCCACCCCGGCTGGCTCACCGTTTTCAGGATCAGCGGCGCTTGCTGCCCGGCAAGTGCCAGAGTGAGCGTTGATAAATGTCCGGTGAAATCGACGTCAACAATGGAGATTTGGCTTTCATGTGGCGCGCACGCCGTAACGCGAAGTTGTTCCGGGCGCAACATCATACGCCCCTGCCCCGTTGCCTTATCATCATCAGTCAGCACTTCGCCCAGAGCACATAGCGCACGTCCATCCTTGAGTTGCGCAGGGAGTACCAGCGCATCGCCCAGGAACAGCGCGGTTTCTTCGTCCACCGGTTGGGTGTAAACCTCAAAAGGCGTCCCCACCTGAGTGAAACGCCCTGCACGCATCACGGCTACCTGGGTCGCAAATGACAAGGCTTCGTTCTGATCGTGGGTCACAAGAATAGATGCCACGCCCGCGTCAGCGAGCAAATCCGCTGTTGCTTTACGGGTCATGGCACGAAGCCCGGTATCAAGCGCAGAGAAAGGCTCATCCAGCAGCATCAGCGACGGACGCTGCGCCAGAGCACGCGCAAGTGCAACGCGTTGCTGCTGGCCACCGGAAATCTCATGAGGCCAGTGCGTTGCCAGCTGCCTGTCCAGCGACACCATCTCCATCAGCGCCTCAACACGCTGGCGTTTTTCCTGCCGGGTGCCTTCCAGCCCCCAGGCAATATTATCCGCCACATTGAGGTGCGGGAACAGCGCCCCTTCCTGCGGAACAAAGCCGATCCCACGCTGATGCGCCGGAACAAAATTCGCCTCATCAAACAGCGTTTTCCCCTGCATCACTATGCGCCCGGCATCCGGCGTTTCAAAACCGGCAAGAATACGCAGCAGCGTTGTCTTTCCTGAACCCGATGGCCCGACAATCGCCGTTCTGCTTCCTGGCGCAACGGTCAGGTTCAGGTTATCGAGCACCAGCGCATCGGCAAATGATTTAGAAATCGACGTAAGTTCAAGCATGTCAAAGCCCTGCGATTTTTTTAGACTGCATGTAAAGGATACCGGTCAGCGGCAGTGAGATAAGGATCATCAGCATGGCGTAAGGTGCCGCGGCAACGTAGTCAATCTCACTGGTCAACGCCCAGAAGCCGGTTGAAAGCGTGCGCGTCCCCAGCGGCGAGAGCAACAGCGTCGCAGTGAGTTCGTTACTTACGCCGAGGAAAACCAGCGCCGCACCTGCCGCAGCACCCGGTGCCGCAAGCCGCATGGTGACGCTCCAGAGCGCTTTCGCCGGAGAGGAGCCCAGGCTGCGGGCAACGTTTTCCAGCTCCACCGGGGCCTGCGCGATCCCGGCCCGCAGGTTGATCAGCGCGCGGGGCATAAACATCAGCAGATAGGCGAGGAACAGCGTGACTTCTGTCTGATAAATCGGCCGCGCGTAATGGATAGTTACCGTCACCAGCGCCAGCGCCGTTACAATCCCCGGCAATGAACTGGTGATGTAAATGCACCCTTCCAGCATCCTGAACACGCGATGCGGATAGCGAATACCGAGCCAGGCAATGGGAATAACGCAGACGGTGGTCAGCAGCGCGCCACCCACACCGAGTATCAGCGTCTGGCGAAGCGAGAGCCAGAGATCGGCGCTCATCCAGTTTTGCACGCCACCGAGCCAGATCCAGCGACACAGCACCACCAGCGGGACACCCAGGGCCAGAATAACCAGCACGATAAACAGCGCTTGCCCCATCAGAGCCGTTGCCGGTTTTAACGGCCAGCGTTTTTGCTCGCGCGCCGCGCCGGAGCCGATACGGGCGTAGCGGGCTTTACCGCGCGTTGCGCCTTCAAGCAGCAGAATAGCCAGGCAGCACAAAGCCAGTACGCCCGCCAGCATATTGGCCGCCGGGCCGCTAAACGTCGACTGGAACTGGTCGTAAATCGCGGTCGTAAAGGTGTCGAAGCGGATCATGACGTACAGGCCATATTCCGCCAGTAAATGCAGCGCAACCAGCAGCGCCCCGCCACAAATCGCCAGTTTTAGCTGCGGCAACACCACGCGGAAAAACACCCGCCACGGCGGAGTGCCGAGCGAAGAGGCAACATCCTCAAGCGTTGGGTCAAGGCGGCGCAGGACGGCTGCAACAGGCATGTAGATAAACGGATAGTAGGCCAGGACGGAGAGAAACACGCCCGCAGAGAGCCCGTGCATAGAAGGCACGACACTCACCCAGGCATAGCTTTGGACAAATGCCGGGATCGCCAACGGCGCAACGGCAAGCGCTGACCAGACACGACGGCCCGCAAGCGTAGTGCGCTCGGTCAGCCAGGCGATGGAAACACCCAGAACAATGCACAGCGGCACCGCTAACGCAGTCAGCCACAGCGTGTTGCTGAGCAGCTCAGCAACACGCGGGCGAAACACAAGAGCCTTAATGGTTTCCCAGCCGGTCTCAAAGCCAATGGCAATGATAAAACCTAAAGGCAGAAGCGCCATTAATGAAAACAGTACCGCTAACGCAACCATCGGCAACGCCGGCCGCTTACGGGCCGGCTGGCGAGATGGCCTTTTACCGAGGTCGAGACTCAAACCAGACATAAGGCTTTCACTTAACTCTTAGGATCACAGCAGGCCCGCTTGTGTCATCAGCTCAATGACTTTCTTACTGTTGAGTGTAGAAGGCTCAACTTTAGGTGCATCAAGATCTTTCAGCGGAACCAGTTTCGGGTTAGACGCGGCGTTAACGCCCACGGCATATTCGAACGCATTGTTGGTGCGCAGCTGCTCCTGACCTTCTTTACCAGTGATCCACTTAATGAACGCCTGAGCCTGCTCTTTATGCTTGCTGGACGCCAGAACACCACCACCAGAGAGGCTCACGAACGCGCCCGGATCCTGGTGTTTGAAGTAGTAGAGTTGAGTATTTTTGCTGTTTTCACCGGTTTTGGACTGATCAACAAAACGGTAGTAATGATAAATCACGCCGCCATCAATCTGACCGGCATTGACCGCTTTCATCACGGTGCTGTTGCCTTTGTAGGCAACAAAGTTGGCTTTCATCGCTTTCAGCCAGTCCAGGGTAGCCTGCTCGCCTTTCAGCGCCAGCATCGCACTGACAATCGCCTGGAAATCAGCACCAGACGGGGAAGCAGCCCAGCGGCCTTTCCACTCAGGTTTTGCCAGATCCATCAGCGATTTAGGCAGCTGCTGTTCGCTCAGTTTAGCCGGGTTATAGACGAAGACGGTGCTACGTGCAGCAATACCAATCCAGCGACCGTGCGCAGGACGAAATTCCGCAGGGACCTGTTTTAATGTGGCCGCATCTAATGGCGCAAACAGTTTTGCATTATCAACCAGTACCATTGATGGGGAGTTTTCTGTCAGGAAGACATCCGCAGGTGACGCACTTCCTTCCTGAACCAGCTGGTTACCCAGCTCGCTGTCATCGCCATTACGCAGTGTGACTTTAATCCCTGTTTCTTTAGTAAAACCATCAACCCACGACTTCACCAGATTTTCATGCTGGGCGTTATATACAACGATACCTTCGTTGTTTTCTGCCGCAACCGACTGAGTTGAAAGGAAAATCGATGAAGACAATAATGCAAGCGAGAAGCATGACAATACGCGAGAATTCATGAACATATCCTTAATTGACCAAAGTAAATAACAACGAATGGCTTTGAGGATACGGATTAAAGCATATAAAAACGCTAATGATAATTACTATCAGTCATGTTTTTTCGTAAAAGTCTAAAATATTAATTTGACCGAATTTAAAATGATAAAAACCCAATAAAAAAACACGACCATATTAAAGATTAGGAAAACCTTAAGATGCAAAAATATATTATTTAATTAGCATTCTATTTATTTCTGGCAAATGAATTTACACCTTTCCGGGGTGAAATATACAGCATTATTCAAAAATGACGCGCAGGAACGAAAGAAGGTTTTATGCTGGCGAAACGGAGGTTTTGATAAACAGATGACCTGAATGGCACGCCCTGTAGGATTCGAACCTACGACCTACGGCTTAGAAGGCCGTTGCTCTATCCAACTGAGCTAAGGGCGCACGGAGAAGCGTAAACTTCGCGGTGGTGAAACGCGTGGAATTATACGGTCAATGGCAGGTGAGTCAATGCCTTTTGGCATGATTGTCGGTCTTCTCTGCCAATATGCGCTACACGATTGTAAATACGTCTGTTTTTTCAACATTTGTCCCCCTTCCGTCCTCGTTCTTCTCGCTGCGAAAAGGCTTAGCTGCATTTAAGTAACGCCTGCTGTTTTCCTGTATCGGTCTCCGTCAATCTATGACGATGACTGGCAGACAACAGGACGACGGAGTAGCAGTGCAATCCTCCCGCTTTCAACACATCTCTAGCGATATTACCGGTATCAAACTTGAACCGATCGTTGCCCTCTCAACTTCACGTACCGTGGGTGCTGAAGTGCTCAGCGTGTTGTCACCCAACCTGCAAAACGAGCGTTTTTTCCACAACCAGTCAGCGGTTCAGTCATTTATGTTACTTGAAGCCCAACTCTGCACGTTAAAAAACGCCCTGATGTGCAAAAACCTTTTTATCAATCTGCCGATAACCGTATTAACTATGGGCAAAACATTTCATCAGTTAATGCAGCTTAAAAGCTCGCAACTCAATATTGAGATTGTCGAGCCCGCATCTTTTTTCAGTCTTTCGGCCGGGCTACGTGAATGTGTAACCCAACGCTTGCAGCAATTAAGTATGCAAGGTCACCGCATCTGGCTGGATGACGTTGATGAAACCGTTATTAAACCGTTTTTATCCTGTCGGTTACCTTTATACGGCATCAAAATTGATAAGGTCGCGTTCTGGCGATTACGCGCCACACCTGCGCTTTCCAGGCTGGTCACTCTCTGTTCGCAACTTGCCGGGCATGTGCTGATCGAAGGTATCGAGAACGACCAGGATCGTGCATATGCGTTACAGGCAGGAGCAGGATTAGGCCAGGGCTATCACTGGCCATGCTGGTATTGGTCGGAGGACTAGCCAGTCATCGCCAGGAGGGAAGCTATGCGAATGACAGTACGCCGCTACAGACGGCGTCGGACAGGAAGTGATTCACCGGGATTTACACACTCGCCCTATCCTCCCCCCTTTTTTGACCGTCTAGAGTTTTTGAGCCAGTCGATTAATCAGACTCGCAAGACGCACGCGCCTTTTATTATTCTGGTCACCCAAGATAACTTCCTTCGTACAGGTATTATGAACGGGCTCTCCCCGCTCAGTAACTGCTGTGATTGCGAAACGCTGGAAGAGGCGTTCAGCACGCTCGGCCACTGGCCGTCGGCCAGGCTGCTTGTGGATATCGAAAGCCGTGCCATTACGCTTATCGACATGCTGGACAGGCTAAGAAGGCAGAGCCTTTACTCCCCTTTTCTGATACCTCATTTACTGATCAGGGCGGATGATTACGACACCCGGCTTTTTTGCCGTGCCTCCGGGCCGTTTCACGTTCTGGAGCGCCAGCTCACCGCGAAGGCCATGCAACAATCCCTGCTGCACACCACTGCGCTGGTGAGTATGAAAAAAGAGTGGTTCTCCCGCAACGAATGGCCCGTGCTTCAGTATTTGTCCCAGGGTCTGTCATTGCGGGAAATAGCCAACCGACAAAACCGTCCTTACAGCCGGATCATTTATCGCCTGAACTGCATCCTGAAAAAACTCGGATTAAATCAGCGCCAGGAACTCCTGCACCTGCTCAATAACCTGTCCGACTTCACGTTTTAACTTACTCACTAACCCATTAATTCCCAAAGGACTTTAGGAAATTACTTAAGATAATTGTCAATTAAATGTGATTTATTAACATAATTTGCGAAATTACAACTATTCCTAATTTATCCACTTTAACAACGCGAAACACCACAAAAACCTGAACAGGCAGTTCATTCCACCATGCGTTAAAATAATAATGATTCCGTTAATGAGATGATAATGATGTAAAAACAAGCAGATTAGTCATAACGGCATCAACACGACATGCGAATGTCCAGCATATCCTGCTGTTCAGTCACAAGATTTTCTTTAAGAGCGTTAGCGCTTGCCGTTGGCGGCACCACGGCCTGTGTCAGCGATCGCTTCGCTAACACCAGGAAAAATGACTCAGGGTTTCGGGTTTATATTTTTAACAACCGATCAACATATAGAGAGATATGTCATTTTTTGTTATTACATGAAGATGATGAATTGCCGTATAAGAAATAACAGGTGATTTCAGCTAAATTTAAATTAATAGCTATTAGCTTCCAGAAGATAATATAGCGAAACACGGAAAATATAATTTACAGGCTTTTCGGAGAAAGCTTAAGCGGTATAATAAGACGTGTTTCAAACATGAATAAGAAAACACTTTTGCCACCACCAGCCAATTTAACAATCCGCGCTGAGGCAATGATTTTATCGCTACGTTAACAAGGATGCTTTCGCTCTTCCAGGGAATTACCACCGTATAAGGATCTGCATAATTATCCTTCCGGCTTTCCGAGAGTTTTAGCAAAACTCGGCACAACGCTTTTAACAATCTGAGGCATAAAAAATGAAACCGGCATCCGTTATCATTATGGACGAACACCCTATTGTCAGAATGTCGATAGAAGTCCTGCTACAGAAAAATAAAAATATCGTGGTTAAGCTCAAGTCTGGTGACAGCCATGAAGTTCTTGATTGTATACGCAACCATGCGATTGATCTGGTGATCCTGGACATCGAACTCCCCGGGACTGACGGATTTGCATTACTCAAAAGAATCAAAAACTTAAATAAGGACATCAAAGTTCTTTTCCTGTCTTCAAAATCAGAGGCGTTTTACGCCGGACGCGCCATTCGTGCCGGAGCAAACGGCTTTGTCAGTAAGCGAAAAGACTTAGGTGAGATCTATAATGCGGTTGAAATGTTACTGACGGGATATTCATTTTTTCCATCCGAAACACTAAATTTTATAAATCACCTGGGAACACACAAAGGAATGGTTATAGACATGCCGTTATCAAACCGAGAAGTGACGGTACTGCGGTATCTGGCCAATGGGTTATCGAATAAAGAAATCGCCGAGCAGTTGTTGCTTAGCAACAAAACAATAAGCGCTCACAAATCCAATATTTATTCTAAGCTGGGTGTGCAAAGCATTGTTGAATTAATTGATTACGCGAAAGCCCACGAATTGCTTTAACCTGAATTCACTCCCCGCAACTTATACGAGTTGCAGGGAGTGCGGTCAGTTTCAATTATAATTAATCATAAAGGTTGCATCGGCATCTGCCCTGCCCGGCTGCGGGTTATCAGCCGTGGCAATATAATTGGCATAAAACGACAGCTCTGCGTTTCCCTGGGTGTCTACCGCCACCGTCTGACTGGCCTGCTGCAACGCCAGGCGTGTTTTATCGCGATCGCGAATTTCCACCGCAACATTGCTGGCCTGGCTTGAATCATTCAGAGCCAGTAAACCGCTATCGCTCCCGTCCTCTTTTCCTGAAAAGGTTATCGATGCCGCGCCGGGCGGGCATCCGGTCAGCTTCAGCGTAAACGGCACCGGCTGCGTCCTGCTGCCTGTGGTGCTGAGTTGTTTTGTCGGCCATGTACCCAGCGTCACGATTTTGTCGCTATCGCTGCCTTCCGCGACACAGGTGAAATCCACAATATTACCGTACAGCTCAATGTTGATTTCCCCCAGTGCCGTGGTGGCATGGGCGTTCGCGTGAACCAGCGCTACCAGCAGCAGTGCTTTACTTAAGCGTCGCATTGCTCCTCCTTTATTCATAATCCACGCGCAGATACCCGCGAGAGGTAAAACGCCCTTCGGCGGGTTTATTGCCCGTTATACTGACCGGCCAGGCCCGGATCCCCACCTGCGCCTGCGCGCTGTCATCCAGACGGAACGGAATTTTGCTGGTCAGGTTGTTGGGCGTCAGTGGGGTGCCGCTTTCTGTTGCGATCACAAACCCCAAGTCGGGGTTATCGGAAACCAGCGCATTGCCAGAGGTTTGCTCAGCTTCAATACGCATGGACAGGTAAGCATTGGCTTCCACATTGGTGCATTTGATGGCAATCGTTTTTGTCTGTGGCGAAACCTTGTCCGGGCGATTTCCGGCTCCGGCCTGGCTAAACAGCGATGCACCGATTTCACCAAAATCAAATTCCACGACTTTTCCGGCATTAATTTCACAGCTTTGCGGCACCTGGATCGTCCCGCTGTAGCTGATGGTGTAAACCGGCGTGCTGAGCGGGTCGGACGACGTGGTGGTGACGTAGACCCTGAACATGGTCTGCTGCGGGATCACCACCATATTGATAAACCGGCGCGTCACCCGAAGGCGAAACACCAGCTTCGAATCCGTCACCGGAAAGGCTTTGTTGTTCGGCACGTTGGGGTGCTGGCCCATCTGGATATAGTTCGCTGGTGGATAAAACGTCCCGGCATAATCATCGTGGATCTGCATCGCGCCATCCAGATAGTCATTCAGCTTCACATACTTGTAGCTGTCTATCTCGGTGGTGATGGGCAGGTCCGTGACGTAGCTTCGCATGGTCGATTTGCCGGAAGTGCCCTTCGGGCAGATAGCGTTCACCCCGACCAACCCGGATTTTTGCGCCAGGGTGACAATCTGCCCGGGCTTGTTGTTAGAGCTGTCAAAGACGTTTGAGAGATCGTAAGAGATATCCTTCGCGACGCCGTCGGCATTCTGACACACGGTTGCCCACGCAGGCAGCGCGCCGCACAGCAGTACCGCACCCAATAGCGTGTGGGGAAATTTCATCATTGAGTTCCTGTTATCGATCACAGCTCGCCCCCGCCATGGTAATGGCCTGGTTCTGGCTATCTGCGGGTAAGCGGTAGTGCGCGCGACACCGGGACTGCATCCCGTCGCCCCACTGGATCAACAGCTCCCCTTCCAGCGGTAATCCGCTGAGGTAAATCTGTCCGTCATCGCCCACCATGCTGGTGACGCCGCTTTCGGTTTCACGCACTATGGCGCCGAACGGCACGGGTTGATCGCCACGTCTGACGGTCAGTAACGCGCGCACGCCGATCCGGGCATCAAAGCTGGCACGCACCAGCGCGCCTCTTGTCGGCACCACGCTGCTCACGTTATTTTCGATATCGGTGTTGTTGCTCATGGTGTTGGTATCCAGCGCCACACGGTTGTAACGGTAGACCGTGGCATACGGCATCACCGCGTAGCCGCGCCAGTCGGTTTTCACTCCGGTCTGGTTTTCCACGCTCACTCCGGATGCTCCTGGGGCTTTGATCAGAACGTTGGTATCCCCCAGCGGCTGGCTGAAGGTCACGCCATTTTCGTGGCCCACGATGCCGCCAGAAAGCTGCCAGTTGAGATCATGTTGATCGCGCGCGTAGTTGTAGCCCACTCCCAGCGTGCCGTAGGTCGCCTGCCAGTTGGCGCTGGCACTTCCGCTAGCGCCGTTATTGCTGGTATGCCCCTGGGTCACGCTGTAGTTCAGGTTACGGTCTTCAAGTAATGTGCCGCTGATCCCGGTTTGCCAGCTGCTGTCACCGTCGTTATTCCGGCTGGCAGAAGCCGTGGCATAAGCCCGGTCAATGGCCTGATCACGTCGATAGCCGTGGCGCGTGAACAGGCTGAAAGGAACAGAGACGTTAAACGAGGCGATCCGGTCTGTGCCGTCGATCCCCACGGCTTTATTCCACGACCAGGAGACGGAATAGCTGATGCCCTGAATGCCGCCAGCGTAGCCAAGCTGATACCAGACGTTTGATTCGCTGGTTCCCCAGTAGCTTTGCTGGCTGCCAGAGACATACAGCGATCCGTAATCCCCCAGCGACTGGGAGATATTGAGCTGGAAGCGCCCTTTTTTATTCCACGTCAGATTGTGATAGCTCTGCACGTCCGGCACACCGTCGTTATCCTGGCTGTCGCCGTATTGATAACCTTCCATCGAGCGCCAGGCCACATCATCCAGGGTGTAAAACCCTTTCGTGGAGTAGCGGTAACCGAGCAACTGAAAGTTGGTGCCAAATCCGTTCAGGGATTTGGCATAGAGGAAGCGCAGCGACTGTCCTTTGTGGCGGCTGTCATCGGCAAGCTGGCTGCGGGCATGAGTCAGATCGAGCGATATTGCCCCCCAGTCACCGAGGTTTTTCCCGGCACCGATGGCCAGCGCCGTGTAACGTGATGCCAGCTGCGTACCGCCGTAAAGCGTGTAGCCATCGGCAAGACCGGCAATTAACGTTCCCTGAGTGAAGAACGGCGTATCCTGTTCGCTGTTCCCGCTACGGTAGTCACCCGCCACCAGGTCATACTTCCAGCGACCTTCACGCTGAAGCTGCGGCACGGTGGAATACGGCACCGTGTAGCGCTGCTGGCTACCGTCTTTTTCTTCTACCGTGACCTCAAGGTCACCGCTGGATGAAGTGGGGTTCAGATCGTTTATTGCAAAAGCGCCGGGCTGGACATAGCTCTGGTAAATCACGTACCCGTTCTGGCGAATGACCACTTTGGCAGGCGTCCGGGCGATACCGCGCACGGTGGGTGCGTAGCCCTGAAGGCTGTCCGGATACATACTGTCAGAAGAGTAAAGCCGCCCGCCGCGAAAACCGATGCTATCAAACACGTCGTTACCGGTATTGCTGTCACCCAGCACCAGCTCGCTTTTAAGGGGAATAATGCTGCGCTGGGCCCAGGTGCCAATATTTTCCCAGTTGCTGTGCCGCTCGCCGTTGTTTTGCGAATAACGCCATGCGCCGTTGTTGCGCAGACGCCAGGCGCCGTAGTTCAGCCCGCTTTGCAGGTTCAGATAATAGCTGTCGTCGTCGCTGCCCCGGTTGCCGGTAAAACTGTAGTTGAGCAACGCGGCGGGGATCCCGTCATCCCACTGTTCAGGGGGAATGTAGCCCCGAGCGCTATTTTGCATCGCCACCTGCGGCAGGCTGATGTTCAGGCGCAGCGACGCAAAGTTGAATGCCGTTTCGCTGCCAGGAATGGCCGTGGTCAGCGGAACACAGGTCTCGCCCTGTACGTTTGCCAGTTCCGGAAACGCCGCGATATTAACGCCAAATCGATCAAGCATCGCGCGCGTAATGCATGGTGAGAGCCCGCCCGCGACAGGTGGGGTGTTTTCGGCTTGTTCAAAGCGCACGTCCTGCGTGCCGATAAATTCATCGTTGCGCCAGATATCCACGCGATAGACGCCCGGAGCCTGCTGATGCCCTTGCTCAAAACGCGACAAATCCGCCACGCTTGCGGTGTCGTCGGATAAAAAGGCCGGGTTGAAGTAGCTTTCGCTCCAGCCGGTTTGCGGCCAGAGCGTTGCCATCAATGCCAGTGCAACCGGGCAGTAACGCCATTGAGTGTTCATCGCCCTGACTCTGCTCACAGATTGACGCTACGTGCCGGTGTAATGGCACCGTAGTCATTGACGCTCTGCCAGGAGAGCGTGCCGCTCGCGGCGGTTGGTAACACCTGCTGCGCTGAGTTTTTAGGCGCGACCATCAGGTTATCCAGCGTCTGACCGCCAAGCTTAAGATTGACCAGCGTGACGTAATAGGGCGAGGCATTGCTCACCTTCAGGTGGTTTCCGACGCGCTCAAAGCGCAATTGGGAGAGCGCCTCTTCCGGCGGCATCGACAGGTTAACCGGGCGCACAAACAGCTTGATTCGCGACAGAATGGCCAGTTGCAGCACGTTATTGTTCTCTGTTTTCGCCTTGCTGACCGATGGGATCGCTTTCACATTCATGTAAAACAGCGATTCGCGATCGGTGGGTAATGCCGGTCCTGCATAAATAATACGCAGCGTATTTTCACTGTCCGGCTCGCTCACGAACAGGGGCGGTGTAACGGCAAAGGTTTTTTCCTTTTGCCCGTTCGCATTTTCGATCCACGCGTTAATTAAATAGCGTTCTTGTTTGTTGCTGTTGGTGATCGCCAGCGAGGTCTGTTTCGCATTCGCCGGATAAATAACGCGCGTCGCGCCCAACGCAATACCGCCGGACGCATTTGCGCATGTAGAAACCATCATCAAAATAAAAGATAAAATCAGTCCAGGTTTAATTAGGGTGTTCATCACAACCGTACCTTTAATAATGTGTTCGCAGGCGTTAGGGATAAATCAACGTAAACCAGACGTCTGACTGAATATTGCCTGGCACGAGGTGTTCGGAAATTGCCCGGTAGCGGGCACTGAAATGAAACGCCAGCTCACTGGTATTAATGGGCAACCAACTGACCGCCGCGGCGTTTGGGATTATCTGACGCTGTTGTTCGTCGAAAAGTGCCAGTCCAACCCCGCTGCTGACAGGGGTTTCCCCTGGCCGCGATGTCGCCAGGAAGACCTGCGGATCCTCTTCAGGCGTGGCGCCCTGAAACTGGATCCCCACGGTACGGGAGACATCAACGCTGCAGTCAAGCAGCCGTACGGTGAAAGGCACGTTTACCGTGGAAAAACTGCCAACGCCCGAAAAGGCGTTGGTGCGGTACTGCCCCATATCCACGCGCATATTCTGGCTGTCAGGCGCCACGGCGCAGCCGCCGTTGACCAGTTCCCCTCTCAGGTGAACTTTACCGCCGTCGATCACCACGGTATGAGCATTTACCGTTGAGGCAATCGCAAGGGCAAAAAGCAGTATCCCAGTCCTTGTCATCCTTCGTTCCCGGCGTTAGCGATTAAGAGACCTCCTCCCTGAGGTCGACCACATCCCTGTATTCAGGCATTACTCGTATTTCATGACGAAGGTTGCGTCCGCGTTCGCCTGACCAGGCGTGGTGGTCGCAGCGGTCGCTTTATAACGCGCGGTGAAGTTCAGGGTGTTGGTCCCTTCGATCAGCGTCTGCGCAGCAGAGAAAGTGGCTCCGTCTGGGGTCAGCGTGCTGGATTTGCTGTCGAGGATCTCGATACCTACACCTTGCGCGGTGTTGTCGTTGTTACCGGAGGTTACGGCCAGCAGGGTTTTATCGGTTGCGTCGATCTGACCGGTAAAGGCGACTGCAGCCGTTTTCGCAACCAGCGGATCGCAATCGTTCAGTTCAATAGTGAATGGAATATTAGAGGTGGTATCACCGACTTTGGTGAATTTCGCGGTACGGTACTGACCAAGATTAACGGTCTGTTCTGAAGAATCCGTATTAACTGAGCACGCGGCATTCACTAATTCACCTTTAAAATGCACGGTACCGCCATTCACGGAAACCGGCGTTGGATCTTCAGCGTGAGCGGCACCCGCGACCAGGGCCAGAGTTGCAATAATGGTCGAAGCAATGTTGCTGAGTTTCATGTCTATTCCTTTAAAATATAAATAACCCTTCCCGCGGATAATCGGGAATAAGAAATACGTTCAATTGATAAATTGAAAGCTTATTTCGGAGGAGACAAAGTAGCTCAGGAAAGTATTTTAAAATATGTCAAAACGCTGCGATTTAACCAGGCCACATCCTAATCCGCCCTAAGAAATTGACCATGCGATTACCATGGGTTTTGAGGCCAGTGAAGGAAATCTCGCAAAGGGTGACTGACAGCGGCGCTCGCTTCTGACAAAATATAGGCAATCCCCCTTTCAAACGTTACAGACGGAATCTTCTCTCTGATGGCAGCAAAGATTATTGACGGTAAAACGATTGCGCAGCAGGTGCGCTCTGAGGTTGCGGAAAAAGTGAAGGCGCGTAAAGCGGCCGGACTTCGCGCCCCTGGGCTGGCTGTTGTGCTGGTTGGTAGCAATCCGGCATCGCAGATTTATGTCGGCAGCAAACGCAAAGCGTGTGAAGAAGTGGGCTTTGTTTCCCGCTCTTACGATCTGCCAGAAACCACCAGCGAAGCAGAACTGCTTGAGCTGATTGACACCCTGAACGCCGATAAAGAAATTGACGGTATTCTGGTCCAGCTGCCGCTGCCTGCGGGCATCGACAACGTGAAAGTGCTTGAGCGTATCGCGCCAGACAAAGACGTCGACGGTTTCCATCCGTATAACGTCGGCCGCCTGTGCCAGCGTGCGCCGCGTCTGCGTCCGTGTACGCCTCGCGGTATCGTTACGCTGCTTGAGCGTTACAACATCGACACCTACGGCCTGAATGCCGTGGTGATTGGCGCATCCAACATCGTTGGCCGTCCGATGAGCATGGAACTGCTGCTGGCGGGTTGCACCACCACGGTCACCCACCGCTTCACCAAAAACCTGCGTCACCACGTTGAGAACGCTGACTTGCTGATCGTGGCAGTCGGTAAGCCGGGCTTTATTCCTGGCGAGTGGATCAAAGAAGGTGCGATTGTCGTGGACGTGGGCATTAACCGTCTGGAAAGCGGCAAAGTGGTGGGCGATGTGGTTTATGAAGATGCCGCTGCACGCGCGTCTTACATTACTCCGGTGCCTGGCGGCGTCGGCCCGATGACCGTTGCCACACTGATTCAGAATACATTGCAGGCGTGCGTTGAGTATCACGACGTAAAGGAAGCGTAAGATGGCCACATTTTCATTAGGTAAACACCCGCACGTTGAGCTGTGCGATCTGCTGAAGCTGGAAGGCTGGAGCGAAAGCGGCGCACAGGCCAAAATCGCCATTGCCGACGGGCTGGTAAAAGTCGACGGCGCGGTGGAAACCCGCAAGCGCTGCAAGATTGTCGCGGGTCAAACCGTGAGTTTTGAAGGTCAGAGCGTTACCGTTACGGCCTGAGCTGCTTGATGCCCTCACCCACA
>NZ_LXES01000031.1 GCF_001654845.1 Enterobacter soli ATCC BAA-2102 | reverse complement strand
CGCCTCGCCCCGGCCTACAGGAAACGCTTCGGCGATTTTCAGCCGGACCATGGAGTCGCTAGTAGTCTTTTATTTCAATGGCGTAATGTCATCGCTGAATAAAGACAAACATTACTGGGGAATCCTCTCCCACAGGGAGAGGGGATAAAAATCCCCCACATCTATCACGGTTAATTATCGATCAACTTCAAAAAATCACTATTTCCTCTGTTGGAATGTGAAATTTAAGTTGCACGAAATTCATGCTTTCATCACGATAAGTAGAACGTTCTACTAAAACGTTCTACTTACAATAACAGCGCCAAAAAAGGCGCTACTCGGGGGAAGATCAGCATGAGTCTGATATCAGGGTTTGTTAAATCGCTGTCAAAGTTATCGATGATTGGTCGCGCATTAATGCTGCCAATTTCACTGCTTCCTGCCGCAGGTCTGTTACTGGCCTTCGGGGATAAATTCCACCTGCCGCTGATGATGAACGCTGGCGGCGTTATTTTTGATAACCTGCCGATGCTGTTCGCCATTGGCTCCGCCGTGGGTCTGGCATCGGAATCCGGTATTGCGGCGCTGTCGGCGGCGGTGTCGGTGTTTGTCACCAACATCACCATCAGCACGGTGCTGAGTATCACGCCGGAAATGGCCTCCCAGGGCGGGAAATACGCTATGGTTGTGGGTATTCCGACGCTGCAAATGGGCGTATTCGGCGGACTTATCTGCGGTATTCTCGCCGCGTGGTGTTACAACCGTTTCCATACCATGCAGCTGCCGGAATTCCTCGGCTTCTTCTCCGGTAAACGTTTCGTGGCAATTGCGACGGCATTCCTGTCGTTTGTACTCGGCCTGCTGCTGCCGTATGTCTGGCAGCATATTCAGTCCGGTATTGATGCGCTCTCTGTTGTTGTGAACGGCGATAATCAGGCGGCCTCGACCTTTATCTTTGGTCTGGTGGAACGCGCACTGATCCCGCTCGGCCTGCACCACATCTGGTATCCGTCCTTCTGGTACTCGTTCGGGGATTACACCACCCAGGCGGGCCAGGTTATCCACGGCGACCAGACCATCTGGTTCAAGATGCTGGAAGAAGGGGTGAAATCCTTCAGCAGCGATACCTACCAGAACGCCGGTAAATTCATGCAGGGTGAGTTCCCGCTGATGCTGTTCGCACTGCCTGCGGCATGTCTGGCGATGTATCACGAAGCTCACACCAAAAATAAAAAAATTGCTGCCGGTATTTTGTTCTCTGCGGCGCTGACCTGCTTCCTGACAGGGATCACCGAGCCGGTTGAATTCACCTTTATCTTTGTGGCACCGATTCTGTATGTCTTTAACGCCATCATGGCGGGCCTGGCCTATATGACGATGTACCTGTTACATGCGCATATCGCCAAGTCCTTCTCTGCGGGCTTTATCGATTACCTGTCCTTTGGGATCCTGCCATCGTTTAACGGCTATCAGACCAACTTCCTGAGCGCCATCATCATTGGCATTCCGATGGCGCTGATTTACTACTTCACGTTCCGCTTTGTTATCCGTCGTTTCGACGTGAAAACACCGGGTCGTACTGAAGTGACCGCCAACGCGAATGATAAAACCGACACCGAACTGGCAACAGAAATCATCAGCCTGCTGGGCGGCGCACAGAACATCGATTCTGTCGGTTCCTGCATTACCCGTCTGCGTCTGGAAGTGTCAAAAAGTGATGACGTGGATAAAGACGGTCTTAACGGACTGGGGGCTCGCGGCGTCGTCTTCGTGGGCGACAACGGTATTCAGGTGATTTTCGGTGCCAGAGCACAGTTTATTGCCCAGACCATGTCCACGATGATCGGCAAATAATAAGATGCCTGCACGACGCGTCTCCTGTAGTCTGGGAGACGCATTGTTGTATCTGGCTGATAATCGGTAAATTTCAGGGAGCGGTTTTGAAGAAAGTCAGCATCATTGATGTCGCAAAACAGGCGGGTGTCTCGGTTTCAACCGTCTCTCTGGTATTGCGCCAGAAAGGGAAAATCTCAGAAGCCACCATTGAGAAAGTCCATGCTGCCATCAATACGCTTGGCTATGTGCACAACACGGCCGCAGCCAATCTTCGCGCCAACACCTCCAACCTTATTGGCCTGATCCTGCGTGATTTCAGCGACAGTTTTTCCATCAAAGTGATGGCGAGCATTGTTCAGGAGCTGGAAAAACAGGGATACATGGTTTTTCTTGGCCAGCCGCTCAACGATCATGAACATCTGGAACGCAGCCTGCTTTCGTTTAAACAACAGGGTGTTGCCGGTGTTATTTACCTGGCGTCGGATACTCGCACGTCGACCTTGCCCCCTCAGATCCGTGATTGCCCGTTACCGCTGGTTGTGGTGTCCCAGTCGCTGTTAAATGAGCCCTGCAATCTGGTGATGCGTGATAACCGCCAGGCGGCTAACCTCGCCACACGCTATCTTATCGAGCGTGGACATCGCAATATTGCCTATATTGGCGGGCGTGAAGGTTGCCTTATCCGGGAGCAGCGTTTGCTGGGATTTCGCAGCGCAATGGCCCAGTACGGCCTGGTGAATCGCGAAGAGTCCGCTCCCGCCTGTAGCGACGACACCCAGGCGGCCAGTTTTGTCACCCGCCAGCTTCTTGAGAAGAACAACACCATTACCGCCCTGCTCTGCCACTCTCCCGATGCCATGATCGGCTCGATTTCCGGCATTCATCATGTTGGCCGCACCGTCGGGAAAGATGTGTTTTTAACCCAGCAGGTCGCGCTGGTGGGTTTTGAGGATATGCTGCACGTCAATCTCACCTCGCCGTCCTTCACCTACGTGTCGTCAGCCAGCGAGGAAACCGGGCGTCAGGCCGCCGGGCTGATTATTCGCAAGCTGAAAGAGCCGGAACTGCAAACCCAGCGGATCACCCTCTCCGGGCAGCTTATTGCGAGGGAATCGGCGTAAAAAAGCCGGGTGGCGGCTACGCCTTACCCGGCCTATGGTCATGATGTTGTAGGCCCGGTAAGCGTCAGCGCCACCGGGCGTACAGACTTACTTACGACGCCACGTGGTACCCTGCGCGCCATCTTCAAGAATGATACCCATCTCGGTCAGACGGTTACGCGCCGCATCTGCCGCCGCCCAGTCTTTCGCCTGACGCGCTTCAAGACGTGCTTTGATCAACGCTTCAATCTCTGCCACTTCTCCATCGTCTGCCTGTGCACCGCTTTGCAGGAATACATCAGGCTCCTGCTCCAGCAGACCGAGTACCGAAGAGAGCTTACGCAGATGGGACGCCAGCGCATTGGCCGCTGCCATATCTTCTGATTTCAGGCGGTTCACTTCACGCGCCATATCGAACAGCACGGAGTAGGCTTCCGGAGTGTTGAAGTCGTCGTTCATCACTTCAACAAAACGCGCTTCAAAGGCTTCGCCACCGGCGGCTGCCACCGATTTGTCGGTACCGCGCAGTGCGGTATACAGGCGCTCCAGCGCAGAGCGGGCCTGTTTCAGGTTCTCTTCGCTGTAGTTCAGCTGGCTGCGATAATGGCCGGACATCAGGAAGTAACGCACGGTTTCTGCATCGTAATACTTCAGTACGTCACGCACGGTGAAGAAATTGCCGAGCGATTTCGACATCTTCTCGCGGTCAACCATCACCATCCCGGAGTGCATCCAGTAGTTAACGTACTCGCCGCCGTGCGCACAGGTAGACTGCGCAATTTCGTTTTCGTGGTGCGGGAACATCAGGTCAGAGCCGCCGCCGTGGATATCGAAATGGTTGCCCAGCTGTTTGCAGTTCATCGCGGAACACTCGATGTGCCAGCCAGGACGGCCTTCACCCCACGGGGATGGCCAGCTTGGCTCACCCTCTTTGGACATCTTCCACAGGACAAAGTCCATCGGGTTACGCTTCACGTCGACGACGTCAACGCGCGCACCGGCCTGCAACTGATCCAGATCCTGACGGGACAATTTGCCGTAAGCCGGATCGGTTGGCACAGAGAACATCACGTCGCCGTTATCCGCCACATAGGCGTGACCCCGTTCGATCAGCTTCTCAGTGATATCGATAATTTCATGAATATGGTGGGTCGCACGCGGCTCGCTGTCCGGGCGCTGAATATTTAATGCATCAAAGTCTTTGTGCATTTCAACGATCATACGATCCACCAGCGCGACAAAGCTCTCGCCGTTTTCATTAGCGCGTTTAATGATTTTGTCGTCGATGTCGGTGATGTTACGCACATACTTCAGGTTATAGCCCAGGAAGCGCAGGTAACGAGAAACCACGTCAAAAGCAACAAAAGTGCGGCCATGGCCGATGTGACAGAGATCGTAAACCGTAATACCACACACGTACATGCCGACTTCCCCGGCATGGATAGGTTTAAATTCCTCTTTTTGGCGCGTCATTGTATTAAAGATTTTTAACATCGAAGATTCCATGTAAACACGTGTGTGGACGAAAACCGGGTATTCTACCCGTAATTCAAACCCGAAGCAGCACACAATGCAAGGTGATCGCATCCTGTGGTTATGCTATAACAAGCCCCTATATGTGACCCGAACACGGGTTGACGCACCACAATAACGGAACAGGATGCAAAAATGGTTACTTTCCACACTAATCATGGCGATATCGTAATCAAGACTTTTGATGACAAAGCGCCTGAAACAGTTAAAAACTTCCTGGACTACTGCCGCGAAGGTTTCTACAACAACACCATCTTCCACCGTGTGATCAACGGCTTTATGATCCAGGGCGGCGGTTTCGAACCTGGTATGAACCAGAAAGAAACTAAAGAAGCGATCAAAAACGAAGCAAACAACGGTCTGAAAAACACCCGTGGTACGCTGGCAATGGCCCGTACTCAGGCTCCACACTCAGCAACCGCGCAGTTCTTCATCAACGTAGCTGACAACGACTTCCTGAACTTCTCTGGCGAAAGCCTGCAAGGCTGGGGCTACTGCGTATTCGCAGAAGTGGTTGAAGGTATGGACGTTGTTGACAAGATCAAAGGCGTTTCTACTGGCCGCAGCGGTATGCACCAGGACGTTCCTAAAGAAGACGTTGTGATTACAAGCGTGACCGTCAGCGAGTAATTCGTGGCGACACTCTTTATTGCAGATTTACACCTGCAAACAGAAGAACCGGCGATCACCGCCGGTTTTCTGCGTTTTTTACGCGGTGAAGCCAAAAGCGCCGATGCGCTTTACATTCTGGGCGACCTGTTTGAAGCCTGGATTGGCGACGACGATCCCAACCCGCTGCACCACGACATTGCCGCCGCCATTAAGGCGCTGGTTGATTCCGGGGTCCCCTGCTACTTCATCCACGGCAACCGTGATTTCCTGCTCGGCAAACGTTATGCCCGTGAAAGCGGTATGACATTACTGCCGGAAGAACAGGTACTCGACCTGTATGGCCGCAAGGTGTTGATCATGCACGGCGATACGCTCTGCACCGACGATACCGGCTACCAGGCGTTTCGCGCCAAAGTCCACACCCCGTGGATCCAGACGCTGTTCCTGGCACTGCCGCTGTTTATCCGCAATCGCATTGCCGCGAAAATGCGCGCAGGCAGTAAAGCCGCCAACAGCAGCAAATCAATGACCATCATGGACGTTAACCCACAGGCGGTTATCGATGTGATGGAAAAACACCGAGTGCAATGGCTGATCCACGGTCATACCCATCGCCCGGACGTCCATTCGCTTACCACCAACGGCGAACCCGCGCATCGCATCGTGCTGGGTGCCTGGCACAGCGAAGGCTCAATGGTTAAAGTCACGCCCGAGAGCGTGGAATTGATCGCATTTCCTTTCTGATACCCCACCGCACTAAATGATCAAATGCATTCAGTTTTTTTGAATGATATCGGCAAATTGTTTCGATTTTAATCAATCCTTGGTCGGTCTATTATTTATCACATCAGGGCAGCACGCCCTACTACAGACAAAACACTTAAGGAATACGACCATGAAATCCATCAAAACTTTCGTTGCAGTTGCCGCTCTTTCTCTGATTTCTTTCGGTTCTTTCGCTCAGAGCGTCAGTGCTACCGCCTCCACCATTGACCGCGCAGAAGCCAAAATTGCCGCACAGGCTGCTGAACAGGGTGCGTCATACAAAATCACCAGCGCACAGTTCAACAACCGCGTTCACATGACTGCAGAACTGACTAAATAAGACCCCTGATTGCCGTGCCGCCAGTAAACAGACAAGCGACAGCGACAATACGATGAGCAAGGAACGAAGAATGAAAACAATCAGCATCATGAGCACCCTGCTGCTGGCCGCTGTCCTGTCCACTGGCGCGATGGCGGCGGAGAATCGCTTCTCCACCCCAGAAGCAGGTTCGAATATCGACACCAGCATGGAAAATCATATTGATGTCGGCCATGCATTCGATAAAGAAAACCTGACAGCAGGAAATCTCCTGTAAAAATCGCCAGAAATTTTCGCTAAACAGACCGCCAGATGCGGTCTGTTTTGTTATGCGCGGGTGGCCACAACGGCTCAAGTTTTAGCCGCGCAACCGTTTTCCTTGCCCGTATTACATGCTATTCTCTGTGCCCTCGAAAGCAGTGTGTTTCGCACCACAGGAGTTTTAAGACGCATGTCTTCCCGCAATAATCCGGCGCGTGTCGCCATCGTGATGGGGTCCAAAAGCGACTGGGCTACCATGCAGTTCACCGCCGAAATCTTCGAAATCCTGAATGTTCCGCACCACGTTGAAGTGGTTTCCGCACACCGTACCCCCGATAAACTGTTCAGCTTTGCCGAAAGCGCTGAAGAGAACGGTTACGAGGTGATCATTGCCGGTGCGGGCGGCGCAGCACATCTGCCAGGCATGATTGCCGCAAAAACGCTGGTGCCAGTATTAGGTGTTCCGGTACAAAGCGCAGCATTAAGCGGCGTTGACAGCCTTTACTCTATTGTTCAGATGCCACGCGGTATTCCGGTGGGTACGCTGGCGATTGGCAAAGCCGGTGCGGCAAACGCTGCGCTGCTGGCCGCACAGATTCTGGCGACTCACGATAAAGCCCTGCATCAGCGTCTGGCTGAGTGGCGTAAAGCCCAGACCGACGAAGTGCTGGATAACCCGGATCCGCGGGGTGCGGCATGAAACAGGTTTGCGTTCTCGGTAACGGTCAGCTAGGCCGGATGCTGCGCCAGGCCGGCGAACCGCTGGGGATTTCCGTCTGGCCCGTCGGGCTGGATGCCGAACCGGAAGCCGTGCCTTTTCATCAGAGCGTGATCACCGCCGAGATCGAACGCTGGCCGGAAACAGCCCTGACCCGTGAGCTGGCGCGTCATAACGCTTTTGTTAACCGCGACGTGTTTCCAGTCATTGCCGACCGCCTGACCCAAAAACAGCTGTTCGACAAGCTTGGTCTGGCGACCGCGCCGTGGCAACTGCTGTCCGATAAAAGCGAATGGAACGATGTGTTTGCCATGCTTGGCGAACTGGCGATTGTGAAGCGTCGCGTGGGCGGCTACGACGGTCGCGGGCAGTGGCGCTTACGTGCCAGCGAAACCGCCGAACTGCCGGACGATTGCTACGGCGAGTGCATTGTTGAGCAGGGCATCAACTTTAGCGGCGAAGTCTCGCTGGTTGGCGCGCGTGCACACGATGGCAGCACCGTGTTTTATCCGCTGACCCACAACCTGCACCAGGATGGCATTCTGCGCACCAGCGTCGCCTTCCCACAGGCGAATGCCGCACAGCAGGCACAGGCAGAAGATATGCTCTCAGCCATCATGCATGAGCTGGGTTATGTGGGCGTGATGGCGATGGAGTGCTTTGTCACCCCTGCCGGGCTGCTGATCAACGAACTGGCACCGCGCGTGCACAACAGCGGACACTGGACGCAAAACGGCGCATCCATCAGCCAGTTTGAGCTGCACCTGCGTGCCATTACTGACCTGCCGCTGCCGCAGCCGGTAGTGAACAGTCCGTCGGTAATGATCAACCTGATCGGTACCGATCTGAACTACGACTGGCTGAAGCTACCGCTGGTACATCTGCACTGGTACGACAAAGAGGTGCGTCCGGGGCGTAAGGTGGGTCACCTTAACCTGAACGATACTGATGAAGGCCGTCTGAGCGCGACGCTTGAAGCCATTATTCCGCTGCTGCCGCCAGAGTACGCCAGCGGGATTGTCTGGGCACAGTCGAAACTCGCGTAAGTCTCCCCCGCCGGGGAGTTGATCTTCAACGTCCCCGGCGTAAAATCCCGCCCATCATTACTGCTTAGTTTTCTTCTGGAATCACCATGAACGATGGAACGGACTATCGCGCGATCCTCGCGTCTGATACCCCTTTAATCGACGTTCGCGCGCCGATCGAATTCGCACAGGGCGCGATGCCCGCCGCAATCAACCTGCCATTGATGAACGACGACGAACGTGCCGCCGTTGGCACCTGCTATAAACGCCAGGGGCCTGAAGCCGCACTGGCGCTCGGTCATAGCCTGGTGAAAGGCGACACACGCGAGGCACGCATTCAGGCCTGGCGCGAAGCAAGCCTGGCAAACCCCAACGGCTATTTCTGCTGCGCGCGTGGCGGACAGCGCTCGCATATCGCCCAGGCCTGGCTGAAAGAGGCCGCCGTTGATTATCCACTGGTGAAGGGCGGCTATAAGATGCTGCGTCAGGCAGCCATTCAGGCCACTATTGAGCAGGTGCAAAAACCGATGGTGTTGATTGGCGGCTGTACCGGCAGCGGTAAAACTCTGCTGGTGAAGCAACACGCGCAGGGGGTTGATCTGGAAGGGCTGGCGCATCATCGAGGTTCATCGTTTGGCCGCACGCTCCAGCCGCAGCTTTCACAGGCGAGTTTCGAAAACCAGCTGGCGATTGAGCTGTTAAAAAAAGATGCCGCACGCTGGGTGCTGGAAGACGAAGGCCGCATGATTGGCTCCAACCACCTCCCGGAGTGCCTGCGCGATCGCATGGTTCAGTCGTCAATTGTGGTGGTCGATGACCCGTTCGACATTCGCCTTGAGCGCCTGCGCGAAGAGTATTTCGACCATATGTGGGCCGATTTTTCTGCCGCGTATGGGGAAGAGGCAGGCTGGAAGGAGTACAGCGAGTATCTGCACCACGGGTTGTTTGCCATTCGCCGCCGTCTTGGGCTACAGCGCTTTGCTGAATTTACCGCGTTATTAGATAGCGCACTTCTGGAACAGCAGCGTTCCGGCAGCACCGAAGCGCACTTTAGCTGGCTTGCGCCCCTGCTTAACGATTATTACGACCCGATGTACAGCTATCAGTTGGAGAAAAAAGCAGAGAAGATTGTGTATCGCGGGAAGTTTGAAGACGTTGCCGAGTGGCTTTTGTGCTGAAAAACAAGCCGGGTGGCGGCTGCGCCTTACCCGGCCTACGATTGCTTTTGTAGCCCCGGTAAGCGCAGCGCCACCGGGGAAACAGACGACTTAGAAGTCGTAACGCAGACGCACCAGGTTCATATCGCCCAGATCGTCGGTGCTGGAGGTGAATACGTGTTCGTAGTCAACACGGAAACCGTAATCCAGCTGGAAGCTGATACCCACGCCGTTGTCGATACGCTGGTAGTTACGACCATTCACGTATTCGATGCGATCGCCCATGAAGTAAGGCTGGATGGATTTAACCGCATACTGACCGATTGGGAATTTGTAGCCCGCGAAGTACTCGATACCCCATGCGTCACCGGCAAAGTAATTGTTGGTTGATACTTTTTTGGTGGTCATGAAGTTCTGGTACCAGCCGCCGCCCGCGGAGAAGGTCCAGTTGTCAGGCGTCCAGCTCAGCGCCGTACCCAGGATGTTCTGATCGTAGGTTTTGCTGTCGCTGTTTTCCGGGTTACGCATTTCCGCGCGGGTGTAGTTCCACGCCGTACCCCAGCTCAGATCTTTGGTCAGGTGATAATCCAGACCCAGTGAGCCGCCGCCTTTACGTTTGTAACGCAGGCCGTTGCCTGGCAGGTATTCACCGTCTTCGAACAGGTAAGATGCATAGATATCAGCATCGCCCACGGTTTTCTTATATTTCAGCATTTTGCGTGAACGATAAGAACCGTCGTAATCGCCGTTGATACCGTTACCTGGTGCCTGGCCGATCATGTCGTAGTCCCAGATATCGGTTTTCGCGCCAACCACATCATAGTAAACGCTGTTCTGTTGACCGAAGGTCAGCGTACCCCAGGTGTTGCTCTTCAGACCGGTATACAGCATACGGCGAGAGGTGTTGTTTGCACCTTCTGCGTAGTGGTTGTCCCAGTCGAACAGCGCAGGAATGTTCACACCCAGCTCGTAGTAGCTTACCCAGCTGATGTCATCAAACAGATAGTAATCTGCTGCGAAACGGAAACGGGTGCCGCCGTCGAAGCCATTACGTTTGTAGGAACCTTTATCGCCGTCGCCAGTCATCATGTTGAACTGAGGACGGATACTGCCGCCAACGGTGAAGTTAAGACGGCTCAGCGGATCGCCCGCCTGTGGATCTTGTTTCAGAACAGTGATTTCCGCCTGAGTTGCGAAAGACGTCAATGCCACTGCCGCGCCGATCGTTGCCGCCAGCGCTGTTTTTTTTATAGTCATTATTTTTCCTTGATAGACACGCTGCTAAATATTTAGCAGGTGAATATTAACTGGAAAATATAGGGCTGTGTGGGCGGTTTTTTAATGATTTGTGCTACTAAAATGATGGGTATTATCGATTTGTGCTACTAAATGATTACGTACCAGCATATAAACCGGTACGTAATCATCACGGAACTCAACTAACTGACAAACTGACGGAACAGCGCTTTGCCTTTTAACAGCCGCGTACCGAGCCAGCCGCCGCACAGCGACAACAGCACCGCACCGCAAACAGGCAGCGTGATCCACAACCGCCAGTCTGGCTCCCACGGGAAGTCAAAGACCCGGGTCTGGAGCACCGCCAGCGCCGTTTCAGCGCCAATGGCAGCCACCAGGCCCGCCACCAGTCCCAGCAGGGCAAACTCGCACCACAGGGTAGTGCGCAGCAGACGTTTCCCGGCCCCCAGCGTACGATACACCACCAGTTCCTGATGGCGCTGGCGCATCCCGACCTGCACCTGAGCCAGCAACAACAGCACACCGCAGAGCGTCACCAGCACCACCATCACTTCAAGGGCGCGGCTCACTTGCTCCAGCACTTGTCCCACTTGTTTCAGGATCGCGCCAATATCCAGCAGGCTCACAGTCGGGAACTCACGGTTCAGCTGGGTCAGCATACCGTTGCCGTTCTCCCAGCGGAAACTGGTCAGCCAGCTCTGCGGTTGCCCGTCCAGTGCGCCCGCGGGGAAGATAAAGAAGAAATTCGGCCGCAGACTTTCCCAGTCAACCTTGCGCAGGCTGGTGACCGTAGCGCTGAAGTCCTGCGTGTCACCGGTAAAGGTGACCTTATCTCCCAGCCCGATGTTCAGGCGTTTCGCCAGCCCCTCTTCCATCGACACTTCCCCGGCTTTTGGCGGCCAGGTTCCGGCGGTGATCGGGTTATGATCCGGGCGTTTGTCCTGCCAGGTCAGGTTCAGTTCACGGTTAAGCGCCTCATCCTGATTGCCCTCCGTCACCTTGCCATTGATTTGCGTCAGGCGCGCGCGAACAATCGGGTAGAAGGATTCAGGCACAATATGATGCTCAGAGAGGAACGCCTTCATCGGCGTGACCTGCTCAGGTGCGATGTTGATCAGGAAATAGTTCGGGCTTTCAGGCGGGAGCTGCCGCTGCCATCTGTCCAGCAGATCGCCGCGCAGCACCAGTAAGAGCGCCAGCAGCATAAACGACAGCGAAAATGCAGAGAGCTGGCTCAGCGTTGACCACGGCTGACGCAGCAGACGGTTTACCGCCAGACGCACGGACAGCGATTTTATCGTTAACCCTTTCAGTACGTTAAGCAGCATCCAGCCCAGCACGCCGCACAGTACCGCCAGCACCACTGCTCCCGCCAGCACGGCCCAGAGCAAGGTACTGCCTCCCATCAGCCAGACAAGCAGCCCCACCACGACCACCACAATCGCAGGAAGGTAATATTTCAACGGCCAGACGTTGGCCACGACATCACGACGCAGCACGCGCAGTGGCTGTGTGGCCAGCAGCAGCCGGTATGGGCGCAGCCCCACCAGCAAGGAAATCACCACCATCGCACCCACGGCCCAGAGCCATGGCCAGAAGCTTGCAGGAGGCAGTGCGGCAGGCAGCACCGGTTTAAGCAGCATCATCAGCACGTGTTCAAACAGTACTCCCATTACGCCGCCGGTAACCGCTGACAGTGCAAGTACCATTAACCACTGGCCGACAATCAGCTTACGCAATTGCGCCCTGCCCGCCCCAAGAGTTTTGAGGATAGCGACCAGGTCATAGCGGCTGCGGCAGTAGTGCCCCATCGCCACCGCCACTGCCGCCACGGCCAGCAGCAGCGTGAGCAGCGCAGAGAGCAACAGGAACTGCTGTGAACGCTCAAGCGATTTGCCAAGCGCGCCTTCGTCCTGCTCCAGCCCGTACCAGCGGTGTTCCGGTTTTAACTGCGGCAAGAGCCATTTTTCGTATGCGTCCAGCTGGGCGGGCGTGCCGCCAAACTTGTAGCGCCAGGTGACACGGCTCCCCGGCTGAACTGCGTTGGTTTTTGCCACATCAGCGGTGTTCATTAATAACCGTGGGGCAAGCTGGAAAGGGTTAAACCCCGAATCAGGCTCCTGCACCACTTCCCCGGCAATTTTCAGGGTGGCATCGCCGACATCAATACTGTCGCCTGTTTTCAGGTTCAGCAACGCCATCAGTCGCGGGGCTAACAATACCGTGCCAGGCGCAGGTTTTAACCCCGCCGGATTGGTTTGCAGCTCACCGTACATCGGATAAATACCATCGACGGCTTTAACGCTCGCCAGCTGCGGCGTGTCCCCGGCAAACGTCATGGTCTGGAAGCTGAGCTGCTCGCTCACTTTCAGCCCCAGCTTACGGGCTTCTTCAATCCAGGCGGGCGGCACGTCTCGTGAGCTTTGTAATGCCCGATCGCCGGCCATAAATTCGCGGCTTTGCTGGCTTAAGCCTTTTTCCATGCGATCGCTGACGCTGCCAAGCGCCAGTACGCAGGCCACCGCCAGGCTTAACGCCAGCCAGACAATCAGCAGCGATGGCGAGCGCCATTCTCGCCAAAACCAGCGGGCAATCATGCTTCCTCCTGAAGTTCACCGTTGACCAGCCGCAACCGGCGATCGCAACGGGCGGCAAGCTGCGGATCGTGGGTGACCAGAATCAGCGTTGTGCCGTGTTCGCGGTTGAGCGAAAACAGCAGATCGGCAATTTTATCCCCGGTCTGGCGGTCAAGGTTACCGGTAGGTTCATCGGCAAAGAGCACTTCCGGGCGGCCATTAAATGCACGTGCCAACGCCACGCGCTGCTGCTCGCCGCCGGAAAGCTGAGCCGGGAGATGGTCAAGGCGTTTCCCAAGCCCCAGCTGTTCCAGCAGTGCTTTGGCATGGTCACGGCTCTCGCGGGTATTTTCACCGCGTAACAGGCCAGGAAGCTCTACGTTTTCCAGCGCATTCAGGGTGGGAATTAACATGAAGGACTGAAAGACAAAGCCGACATGTCTGGCACGCAGTGCGGCGCGGGCTTCTTCATCAAGCGCGTGCAGCGGCTGGCCAACCAGGTTAACCTCGCCACTGCTGCCATCATCCAGCCCGGCTAAAATAGCCAGTAGCGTCGATTTCCCGGAACCCGACTCACCGATCAGCGCCAGGGTTTCGGCGCGTTTGACAACAAGTTCAACTCCGGTGAGGATGGACAGCTCGTGTTCACCCTGACCGACGGACTTCTTAAGACGATGAACTTCAACAATGTTTTCCGCTGGCATTTGCCCTTCCTGTTTTTGATTCTGTTGACCTTCCGCGCGGCAGCGGCAGATACGTTGCTGGTACTGGGTGACAGCCTGAGCGCCGGCTATCGCATGGCCGCTAACGCTGCGTGGCCTGCGCTGCTTAATGACAAATGGCAGACAAAAACACCGGTCATTAATGGCAGCATCAGCGGCGATACTTCACAACAGGGGCTGGCGCGTCTGCCTGCCCTTCTCAAACAACATCAGCCACGTTGGGTGCTGGTGGAGCTTGGCGGTAATGACGGATTGCGCGGCTTCCAGCCACAGCAGACGGAACAAACGCTGCGCACTATTTTGCAGGACATAAAGGCCGCGAATGCAAAACCGTTGCTCATGCAAATTCGTCTGCCCGCCAACTACGGTCGTCGGTATAATGAGGCCTTTAGCGCGATCTACCCGAAGCTTGCCAAAGAGTTTGATATTCCGCTGCTGCCATTTTTCATGGAAGAGGTCTATCTGAAACCCCAATGGATGCAAGACGACGGTATCCACCCCAATCACGATGCTCAGCCGTTTATTGCCGACTGGATGGCAACACGACTGGCCCCTTTAGTTAAACATGACTCGTCACACAGCTGAGATCCTGACAGGTAAAGTTATGCAAAAATCGGTCTTAATAACAGGATGTTCCAGCGGTATTGGTCTTGAAAGTGCCCTCGAATTAAAACGTCAGGGATTTTGGGTTCTGGCAGCCTGCCGTAAACCCGAAGATGTCGAACGCATGAAGGGCATGGGTTTTACCGGCGTATTGCTGGATCTGGATTCACCGGAAAGTATTGAGCACGCGGCCGATGAGGTCATTGCCCTGACCAACAATCGCCTGTTCGGTCTTTTCAACAATGCAGGATACGGTGTTTACGGCCCACTCCCCACCATCTCCCGTGAACAGCTGGAGCAGCAGTTTTCGGCTAACTTCTTTGGCGTGCATCAGCTCACCATGCGTCTGCTCCCCGCTATGCTGCCACACGGCGAAGGGCGTATCGTGATGACGTCTTCCGTGATGGGGCTGATTTCTACCCCCGGCCGCGGTGCCTATGCCGCCAGTAAGTATGCGCTGGAAGCCTGGTCTGACGCATTACGTATGGAGCTGCGTCACAGCGGGATTAAGGTGAGCCTGATTGAACCCGGCCCGATTCGTACCCGCTTTACCGACAACGTTAACCAGACGCAGTCAGACAAGCCGGTCGAAAATCCCGGTATTGCCGCACGTTTTACGCTGGGCCCGGAAGCGGTTGTCGCCAAAGTGCGCCATGCTTTCGAAAGCGATCGTCCAAAAATGCGCTATCCGGTGACGCTGGTCACCCATGCCGTCGGCTGGTTAAAACGCCTGCTTCCTGGCCGGGTGATGGACAAAATTTTACACGGTTGAGTTGAAGCAACGCGGCTTGCCCCCCATGTAAGAACAAACTGATAAACAGAGAATGACGTATGTCCGCACAGAATATCGTAAACATTACTGAAGCTAACCTGCATCAGACACTCGAACAGTCGATGACCAAACCGGTGCTGTTCTACTTCTGGTCTGAACGCAGCCAACACTGTCTGCAACTGACGCCGGTACTGGAAAGCCTGGCCGCGCAATACAATGGTCAGTTTATTCTGGCGAAGCTGGATTGCGACGCCGAGCCGATGGTGGCTTCTCAGTTTGGCCTGCGCTCAATCCCTACGGTCTATCTGTTCCAGAATGGCCAGCCTGTCGATGGTTTCCAGGGGCCGCAGCCTGAAGAGGTTATTCGTGCGCTGCTGGATAAAGTGCTGCCACGTGAAGAAGAAATTAAGGCTCAGGAAGCCGTCGCGCTGATGCAGGAAGGCAAGTACGACGAAGCCCTGCCACTGTTGAAAGACGCCTGGCAACTGTCGAATCAGAATAGCCAGATTGGCCTGCTGCTGGCAGAAACGCAGATTGCCCTGCACCGCTCAGAAGATGCGGAAGCGGTGCTGAAAACGGTCCCGCTTCAGGATCAGGATACGCGCTATCAGGGTCTGGTCGCGCAGATTGAACTGCTGAAACAGGCGGCGGATACTCCTGAAATTCAGCAGCTCCAGCAGCAGGTTGCCAGTAATCCGGCCGATGCTGCGCTGGCAAGCCAGCTGGCGTTGCAGCTGCATCAGGTGGGGCGTAACGAAGAGGCGCTGGAACTGCTGTTCAGCCATCTGCAAAAAGATCTGGCCGCCGCGGATGGCCAGGCGCGTAAGATGTTCCAGGAGATCCTTGCCGCGCTGGGCACGGGTGATGCACTGGCATCGAAGTATCGCCGCCAGCTTTACGCGCTGCTCTACTAAGAAAAAAAGCCCGGTTGCGCTACGCTTACCGGGCCTACAATACCCAGCCTTATTTCGCTTTTTTCAACTGCGTCACCACCAGCTGATGGCGTGAATTGTAGAATTTACGATACGTCAGATAACAGGCGATAATGGTCGACAGGCTCGCGGTAGACAACAACATGAACGTCACCATAATCTGATATTTAATCGCTTTTACCGGGTCGATCCCGGCAAAAATCAGCCCTGACATCATCCCGGGCAAACTCACCAGCCCGACCGTTTTTGCGGAATCGACCGTTGGGATCAGAGACGAACGAATACTCTCGCGGATCAGGCGTGCCGAGGCCACTTTCGGTGTCGCACCCAGGCTTAGTTTTTCCTGTAACTGCTGCTGTTCGCTGCTAAAGCGCTGCCCCAGGTTGTTGTAGCATAGCCCCACGGCCACCATGGCATTCCCCGCAATCATCCCTGAAATGGGGATAACCTGCATAGGTGTAAACTCAATCGAGCCTGACAATACCAGCACCGCCAGCGTTAATGCGGTACCGGTCGTGATCGCGATAAACGACGAAACAAACGCCTTATCGATATATTTGCTCCGCTTCTGCGCATTCCACGCCGCGTTGAAGCAGATAAAGAGCACCATCAGCAGCGTCAGTACCGCGTTGTTGACGTTGAAAATGTACTTCAGCACATAGCCAACAATAATGAGCTGAACTACCGCCCGGCAGATACTCCACAGAATGTCTTTTTCCAGCCCCAGTTTTTCACGGTAGCTGACGACAATCGCCACCAGCACCAGCACCAGAGAGAGCGCCAGCGATTCGTTGGTTATATTATGCTCACCCACGGTTTGCCTCCTGCATTTTCCCGCCCTGCGGCTGAAGCCTGATGACATCATCCGCATGGGTAATTTCGTTTGCATCGTGCGTAACCCACAGCACAGCGATGTTCTGCTCGCGGGTATACCGATGGATGATGTCGTTAACATTGCGCTTGTTGCTCTCGTCGAGCGCGCTGGTTATCTCATCCAGCAGCAGTACCTTTGGTAAAAACTGCAAATTACGGATCAGGGATACGCGCTGCCTTTCCCCGCCAGAAAGCTCGGTTATCGATTTGGTCAGGGTTTCTTGCGGCAATCCGAAGCGGGCAAGGTCGGCAATCAGTTTTTCGGGTTCTGGTGATTTCCCGCGGATCTGCCACGGAAAGATCAGGTTGTCGTAAACCGTGTCGCCAAACAGCGAAGGTGTTTGCACGCTGTATGACACCTGCTGCCGATAGCTTTCGGGCGACAGTGAAGCGATGTCCTTTCCTTCAAACAGAATTGTCCCCTCGGTTGGGCTGAGTAAGGACGCAACAATCTTCAGCAGTGTACTTTTGCCACAGCCTGACGGACCTGTTATCAGTTTGAATTCACCAGGAGAAAGGCAAAAATCGACATGCTGAAGAATGGTGTTCTCTCCGGCACGATACCCGACATCCTTGATATGCAAAATCACGTTTTTGTCGTTCATATTGTTTCCAGTGATTGTATACATTAAGACTTTAAAAAGACTTAATGTATACATTCGAATGACCTACTGACACAAAAAAGCCGCTTCAGAAACGCCTCTTTTTTCCCATTCCCCGCCAAAAAACCTCGTAAAGAGCAGGTTTAAACGATTTTTCGATCAAAAAAAACGCGCACCTCATCTGAAACCACAAGACTAAATGCAGAGTTAAAGTGATTAAATATTAACTTCATAAACACTTTTTAATGATTAAAGTCAAAAATACACACTTTCACACACTCTAGAATCAGCCAAACAAAAGACACTAAAAAGTCTAAAAAACACAAAAAAAAGCCTGCCATAAGCGAAAGAACTCAATTCAAAAGTCATAAAACTTAACTGACTTAAATTAACTCCCGGTACTACCGTCAGGAAATAAAAGATGAAAACCACCGTTAAATTGTTGGCCTCTGCTGTTGCTCTGTGCATTGTGCCAGCGACATATGCAATAACCCCTGAACAAGCACTCGCAAACCTTCAGGGCGCGCAGCAATTCTCCCACCTTGCGAATAAATCGTATAGCACGGCGATGTATAACGAGCATCTTGCCAATCTTGCGAAGGGGAATGCGCTCGTTATGCACGGCCCAAACTCGACACAAGCCATAGATGCATCACAAGCATACGATGCGGCACTCAAACGAGTGGCTCAGACACGTCAGGATGCCCGATTAGGCAGGCTTCAGGTTGATGCCGCGCAGTTTGCACTTCGCACAGCGGCACCACAAAAATTACTTCCCCAGTTGACACCGCAGCCAATGAACGTACCGACACCGATCACCCAGTTTGTGCCGCAGAAAACCCCGGTGCTTCCGAACCAGCTGACCCCGCAGCCAATCAAGGTACCAACGCCGATCGCACAGTCTGTGCCACAGAAAACCCCGGTGCTGCCAATTCAGCTCACGCCGCAGCCAATGAAGGTGCCAACGCCGATCGTACAGTCCGTGCCGCAGAAAACACCGGTGCTGCCAATTCAGCTCACACCGCAGCCAATCAAGGTACCAACGCCGATCGTACAGTCTGTACCACAGAAAACCCCGGTGCTGCCAACTCAGCTCACGCCGCAGCCAATGAAGGTGCCAACACCTGTCACGCAGACCGTACCAACCGTGAACCCGACGCTTTACCGCCAGGATATCGCCAAAAAGCAGGCTGCTCTGATCGCGCCCCCCGTCATTACTCCGACCACGAACAGAACTGTTATTCCGGTAACCAGCCTGAAGCCGTCCACCAAAGTCCCGGTTACCACGACGAGTGGCACAAATACGATCACAACGGTTCAGCATGTAAATACCTACTACATTGATCAGGCCACACGTAGCAAAGTGAGCAACAACTCGGACGCGATTTCTCAAAACAGTCAGAAAATCGATCGTAACGCGAAAGACATTGAGGATACCCGAGACGATCTGAAGCGTGGCCTGAACAACGCGGCAGCCATGTCCAGCCTGCACTACCACTCCGACAACGCATGGGCACTTTCCACCGGTACGGCAAACGGCGACGGAGCAGCACTGGCCGGCGGTCTTCAGAAAGGGCTGACTAGCCATGTCGCGGTAAACATGCAGGCGTCAACATCCTTCGACAGCGGCTGGATGGCAGGTGCCGGTATTTCTGGCGATTTCTGATTTCCCTCACCATGCCATGCTCAGGTCTTCATAAACACGACCTGTTAACTTTTTCTTATTAATTAAGGTGTCAGGATGAAATTGAAGATGCTTACCGCGCTGGATAAAAACAAGCTTCAGCGAAAAGCTATCGTCAGGGTCTTTACAACATTGTTGTCTGTAAGAGCGGCAAAGTTGCGCTATTAAAGCAGGGCGAAGGGTTCGTCGGCTACCTGAAATAACCCTCACGCCACACATAAACGTATCGTAATAAAGCCGCCGCTCTGGCGGCTTTTTTGTATCTAAGCACAGACTTAGTTAAGTGTATTTAATGTATTCATCTACTCAGATGAGAAAAAGACACGATTCTTAAAAAAATGAGTCTTTAATATGTCAATCCTGTTTGACATGTTGACATTAAAAAGTAACGTATATCTTCCATTTGTGATCTCGCCAGAGTTCCCGCACGCAGAGCTAATAGCCTCAGACATAGAGTGGTGTTACACTTTTTGGCGGACAAATTGGCACGCTTATCACTATAGGAAGTATGCAGCATGACACATATATTTTATGAGTTCTCTTCCCTGAAGCCTGGTGTTCCTACTGTAGAAACATTAATGGAAGTCATCAATTCTTCGGAACTCACAAGTTTTGTCATCGGTGCAGAGGTTGTTGATTTCGTCAAAAAGGCGCTCATCGTTAATACCACGATCGGGAGTTTCAAAAACTGCAAATTCGCCTTTGATGATGGCGCGCACTTTATTGAGTTTGACGGTAAGGGCAAATCAAAACGTTACGATGAAGTGCCAGACTGGTTTGTCACTCCGGCTGAATTCGCGCGTTCACAGTGGCTCATCAACCACGATCTTGCGGATGTAAAAGCCACCCAGTTTATCGATGTGCTGATGTCCTACCCGCTTAAAGAGCGCCGCGCGCACTGTAACCTGCTGTTCGGCCTGGATCTGCACAAGGTCAACGCAGTTCCGGCAGCCACGCCAGAAGCCAGCAAGCTCGGTAACAAAAACGGTAAAACCACCAAGCCTCGTGTCACCGATCTGGGCTCATTTGAGCTTTTCAGTCAGTTCTTCGAACGCATGAAAACGGCCGTTTTTGCCGATGAGTTCCCTACCCTGCAAGTGCTGACCGGTATCGAAAACTTGTCGAAAGCCCCACACAGCTTAAAACAGGGGATCAGAACATGGTTTAAAGCGATCGCAGGAGATCTTCCCCCAAACAACAAACGTGTTGAGGCGGGTAACGCGGTACTTTTCTGCGCCCCGGTCCGCGAGCATATCCAGCAAATTGAAGCCATTGGGCTGGAAAATTACTACCAGGGTTTATCCAAAGCCATCGCCGACGCGGGCGAGCAGTTTATCGCGGACTTTTCTTACACCCATCAGGTAGCCTGATCCTCTGGCCCTGTTATCTAGCAGGGCTTTTTATTAGCTATCATCCACTTCCCACCTCTTTACAGGGGCGAATTTCTGGCCAATAGCCGATATACTTACGAACAACAAACACACAATTCTTCTCATCACAGCATTCAAAACAGGAGGTTTTATGCTCATCGTTATTCCTGTCCTTATTTTCGTCGCACTGGTTATCGTCGGTGCGGGTGTCAAAATTGTCCCGCAGGGTTATCAGTGGACCGTTGAACGCTTTGGTCGTTACACCAATACGTTGCAGCCTGGTTTAAGCCTTATCGTGCCTTTCATGGACAGAATCGGTCGTAAGATCAACATGATGGAACAGGTACTGGATATCCCCTCTCAGGAAATCATCTCCAAAGACAACGCCAACGTCACCATTGATGCGGTCTGCTTTATTCAGGTGATTGATGCGCCTAAGGCGGCGTATGAGGTCAGCAATCTCGAACTGGCGATTGTTAACCTGACGATGACCAACATCCGTACCGTGCTCGGTTCGATGGAGCTGGACGAAATGCTCTCCCAGCGCGACAGCATTAATACACGTCTGCTGCACATTGTGGATGAGGCGACAAATCCGTGGGGAATTAAAGTCACCCGTATTGAAATCCGTGACGTGCGCCCACCAGCGGAACTGATCGCATCGATGAACGCCCAGATGAAGGCCGAACGTACCAAGCGTGCCTATATCCTTGAGGCCGAAGGTGTACGTCAGGCAGAGATCCTGAAAGCAGAAGGGGAAAAACAATCGCAGATCCTGAAAGCGGAAGGCGATCGCCAGTCTGCGTTCCTTCAGGCTGAGGCGCGTGAACGTTCCGCAGAAGCGGAAGCCCGTGCAACCCAGATGGTGTCCGAAGCCATTGCTGCCGGTGATATCCAGGCCGTTAACTACTTCGTGGCACAAAAATATACCGATGCGCTGAAAGAGATTGGCTCTGCGAATAACAGCAAAGTGGTGATGATGCCGCTGGATGCCAGCAGCCTGATGGGCTCAATTGCCGGGATTGCCGAGCTCATTAAGGATAGCGGAAACGAGCGTAAGAAATGATTGAGCTCATCGTTGCACATCCTCATGCCTTCTGGCTAAGCCTCGGTGGCTTATTACTGGCAGCAGAGATGCTTGGCGGCAACGGTTACCTGCTCTGGAGCGGTATCGCTGCCGTGATCACCGGGTTGCTGGTGTGGCTTATCCCGCTGGACTGGGCATGGCAGGGCGCGCTGTTTGCCGTGCTGACGCTGGTTGCGGCCTGGCTGTGGTGGCGCTGGCTGAGCACGCGGGTGAAGGCGCAGAAACCGGTAGATGCCCATCTGAATCAGCGCGGGCAGCAGATTGTCGGCAAGCGTTTTACGCTGGACACCACGCTGGTGAATGGCCGCGGACACATGCGCGTGGGTGATAGCTCGTGGCCGGTGGTGGCAGATGATGACCTCAGCGCAGGAACGCGGGTTGAGGTCATTGCGGTGGAAGGTATTACCCTGCGCGTGAAAGCCTGTTAAGCATTGGCCTTGCGATGGCAGCAACCGGTAAGATTATCAATAATCGGACAATCGGCGCTGTCATCCCCCGGACAGGACGCCGCCAGCCCCAGCAGTTGTTCCCGCATCGCCTGTAGCTCAATGATATGGCGCTCAATTTCAGCAACCTTCTCCAGGGTACGTTTTTTGACGTCTGCGCTGTGGCGTTTCGGATCGTTGAACAGGTTCACCAGTTCGCCGCACTCTTCCAGGTTAAAGCCTACCAGCCTTGCCTGACGCAGTAACGTCAGCTCATCAAGATGCCGTTGCGTATAACTGCGGTAGCCGTTTTCGCTGCGCAGTGGTGGTGTAACCAGCCCTTTCTCTTCATAAAAACGAATCGCTTTGCTGGTCAATCCGGTTTTTTTCGCAACATCACTGATATTCACATTTCCCCCTTGACCTTCCCCTTGATGGAAGGTTTAACCTTCATAACAGTTAGCGAAAAGCATTATGAAGGTCAATAACTGACCAGATAATTATACGGGAGTTTTGTTATGTCTCACACAATTGATCTGACACTGGACGGCCTCTCCTGCGGCCACTGTGTCAAACGCGTTAAAGAAAGCCTGGAACAGCGTCCTGATGTGGAAAGCGCGGACGTGACTATCGATCATGCAGCCGTCACCGGTAGCGCCAGCGCCGATGCGCTGATCGATACCATCAAACAAGCCGGTTACGGAGCGGAGTTAAGCCACCCAAAGGCTAAACCGCTGGCAGAGTCATCACTCCCGTCGGAAGCACTGACAGCGGCCACTCCTGAGCTTCCGGTAGCTGATGATATTGATGACAGCCAACAGCTGCTGATCAACGGCATGAGCTGCGCCAGCTGCGTTTCCCGGGTACAAAATGCATTGCAGGCCGTACCGGGCGTCGCACAGGCACGGGTCAACCTTGCGGAGCGTACTGCGCTCATTATGGGCAGTGCCTCCGCCGCAGATTTAGTGCAGGCCGTCGAAAAAGCAGGCTATGGTGCAGAGGCCATCGAAGACGATGCCAGGCGCCGCGAACGCCAGCAGGAAACGGCAGTAGCCACCATGAAACGCTTCCGCTGGCAGGCGATTGTCGCGCTGCTGGTCGGTATTCCGGTAATGGTATGGGGCATGATCGGTGACAACATGATGGTCACTGACGATAACCGCACGCTGTGGCTGGTGATTGGTGTGATTACGCTCGGCGTGATGGTCTTCGCCGGGGGTCACTTCTATTCGAGCGCCTGGAAAAGCCTCAAAAATCGCACCGCGACGATGGATACGCTTGTCGCACTTGGCACGGGCGCGGCCTGGCTCTATTCGATGAGCGTCAACGTCTGGCCGCAGTGGTTCCCGATGGAAGCGCGCCATCTTTATTACGAAGCAAGCGCGATGATTATCGGCCTGATTAACTTAGGCCATATGCTCGAAGCCCGTGCGCGTCAGCGCTCCTCTAAGGCGCTGGAAAGACTCCTTGATTTAACGCCGCCAACCGCACGTGTCGTCACAGACGACGGCGAGAAAAATGTCCCGCTGGCCGAGGTTCAGCCGGGTATGACGCTGCGCCTGACCACCGGCGACCGTGTTCCTGTTGACGGCGAAATCACTCAGGGTGATGCCTGGCTTGATGAAGCCATGCTGACCGGGGAACCTATCCCACAGCAAAAATCCCTAGGGGATGCAGTACACGCCGGTACGGTGGTGCAGGACGGTAGCGTACTGTTCCGCGCCAATGCTGTTGGCAGCCACACCACACTGTCGCGCATTATCCGTATGGTGCGTCAGGCCCAGAGCAGTAAGCCTGAGATTGGCCAGCTTGCTGATAAAATCTCCGCCATTTTTGTGCCCGTGGTGGTCTGTATCGCCCTGCTGAGCGCCGCTATCTGGTATTTCTTCGGCCCGGCGCCGCAGATTGTCTACACCCTGGTGATTGCCACCACGGTTTTGATCATCGCCTGTCCTTGCGCACTTGGCCTGGCCACGCCGATGTCGATTATCTCTGGCGTGGGTCGTGCCGCCGAGTTTGGTGTCCTGGTGCGTGACGCCGACGCCCTGCAACGCGCCAGCACGCTCGATACGCTGGTATTTGATAAAACCGGCACCCTTACCGAAGGTAAACCGCAGGTGGTCGCGGTGCACACCGCAGGCATCGCCGAAGCCGATGCGCTGCGTCTGGCAGCTGCGCTGGAACAAGGTTCCAGTCATCCTCTGGCCCGCGCCATTCTCGATAAAGCAGCGGATGCAGCCCTGCCGCAAGTGAATAACTTCCGCACCCTGCGTGGGCTGGGCGTCAGCGGTGAAGCAGAAGGACACGCGCTGCTGCTGGGTAACCAGGCGCTGCTGAGTGAAAAGGGTATCGATACGTCAGCACTGGACAGTGAACTGGAAGCGCAGGCATCTCAGGGCGCGACACCGGTACTGCTGGCTGTAGACGGCAAAGCGGTGGCTCTGATTGCCGTACGCGATCCGCTGCGCCAGGACAGCGTGGATGCCCTGAAACGCCTGCACCGTGCGGGCTATCGCCTGGTGATGCTGACCGGGGATAACCCGACAACGGCAAACGCCATTGCCCGCGAGGCCGGTATTGATGAGGTGATTGCCGGGGTACTGCCAGAGGGTAAAGCCGATGCCATCAAGGCACTGCAAAACCAGGGACGCCAGGTGGCCATGGTCGGGGACGGTATCAACGATGCACCAGCACTGGCTCAGGCCGATGTGGGGATTGCGATGGGCGGCGGCAGCGATGTCGCCATCGAGACGGCGGCGATCACCCTGATGCGCCACAGTCTGATGGGCGTTGCGGATGCACTGGCCATCTCAAAAGCCACGTTGCGCAATATGAAGCAGAACCTGTTAGGGGCATTTATCTACAACAGTTTCGGCATTCCGATCGCCGCCGGGATTTTGTGGCCGCTGACCGGCACGCTACTCAACCCGGTAGTGGCTGGCGCAGCAATGGCACTGTCGTCCATTACTGTAGTCAGTAACGCAAACCGGCTGTTGCGGTTCAAACCGAAAGATTGAACCTTCGGCTCCTACGCGCTAGCATGAACCTTTCCGTTCATGGAGCGCGTATGAGTCTGTTTAATCGTATAAAAACATCGTTTCGCGCCCTGTTCCCCCGCCGTTATGCCTGGCCGGGCATGGATATCTCACTTTCTGGCGGACAACATCTGCACCTGGTTGGCAGCATCCATATGGGAACTTCCGGGATGTCGCCTCTCCCGCCTTCCCTGCTCAAACTGCTGCGTAACGCGGATGCTCTGGTTGTTGAAGCCGATATTTCCGGCAGTGAATCCCCTTTTGCCGATCTGGATATCCCACCTCCGCTCAGCGAGCGCCTGAATGACACCCAGCTTGCCGAACTGACACGCGTAGCCGATGAGCTGGGCGTATCACTGTCAATGCTGGAAACCCAGCCCCTGTGGCAGATTGCCATGGTGCTTCAGGCGACACAGGCGCAGCGTCTGGGGTTGCGGGGCGAGTACGGTATTGATTACCAACTCCTTCACGCCGCCCGGGCACAAAGCCTGCCGATCATTGAGCTGGAAGGTGCACAAAGCCAGGTTGAGCTCTTACGCCAGCTTCCTGATGATGGCTTATTATTGCTGGATGATACCCTGACCCACTGGCATACCAACGCACGGTTGCTTCAGGTGATGGTGAGCTGGTGGCTTGAAACGCCGCCCGTAAACGACAAACCAGAATTACCCGCCACGTTCAGCCAGTCGTTGTATGATGTCCTGATGAACGAGCGTAACCGGGCATGGAAACATACACTGAATGCGCTGCCAGCCGGGCATTATGTGGTCGCCGTGGGGGCGTTACATTTGTACGGAGAAGGGAATTTGCCGTCACTGCTGAAATAAAAAAATGGCCAATATTTCTATTGGCCCGTCAAAGAGGAATTTCATCGTTTTTATTATGCCGAAGGAGACCTTCGGTTGAGCCGATTGTCGCTCAAAGTGACCATCACTGCCAATACTATTGCGCAAGATGGTGCTATTTTTTAGACAAACGTCAGGCGTATGCTCTTGGCATGAATTGTCTGTCGTAAGAAGGATAGCTATGACTCCCGCCGTTAAATTACTCGAAAAAAACAAAATCTCTTTCAGGATCCACACTTACGATCACGATCCGAATGAAACTAACTTTGGTGATGAAGTGGTGCGTAAACTGGGGCTGAATGCCGACCAGGTTTACAAAACGCTGCTGGTTGCAGTGAATGGCGATATGAAACACCTCGCCGTGGCGGTCACGCCGGTGGCGGGTCAGCTGGATCTGAAAAAAGTCGCCAAAGCGCTGGGCGCAAAAAAGGTCGACATGGCGGATCCAATGGTTGCGCAACGCACCACCGGTTATCTGGTGGGTGGGATCAGCCCGCTGGGGCAGAAAAAACGTCTGCCAACGCTGATTGATGCCCCTTCCCAGGAATTCGACACTATCTATATTTCAGGCGGCAAGCGCGGGCTGGATATTGAACTGGCGGCGGGCGATCTGGCGAAAATGCTGGACGCGAAATTTGCGGATATTGCGCGTAGGGATTGATTATTGTCCTGGACAGCGCGTTATTGGTGAAGACAGTTTGGACGCGGACAACGCGCAGGAACCGGAGCGTACACAGAGTACGTGAGGATTCCGAGCATTGCCCGCGTTCAAAATGGCGAACAAAATAGCGCTGTTATTGCCAGCTCACCTCACCTTTCGGCTCATACACACTCACGTCAATCGGCGAATTCTGCTGAATAAACTGCTTAAGCACTTCCGCATCAATAAAGCCGGTATTCACATAGCCCGGTTTATTATCAATATGCGGATAGCCATCGCCGCCCGTGGCGTTAAAGCTCAGTGTTGCCATGCGGTAGGTTTTGCCAGGGTCAACCGGCTCGCCTTTGATTTTGAGGTCATTGAGCTTACCGTCTTTCGCCACAAAACTGACGTTGGCAAACTGCGGATACGCTCCCGAATCGGGTTTCATCTGCGCCACGGCGGTCAGGTAGTCGATAACCTCTTTACCGCTCATGTCGGCATACACCACCACGTTGCCAAATGGCTGAACCTTCAACACATCTTTATAGGTGATATTCCCGCCCTCAATGGAGTCACGAATACCGCCGCCGCTCATCACGCCGAAGTCTGCGCTGGTACGCGCCATTTGCGCTGCCAGCACCAGATGCCCCATATTGGTCTGCACGAAGCGGACTTTGCTGCGGTCACCTTCCAGGCGGCCATTGAGCGTGCCAATCTTCACATCCAGCTGCGCTTTGCCTTTATTCTGGAACGGCGTCAGCAGCGAGAGCATCTGCTGGTTTTCAGCAATTTCTGGGGTGTAAAGTACGCGCTCACTTTTCCCGTCTGGGTAAGAGACTTTCTTCTTCAGGTTGACCGGGATCAGCTGGTAGTGCACCAGTTTCATCTCGCCGTTACGGAACTCAAAGTCCGCACGACCGACGTATTTACCCCACTCGTGAGCCTGAACAATCCAGATACCGTTCTGCCGGTCTGGCGCACACGGTGTGCCTGGTACGTAATCCACCTGCTTTTTATTCTCAGACGCCATACATACCGGATCTTGTGAGTGACCACCCACAATTATTGCCAGAGAGCCCGCTGGCAGGCTGCGCGCCATCTCGACATCACCCGGCGCATTGGAGCCATGCTCGCCATTATCGTAGTGCCCCATATGCGTGGTGGCGATAATCACGTCCGGCTTTTCATTCTGCTGGAGCTCCTGAATCACCAGCTTTGCTTCGTCTGCCGGTTTACGGAACTCGATATCGGTGAAGTATTCCGGGTTGCCGATTTTCGCCGTGTCGTCGGTGGTTAAACCAATAACCGCGATTTTCAGATCCTGACGCTTAAACAGCGCCCACGGCTTAAACAGGCGCTCACCGGTGCTTTTCTGATAAATATTGGCCGAGAGGAACGGGAATTTAGCCCATTTTTCCTGCTGGCGCAGAACGGTCAGCGGATTATCAAACTCATGGTTACCCACGGCCATCGCATCGTAACCAATTAAATTCATGCCACGGAAATCGGGCTCTGCATCCTGTAAATCGGATTCCGGTACGCCGGTATTAATATCCCCGCCCGAGAGCAGCAACACACTGCCCCCTGCGGCGGCGACCTCTTTGCGAATGCCATCCACCAGCGTTTTTTGGGCGGAAAGGCCATATTCACCGTATTCGCTGCGCCAGAAATGGCCGTGGTGATCGTTGGTATGCAGAATGGTGATTTTGTAGGTTTTGTCTTTTTCATACGCCTGTGCAGGCAGGCTTGTCAGCCCCCATGCGGCGATCAGCGCGAGCGCCACGCCACGCTTCATTAACTTCATCTCTTCTCTCCCTGACCCATAGACAAACGCAAAAATTACAATGAGTAACAAGAATAGACAAATAAGTTTTCAGAATTGCGACTTTCTTCAAATGTCACAGACGGGTATGTTAGTTGGATAATAATTACACCCTGCATTTCTAATAACAAACGACGTGGTATTCATCTCTATGGCAATCAGTGAATCAACCCAGCCCGTTACGGGCTCTCCGGCGTCGCCGCCACACTCGCGTACGTCCTTTAAAGTTTTAGGCGCAATCAGTCTTTCTCATCTGCTCAACGATATGATCCAGTCTCTGATTCTGGCGATCTACCCGTTATTGCAGTCTGAGTTTTCATTAACCTTCGTACAGATCGGGATGATCACCCTGACCTTCCAGCTGGCCTCGTCGCTGCTGCAACCGGTGGTGGGCTACTGGACGGATAAATATCCGATGCCGTGGTCACTGCCGATTGGCATGTGCTTCACCTTAAGCGGGTTGGTATTGCTGGCAATAGCGGGCAGCTTTGAAGCGGTGCTGATTGCCGCTGCGCTCGTCGGTACTGGCTCTTCGGTATTCCATCCGGAATCTTCCCGCGTGGCGCGTATGGCCTCTGGCGGGCGTCACGGGCTGGCGCAGTCTCTGTTCCAGGTCGGCGGCAACTTTGGCAGTTCGCTCGGCCCATTGCTGGCGGCAGTGATCATTGCCCCTTACGGCAAAGGCAACGTGGCATGGTTTGTCCTGGCCGCCCTGCTGGCGATTATCGTGCTGGCGCAGATTAGCCGCTGGTACGCCGCTCAGCATCGGGTGAACAAGGGAAAACCTACAGTAAAGGTTACCAATCCCCTGCCTCGCAACAAGGTTATTCTGGCAGTTAGCGTACTGCTGGTGCTGATTTTCTCGAAATACTTCTATATGGCGAGCATCAGCAGCTATTACACCTTTTATCTGATGCAAAAGTTCGGATTATCGGTACAAAACGCGCAGTTCCATCTGTTTGCATTCCTGTTTGCGGTAGCCGCAGGTACGGTAATTGGCGGGCCTGTTGGCGATAAAATTGGGCGTAAATATGTCATTTGGGGCTCTATCCTCGGTGTTGCCCCCTTTACGCTCATTTTGCCGTACGCAAGCCTTGAATGGACGGGCATTTTGACCGTCATCATTGGTTTTATTCTGGCTTCGGCGTTTTCCGCCATCCTGGTCTACGCTCAGGAGCTTCTTCCGGGGCGTATCGGTATGGTTTCCGGGCTATTTTTCGGTTTCGCCTTCGGTATGGGCGGCCTGGGTGCCGCGGTGTTAGGGATGGTTGCCGATCACACCAGTATCTTCCTGGTTTATAAAATCTGTGCTTTCCTGCCACTTTTGGGGATGTTGACCATATTCCTGCCTGACAACCGTCACAAAGCGTAATTTACCGGCCGTCAAAGTTTTACTTTGGCGGCCAAACTCCCTGATGCCATAAGGCTTTCCTCTTCTTCTTCCCGTTGAATTTGTCAAAATCTGCTTTTTTTCACGCTTATTGCTGTTTTATTCAAACTTCAACAATTATTCATAAACATGTCGGTAAAAATTGTCATAAACTGTAACTCGGTTTTTTGGTTTTTCACCAAAAATGGAACACCCCACCACGAAAGGAGACGGAATGCATCACGCCACACCGCTAATCACCACCATTGTTGGTGGACTTGTGCTCGCTTTTATCCTCGGCATGATTGCCAATAAACTGCGAATTTCTCCTCTTGTGGGCTATTTGTTAGCGGGTGTACTGGCGGGTCCTTTTACGCCGGGCTTTGTGGCGGATACCAAACTGGCTCCTGAACTGGCAGAACTGGGCGTGATCCTGCTGATGTTCGGAGTGGGTCTGCACTTCTCTCTGAAGGACTTGATGGCGGTAAAGTCTATCGCCATACCAGGAGCGATCGCCCAGATAGGGGTGGCGACGCTGCTGGGGATGGCGCTTTCGGCCGTGCTTGGCTGGTCACTGATGACCGGCATCGTGTTTGGGCTGTGTCTTTCCACCGCCAGTACCGTGGTGTTGCTGCGCGCGCTTGAAGAGAGACAGCTGATAGACAGCCAGCGCGGGCAAATCGCGATAGGCTGGCTGATTGTTGAAGACCTGGTGATGGTACTGACGCTGGTTCTGCTGCCAGCCGTTGCCGGGATGATGGAAAAAGATAACGTCGGTTTTGCTTCTCTGGCGCTGGATATGAGTATCACCATCGGTAAGGTTGTGGCGTTTATCGCCATTATGATGCTGGTGGGTCGCCGTCTTGTACCCTGGATAATGTCCCGCAGCGCCGCGACCGGTTCCCGCGAGCTGTTTACTCTTTCAGTGCTCGCCCTGGCGCTGGGTATCGCCTTTGGCGCCGTGGAGCTGTTTGATGTCTCCTTTGCGCTGGGTGCATTTTTTGCCGGGATGGTGCTGAACGAATCCGAGCTGAGCCACCGTGCCGCGCACGACACCCTTCCGCTGCGCGATGCATTCGCCGTACTGTTCTTCGTCTCCGTCGGGATGTTGTTCGATCCACTTGTCCTGATCCAGCAGCCGCTGGCGGTGCTGGGTACGCTGGCGATCATCATCTTTGGTAAGTCGGTTGCCGCTTTCTTCCTGGTGCGCATGTTTGGCCACTCGCCGCGTACGGCGCTGACCATCGCCGCCAGCCTGGCGCAAATTGGTGAGTTCGCCTTCATCCTCGCCGGGCTGGGGATGGCGCTGAACCTGCTGCCGCAGGCCGGGCAGAACCTGGTGCTGGCAGGGGCTATTTTGTCCATCATGCTGAACCCGGTGCTGTTCGCGCTGCTGGAAAAATATCTCGATAAAACCGAAACGCTCGAAGAGCAGACGCTGGAAGAGGCTATCGAAGAAGAGAAGCAGATCCCGGTGGATATCTGCAACCATGCGCTGCTGGTCGGCTTTGGCCGCGTGGGCAGCCTGCTGGGTGAGAAACTGATGGCGCAGGGTGTGCCGCTGGTGGTGATTGAAACCTCACGAACCCGCGTTGATGAGCTGCGCGAGCGCGGCATTCGCGCGGTGCTGGGCAATGCGGCAAATGAAGAGATAATGAACCTGGCGCATCTGGACTGCGCCCGCTGGCTGCTGCTGACCATTCCAAATGGCTACGAAGCCGGTGAGATTGTGGCATCCGCCCGCGAGAAGTGCCCGCATATTGAGATTATCGCCCGCGCCCATTATGACGACGAAGTGGAGTACATTACCGAGCGTGGTGCCAATCAGGTGGTGATGGGTGAGCGTGAGATTGCGAATACGATGCTGACGCTGCTGGAGAAGCCGCCGGTTGAAGAGGCGGTGACGGGGTAAGTTTGATGCGGTATGCCCCCTCACCCCGCCCTCTCCCCAAAGGGGCGAGGGAGAAAAGACGGCTCCGTGCGATCCCCTCTCCCCTATGGGGAGAGGGTTAGGGTGAGGGGTTTTCTTTTACCTGTCCCAGTACGCCTCTTCGAGGCTGTCTTCCCTTTCCGGCAGGCCACGCGTTAAGCGCGGGGAATGCTGGTTCAGTACCTGATAACTCACGCGGTTAGCGTACTTACACACCTGCGCCAGCGACGAATAGGTCAGCCAGCTGAACTTGTGCTTGCTGGAGTTAGGCACATTGGTTTTGTGGTACGCGTTGGCGGTAATGTCGTGCAGCAGCGCGGCCAGTGCTCCGTCGCCCGCGCCGTTGGTATTCATGATCTTCTCAGGCCCGCCCATATACGGCGCGATGTGCGAGTAAATACGCAGCGGGTTCTGGCAATCTTTATGACGCATAGCGCGGCTGAATTCGTACTGGTTGAATTCGGCAATGGCGCCCGGCAGCAGCGGATGCTGTGTTTTGCGCTTGCTCTCTTCTTCAGTGAAGCCTGCCATGTATAACCCAACCGGCCCGGCGGTGCAGAGCACCAGATCCACCCAGTCCAGCGCTTTGTCCGACGCCAGCAGCGGATCGCTCTCCCCCGTTAACGCTTCCGCTTCTTCTTCGTTCATCGCCAGAATCGAAACGTGCTCTTTCAGGAACGCCTGCCACCACTCCGGGTTGTCGGCAATCACGAATTTGGTGCCCAGAGTCAGTACCACTGGCACGTTATATTTCTTCGCGTACTCGATCGCCTTCATGGTGGCTTCCGGCATCGGCTCACCTGGCTTGCAGCGGACCAGATAGGAGGTCAATACCAGCGCAGATGCGCCTGCGATCACTTCTTCCGGGATGCTGTCGGCGCGAAGTTTATTCATGTGGCCAGGGCTTATGGCAAAGGTACGTTCACCGGAATCGCTGATAAGCGTAAAGCAGCGGCCGATTGGCCCGTCGACACCCTGGAGATAGTTCAGATCGGTACGGCTGGAAGTGTTGCACAGGTAGCGATAGGCATAGCCACCAATCTCGATATTGCTGCACATCACGCCCAGCAATACGGAACGGTCATCGGCCAGCACGGAATAGTTGTGCATGGTGTTGCCGATGGTGCCACCGGCAAACTGGTGGGTGATCAGGTTTTCACGCACCAGCTCCTGATACAGCGCTTCGGCAACGTCGTCTTCAATGACCAGTGAATGCCCGGCGCTCAAACCGTAACGTTCGACAAACGCGTCATCCACTTTCGCTTCAATATCCACCAGGGTCTGATCGATACCGACCACCCATGCAGCGCTGGTTTCGTTTACCGGCTGAATTTGTTGCAGCAGCGGATCGCGGGCATTGACGGGGAAGTAATGTTTGGATTTACGTTTACCGGGAAATTTCATGGTATGAGCTATGCAAAGAATATGGGCCGGGAATGGTAGCACAAACCCGGCCTATAGCGCGATCAGCGGCTGTTTGCCACCAGCGACACCATCATATCGATATGCTCTGAATCGTCGTTAAGTGCAGGAATGTACTCGTATTTCGTACCACCAGCCTCCAGGAAAAATTCCCGGTTTTGCACCGCTATCTCTTCCAGCGTTTCCAGGCAATCTGCCGAGAAGCCCGGCGACATCACCTGAACGTGTTTCACGCCCTTCTCGCCCAGCATTTTCAGGGTTTCATCGGTATACGGCGTGAGCCACGGCTCGCGGCCAAAGCGCGACTGGAAGGTCATCATCACTTTCTCTGGCGGCAATCCGAGCGCTGAAACCAGCTCTCGCGTGGTATCACGGCAGCGCTGAGGATAATCATCACCTTCATCGGCATAACGCTGAGGAATACCGTGGTAAGAGAGCAGCAACACATCCGGCTCACCGTGTTTTGCAAACGATGCCCGGGCACTGCTTGCCAGCGCTTTAATATAGAGTGCGTTATCAGCGTAATCGCGAATGAACGTGATACCCGGAATACGGCGGCGAGTGGCCAGAATACGCGCCAGTTCATCCCATACCGCGGCAACCGTCGAGCAAGAGTATTGCGGATAAAGCGCCAGCACCACGATATGATCAACGCCCTGTGAAAGCAGGTCATCAACCGCACTGACAAGCGAAGGTTTGCCGTAGCTCATTCCCAGCGCCACCGGCATATCCGGTAAACGGGCCGCAAGGGCTTTCTCCTGGCGACGACTGTAGACCATCAGCGGCGACCCCTCTTCCATCCAGACGGACTGATAGAGTTTCGCCACACGCGGGGAACGAATCGGCAGAATGGCTCCGCGCAACAGCGGCCACCAAAGCAGTCTCGGGGTATCCACGACGCGGGTGTCGCTCAGAAATTGTCGCAGGTAACGTTTTACCGCTTCTGGAGTGGGTGCATCTGGAGTACCCAGATTGGCAAGCAGGATGCCGGTTTTCGCCTGACTCATTCACGCCTCTTAACCATTTGAATGGTTGTCAATTGTAGCGGAAATGCGATTAAACGAAACCAATTACAGCGAAAGGGAAAATGAGAAGATTTCTCACCCGGAGAACCCGGGTGAGAGAAGTGCAATTAGCCGAGGATTTTTTCCAGCTCTGCACGAACGTCAGCAACAGCCTGGGTGCCGTCTACTTTCGCGTATTTGGTGTTACCCGCCTGCGCTTCTTTAGAGTAGTAGCCGATCAGCGGCGCAGTCATCTGATGGTATTCCACCAGGCGCTTACGCACGGTCTCTTCCTGATCGTCTTTACGGGTGGTCAGCTCTTCGCCGGTCACGTCGTCTTTACCTTCAACCTTAGGCGGGTTGAATTTGATGTGGTAAACGCGGCCAGAAGCAGCGTGTACGCGACGACCCACGATACGGTCAACGATCAGCTCGTCTGGCACGTCGAATTCCAGAACATAGTCTACGTTGATGCCCGCTTCTTTCATGGCGTCAGCTTGTGGGATGGTACGTGGGAAGCCGTCCAGCAGGAAACCGTTACGGCAGTCTTCCTGAGCAATGCGCTCTTTAACCAGAGCAATAACCAGTTCGTCAGTAACCAGTTTGCCTGCGTCCATGATGTCTTTCGCTTGTTTACCCAGCTCGGAGCCAGATTTAACAGCGGCGCGCAGCATGTCACCGGTGGAGATTTGCGGAATACCGTATTTCTCCATGATGAACTGAGCCTGAGTTCCTTTACCCGCGCCCGGAGCGCCAAGCAGAATAATACGCATTGCGAAAATCCCCTCAAAAGTTGGTTCAATTTTTCAAAAGCGCTAAACAATACCACCAGAACGGACGTGGCTCAAGGAAGGCGGGACGGCTGAAACGGTTAATGAGGGAGAATATTTGGGTTAGTGCGATTGATTCCCCCTCACCCTAACCCTCTCCCCATAGGGGAGAGGGAATTTGAACACCCTCTCCCCTTTGGGGAGAGGGCAGGGTGAGGGGTAGGTGGTCAGTTACGCCAGCAGCAGCGCATTCACACGTTTAATGAAGAGGTTAGGATCTTCCAGCGTACCGCGTTCGGCCAGCAGAGACTGATCCAGCAGCAGTTCAACCCACTCGGCAAACTGGCTTTCGTCCTGAGTATCTGCCGCGCGTTTGACCAGCGGGTGATCCGGGTTCAGCTCGAAGATATATTTCACTTCCGGCATCGCCTGGCCCGCCGCAGCGAACAGTTTTGCCATCTGGGTGCCCATTTCGTCGGCATCGGTGGTGACAATCGCCGGGGTGTCGGTCAGACGATGCGTGAAACGCACCTCTTTCACACGGTCGCCCAGCAAGGTTTTCACACGCTCAACGAACGGCTCCAGGGCTTTTTCGGCTTCTTTCGCGGTTTCATCCACTTCATCTGCCAGCTTGTCGATGGATTCATCGGCTTTGGCAACGGACTGGAAGGTTTTGCCGGCGAACTCGGTGAGGTAGTTCATCATCCATTCGTCGATGCGATCGGAAAGCAGCAGAACTTCGATGCCTTTCTTACGCAGCAGCTCCAGGTGCGGGCTGCTCTTCGCGGCGGCATAGCTGTCGGCGGTGATGTAGTAAATCTTCTCCTGCCCTTCCTTCATGCGTGCGACGTACTCTTCGAGCGACACGGTCTGTGCTGAAGAGTCAGTATGCGTGGAGGCAAAGCGCAGCAGCTTAGCAATGGCTTCGATATTGCCGGAATCTTCCGCCGGGCCTTCTTTCAGCACCAGGCCGAACTGTTTCCAGAAGGTCTGATATTTTTCAGCATCGTCTTTCGCCAGTTTTTCCAGCATCTGCAACGTGCGTTTGGTCAGCGCGTTACGCAGGTTACGGGTGACGGTGCTGTCCTGCAAGATTTCACGGGAGACGTTCAGCGGCAGATCGTTGGAATCGATCAAACCACGGGTGAAACGCAGGTAGTTCGGCATGAACTGCTCGGCTTCATCCATGATGAACACGCGCTGGACATACAGCTTCAGGCCGTGCTTGTGATCGCGATTCCACATATCCCACGGCGCCTGTGCCGGGATATACAGCAGGCTGGTGTACTCCTGCTTACCTTCCACACGGTTGTGGCTCCAGGTCAGCGGGTCAGTAAAGTCGTGGGCGATGTGCTTGTAAAATTCGTTGTATTCTTCGTCTTTGATTTCAGACTTGTTGCGCGTCCACAGCGCCTGCGCCTTGTTGATCTTCTCCCAGGAAACTACGGTTTCGCCGTCGTTCTCTTCCTGTTTTTCGATCTCAACCGGCAGCGCGATATGGTCGGAATACTTGCTGATGATCGAACGTACACGCCAGTCGTTCAGGAAATCGTCTTCGCCTTCACGCAGGTGCAGAGTGATCTCAGTCCCGCGATCCGTTTTGGTGATATCCGCAACGGTGTACTCGCCTTCACCCTGGGATTCCCAGAACACGCCGTTTTCAGCACTCTCACCCGCAGCACGGGTGCGTACGGTCACTTTGTCCGCCACGATAAATGCAGAGTAGAAGCCCACACCAAACTGGCCAATCAGTTGGCTGTCTTTAGCCTGGTCTGAGCCCATGGATTGCAGGAACGCTTTGGTGCCTGATTTAGCGATGGTGCCGAGATGGTCAATGACTTCATCACGGGTCATACCAATGCCGTTATCGGCGATGGTCAGCGTGCGGTTCTCTTGATTAAAAGAGACACGCACGCGCAGATCGCCGTCGCCTTCATACAGATCCGGCTTAGACAGCGCACGGAAACGCAGCTTGTCCGCCGCATCGGAGGCGTTGGAAATCAGCTCACGCAGGAAGATTTCTTTATTGGAATAAAGGGAATGGATCATCAGATGCAGAAGCTGTTTTACTTCTGACTGGAAACCACGGGTTTCTTGTCCTTTCATCTAAGTCGACCTCAACAATGCCATTTAATGGGGTTTTAAAACGTTGAGTGAAAGATGGGGATAGATAAGAGAGTTTTCAAGCGGAGGCCACGATCGCAGCCTCCGTTTGTTCAGAAAGTAATCTTGTGACGTCCGGCCAGAGAGTGCGATAGCGTGGTGCCATCGACCATTTCCAGCTCGCCGCCAACCGGTACGCCGTGGGCGATACGGCTGGCATCAACGCCTGCCTCTGCGCACAGTTCGGCGATGTAGTTGGCCGTTGCCTCCCCTTCCACCGTTGGGTTGGTGGCGAGGATCACCTCTTTGATCGTTTCGGACTTAAGACGCTGTTCAAGGCGGTCAAGACCGATATCATCCGGGCCAATACCGTCCAGCGGAGAGAGATGCCCCATCAGCACGAAATAGCGCCCCGAAAACTGCCCGGTTTGTTCGATAGCGTAGATGTCCGCCGGACTCTCCACCACGCAAATCTGACCGTTTTCCTGACGACGCGGGTTTGAACAGATGTTACAGACGTCTTGCTCGGTAAACGTACGGCAATCCGCACAATGACCAATTTCTGACATGGCGCGGGTTAAAGCCTGCGCCAGGCGCATCCCGCCGCTGCGGTCGCGCTGCAAGAGCGTGAACGCCATGCGCTGCGCTGACTTCGGGCCAACGCCCGGCAGGCAGCGCAGTGCTTCCATTAACTGCGTGAGCAGCGGACTGGTTTGCATCAGAATGGCATCTTGAAGCCCGGCGGCAGTTGCATACCGCTGGATACAGAGGCCATTTTCTCTTTCTGAGTTTCGTCGATACGGCGAGCAGCATCGTTGAACGCCGCAGCAACCAGATCTTCCAGCATCTCTTTGTCGTCTTCGAGCAGACTTGGATCGATTTCAACGCGGCGGCAGTTGTGCGCACCGTTGATGGTCACTTTGACCAGACCCGCGCCAGATTCACCCGTGACTTCCAACTGAGCGATCTCTTCCTGCATCTTCTGCATTTTTTCCTGCATCTGCTGAGCCTGCTTCATCAGGCCACCCAGACCGCCTTTACCACCAAACATAGGCTTCTCTCTTCTTTCACGTTTAATGATTACAACCGTAAGTCAGACTCACGATCAAATGGGGCGAATACTCTCTTCATCCAGGTCTGCATCGAAGAACCGGCGCAGGGTCTGGATGTTGTTATCCGCAATAATCGACTCACGCGCCTGCGCGAGCTTCTCTTCATAAATAGCCTGTCGCCACTCCAGTGGCGTTCGCACCGCCGGATTATCATCTTCAATGATAGTCAATTCAACCGGCGAACCCTGTAATGTGGCGAGCGCCTCAGCCAGCGCTTTTTGCGCACCCGGGGAATTCAGGTGCCGCTGCCCCGGACGCAGATGCAGGCGAACCTGATTGCCGTCCTGCTCTTTCCAGGCATTAAGCGCTACCTGCTCCACCAGCTTCGGCAGCTGTAATTTGCTGACCTCTGCGGCCCAGGCATCGCGCTCAATAGATTCTTCGGCCAGCTTCGCGGCCAGTTCCGGCGTTTTTTCATGTTCCAGCGCCTTTTTCAGCGCTTTCGGAGTCGCGACCTCTTCCTTTACCGTTTCGATAATCGTGGTCGCTTTCCAGCGATAAGCCTCTTCCTTCACCGGGGCTTTTTGCTCAAGCGCGGATGGCGCAGGGCGCGACTGCACGCGCTCCGTTACCGAAGCCAGTCGTTCAAGCGCGGCGTTATTTACCGGCCGCGCTCTGCCTGGCGCTGCCGGTTCACTCTTTTTTGGTTTGGTTGCTCCCTGCGCACGTTGCAACTGGCTTCGTGCGGCAAGCACCGAACTGGTGGCGTCCGACAGCGGCACATTTTGCTGTGGCGGCGGTGTCGGCTGCGGTGGCACCTGCTGTGGCGACATTACAGCCGTGGGCGCGACCGGGGCAAAAGATTGTTGCAGGACTTCCGGCTCCGGCAGCGGCATCCGCGGGTGGAACGCCAGCGCGCGCAGTAGGGTCATCTCAACGCCCATACGGCGGTCAGGTGCAAACGGTAGCTCTTTGCGGCCGATTAGCAGCGTCTGATAATACAACTGCACATCAGTTGGCGGCACGGTGCGGGCAAGTTCACGCATCCGCTGTTCTATCACCGCCATATCGGCACCAATGGCCGATGGAGAAAGTTGCAGCATCGCCACGCGGTGCAGCAGGCTGAGCATTTCAACCAACAGCCCTTCCCACTCAACGCCGCGTGCAGCCGCCGCGTTGACCAGCGACATCACACGCTCGCCGTTGGCGGCGATCATCGCTTCAATCAGCGACAGCGCCTGGTCATCGTCCAGCGTGCCGAGCATGGTGCTGACCGCATCGGTCGAGAGTTTACCGTCACCGCTGGCGATCGCCTGATCGGTAAGGCTTAATGCATCACGGAGACTGCCGTCTGCCGCGCGTGCCAGCAGTTGCAGGGCACGTGGCTCATGAACAATCTTCTCTTCATCGAGAATATGCTCAAGCTGAGCGCGGATCTGTTCAACGTCCAGCGCCTTAAGATGGAATTGCAGGCAGCGAGACAAAATCGTCACCGGCAGCTTTTGCGGATCGGTGGTCGCCAGCAGGAATTTCACATGCGCAGGCGGCTCTTCCAGCGTTTTCAGCAGGGCGTTGAAGCTGTGACGCGACAGCATGTGCACTTCATCGATCAGGTAGACCTTAAATCGCCCACGCGCCGGTGCGTACTGGACGTTATCCAGCAGATCGCGGGTATCTTCGACTTTGGTGCGCGAGGCGGCATCAATCTCAATCAGATCGACAAAACGGCCTTGCTCGATTTCGCGGCAGTTATCACACACGCCACAGGGTGTCGCGGTGATCCCGGTTTCGCAGTTCAGACCTTTTGCCAGCAAACGGGCAATAGAAGTTTTACCGACGCCACGGGTGCCGGAGAAAAGATAGGCGTGATGGATGCGACCTAGCGACAAGCCGTTCGCCAGGGCCGTCAGCACATGTTCCTGACCGACAACGTCAGCAAAGGTTTGTGGTCGCCATTTACGGGCTAACACCTGATAACTCATGGGCAGGCTCTGCAACGCTGGAAGGTGAATTTATGGAGGGGAATGCTATCACAACCTCACCCATTGAGCGAGGTTGTGACTATCGGGATCAGTGACCCGGGAATGGCACCAGGCTGTAGCTGGTAATACCTTGTTTTTCCAGGCGCTGCTCGCCGCCCAGATCGAACAGGTTGATGATGAATGCGGCGTCAGTCACTTCACCACCCAGACGGCGGATCAACTTCACGGTCGCTTCAATCGTGCCGCCAGTCGCCAGCAGATCGTCCACCACCAGCACTTTGTCGCCTGGCTTGATCGCATCAACGTGGATTTCCAGCTGATCGGTGCCGTATTCCAGCTCATAGCTTTCTGCAATGGTTTCGCGTGGCAGCTTGCGTGGTTTACGCACCGGCACAAAGCCAACGCCCATCGCCAGCGCAACCGGTGCGCCAAACAGGAAGCCACGGGCTTCAGTACCTACTACTTTGGTGATCCCGGCGTTCTTATAACGCTCAACCAGCAGTTCAATGCTGAGCGCGTACGCTTTCGGGTCTTCCAGCAAGCTGGTGACATCACGGAAAAGAATGCCAGGCTTTGGATAATCCTGGATGCTTTTGATGCTGTTTTTCAGATATTCAAGCTGCTGTGCAGTTGCGGTCATCGGTTTGTGCCTAAATAAAACAGTGTTACTCACAGCGCACGTAAGAGGTTGGCAAAGGTAACAATTGTTTAACCTTTAACCAGGTGCACCTGTGCTCGAAAACGGTCGAATTTACTGGCTACGCAAGATAATTGCAACAGACATTATAAGGCGTCAGTGCTTTTGTTGCTTTTCATCAACCACCGGGATCCGCCACATAAAGATGAGCAGACACGTCAGGATCACCAGCAGCAGGATGCGTACCCACATCATTTTCACCAGCCATAACGATATGGCGAAGGTTAACAGGATAACGGCAATCGCCCGTGGCTTTGCGCCAGGCGGCATCGCACGATGTTTTTGCCAGTGGCGCAGATAACCGCCAAACCATGAACGATACAACAGCCAGTGGTGAAAGCGTGGCGAAGAACGGGCGAAGCACCAGGCCGCCAGCAGAATAAAAGGCGTGGTTGGCAGGAGCGGTAAAACAACGCCCAGAGTGCCAAGCACTACCGCGAGCCAGCCAATGATGATTAGAATAGTACGCTTCATAATGCGAATCGTTATCAAACTGAACGGCTACTTTACCACTGGAGAGCGGATTGAAAACAGACTTGCTTCTGAATACGCTGCAAAATCAGATGGCGCTTCTGCGTGAGCAGGCTACACCGCTGATGGGACATGCAACGCTGAAACCGCGCTTTGATCGGCAGCTTTTTCGCACCCGCAGCACCTTGATAAAGGATTATCTTGATGAGGCACAGGCGAACCTCGATGAGTTGCGCCACGCGGTTCAGAGCGAGCACGCCGAACAGGTGGCCTGGCTTGCGGAGCACCTCACCGAACAGATAACCGCCCTGCACCGTGAAATTGCGGCCTGGCCGCTGCGTATGTGGGACAGCGCTTCATCGGGTGCGGGCAAATGGCAGCGCAAGCGGCTCGAGAACCAGGAATTTGAACGCCGCCTGTTTGAGATGAAGCGCGAGCGTGAAACGCGCCTCAGCAACAGTGAAACCCTGGAAGAACAGCAATTATTGATGCGAGAAATCACCGCCCTGGAAGGACGCCTTGTCCGCTGCCGTCAGGCGCTGGATGAAATTGAACGCGTTATAGAACGTCTGACCCGCTAAAAGGAGCCGCGAATGTCACTGGAAAATGCCCCCGATGAGGTCAAACTGGCCGTTGATTTGATTATGCTGCTGGAGAATCATGAGCTCCCGGTAGAGACAGTGTTGAAGGCGCTGGAGATTGTACGCAAAGATTTTGAGGGTAAATTACCTTCATCCTGAGGGGAAAAGGTTCCCCAGTAATTTTTGTCTTTATTCCGCGATGAAATAACGCCATTGAAATAAAAGGCTTACAGCGGCGGCCATGGTCCGGCCGAAAATCGCCGAAGCGTTTCCTGTAGGCCGGGGCGAGGCG
>NZ_LXES01000030.1 GCF_001654845.1 Enterobacter soli ATCC BAA-2102 | reverse complement strand
CGGCGGTGAGCTACCCTGGCACGTTCACGGGTATTGTGGTGACAGAGTAGCAAGGAACATACAGTGAACGGAATGACTACCTCAGCCGTATGTTCCCCCTCACCCCAACCCTCTCCCCAAAGAGGAGAGGGAGCCATCCGTGCTCGTATTTTTTGTGAGGATCCCTCAGCCCTGATGGCGAGGGGGAAAACATCCGCAGACGTTAAGCCGGAGTAGGATCGTCACCCTTAATCTCGCGCTTCACTTCCGTATGCTCGTCACCTTTTTCATTACGCAGGTGAACCTCAAGCTGGTTGAAGGCGATATTGATGTCGTTTTCACGACACAGACGATCGATAGAGCGGTTCAGCTCATCCACGGTATAGCTGCGATCGCGCAGTTCGCGCACGTATAAACGCAGTTCGTGATCCAGCGTGCTCGCGCCAAAGGTGGTGAAGAATACCGACGGTGCCGGATCGTGCATCACTTTCGGGTGTTCGGATGCCGCCTTCAGCAGAACCTCTTTCACTTTATCCAGATCCGATCCATACGCCACGCCCAGGCGGATCACCACGCGGGTTACCGTGTCGGAGAGCGACCAGTTGATCAGGCGCTCGGTCACGAACGCTTTGTTCGGGATGATCACCTCTTTACGATCGAAGTCCGTTATCGTGGTGGCACGAATACGGATCTTACTGACCGTCCCGGAGAAGGTCCCGATGGTCACGGTGTCGCCAATGCGCACCGGGCGTTCGAACAGGATAATCAGGCCAGAAACGAAGTTACCGAAGATCTCCTGCAAGCCAAAGCCCAGACCAACCGAGAGCGCCGCGGCCAGCCATTGCAGTTTGTCCCATGACACGCCAAGCGAGCCAAAGACCGTCATTGCACCGACAATAATGATCACATAGTTCAGGATTGTGGTAATGGCATACGATGCCCCCTGACGCAGCTTGAGCCGCGACAGCACCAGCACTTCGAGCAGCCCCGGTAAGTTTCGGATCAGCGCCCAGGCGACCATCGACGACACCAGCGCAAAGAGCAGGCTGCCCATTGTGACGCTTTTCATCACCGCCGCCCCGGCTTCAGTACCGCTGTACTGCCAGAGAGTGATGCTGTCGAGATACGCAAATACGGTAATTAAATCAGACCAGATAGCCCAGAACATCACCCCGAACAGCGACACCATAACCAGCATGGTGATACGCAGCGTCTGCTGGTTGACCTGCTCCAGGGCGATGGTTGGCTCTTCCTGAGGTTCCGCGCCTTCGGCCCCCTCTTTCACCTGATGCTGGCGACGCGCGATCGCACGGCGATAAGCGATACGGCGAGCCGCCACGCTCAAACCACGCAGTACCGTCTGGTAAAGCAGGTTCCAGACGATCACCAGATAGACGGTTTCAATCCAGCGCCCGGAAAGACGCAGCGTGGTATAGAAATAACCCGTTGCGGTCAGCACCATCAGCGCCAGCGGGATAATCGCCAGGACCGTCACGGTGACCAGACGAATATTGTGAGACTCTTTATCGCGCCAGCTGTCACGGCACATCGGCCACATCAGAACGGCAATCAGCAGCAGGTTCAGCAGAATCACCAGCTGACCCAGTACGTCATCCATCAGATGCAGCGGAGAAAGCTCAGACACCACCGACCAGAAGTGCAGCGGTAAAAGCGCGAGGCTGATACGCACAATCTGACGACGCCAGTGGCTGGTCAGTTTCTCAGGCATATTGAAGTGGCGCACGGCAACGCCGTCTTTTTCCAGCACTTTCCAGCACACGCCAAACACCAGCCAGAACAGAGCCAGTTTTTTACTGAATGCCCACAGCAAATCGCTGATATTGAGCTGCATGGTAAGCAGGATCAGCCCGGCCGCCAGAATCAGCAGGCAGACCGGCAGGGCGCGGATCAGGTCTATCAGGATCGCTTTTGGCGTATGAAGCTGGCTGTCGTTACGCAGTTGGCCTACTTCCTGAGCCAGCTTCTCCTGATATTTCTTCAGCCAGCCAAGGCGCCAGCGAATCAATCCTGCAATCAGCAGTAACGGCAAACCGGCCAGGAAGGCAATCATCACCGCAGGCCAGGCTTTCTCCCAGTTCACGGTGATTTTCATGCTCTTGATCTGCGCTTTCAGCGTTTCTGGGAAGGATTTAATCCAGTCCCAGTCCATTGGCTTGTTGCTGTTTACCCAGAAGATTTGCTGAGTCAGGATCTCCTGAAGATTTTTAGAGACGCTGACTAACTGCTGCTGATTGATTTGCAGGTTAATCGCCATCATCAGCTGGTTACCAAGCTGCTTGTTGAGCTGGTCAAGCAGCTCGCGGCGCATATCCACCACCTGCAACAGCGCATCGTGTACTTCAGGGTTCACATCACTGGAGTGCCCCTCTTCCACTTTGGCAACAAAAGCGTCGCTCTGGAAAAGCGTGTCGCGCTGCTGGTTTACGTCAAATTGCTCCAGACGCAAATCGGCAATACGGTTGGTCATGTCTTCCAGCTCATCCGCGGACGGCAGCGTCTGCTGTTGCTGGTACAAAATGCGTGACAACAACAAGCTGCCTTTGAGTACGGCAATCTGCTCTTTAATATTGCGTTCCGCCTGGAGCGCACGGTCCAGCCAGTTTTTCACTTTAATGTTTTGCTGAACCAGCGAGTTACCGCTTTCAGTCGCCTGAATCAGGCGCTGGCTGAGCTGATGGTTAACGTCCAGCTCCTGTTTAACCAGCGGGTTGGACTGAATACGGGCCGTCTCGTCTGGCGAAACGGCCTCCTGCGCGGTTTTTTCCGTGAGCGTCAGGCGCTTGCTGTTTACCGCCTCCTGCAACAGCTGAAGCTGGTGCTCAAGACGATTAATGTTTGCAGTGACGTAATCGCGTTGTTTTTGCAGCGTATCCTGCAAGACAGTGTTGCCTTCCAGGCTCTTACGTTGCTGCTCGATTTGCGCGTTAAGAAGCGACTGCTGGCACAGCAGCAGCGTCTGCTGAGTAGGACGTAAAGCCCCTTCCCCAACGGTGGTGCCATTCAGACGGTTACGGATTTGCTGTAGCTGTTGGGATGCCGAATACATCGCGTTTTGCACGCGCTCTGGCTGGGTTTGCAGCGACACCAGTTGGCTATTGTAAGTGGCCAGGTCGGACTGACCGGTTTGCAGGTCGTCCAGCAGATCCGCTACGCGAGACTCCAGCTGACGCAGCGATAGCGTCGAGAGCGTTTTGCGAGTTTCATCATCGTTATCGACATCGCTTAAGGCATTCAACGCCTCAGTTGCCTTGCGCATATTGTCCGGCGCCTGGGCAACCTTCTGGCGAAGCTGGGCGGTTTCTGCTTTCACGCGCTCAATTTTATCAAGCGTTTCCAGCGTTTCGGTTAAATCCTGCTGGACGAGCTTTTCTTGTGGCGACAGATCTTTTTGCTTGTTCAGGGTATCGAGTTGCGACTGAACATCGGCACGCGTGGGAACGTCATTGGTGTTATCTGCGCGGGCATAGGAAGCAGGTGTTGCCGCAAAGAAAAACAACATGACAAAAATAAATGCAAAAACAGAGTGTTGCGAGCGATTGTAATGCAGCATAGTCATGAATGTGATGTGTGAGAATGACCGAAAATAGTCCGGCGTGCAGGATATCACGCCCGCGTTTTGCAGAATAGCGCGAACCGTAACCTCTGGGAGAATTCCTGGGATGACTTAAGCCGACAGGGACGTTGTTTCACCGCGAAGCGTTGGGCTAAGCTGACACATCTCAAGAAAAATCACGACGTAATCGCGTGCTTCTTTTTTTAAATCAAATGACTGGGGAGAGAAAAGCCAGTTCTCCATCAGACCCGAAATGTAAGCGCGCATCAGGATAGCTGCCCGACGGGTGAGCAAATTAGCAGGTAACATTTTTGCCTGAATACATTGATTTAGCGTATATTCTATACGGTCATAGCTTTCCAGACTCAGACTTCGTTGCGCCTGCTGGACAACCGCCATTTCGCCAACGAATTCGCATTTGTGGAAAATAATTTCCATCATTAACCGGCGGCGTTCTTCAACGACTGTTGCTTCAAGGATATATACTAAAATTTCTCTCAATACTGAGAGTGGATCGTCGGGGAATTTTGCCCGATACTCAGTCTCTAGATCACTAATGCTAGATTCTGAAAGCTCCCAGATTTCACTAAACAGATCTGACTTGTCTTTAAAATGCCAGTAAATCGCTCCCCGCGTCACACCGGCGGCCTGAGCAATCTGCGCCAGTGAGGTTGAAGACACACCTTGCTGAGAGAACAAACGCATAGCCACATCAAGTATGTGTTGACGAGTTTCAAGTGCTTGTTGTTTGGTTTTTCGTGCCATGCGTCAGTGAATTTACAGGAGTCAGATTTACATACATTTATGAATGTATGTACCATAGCATGACGATAATATAAACGCAGCAATGGGTTTTTAGACTCAGGACCCTTGATCAATTTGAAATCGGACACTCGAGGTTTACATATGAACAAAAACAGAGGGTTAACGCCTCTGGCGGTCGTTCTGATGCTCTCAGGCAGCTTAGCGCTAACAGGATGTGACGAGAAACAGGCTCAACAAGGCGCTCATCAGACACCAGAAGTGGGTGTGGTGACGCTCAAGTCCGAACCTCTCCAGATAACAACAGAATTGCCCGGTCGTACCAGCGCTTACCGCGTTGCCGAAGTTCGTCCTCAGGTGAGCGGTATCATCCTGAAACGTAACTTCACCGAGGGTGGTGACGTTGAAGCTGGTGTTTCTCTGTATCAGATTGATCCAGCAACCTATCAGGCCGCTTACGAGAGCGCAAAAGGCGATCTGGCTAAAGCCGAAGCTGCAGCGAAAATTTCGCAGCTGACGCTGAATCGTTACAAAAAACTGCTTGGTACTCAGTACATTAGTCAACAGGATTACGATACTGCTCTGGCCGATGCACAACAGACTAATGCAGCCGTCGTCGCGGCTAAAGCTGCCGTTGAAACTGCACGTATCAACCTGGCGTATACCAAAGTGACCTCACCAATTAGCGGTCGTATTGGTAAGTCCTCCGTTACGGAAGGCGCGCTGGTCCAGAACGGGCAAACTACTGCGCTGGCCACCGTGCAGCAGCTTGATCCTATCTACGTTGACGTTACCCAATCCAGCAACGATTTCCTGCGCCTGAAACAAGAGCTGGCAAACGGTACGCTGAAACAGGAAAACGGTAAGGCGAAAGTAGAGCTGGTCACCAGTGACGGCATTAAATTCCCGCAGGCGGGTACACTTGAGTTTTCCGACGTCACCGTTGATCAGACCACCGGTTCCATCACCCTGCGTGCTATTTTCCCGAACCCTGACCACACCCTTTTACCGGGTATGTTCGTTCGCGCACGTCTGGAAGAAGGGACCAACCCAACCGCGATTCTGGTTCCGCAGCAGGGTGTGACCCGTACGCCACGTGGCGATGCGAGCGCGCTGGTTGTGGGTGCAGATGACAAAGTCGAAACGCGCAATATCACTGCAGCACAGGCGATTGGCGACAAATGGCTGGTAACGGAAGGTCTGAAAGATGGCGATCGCGTGATTGTCACTGGTTTGCAAAAAGTACGTCCTGGCGCACAGGTAAAAGCACAGGAAGTCGCTTCTGACACTCAACAAAAAGCCGCAGCCGACGGTCAGTCAGAACAAACCAAGTCTTAACTTAAACAGGAGCCGTTAAGACATGCCTAATTTCTTTATCGATCGCCCCATATTTGCGTGGGTGATTGCCATTATCATCATGCTTGCAGGGGGTCTGGCGATCCTGAAGCTGCCGGTCGCGCAATATCCAACGATTGCGCCACCAGCCGTTTCAATCACCGCGACCTATCCTGGGGCTGATGCCAAAACGGTGCAGGACACCGTGACTCAGGTTATCGAACAGAACATGAACGGTATCGATAACCTGATGTACATGTCCTCAAACAGTGACTCAACCGGTACGGTTCAAATCACCCTGACCTTCCAGTCAGGTACTGATGCGGATATCGCCCAGGTTCAGGTACAGAACAAATTGCAGCTGGCAATGCCACTGCTGCCACAGGAAGTACAACAGCAGGGTGTGAGCGTCGAGAAATCGTCCAGTAGCTTCCTGATGGTTGTCGGCGTTATCAACACCAACGGCACCATGACCCAGGAGGATATCTCCGACTACGTGGGCGCCAACATGAAGGATGCTATCAGCCGTACTTCTGGTGTGGGTGACGTTCAGCTGTTCGGTTCTCAGTACGCGATGCGTATCTGGATGGACCCGAATAAACTGAATAACTTCCAGTTAACGCCTGTCGACGTTATCAGCGCCATCAAAGCGCAGAACGCCCAGGTTGCAGCCGGTCAGTTAGGTGGTACGCCACCGGTGAAAGGCCAGCAACTTAACGCATCCATCATCGCGCAAACGCGTCTGACCTCAGCGGAAGAATTCAGCAAAATTCTGCTGAAAGTGAATCAGGACGGTTCACAGGTTCGCCTGCGTGACGTGGCGAAAGTCGAACTGGGTGGTGAAAACTACGACATCGTGGCGAAGTTTAACGGCAAACCGGCTTCGGGTCTGGGTATTAAACTGGCCACCGGTGCAAACGCCCTGGACACGGCGACAGCTATCCGTGCAGAACTGAAGAAGATGGAACCGTTCTTCCCGTCAGGTCTGAAGATTGTTTACCCGTATGACACCACACCGTTCGTAAAAATCTCAATTCACGAAGTGGTTAAAACGCTGGTCGAGGCGATCATCCTGGTATTCCTGGTGATGTACCTGTTCCTGCAAAACTTCCGTGCGACGCTGATCCCAACCATCGCCGTACCGGTTGTCCTGCTCGGGACCTTTGCGATCCTGTCGATATTTGGCTATTCGATAAACACCCTGACGATGTTCGGGATGGTACTGGCCATCGGCTTGCTCGTGGATGACGCCATCGTGGTGGTAGAAAACGTCGAGCGTGTAATGGCCGAAGAAGGGCTACCACCGAAAGAAGCCACCCGTAAATCGATGGGGCAGATCCAGGGCGCGCTGGTCGGTATCGCAATGGTGCTGTCTGCGGTATTTATCCCGATGGCCTTCTTCGGTGGCTCCACCGGTGCTATCTACCGTCAGTTCTCCATCACCATCGTTTCGGCGATGGCGCTGTCAGTCCTGGTGGCGTTGATTCTGACGCCAGCACTCTGCGCCACCATGCTGAAGCCTGTTCAAAAAGGCGGCCATGGCGAACATAAAGGCTTCTTCGGCTGGTTTAACCGCATGTTTGATAAGAGCACGCACCACTACACCGACAGCGTAGGTAACATCCTGCGCAGTACCGGTCGTTACCTGGTGCTGTATATCATCATCGTGGTGGGCATGGCTTACCTGTTTGTTCGTCTGCCAAGCTCGTTCCTGCCAGATGAAGACCAGGGCGTGTTCCTGACAATGGCGCAGCTTCCGGCGGGTGCATCGCAAGAGCGTACCCAGAAAGTGCTGGATGAAGTGACCGATTACTACCTCACCAAAGAGAAAGACAACGTTGAATCCGTGTTTGCGGTTAACGGCTTTGGCTTTGCGGGTCGTGGTCAGAACACCGGTATCGCCTTCGTTTCTCTGAAAGACTGGTCAGAACGTCCGGGCAAAGAGAACAAGGTTGAAGCCATCACCGGTCGTGCGATGGGCACCTTCGCGCAGATTAAAGATGCGATGGTCTTCGCCTTTAACCTGCCAGCAATCGTCGAACTGGGTACGGCTACCGGCTTTGACTTCCAGCTGATTGACCAGGCTGGTCTGGGCCATGAAAAACTGACGCAGGCACGTAATCAGCTGTTTGGTGAAATTGCTAAACATCCTGATCTGCTGGTCGGTGTTCGTCCGAACGGTCTGGAAGATACGCCGCAGTTCAAGGTCGATATCGATCAAGAGAAAGCGCAGGCGTTGGGTGTTTCCATCAGCGATATCAATACCACGCTGGGTGCAGCCTGGGGCGGAAGCTACGTCAACGACTTCATCGACCGTGGTCGTGTGAAGAAAGTGTACGTTATGTCTGAAGCGCAATACCGTATGTTGCCGAACGATATCAATAACTGGTACGTACGCGGCACTAACGGCCAGATGGTACCGTTCGCCGCCTTCTCTACGTCGCACTGGGAATACGGTTCACCGCGTCTGGAGCGTTACAACGGTCTGCCATCGATGGAAATCCTCGGTCAGGCTGCTGAAGGCAAGAGTACCGGTGAAGCGATGGCAATGATGGAGCAACTGGCCAGCAAACTGCCTTCGGGTATTGGTTATGACTGGACGGGGATGTCCTATCAGGAACGTCTGTCCGGTAACCAGGCCCCTGCCCTGTACGCAATTTCACTGATTGTCGTGTTCTTGTGTCTGGCAGCGCTCTATGAGAGCTGGTCGATTCCGTTCTCCGTTATGCTGGTTGTTCCACTGGGTGTTATCGGCGCACTGCTTGCAGCAACGTTCCGTGGTCTGACTAACGACGTTTACTTCCAGGTGGGCCTGCTGACAACCATTGGCTTGTCGGCGAAGAACGCGATACTTATCGTGGAATTCGCCAAAGACCTGATGGAGAAAGAAGGTAAAGGCCTGATTGAGGCGACGCTTGATGCAGTTCGTATGCGTCTGCGCCCAATCCTGATGACGTCTCTGGCGTTTATCCTCGGCGTTATGCCGCTGGTTATCAGCTCTGGTGCTGGCTCCGGTGCGCAGAACGCAGTAGGTACAGGTGTAATGGGCGGTATGGTCACCGCGACCGTTCTCGCTATCTTCTTCGTACCGGTGTTCTTCGTGGTGGTTCGTCGCCGCTTCAGCCGTAAGAATGAAGATGTTGAGCATAGTCATTCAGTAGAACATCACTGATACCGGTTTCACCCGATAAAAAGGCCGCATTAGCGGCCTTTTTCATTCGCACTAAAAATCATAAATTACGCTTATTGTCGGATTATTTATTTTCTGCCATCTTAATAAGGCATATCATATTTAACCGTTAACTTAATCGACGAGCTTATGGTTTTTTTAATTTCATTTCGCCTCTTAGATTATTAGGAATATTCCTAATAAATGACGCGAAGCTGCAGAAAATCCGAATCTGGACTTCATTTGAAGGTAAATGCTAACTCGATGAAACATAAGGAAGCCGTAAAAGACAGGGTCTGATTAAGTTAAAAAAGTCACGTCCAAACCAGACTATTGCGTAAACGCTCGCAAACTCGCTTTTTAATTGTAATTTTTCGTAATAGCGCGGTGAAATCTTGAAAGGAGTGGCTTATAGTTAGAGTTATCAGGAACACAGCACGTTGCGGCTAAGTATGTTGTATCCATCCCGACAATGATGTTCGGTGAGTAAGAAATCACTCAGAAGGGGATGCGCTATGGACGAGTACTCGCCAAAAAGGCATGATATCGCGCAGTTGAAATTTCTCTGCGAATCCTTGTACCATGACTGCCTTGCCAATCTTGATGAAAGTAACCACGGCTGGGTGAATGATCCAACGTCTGCCATCAATTTACAGCTAAATGAGTTGATAGAGCATATAGCGACCTTCGCACTTAATTATAAAATTAAGTACAATGAAGATAATAAACTGATTGAGCAAATTGACGAATACCTGGATGACACCTTTATGTTGTTCAGCAGCTACGGCATTAACGCACAGGATTTGCAAAAATGGCGTAAATCGGGAAACCGCCTATTCCGCTGTTTCGTCAACGTGAGCAGAGCGAACCCTGTTAGCTTATCCTGTTAAAATTATTACAATGACTAAGGTGAATTTTATGTCTGATAAACCATTAACCAAAATCGATTATTTGCTGCGTTTGCGACGTTGTCAGTCAATAGACACGCTTGAACGTGTTATTGAAAAAAATAAATACGAGCTTTCTGATAATGAACTGGCTGTATTTTATTCAGCGGCTGACCACCGTCTTGCAGAACTCACCATGAATAAGTTGTATGACAAAATCCCTTCTTCTGTATGGAAGTTTGTACGTTAATCAAGAACTGCTGACCGTTGAGACTGAACACCACTTTCTAAGCTGAATTCACCTTTCGCATTGCTAACCCTGTGAGCCGGACAGGCCCCCTTAACAAATGTGCTTATCCGCAACAATGTTGTGACTGTAATCACACTCCTTTTTCGGGAACGTTCCCATTCTGGTATATGACCTTTACCCTGTAGGTGATCGATTTTTCCAGTGAGGCTCCCATGAGTGAAGAAAAGCACAAGATGATTGCAGGTGAACACTACCGTCCAGGTGACGATACATTACGGGCCGATCGCTTGCGTGCCCGCCAGTTGGTTCATCGTTACAACTACACATCTCCAGACGACAAACCTGAACGACAGTCGATCCTGGCTGAATTACTGGGACAAAGCGAAGGGGCCTATATTGAGCCAAGTTTCCGCTGTGATTACGGCTACAATATCTATCTTGGCACAGCGTTTTACGCTAACTTTGACTGCGTGATGCTCGACGTCTGCCCAATCCATATTGGTGATAACTGTATGCTCGCGCCGGGCGTTCACATCTATACGGCAACACATCCGCTGGATGCCATCGAGCGCAACAGCGGTGTTGAATACGGTAAGCCGGTGACCATCGGTAATAACGTCTGGATCGGCGGGCGTGCGGTGATAAACCCTGGCGTGACGATTGGTGATAATGTGGTGGTAGCCTCTGGGGCCGTTGTCACGAAAGATGTTCCTGCCAATTCGGTCGTCGGTGGTAATCCCGCCAAAATCATCAAAATTCTGTAAGGGTGTGTCGGGTAACTGTTATGATCTTTCCCCGCATAACTGTTACTTTTTTCACCCCACCCGCTCCACTAAAATAGGCAGATCCCCTGTATTTTCAAAATTCATGAAGGCAAAAAATGACAGAGATACAGCGCCTGCTCACCGCCACCATCGACGACCTGAACATTCGCGAAAAGCGCGACAATCGCCCGCGCTTTAGCATTAGCTTTATTCGTAAGCATCCTGGTCTGTTTGTTGCGATGTACGCCGCCTGGCTTGCCACGCTGATTGTGATGCTGCGTTCCGAAACCCTGGTGGATTCGGTCTGGCTTCTGGTTTTGTTGTTTGTGGTGTTTAACGCGTTCTTCTTCTTCGACGTTAATCCTCGTTATCGTTACGAAGATATCGATGTACTCGATTTTCGCGTCTGCTATAACGGCGAATGGTACAACACTCGCTTTGTGCCCTCCGAGCTCATCGACAGCATTCTCCACTCACCCGACGTAAACGCCGGGCAAAAAGAGAAGCTGCAAAAAATGGTCGCCACCAAAGGTGAACTCTCGTTCTACGATGTCTTTACGCTGTCCCGCCCTGTTGCAGCGTAATCAGGTGTTGTAAACGTCGGATACCGGACGTGAACTGAGAAGCAGAGGTATTGCCGTATCCTAATACCAGGCCGGTTTGCCCCTTATTTGTATCAAGGTAGTATCCGCTCAATGCAGCAGGTGCCAGCTGAAAAGCTCTTGCCTGCTGCACAATGGCTTTATCATCAATCCCGTCAATAGCCACCGTCAGATGCATTCCGCCCTCACCGGCCAGAACGCGGTGTTCTACATGAAGCTCTGCGTTCAGTGCCTCACGTAACTGCCTGTACCGTTTACGATAAAGTCGACGCATTGCCGCAAGGTGTCGCGCATAATGTCCCTCTTCAATAAACAACGCCAGCGTGCGCTGTTCCGCGCGATGCCCGCCACGCAGTAATGCGCCAATTGCCGACAGCGCCGCCTTTGCCAGCGCAGGCGGTAACACCATAAAACCAATACGAAGCGAGGGAAAAAGCGTTTTGCTGAAGGTGCCCAGATAGACCACCGGCGCGTGCTTTATCATGCCTGACATAGCCGGAACCGGTTCGCCGGTGTAGCGAAATTCACTGTCATAGTCATCTTCCACAATCCACGCCTTTTGCGCCTGAGCCAGCTCCAGCAGCGCCAGACGCCGGCGGGCGCTGAGTACACTACCATAAGGAAACTGGTGTGAAGGTGAAGTAAAAATGAGTGAGGGAGCGTCTGAATGCTGCCCCTCCCAGCACATCCCTTCATCATCAACGGGCATCCCGACCATCGTGAGCCCTGTTTTGGCGAATGCGCTTTTTGCCCCTGCATAACCAGGATCTTCAATCCAGGCGATACCCCCGGGTTCGCTCAGGAGCAACGTGCAAAGGTTAACGCCTTCGAGCGCGCCTTCGGTGATGACAATCTGGCTGGCATCGCAGGTGATACCGCGTGATAACGCAAGGTGCCGGGCAATGGCCTCTCGCAAGGATAGCTCCCCTGCGGGATCGCCATAGCCCAACAGGGCACTACCCTCTTCCCGCAGTACCCTGTCGTATAAACGCCGCCATAGTGGCAGTGGAAAATAGTTAATGGCGGGCGTTCCCGGAGTAAATGCAGGAACCGGCGTTCCCCGTGGTGTAGGCACAGGCAATAATGAAACGCGTTTTGCGAGCGTGACGGCAGGCTCGGGTGACGGATGGGCAATATTGCGCTTTGCCAGCAGCGCTACCCGCGTACCCTGGCGGTTTCGCAGCAAATAACCTTCAAGCGTGAGCTGCTCCAGCGCGGCATTCACCGTGTTGCGTGAAAGCCCGAGCTGTCGCGCGATGACGCGAGAGCCAGGCAATCGCGATTCCGCCTGCAGCCGTCCGTGCAAAATAGCCTCCCGCAAAGCGAGATAGAGCGCGCGTTGCAGCGTTTCTGCTCCGCGCTTTTTCAGCGTATCCAGGATCAGGGTATAAAATTCATCGCCAGGTATATTCATCTCTCCTCCGTGGTACCAACAAAACATATCCTGGTGGTTCTTTTTAAGGAACCAGTTATTTCATAACCTGAATGTCTTTACACCGCCACGGAAATTAACATGAATACATTCAATCAGTTTGGGCAACCCATCGGGGAAAAACTTGTCGACTGGCAGCCACGCCAGCATCCGGACAGAGTGCTACTTAATGGTCGTTACTGCCGCCTTGAGCCGCTGCGTGTAGAGCACGCCGGGGCGCTGTTTGCCGCCTATCAGCAGGCTGAAGACACCCGCAGCTGGACCTGGCTATTACGTGAACCGGATACAACGGTTGCTGAGTATTCTCAGTGGATTGCCAGCGTATGTGAGCTATCCGACCCGATTCATTTCGCCGTCATCGACAACCAAACGCAGTTGCCGGTGGGCTCTCTGGCCCTGATGCGCATTGATCCTAAGAATGGCGTGGTGGAAGTCGGGCATGTGCATTTTTCACCGCTCATGAGCCGCTCACCGTTGTCCACAGAAGCGCAATACCTGCTGATGCGTTACGTGTTTGACGAGCTGGGATACCGCCGTTACGAGTGGAAGTGCAATAGCCTGAACGAACCCTCACGTCGCGCCGCACTGCGTCTGGGGTTCCAGTATGAAGGGCGTTTTCGTCAGGCGCTGGTGGTAAAAGGCCATAACCGGGATACCGACTGGTTTTCCATCCTTGATAAAGAGTGGCAGGCCCTGGAGTGTGCTTTTCAAAGCTGGCTTGCCACCGACAATTTTACCGCCGATGGCAAGCAGATAAGATCCCTGGAAAGTTGGCGCGAAATACGTTTTTAGCGTTTTTTCTTACGTCCCTGCACCGCTTTAAAACGTGGGTTGGACTTACAAATAACGTACAGGCGCCCTTTGCGTTTGACTATCTGGCAATCGGGATGGCGCTGTTTTGCACTGCGTAGTGAGTTAAGTACCTGCATGATTAGCCTCGTTTGGCGTTAAGAAAGCCACCAAAGCGCTGGCGGAAACGTGCCGCACTGCCTTCGGTTGAGAATGACTTCTGCTTACCGGTGTAGTACGGATGCGATTTTGAAGATACCTCGATGGTGATATACGGGAATGTTTCACCGTCGAGTTCAATTTCGCGATCGGTTTTGATAGTCGAACCGACTTTAAAATATTCATTGGCACTGGTGTCGTGGAAAACGACGGTGCGATAGGCTGGGTGGATATTGGGTTTCATCGTAGACTCTTCATGTTTTGTTATAACATAACAAAATACTATCCGAGTCATGCTGCAAAAACAACCCCGCACAATGCTTCATCCTGGCATTGTTTTTTTCTGATTCGCCTTCTCTGGACTGAAATCCATCCCCATCACGTGCTATAACTATATCATTTCGCAATAAAATATTTCTCCTCTGGCGAGCAGACTCTGTGCCCCGGAAGCGGGTATCTGAGTAAGGAAACAGCAGCATGAGAACCCGACATTTGGTCAGCCTGGTGACCGGCATTCTGATCTTTTCCGTGCTCGTTCCCATTTGTCTCAGCGTCTGGCTGGCCCACCGCCAGGCGGAACATGAATTTATCGATGCGCTGGACAGCTATTCATCACGCGTACTGGTTCGCACGGAAAGGGTTGTTCAGCAGGCTAAGGATGCGCTGAAGCAATTAGAGAGTTTCGAAGGCGTTCCCTGTAGCCCGCTGCAAATGCGCGAAATGCGTCGGGTAGCGTTCTCTGCACGCTACATCCAGGAAGTGATGTATCTCGATAACCTGAAACCGCTATGCTCTTCCCTTGAGCAAGCCAGTAATGCCTCTTCGTTCCCACCGCCGATGCGGATCACCGCTGATGGCTATAACGCCTGGCTGACCCAGCAAAACGATCTTGGATTTAATCGCTACATGGCCGCGCTGGGACACGGGCATTACCTGGTGATGGTCGACCCCGCCTCGCTGGTCGATGTGATTCCTTTTGGCGCACTCCCTGTTGATGCCGCCCTGATAGGCCTTGCCAGCAACAGTGTTTTTGCCAGCAGCAATACGCTTGATCCCCACGTCCGTGAACTCCTGGAAAACCGGGGCGTGACACATCTGCAATACAAGGGCGCGATGTATGTTACGAAGCCGGTCCCCGATCTGGGCTTTACCATTGTCGCCTGGGCCACGCTAAAACCACTCGATGAAAGCTGGCATCAGCAGCTTCTGTTCTGGCTTCCTTTTGGCATTCTGGTGAGCCTTATCGCCGCGCTTTTTGTGCTGCGTATCTTGCGCCGAATACAGTCGCCGAGGAATCGCCTGCTTGATGCCATTAACAGCCGCGAATTTGTCGTTCACTATCAGCCAATTATCGCTTTAGGCAGTGGAAAACTGGTGGGTGCCGAGGCGCTGACGCGCTGGCCACAGCCGGACGGAAGTTACCTTTCACCCGATATTTTTGTGCCGCTGGCCGAGCAGACCGGGCTTATTTCGCAATTAACCCAGCTGGTTTTCGAGAAAGTCTTTGAGGATATGGGAAGCTGGTTACAGCAGCACCCAGGCCAGCATATCTCTGTTAACCTGGCCCCCGCCGATTTGACGTCCGGTAAGCTGCCGCCACTGTTAAGCCGCCTGTTGAACCAGTGGCGAGTTCACCCGCAGCAAATTGCCCTTGAACTGACCGAGCGCGGCTTTGCCGATCCGAAAATCAGCGCACCGGCCATTGCGGCATTCCGTCGTTCCGGGCACGCGATTTACATTGATGATTTTGGAACCGGCTATTCCAGCCTCAGCTATCTTCAGGATCTGGATGTCGACACGCTCAAAATTGATAAATCCTTCGTCGATGCGCTGGAGTACAAAAACGTGACGCCGCATATCATTGAAATGGCGAAGTCTCTTGATCTGGCGATGGTGGCGGAAGGCATCGAAACACAGGGGCAGCTTACGTGGCTGCGCAGCCACGGCGTGCAGTACGGACAGGGGTGGTATTACAGTAAGGCACTCCCAAAACTGGAATTTATACTCTGGGCTGAGCACAACCTCGCGCACACATAAGGCGCAATCTCTATTTGAGATAGGATTTCATCACCTGCAAAACCACGCCAAGATCGGCTTCGCGCTGCGCCTCTTCGGGTTCTTTGACCACATGATCGGTTAAGTGCCCTTCGATCACCTGCATCATCATGCCGTTCACCGCACCGCGGATCGCCGCCAGCTGCTGAAGCACCTCAGCGCACTCATGATCGCTGTTGAGCATTTTTTCCAGCGCGGAACTTTGCCCCTGAATTTTCTTCAGGCGGGTCAATAACATCTTCTTGTGACGAACCGTATGCGACATCTCACTCTCCCTTATTTGTTGCCACTGAAGCATAACACGCTCTACTCCCCCTGAGTATTTTTCTACTGGGGGGTAGTATTGTGCTACTGGGGGGGAGTAGTATCAGAGCACTTTTTCTTCCCCGGTATTCTTAATGAATGATTTCACTTCACTCCTGCAACAAGGCAACGCGTGGCTGTTTGTGCCGAGCGCAATTCTGCTGGGTGCTTTGCATGGCCTTGAACCTGGGCACTCAAAAACAATGATGGCCGCGTTTATTGTGGCGATCCGCGGTACGCTTAAACAGGCGATCCTGCTGGGGATGGCAGCAACGTTTTCCCATACGGCGGTGGTCTGGATCATTGCGATGGCAGGTTTATGGTTTGGCCGTGGCTGGGATGCAAATACCTCTGAACCCTGGTTCCAGCTGATTTCAGGCGTGATGATTATTCTGATCGCGCTATGGATGGCATGGCGAACCTGGAAAGAGGGCCAGCCACACGATCACCACGACCATGACCATGACCATGACCATGACCATGACCATGACCATGACCACCATCATGATCACCACGATCATTCGCATCAACTGATTGATGAAGCGTGGCAAGACGCCCACCAGCGCGCACATGCTCAGGACATTAACCGTCGCTTTAAGGGGCAGAACGTCACGACAGGGCAGATAGCCATGTTCGGGTTGACCGGTGGACTCATCCCCTGCCCGGCCTCCATTACGGTGCTATTGATCTGCCTGCAACTGAAGCATTTCGCGCTGGGCGCTACGCTGGTGTTGAGTTTCAGTATTGGTCTGGCATTAACGCTGGTTGCCTCAGGCGCCATTGCCGCCCTGAGCCTTAAACATGCCACCAAACGCTGGCCGGGATTCAGTGAGTTTTCACGAAAAGCGCCGTGGATCTCAGCGGCACTGATAACAGTGGTAGGAATTTATATGAGCATTCACGGGTTAACCGGGATCCTCGCCTGAGCCATGCGGCCACAAAACGTGGCCGCATCTTTTGCGTTACTGCGTCTTTTGCTGCCAGCTAAAGGTGTAGTGCAACTGGCGGGTGTGCAGGATAAATTCTGGCGACACGCTCGGGCTCCACGAATCATCGCCACCCACGCCCATATGGAAAGCATCCAGATTTAACCAGCACCCCGGCTCTTCCCTCAGCAGATGCTGATGTGTGGTATCACGCAGCTGTTGCTGGCTGTAGCGACTCAACGAGAAATGGAAATCCCCGGCGAACTGATGAGCGCCAAATTCCAGCGCACGGGTATCGCAACGCAAGCCATTCTCCGTCGGGAAAATATAAGGCGTTTGCAGGGCCTCAAGCGGTAACGCCCAGCGCCCCTGTTGCGCAGCCAGTTTTCGGTCCGGGTAGTTTTCGTGCGGCCCAAGCCCCTGCCAGCTCACGGTTTCAGGCGTTTGGGCAAGCTGACAATCCAGCCCGATACGCGCAGGCTCAGGAATATCAGATGCAACCTGCACCCGCACATCACCGTGCAATACCCCGTTGCTATCGACCCGCCAGCTTTTGCGGCTAAGGAACAGCGTTTTGCCCTGGTGTTCCCAGGCATGAAGCGTGCTGACAACAACATCGCCGCTATGCTGTTCACCGTCACACTGCAATAACCGGGCAGACACATCGTACATGCCCGCCGCTTTCCAGCGCTCGACCCAGGCATTAGGATCAATGCGGGTGGCCTCACTCACGCCAATATCATTATCCAGCGGCGCACGGGTAAAGTTATCCGTTAGCGGGGAAAGCAGGGTTTCAGCGCCCTCATTCCACCACTGCGTCAGATCCCCTGAAACACGGTCAAAGTGCCAGCGCTGTTGCTGATGGGTAATTTCCAGCACCGTCTCTTTCACCGTTAACAACGGCGTCACGCCCGGCAGCGGGGCTGGCGCAATATACAGTGGCGCAGGAAGCGGCCACTGCTCCCAGGCACAGCGATGATTTGCCGACGACCACGGCGTGCTTTGCATCTGGTACACCTCGGCATTCAGCCAAACGTCACCCGGCGCAGCCTGTAATTCTGGCAGTGCGATCTCTACATGCTGTGTACCCTGCGGGGCCATATTCAGGGTAATGTCGCCCGCTCCCAGCACATTCCCTTCCCGGGTGATCGTCCATCTCAGCTGTTCGTTGTCGGTGTTGCGGAACAGGTAGTCACTTTTAATCTCAATCACCAGTGGCAAGGTACTTACCAGGCTAAAGGTGAAGAATTGCTGCGCGCGCTGGGCTTCATACAATGCCGGATGCGGCGTGCGGTCAGGGAACACCAGGCCGTTCAGGCAAAACTGTCGGTCATTCGGCTTATCACCAAAATCACCACCATACGCCCAGAACGCATTGCCGCTTTCGTCTTTCTTCGTCAGCGCCTGGTCAACCCAGTCCCAGACGAACCCGCCCTGTAAACGCGGGTGGGTACGAAACGCCTGCCAGTATTTTGCAAAGCCACCGAAACTGTTGCCCATCGCATGAGCGTATTCGCACAAGATCAGCGGACGTGTTTCATCCGGCATCCCGATCCATTTCTTGATTGACCATTTCGGTACGGCCGGGAACGGCTGATCCTGATCAACGCGCGCATACATCGGGCACACTATGTCGGTTGCGGCGGTATTTGCACCACCGCCTTCGTATTGCACCGGACGGGTCGGATCGGTGGTTTTCAGCCAGCGGTAGAGCGCATCGTGGTTAGCACCGTGGCCGGATTCGTTTCCGAGCGACCAGATAATAATCGACGTATGATTACGGTCGCGCAGCACCATGCGGGTGACGCGTTCGCTCATGGCGGGCAACCAGCGCGGATCGTCAGCCAGACGGCTCATCGGCACCATGCCGTGCGTTTCAATGTTGGCTTCATCTACCACGTACAGGCCATAGCGATCGCAAAGCGTGTACCACAGCGGATGGTTGGGATAATGCGAACATCGCACCGCGTTAAAGTTGTGCTGCTTCAGCAACTCGATGTCGCGGCGCATGGTGGCTTCATCCATCACCTGCCCGTTTTCAGGGTGATGTTCATGGCGGTTAGCGCCGCGAATCAGTAACGGTTTGCCATTGAGTTTAAGCAGGCCGTTGCTTATCTCTACACGACGAAAGCCCACGTCACAGGCCTCGCACTCGATGACCCGCCCCTGCGCGTCCCTCAGCGAAATTGTCAGGCGATACAGCGCCGGAATTTCGGCGCTCCATAATGCAGGTGCCACAACAGGCATCGACACCGTAAAGCGCTCGGCCCAGTTGCCGCGCTCATCCACAATTTCCGAGCCGGGGCGCTGGGTTGCCGTGGCGCACGGCTCACCGTTTCGCCACAGGGTAAGCGCCACGTCACACTCAGCGTATTGGCTTCCGGCAAGTGCCACGTCCACCCTGAGCACCGCCCGGTCTAATTCGGTATTTAACTCAGTGACAACATGGTAATCCGCAATCTGCGTTTCCGGCTTATGCAGTAACGACACATCCCGGAAGATACCGCTCATCCGCCACATGTCCTGATCTTCAAGATAGCTCCCGTCACACCAGCGCAGCACCATGACTGCTACGCGGTTCAGGCCCGGACGAAGAACGGTCGAGAGATCAAACTCAGCAGGCAGACGGCTGTCCTGGGAATAGCCAATCCAGTGGCCGTTACACCACAGATGAAAAGCTGAATTCACCCCATCAAAGATAATTCGGGTCTGCCCGCTCAACAGCCATGCATCGTCCACCTCAAATGTGAGCGAATAACAACCTGTAGGGTTTTCTTGCGGGACAAAGGGCGGGTTAACGGCAAAAGGGTAAGTGACGTTGGTATAAATTGGGGTATCAAAGCCCTGCATCTGCCAGTTAGACGGCACGGGCATCGGAACAGCGTCGTCGCAGTTTTCATCTACCCATTCTTGCGGAACACGCTCTGGCGCGGCATAAAAGTTGAAACGCCACTCCCCGTTAAGAGAACGCTTATTCAAGGCTTTTTGCTCATCCCTGGCGTGTTGTTCATCACGCCAGCTGTGAAACGGCGCGTGGGCCGCCAGCCGGTTCCACTGTGTAACACCAGGATTTTCCCAGTCCCGACGAGCCAGAATTGCGCTGAGTGTCAGCGGCGATGTGTTTGACATATTACCCTCTATGCGAAGCGCTCACAATTCATGTCAACATGCCCTGGCAAACCCTTGCGGTAAAGCGTCCGATCGCGGCGAAGCGAGTCAGATCACAAAAGTCCTATTCGCGTGCTAATTGTTCAGCCAGGAGTGCCAGGGTTTTCAGCTGCCGGGCCAGATCTTCACGATCCGCCTGCTGTGACGTGCGGCGGGCGCTGGAGTGACGGGTAATAAGGGTCACCGGAAGTTGTGTTTGCCAGCATTCGTTGCCGGAAGACGCGGTCAGCAGCCACTCAACACTGCATTCGCCTGCCTCACGAAATGCCTGGCGAACCGTGGTCAGGGGTGGAGAGAACCAGGCGCTATCGGTTGTGTCATCAAAACCCACAACGGAGATCTGCCCGGGTACAGCAATCCCCTTTTCCGCACAGGCGCGCATCACACCTAAGGCCATCTGATCGTTCGCCACCAGAATAGCTTCCGGCAGCGCCGGGCCCGATATAAGCTGATGACCCTTTTCGTAACCGGAGGCGGCACTCCAGTCACCGAATGCTACACCGGCAGGTTCAAGCCCGGCCTGCGCCAGCGAAGCCTGCCACCCGACCCGGCGTGCTCTGGCAGAGACAGAGCTTTCAGGCCCATTCAGCAGGGCAATACGCTGATGGCCCAACGAGATAAGATGTTCAGCCCCCAGTTGTGCTCCCTGGGCTGCATCAAAGACCAGGCTATTAACCGGCGCAGAGGGTGAAACATCCAAAAACAGCACCGGCACGGGTGATGCCAGCGCCCTGAGTTGTTCGGCTTCAGCGTCTTCCAGCGGCACATTCACCAGCAGCCCGTCAACACGTTGCGCCAGGAGTTCCTGAACGGCGGCCTGACAGCGTTGTGGGTGTTCCACCATAGAAATCAGCACACTCGCCCCCTTCTCCACCGCGCGGGTTTTTACCGCAGAAGCAATTTGCGAAGGGGCGTGAAGCGCCAGATCGGTTGTAATCAGACCCAGCGTTCGAGTGCGTTTACCCGCCAGCTGTTGCGCGCCACGGTTGGGCACATAGTTCAGTTCCGCCATGGCCTGCTGCACCTTTTCCCGCGTGCGGGCGGAGACATGCTCCGCATCATTTATCACGCGGGAAACGGTCTGATAAGAAACCCCTGCGAGGAGGGCTACGTCATAAAGAGTGATAGCTTTCATGCATTCTGACATTGCGACAAGAGATGCCGCTATTCTGGCACAGCCGCGCCGTTAATACTTGTGAGCGCTTCGCAAAATTAAACAACTTGCTCAGGCTGAGGTATCTTTTGCACCTGCGGTTTCTGGCGAAACCAGGGCAGGCAGATCTGGATCAGCGGGCCAATGGTTAATGCATACAGCACCGTACCGACACCGAACGACCCGCCAAGCATGATACCAATCAGTAACACCGATACCTCAATGGACGTACGCACACTGCGGATAGACCAGCCCAGTCGGGCATAAATGCCTGTCATCAGGCCGTCACGTGGGCCAGGTCCAAAACCGGCGCCAATATACATCCCTGTCGCTATCGCATTAACCACAATGCCCGCTACCAGCAGAGCAATACGCAGGGGAAGTGAAGTCAACTCAGGGATCAGCATCATCGTGGCATCGGCAGCCAGGCCAATACAAATAACGTTACTTATCGTGCCAAGCCCAGGCCACTGCCGCAGCGGGACCCAAAACAGCAGTACCGCAGCGCCGGTTAAAATAATTACCGTGCCAATGCTCATACCCAACTGTATTGCCACCCCAAGGTGAAATACGTCCCACGGATCGACCCCCAGATCGGAACGAATAAACATTGCGGTTGAAAGACCATACAGCCCTAATCCGACATAAAGTTGTACCAGACGACGTAACATTTTTATCTTCTCCGAAGAACCAGGCTTTCATCTTCGGCGAAAATGGTCTTATGATTAATGTCCAGTTTTCAAATAGTGGACTGCATATGTCATCTCGTCGTTTTGGTAGTCAGTCACTGGTACGCTTGTTAGGCCACTGGCAGCAAACCACATCCCGCACACCACTCTGGCGACAGCTGGCAGATGCCTTGCGCCTGCTTATTCTTGATGGCCGACTGGCGCTTAATACCCGTTTACCGGGCGAGCGTGAACTGGCCTCTTCGCTGGACGTCAGCCGTACCACCATCAGCAGTGCATTAGCCAGCCTGCGGGATGAGGGCTATCTGGAGAGTCGTCATGGCAGTGGTTCACGCGTGATCCTGCCGGATTCCCGGGCCGTACCGACCCTCTCTGCGGCAAGCGTAGCACTGGATCTTTCCACCGCGGCACTCAACGCCGGGCCGGAAATTCACCAGGCCTATACGTACGCACTATCGGCCATTACGCAGTATCTTTCGCTCACAGGTTACGATCAGTCCGGATTACTGGCCCTGCGGGAAGCCATTGCCGCACGCTATACCGCACGCGGGCTGGCGACTCGAGCAGACGAAGTGATGGTCGTCAACGGCGCAGTCAGCGCCTTCGCGCTGGTGTTACGCATGATGACGGGCCCCGGCGACCGCGTTGTGGTGGATCATCCAACCTACCCACTGGCCATCGCCGCTATCCAGGGGGCGTTGTGTCGTCCGGTAGGCGTCTCCTTACCACAAACGGGCTGGGATACCGACGGTTTTGCCGCAACGCTTGCGCAAACCGCGCCACGCCTGGCCTACCTGATGCCGGATTTCCATAACCCGACAGGGCGCTGTATGGACATCCCGACCCGCAAAGCGATAACCGACATTGCCGCACAGACCCGCACCACGCTGGTTGTCGATGAAACCATGGTGGATCTCTGGTTTGATTCTCCACCGCCCCCGCCGCTGGCATCCTTTAACCCGGAGGCGACGGTCATCACCCTGGGCTCGGCAGGAAAAAGTTTCTGGGGTGGCCTGCGTCTGGGCTGGATCCGCGCGTCATCGCGCACCATTGCTACCCTCGCCCAGACCCGCGATACCCTGGATTTGGGCTCACCGGTGCTGGAACAGCTGGCAACGCTGTGGCTTATCGAAAACAGCGACACGTTTTTGCCTGCCCGACGGCAAATGCTGGCCGAACGCCGTAAGCGGTGCAGTGAACTGCTGCGTGAACATTTCCCGGAGTGGACTTTCCACGACGCGGAAGGCGGGCTTTCTTACTGGGTGGAACTGCCAGGAATGCAGGCTACACAGCTTGCCGCACGGGCAGAAACGCTGGGGATCAATCTGGGTACCGGAACACGATTTGGCCTGTCGGGGGCGTTTGACCGCTATTTACGTATGCCCTTTACGCTTGACCCGGCAGAGCTTGAGAGCGCGCTGATGAGAATCAAGCCGCTATGGACGGCATTAAATAAAACCACGGCCCCTGCCATAAAAAGGAGCATTGTGTAATGTGATGAAGATTAAATCTGGGGTTGAAATTTACGCTGGTTACATAATGACCCGTGATTATTATCACAGATAATTTCGCAGCGAAATTAAGAATAAAAACTGCTGACTGAAATGAATGCAGTCAGCAGTTTTCACAGAATGGTACTTAGTGCTGAGGAGGAATAGGGAAACCCTTAAGAGAAATAACGAAGTTTTCTCCTTCTTTCTTTATTTTTGCGCCAGTATCACACCAGTCAGACGCAATCCGAAAGAACTCATCACTACCTACATTCCAGCCAAGACGTACATGCTTCACATAGCCTGAACGCAACAAATCGCAGGCCTCTTTGTAGTCATTGGCAGTTGACAGTTGTTGTTTCATTTTCTCTTCTTCAGAAGTTTACGTAGAGCCTTGATTTCTTTAGGAGTAAAAGGAGTTACACTCTCTTCTTCCGTATGCTGATTATCAATATCCTCTTCCGATACTCCCACCTCTTCTACCGCTTCAAATGCCAGCTGTAGCAGTTTCTCTGTGGTCACGCTTAAATTCTCATTATTTACTTCTGCGTAGTGGCGAAGTCTTTCTTTTAGCGCTTCATCAATCTTAACGTTTAATACCGCAGTAGCCATGATTGTCACTTCCCTTCGGAATAAGTTCTTTATTTAATACACGAAGTTAACAATGTAATCCAGATTTATATTTTTTACTTATGACAGAAAAAAGACATCCGAATATAAAATGGCAGTCTATTATTACATGTTTATGACAATAATATTTCAGTTGGATGAATGATATATTACATATTGAATTAAATACTTTTAATTCCTGTGGAATTAGGCAACAAGCACAAGGTTTGGGATACGAAAGAGGTCGGTGAAATCTGAGGAGAGCAGAAATGGGTGGGGGCCCTGCCAGCTACATCCCGGCACACACGTCGTCTGCTCTGGCTGCTTCCTTCCGGACCTGACCTGGTGAACAGAGTAGCGTTGCGGGAGAACCAACAGAGCCCCCATTGAGAGCGTTGTTAACCAACGCGCTGGCGCATTATCCCTGTGCTGTCCGGCAATTGCAAGCCGCTGGCATTCGGATGACGGTTTATTGCACAACCGTGATGCAACTTAAGGCAGGTAACAGCCAGATAAGTACAGATTGCGAGTCTCTTCGCAGTAAATTAGCACGCCTATGCCACACTGTTCGAATGCGTTTCATTCATGCAGGGCACATCCATGATTAGCACATTACCCCAGACACTGACGCTCGCTATGCCGGCCATCGATGGCGTAACCCTTCACCACAAGGGGCTGAATTACCTGCGTCCTGAACTGCTGCTGGATTTCGTGACCATCAGTGAACAGCCAATGCTTTTTGTCACGCCTGTTGCCGTGCTCTATTCCACCGTCGGTGTGGTGCGTTACGTCAATCTGCGCAGAATTCCTGTCGCCGTTTCCGGGCGGGTGATTTATCCAATCTGCTCGCAGGCCCTGCCCGACCTGCGTGCCAAACTCATCATCAATACCCAGGCAAGGAAACTGAAGTTTCTGGAAAGCCTGGTGGCAATGCGTGAACAGCCCGCGGCCAGCAGCACAAAAGTGATCGGCCTGGCACTGGAATTCACCGTCCAGCAGCCCTCCTGAGCAGGGTTATTGCGCCTTCACAATCTACCAGAGGTCGCTTATCCTGTGGTTTTTCTTGTCTGGTAAACACAATGGACGCTTTCGATTCGATTCCCGAACCGTTACCTGACTCATTCCCTGTCAGAGTCTGGCAGATTGTCGCCTCAATTCCCGAAGGCTACGTAACCACTTACGGAGATGTCGCCCGACTGGCAGGCTCACCCCGCGCGGCACGTCAGGTCGGAGGCGTATTGAAACGGTTACCGGAAGGCAGCACCCTCCCCTGGCATCGGGTGGTTAATCGTCACGGGACCATCTCACTGACAGGCCCGGATTTACAGCGCCAGCGTCAGGCATTGCTCTCTGAAGGCGTACAGGTGTCGGGGGGCGGGAAAATCGATTTACAGAAATATCGTTGGGTGTACTAGAAAACTGCCCTCTTCACCGGGAAGAGGGCATAGGTCATTACTGCTGGATTGAGGCAGGTGGCTCAGCGGCAACTGGCGGCTGCGCTGAAACAGGAACTTCTGTCTGCTGTACTGCAACCAGATTCAGATCGGCTTTTGTCCCACCGTGGTTAATCACTTCCTGAACCGTATCAGTGATAAACATCAGTTTACCGTTAACGGTGACTGCTGCACTCAGCAATATACGCGCATTAGGCTGGATTTCAGCCGGGTTGTACGGCAACACAAAGCTGAACGGAGCCTGTTTACCGATGGTACGCACCGCTCTTTGCGACAACACTTTGGCAGGTGCATCAGCCAGGGAGGCATCCGACAGGGTGACCGTTAACACAGCGTCTGGCGGTAAAGCCACTTTCTGACGGATCCATACCGTACCAGAAACGTTAGGCTGCTGAGAGGTCTGCTGCGAAAGCGTGTCAACAGTATTTGGATCCGGCGCTGGCGCCTGGGTATTGGCGTGCTTACCTGCGCAGGCCGTCAATGCCACCGCTACCGCTAAACCACTTACTATGTGCACGAGTTTCATTGAAGTCTCCTTATCATCAATGCACCAGCGGGATCGATCCCACCCGATGTCGTTAACATTTAGATAACGTAACAAGTGTGGCACAAATCACTGATTAATGCCTGATTTCAGCCCGATATTCAGATTATTCTACCCATCGGACCACTTTCAAATCTGCGTTATACTCTGCTTATCTTTCGCCACGGCGTTTTATTGAGGACAACTATGAGTCAGGCACTGAACAATCTGCTGACATTACTGAACCTGGAAAAAATTGAGGAAGGACTCTTTCGCGGACAGAGCGAAGATTTGGGCTTACGCCAGGTCTTCGGCGGACAAGTCGTTGGACAGGCATTATATGCCGCTAAAGAGACCGTCCCGGCAGACCGTCTGGTGCACTCTTTCCACAGCTACTTCTTACGCCCTGGCGACAGCGCCAAACCGATTGTTTATGACGTTGAAGTGCTGCGTGACGGCAACAGTTTTAGTGCCCGACGCGTGGCCGCCATTCAGAATGGCAAACCTATCTTTTATATGACGGCCTCTTTCCAGGCGCCGGAACCGGGTTATGAGCATCAGAAAGTGATGCCGCCATCCCCATCGCCGGAGGAGCTTAAATCAGAAACCGATATCGCGCGTGCGCTGGCGCACCTGCTGCCGCCGCAGGTGAAAGAGAAATTCCTGTGCGATAAGCCGCTGGAAATCCGCCCGGTCGAATTCCATAACCCGATGAAAGGCCATGTTGCTGAGCCAAAGCGTCAGGTGTGGATCCGCGCCAACGGCACTGTGCCGGAGGATTTCCGCGTCCATCAGTATCTGCTGGGTTACGCATCAGACTTCAACTTCCTGCCGGTTGCCCTACAACCACACGGCGTTGGGTTCCTGGAAAAAGGGATGCAGGTTGCGACGATAGACCACTCCATGTGGTTCCACCGCCCGTTCGATATGAATGACTGGTTACTCTACAGCGTGGAAAGTACGTCGGCATCCAGCGCTCGCGGGTTTGTACGCGGCGAGTTTTATACTCAGGATGGCATTCTGGTGGCATCGACGGTGCAGGAAGGGGTAATGCGTAATCGGGGGTAATTTTGTGCGGCCTGATGCCCTCACCCTGATTCTCTCCCACCAGGAGAGGGGACAAACACAAAAAACGGCAACCTGAGGTTGCCGTTTTGCTGTTTATCAGGCGTTATACGCATTCTCGCCGTGGCTGTTGACGTCCAGACCTTCGCGTTCCTGCTCTTCCGGAACACGCAGACCGACGGTCATGTCAGCCAGTTTATAGCCGATAAAGGCCACAACGGCAGACCAGACAACGGTGATGGCGATACTTTCCAGCTGTACCAGCACCTGGTGAACCATGGTGACGCCTTCTGCGTAACCCACTCCACCCAGTGATTTCGCCGCGAAGATACCGGTCATGATACAACCGATGATGCCGCACACGCCGTGCACGCCGAACACATCGCAAGGGTCATCAACGCGCAGAACACGTTTCAGCGCAGTCACACCCCACAGGCCAGCCAGCCCCGCAACCAGACCGATAAGCAGCGCGCCGCCTACACCTACATAGCCACACGCAGGGGTGATACCAACCAGACCGGCGATCGCACCAGAACATGCACCCAGCAGAGAAGGTTTACCGCGAACAGCCCACTCGCCAAATACCCAGGAGAGGATAGCGCCCGCCGTTGCAATCACGGTATTCACGAAGGCCAGCGCAGCGATTTCGTTCGCAGCACTTGCTGAACCGGCGTTGAAACCGAACCAGCCAAAGTAGAGGATAGCCGTACCGGTAAACACCATTGGCAGGTTGTGTGGTTTGAAGGCTTCTTTGCCAAAGCCCACACGTTTGCCAATCAGGTATGCACCAACCAGGCCTGCTACCGCAGCGTTAATGTGCACAACAGTACCGCCCGCGAAGTCCAGCGCACCGTGCGTCGCCAGCAGACCACCGCCCCACACCATATGCGCAATCGGCACGTAGGAGAGCGTCAACCAGACCACCACAAAGATCAGCACCGCAGAGAAGCGAATACGCTCAGCCAGTGCACCAACAATCAGCCCCACAGTGATACAGGCGAACGACCCCTGGAAGGCAACGTGGATGTACTGATAGAAGCTGCCCATCAGCGCGGTCAGTTCGATATTTTTCAGCATCGCCCAGTTGAGGTTGCCGAAGAAGGCATTGCCTTCGCCGAAGGCCAGCGAGTAACCGTAGACCACCCACAGCACGCACACCAGTGCGAACGTCACGGCAACCTGCGTCAGCATGGAGAGGACGTTTTTACCGCGGATCAGGCCGCCGTAGAACAGCGCAATGCCCGGGATAGTCATGAACAGCACCAGCGCGGTGCAGATCATCATAAAGGCGTTATCGGCTTTGTCTGCCACCGCAGGGGCAGCCATTGCCAGGCCTGGCAGCAGTGCCAGCGAACCCAGACCCGTTTTGATTGTTGCTATCTTCATTTTCTCGATCCCTATCACTGTGTGCCAGGAGTTACTTACAATGCCGCTTCGTCGGATTCGCCCGTACGGATACGAATCACGCGCTGCAACTCGGCAACGAAAATTTTGCCGTCGCCAATTTTGCCGGTGTAGGCCGCTTTGCTAATGACATCAATCACTTCATCAAGCTGATCGTCAGCGATTGCGACATCAATCTTCACTTTAGGCAGGAAGTTAACGCTGTATTCCGCCCCACGATAAAGCTCGGCATGACCTTTCTGACGACCAAAGCCTTTCACTTCGGTGACAGTCAGTCCCTGAATACCCATGGAAGACAATGCTTCACGAACGTCTTCAAGTTTGAATGGTTTGATTACAACCGTAACCAGCTTCATAAATCCCCTCCAGTCAGAATTCGGTAATGGCCGCAGCTAACACGCAGGAGATATTGCAAGGGGTGTGCCAGAATTGAAAAAAGGGGGAAAAAGCGGCGCAATGAGCACGGCAGGGCATTCAGTGATGGAGTGGCGAAAAAAAACGCACCATGACAGTGCATGATGCGTTTCAGTTTTGCACCAACAGTTGTGAGTGTTAGCGCCTTGCCTGATTTTGGTGCATCAGGCGCTGAGCGACTCCTCTTCGCGCGCACTGGCAGCCAGCTCTTCACCCGCCAGCTGCAACTGGTACATCTGCCAGTAACGCCCTTTCGCCTCTAACAGCTGGCGATGCGTCCCGCGCTCAACGGCCTGGCCGCGATGCAGCACCAGAATAGTATCGGCATCAACAATCGTTGACAGGCGGTGGGCGATGACGACAAGCGTTGTATGATCGCGCACGGCTGCCAGCGCCTGCTGGATAGCCTGCTCCGTACCGGAGTCGATACTGGCGGTTGCCTCATCAAGAATGAGCACTTGCGGCGTTTCAATCAGTACCCGCGCCAGCGCCAGCAGCTGTTTTTGCCCAACCGAGAGATTGTTCCCCTGCTCGCCCAGTCGGGTGTCGATACCCTCGGGCAGACCGCGTGCCAGCTCTGCCAGCTGCACGGTTTCCAGCACCGCCCAGACCTGCTCATGCGTATAAGGCCTACCCAGCGTGACGTTGGCGTAGAAGGTATCCGCCAGTACCACCGGGTCTTGCTGCACCATTGCCACCCCTTTACGCAGCACATTGTGGCTCAGGGAAGACAGTGGACGCCCGTCCAGGCGGATCTCCCCTTTTGTCAGCGGGTAGTAACCCATCAGCAAACTGGCGAGGGTGCTCTTACCGCTACCGGTATGGCCCACCAGCGCCACAAAGCCGCGTGACGGCACATCAAGGCTAACGTCCTGGAGGACAAGCCGGTCATCACGATAAGCAAATGAGACATTATCAAAGGTAATAGCACCGCTTTGCAGACTACGGTCATCATCACCGTAGGTCTGACGCGGCCGGTCCATAAGCTCAAAGACGCGCTCTCCCGCAACCACGGCCTGTTGCAGCATGGATTGCTGCGTGGTGAGCTCAATCAGCGGTTCATTGAGACGCCCAAGATAACTAATAAAGGCATACAACACGCCCACTTCAATAGTGCCGCCTGACGTCAGACCAAACAGCATCAGCAAGCCGCAGAGCACCAGCGCAGAGAAAAGACTCAGCAAAGGACGTAACAGGAAACCATCCAGGCGCAGCGTCTGCATTCGCGCCATGTAGTGTGAACGACTGGCCTCCCCCATTCGCTCGCCAAAACGTGCCTGCTGGCGGAACTGCTGGATGACGCTCATGCCGTTGATCACTTCGTTGAAGCCATCATTGATATCGGCCAGATACGCACGCACGCGACGAACAATCGGCGTGCTGTAGCGTTGATAGATAACCATCACAATCAGCACTGCCGGGAAGATGGTGATCGCCACCAGCGCCATGCGCCAGTCGAGGCTAAACATCGCCACCAGCATTGCGCCAATCAACGCCGCACTGCGTAATACCGTCGCCACGACGGTGACATACAGATCCCGGATAACTTCCGTATCGTTGGTCACCCGCGAGATAACTTGCCCGACAGGCTGAGTATCGAATTCGCTCAGCGGCTGGCGCAGCGCCGCATCCATCACGTCCGTGCGTAACTGCTGCACGACGCCGACGGCCGCGCGGTTAAACAGCAACGACTGCGCATAGTGCAGCCCGGCAGCCGTCAGCTGTAGCCCAACGTAGGCAACGCCTAATCCCGCCACCAGCCCCAGCGGCAGATAGTGTTTCGCCACCATGTTATCGATAAAATAACTGATGAGCAGCGGGCCGCTCACTTCAGCAATCGCCGCGATCCACAACAGAAGCACGGCAATCGACAGCGGTTTGCGCCACGGCGAACCATAGGAAAGCAGTCGTTTTAACGTTGGCCACATCGTTCCCAGCTTACGCATTGGTGGTCTCCTCATCCTGCTCCGGAGCATCATCCAGCGCAGCTTCAAGCTGCTGATAACGATACATATCGCGATACCAACCGGGTTGTTCTGTCAGCTGGTCGTGTTGCCCGCGCTGGGCGATGTGCCCGTGTTGCATTACCAGAATTTCACTGGCTTCGGTCAGCGCCGACAAGCGGTGCGCGCTAATGATCACCGTACGCCCTTCGCCCCACTGGCGCAGGTTGTGCAGGATCTGATGTTCAGTACGGCCATCCACCGCCGAAAGCGCATCATCCAGGATCAGGATTTCAGCGTTCAGCAGCAGCGCGCGGGCAATCGAAATACGCTGTTTTTGCCCACCGGACAGCATTACGCCACGTTCGCCCACTTCGGTGTCATAACCCTGCGGCAGACGCAAAATATCGTCATGAACGCTGGCAAGACGCGCGACATGTTCAATCTCTTCCTGCGTCGCCGTGGGGTGGCCGAGAGCAATGTTATTCGCGACGGTGTCAGAGAATAAAAATGGCGTCTGGCTGACTACTGCCAGGCGGCTGCGCCAGTCGTCCAGCAGCAGGCGTGTCAGCGGGACATTGTGGAAACGAATATCGCCCTGAGTCACATCAAAGTGACGCTGGATAAGCGAAAGCAGAGTGCTTTTGCCGGAACCCGTCGGGCCGCAAACGCCCAACATCTGGCCCGGTTGCAGCGTGAAATTGACGTTTTCAAGCACCGGATGTTCCGTTTGCGGGTAGGCAAACGAACCGATATCCGCTTTCATTATCCCGCGCCCTTCCGGCACCGTTTCACTGCCGTCGTTAACCACTGGCGCTTCGGCCAGCATGGCACGAATACGGCTGTAGGCAGCGCTGCCTCGCTCAACAATGTTAAACATCCAGGCCAGTGCCAGCATTGGCCAAATCATCAGCCCCAGATACATCGCGAAACTGGTTAACTGGCCAAGCGTCATCATGTCGTGTACCACCATCCAGCTACCGCCGCCGATAGCCAGCAGGTTCGCCATACCGATAGCGATATAAATCGTCGGGTCAAAACGCGCGTCGATCCGCGCCACCCGCATGTTTTTCGCTCCGGTATCCGCCGCATCGGCAGCAAACAGCGCGGACTGTCTGTCTTCCAGACCAAAGGCTTTGATCATGCGGATACTGGTCATGCTCTCCTGGGTGCGGTCGTTGAGTGATGAAAACGCCGCCTGCGCCAGTTTGAAACGCTCATGCAGCTTTTCGCCGTAGCGATTGATCGCCAGCGCCATCAGCGGCATTGGCAGCAGGGCCAGCAGCGTCAGCTGCCAGCTGATTTGTGTCGACATCACAATCAGTACCGCGCACCCCATCACCAGAGAGTCCACCAGGGTTAACACCCCTTCCCCGGCGGCAAACACCACGCGGTCAACGTCGTTGGTGGCGCGGGCGATTAAATCCCCGGTGCGGTGACGCAGGTAAAACTCGGGATGCTGGCGACTCAGCTGGCGGTAAAAGTCTTCGCGCAGCTCAACGGCGAGCTGATAAGACGCCCCGAATAACAGGACGCGCCAGACGTAGCGCAGCAGGTAGACAATCACCGCTGTCAGCACCAGCGTGCCAATCCACATCAACACCCGTGCGGTGGTGTAATGCTGTTCGGTGACGCCATCCACCACATATCCCACCACTTTGGGCGGGATCAGTTGCAGAATGGCAATGATAATAAGCAGGCAGACTGCGCCGAGATAGCGTTGCCACTCCCGACGAAAGTACCAGCTTAGTTGGGCAAATAATCGCACGCGGTATTTTCCTGAAGGTATTTTACGAAGTTATTCAATAGGTAATGCTGTGGTGTATTTTATTTGTTCCATAGCAAAGCTCGATGTGACGTCCGACAAGCCCGGTACACTGTTGACCAGTCGCTTATAAAAATCATCGTAACGCTTCATATCGGCCACCTGGACGCGCATCAGATAGTCATATTCCCCTGCCATGCGCCAGAACCCGAGAACCTCCGGCATTTCAGAGACCTGAGTGACAAAGCGGCAATACCAGTCGCTGCTGTGATGCTGCGTTTTTATCAGGACAAATGCGGTCAGTCCAAGCCCCAATTTTTCGGGATCTAAAAGTGCAACACGCCCCAGCAAAATGCCGTCATCTTCCAGCTTTTTGAGGCGCTTCCAGCACGGTGTGGTGGTCAGATTAACGGCATCTGCCAGCGCCTGCAAAGAGAGGGTGCAGTCGCTTTGCAACAATGAAAGAAGCTTGCGGTCAATTTTATCTAGCATACCCACCTCGCAGAGAAAATTTTTCTCCCTTCATTCTATTTTAAAGGTCAGATAGCAACAATTTTTTCTGTGCTTTTCGCTATGCTGGGCACAAAATGACAAACGGATACATACGATGAATAGCACCTGGGTCAAACATGCCATCAGCGAAATAAATGCCGACTATCAGCGCTCGGCAGATACCCATTTAATCCGCCTCGCTCTGCCTGGATTTGCGGGCATTCAGCTCTACCTGAAAGATGAAAGCACTCATCCTACCGGTAGCCTGAAACATCGTCTGGCCCGCTCGCTATTCTTATACGGTCTGTGTAACGGCTGGATTAAAGAAGGCACCACGATCATTGAATCGTCATCAGGCTCCACCGCGGTATCCGAAGCCTATTTTGCCCGGCTGTTAGGCCTGCCGTTTATCGCCGTCATGCCCTACTGCACGGCCAAACGCAAAATTGAGCAAATTGAGTTTTACGGCGGGCGTTGCCACTTTGTGGAAAGCGCCTGCGAAATTTACGCCGCTTCTGAAATGCTGGCTCGCGAGCTGAATGGTCACTATATGGATCAGTTCACTTTTGCCGAGCGGGCAACGGACTGGCGCGGGAATAACAACATCGCGGACAGTATCTTCCGCCAGATGACGCACGAACCTCATCCCGTTCCTTCATACATTGTGATGAGCGCAGGCACGGGCGGCACGTCGGCCACCATTGGCCGCTACATCCGCTGCCAGGGTTACGACACACAGTTGATGGTGGTTGACCCGCAGAACTCCGTATTTCTCGACTACTGGCAAACCCGCGATGCCGCACTGCGTAGCCCGGTGGGAAGTAAAATTGAAGGTATTGGCCGCCCGCGCGTTGAGCCCTCGTTTATTCCTGATGTCGTCGACGAAATGCTGCGCGTACCAGATGCAGCAAGCGTTGCGACAGCGCACTGGCTGGAAACACAGCTCGGCCGCAAAGTGGGTGCCTCTACGGGCACAAACATGTGGGGCGCGTTGCAACTGGCCGTGCGGATGCGCGATGAAGGTCGCACCGGCTCTATCGTTACGCTGCTGTGCGACAGCGGCGAGCGTTATCTTGATACCTATTACAACGCAGAGTGGGTGCAGGCGAATATCGGTGATATTGAACCCTGAAAGGCGCAAATCGCGCAGCTGCTGAAATAAAAAAAGCCAGACCGAAGTCTGGCTTGCTGGAAGGGTCTCACTATTCGGGGGAATATGGGAGGTTGTTTTTGTCCAGCCAATGAGTCAAAAAGTGGGACACGGCTTCGTTACGGCAGTGTCCAATAACGGGCAGATGAGGTAGCTCCGCTTTAAGCTGCGGCATCGCATTCCCCATAATCAGACCGCGGCCGACGCTTCCCAGCATCTCGCGGTCGTTCATGGCGTCGCCAAACGCCATACAATCCTGCATCGTGAAGCCCAGATGGTTGCTCAGTACCGCCAGCGCGGAACCTTTATTGCAGCCCACTGGCAGCACCTCCAGGCAATCAACCGCTGAGAACGTCAAATGTGCACGGTCGCCTAATGCCTCATTAAGCTGAATGCGCAGACGGCACAGATCGTCATGATCGCCGCAGAAACAGATTTTCGTCACCGAGTGCGCGGGAATACGGCGGAGATCGATTAACTGATATTTAAAACCGCTATAGACATGTGCGTGCAGCATTTCCGGTATTTCTCGCCCGGTAAACCACCCTTCGTCATTAAAGACATGCACGCTGGCCTGGGTATCCCAGGTACTGTGCAGCACAATATCCGCCACTTCCGGGCTGAGATCCTGACGATGCAATACATCCCCTTCAACGGAGTGAATTCGCGTCCCGTTGCCGGTTATCAGAAACGCATCCAGCGAAAAAGCCCCGAGCAGATGGCGCATTTCCAGCACATGGCGGCCCGTGGCAAAAGTCAGGGTAATATCATGCTCATGCAGGCGCTTCAGGGTATTCAGGGTTTTATCGCCTAAACGGTGATCCGGCATTAACAGAGTGCCGTCCATATCAAATGCAGCGAGCCTGGCCATGATTACTCCCGAAAATGTGATGCGTTTAACTTGTGCATCAGTATTGCCTGAGATATACGGAAGTAATAGTGAATAGATGGAAATTATTGTTCCGGGTTTATCATGCGCCAGCTTAATCGCCTCAACCAGTATCAACGCCTGTGGCAACCTTCAGCAGGTGCGCCGCAGCAGGTCACCATTACTGAGCTCGCCAGCCGCTGTTTTTGCAGTGAGCGGCATGTGCGCACACTCTTGCGCCAGGCACAGGAGGCTGGCTGGTTAAGCTGGCAGGCCCAGTCCGGGCGCGGTAAGCGCGGCACTCTCACGTTTCATGTCACGCCGGAATCGCTGCGTAATGAGATGATGGAAGAGGCACTCAAAAGCGGGCACCAGCATAACGCGCTGGAGCTGGCGCAGCTTGCGCCGGAAGATTTGCGCGCGCTGCTCCACCCTTATCTGGGAGGGCTTTGGCAAAATGACACCCCGACGCTGCGGATCCCCTATTACCGTTCCCTGGATCCACTTGTCCCGGGCTTTTTACCCGGGCGAGCAGAGCAGCACCTGGCAGGGCAAGTGTTCTCCGGGCTGACGCGTTTTAACGGCACCAGCAGCGAACCCACGGGCGATCTTGCTCACCACTGGGAGGTATCAGCCGATGGGCTACGCTGGGATTTTTACATCCGCTCCACGCTGCACTGGCACAACGGCGATAAAGTCGAAACGGTGCAGCTACAGCAAAGTCTGACAGCACTGCTGGCCTTACCGGCCCTGCGTAAACTGTTCCAGAGTGTCTCGCGCATCGACGTGACGCATCCCCAGTGCCTGACCTTTATTTTGCATCAGCCGGATTACTGGCTTGCGCACCGGCTGGCGACGTATTGCAGCCGCCTGGCGCATCCTGAACAGGCCATGACGGGCAGCGGGCCGTTCCGTCTGACCGTGTATGATCCCGATCTGGTTCGCCTGGAGAGTCACGAGCAATATCACCTGAGCCATCCCCTGTTAAAAGCGATTGAGTTCTGGATAACACCGACACTCTTTGACTATGGGCTGGGTACAAGCTGCCGTCATCCCGTGCAAATCGCCATTGGGGAGCCCGACGAACTGGCCAGCCTGCGTCTGGTGAGTAATAGCACCAGCCTGGGCTTTTGCTATCTCACCCTGAAACAGAGCCCACGATTAAACGAAATGCAGGCAAGACGGCTGATCAATATCATCCACCTCACTGAACTCTTGCATACGCTACCGCTGAACGAGGGGCTGATTACCCCAACGCAGGAAATGCTCCCCGGATGGAGTATTCCGCAGTGGCCGGTGCTCAGGGATGTTCAACTGCCGAAAACGCTGACCCTGATTTACCATCTGCCCGTCGAGCTACACACGATGGCGAGCCAGTTAAAACAATATCTTGCGCAGCAAGGATGTGACCTTACGGTGATATTCCACGACGCGAAAACGTGGGATGGCTGTCTGAGGCTTGCAGATGCGGACATCATGATGGGTGACAGATTAATCGGCGAAGCACCGGAATATACCCTTGAGCAGTGGCTACGCTGCGATGCGCTCTGGCCGCATCTGCTGAGCGCCCCTCAGTTTGCCCATTTGCAGGCTACACTGGATGCGGTTCAGACCCAGGCCGATGAGCAAGCACGGCATATCGGTCTTAAAACTATATTCACTGGATTAATGGAGAGCGCAGTGCTGACGCCCTTGTTCAACTACCAGTATCAAATCAGCGCCCCTCCGGGTGTGAACGGTATCCAACTGAATACCCGTGGCTGGTTTGATTTCACGCAGGCCTGGTTGCCAGCACCGAAATCGTGAAGAAGCTGGTCGCCGTCGTGGTCAGGCGGTAACATGACGCTTTACCGTCACTGTCGAGATAATTTATGAAACGTGCCGTCGTCGTGTTCAGCGGAGGACAAGATTCCACTACCTGCCTGGTTCAGGCCCTTCATCAGTATGATGAAGTTCACTGTGTAACTTTCGATTATGGCCAGCGTCATCGTGCTGAAATCGACGTTGCCCGCGAACTGGCGTTGAAACTGGGCGCGCGTGCGCACAAGGTACTGGACGTTACGCTGCTGAATGAACTGGCCGTCAGTAGCCTCACCCGCGACAGTATTCCTGTTCCTGACTACGAACCTGATGCCAGCGGCATTCCGAATACCTTCGTACCAGGCCGTAACATCCTGTTCCTGACCCTGACTGCGATTTACGCCTATCAGGTGAAAGCCGAAGCCGTGATCACCGGCGTCTGTGAAACCGACTTCTCCGGCTACCCGGACTGCCGCGATGAGTTTGTTAAAGCGCTCAATCACGCGGTAAATCTGGGGATGGCGAAAGATATCCGCTTTGAAACGCCGCTGATGTGGCTCGATAAAGCAGAGACCTGGGCGCTGGCCGACTACTGGGGCAAACTGGATATGGTCCGCAGCGAAACCCTCACCTGCTACAACGGCATTAAGGGCGACGGTTGCGGCCAGTGCGCGGCCTGTAATCTGCGTGCGAATGGGCTCAACCATTATCTGGCTGATAAAGCTGGCGTGATGGCAGCCTTGCAGAAAAAGACCGGGCTGAAATAAGTTACTTCGCCGTGCTGTCGAACAGTTTTACGCCGGCAGCACGGGTGACTCCTGAACATCTCCTACACGATCATCAACTCCAGTTTTTCACGCAGTTCACCTTCCAGCGGCAGCGCTTTCTGGGTTTTAAGATCAATACAGACAAAGGTGATCAGCGCATCGGCAACCACCTGCCCTTCAGGATCAAGTGTTACCACCTGGCTTAACACACCACTTTTCCCGTTTAGCTGCTGAACCTGGCTGGTGACGGTAAGGACATCTCCCAGCACAGCCGGACGACGGTAGTTGATATTAATGTTGACGACCACGAATGCGATGTTATGCGCGGTCAGCCACTGAAAGCTTTCGCTGTTTTCCAGCCCGTCCCAGCGAGCCTCTTCAAGAAATTCGAGATAGCGGGCATTATTCACATGCTGGTACACATCGAGGTGATACCCGCGGACTTTGATTTTTGTCTGCATAGCGCAATAGCCTTTACTGTTGTTATAGGATTAGAGGTCATAACTGGTATGACCTCTTTATCCTGGCAAATTTTTGCCGCTGTGCAAGTAATTGCGTGATTACAACGTCAGGTGTGAGAGATTGCGCTCAACCAGTGAACTGCCCATGCCCGGAACTTGCTTAAGATCGTCGATGGTTTTAAAAGGACCATACTCTTCACGGTAGCTGACGATAGCCTGCGCTTTTTTCAGCCCGACACCGTTCATTGCGCGGGCGAGATCTTCCGCAGTCGCTGAGTTGATACTGACTCGCGTACCGTCATCATTTACGCTTTTGGCGCCAGGCACTGCTTTTGATGGAGAAGCCGTCTGCCCATTTACCGATGACTCGGCTTTAGTCTGCACAGCCGGTGTTTTATCAACTGCCGTGGCAGCATTTGCCACCTGTACAATCCCACCACTGGCAAGCGCCAGAGTAATGAAGAGCGCTTTGATTCCACGTTTCATGCTGTTATCTCCTTGTTTGTTGACAGCCACATCACGATAGCCGCGCCGCAAAACAGGTACAAACAGCAGATTGCAAAAATGGAAAAGGCCGCGAAAGCGGCCTTTAGATATTGCAGTACGTTACGAAAATCTGCGAGCAGATACGTAATTATTGCTGCTGAGTAATGATGTCACCCAGCTTGATTTTGGCTTCTTTACGCAGGTTGCTCATCATTGCTTCGAATGCGATCTGGGCATTGTTTTGCGTAATGCCCTGAACCATCGCTTTCTTCTGCGCTTCTGGCATGGTGCCTGCTTTCACTTCATCCAGCGCCAGCAGAACAATGTTACCCTGCATGTCGGAGGTTGTGCCGAAACTTGGCTTATCTTTCGCAGGCAGGCTAAGACCAAATGCCGCCTGGCTGACAGGATCCTGACCCGTGCGGCTCAGCGTTTTCGCCTCACCGAAGCTCAGACCCGCCGCTTTCAGCGCATCATCTTTACCTGCTTTCAGGTCAGCAAGGATCTTCTCAGCATCCAGTTTCGCCTGCTGCTCTGCTTTGTTGTGCTTAACCTGTGCGACAACCTGATCTTTCACTTCTGCCAGCGGTTTTACCGCCTCTGCTTTGTGCTCGGTCACACGCAGAACGAATGCACGGTCGCCGTCTACGGTAATGATGTCAGAGTTGCTACCCGGTGTGCCGTTCTCGCCCACCAGACCACCGTTGAAGATGGCATCAGAAACCGGTTTAAAGTTCAGCTCTTCCGGCAGGTTGTCGTGACCAAACCAGCCCGTCTCAACCGCTTTCGCGCCGGCAGCCTGCTCTGCACCCGCCAGTGATTCGTTGTCATTGCTGGCAGCGTCACTCACTTTCTGCTGCAAGGCATAGAAGGCATCCAGCGCTTTTTCCTGTTTCACTTTCGAGGCGATATCGTCACGAACGTCAGCCAGTGGTTTGGTTTTCGCCGCTTCAATGTCGTCAAGACGTGCAACCAGGAAGCCAACGGAAGATTTGATAACACCAGACAGCTGGCCTTTCTCTTTCAGGCCGGCGTTTTTCAGTTCATCCGGAGTCGTTGCGTCTTCCAGCCAGCCCATATCACCGCCATTTTTTGCGGAGATAATGTCAGTGGATTTTGCTTTGGCTACTGTCGCGAAATCAGCACCTTTGTTCAGCTCATCCAGCACGGCTTTAGCATCAGCTTCAGTTTTGGTCTGAATCACGCTGTAACGGTTACGCTGAGGCTGAGTGAACTGATCCTGATGCTGATCGTAGTAAGACTGAATGTCCGCGTCAGAGGCCGTTTCCTGCAACGCAGCAGCATCCAGTTTGATGTAGCTTACACGGAATTGTTCTGGCGCAACGAAGGCGTTCTTGTTCTGCTCATAGTAAGCGTTAACTTCGTCATCGCTCACCTGCTGTTTCGCAGCCAGGGCAGCAACATCAATCGTTGCTTCACGGACAACACGCTGCTGAGACACCAGTGCAGCCAGCTCGTCAGTTTCGCCTTTGAGCATAAAATCGGTACCCACTACGGCGTTGATCAGCTGCTGAGTTGTCAGCTGATTGCGCAGCGCCTGGGCGTACTGGTCAGCAGTCATGCCCATCTGATTAACGATGCTGTTGTAGCGTGCGTTATCGAATTTGCCGTTAGACTGAAATGCCTGGGTAGATAAAATGGCTTTTTTCACCTGTTCGTCGCTGATACCCAGACCCAGGTTCCTGGCATACTGGTCAAGCAACGCTTCGTCAATCAGGCGGTTCAGCGTCTGCTGACGCAGAGTTTTCATGTAACCTTCATTTGCCGCCAGCTCTGAGAACTGATCGCCCAGCTGTTGCTGCATACGGTTACGTTCACCCGCGAAAGCGTTCTCGAACTGTCCACGGCTGATTTCCTGGCCATTCACTTTTGCGGCATAGTTGGCGCCAGCGCCGATAAGGTAACTGCTCACGCCGGTCAAAATGAACGACACGATAATGATACCGAAAATAATCTTGAGCACGAGACTGTTAGCAGCCGTGCGTAAGCTGTCCATCATGGTGTAACAACACTCCGCTGTAGGTGACTGGTTACCTGACGCTGACGGAAAATCCTGACCGTCGCGCGTAAAGTCGTATTGTGACAAGAAACCGGGGCAATTGTCAGCCCACAACTCGCATAAACTCGAACAAATCAGGTCTGGACAAACAAAAAAGGCACATCAAATGATGCGCCCTTGTACTTTTCAGCTTCCCTGAAACAAGAAAGCAATCAGTTTACTGCGTCTTTCAGCGCTTTACCGGCACGGAAGCCCGGCACTTTAGCAGCAGCAATGGTGATCTCTTTACCGGTCTGAGGGTTACGGCCAGTACGGGCAGCACGCTCTTTAACCGCAAAAGTACCGAAACCTACCAGTGCAACATCGTCCCCAGCTTGCAGAGATTCAGTAACAGAAGCAATTAAAGCATCTAACGCACGTCCAGCTGCAGCTTTAGAAATATCAGCACCCGCAGCAATTTTGTCAATCAGTTGAGATTTATTCACTGTTCTCTTCCTCTCTTTATAATTTATATCGCACCTGAATCCTTCACAGCGCGACCGCGCAGCAGTTATATCAGGCCTGCCATGACCTTACAACACCCGTTGTTGATGGCTAGCCCAATCAGCAATCTAAATTAGCTATACAAAAAAAGGCTGGCAAGTCCGAAATGACTTACCAGCCTTGTTTTTATTGACGCTCTTTGCGCGAGGTCACTATTTTGCAGTTACAACCTGCATTCCAGAGGGTTCATTCTGCAATGCGAGAGTCAGAACTTCCTCAATACGCTTCACCGGATGGATGTCCAAATCGGCAATAACGTTGTCCGGAATCTCTTCCAGGTCGCGCTTATTTTCGTGCGGAATTAATACGGTTTTGATCCCACCACGGTGTGCAGCCAGAAGTTTTTCTTTCAGACCGCCAATTGGCAGAACCTGACCACGCAGCGTGATTTCGCCCGTCATCGCCACATCGGCACGCACCGGGTTCCCGGTCAGACACGAAACCAATGCCGTGCACATGGCAATACCGGCGCTTGGGCCATCTTTCGGTGTTGCACCTTCAGGTACGTGGACGTGGATATCGCGTTTTTCGTAGAAATCCGGGTTGATACCCAGTTTTTCCGCGCGCGCGCGCACCACAGTCAGCGCAGCCTGAATGGACTCCTGCATCACTTCACCCAGGGAGCCGGTGTACGTCAGCTTACCTTTGCCCGGAACACAGGCGGTTTCGATGGTCAGCAGATCGCCGCCCACTTCCGTCCATGCCAGACCGGTAACCTGACCTACACGGTTCTCGCTGTCCGCACGACCGTAGTCGAAACGCTGAACACCCAGATATTCGTGCAGGTTGTCGCCGTTAATCTCGATGTGCTTCAGGGTCTTATCCAGCAGCAGCTGTTTAACCGCCTTACGGCACAGTTTAGAGATTTCACGCTCAAGACTACGGACACCCGCTTCACGCGTGTAGTAACGAATAATGCTGATAATGGCACTATCGTCAACCGTGATCTCGCTATCTTTCAGTGCGTTACGCTCAATCTGCTTAGACAGCAGATGGCGTTTGGCGATGTTCAGTTTTTCGTCTTCGGTGTAACCGGACAGACGGATCACTTCCATACGATCCAGCAATGGAGCCGGAATGTTCATGGAGTTAGAGGTCGCTACGAACATCACATCGCTCAGATCGTAGTCAACTTCCAGATAGTGATCGCTGAATGCGACGTTCTGCTCTGGATCCAGCACTTCAAGCAGTGCTGATGCAGGATCGCCACGCATGTCAGACGACATTTTGTCGATTTCATCGAGCAGGAACAGCGGGTTTTTAACCCCCACTTTCGCCATCTTCTGAATCAGTTTGCCCGGCATTGAACCGATGTAAGTACGACGGTGGCCGCGGATTTCAGCTTCATCACGCACGCCGCCAAGTGCCATACGGATGTACTTACGCCCGGTCGCTTTGGCAATAGACTGACCCAGAGAGGTTTTACCTACCCCTGGAGGCCCGACCAGGCACAGGATTGGGCCCTTCAGCTTATTCACACGGCTCTGCACCGCGAGATACTCAAGGATACGGTCTTTGACGCGCTCAAGGCCGTAGTGGTCGGTATCGAGGATTTCCTGAGCCTGACGCAGGTCTTTTTTGACCTTGCTGCGGGCATTCCACGGAACCTGAACCATCCACTCAATGTAGCCGCGAACAACGGTCGCTTCAGCCGACATCGGAGACATCATTTTCAGCTTTTGCAGTTCTGCTTCGGCTTTTTCTTTCGCCTCTTTCGGCATTTTTGCCGCGTCGATCTTACGCTTCAGCGCTTCGTTTTCGTCCGGAGCGTCGTCCATTTCGCCGAGCTCTTTCTGAATCGCCTTCATTTGCTCGTTCAGATAGTACTCGCGCTGGGATTTCTCCATCTGCTTTTTCACGCGGTTGCGAATGCGTTTCTCAACCTGGAGCAGATCGATTTCGGATTCCATCATTGCCATCAGATATTCCAGACGTTCATTCACGTCGGACATCTCCAGCACAGACTGTTTATCTGCCAGTTTCAGCGGCATGTGAGCAGCGATGGTATCCGCCAGACGTGCAGGATCGTCAATGCTGTTCAGCGACGTCAGCACTTCTGGTGGGATTTTCTTGTTCAGCTTGATATAGCCTTCAAACTGGCTAATGGCCGTGCGCACCAGCACTTCCTGCTCACGTTCATCAAGCTGTGGCGAATCGAGGTACTCTGCTTTTGCAGAGAAGTGTTCGCCATTGTCAGACAGAGTGGTAATACGCGCACGCTGCAAACCTTCGACCAGCACTTTGACGGTGCCGTCTGGCAGTTTCAGCATTTGTAAAATAGAGGCCACGGTCCCGACGGTGAAAAGATCGTTTACACCCGGCTCATCCGTTGAAGCTTCTTTCTGCGCAACCAACATGATTTTTTTATCATGATCCATGGCGGCTTCAAGGCAACGGATAGATTTTTCCCGCCCTACAAATAAGGGTATGACCATGTGCGGATAAACCACCACATCGCGCAACGGCAATACGGGGATTTCAATGCGTTCAGAACGCTCAGGATTCATAGAGCTCTCTCTTAGTTTAGTGTCCGCCAGGTAATCAGGTTGTGTAACTGTGCTTCACACAACCATTAACATGTAAGCAGTATATGGGGATGTTTCCCACACATTCAACGCCATGAATACGGAAAAAGTAAAGGGGGGATAAAATCCCCCCTTTTTTAATAACTGCTTGTATGATTTGGTGAATTATTCGCCAGATGCCTGCTGTGCTTCAGGCTTACCGTAAATCAGCAGCGGCTTCGTCTGACCACCAATGACTGACTCATCAATAACCACTTTTTCGACGTCTTCCATAGAGGGAAGATCGTACATGGTATCGAGCAGCGCAGCTTCAACGATGGAGCGCAGACCACGAGCACCGGTTTTACGCACCATTGCTTTTTTCGCAATGGCATCCAGCGCTTCGTCACGGAACTCCAGCTCAACGCCTTCCAGATTGAACAACGCCTGATACTGTTTAGTCAGTGCATTTTTCGGTTCTTTCAGGATCTGAATCAGAGCGTCTTCGCTCAGTTCGTTCAGCGTTGCAACAACTGGCAGACGGCCGATAAACTCAGGGATCAGACCAAATTTGATCAGATCTTCCGGTTCAACCTGCGACAGCAGTTCGCCTTCGTTCGGTTTTTCAGACGTCGACTTCACCGTCGCGCCAAAACCGATGCCTGAGCCAGTTTCAACGCGGTGTGAGATAACTTTGTCCAGACCCGCAAACGCACCACCACAGATAAACAGGATCTTGGAGGTATCCACTTGCAGGAATTCCTGCTGCGGATGTTTACGACCACCCTGCGGTGGAACAGCAGCAACGGTACCTTCGATAAGCTTCAGCAGCGCCTGCTGCACGCCTTCGCCCGATACGTCACGCGTAATGGATGGGTTGTCGGACTTGCGGGAGATTTTATCGATCTCATCGATATAAACGATCCCACGCTGCGCTTTCTGAACATCGTAATCGCACTTCTGCAACAATTTCTGGATGATGTTTTCAACATCTTCACCCACGTAACCTGCTTCGGTCAGCGTGGTGGCATCAGCCATCGTGAACGGAACATCCAGCAGTCGCGCCAGCGTTTCAGCCAGCAGCGTTTTACCGGACCCGGTAGGGCCGATCAGCAGAATGTTACTTTTACCCAGTTCTACGCCATTGCTGGTATCGCCGTTACGCAGGCGTTTGTAGTGGTTATAAACCGCCACCGCCAGCACTTTTTTAGCTTGTTCCTGACCGATGACATAGTCGTCAAGGTGATGACGAATCTCATGCGGGGTTGGCAACGCGCTACGCTCACGGTGAGGTGCTACTTCTTTAATCTCTTCGCGAATGATGTCATTACATAAGTCGACACATTCGTCGCAGATATACACGGACGGCCCGGCAATCAGTTTACGCACTTCATGCTGGCTTTTGCCGCAAAAAGAGCAGTACAGCAGTTTGCCCGAACCATCTTTGCGTTTATCTGTCATGAGTCCAAACCTCTTTTTAAGTTCTTTGTGCCGCACATGACGACGCAAATGCCATTCTCAGACGCAAGCTGCTATCAAGCAGCGTGCCGCCCTACCTTAGTATAGCGGCACACTCGCGTCGCGGGCATCAATTACGATGGGTCAATACGGAGTCGACTAAGCCGTACTCAACTGCCTCTGGTGCAGAGAGGAAGCGATCGCGCTCGGTATCGCGCTCGATCTGCTCAAGGGATTGACCCGTATGCTGCGCCATAAGTTCATTCATGCGCGCTTTTACTTTCAGAATTTCGCGGGCGTGGATTTCGATATCCGTCGCCTGGCCCTGATATCCGCCCAGCGGCTGGTGAATCATCACGCGGGAGTTTGGCAGGCAGAAGCGTTTACCTTTCGCACCTGCGGTTAACAGGAAGGCGCCCATTGATGCCGCCTGTCCCATACAGATGGTGCTCACATCCGGCTTGATGAATTGCATGGTGTCGTAGATAGACATACCCGCCGTGATCACGCCACCAGGTGAGTTGATATACAGGTAAATGTCTTTTTCCGGGTTTTCCGCTTCCAGAAACAGCATCTGCGCCACGATCAGGTTAGCCATGTGGTCTTCCACCTGGCCGGTCAGAAAGATAACGCGTTCCTTGAGCAGACGGGAATAGATATCAAAAGAACGCTCACCACGTGAGGTCTGTTCAATAACCATTGGCACCAGAGCCATATGGGGTGCAAAGTTGTCTCGTTCGCCACTGTATGACATTTCCGTCTCCTGGATCAAAATTGAAAACACCTGCTGTACTGATTGTAACCTTATGGACGGATTATCAGCCAGTCTCATTCATCGTGATTACATACTTATGGGGTTCGCATCGCCCTATTTCAAGCATAACAACCTTTTGTTGTTACGCTAACACTGAAAGGGCGTTTTAGCACTCTTCCTGGGCTATTGGTGCGATAAAAAAAACCCGTCGCCGGAAGGCAACGGGTTTTTTGTTCAAACTTTAAACCGTTGAGACGAAATTACGCCTGCTGGTTCATCAGTTCGTTGAAAGAGGTCGCTTTTTCGGACACTTTAGCTTTCGCCAGTACCGCTTCAACAGCCTGCTCTTCCAGCGCTACGTTGCGCATGTTGTCCATCAGTTCTTTGTTGCTGCCGTAGAACTCAACAACTTCTGACGGATCTTCGTATGCAGAAGCCATCTCTTCGATCAGGCCTTTCACACGCTCTTCGTCAGCTTTCAGTTCGTGGGTACGAATCACTTCGCCCAGCAGCAGGCCAACAACCACACGGCGTTTAGCTTGCTCTTCGAACAGTTCGCGCGGCAGTTCCATCGCTTGTTGCTGGTTGCCACCGAAACGCTGAGCAGCCTGACGGCGCAGAACGTCGATTTCGTTGTCAATCAGTGCAGCTGGAACGTCGATTTCGTTCGCTTTCACCAGGCCTTCGATCGCCTGAGATTTCACACGGTTACGCACAGCGCCGTTCAGCTCGCGTTCCATGTTTTTACGTACTTCGGTACGCAGACCAGCTACAGAACCATCTTCAACGCCGAAACGTTTGATGAATTCTTCAGTCAGTTCTGGCAGTTCGCGCTCTTCAACTTTTTTCAGGTTGATAACGAACTTCGCTGCTTTACCTTTCAGGTTTTCAGCGTGGTATTCTTCCGGGAAGGTCACGTCGATAGTGAACTCTTCGCCAGCTTTGTGGCCTTTGATACCGTCTTCGAAGCCTGGGATCATACGACCCTGGCCCATTGCCAGTACGAAGTCAGACGCTTTACCGCCTTCGAACTCTTCACCATCTACAGAACCAGTGAAGTCGATGGTGACACGGTCTTCCGCGTCAACAGCGCCTTCTTTATCTTTCCAGTTCGCCTGCTGCTTGCGCAGGGTGTCCAGCATCCCGTCTACGTCTTCGTCGGTAACGGAAACGATCGGTTTTTCAACTTCGATAGATTCCAGACCTTTCAGCTCAACTTCTGGGTACACTTCGAACTCTACAGAGTAGGTGAAGTCTTCGCCCAGTTTGTATTCGCCTGGAACGTAGTTCGGCGCGCCAGCTGGATTGATTTTTTCTTTGATGATCGCATCGATAAAGTTGCGGCTCATCAGGTCACCCAGCACATCCTGACGCACGGAGGCGCCATAACGCTGAGCAACAACATTCATCGGTACTTTACCCTTACGGAAGCCGTCAATACGTACTTTTTTGGATACGTTGACCAGCTCGCTTTTCACAGCAGTTTCGATGCTGTCAGCAGCGATAGTAATCGTTACACGGCGGCCAAGGCCTTGAGTGGTTTCAACTGAAACTTGCATCTTGTTACCTCAAAAAAATCACAGTGCTCGGTCAACTCTGAATCTGTCTCGCAATACCGGGATGCTCTCTATTTAGCAGATTCACATTCCCTGTCGCCAGAATCATCCCGAAGACATTCATTAAGACGCGGCATTATAGCGGCATCACTTAGGTGAGTCGAGAACGGTTAGGGCATGTTGCTGCGGCTTTTTTCACACTTTAAGGCTATTTTTAGCCTTAAAAACGCACCATACGCTCAAAACTCAGACAAAACAAAACGGCCCGGAGGCCGTTTTGACGTAATCTGCTAGCAACATACTGGAAAAACTCCAGCGGTTGCAAATACGATTTTTCAGGCGATGGTGCCTGCACCACGACAAGGTGGCGATGCAAAAACCGTATCCTGCAAGCCTTCCCATTCTTTGATGGTGTAAGTATGAAGCGCCAGTGCATGAACCGTTGCCGAAAGTTCTTCGGTTAACGTGCCGTAGATCATACGGTGTCGATTAAGAAAACGCTCTCCAGCGAAGCGGTCACTTACCAACACCACTTTAAAATGACTTTCAGACCCTGCCGGTACGTTGTGACGATAGCTTTCATCGACGACTTCGAGGAAAACGGGGTTGAACGCTGCCCTTAATTTGTCTTCTATTTGCTCACGTATCATCATGAAATTACTCCTCCGACAACGCTAAGATGTCACCCATCCCTTTAAATGTTAGCCGCTTTTACCGGTTCCATTACAACAACACAACAAATATTTAGCTTTCGTCTGATTTTCTCAGCCAAACGAATGAAGTTCACTGTGAGGCTCATACGTTTTGTCATTCACAGGCGGAGAAAAACAGTAAGCTGGTCAGTTTTCAGACAAGGCGATGAATTTACATGCGTTGACCACTTCCCCTGGCCGTTGGCGATGTTATGATGGCGGCAATTTTTCTCTCTATATGCTTACGATTCGTTGAGAACCTGAAAATGTTAAAAAAAATCTTCTTTCCGTTGGTAGCACTTTTTATGTTGGCAGGCTGCGCTACCCCGCCAACAACTATTGATGTCTCACCAAAAATCACCCTGCCTCAGCAGGATCCTAGTCTGATGGGCGTGACCGTGAGCATTAACGGTGCTGACCAGCGTCAGGATCAGGCACTGGCAAAAGTGACCCGTGACAACCAGCAGGTAACGCTGACCGCCTCACGCGACCTGCGCTTCCTGTTGCAGGAAGTGCTCGAGAAGCAAATGACCGCGCGCGGTTATATGGTTGGCCCAAGCGGCGCTGTTGATTTGCAGATCATCGTGAACAACCTGTACGCAGACGTTTCCCAGGGTAACGTGCGTTACAACATCGCCACCAAAGCGGATATCGCCATCATTGCTACCGCGAAAAACGGCAACAAGATGAACAAAAACTACCGCGCCAGCTACTCCGTTGAAGGAGCTTTCCAGGCCTCCAACAAAAATATTGCTGACGCTGTTAACAGCGTGCTGACCGACACCATCGCAGATATGGCTCAGGACACCAGCATCCACGACTTTATCAAGCAGAACGCTCGTTAATCCTGCTTCCTGACCCGGCGCTTCGCCGGGTCAGCGCTATAGACTCATGTCCAGTCACTACTTACGCATTTTCCAGCAACCGAAATCAGCCATTCTGCTGATCCTCGGCTTCGCCTCCGGTTTACCGCTCGCGCTCACCTCCGGCACGCTTCAGGCCTGGATGACCGTAGAAAACATCGATCTTAAAACCATCGGTTTCTTCTCTCTGGTGGGGCAGGCTTACGTTTTCAAATTCTTGTGGTCACCGGTTATGGACCGCTACACCCCTCCGTTCCTGGGGCGTCGGCGCGGCTGGCTGGTGATGACCCAAATTCTGCTGTTGCTGGCAATTGCCGCTATGGGGTTCCTTGAGCCAACGTCCCAGCTGCGCTGGATGGCGGCGCTGGCCGTGGTGATCGCATTCTGTTCAGCCTCTCAGGACATCGTGTTTGATGCCTGGAAAACGGACGTTCTACCCGCAGAGGAACGCGGTGCTGGCGCGGCTATCAGCGTGCTGGGGTATCGTCTGGGCATGCTGGTTTCAGGCGGGCTGGCGCTGTGGCTTGCCGACCGTTACCTCGGCTGGCAGGGCATGTACTGGCTGATGGCCGCCCTGCTTATCCCGTGCATTATCGCCACCCTGTTCGCACCAGAACCGAGCGATGTGATCCCCGTGCCTCGTTCCCTGGAACAGGCGGTAGCCGAACCTCTGCGTGACTTCTTTGGCCGGAATAATGCCTGGCTTATTCTGCTGCTGATTGTCCTTTATAAGCTTGGCGATGCATTCGCCATGAGCCTGACAACCACCTTCCTGATCCGTGGCGTCGGGTTTGATGCGGGTGAAGTCGGCGTGGTCAACAAAACGCTGGGCCTCTTTGCCACTATCGTCGGCGCGCTGTACGGCGGTGTGTTGATGCAACGGCTGACGCTGTTCCGGGCGCTGCTAATCTTCGGTATCTTGCAGGGTATTTCAAACGCCGGGTACTGGATGTTGTCGATTACCGACAAGCACATGATCAGTATGGCCACCGCCGTTTTCTTTGAAAACCTGTGCGGCGGCATGGGAACGGCGGCATTTGTCGCGCTGCTGATGACCTTGTGCAACAAGTCGTTTTCCGCCACCCAGTTTGCCCTACTCTCGGCGCTTTCGGCCGTAGGGCGTGTTTATGTTGGCCCGATTGCAGGCTGGTTTGTTGAAGCACACGGCTGGCCGACATTCTATCTTTTCTCTGTTGTCGCTGCGGTGCCGGGGATCTTATTGTTACTGGTTTGTCGTCAGACGCTGGAATATACGCAGAAAACCGAACATTTTATGCCGCGCACCGAATATCAACACGCCTATCGATTTGCTTTACGCCTGTTGATGGTGGGTTGCCTGGCGCTGGCATTATGGCTCGTGGTGTTAATTATTAATGCAACAACCCCTCTTACGCTTCCCTTCGAAGCCCTTCTGCTCGACGCTGGAGCCCTGCTGGCTATCGCCGGGATCCTGACTGGCGGCGCGCTCGATTTCCTGGCATTACGTAAAATGCCCACAACCTGAAGTAAAAAACGAAAGGTTATTTCCCGTTGTAATCACTAAGCGAAATTATAACGGTGAAATAACCGCCAGCCGGCAAAAAAAATATTTGTTGTTTTGTGCGGGATAGAATTTGGAAATTATTGGAGCCCATTACGCTGCGCTATTTTTCATTAAACGATTCAGCATTTGAAAGATTGAATTTTCGTTTTTCAGTTGTCTTTTTATTGATAATTAATTGTTAATTATTTGTATATTTTTGATAATGGTTATACCAATTGCCCCTTTTAGGGTATGCTTGGGGGTCCTTTCGTTATAACGCCCGTGCCGCGCGGCTTTCGCCTTAAAAACCGACATAATTTGCAACACTTGTGACATGTGCGGCAGAACCCGGTAACACCTTCCTGACACAGGCCTAATGATGTTTACAGTAATGTAACCTTCCCGTAAAATGCCCCCACACTTTAAACGCCACCAGACTCCCGTGGAATTGAGGTCGTTAAATGAGACTCAGGAAATACAATAAAAGTTTGGGATGGTTGTCATTATTTGCAGGCACTGTATTACTCAGTGGCTGCGATTCTGCACTACTTGACCCCAAAGGACAGATTGGACTGGAACAACGTTCATTGATTCTGACGGCTTTTGGCCTGATGATGATTGTGGTTATTCCTGCCGTTTTGATGGCTGTTGGTTTCGCCTGGAAGTATCGTGCGAGCAATAAAGATGCGAAGTATAGCCCTAACTGGTCACACTCCAATAAAGTGGAAGCTGTGGTCTGGACAGTGCCTATTCTGATCATCCTGTTCCTTGCCGTGCTGACATGGAAAACCACTCACTCGCTTGAGCCGAGCAAACCGCTGGTTCACGATGAAAAACCGATTACCATCGAAGTCGTCTCCATGGACTGGAAATGGTTCTTCATCTACCCGGAACAGGGCATTGCTACCGTGAATGAAATCGCCTTCCCGGCGAACACTCCGGTTCAGTTCAAAGTGACCTCCAACTCCGTGATGAACTCCTTCTTCATCCCGCGTCTGGGTAGCCAGATTTACGCGATGGCTGGGATGCAGACTAACCTGCACCTGATCGCGAATGAAGCAGGCACCTACGATGGTATCTCCGCCAGCTATAGCGGCCCGGGCTTCTCAGGTATGAAGTTCAAAGCTATCGCGACGCCAGACCGTGCCGCATTCGACCAGTGGGTTGAAAAAGCGAAGCAGTCTCAGAACACCATGTCTGACATGGCGGCGTTCGACAAAGTGGCTGCACCTAGCGAATACAACAAGGTGGAGTACTTCTCTAACGTGAAACCAGATTTGTTCAAAGAAGTTATTGGCAAATTTATGGATCACGGCAAGAGCATGAATATGTCCCAGCCAGAAGGCGAGCATAGCGCGCACGAAGGTATGGAAGGCATGGACATGAGCCACGCGGAAACCGCTCACTAAGGGGCCGAGGAAGAAAATGTTCGGAAAATTGACACTGGATGCAGTGCCCTACCATGAACCCATTATCGTGGTTACGGTGGCTGCAATTATCATCGGTGGTGCGGCCTTACTGGCCTTAATCACTTACTTCGGTAAGTGGAGCTACCTGTGGAACGAGTGGCTGACTTCGGTTGACCACAAAAAACTCGGCATCATGTACTGCATCGTCGGTATCGTCATGTTAATTCGTGGCTTTGCGGATGCTATCATGATGCGTAGCCAGCAGGTGCTTGCCTCTGCGGGCGAAGCGGGCTTCCTGCCGCCGCACCACTACGATCAGATCTTTACCGCTCACGGCGTTATCATGATCTTCTTCGTGGCGATGCCGCTGGTTATCGGTCTGATGAACGTGGTTGTGCCGCTGCAAATCGGCGCGCGTGACGTTGCGTTCCCGTTCCTGAACAACCTGAGCTTCTGGTTCACGGTTGTCGGTGTAATCCTGGTTAACCTGTCACTGGGTGTGGGCGAATTCGCACAGACCGGCTGGCTGGCGTACCCACCGCTCTCAGGAATTGAATACAGTCCTGGTGTAGGTGTCGACTACTGGATTTGGGCGCTTCAGCTCTCCGGTATCGGTACAACCCTGACCGGTATTAACTTCTTCGTGACCATTATCAAGATGCGTGCCCCTGGCATGACCATGTTCAAGATGCCAGTGTTTACCTGGGCATCTCTGTGCGCAAACATCCTGATTATTGCTTCATTCCCGATTCTGACTGTCACCATCGCGCTGCTGACCCTGGACCGCTACCTGGGCACCCATTTCTTCACGAATGATATGGGTGGCAACATGATGATGTACATCAACCTGATTTGGGCCTGGGGTCACCCTGAAGTGTACATCCTGGTTCTGCCTGTGTTCGGTGTGTTCTCCGAAATCGCAGCAACCTTCTCGCGTAAGCGCCTGTTCGGTTACACCTCTCTGGTGTGGGCAACTGTGTGTATTACCGTTCTGTCGTTCATCGTTTGGCTGCACCACTTCTTCACTATGGGTGCCGGCGCGAACGTAAACGCCTTCTTCGGTATTACCACCATGATTATCGCAATCCCTACCGGGGTTAAGATCTTCAACTGGCTGTTCACCATGTATCAGGGTCGCATCGTGTTCCACTCAGCAATGCTGTGGACCATCGGCTTCATCGTGACCTTCTCCGTGGGTGGTATGACCGGCGTACTGCTGGCTGTACCGGGTGCTGACTTCGTTCTGCACAACAGTCTGTTCCTGATTGCGCACTTCCATAACGTTATCATCGGTGGTGTGGTCTTCGGCTGCTTCGCTGGCGTAACCTACTGGTGGCCAAAAGCGTTTGGCTTCACGCTGAACGAAACCTGGGGTAAACGCGCGTTCTGGTTCTGGATCATCGGCTTCTTCGTTGCATTTATGCCGCTGTACGTGCTGGGCTTCATGGGTATGACCCGTCGTCTGAGCCAGCAGATTGATCCGCAATTCCACCCAATGCTGGTTGTTGCAGCATGTGGTGCGGTGCTGATTGCCTGTGGTATCGCGTGCCAGCTGATTCAGTACTACGTGTCTATTCGCGACCGCGAACAGAACCGTGACCTGACCGGTGACCCATGGGGTGGCCGTACGCTGGAGTGGGCGACCTCTTCTCCACCTCCGTTCTATAACTTCGCCATTGTGCCGCAGATCCATGAGCGCGACGCATTCTGGGAAATGAAAGAAAAAGGTGAAGCGTACAAGCAACCTGCTCATTACGAAGAGATCCACATGCCGAAAAACAGCGGCGCGGGCATTGTTATTGCCGCCTTCGCAACGGTATTTGGTTTCGCAATGATCTGGCACATCTGGTGGTTGGCGATTGTTGGCTTTGCCGGCATCCTGATCAGCTGGATTGTGAAGAGCTTTGACGAGGACGTGGACTACTACGTACCAGTCCGTGAAGTCGAAAAACTGGAAAACCAGCATTTCGATGAGATTTCTAAAGCGGGGCTGAAAAATGGCAACTGATACTTTGGCACACTCAACTGCCCACGCGCATGACCATGCGCACCACGATACAGGGCCGACGAAAGTATTCGGTTTCTGGATCTACCTGATGAGCGACTGCATTCTGTTCTGCTGTCTGTTCGCGACGTATGCCGTTCTGGTGAACGGCACTGCTGGCGGCCCGACCGGTAAGGACATTTTTGAACTGCCGTTCGTCCTGGTAGAAACCGCACTGCTGTTATTCAGCTCCATCACCTACGGCATGGCGGCTATCGCCATGTACAAAAATAACAAGAGCCAGGTTGTCTCCTGGCTGGCGTTGACCTGGTTGTTTGGTGCTGGATTTATCGGGATGGAACTCTATGAATTCCATCACCTGATTGCTGAAGGTATGGGCCCGGATCGTAGTGGCTTCCTGTCTGCGTTCTTCGCACTGGTAGGTACTCACGGTCTGCACGTGACCTCTGGTCTTATCTGGATGGCGGTACTGATGTTCCAGGTATCCCGTCGCGGCCTGACCAGCACTAACCGTACCCGTATCATGTGCCTGAGTCTGTTCTGGCACTTCCTGGACGTGGTATGGATCTGCGTGTTCTCTGTTGTCTATCTGATGGGGGCGATGTAATGAGTCATTCAACCGATCATGGCGCTTCCCACGGTAGCGTAAAAACCTACATGACAGGTTTCATCCTGTCGATCATCCTGACGGTTATCCCGTTCTGGATGGTGATGAGCGGTTCTGCTTCTCACGCGGCGATTCTGGGCACTGTCCTGGTCACCGCAGTGGTACAGATTCTGGTGCATCTGGTTTGCTTCCTGCACATGAACACCAAGTCCGATGAAGGCTGGAATATGACTGCCTTTATCTTTACCGTGATTATCATCGCTATCCTGGTAGTCGGTTCCATCTGGATTATGTGGAACCTCAACTACAACATGATGGTTCACTAAGAGCGGCGAGTATGTTTAAGCAATACCTGCAAGTAACGAAACCAGGCATCATCTTTGGCAACCTGATCTCCGTGATCGGAGGGTTCCTGCTGGCCTCTAAGGGCAGCATTGATTACACCCTCTTTATCTACACGCTGGTCGGTGTGTCACTGGTTGTTGCGTCCGGTTGTGTATTTAACAACTACATCGACATGGATATCGACAAGAAGATGGAAAGGACTAAAAATCGGGTGCTGGTTAAAGGCCTGATCGCCCCTTCCGTCTCGCTGGTGTACGCCACCTTGCTGGGTATTGCTGGCTTTATGCTGCTGTGGTTTGGTGCTAACCCTCTGGCCTGCTGGCTGGGGGTGATGGGGTTCGTGGTTTATGTGGGCGTTTACAGCCTGTATATGAAACGTCACTCCGTCTACGGTACGCTGATTGGTTCTCTCTCCGGCGCTGCGCCGCCGGTGATTGGCTACTGTGCCGTCACGAACGAGTTCGACAGCGGTGCGCTGATCCTGCTGGCTATCTTTAGCCTGTGGCAGATGCCGCACTCCTACGCCATTGCGATTTTCCGCTTCAAGGATTATCAGGCAGCGAACATTCCGGTACTACCGGTCGTGAAAGGCATCTCGGTTGCTAAAAACCATATCACGCTGTACATCATTGCCTTCGCAGTAGCGACGCTGATGCTCTCTCTGGGCGGTTACGCTGGATACAAATATCTGGTGGTGGCAGCCGCAGTAAGCGTCTGGTGGCTCGGTATGGCTCTGCGCGGTTACAAAGTGGAAGATGACAAAGTCTGGGCGCGCAAACTGTTTGTGTTCTCAATCGTTGCCATCACCTCGTTGTCCGTAATGATGTCTGTAGACTTTATGGTGCCAGATTCTCACAATCTGCTGACTTACGTCTGGTAAGCCATAGCAAGTGAATAAAGGGGTGCTTCGGCACCCTTTTTTATTTACTGAATCTATTAATAACGCATGTAATATTTGTTAAATAACCCTTTATTTACCCCGCCCCTTCCCCGCACTACACTATGGCCTGCTTTTGAACTGAGGTGGTAATGAACGATAATAAAATGACGCCAGGCGAATTGCGCGCGACCTGGGGTTTAGGGACTGTTTTCTCGCTACGGATGCTTGGCATGTTTATGGTCCTGCCTGTTCTGACCACGTACGGTATGGCACTGCAAGGCGCCAGCGAAGCGCTGATTGGCCTGGCGATTGGTATCTATGGTTTAGCGCAGGCAGTATTCCAGATCCCCTTTGGCCTGCTTTCTGACCGCGTAGGTCGTAAACCGCTGATTGTCGGCGGGCTGCTGGTCTTTGTGCTCGGTAGCGTAATAGCCGCCCTCTCCCACTCTATCTGGGGCATTATTCTTGGCCGCGCGTTGCAAGGTTCCGGGGCGATTGCCGCCGCGGTAATGGCGCTGCTGTCGGATTTAACCCGCGAACAAAACCGCACCAAAGCCATGGCGTTTATTGGCGTGAGCTTTGGCGTGACCTTTGCGATTGCAATGGTGCTCGGCCCGATCATTACGCATCAACTGGGTCTTCATGCCCTGTTCTGGATGATTGCCATTCTGGCGACTATCGGCATTGCGTTAACGCTGTGGGTCGTACCGGACAGCAAAAACCACGTGCTGAACCGCGAGTCCGGCATGGTCAAAGGCTGCTTTAGCAAAGTCATTGTCGAGCCGCGCCTGCTGAAGCTGAATTTTGGCATTATGTGCCTGCACATTCTGCTGATGTCGACCTTCGTTGCCCTTCCCGGCCAACTGGCGGCAGCGGGTTTCCCGGCGTCTGAGCACTGGAAAATTTATCTGGTGACAATGCTGATTTCGTTCGTCTCCGTGGTGCCGTTTATCATTTACGCCGAAGTGAAGCGCAAGATGAAACGCGTATTTCTCGCCTGCGTTGCGCTACTGCTGATTGCGGAGATCGTATTGTGGGGTTCCGGTCCGCACTTCTGGGAACTGGTGGCGGGCGTTCAGCTCTTCTTCCTGGCATTTAACCTGATGGAAGCCTTGCTGCCCTCGCTTATCAGCAAAGAGTCCCCTGCGGGATATAAAGGCACGGCAATGGGTATTTACTCCACTAGCCAATTTATCGGCGTCGCTATTGGCGGCTCGCTCGGCGGCTGGGTGGATGGCCTGTTTGATTCGCAAACCGTGTTCCTGGCGGGCGCACTGCTGGCAATGGTCTGGCTACTGGTCGCCAGTACCATGAAAGAGCCACGCTATGTCAGTAGTCTGCGTGTAGAAATCCCGGAAGACGTTGACATTAGCGATGCGCTGAAGCAGCGACTGGAAGCCACAGACGGCGTGAACGAAGTGATGATTGTGCCGGATGAACGCAGTGCGTATGTCAAAATCGACAGCAAAGTGACCAACCGCTTTGAAGTAGAGCAGGCGTTGAAAGCCTGAAAAAATGCCCGGTTTAACCGGGCATTTTTGTCTTAATCGCGGAAGTTTTTAAACTGGAACGGTTGTCCCAGATCGCCGCCGCGAACCAGCGCCATAACGGATTGCAGATCGTCACGGGATTTCCCGGTCACACGGATCTCTTCACCCTGAATCTGCGCCTGCACTTTCAGCTTGCTGTCTTTGATGAGCTTAACGAGCTTTTTCTGCACCGCGCTCTCAATGCCCTGCTTCAGTTTGGTTTCAACAAACCAGGTTTTACCGCTATGCACGAACTCTTCTGGCACATCAAGAGACGCGCCTTCAATGCCGCGTTTCAGCAACTTGGCACGCAGAATATCAAGCAGCTGATTGACCTGGAAATCAGACTCGCTCAGAACCTTGATAGTCTTATTTGCATCGTTCAGCTCAAAAGTCGCCTCAACGCCACGAAAATCAAAACGTGACTCGACTTCACGGCTTGCGTTATCAACGCCGTTACGAACTTCCTGGATATCAACTTCGGAAACAATATCGAAAGATGGCATCTTTTCTTCTCCCTTCATTTTTGTTGCGTTGCATAATACCCGCAACGAGGCATAACGAGAAGCTTAGCTGACGGCGCTATACTTAGGCCGTAACACCTGGCGCAGTTGCAGGTGAGGAGGAACAATGAAAATTACAGTGCTCGGATGCGGAGCCCTTGGTCAATTATGGCTGACGGCACTATGCAAACACGGACACGAGGTACAAGGTTGGCTGCGTGTGCCCCAGCCCTACTGTAGTGTAAACCTGATAGATGAAGACGGAAGCATCTTTAACGAATCACTCACTGCAAATGATCCTGATTTTTTGGCGCAAAGCGACCTGCTGCTGGTCACGCTCAAAGCATGGCAGGTGTCGGATGCCGTGAAAGCGCTGGCGGCGCAACTGCCCCCGACATCCCCCATTCTGCTGCTGCATAACGGCATGGGAACCATTGATGAGCTGAAAAGCATCCCGCAGCCGCTGCTGATGGCGACAACCACTCATGCCGCACGGCGTGATGGCAATATCATTGTGCATGTCGCCAGCGGCGTTACCCATATTGGCCCGGCCCGCGAACAGGATGGGGATTACAGTTATCTGGCTGATGTTCTGCAAAAGGTGCTGCCAGACGTCGCCTGGCACAACAACATTCGCCCGCAGCTGTGGCGCAAGCTGGCAGTTAATTGCGTCATTAACCCACTTACGGCGCTGTGGGATTGCCCTAACGGCGAGCTAAAAAACCATCCGCAAGAGGTCGCCGCACTGTGTGCTGAAGTGGCCTCTGTGATCGAACGTGAAGGCTTACACACGTCGGCAGACGATTTACGCTATTATGTTGAGCAGGTTATTGATAGTACGGCAGAAAATATCTCTTCGATGTTGCAGGACGTTCGGGCGTTGCGCCACACCGAGGTAGACTACATCACCGGGTATCTGTTAAAGCGCGCCCGTGCGCACGGTATTGCCGTACCGGAAAACGCCCGCCTGTATGACCTGGTTAAACGTAAGGAGAGTGAGTATGAGCGCGTCGGCACTGGTATGCCTCGCCCCTGGTAGCGAAGAAATGGAAGCCGTCACCACCATCGACCTGATGGTACGTGGCGGTATTAATGTCACCACCGCGAGCGTTGCCAGCGACGGTAATCTGGCTATCACCTGCTCACGCGGGGTGAAAATCCTTGCGGATGCCCCGCTGGTACAGGTGGCTGACGGTGATTACGACATTATCGTTCTGCCCGGCGGCCTGAAGGGCGCAGAGTGTTTTCGCGACAGCCCACTGCTCGTCGAAACGGTCAGGCAGTTTCACCTCTCTGGCCGTATCGTCGCCACAATTTGCGCCGCGGCCGCAACGGTGCTGGTGCCGCACGATATTTTCCCGATCGGCAATATGACCGGTTTCCCGACGCTGAAAGACCGTATTCCGGAAGACCAGTGGGTCGATAAACGCGTGGTCTGGGATCCGCGCGTCAACCTGCTCACCAGCCAGGGGCCGGGAACCGCGATTGATTTTGCACTGAAGATTATCGACCTGCTGGTCGGGCGTGAAAAAGCATACGAGGTCGCGTCGTCGCTGGTCATGCCGGCGGGGATTTATAATTACTACGAATAAAAGCAAAACGGCAACCGTATAGGTTGCCGTTTTAAGGGGTTCTCCCTCTCCCCGTGGGAGAGGGCCGGGGTGAGGGCATCAGGCCGCACTCCCCGACAAAACGCTACGGGCGGTACACCTTCACGTTAGCAAAGCCCTGCTCGCGCAGATACAGCGCCTGCAAGCGGCTCATCACCCCTCGTTCACACCACAGCAGATACGTTTTGCTCTGGTCGAGGTCACCAAACTTCGTGCTCAGCTTGTAGAACGGCAGGGAAACCACTTCCACACCGTCAACTTTCAGCGGCTTATCATCCTGCTCATCAACAGAACGGATATCCAGAATCGCATCGTTGGCGCCAAAACCGCTGACGGTTTCAACTTCAACCACTTCCTGCTGGGTCTGCTGGGCAATCTCGCGGATATCGATGTTGGACGCTTCCGCCACCACCTTCTCCAGAATAGCGAAATCGAAGTTCTCTTCTTCCGCTTCGATCTTCGCCTTCACCGCTTTTACCGTTGGGCTTTTTGAGATAACGCCACAGTATTCCGGCATAGTGCGGGCAAAATCTTCGGTGCCGATTTCGCGTGCCAGATCGATGATGTGTTCTTTATCGTGAGAGATCAGCGGACGCAGGATCAGGGTATCAGACACGTTGTCGATAAGACGCAGGTTGGTCAGCGTCTGGCTGGACACCTGGCCCAGCGCTTCACCAGTCACCAGCGCCTGCACGCCATAACGCTCCGCCACTCTGGACGCTGCGCGTACCATCATACGCTTCAGCACCACGCCCATCTGACCGTCGTCCACTTTTTCGAGAATTTCGCCAACCACCGGCTCAAAGTTGATCGCGACAAAACGCACGCGATGCGAGCTGCCGAAGCGGTTCCACAGGTAATGTGCCACCTGACGGACACCGATCTCATGCGCCGCGCCGCCAAGGTTAAAGAAGCAGTAGTGAACGCGGCAGCCACGGCGCATCAGCATGTAGCTGGAAACACCGGAGTCAAAACCGCCGGAAATCAGGGACAACACATCTTCCTGCGTCCCGATCGGGAAGCCGCCGATACCTTCGTAGCGGCCTTTCACCAGCAACAGGCGATCGTTTTCGATCTCCAGGTTAACGGTCACGTCCGGGTTGGTCAGGCGCACGCGCGCAGTCTCAACGTGCTGGTTCAGGCCACCCCCCACGTAACGTTCCACTTCAATCGAGCTGAATTCGTGTTTGCCACGACGCTTCACGCGAACGCAGAAGGTTTTACCTTCGATCTGGTCGCGGTACTGCACCAGCGCTTTTTCGAAGATGTCGTGCATGTCGGTGAACGGGACATCTTCCACTTCCAGAATATGGTGGATCCCCGGGATACGGGTCAGCGCATCGCGGATATCAAGACGTTTGTTTTCGTCTTTGGCGCGAACTTCAACGTGATCCCAGTGACGAACAACGGCCAGCGTTTCGTCATAATGCTTCAGAACGTTACGGATGTTCCCGGTCAAAATTTTAATAAAGCGCAAACGCACAGATTGGCTTTTGATAGTGATTTCAGGGAACAATTTAATGATAAACTTCATGGCGGCAATGTTTCTTAGGCAAGCTTATTAAGGCTTGTAATGGAAAAGTACAACAGCCCCTATACCGAAGGCTGCATCCAGGCGCGCAAGTATACCACCATCGCGCGGCTCCTGTGCACATTGCGCGTTATTTGCTTATCCGCCCGAGTCCGTTACCATGACAGGGCAGAAAATATGAGAGTCAGACATTCACTATGCCGAAGAAAAATGACGCACCGGCCAGTTTCGAAACTGCGCTGAGTGAACTGGAGCAAATTGTCACCCGTCTTGAGAGTGGCGATCTGCCGCTGGAAGACGCACTTAACGAATTTGAACGTGGGGTGCAGCTCGCACGCCAGGGGCAGATTAAATTACAACAGGCTGAGCAGCGCGTGCAGATCCTGCTCTCCGAAGCCGAAGACGCCGCGACAACACCTTTCACACCGGACGCCGAGTAAATGGTTTTTTCCACACAGCTTCAGGCGTGCGTTGTGCGTGCCAACGATGCGTTGCGCCGCTTTATTGAGCCGCAGCCTTTTCAGAACACTCCACTGGTTGAGGCCATGCACTATGGCGCACTCTTGGGTGGAAAGCGCCTGCGCCCGTTCCTGGTCTACGCCACCGGAAAGATGTTTGGCATCAGCGAAAACACCCTGGATGCGCCGGCAGCCGCCGTGGAATGCATCCACGCTTATTCGCTGATCCATGATGATTTGCCGGCCATGGACGACGACGATTTGCGTCGTGGTCAGCCAACCTGCCACATCAAGTTTGGCGAAGCGAATGCCATTCTGGCAGGCGATGCCCTGCAAACGCTGGCATTTTCGATTTTAAGCGATGCGCCAATGGCCGAAGTGGCCGATCGCGATCGCCTGGCAATGGTTTCCGAACTGGCCATGGCCAGTGGCGTTGCAGGGATGTGCGGCGGACAAGCGCTGGATCTTGAGGCCGAAGGACGTCAGGTTAATCTGGAACAGCTTGAGCGTATTCACCGCCACAAAACGGGTGCGTTAATTCGCGCAGCCGTTCGTCTGGGCGCGCTGAGTGCGGGTGAACAGGGACGCAAAGCCCTGCCGATTCTGGACAGATACGCAGAAAGTATCGGTCTGGCGTTCCAGGTTCAGGATGACATTCTGGATGTGGTGGGCGATACTGCAACATTGGGTAAACGTCAGGGTGCCGATCAGCAGCTTGGCAAAAGCACCTATCCCGCCCTTCTGGGCCTTGAGCAAGCCCAACGAAAAGCCCGGGACCTGATTGATGATGCCCGCCAGTCACTGAATCAACTGGCCGCGCAATCACTGGATACCTCGGCACTGGAAGCGCTAGCGGACTATATAATCCAGCGTGATAAATAAACTATATATCTCGATGAGCCTTTGATGAGTTTTGATATTGCCAAATACCCGACACTGGCGTTAGTTGACTCCACTCAGGAGTTGCGCCTGTTGCCGAAAGAGAGCCTGCCGAAATTGTGCGACGAACTGCGTCGCTACCTGCTCGACAGCGTTAGCCGCTCCAGCGGCCATTTCGCCTCCGGGCTTGGCACGGTTGAACTGACCGTGGCGCTGCATTACGTCTATAACACGCCGTTTGATCAGTTAATCTGGGACGTGGGTCACCAGGCATATCCGCACAAAATTCTGACCGGCCGTCGCGATAAGATTGGCACTATTCGCCAGAAAGGCGGCCTGCATCCGTTCCCGTGGCGCGGAGAGAGCGAATTCGATGTATTAAGCGTCGGCCACTCTTCTACCTCCATTTCTGCGGGTATCGGTATTGCTGTCGCTGCCGAAAAAGAGAACAAGCAGCGCCGCACCGTCTGCGTGATTGGCGACGGGGCGATCACCGCCGGTATGGCGTTTGAAGCCATGAACCATGCGGGTGATATCAAACCGGACATGCTGGTTATTCTCAACGACAACGAGATGTCCATCTCGGAGAACGTTGGCGCGCTGAATAACCACCTGGCGCAGTTGCTCTCCGGCAAGCTGTACTCCACGCTTCGCGAAGGTGGTAAAAAAGTCTTCTCTGGCGTTCCGCCAATCAAAGAGCTGCTCAAACGTACCGAAGAACATATCAAAGGCATGGTTGTGCCTGGCACGCTGTTTGAAGAGCTGGGCTTTAACTATATCGGCCCGGTCGACGGCCACGACGTTCTGGGGCTGGTGTCCACACTCAAGAACATGCGCGACCTGAAAGGCCCGCAGTTCCTGCACATCATGACCAAAAAAGGGCGTGGTTACGAACCTGCGGAAAAAGATCCAATTACCTTCCACGCGGTACCGAAGTTTGACCCAACCAGCGGCTGCCTGCCAAAAAGCAGCGGCGGGATGCCGAGCTATTCAAAAATCTTCGGCGACTGGCTGTGCGAAACGGCGGCCAAAGATAACAAGCTGATGGCCATCACCCCGGCCATGCGCGAAGGCTCTGGCATGGTGGAGTTTTCGAAAAAATACCCTGACCAGTATTTCGACGTTGCGATTGCGGAACAACACGCGGTGACGTTCGCGGCAGGGCTGGCGATCGGCGGCTACAAACCGGTTGTCGCGATTTACTCCACCTTCCTGCAACGAGCCTATGACCAGGTGATCCATGACGTCGCCATCCAGAAACTGCCGGTGCTGTTCGCCATCGACCGCGCAGGGATTGTTGGGGCCGACGGGCAGACGCATCAGGGGGCATTTGACCTCTCCTTCCTGCGCTGCATCCCGGACATGGTTATCATGACCCCAAGCGACGAAAACGAATGTCGCCAGATGCTGTTTACCGGCTACCACTATCAGGATGGCCCAAGTGCCGTTCGCTACCCGCGCGGCAACGCAGTGGGCGTGGAGCTGCAACCGCTGGAAAAACTGACCATTGGCAAAGGTCTGGTGAAACGTCGCGGTGAAAAAGTGGCGATTCTGAACTTCGGTACACTGATGCCGGAAGCTGCTAAGGTTGCCGAAACGCTGAATGCCACCCTGGTGGATATGCGTTTTGTTAAGCCTCTTGATGAATCCCTGATCCTGAGCATGGCTGAAGGCCATGACGTGCTGGTGACGCTCGAAGAGAACGCCATCATGGGCGGGGCTGGCAGCGGCGTGAACGAAGTGCTGATGGCACACCGTAAAGCCGTTCCAGTGCTGAACCTCGGTCTGCCGGATCACTTTATCCCGCAAGGGACGCAAGACGAAGCCCGTGCAGCCATCGGCCTTGATGCCGCAGGTATTGAAGCTAAAATTCGTTCCTGGCTGGCCTAAGCCCTCCCCTTTCCGCTCCTGCTATGCTTAAAGGTAACGCTTTACGCAATCAGCAGGAGTGGAACCATGCAATACAATACATTAGGAAAAACAGACCTTAAGGTTTCCCGACTATGTCTCGGCTGTATGACATTTGGCGAGCCTGACCGGGGAAATCACGCCTGGACACTGCCGGAAGAGAGCAGCCGTCTTATCATCAAACGCGCCATCGACGGCGGCATTAACTTCTTTGATACCGCCAACAGTTACTCAGACGGCAGCAGTGAAGAGATTGTTGGGCGCGCCCTGCGAGACTTTGCCCGCCGCGATGACGTGGTAGTGGCGACAAAGGTCTTCCATAAGACTGGCGATTTACCGGAAGGGCTTTCACGCGGGCAGATCCTGCGTTCCATTGATGATAGCCTCAGACGCCTGAATATGGATTACGTCGATCTTCTGCAAATCCACCGTTGGGATTACAACACGCCAGTTGAAGAGACGCTGGAAGCGCTTAATGACGTGGTCAAAGCCGGTAAAGCACGGTACATCGGTGCCTCTTCTATGCACGCAGCCCAGTTTGCTACCGCGTTAAACCTCCAGGCACAGCACGGCTGGGCGCGCTTTGTCACCATGCAGGATCACTACAATCTGATTTATCGCGAAGAAGAGCGCGAGATGCTGCCGCTCTGCTATCAGGAAGGCGTCGCGGTTATTCCGTGGAGCCCGCTGGCTCGTGGGCGTTTAACCCGTCCGTGGGGTGAAACCACCGCCCGCTCGGTGTCGGATGCATTTGGTAAAACGCTGTATGACGCCACAGAGGCCAGCGATGCCCTGATTGCCGAACGTCTGGCGGGCATTGCCGACGATACCGGGGCTACACGAGCTCAGGTGGCGCTGGCGTGGTTGCTGAGCAAGCGTGGGGTTGCGGCACCGATCATTGGTACATCGCGGGAAGAGCAGCTGGACGAGTTGCTCAATGCCGTGGATATAACCCTGACGCCGGAGCAGATTGCCGAGCTGGAAACGCCGTATGAGCCGCATCCGGTGGTGGGATTTAAATAAACAAACGCCGGGTGGCGGCTTCGCTTTAGCTGTTTTGTAGGCCGGGTAAGGCGAAGCCGCCACCCGGCAAGAACTCACCCGAAATGATCGTATCCTTTCCAGTCGAGCGTGACCGGCGCGCCTTCACGAACAAACTGCATCCCTTCACTTTCAGGAAGGATCTGTCCGATGCAGGTAAACGGCGCGCCAAGGTGACCCAGCGCCACATCCAGCGTACCGCGATTCAGTTCCGGGACGGTAAAGCACAGCTCGTAATCTTCGCCGCCAGAGAGTGCCCAGCGCAGGGCCTGCTCGGGTTCGACATGGCGACGGATCTGTGCTGAAAGCGGGAACAGATCCAGGTCAATCCTCGCACCTGTTCCGCTGGCCTTCAGGATATGGCCCAGATCGGAAATCAGCCCGTCAGAGAGATCAATAGCCGCACTCGCGCGTTCGCGCAGAGCCTGGCCGTGAAGAATTCGCGGCGTTGGGCGCAGATGACGTTTCACCAGATAGTCTGCGTCCTCGGCATCGTCAACCGTTAAACGATCCTGAAGAATAGCCAGCCCTGCGGCGCTATCACCCGGCGTACCGGTGACGTAGATCCAGTCACCCGGTTTTGCTCCCGAGCGCTTAAGCGCTCGCCCAACAGGCACATAGCCGTGGATAGCCAGCGTCATCGACAGCGGACCCGCAGTGGTATCACCGCCAATCAGCTGCATATCGTAATAATTGAGTTGTTCAAACAGCGCATCGCTGAACGTTTCGAGCCAGGCTTCATCCACATTCGGCAGAGTTAATGCCAGCGTTAGCCACGCAGGATCGGCACCCATTGCCGCCAAATCACTCACGTTTACCGCCAGCGCTTTATAGGCCAGGTCGGCAGGATCGATATCAGGTAAGAAATGACGTCCGCACACTAAGGTGTCGGTGCTGATCGCCAGCGTCTGTTTTTCGGGAATATTGAGAAGTGCGCAGTCGTCGCCGATTCCAGTTTCAACATCAAGACGAGAGGTTCTGACACGGTCGAAATAACGGGCAATCAGGGAAAATTCTCCACATGCCATGCGTTATGCCTCAGCAGATAAAAGAAAAAACCGGAGCCGCACTGCCGGCAAGGCAATGCGAAGCTCCGGTTTGCGGATCACTTTTTGTGGGGACGGATCGCAGGTGCGGCTTTATCCAGCACGCCGTTTACAAATTTGTGGCTGTCTTCAGCACCGAAGGTTTTCGCCAGTTCGATGGCTTCGTTGATGGCCACTTTGTACGGCACATCATCACGTTTAGACAGCTCAAACAGCGCAATACGCAACACTGCTTTTTCAACCTGACCCAGCTCGTCGAGCAGACGAGACAGGTATGGCTTCATCAGACCATCGAGATACGCGCTATTAGTCGCCACTCCCGACAGCAGTTCACGGAAGTACAGAACATCAACGTCTTTCACGTCTTGCTCTGACAGGAACTGGTATTCAACATCAGCGATGTCGTTCTGGGACAACTGCCAGGAGTAAAGTGCCTGGACGGCACATTCACGGGCGCGGCGACGAGCAGCAGGTTTCACGGAATTCCCCTTACAAAAAAATCAGGCCTTGATGGCTTTCAATACATTGATCATTTCAAGCGCGGTCAGTGCAGCTTCTGCACCTTTGTTACCGGCTTTGGTGCCAGCGCGTTCGATGGCTTGTTCAATACTTTCGGTGGTCAGCACGCCGAACGCGACAGGAATTTCAGCATCCTGCGCTACGTGTGCCAGACCATTGCTTGCACCGCCCGCAACGTATTCGAAGTGCGCAGTGCCGCCACGAATAACAGTACCCAGTGCAATCACCGCGTCGTATTTACCGGTTTTTGCCAGCGCGCCTGCTGCCAGTGGCAGTTCATAAGCACCTGGAACCCAAACAACGGTAATGTTGTCATCTTTAACCTGGCCGATACGTTTCAGGGCGTCAATTGCACCTTCCAGCAGGCTGTCGTTGATGAAGTTGTTGAAACGCGCAATGGTGATGGCGACGCGAGCGTCCGGGGTAGCTACAGCAGCTTCAATAATGTTCATACTCTTCCTTTACGGGTTCATTTGGCCCCGCAGGGGGGCGGATTTTATCATAATACTTTGCGCACTGCTTCCCTATTTCAGGAGCAATTACGCTGTCGTTAAATGGAGGCAGACATCCGGACCCACCGGACGAATCTCGCTGAATTTGAGTTGTGGGGCATCGGCCAGTTTTTCAAGGCCAGGCAGCACAAACAACCCGCGCGCAGCATTTCCTAACAGTTTAGGTGCAACATAGACAATCAGTTCATCCACAAGCCCAGCCTGGAGCAGCGCACCGGCAAGCGTTGGGCCCGCTTCCACCCAGATGCTGTTCACCTGTTGTTTGCCAAGCAGCATCATCAGCACCACTAAATCGAGATGCCCGTTGTGCTCCGGCACCATAATGCTGCGCACGCCTTCCGGCCAGTTACGATCGTCTGCTTTGGTCCGGGCAAACCAGGTTTCACCTGGCTGCTGGACGATACGGTGCTCAGGCGTTACGCGATTCTGGCTATCAATCACAATACGCAGCGGCTGGCGCAGATTTTCCTGCGGATACAGCGCCTGAGTATCGGCATTCAGCTCATCCCAGCGAACGGTCATCGCCGGGTCGTCAGCCAGAACGGTTTCACTGCTGGTGAGAATAGCATGGCTTTGCGCGCGCAGACGTTGCACATCGCGCCTTGCTTGCGGTGACGTTATCCACTGGCTTTCACCGTTCGCCATCGCCGTACGGCCGTCAAGCGAAGCGCCCAGCTTCAGCTGAATATACGGGAACCCCGTGCGCATACGCTTAAGGAAACCCTTATTAATGACTTCGGCATCGTGCATCATCAGACCATGGCTGACGTCGATGCCCTCTTGTTGCAGTCGGTAAAGACCGCGCCCGGCAACCTGCGGATTGGGATCCTGCATCGCCGCGACGACTCGCGAGACGCCCGCGGCAATCAGCGCTTCGCAGCACGGAGGGGTACGCCCGTGGTGGCTGCAAGGCTCAAGGGTGACGTACGCTGTCGCGCCACGCGCCTTTTCACCGGCCATGCGCAGGGCATGAACTTCAGCATGAGGCTCACCGGCACGATAATGGAAACCCTCACCGACAATTTCGCCATCTTTCACAATGACACAGCCGACATTCGGGTTGGGATGGGTGGTAAAACGCCCGCGCTGCGCCAGTTTCAGCGCTCGCGCCATGTAAATCTCATCCTGCATGAGCTTAATCCTGTAGGCGGGCGATCTCTTCGCCGAACTCTTTGATGTCTTCGAAACTGCGGTACACAGAGGCGAAGCGGATATACGCGACTTTATCGAGCTTTTTAAGCTGCTCCATCACCAGGTTGCCGATCATTTTACTCGGCACCTCACGCTCCCCTAAACCACGAAGATAGGATTTAATGTGATTTAACGCTGTTTCAACGTCATCTGCGCTGACTGGCCGTTTTTCCAGTGCTTTTAGCATCCCGCTGCGCAGTTTTTCTTCGTTGAATGGCTCACGCACGTCGTTGCTTTTCACCACGCGCGGCATCACCAGTTCAGCCACTTCGAAAGTGGTGAAACGTTCGTTACACACCAGACATTGCCGACGACGGCGTACAGACGAGCCTTCGCCCACAAGACGAGAGTCGATTACTTTGGTATCCACGGCGGAGCAGAATGGGCAATGCATACGGTGTCCTGACTATCCGGTTAACTTTCCTCTATTTTACCCTGATCTGGGCTGACAACAAAGGAAGAGCTTTTTGAGACAAAGGATCTATACCTGACGGTAAGATGCTGGCTACCATTACGGTAATCCGTTATTTCAAGGAAATTAACGCAATGACAAGACGTTACATAAGAATTTTCCTGGTGGGAAGCCTCTTCACACTCAGTGCCTGTGCACAGCAAACTGAAGTTCACGAGATGAAACAAAGCGTGAGCACGCTCAATTCAGCCATGGATAAGCTGAATAAAGAGACAGTGAAGATTACTCAGCAAAATGCGCTGAATGTGAAATCCACCAGCGGCGTTTATCTGCTGCCAGGGGCAAATACCCCTGCCCGGCTCAATAGCCAGATTGGCACGTTGAAAATGTCGATGGTCAACGTGGCGGCCAATGCAGATGGTACGCGAGTAACATTGCGCATTCACGGCGAGTCCAACGATCCGCTGCCTGCATTTAGCGGCACTGTAGAGTGGGGTCAGATCCAGGGCACCACCGAGAGCTACCAGGAAGTGAACGTGAAGAACCAACTTTTCACGGCCCCCGCCAGCACACTGGCGCCGAGCGATGTTGATATCCCGCTTCAGCTGAGCGGTCTTACCCCGGACCAGTTAGGTTTTATCCGCATTCACGATATCCAGCCCGCCGCGCAATAACCCTCCTTTTCAGCGGGGTGCAATGTCACTCCGCTAACATTTACATTTCGTATGGATTGGCAACATAAATGTTTGCCGTTACAATCCCGGCCGTTTAAAGTACGCAAACGTGAACGCAATCGATTACGCATGTGAGAGATATGTGAAACAACACATATTTTTGTGAGCAAGGATTCCTATAATAGGCTCCGCAGAAACACGAAATATTTTGAAACGCAAATCGCGCATTTTTCACTCCCGGAAGGGAATTTCAATCAGTGGCATGATTATGAAAAAAACATTACTTGCAGCCGGCGCAGTACTGGCACTTTCCTCCTCTTTCACTGCTAACGCAGCGGAAAACGACAAACCACAATATCTTTCCGACTGGTGGCACCAGAGCGTAAACGTGGTAGGCAGCTACCACACCCGTTTCGGACCGCAGATCCGTAACGATACCTACCTGGAGTACGAAGCTTTCGCCAAGAAAGACTGGTTTGATTTCTACGGTTATATGGATGCGCCTGTATTCTTCGGTGGTAACACCGATGCGAAAGGTATCTGGAACCACGGTTCCCCGCTGTTCATGGAAATTGAACCACGTTTCTCCATTGATAAGCTGACCGGCACCAGCCTGGCGTTCGGTCCATTTAAAGAATGGTACTTCGCAAACAACTACATCTACGACATGGGCCGCAACAAGTCCGGTCGTCAGAGCACCTGGTATATGGGTCTGGGTACCGACATCGACACCGGCCTGCCGATGAGCCTGTCCATGAACGTCTACGCGAAATACCAGTGGCAGAACTACGGTGCCGCGAACGAGAACGAGTGGGATGGCTACCGTTTCAAAGTGAAATACTTTGTGCCAATCACCCAGCTGTGGGGCGGCAACCTGAGCTACATCGGCTTCACCAACTTTGACTGGGGTTCAGACCTGGGCGACAACGACTTCCGTGACCTGAACGGTAAGAAAGCGCGTACCAACAACTCCATCGCTTCCAGCCACATCCTGGCGCTGAACTACGATCACTGGCACTACTCTGTTGTTGCGCGTTACTGGCACAACGGTGGCCAGTGGAACGACGACGCTAGCCTGAACTTCGGCGACGGTGACTTCAGCGTTCGTTCTACCGGTTGGGGTGGTTACCTGGTGGTAGGTTACAACTTCTAATCACTGCGGGATTGTGCGGGCTGATGCCCTCACCCTGCCCCTCTCCCACAGGGAGAGGGAACAAACACTAAAAACGGCAACACACGTTGCCGTTTTGCTTTTACCTTGCCACCCGGCTTTTTACTGCTTCACCTTCCGTAAAAAATCCGCCAGCGACCTGTCCGCACTCTCGCTAAACCGTCGTTCTGTCTGCACAATGTTAAGACACCTGTCGAGCCGGAAGCAGCGATAGTCATCGCGCCGCTCACACCAGGCAGCCAGCAGCCAGCGTTCCCCCCAGAAGAACAACCCCAGCGGCTGAACCTCACGCTTTGAGAGCTGCCCGGCTTCATCCCGATAATGCAGTGCCAGAACCCGCTGGGCAGATATCGCCTGATGAATCACATCGAAGTGATTGCGGGAATGGTTTTGCAGGGCAATATCTGGCGCATAAATTCGCGTTTGCTCCGCCTTACGACGACTCTCTTCCGGCAGGATCGCCAGCACCTTTTCCTGGGCTGATTCCAGCTCGCGCGACAGTGATTCCCCGCCCCAGGTTTTCAGCAACCGGATAGCCACCATTAGCGCTTCAGACTCTTTGTTTGTCAGCATCAGCGGCGGTAAATCAAAACCGGACATCAGACGATAACCGCTCCCAGCCTCACCCTCCACCGGCACACCAGAAAGGGAAAGGTCGCGGATATCGCGATAAACGGTTCTCTCAGAAACCCCGAGCCGCTCTGCCAGATGCGCTGCCGTCGTCAGACGCCTGCCCCGCAGGATCTGCACAATCTGAAATAAACGGTCAGCGCGTCGGGTCATAGTCTCTTCAGCTCTCAGGCAGGTTGATGGAGGCCAACCCGGTTACCTTCGCTGTCGGTAAACAGGGCAATGGTGCCAATACCACGTGGCAGCTCTAGCGGGCCAAACACGCATTCACCGCCCGCAGACGCGATCCTGTCGAGCGTGGCGGCCAGATTGTCAGTATGCAGATAAATAATAGCGCCCTGCTGTGAGGGTGTAATGCCATCAAATTTAGCCAGCGCGCCGCCCGTCGCCGGGTCTTCATGCGGGAATACCGCCAGCTCTGCACAATCCATTTTTTCACGACGCAGCGCGACCTGCATGACCGGCTCGTAGAATTTGACGGCACGATCCATATCTGCGACGGGGATTTCAAACCAGTTAATGACACTTTTCATACTTCCTCCTGCCTGTTGTTTGGGTTCAGAAGGAGTGTATGACAGCCCTCCTGACAGCATACTGTCAGGAGGGTTTGTCAGCAGCAGATAAAAAAAATCCCGGCCAACAGACCGGGATTTTTATCACGCATAAGACCATGTCTTACGGCAGAATTGACGGCTGATCCGCCCCTTCTTTTTCGACTTTCTGCTGGAGCAGGTGCTCGCGCTTCATGCCAAGTTTCAGTGCCAGAGCGGATGCAACGTAAATAGACGAAGCAGTACCGATAGTCACACCAATCAGCATGGTCAGTGAGAAGCCTTCCAGCACCGGGCCACCGAAGAGATACAGCATCAGGATAACCATCAAGGTTGTACCGGATGTGATCAAGGTACGGTGCAGCGTCTGGGTCAACGACACGTTAAAGATTTCGTACGGCGTACCGCGACGGATCTTACGGAAGTTTTCACGAATACGGTCAGATACCACGATACTGTCGTTCAGTGAGTAACCGATAACGGACATCAGGGATGCCACGATAGTCAGGTCAATCTCAATGTGGAACAGAGACAGTACGCCCATGGTGATCACCACGTCGTGCGCCAGTGCGATAACCACACCAGCCGCCAGGCGCCACTCAAAGCGGAAACCCACGTAGACCAGGATGGAAATCAGCGCCACCATCAGCGCCATTGCACCGGTTTGCGCCAGGTCAGCACCCACGCTTGGGCCCACGAACTCAATACGCTTAACCGTTGCGTTCTGGCTGGTCGTTTCGTTAATCACGCTAACAACCTTGCTGCCCAGCTCCTGGCTGCCGTTGGCATCGTGTACCGGCGGCATACGCACCATAATGTCGCGGCTGCTGCCAAAGTTCTGCAACAGCGGCTCTTCGAAGCCCGCTTTCTGCAAGGACAAGCGCATCTGGTCCATATCGACCGGTTTTTCCAGAGTAATTTCAATCACCGTACCACCGGTGAAATCAAGACCCCAGTTAAAGCCTTTCACGCCCATAATGACGATGGACAAAATCAGCAGAAAACCTGAAATGCCGAAGGCCCAGTAGTCCCAGCGCATAAAGTCCCAGACTTTACGGCCGTGGTTCAATTGTTCAACAGTATATTCCTGTGCCACAACGCACTCCTCAGATAGACAGCTTTTTGACGCGCTTGCCGCCGTACAGCAGGTTCACGATGGCACGGGTGCCGACAATAGCGGTAAACATCGACGTTGCAACACCGATACCGGTAGTAATCGCAAAGCCTTTGATCGCGCCAGTACCCACTGCATACAGGATAAGAACCTTAATCAGTGTTGTTACGTTCGCATCGAAGATGGAGCTGAAAGCGCCTTTATAGCCTTCTTCAATCGCCTGCTGCACAGAACGACCGTTGCTCAATTCTTCTTTGATACGTTCGTTGATCAGTACGTTGGCGTCGACCGCCACCGCAAGGGTCAGAACGATACCCGCAATCCCCGGCATGGTCAGCGTTGCCCCCGGCAGCAGAGACATGATACCGATGATCAGCACCAGGTTCGCTACCAGCGCGCTTGTCGCAATCAGACCAAACTTCTTGTAGAAGAAGATCATGAACAGGATTGAAACAACCAGACCCGCCAGACACGCTTCCAGACCCTGTTTGATGTTCTGCATACCCAGGGTTGGACCAATGGTACGTTCTTCAACAATCTGGATTGGCGCAATCAGCGCACCAGCACGCAGCAGCAGAGAGAGCTGACGCGCTTCATTCGGGTTGCTGATACCGGTGATACGGAAGCTGTTACCCAGACGAGACTGGATATTGGCGATGTTAATCACCTCTTCCTCTTTCACCAGAACCGCACGGCCGTTGGCATCTTTCTTACCGCTGTCTTTGTACTCCACGAACAGGGTCGCCATCGGTTTGCCGATGTTGTCCTTGGTGAAGTTAGACATGATGTTACCACCCGCGCTATCCAGCGAGATGTTAACCTGCGGCTGGTTGTATTCATCCTGGCTTGAAGTGGAGTCGGTGATATGGTCACCGGTCAGGATCACGCGTTTGTACAGCACAACCGGCTGGCCTTCACGTGTCTGTTTCACTTCGGAGTCGCCCGGAATACGGCCCGCGGCAGCAGCGGACTGATCGACGTTAGAGTTAACCAGACGGAACTCAAGCGTTGCAGTCGCACCCAGAATCTCTTTCGCACGCGCAGTGTCCTGGATACCCGGCAGTTCAACCACAATACGGTCAGCACCCTGACGCTGTACCAGTGGTTCAGCCACACCCAGTTGGTTTACACGATTACGCAGAATGTTGATGTTCTGCTGAACCGCGTATTCACGCGCTTCGCTCAGACGTGCATCCGTCATCACCGCACGCAGCTGATTGCTGCCCTGAGAGGTGATCACCAGATCACGGTGACGCTGAGACAGGTAAGTTACAGCCTGGTCGCGTGCCGCGCTGTCGCGGAACGTGATGCTCATGCCGTAGTTATCTTCTTTACGCACGGTGGTGTACGCGATGCCTTTGTCACGCAGATCGCTGCGCAGGCTGTCGATATTCTGTTCCTGCAATTTGCCCAGTGCAGTGTCCATATCCACTTCCATCAGGAAGTGAACACCACCACGCAGGTCAAGACCGAGTTTCATTGGCTCTGCGTTTAACGCAGCCAGCCAACGCGGGGTTGCAGGAGCAAGGTTCAGCGCCACGACATATTTATCACCCAGCACGCCCATCAGCGCTTCACGAGCGCGGAGCTGCGTGTCGGTGGTGTCGAAGCGAGCAAGAATAGCGCCCTCTTCCAGTGCCACAGACTTAGCGGTAATTTTTTCTTCTTGTAACGTTTTCTGGACCTGGATCAGCGTTTGCTCACTGGCGGCGACACCGCGCGCGCCAGTGATTTGAACGGCCGGATCCTCACCATACAGGTTGGGAAGCGCGTACAGCAGGCCGACGAGAATCACGACGACCAGCATGATGTACTTCCACAAAGGATAACGGTTTAACACGGCAGTTCCCTTTGGGAAAAGTTGGGATTACAGCGCCTTCATGGTGCCTTTCGGCAGAACGGCAGCTACGAAGTCACGTTTGATAACCACTTCAGTGGTGTCGTTCAGTGCGATAGCAATGTAGCCGCTTTCAGCTACTTTGGTTACGCGACCCACCAGGCCACCGTTGGTCAGTACTTCATCGCCTTTCGCAATGGAGTTCATCAGGTTTTTGTGCTCTTTGGTGCGCTTCTGCTGTGGACGCAGGATCATGAAATAGAAGATCAGGCCGAACACAACCAGCATCAGAATCAGAGACATTGGGCTGCCCTGCGCTGGAGCACCTGTTGCTGCTACCGCATCAGAAATAAAAAAGCTCATTCAAATTCCCTCATTATTAAAATTAATCAACGTTCAAAGGTGGAACATCCCGACCCTGACGTTGGTAGAAATCGGTCACGAAGCTCTCTAATTTACCCTCTTCGATAGCCTTACGTAAACCAGCCATTAAGCGCTGATAATAACGAAGATTATGAATGGTATTGAGACGCGCGCCCAAAATCTCGTTGCAACGATCGAGATGATGCAAATACGCGCGGGAATAATTGCGACAGGTATAGCAATCGCACTCAGAATCGAGCGGGCTGGTGTCACTCTTATGCTTCGCGTTACGGATTTTCACCACGCCATCGGTAACAAACAGATGACCGTTACGCGCGTTACGGGTTGGCATGACGCAGTCGAACATATCAATGCCGCGGCGCACACCTTCAACCAGATCTTCTGGTTTACCCACACCCATCAGGTAACGTGGTTTATCTGCCGGGATTTGCGGGCAGACATGTTCAAGAATGCGATGCATGTCTTCCTTTGGCTCACCCACAGCCAAACCGCCGACAGCGTAGCCATCAAAACCTATCTCTACCAGACCTTTAACAGAGATATCGCGTAAATCTTCGTAAACACTGCCCTGGATAATGCCGAACAGCGCGTTTTTGTTTTCAAGAGAGTCAAAACGGTCGCGGCTACGCTGCGCCCAACGCAGAGACATCTCCATGGAACGTTTCGCGTAATCCCAGTCCGCCGGGTATGGCGTACATTCGTCGAAGATCATCACGATGTCGGAACCGAGATCGTACTGAATCTCCATCGATTTTTCCGGATCGAGGAAAATCGGATCGCCGTTGATCGGGTTACGGAAGTGAACGCCCTTCTCGGTGATCTTGCGGATATCACCGAGGCTGAAGACCTGGAAACCACCGGAATCGGTGAGGATTGGCCCTTTCCACTGCATGAAGTCATGCAGGTCGCCGTGCAGCTTCATGATCTCCTGACCAGGACGCAGCCACAGGTGGAAGGTATTGCCGAGGATAATCTGCGCGCCAGTGGCTTCAACTTCTTCCGGCGTCATCCCTTTTACGGTGCCGTAGGTGCCCACAGGCATAAACGCGGGGGTTTCCACCACGCCGCGATCAAACACCAGGCGACCGCGACGCGCGCGGCCGTCGGTGGTATCGAGTTCAAATTTCATTTTTATTCCTCTGTGCCAGAAAAACAGTCCGACACATTATTCTGGTGCCGCGGACTTATTCCCCGACACGCTCATTCAAAGCCTGCGGATTGTACGTGATAAACATCGCGTCCCCGTAGCTAAAAAAGCGATATTTTTGTTCTACCGCAGACTTGTATGCGGTCATCGTGTGCTGATAACCCGCAAATGCGGAAACCAGCATAATCAGCGTCGATTCAGGCAGATGGAAGTTGGTCACCAGCGCGTCAATCACCTTGTACTGGTAGCCCGGGTAAATAAAGATCTGCGTATCGCCAAAGAACGGCTCGATCAGGCCATTTTGGGCGGCCTGCGCGGCGCTTTCCAGCGAACGTACTGAGGTCGTCCCTACAGCAATTACGCGGCTGCCGCGGGCTTTCGCCGCCAGCACCGCATCAACAACGTCCTGCGGCACTTCAGCATATTCGGAGTGCATGATGTGGTCTTCGATGCTGTCGACACGAACCGGCTGGAAAGTCCCCGCGCCCACGTGAAGCGTCACAAACGCCATCTCAACGCCTTTTGCGCGCAGTTTTTCAAGCAACGGTTCATCAAAGTGCAGGCCCGCCGTCGGCGCGGCTACCGCACCAGGCTTCTGGCTGTAGACGGTCTGGTAAAGCTCGCGGTCGGCCTCTTCGTCCGGGCGCTCAATGTACGGCGGCAGCGGCATGTGGCCGATGGTGTTCAGAATATCGAGCACCGTGCGTTCGTCGTTGAACTCCACTTCAAACAGCGCATCGTGGCGCGCGGTCATGGTCGCTTTAATGCTCTCGTCGTCGCCCAGCAGCAGCTCGGCCCCCGGCTTCGGTGCTTTGGATGCGCGAATATGTGCCAGAATACGTTTATCATCGAGCATACGTTCGACCAGCACTTCAATCTTCCCGCCGCTGGCTTTACGGCCAAACAGACGCGCCGGGATCACGCGGGTATTGTTAAAGACCAGCAGATCGCCAGGGTTGAGCTTGTCGAGCAAATCGGTGAAAGTACCGTGCGTCAGCGCGCCCGTTGGCCCGTCCAGTGACAGCAAGCGACAGCTGCTGCGCTCAGGCATTGGATAGTGAGCAATCAGGGAATCAGGTAGTTCAAAGGAAAAATCGGCGACGCGCATGACGTATACTCGTGACTTAAAAACAGGCGGCATAGTCTAGTGCTCACACTCTTTTGCTGCAACAACTAGCCGCCACCGGACAAATAAAACGCATGAATTTTCTCGCTCACCTGCATCTCGCTCATCTCGCTGACAGCTCTCTTTCCGGCAATTTGCTGGCCGATTTTGTCCGTGGCAACCCTGCCGAGAACTATGCCCCAGAGATAGTCGACGGGATTTTTATGCACCGCCGTATCGACGTGCTGACTGATAATCTGCCCGAAGTGACGGAAGCCAAAGCCTGGTTCCGCCCCGAAACGCGCCGCGTTGCGCCGATTACGCTGGATGTGATGTGGGACCACTTTCTGTCGCGCCACTGGGCACAACTCTCGCCGGAGATGCCATTGCCGGAGTTTGTGCGCTATGCCCATCAGCAGGTTTCTCTTATTTTGCCGGAGTCGCCTCCACGCTTTGTGAATCTGAATAATTACCTGTGGTCTGAACGCTGGCTTGAGCGCTATCGCGAGATGGACTTTATCCAGAACGTGCTGAACGGCATGGCGAGCCGTCGCCCGCGACTGGATGCGCTGCGTGATTCCTGGCATGACCTGGACGAACATTACGATGCGCTGGAAACGCGTTTCTGGCAGTTTTATCCGCGCATGATGGCTCAAGCCAAAAGTAAGCAACTTTAATTAAAGAATGATTGATAGGCGAAAGCTTGTGGAACGATTGTCACCACCTCTTTGTCTTATTCGCGGACACTCTCTATACTGGCCCGCGTTGCGTTCCAAATAACCTTAGTATCTACAGGAGAATCATATGGTTCTGGTAACTCGTCCGGCTCCGGATTTTACAGCTGCAGCAGTTCTGGGCAACGGTGAAATCGTTGAAAACTTCAACTTCAAACAGCACACCAACGGTAAAGCGACCGTTCTGTTCTTCTGGCCAATGGACTTCACTTTCGTTTGCCCGTCTGAGCTGATCGCGTTCGACAAACGTTACGAAGAATTCCAGAAGCGTGGCGTAGAAGTTGTTGGCGTCTCCTTCGACTCTGAATTTGTACACAACGCATGGCGTAACACCCCTGTCGACAACGGCGGCATCGGTGCGGTGAAATACGCAATGGTTGCGGACATCAAACGCGAAATCCAGCAGGCTTACGGTATCGAACACCCGGACGCTGGCGTTGCACTGCGTGGCTCCTTCCTGATCGACTCGAACGGCATCGTTCGTCACCAGGTTGTGAACGATCTGCCACTGGGTCGTAACATCGACGAAATGCTGCGTATGGTTGACGCGCTGCAATTCCACGAAGAGCACGGTGAAGTGTGCCCGGCTCAGTGGGAAAAAGGGAAAGAAGGTATGGCTGCATCTCCAGAAGGTGTTGCTAAGTACCTGACCGAGAACGTATCCAGCCTGTAATTGGCACGGTTTACGAAAAAGGCCCGCTTATGCGGGCCTTTTTGTTTTCTCCCTCTCCCCGTGGGAGAGGGCATCAAACCGCACAAGCTAAAACGCGAAGCAAGAACAGCCCAGCACGCCCCAGAACGCCCGATCGTCCGACACCGGAATATCCGACTGACGGGCAATGCCGTGCGCGTGCCCATGTACCCCGCAGCTCCCGATACACTGGTGCATCTGAACCACTGCGCCCACCTTGCTGGCCGCAGGCGGAGCTGAGCGGTAATGTCCTGGCACCTTAACTACCGGCGACCATTCCGGCACAACTGGGATTGGCGGAGGCGACAGCGGGCTAAAGTGCCCGGCGGCGTACACCACCTTGCCATCCACTATCGTCAGCACCGACTCAATGCCTTTAATCTCTTCTTCCGACACGCTGAAGTAGTCTTTCGAGAGCACCACCAGATCGGCGAGCTGACCTTCAACCAGACGACCTTTCTTACCCTGCTCGCTGGAGAACCACGCGCTACCCGCGGTCCACAGCTCCAGCGCGACATCGCGCGGCAGACGGTTGCTGTCGTCATACATCGCCAGCCCGCCCACGGTACGCCCGGACACCAGCCAGTACAGCGCCGTCCACGGGTTGTAGCTCGCCACGCGGGTCGCGTCCGTCCCTAATCCTACCGGTACGTCCAGCTCCAGCATCTTCGCCACCGGCGGCGTATGTTTCACCGCATCTTTACCATAACGATCAACAAAGTATTCCCCCTGGAAGGCCATACGGTGCTGTACCGCAATCCCGCCACCCAGTGCTTTCACGCGTTCGATGTTACGCTCGGTAATGGTTTCAGCGTGGTCAAAGAACCAGTGCAGCCCGTTGAACGGGATATCGCGGTTCACCTTCTCAAACACATCCAGCATCCGGCTGATGGATTCGTCATAAGTCGCGTGCAGACGGAACGGCCAGCGATTTTCCACCAGATGACGCACCACGCGCTCCAGTTCGTCTTCCATACCTTGCGGCAGATCCGGGCGCGGCTGGAGGAAGTCTTCAAAATCCGCCGCCGAGAAGACCAGCATCTCGCCAGCGCCGTTGGCACGGTAGAAATCCGTCCCCTGCCCTGGCTTGAGCATATCGGTCCAGCGCTCAAAGTCTTCCAGCTCTTGTTTTGGACGCTGGGTAAAGAGGTTGTACGCAATACGCACCGTCATCTGCTCTTTGGCGTGCAGTTGCTCGATTATCTCGTAATCTTCCGGGTAATTCTGGAAACCGCCGCCGGCATCGATAGCACTGGTCAACCCCAGGCGGTTCAGCTCGCGCATAAACTGGCGCGTAGAGTTCACCTGCATTTCAAGCGGCAACTTTGGCCCTTTTGCCAGCGTTGCGTAGAGGATCATCGCGTTCGGTTTGGCGATCAGCAGCCCGGTCGGGTTGCCGTTGTTATCACGCACGATTTCGCCACCCGGCGGGTTTGGCGTCTCTTTGGTATAACCAACGGCTTTGAGCGCGGCGCGGTTGAGCAGCGCGCGATCGTAGAGATGTAGCACAAACACCGGGGTATCCGGAGCGGCCTCGTTAAGCTCTTCAATGGTGGGCATCCGGCGCTCGGCAAACTGGAATTCACTCCAGCCGCCCACCACACGTACCCACTGGGGTGATGGCGTACGGTCGGCCTGATCTTTCAGCATTCGTAGCGCGTCTGCCAGCGAAGGTACACCTTCCCAGCGCAATTCGAGGTTGTAGTTCAGCCCGCCGCGGATCAGGTGCAGGTGGGAATCGTTCAAACCGGGGATCACCGTACTCCCCTGTAAATCAACAATCTGGGTTCCCTGCGTCGCATAGCTCATGATGCGATCGTGGTTACCCGTGGCAAGGATCTTACCGTTGGCGATCGCCACCGCTTCCGTCAGCGGGTTTTCGCGATCGAGGGTATGGATCTTACCTTTGGTTAAGATCAGTGTGGCAGTTTGAGACATAACGTACTCCTTTGAACCGGATCAGGCTTTTTTCAGCCATCCGGCAAACAGACGGGTCACGATGGGCATCCACAGCCAGACCACCAGCGCGACCACACAGGCATCGTTAATCAAATGCAGCAGTAAAGAGCCTTTCAGGCCAGGAAGCAGCGCGCCCGTCACCAGCGGCACCACATTGGTACTGGGGAAGATAACCAGCAGGGTGATAAGAAACTGTTTCCACTGCTTTGGTTTACGCACGTTTGTCTCTGGCGGAGTGAACCAGAACGCCGCCTCGGTGCGTACTTCCGTTTTATCGCCTTCCGCCAGCAGCGGCTCAATCTCTTTCACCAGTACATTACGGGTATCGGACTGCGTCCAGGCATAAAGGTGCTCGATGGTGTCGAAACGAATAATCACCGTCCACAGGCTCTGTCCTTCGGACGGGCGGATAACGTTCGCCCCCAGATGTCCGGGGAATTCAGCCGCGATGGGCATGATTTTGCCAAGCCACTGTTCGTATCGCCCGGCCTGTCCCGGGAGTAACGTATGAGTGATCACCAGCGTCACATGTGATGTTTGCGCCATAAAAATTTCCTGGTCATTGATGGGCGGGAGAACCCCGCCCTGAAAGGATTACGCTTTGCGCTCTGGCGCACCGTGAACGAGGGTATAGGCATAATCAACGCCCATGCCGTACGCCCCGCTGTGCTCACGCACCAGATCCATTACCGCGTCATAAGTGCCTTTACGTGACCAGTCACGCTGGTACTCAAGCAACACCTGCTGCCAGGTCACAGGCACTGCACCAGCCTGCACCATACGGTCGATAGCGCGTTCGTGCGCATCAACAGAGGTCCCGCCGGAGGTATCTGTCACCACATACACTTCGAAGCCTTCATCCAGCGCCATCAGAGCCGGGAAGGTCAGGCATACTTCTGTCCACAGGGCAGAAATGATGAGTTTTTTGCGGCCTGTAGCTTTAACTGCCGCAACAAACGCGTCATCTTCCCAGGAGTTCATAGAGGTACGTTCAATAGGTTTTACATCAGGATGGACGGCCAGCAATTCAGGCCAGATATAGCCGCTGAAGCTTTTTGTTTCTACAGACGTATAGATAACCGGTACATCAAAAATTTTGCCTGCTTTCGCCAGTGCAACCGTATTATTTTTCAATAACTGACGGTCAATATTTGCCACGCCAAAGGACATCTGCGGCTGGTGATCGATAAAAATCAGAGCGGAGTTGGACGGGTCAATCAGTTCACGAATAGACATAAAAGTACCTTTTAATCAATGTGTTAAAAGCCAACGTTTTTGTGTGCTAAATGAGAAAGGGCCCTGTCTGATAAAGCAAATTGAGTATAGCGAGAATTGATTTAGACGATATTAAAGAAATTTGTCCGCTCTGTTTAATTTAACCGAACGACTTAGGGGAATATTCTGCAACCGGCGTAATACACCGGTTGCAGAGGAGGGGTTAATTACCGAACCAGACGCAGGCCGAAATCGCAGGCAGAGACAAAATGCCCTCGTGCAGATCGCCTTTGCCCTCTTTCAGCTGCCATGCCTTCACCCTGAGCAGCGGCGAATCATCCAGCACCACTTCACAGGCCTCACCCCGGTTAATGGCCACCAGCACGCGCTGTTGGTTATAAACACGGGCAAACACCACAACGTTATCGTGGGCGTAAACCACCTGGCAGCCGCCGTAGCGCAAAGCCTGGTTCTGTTTACGCAGTTTCGCCATACGCTGATACAGGCTGAACAGCGACACATCCTGTTTTGCCGGATCCCACGGAAAGGTCTTACGGCAGAACGGATCGTTATTACCGTCCAGCCCCACTTCATCGCCGTAGTAAATACACGGGATCCCCGGCCAGGTGAAGAGCCAGGTGACCGCCAGCGGCAGGCGCGCCACGTCTTTGCCCAGCAGCGACTTGAAACGCGCGGTGTCGTGGCTATCCAGCTGGTTGAACATCCTTAGCTGCTGCTGGTGCGACAGGCTGGCGCGGTAGTTATCCATCCACGCCATGCAGGTTTCGGCGTCGATATGCTGCGGATCGTAAGAGATGTCGGTATTGGCAAGGAATCCCCACAATGGGAACGTAAAGCCGCGATAGTTCATCGCCGCGTCTTCAGCATCGGCCTGAAGCCACTGACGCGCATCACCAAAATGCTCGCCAAAGACAAACGCCTCCGGCTGGGCGACTTTTGCCGAACGGGTGATCCCGGCGACGTGCTGAATATTATTACGTGCCCCACCCGCTTCACCGAGCATATGCACCACGTCCAGACGCCAGCCATCCATGTTCCACGGTGCCTTTAACCAGTGGCGCACAATGCTGTCATCACCGCCATAGATCTCGTTTACAAGCGTTGGTGACTGGAAATCGAGCTTAGGCAGGCTGGCATAGCCTAACCAGTCCAGCGCCCGGCCTTCGTCATTAAAGCTGTACCAGTCGCGCTGGGGTGAATCCGGGTTATGACACGCACCGCCCATCGACTGATTGTGACGATCAAACCAGGCGTGAGAGTCCCCGCTGTGGTTGAACACGCCGTCCAGAATCAGGCGCATTCCTTCTTTTTGCGTATTTTCCCGCAGACGCAGCAGCGCGGCATCACCGCCAAACTGCTCATCAACGTGGCGATAATCTTCGGTATCGTATTTATGCACGCTTGGCGCTTTAAAGACCGGGTTCAGGTACAGCGCCGTGACGCCCAGTTTTTTCAGGTACGGCAGTTTTTCACTGATCCCGTCCAGATCGCCACCGTAAAACGTCGATCCCCCAGCCTGCGCCGTCAGCGGCTCATCCCAGGCTTTAAAGATGATGTCGTGACCTGCGGCGTGGTGGTAATAGACCTTATCCTGCTGCGGCGTGCGCTTCTGGCTGCGGGCAAAGCGGTCAGGGAAGATTTGATAAAAGACCTGATCGTTGACCCACTGCGGACCATGGTCCGGGTAATCGACAGCAAATTGCTCCAGCCGCGCGGGTGGAAAACGGCTAAAGCCTTGCGGGGTAAACCACAGCTGACGGTTATTCCACAGCAGCTTGAAGCTGTAGCGACGTCGCGGCTGCCCGCTGCTGAGGTCGATATTCGCGCGCCATGCCGTCACGCCAGGCTGCGGCTGGCTGCGTTGCTTGTGCATGGTCAATGCGGTTTCTTCGTTATCCACTTCAGCGCGTAGCATCACGCGGTCGGGCTGATTTTCCCCTGCCAGCCAGAGCGTAATCACAAGGTTGTCTTTGTTTTGCTTAACAAATGGGGCAACCGGAAGGTGCCAGGCGTTCAACATCACGAATCCCCTTTGATGAAATTGACGTCACCTTGCCACAGGGTAGTTAAGGTTAGCTCATCATGATGCAGTTTATTGGGGGAGGAGGACGGGGGAGGAGGCATCAGTGCAGCCTGATGCCTTCACCCTCTCCCACCAGGAGAGGGACCCCCAGTAATGTTTTTCTTTATTCAGCGATGACATTACGCCATTGAAATAAATGACTTACCGCAGCGCCATGGTCCGGCTGAAAATCGCCGAAGTGTTTCCTGCAGGCCGGGGCGAGGCG
>NZ_LXES01000029.1 GCF_001654845.1 Enterobacter soli ATCC BAA-2102 | reverse complement strand
AAAGTGAACGGAATAACCACTAGAGCCGTATGTTCCCCCTCACCCCAGCCCTCTCCCCAAAATGGAGAGGGAGCCGTCCGTGCTCGTAATTTTTGTGGGGATCCCTCACCCCACCGGGAGAGGGTGAAAAAGGATTACTGCGCTTGCGCCAGCTGGCGGTCGCGGCGGCATTTAAACATCCAGCCTGCCAGCAACAGAACAATCCACGCAAAGCCCACGTACAGGGAAATACGGGTATCCGGGTGATAGCCAATCAGCCCGATAATAAAGACCAGGAAAACCAGCCCAACAATGGTCGTCACCACACCACCCGGCACTTTGAATTTCAGCGCTTTCACCTCTTCCGGTGGCAGACGGCGGCGGAAGGCAATCTGCGACAGCAGGATCATAATCCACACCCACACGGTCGCGAAGGTCGCCAGCGATGCAATCACCAGGAAGACGTTCTCAGGCATGATGTAGTTGAGGTACACCGCGAACAGCAGCGCAATGGTCATCACCATCACCGTCACCCACGGAATACCGCGACGAGAGGTTTTCGCAAAGACCTTTGGCGCGCTGCCCTGCTCTGCCATCCCGTGCAACATACGCCCCACGCCAAACACATCGCTATTAATGGCAGACAGCGAAGCCGTCAGCACCACGAAGTTCAGAATACTGGCCGCAAACGTGATCCCCAGATGCTGGAAGGTCAGGACAAACGGGCTACCATCGGTGCCCACCTGGTTCCACGGGTAGATAGACATGATGACAAACAGCGTACCCACATAGAACACCAGAATACGCATCGGCACGGAGTTGATCGCACGAGGAATGGATTTCTCCGGGTCTTTCGCTTCACCTGCGGTGATGCCGATAATCTCAATACCGCCGTACGCAAACATCACCATTTGCAAAGACATCACCATGCCGAGCCAGCCGTTGCTAAAGAAGCCGCCGTTGCTCCACAGGTTATGAATACCGGTTGGCTGACCGCCGTTACCGATACCCCAGATGATGATGCCGAAACCGGCCGCAATCATGATGATAATCGTGGCGACTTTAAAGAAGGAGAACCAGAACTCCAGCTCACCAAACACCTTCACGCTCATCAGGTTGATGGCGCAGATGAGCAACACCACGCTTAGCACCCAAATCCAGTGCGGTACGGCCGGGAACCAGACCCCCATGTAGATGCCGAAGGCGGTGACATCGGCAATCGCCACAATCAGGATCTCAAAACAGTAGGTCCAGCCAGTGATGTAGCCTGCCAGCGGTCCTAAGTTATCTTGCGCGTAGCGAGAGAAGGAGCTTGCAGAAGGGTTATGCACGGACATTTCGCCCAGCGCACGCATGATGATATATGCCGCCACACCACCAATGATGTAGGCCAACAGAACGCTTGGACCGGCCATTTTGATGGCATCTGCCGAGCCATAAAAAAGACCCGTACCGATAGCTGAACCCAGCGCCATAAAGCGGATGTGGCGGGTGCTCAGTCCACGTTTGAGTTTGTTAGTGCTTTCCATTTAAATCTTGCCATTCAACACGAAAAAAACAAAAAACCACGGGGCCTTAAGCCCCGTGGTTAAACAGTTTGTTGCCGTTGATTAATGCGCGTTAGAGGTAACCTGACGCCCTGCTGCACGGTCCCAGATAATGGCCAGAACCAGCGCTACAACGGTAGGCATCAGCCATGCCAGACCTTGTTCGGACAGCGGCAGACGCTGTGTCCAGGCTGGCAGCATTTCACTGAATGCTGATGCTTTGATTCCGTCAAGGATACCAAAAAGCAGGCTGATAAACATGGCTGGCGCAATAATTCGCGATGAATTATTCCACCATGGGCGGGTAAAGCTCAACACCACCAGCACAATACACGGCGGATAAATGGCCGTCAGCACCGGAATGGACACCTGAATCAGGTGGCTCAGACCCAGATTTGATACCGCCATTGAGAAGATGCCCAGAATAAACACCAGCGTGCGGTAAGAGAGCGGCAGATACTGAGCAAAGAACTCAGCGCACGCACAGGTCAGGCCAACGGCCGTCACCAGACAGGCCAGGAAAATCAGCACCGCCAGCAACATGCTGCCCGCACCACCAAAGGTGTGCTGCACGTAAGCATGAAGGATAGCGGCACCGTTCGCGTTCTGATCAACCAGCATGGCGCTATCGGAACCCAGGCGGAACAGCGCCAGATACAGCAGCGTCAGACCCACACCGGCCATCAGGCCAGCCCAGACGGTATAGCGGGTCAGCAGACGCGCTTCGGTCACGCCACGGGAACGCGCCGCGTTCACGATAACGATACCAAACACCATCGCGCCCAGCGTATCCATGGTCAGATAACCGTTCACAAAGCCGTTGGAGAACGCCGCATTTTTATAGGCGTCCATGGCATCGCTGATAGGGCCAGCCGGCCAGATGATAGCCGCAACGGCCAGCACGATCAGCGCCACAATTTTCATTGGTGCCAGGAAGTTCCCCACGGTATCCAGCAGTTTGCCCGGATAGAGAGAAACCAGAATCACAATCGCGAAGTACACCAGGCTGTAGATGAACAGCGGCATCGCACCGTCGCCGGTCAGCGGGGCAATCCCCACCTCAAAGGAAACTGTTGCCGTACGCGGGGTCGCAAACAGTGGGCCAACAGCCAGGTAACATACCGTCGCCAGCAGAACGCCCGCCACTTTACCAATAGGTGTGCTCAGGCTATCAACACCACCGCCGACTTTCGCCAGCGCAATGATGGTCAGTACCGGTAGACCTACGGCAGTAATCAGGAAACCAAACGCAGCAGTCCAGACGTGTTCACCCGCCTGTAAGCCGACCATTGGAGGGAAAATGATGTTGCCTGCGCCAACGAACAGCGCAAATGTCATAAAGCCCAGCGCGATGATGTCGCGCGATTTTAAGTGATGGGTCATAAAACCTTACTGCCTGTGGATGTGGTGTTGAAAACGTTGAGATTTTCGCCATCCCTGACGGGACAATACAGCGGAAAATTTGCTCAATTTCAGCGGGATATTCTCCCGTCCTGGCGTGGAGAAGAATAGTTTTTCGATTTACCACGCAAATACAGTCAGTCCGACAGTATCTGGGGGGCAATTTAAACGCTTATAACGTTTAAAGGCAAGGTGGGATCGCAAAACCAGAACAATATGCCAGCATGAGAAAACAGACCAGCACAATACGCTATTTATAAGAAAAACCCATGGCTAATCATGCGAACAAAAAAGCATCAGACGTATAAAATTCATTCAGGTTTCATTTGACCGCAAAGCAAACGGGCCAGCAATCGCTGGCCCGTGGAAAGGAAAAATGACACGCCTGTTGTCAGGCGATCTTTTTGGCAATTAATCGTTCCGGGATAACGAAACTGAAGCGGGTCCCTTTCCCTAACGTGCTCTGAATATCGAGACGGCTTTCATGATGATTGAGCGCATGTTTCACAATCGCTAACCCCAGACCGCTTCCACCAGTCTGTCGCGAGCGTGCTTTATCCACGCGGTAGAAACGCTCGGTCAGACGAGGGATATGTTCCGGTGAAATGCCCGGCCCGTTGTCCTCAACGCTAAATTCGGCTCCTGTCGGGGTATGTTGCCAGCGCACCACAATATGCGTCCCTTCCGGCGTATGATTCACTGCGTTATAGACCAGGTTAGAAATGGCGCTACGCAGCTCATCCTCGCTGCCCAGCACTTTCAGGCCATTATCAACCTCAAAGGTCAGTTGATGTTTTTTATGGCTTAAGGTCTGCGCTTCACGCTCGACAACGCGCAGCATCATCGGCACGTCGATGGTGTCATTCAACGCAAGCGTCGGGGCGGCCTCTATTTTCGATAAGGTCAAAAGCTGTTTCACCAGCCCTTCCATCCGGTGCGTTTGCTCACGCATGGTATGCAGCGCTTTCTCACGTGGCGCGCCTTCCAGCGTTTGCTCCTGCATCATCTCCAGATAGCCCTGGAGCACCGTTAACGGCGTGCGCAATTCATGGCTGACGTTGGCAAAGAAATTACGTCGCGCCCCTTCCAGCTGGTGCATCTGCGTGACGTCACGCGCCACCATCAACCATTGCTGATCGCTGTAAGGCATCACGCGGATCTCAAGGTGACGACCATTGTTCAGTTTCAGATTATGCGGGCGGGTAAAGTCACGTTTTTTCAGATACAGCGTGAATTCGGGGTAACGCAGAAGGTTAAGGATATTCTGGCCATTATCATCCGGCCAGCGCAGCCCAAGCAGCTGTTGCGCCAGGCCATTACACCAGAAGATTGTCCCTTCTTCGGTGGTCAGAATGACCGCATCCGGCAGCGACTCCGCGCCACTGCGAAAACGTTTGATCAGGCTACCGAGCTCACGACGGCGCTTTTTGTTACGCATCTGCATCTGATGCAGTCCGTAGAGCAACGGCTCCCAGCTTCCGCTTCCCGGCGGAGGCGTCATACTGCGGTCAACCCACAGCCACCATGAAAGGCGCAGTAAGTTCCAGAAATGCCAGATCAGCAGCCCGGTAACCGCAGCCAGTAAAAACCACGGCAAGTGTCCAACAAGCGCCCCCAGAATGAGGGCCGGGATACAACAAAGAATGAGTTCAAAAACGAGCCTTTTCCATGACAGACGTTCCAGCACGCGTCACACTCCTGTCATTGTTCAGAAACGGGTCGAAAAACGATAACCCGTGCCGCGGACCGTCTGCACCATACGATCGTGGCCGCTCAGTTCCAGCGCTTTACGCAAGCGGCGAATATGGACATCAACCGTCCGGTCTTCGACATAGACGTTAGTCCCCCAGACGTTATTCAGCAACTGCTCGCGGCTGTAGACGCGCTCTGGGTGGGTCATAAAGAAATGCAACAGCTTGAATTCGGTTGGCCCCATATCGAGTGGGTTTTCGCCGGTCATTACGCGGTGTGACGTTGGATCAAGACTTAAGCCCTGCATCTCAATCACCTCTTCCACTGCCATTGGCGAAATACGGCGCATCACCGCTTTAATACGGGCAACCAGCTCTTTAGGTGAGAACGGTTTAGTGATGTAATCGTCAGCGCCCGTTTCCAGACCGCGCACGCGATCTTCTTCTTCACCGCGCGCCGTGAGCATAACAACCGGAATATCGCGGGTCATCGCTTCACGTTTAATGTGTTTGATGAACTGCAATCCCGAGCCGCCAGGCAGCATCCAGTCCAGCAAAATCAAATCAGGCCAGGGTTCGTTAAGTTGATTCACCGCGCTGTCATAATCTTCAGCTTCTACCGGCTGAAAGCCATTTTGTTCGAGCACGAAGCACACCATTTCACGGATCGGAGCTTCATCTTCTACGACCAGAATACGTCTCGCCATACTTTGCCCTGTCTTATCTTATTTAAGTTACAAGTTTGTAATGCGGCGTCATTATGCGTCAGATTTATGACAGATTTATGAAAAACATTACCACTATAAATGGCAAACTGTTGTTTTATTACAGCGGTTATTTTCCGTTCTCTGAAAGTTTATAATCCTATCTTCTTTTTTTTGCCACGGAACCGTTATGCGCATACTTCACACCTCGGACTGGCATCTGGGTCAAAATTTTTACAGCAAAAGCCGCGCCGCAGAACATGAAGCCTTCCTGAACTGGCTGCTGGAAACGGCCCAGACGCATCAGGTTGATGCCATTATTGTTGCCGGTGATATTTTTGATACCGGGCAGCCGCCAAGCTATGCGCGTGAGCTGTATAACCGTTTTGTCGTTAACTTACAGCAAACCGGCTGTCATCTGGTGATTGTTGCAGGTAACCACGACTCCGTGGCAACGCTGAATGAATCCCGCGACATCCTCGCGTTCCTCAATACGACGGTTGTTGCCAGCGCCGGGCACGCTCCGCAGATCCTGAAAAAGCGCGACGGAACGCCGGGTGCGGTGCTGTGTCCGGTGCCTTTTTTACGTCCTAGAGATATCGTTCAGAGTCAGGCCGGGCTTTCCGGTGGCGAAAAGCAGCAGCACCTGTTGCAGAGCATCACCGACTACTACCACCAGCAGTATGAAGAAGCCTGCGCCCTTCGCGGTGAACAGGCAATTCCCGTGATTGCCACCGGGCATCTGACCACCGTCGGGGCGAGCAAAAGTGACGCGGTACGTGACATTTATATCGGCACGCTTGATGCTTTCCCGGCGCAAAACTTCCCGCCAGCGGATTACATCGCACTGGGGCATATTCACCGCACGCAAATGATTGGCGGCAGCGAACATATTCGCTATTGCGGCTCCCCGATTTCCCTGAGTTTTGACGAGACGGGCAAAACCAAATCCGTGCATCTGGTGACGTTTACCGCTGGCAAACTCAGCGCCGTCGATACGCTAGACGTCCCGGTCACCCAGCCGCTCGCGGTACTCAAAGGCGACCTGATGGCCATTACCACCCAGCTTGAGCAGTGGCGCGGCGTCGCACAAGAACCGCCGGTCTGGCTGGATATCGAAATCACCACCGATGAATATCTGCATGATATGCAGCGTAAAATTCAGGCCTTAACGGAAGATTTGCCCGTCGAGGTGCTGCTGGTGCGCCGCAGCCGTGAACAGCGCGAGAAAATCCTGTTGAGCGCTCAGCGCGAAACGCTTAGCGAGCTGAGGGTCGAAGAGGTTTTTGAACGCCGACTGGCCCAGGAAGAGATGGATGATGCAAAACGCGCCCGGCTGAACGAGCTGTTCGCCCATACGCTGAACGCACTGAATGACGAGGAAGAGAACGCATGAAAATCCTGAGCCTGCGTCTGAAAAACCTCAACTCACTCAAGGGTGAGTGGAAAATCGACTTTACCGCTGAGCCTTTCGCCAGCAACGGTTTATTTGCCATTACCGGCGCTACCGGAGCGGGTAAAACTACGCTGCTGGATGCCATTTGCCTTGCGCTGTACCACGAAACGCCGCGCCTGCAAAAAGTTTCTCAGGCACAAAATGACCTGATGACTCGCGATACCGCCGAATGCCTGGCGGAAGTGGAGTTTGAAGTCAAAGGCACGGCTTACCGAGCTTTCTGGAGCCAGAACCGGGCGCGTAACCAGCCGGACGGCAACTTACAGGCCCCGCGCGTGGAGCTGGCGCGCTGCGAAGACGGTAAAATCCTTGCCGATAAAGTGACAGACAAGCTTGAACAAACCGCAGCCCTGACGGGCCTGGATTACGATCGTTTTACCCGCTCGATGCTGCTCTCTCAGGGGCAATTTGCTGCCTTTCTTAATGCGAAACCCGGCGATCGCGCCGAGCTACTGGAAGAACTCACCGGCACCGAGATCTACGGCCAGATTTCAGCACGAGTATATGAACAACACAAAACGGCCCGCAGCGCCCTGGAGATGTGCGAGGCCCAGGCCGCTGGCGTGGTGCTGTTGAGTGAAGAGCAGCAACAGCAGTTGCAGCAAAGTTTGCAGGTACTTACTGACGAAGAGAAAACCCTGCTGGCACAACAGCAGAGTCAACAGCAAACCTTTCAGTGGCTTACGCGTCACGACGAACTGCTGCGCGAGCAACAACGCGCCACGGCTTTGCAGCAGCAGGCGCAGCAGGCACTGGCTGATGCCGGGCCAGATCTGGCAAAACTTCAGCTGGCGCAGCCTGCCGCCGCGCTGCGTCCGCTCTGGGAGAGCCAGCGCGAGCAGACCGCTCGCCTCGCGCAAACACAGCAGCAGATTGTTGAAGTAAATACTCGCTTACAGGCAAGAAACGCACAGCGGGCGCGGATCCGCAACGGCGCACTACGTACTCGCGAACAACTGCAAGCCGACCTGACGATGCTGGCACAGTGGCTTGCCGGACATGAACGTTTCCGCCAGTGGGGCCAGGAAATTGCCGGATGGCGCGCCCATTTCACCCAACTGAGCCGCGATAAAAATCAAGTTGTTGCACTCACCGCCCGTCTTGCGGAACTGCGTCAAAAACTGGCCGTTTTGCCGGTAAGCAGCCTGATGCTGACGGCAGAAGAGGTTGCGGTGGCGATGGAGCAGCAAGGCCGGTCGCGCACCGCGCGCCAGCGCCTGACGACGCTCCACGCACGCTATCAGCCACTGCAAAAACGCCTGACGCAATATGGCGAAAGCGTGCAAAAAGCCCAGGCTGACCAGGCGAAACTCAACGACACCCTCGCGCTGCGCAGGCAGCAATACAAGGAGAAAAACCAGCACTATCTGGATGTCGAACAGCTTTGCAGACAAGAAGAGAAAATCAAAAGTCTGGAAGCCGAACGCGCCCAGTTGCAGGCCGGGCACCCTTGCCCGCTGTGCGGTTCAACAACGCACCCGGCGGTGACGGAATATCAGGCGCTGGAGCTCAGTGCCAGCCAGCGTCGCCGCGACGAGCTGGCAAAAGAGGTCGCGGCGCTGAAAGAGGAAGGTTTGCTGGTTCTGGGGCAGGTTAATGCCCTGACCCAGCAGATCCAGCGCGAATCAGCTGAGGCGCAAACCTTATCTCAGGAAGAGCAATCACTTACTAACGAATGGCAAGAAGTGTGCAGCTCGCTGAATATTCATCTGAATATTCAGGATGATATCGCCCCATGGATGAACGAGCAGGAACACTACGAGCACCAACTTTATCAGCTGAGCCAGCGCCTGACGCTGCAAAACCAGCTCAACGAGCAGGAAGAGCAGCAGCGGCAGTACCAGCAACAGTGGTCTGCAACCCGCCAGACGCTGGAAAATATGCTGAGTGCGCTGTCGCTGACCGCTCCTGAAGAGGGTGCTGAAGCTGCCTGGCTGGCAGCGCGCGAAAGCGAATTGTCGGTATGGCAGGAAAATCAAACCCGACACAGCGCCATACAGGAGCGTATTAACGCCCTGACGCCACTGCTCGATACGCTGCCAGAGACAGATACCGCAGAGGCTGAAGCCATTATCCCGGATAACTGGCGCGAGATTCACAATGAGTGTGTCTCGCTGCAAAGCCAGCTTGCGACGCTCCAGCAGCAGGAAGGGCTGGAAAGTGAGCGTATGCAGCAGTCGCGGGCCCAGTTTGCAGCAGCACTGGCAGCAAGCACCTTTGCCGATCAGGAGGCATTCCTGGCCGCGCTTCTGGATAACGACACGCTTCTTCGCCTTGAACAACTGAAACAGACGCTGGAAAACCAGAATCAGCAGGCAACAGCACTCTTTGGGCAAGCGAACCAGCAGCTGCAAGGTCACCTGCAACTGCGCCCGGAGGGGGCTGACTGCGATGTCCCTACCTTACAGGCGCAACTGCAACAGCTGGCGCAGAGGCTGCGCGACAATACCACCCACCAGGGTGAGATCCGCCAGCAGCTTAAGCAGGACAGCGATAACCGTCTGCATCAGCAGGCATTGATGCAACAAATCGATGAGGCCGCACGTCTTGCCGAAGACTGGGGTTATCTCAACGCGCTGGTTGGCTCCAGTACCGGCGACAAGTTCCGTAAATTTGCCCAGGGGCTGACGCTGGATAATCTGGTCTGGCTTGCCAACCAGCAGCTTAACCGCCTGCACGGCCGCTATTTGCTCCAGCGTAAAGCGAGCGACGCGCTGGAGCTGGAAGTGGTTGATACCTGGCAGGCTGACGCGGTGCGTGACACCCGCACCCTTTCAGGTGGCGAGAGTTTCCTGGTCAGCCTTGCGCTGGCGCTGGCGCTTTCTGACCTGGTCAGCCATAAAACGCGTATTGACTCTCTGTTCCTGGATGAAGGGTTTGGCACGCTGGATAGTGAAACGCTGGATACGGCGCTCGATGCGCTCGATGCGCTGAACGCGACCGGAAAAACCATCGGTGTGATTAGCCACGTTGAGGCGATGAAAGAGAGAATTCCGGTGCAGATTAAGGTGAAAAAGATTAACGGGCTGGGGTATAGCAAGCTGGATAAGGCGTTTGCGGTGGAGTGATGGTGGGGTAATTCAGTGCGGTCTGGTGCCCTCACGCCGGCCCTCTCCTGGTGGGTTGAGGGATCCCCACAAAAAATACGAGCACGGACGGCTCCCTCTCCTTTTTGGGAGAGGGTTGGGGTGAGGGGGAACATACGGCTGTGGTGGTCATTCCGTTCACTTTATGTTCCTTGCTACTCTGTCACTACAATACCCTGGCGACCCTGGCTCCCGGCAAGAAAATCGCCGCTTCGCGGATTGTTCGCCCCATCCCTGGGGCTCACCCCTTCGGGGCCAGCGCAAGCGCTGTCCAAAATTGCTCCTGGCAATTTTGTCC
>NZ_LXES01000028.1 GCF_001654845.1 Enterobacter soli ATCC BAA-2102 | reverse complement strand
AGCCTCGCCCCGGCCTACAGGAAACGCTTCGGCGATTTTCAGCCGGACCATGGCGTCGCTAGTAGTCTTTTATTTCAATGGCGTAATGTCATCGCTGAATAAAGACAAACATTACTGGTGATCCCTCAGCCCACGGGGAGAGGGTGCAAACACTAAAAACAGCAACGTACGTTGCTGTTTTGCTTTTACTGCGGCCACAACCATGCGGCGCCGCGCACACCGCTGGAATCCCCGTGCACCGCTTTGCGGATCGGGGTTTCACACTCGCCACCGAACACCCACTGTTTCACCAGACCAGGCACCGTGGCATACAGACGATCAACATTGCTCATTCCTCCCCCCAGGACAATCACATCGGGGTCGAGAATATTCACAACATGCGCCAGTGATTTCGCCAGTCGCATTTCGTAGCGGCTCAGAGCCAGTTCCGCCACAGGATCGTGCTCCTCAACCAGGCGCATGATCTCGTTGCCCTTCAGCGGCTGCCCACTGAGGCGATGATAGTCTTTCGCAAAACCGGTGCCGGAGATAAACGTCTCGATGCACCCTTGTTTGCCGCAGTAGCACGGCACTTCAGCGCGATATTTCAGCTCGTCTTCGTCCATCCAGGGCAGAGGATTATGCCCCCATTCGCCTGCCGTACCGTTACCGCCAATGTGGGAACGGCCATTAAAAGCCACGCCTGCGCCACACCCTGTTCCGATAATCACCGCAAACACCGTTTGCGCACCTGCGGCCGCCCCATCGATGGCCTCCGAAACCGCCAGGCAGTTGGCATCATTCGCCAGACGCACTTCGCGGTTAAGGCGCACGCTCAAATCTTTATCAAAAGGCTGGCCGTTGAGCCAGGTGGAGTTAGCGTTTTTCACCACGCCGGTGTACGGCGAAATCGAGCCGGGAATGCCCATTCCCACTGTACCGGTTTGCCCTGTCGCCTGCTCTGCCATGGCGACCAGATGCGCGATCGTCTCGATGGTCTGGTGATAGTCATCACGTGGCGTAGGCAGACGGTGGCGAAACAATTGCTCCCCCTGCTCGCTCAGCGCGATGACTTCGGTTTTGGTGCCGCCCAAATCAATCCCAATACGCACAAGACACTCCTCATTATTTTGATTATCAACAGAGTAGAAGCCGGTTACCCGATTAGCAATGCAAGCACTGCGACAATTCGTTATCATGCCCGCTGATTTAACGACAAGGCCGTGGAAATTATCATGCTGTGGTTCAAAAATTTGATGGTTTACCGTCTTAGCCGCGACGTTTCGCTGCGTGCTGAAGAGATGGAAAAACAGTTAGCCGCTTACACCTTCACCCCTTGCGGTAGCCAGGATATGGCAAAAACCGGTTGGGTTCCTCCGATGGGTTCACAAAGTGATGCGCTGACCCACGCCAGCAGCACGGGTCAAATCATTGTCTGCGCGCGTAAAGAAGAGAAGATCCTGCCCTCACCGGTGGTGAAGCAGGCGCTCGAAGCGAAGATCTTCAAGCTGGAAGCCGAACAGGGCCGCAAGCTGAAAAAAACCGAAAAAGATTCACTGAAAGACGAAGTGCTGCACTCTCTGCTGCCGCGCGCTTTTAGCCGTTTTAGCCAGACGATGATGTGGATCGACACCGTAAACGGGCTGATCATGGTTGACTGCGCCAGCGCCAAAAAAGCAGAAGATACGCTGGCCCTGCTGCGTAAGAGTCTGGGCTCCCTGCCGGTGGTTCCTCTGGCGATGGAAAACCCTATCGAGCTGACGCTGACCGAATGGGTGCGTAGCGGCGCGGCGCCACAGGGATTCCAGCTGCTTGATGAAGCAGAATTAAAAGCGATCCTCGAAGATGGCGGCGTGATCCGTGCGAAAAAACAGGATCTGGTATGCGATGAAATCGCGGTCCACATCGAAGCAGGCAAGCTGGTGACCAAGCTGGCGCTCGACTGGCAGCAGCGCATTCAGTTTGTCATGTGCGATGACGGCTCCGTGAAGCGTCTGAAATTCTGCGATGAACTGCGCGATCAGAACGAAGATATCGACCGGGAAGATTACGCTCAGCGTTTTGACGCGGACTTTATCCTGATGACCGGTGAGCTGGCAGCGTTAATTCAGAGTCTGGTGGAAGGCCTCGGCGGAGAAGCGCAGAGGTAATCTCCCCTCACCCTAACCCTCTCCCCAAAGGGGAGAGGGAAAAAAATCATTTCAGGTAGCGACACAGATAAGAGGTAGGCTCAGCAACCTGCAAATGGAATTCGCTGTGGCCAGGGACGTTGAATACTTGTCCTGCGGCAAACACTTTCCACTCTGTTTCACCTGGCAGTAATACATTCAGCGCACCGCTGACCACTGTCATCTCTTCGGCTTCAGCCGTGCCAAAGGTATATTCCCCTTCAGCCATTACGCCAACACTGGCGCGGCCAGTGCTGCTGCTGGTAAAACCAATGGATTTCACTTTACCGGAAAAGTATTCGTTACTTTGAAGCATGAACTGGCCCTTATATTTATCGATAAAAATCCACTATAGGGGCCATGCTCATAGCCTGTCACGCAAAATCATTACGCCAGCAGCTCTGATGCCAGACGCGCCATCAGTACGTTAGATAACAGCACCGGTACATCAAGGGCTTTTTGCAGAAGATCCCGGTGATGCTGATGAAAACCGAGACAGTCCAGGATCAGGACATCCGCCCCTTTATCAAGCAACGCCTGCCCGGACGCGATCAGTTTTGCCTCGCTATCCGTAATGGGGTTTGCCAGAGCATACAACGGCGTTCGTTCAAGCGCGCTCCATTTCGCCTCCTGGTTTTCCAGCAGCTCCTCAATGGGGACAATAACCCCTACCTGATGACCGTCAACAATCGAGGCCACCAGCGGCGGAATAATCCGCATGGGTTCCAGCAATATGGCATTACGCGCGACAAGCCCCTTAATCGGAGCCGTACTCATCAGTAAAATAACGTCATAACCCTGATTATCGAGCACTTCGATGACACCCTGAAGCGAGCGCTCGATTTTCTGACGTGACACATTCGCCAGTTTACCGTCACTTAATAACGTCGGCAGGAGATCCTCTCCCTCTTCAACAGCGTAGTCTTCCATGACCTCTTCCCGACTCATCTTACCCAACAGACTAAGATGGGTGATTTGTTGTTCAGAGACATGCTCAGTTAAGAGCGGTAATACTTCGCTTACAGGCACCACACCAATGGTGAGGATCGCCAACGTCGCCTTCATTTTGTTTGCCTTCCATTACTACCACAGCGGCCACACAGGTACAGACTCACTTCGCTGCACAGTTCGTTTTTTCAACAAAACAGCACCAAGCGTAGCAGTAGATCCTTACGCTGAAATGTAAAGATCTACTGGCCATTATGAATCCGTCTGTAATAACTTAACTTTAACCTCTGCTTAACATTTCCGATGAGTGAAAAGTGTGATTCGGGCACGGTAATGTGCAGTTTGAGATTTTATTCAGGATTTTTCGGGATCTTCGTAGCGCTGCTTGGCATCCAGCGCTTCTTGCTCCGTCTCGTGCTCACTGATTAACGAATCTGCATTGGGGTAATCGGCACGCAGTTGAAACCAGGTCACGGTATGCCCCGGATGACCTTTTTCAACGGTAACAACGCGTGCGAGACGAGGATAAGGAGGTCGGTTTGGCATAGTTCATCCGTAAGTCAGGGGAGTGAACTATAAGTATAGTCGCCCGCTAACTGGCACACGCCAGACGCAGCGCTGTCACGATTGAATTGACAACCTGTTCAGGGGATAAAGAGGCATCGACAACATGATGCGCCGTCTCACGGTATAACGCGTCGCGTTCCGCCAGCACTTCGCTCACCTCTTCGCTTATCGGTTTGCCGGTCAGGGTAGGACGCTGCCCCTCTTCCGGAAACGCCTCCAGGCGCCCAACCAGAGTAGAAACGGGCGCGCAAAGATAAATCACAATCCCTTTTTCGCGCATAAACTGACGATTATATTCCGCCAGAATAATGCCGCCTCCCGTTGCAATCACCGTTGAAGGCGCCGTCACCGCTTCAAGCGTTGCAGTTTCGCGTGCACGAAAACTGGCCCAGCCTTCCTGCTCGACAATCTCCGCAATGCTTTGTCCGGCATGGGTCTGTAACCAGTGGTCGGTGTCGACAAACTGACTGTGGCACACGCGCGACAGTTCAAGACCAACGGTGGATTTCCCACAGCCACGGGGGCCAACTAAAAAGATGGGTTGGGTCATAAAACGGTGTTCCCCTTGATGCCGGATGGCTGAAGACTGTAAAGAAATGATTGCAGAAGATGTTGCGTTAACTTTACTGCAAAGCGGTACGTGATGACAACCCTGTGGATGCCACACTGTACCACAAATTGACAATGGTTATCATTACGCGGTGCGGCGCTTCACTTCCAGCAGCCATTTATCCAGCTCCGCGGCAAACTGCTGACGGTCGCGCTGGGACAAACTGTCCGGCCCGCCGGTCTGCACGCCACTGGCTCGCAGGGTATCCATAAAATCGCGCATCGTCAGCTTTTCCCGAATGGTTGCCGGCGAGTAGCGTTCACCACGCGGATTGAGCGCCGCCGCGCCTTTCTCCAGCACTTCAGCGGCCAGCGGGATATCCGCGGTGATCACCAGGTCGCCCGGGCTGCACAAACGCACAATCTCATTATCTGCCACATCAAACCCGGCAGGCACGCGCATGGCGCGAATGAACCGGGATGGCGGCACGCGAATATTCTGGTTTGCCACCAGCGTTAACGACATCTGCACGCGATCGGCGGCACGGAATAAGATCTCTTTGATCACGTTCGGACAGGCGTCCGCATCAACCCAAATCGCCATATTGTCTCCTCATAATGACATTGCCGACTATTGTCCCCTGCTTTTCGTTGTTAAGCTATAACGCAACGCTATCGATCATAAACAACAACGCATAAGAACGGAGAGGCATGATGGAGAAGAAAATCGGTTTTATCGGCTGCGGCAACATGGGCAAAGCGATCCTTGGCGGTCTGATCGCCAGCGGTCAGGTGTTGCCAGGGCAGATCTGGGTCTATACCCCATCACCGGATAAAGTCGCCGCCCTGCGTGATGAGTACGGCATCAATGCCGCTGAAAGCGCGCAGGAAGTCGCCCAGGTGGCTGATATCGTCTTTGGCGCCGTTAAGCCGAACATCATGATAAAAGTCCTGAGCGAGATCACCTCCAGCCTGAATAAAGATACCCTGGTGGTGTCGATTGCCGCGGGCGTCACTCTGGACCAGCTGGCCCGTGCCCTGGGTCACGACCGTAAAATTGTACGCGCCATGCCAAATACCCCATCGCTGGTTAACGCCGGTATGACATCGGTCACCCCGAACGCCCTGGTCACCACGGAAGATACCGCTGATGTGCTGAATATTTTCCGCTGCTTCGGTGAAGCAGAAGTGATTTCCGAGGCGATGATCCACCCGGTTGTGGGTGTAAGTGGTTCTGCGCCTGCGTACGTCTTTATGTTTATCGAAGCGATGGCAGATGCAGCCGTGCTGGGCGGGATGCCGCGCGCTCAGGCTTACAAATTTGCCGCTCAGGCCGTGATGGGCTCAGCCAAAATGGTACTCGAAACAGGGAAACATCCGGGTGAGCTGAAAGATATGGTGTGCTCACCTGGCGGCACAACGATTGAAGCTGTGCGTGTGCTCGAAGAGCGCGGGTTCCGTGCTGCCGTCATCGAAGCGATGGCAAAATGCATGGAAAAATCAGAGAAACTCAGTAAGTCCTGATAAAGCTTGCCGGGCGTCAGGCCGCCACTTCGGTGCGCCCGCGTCCGGCATTTTTCGCTTTATACAAGGCGACGTCCGCCGCTTTCAGCCATTCACGATAGTGCCCAAACTGCGGCCCCCAGGGCGCGACCCCGACGCTGATTCGCAACCGCGCGGCAGGCGCGCCGCGTAATGATAATTTGGTCAAACACTCATGCACCCGGGACATGGCCGCAATGGCGCTCTCAGACGTCGTACCCGACATGATCACCGCGAACTCATCGCCGCCAAAACGGCCGATATAATCACCTGCGCGCAGCGTCAATTGCAGCTGACGTGTGATAGCGATAATTGCCTCATCCCCCACATCATGCCCCCAGGTGTCATTAACGCTCTTAAAGTGATCGATATCGATGAGCAAGATTGTCGCGGTGCGCTGGCTTCGACGGCAATGTTCAAATTCGTTACGCAGCAGCGTTTCCCAGTGGCGACGGTTAAACACGCCGGTCATGCCATCACGGGTACTCATCAGCTCCAGTCGCCTCTTATGTTCGGCCAGTCGGATTGCCGTGCGATGGCTAACCCAGGCAAAAAGCATGGGGTAAAGCACCAAAATGGGGAGCGTCAGCCACCATTCCAGTGGCTGAGGGGCAAAGGTGATCACAAGACCGGTGACTTCCAGCGTGGCCAGCGCCGTCAATACGGTCATTGCCACCCCCGCAAGGAACAAGCGGCAGCCGCCAGAGCCCATCATGTTCATGCCGATCATCATGACCAACGCCGCCGTGGGCAGTGCGTTCACGCCCATCAGGCCAATCCATACCCCTGCGATGATGGCATCGACCTTCAGGTTATACATTTCACGGTTAAACGGGTCGGAGGCACGGCAGGCCAGTTGCCAGGCAAGATGCGGCCAGACAAAGGCCCAGCCAACCAGCAGTAGCCACCAGCCGCCAGAAAGAGAATGGGTTACCAGAACGCCCGAGATGGGGAAAAACATCGCCCCCAGCCCCACCATGCGCGCCAGTCTTACCCGCCGGGCAAACTGGATGCCGGAGCTGTGAGGGTCATCCTGAGAAAGGTTTTGATGCCACTCTTCCCGAATGCTTTCGTTATTGTAAAAATTTTCGTCATTCATCATTTTTGGGAATATTCTGAAACATTTTCCCAAATTATAGAGAGGGGTATTCCGGGGAAAGTATGAATTTTCGGGTGAGCCGTAACGGCAACTCACCCGTAAGAACTAGGCTTTTTTCTTCAGACAGCCGCTCATGAATTTATTACGATCGTCGCCCTTAAGCGATTGCTCGGTTGCCTGGACGTTGCACTCGCGCATTCTCTGCTGTTGTGGCGTCAGACTTTTTTCCTGTGGCTTTGATGCACCATTTTTGAGGCAATCACTCATATACGTCTTACGCGCATCACCTTTGAGAGTCTGCGCCGTCGCCTGTTGGTTACAGGTCGTCATGCGCTGCTGTTGAGGGGTTAAGGTTTTTTCCGCCGCGTTCGCCGAAGCCATCAGGAACACGCCAGAGAGCAGGGTAACCAGAAATGTTATTTTCATTGCACCATCCTTTTGTGAACATTCACTGTAAGTCTGGTTCGTGGTGGGAAAAAAACCACCCGGCAGAGGTGTTTTCTGCCGGGTGTGTCTGTTATTTCAGACCGAGTGCCGCTTTCATGGTGTAGAACAGATCGGTTTGATCCGTCAGCCCTACCACGTTTGCCGCATGTGGACCGTACGCGGCAATACGCAACTGCGTACCGGTATGTTCCATCGACTCTTCTTCAGAGTTGCCATAGCTCATCACCATCACCGCACCATCTTTGGTGTTCAGCGCCTGAGTCAGACCAGGTGCTTTGGTTTCTGGCGGAATAATCTGGCTGGCGTGCGCATGGTCAGCCGTCACTACCACCAGGGTATTGCCGTCTTTTTTCGCAAATTCAAGCGCCTTCTGTACCGCTTCGTCCAGATCAACCGTTTCGCCAATCTGACCACACGGATTCGCCGCATGATCTTGCTTATCGATTGATGCACCTTCTACCTGCAAGAAGAAGCCTTTTTCACTTTTGCTCAGCAGGGAAATGGCTTTATCCGTCATGGCCGCAAGCGTCGGGATGCTGTCGTCGCGTTTAGGATTCGGCGTACAGGTCACCGCAGGTTTGTCGATGTTACCGTGGTAAGAGGCCTTCGGGCCTTCCCAGCGTACCGGCATGTTGCCATCCGAGAACAGACCCAGCAGCGGTTTATCCTGATTTGCCTGAGTGATAGCCGCCAGAGAGGCCGCATCGCTTACCAACTGGTAGCCACGCGCTTGCGCCTGTTCACGCAGCGTTTTGCCCTGCCAGTCGCCAGCGGTTGCCGTTTCAGCGAAGGTTTTTGCCCCGCCACCCAGCGTCACATCCGCACGGGCGTTCAGCAGTTGTTCGGTAATCGAACCTTTTCCGCCTTTTTCCAGCGCGTTAGTCGGGCATTTTTCGCTGGTCACAGACGGGCCGTAGCATTTACGTGAGGTAACATGCGACACCAGCGCTGCCGGGGTAGCATCCTGGAGTTCAGCAGTTGAGACGTTACCGGTTGCCAGCCCCGCCGCTTTTGCCATTTCCAGAATGGTTTGATGATCTTTTTCGTGGATATCCACACCCAGCGCACCGTTATAGGTTTTCACGCCGGTTGACCATGCCGTCGCCGAGGCAGCAGAGTCCGTAACGTAATCCGGTTTACCGGTTTTTTTATTCAGTGCGTAATGGGTGTATTGCCCGGTCAAGGGTAAGGCATCAATACCCTTGAAGAAGCCACCCGCACCTTCAGCATAATTTCGCGCAGCGGTAATTTCAGAATCACCCATACCGTCGCCAATCAGCAGAATTATATTTTTGGCCGGCTTCTCATTCAGTGAAGCACGAATGGCCGCGGTCTGGTCTTCTGACAGACGACGAGCGCCACCAGGCTGGGTGATATCGCCCTGAGCGGCGCGATTATCCAGTACGCTGGTACTCGTGGTTTCAGCATGAATAACAGGGGTAAATAACAGGGGTATTAATGCAATGAAAAGTGCGCTCTGTTTCAATTTATTTTCTCCATGTACAAATACATAAAAAATAAAACAGAGCGACTATAGGCATCCTGCATGACATTTCTATGACACGCCGTCAGGTTTGATGACGGTTTAACTGCGTGGATGCCTTAATAGCTTCTTTACGTATTGCTGAAGCAATTGCGCATCCTGTACCGGAACCAGTGAGTCAGGCCGGGCATTCTCCAGCGCCACTTCAACGCTGTTAATCAGGGCCTGCTGATCGTTTTGCGCCATCTGTCTTAGCAGCGCAGTGACTACAATTTCCAGCGCTTCAACCTGAGCGACCAGTTCTTTGGACTCTTCTTCCTTTTGTGCAAGCTTGACCAGCAACTCAGCAATGAGATTTTTCATTGTGCTATTTCCTTATGTCATTTTTTCTGAACTTATCATTCCAGACCAATAATGCAAAGCGGTGTTGAGTATTATCTTATGCAAAATTGATTTTATAGCCAAAATAAATGACATAACTTATCAGCGAAACGTTTTTCTATTATTAAAACCCATCAAGACGAAGCGGGAATATCACACAAAGGCAGGTCGCATTTCGTTATATAAAAATGTGACCGCCATAAGAATATATAATGTATATCGCGGCGTATTAGCGCGACGATTTTGCCTGCGCTATTTGCTGACGACGACGAAGCGCAAAAGCCAGCTGGATGATATTCACCAGGATAACCACGGCCGTGGCGGCAAATACCCAACGGAACCCCGCCATTGCCGAAACAGATGCCCCCATCAGCGGGCCTGCGACATTCCCCAAATACATAAACGACTGGTTATATCCAAAGATACGTCCCGTAACCTGATCGCTGGAATATTTCACCAGCAGCGTTTGTACCGCAGGCAACATGGCGCCATCGGCAAAACCCAGCAGGAAGCGCAACACCCCGAGCTGGAGCGGCGACGTGACAAATGACATGGCAAAAAACAGCACAACGGCAAAAATCAGCGTGCCCATTAATATGCGCGCCGTGCCAATCCGGTCACCCAGTTTCCCCAGACGCGGTGCGGAAATCAGCGCCGAGACGCCCGGCACCGCGGCAATCATCCCGCTGAGAAACGCAATGTTGTTGCTGTCTGGCTCCATCGATTTGATAAACAGCGCAAGGATCGGGCCGACTGAGCCGTTACAAAGCTGAATGACCATCGTGGTGACGAAGAGGCTAATCATCAGGCCTGGATAGGGTAACGTGGCAAACACGGCTTTCCCGCTCAGGCGTTCCGACTTGCTGACAATCGGTCGCCCACCCTCTTTGATCAAAAACAGGGTGACCAGGAAGCTTATCACCAGCAGGGCTGCCGTAATAAAGAACACCGCCCGCAATCCCACGTTGTCGGCCAGGAAGCCGCCCATCAGCGGACCGCCAATCACGCCGCTTATCTGGGCAGTTGAAAGGGTGCTCAGCGCCCAACCGCTACGCTCACGTGGCACCTGAGATGCCACCAGCGCCATGGCATTGGGAATATACCCGGATGTCAGCCCCATTAAGGCTCGCAGCACAAACAGCTGCCAGACGTTTGTGGCAAAAGCCTGGAGCAGTATTGCCACCGCCATCCCAAGCGATGCGCGCAGCAGCATCAGCTTGCGCCCTTTGCGGTCTGCCAGGCTGCCCCACATGGGCGAGACAATGGCAGAAACCAGAAACGTGACGCTGAACACCAGACCCGACCACATCGAAAGCGCTTCATGGGAGGAAACACCCAGTTGCGAAACGTACAGGGGTAAGAACGGTAAAATCTGGCTAATGGCAAGTCCGGTAAAAAAACAGCCAAACCAGACCGATATAAGGTTAACTTTCCAGGATTCCATAACAGACGCAATCTTCATTTTTAGGCGAATTCGCCTACAGATTAGCAAGTTACGTGCATTCACGTAGCGCCAGAGATGCGGACAAGGATGACTTTGGTGTTTTATCTTCCCAGTCATCATATTTGTGAAATATGTCACAAATTATCCGTTAGCAGGCGGTGATTTATGCTTTAAAAACCACACCCAAACATTATGGCAGAAGGCCGGGAAACCCGCAGGGCATCGTGGTATGTTATAGGCTTTTCGTCAGACTGGAAGAGAGTGAAATGGCTAAGCAGCGGGTGGGTATTGTCTTTGGGGGAAAATCAGCAGAACACGAGGTGTCATTGCAATCGGCAAAAAATATTGTCGATGCGATTGATAAAAACCGCTTCGAGGTTGTACTGCTGGGCATTGATAAACAGGGTCAGTGGCATATAAATGATGCCAGCCAATATCTGTTAAATGCTGACGATCCGGCACATATCGCGCTTAATCCATCAGAAATCAGCGTTGCCACTGTACCAGGCAACGTTCAGGGGCAGTTTATCGACGCAGGCAATGCGCAGGCACTGACGCAAATCGACGTTATTTTCCCGATTGTTCACGGCACCCTGGGTGAAGATGGTTCCTTGCAGGGGATGCTGCGTATGGCAAACCTGCCGTTTGTCGGCTCTGACGTGCTGGGCTCCGCCGCCTGCATGGACAAAGACGTCACGAAACGCCTGCTGCGCGATGCCGGACTGAACATTGCGCCATTTATTACCCTCACCCGTGCCAACCGCGACAAACACAGCTTCGCCAGCATCAGCGCCCAGCTTGGCCTGCCGCTGTTCGTTAAGCCTGCCAATCAGGGTTCCTCGGTTGGGGTCAGCAAAGTGAACAGCGAAGCACAGTTCGATGAAGCCGTTCGCCTGGCTTTCGGGTTCGATCATAAAGTGGTGGTTGAGCAGGGCATCAAAGGCCGTGAAATTGAATGTGCGGTACTGGGCAACGATTTCCCGCAGGCGAGCACCTGTGGCGAAGTGGTGTTAAACAGCGATTTCTACTCTTACGACACTAAATACATCGATGACAAAGGCGCGCAGGTCGTGGTGCCAGCGGATATCGATCCGGCCATCAACGACAAGATCCGCGCGATCGCCGTTGAAGCGTATCAGGCACTGGGCTGTGCGGGTATGGCGCGTGTCGACGTGTTCCTGACGCCAGAAAACGAGGTAGTGATTAACGAAATCAACACGCTGCCTGGCTTTACCAATATCAGCATGTATCCAAAACTGTGGCAAGCGAGCGGCATCAGCTACCCAGAGTTAATCACCCGCCTGATCGAGTTGGCGCTCGAGCGTTACGCTGCCGACAGCGCCCTCAAAAGCTCAGTAAACGGTTAATCGGCCTTCTTTACCGTATCCGTTGTATCCGCTGTCGCCTCTTCAGGCCGACGGCGGATTATTAATCCCGCCAGCCAGAAACTAATCACCCACGTCACCATGCCAACGGCATAGGTTTGCCAGCCTTTTGCGTCAAATCCCAGCAGCCCCACAACGCCATTGAGAATAAAAATAAGACCGATAGCAAAGGCGTAATAATGCCAGTCACGGCGTAGTTTGGAAGTGAGCTTCATGGGGACTCCGGCAGAAAAAAAGACATCCTCTCACAGTTTCGCGGGCAGGTCTGTGGCGGGATGCGGGAATTCTTAAACACGTCGCAATTTCACTTAAGTTACAAAACTGTGATGCGATGCAGAAATCGGCAATCCAGGAGAATTCCTTAGGGCAAATTACCACGATTCTGATATTGACAAATGCTATGACCTGTCAAACTCCACCTGTACGACGCGTTTCTGAGCAGAGTGATATTACGGGAGGTCTTTATGGCTGATTTTACATTGTCGAAACCGATTTTTGGCGGCAAACAACCAAAAACCTCGACGGCTGGCAATATCGCCTATGCCCTGTTTGTGCTTTTCTGCTTCTGGGCAGGCTCACAGCTTCTTAACATGCTGGTCCATGCACCAGGCGTCTATGAACACCTGATGCAGGTTCAGGATACGGGCCGCCCTCAGGTGGAAATAGGTTTCGGGGTCAGCACGGTCTTTGGATTAATTCCTTTTCTCACAGGCTGCATGATCCTGGGCGTGGTCGCCCTTGTGCTGCGCTGGCGTCGCCACCATCGTTAAAGCGCCATACAGTGAGCCCGACGCTCATCCACGCGTTTTGCAAACCAGGCGGTTGTGAGATTACGCGTGATCTTCGGGCTCTCAAGCTGGATACCTGGCAGAATGGCTTTCGGTAGCGCCTTGCCACTCTTCTGCTCTGCAAGCTTAAATACCTGCTGATACAGTTCCGTTTTCTCAAACGCCAGACTATCCCCTTTCTCCAGCTGACGGCGGATCTCGCTGTTGCTCATCCCCAATTTTGCAGACAATTTACGCACAGCCAGCTCAGTGGTGCCCGCTTCGCTGCTGCCATAAGCAATGAGATCGCCATCCAGCGCCAGTTTCACTCCGCTGGCGCGGCTCACGGCGCTCTGGAACGCGGCATTACGGCTGGCGTACCAGCCTGCGTTAAAGTCAGCAAAGCGGTACAGCGGCTCGCTGTAGTTGGCCGGATAGTTCAGCAGATGATAACTGCCAAACCAGAGTCCACCCCGCAGGGAGAACACTTCCTGACGCACCGTACCGTCGATTTTCCACGGATAGCCGTCGGTGTGTTTTTCTGCAAACGCGATACTGACCTGCATTGGCCCGCCGGTATGGACCGGGTTAAGCGAGCCAAACAGCTTCTGCCCCATCGGCACCATGCTGATAAAATCATCAAAAATGGCGCTCAGCTGTTTCTCGGTTTTCACCGTGTCCAGCCGTTCGCTGTAGGTTTTGCCATTTGGCGAGGTGATTTTGAGTGCGGTATGCACCAGGAATACCGGGATATGCATTGACTCAGCGCGGCGGTCGATCTCTTTCCAGGCAATCTTGTTCAGCCCTGGCACCGCCGGGTCGGACTGGTACATCGACTCCTGCTGAGCGACAGCCAGCACCGAGCAGATATTCTCCTCGGTGGGGGCAATCTTCTGGCTTTCAAAGGTTTTGGCTAATGCATCCGCCCACGCATTGCGATCCTTCACGCTGGCGGGCATTTTTTGCCGCACAACGCTTGCCACATCCAGTGGTTTTTCACCCTCTTTAAGCGGGGCGGCCCCTTTTTCGGCGCAGCCCGCCAGAACGAAGGCGGCCAGCAAGGACAACGGTAACGCGCGTGGTACGGCAAATGGCATAGCAACTCCCTGTATTAGCTAAATTTATTGGTCACTTCCTGAAGATCACGATCGTCAAGCTCACGCTCGAAGCTGCGTAAACGCTTGTAGATAGACATCAGCTCAACCAGCGTGGTCCAGGAGCTGATCAGATACTGGAACGAACCACGAACCTGACCAAAGACGTTGGTGATTTGAGTCATTAGACCGAGCGTAATCGTACCCGCAACAATAGACGGGAACAGCAGGAACAAACCGAAAACGTTATCGACCTGCAAATAGAGAATACGGGCAATGTTGAAATACATGTAATGGAAATAGAGGCGGAAATAGTTACGGCGCACCGCGCCAAACAGCTCGCGTACGGTCGGCGGCGAGGCGCGGTTCACGTCGTCTTCACCATAAACCAGCTCTTTACGGTAGGCCGCTTCCACGCGCTGGTTTTTAAACTCAAGCCCTGGCAGCTTGATCCCGACGACTGCCAGCAAGCCCGTTCCCATCAGCGACCAGACAATCGCAGCGATCACCAGGCCGTACGGCAGATGCCCGACAATCGGCAGGTCGGGAACATGCGCCGAAAGGGTGACCAGCACCGGCAGGAAGGCAATCAGTGTCATAATGGCGTTGATAAAACTCACGCCCATGTCTTCAAGCGTGGAGGCAAAACGCATGGTGTCTTCCTGCACACGCTGTGCAGCACCTTCGATATGACGCAGATGTTGCCAGTGCGCCATATAGTGTTCGTTCATCGCGGTACGCCAGCGGAAAACGTAGTGGCTGACAAAGAAGTTGTTCATCACCCCAATCACTACCGCAATCAGCGCAATGCCGAGGAAGATCCCGACCTCATGGTAGAACTGGTTAATCGTCACCTTATGCGGCGCACTCAGCGCGGTCTGGATCAGATCGTAGAATGGCGCGTACCAGGCGTTAACCGCCACGCCCACTTCCACCAGGAACCAGGTGACGAAGATGATGAGCGAGGTTCCCAGAATCGACCAGTTTTGCCAGCGATGCGGAGAGTAGACAAACCAGAACAGCGCAAACAGGCCAACGCACACGGCGTAGTAGGCGTAAAACAGCAGATAGCTCAGCGACCAGAAGCGTGCCGCGCTAATGGGTACCTCGCCTGTTGCACCCACGATGCGCGTTAACCACGCGCCACCACCCGCCTGCCAGAAAATGACAGCGATCAGTGCCCAAATAAATGCCGACAGGAAAAAAGGCCCCGGCTTTGGGAAAAAAGACTTAAACATAATGCTTCCTTCTTGTTGTTATGGCTGTTGCTGTGTTCAACACATCACCAAACGAAAACGCTGCTACGGGCCAGCGTGCTGGCCCGGGCAAAAAGGTCAGACCCGATGGATTATTATTAGTTCGCTTTCCAGTTTTCGAGAATTGTTTCGGTGAATTTCACCTTCGGTGGGTTCAGGGGGGCAATAAAGTTACGCCAGACATCGTTATGGTGGTTAATCAGGATTTGCGCCTGCGCCGCCGGGCGGTTTGCGGTGGTATGGGCATCTTCCGCGACGGTAATGTGATAGCCGCGGCTCACGCCGTTTTTGATGGTGGCATCGACACAGTAATCGGTGGCACAGCCGCAAATGACAAATGCATTAATATCCTGCTCGCGCAGCAGCGCTGCCAGCCCGGTGTTATAGAATGAATCACAGGCAGTCTTGGTGACATAGAATGCCCCCGCGGGTTGTTCTACTTCCGGCAGCAGCGCAAACCCCTCACTCCCCTCTTCCAGCCCGCCGGCTTCGGTATGTTGAATAAAAATGACCGTGTCGGCAGCCTTCGTGAGCTGATTGATGCGGGAAACACACTGTTCGCGCTGATGACGCGGCGTTTCAAACACGCCTTGTTGCATATCGACAACCATAACTACACGCTTCTCAGACATAGCCCTCTCCGAAAGATTGAGTGAGATAAACGACTATAATAAGCCCGATGTCACAAAATAGGAGACTGAGTTCCACGAAATTGTTCTTATTTACCCGCGGTTACGTTTTTCTCGCTATCGTTATGCAATTCGACCCATTGCACCGCACCGATTAGTAGTATAAATACGCATTAATTTCTTCATTCACTTCATGGATGCATTTCGTTGAAACGTTGTCTGTTATCTTTCGCCGCGCTGTGTGCGGTGAGCCTGTCTACCGCCCAGGCAGCCCAGCCGCTGACAGCTCCTGCTTTTGCCTCAGATATTGCCGACCGCTACGCTAACCTTATCTATTACGGCAGTGGTGCAACCGGCATGGCGCTGGTGGTTATCGACGGTAACCAGCGTGTGTTTCGTAGTTTTGGTGAAACGCGTCCAGGAAATAATATCCACCCGCAGCTGGACTCAGTTATCCGTATCGCCTCATTAACCAAGTTAATGACCAGCGAAATGCTGGTGAAATTACTCGACCAGGGGGTCGTTAAACTTAACGATCCCCTCAGCAAATATGCCCCGCCAGGCGCACATGTTCCCACCTATCAGGGAGCCCCGATCACACTGGTGAATCTGGCCACTCACACCAGCGCCCTGCCGCGTGAACAACCCGGCGGCGCGGCACACCGTGCGGTCTTCGTCTGGCCAACGAGGGAACAACGCTGGGGCTACCTGAACACGGCGACGCTGAAATCCGAGCCGGGTTCACAGGCCTCCTATTCCAACCTGGCGTTTGATCTTCTCGCCGATGCGTTATCCACGGCATCCGGCAAGCCGTATCCGCAGCTGTTTGAAGAACAAATTACGCGCCCGCTGGGCATGAAAGACACTACCTTTACCCCTTCCCCCGACCAGTGCGGGCGCCTGATGGTGGCGGAAAAAGGGGCAAGTCCGTGTAATAACACCCTGGCAGCTATCGGGAGTGGCGGCGTTTACTCTACGCCGGGCGACATGATGCGCTGGATGCAACAATTCCTCTCTTCCGATTTCTACGCACGCAGCAACCAGGCCGACCGGATGCAAACGCTGATTTATCAGCGTAATCAGCTGCACCGTGTGATTGGCATGGACGTGCCGGGGAAAGCCGATGCGCTGGGTATGGGCTGGGTCTACATGGCACCGAAAAATGGTCGCCCAGGGATCATTCAGAAAACCGGCGGCGGCGGCGGCTTTATCACCTATATGGCGATGATCCCGCAGGCAAACGTGGGTGCGTTTGTGGTTGTGACCCGCTCGCCGAATACCCGTTTCGTCAATATGAGTGACGGTATCAATAACTTAGTTGCCGAGCTGAGCGCCAATAAAGAGAAGGTCGTTCCGGCTTCGTAAAGTGACTAATATTCCGCGGGCAAACGGTTGATACTGACCAGTTTGCCCCGGCTCATATTGATGTAATTCCCCTGCCGTAACGCCGCCAGTACCTCCGCGACGACCGAACGCGAGATGCGCGTGCGCCGCTGAATGTAGTTCATCACGCCGACCCGCGAGCGCAGCGTTTCGTCCCACTCCGCCATGACCAGCAGCGTCGAGCGGATCTGGCTGTAGGAGTTATTCCCCACCAGTTGCCCGTCACGGGACTCCATCATTTTGTGGTCCCACGAAAGCCAGCAGAAGGCATCACGCCACAGATGCGCTTGCTGAATATAGCTGCGGGTGGCGTCAGCCGGAAGATAGAAGCCAGAGCACGGGCTTTGTGCAATCAGCGTATATTGCGACCCACAGCCTGCCATGCCGGCATTCAGGCCCAGGATAAACGGCGCGGTAATAATCTCGACCAGCAGATCGTCCTGCTGGCGGTTAATGGTCAACGTGCCGCTTTGCAGAAACAGGGTGTAGTGGTCATCGTCGTAGCAGTCACCAAAGAGGGTTTGTTCCCCGGAAAGATGAAAAGGCGTGCTGTAAGGGGCCAGGCATTTTTCAAGCCGGGTAAATTCGGGAAGTGGTTTTGCGTAATGGTCCATGCCAACCTCAAGTCGTCCTTGCCTGATGGCGCTTTATCGCTGTTATTTTTGTTATTTAAAGTCCGGGGAGGCGAACCTCCCCGGACAAATCGTATTACCAGGTGTACTTCACGCCCACATTGGCGCCCCAGTTCTGCTCGACGTCGCCGCCGCCCAGATAGGTTGCATCTGAATAAGCACTGAAGTTTTTAGTGAAGCTGAACTGTGTACCCAGACCTACACGTACCGCAGAGCCTTTCACACCGTTATCAATACTGTCACCGTTCACATCGGCGCTGTTGTCAGCGTCGTCATACACGTATGCCAGTTTGAAGTAAGGCGTCAGCGCCTGATCGGAGCCGTAGCTGAAGGTATAACCGGTATCAACACCCACTTCGTAACGCAGGCTGTCGTAGGATTGATCGCCCACCTTCATGTCGTTGCTCAGCTGGTAGTTGTCGCCAGACTGGAACAGCCCGGACACCGCTGCATATGGCGTCACGTAGCCAGACTCGTTAACTTTCCAGTCGTAGCCCAGTTTCATGCCAAAACCCCAGGCATCAGTGGTGGTGTTACCATCCACATACTGACTGTTGCTCATGGTGGCGGAGAGATCGTTATTGAAGCGTGAGTAGCTCAGGGAAGCATCAATAAAGACATCGCTGGCAAACTTCGCGGAGGAGTAAACCATTGCCGTCTGGCTGTCCTGATCAACCTGACCGCTGCGATCGCTCAGATCGCCTTTTGCGAAGCCAGCAGCACCACCGATCAGCCATTTTGCATCATTGCCGTCGATGTGCGTATCCACACCGACCATAATGCCGCTGGCGTCCTGGTCGTAGCTGATGATCCCGTTGTCACCATCAAGATTTCCACCGAAGAAGCTCACCCAGGCACCACCGTTATCCGTCAGACCATGGCGGCTGTTGGTGATACGTGTGCTCAGCGTATCCTGCTGGAGATTCCAGATGTTGGCATTTGCAGAAGGGATGCTCAGCGCCATATTCGCGTAGTCGGTCAGCTCCTGCTGATGCAGAACGACGGTATCGCCTTGTTGCAGCGCTTTATAGGTATACGCACCTAAATCCGCTTTGTTTGCCGCAGTAAAGGAGGCTTTGGTATCCACGTTATTGTCATAGATGCGAATAATTTCGTTGTTTTTATAATCAGCAACAGAACCTGCGCCGGTGGCGTTATCAATACGTACCTTGTAGTTGCCAGCAACTTCACCGTTCACGGCCAGGTGACCGTCGGCATTAAGCGCAACCACACCGTAGTCGTAACCCGTCGCATGACGATCGTTGGTGGTATAGCGGGCGTTGTTCAGATCGCTGTTCAGCACGTAGTCGCGGCTGGCAACATTCAGCACACCGCCGTCAGTCAGGACCATGTTGTGGGTGTCAACCTGGCCCAGCCCGAGCGCCAGCTCAGCACCGTTATTCACGGTAATAGTATTAGCGTACAGTCCGGCGGTTTCTTCCGTCAGTGTTGCAAGGCTACCGCTGTCCAGATAGAGGCTGTCGGTCGCAACACCACCGCTGTCTCCGATATTCAGCGATGACGCATTGGTCAGAGTGATTGAATCTGCCAGCAGGCCTGAGTTTTCAACATTCACCTGCGACTGGTTGTTCACTGCCAGCGTGTCGATGTTAGAGAGCTTGCGGGTGTCCCACTCGGAGCCGTTGTCCAGCGTCACGTTAAACAGACCGCTCTGATAAACCTCTTCGCCTGCAACGTGCCCGTTGCTGTCGTAGGTGGAATCAGGCCAGATGCTGTTAGGAGAGAGCGTGCGCCAGTCTACATCGCTGTAGCCCTCACCGTACATCTGCGCAGTGCCGATGGCTTCAACGCTGGACTGCGCCGCACCTACCCATTTGCTGCCGTTGGTCAGGGTGACATCCAGTTTATCGGTATCGTCCCAGCCGTTGGTGGTTGGGTTATACACGCCGTCATCGGTGGTATCCGTTGCCGGATCGCCATTCACGTAGAAATTGTTATCGAAGGTGCTGGAGAAAAGGATATCACCGGTCACGGTGGAGTGATCAAACGTCGCGGTCGTCTGCATCGCGTTATCAGACGCGCTGGCAGCCACGATCAGCGCTGCATCATCCGCCGCGGTGGCGTTAGTTTCACCGTAGTCGCTCGGCTTCGCGGTTTGACCGTAGAAACCGCTAGTACCCAGGTCGCTGTAGGCACCCGAGGTCAGTACAGAATTTTTGACAACCAGCGTATCCGTGAACACGTTGGTACTGTTGGCAACGCCTTCAACGCCGTCATATGGGGTATTATCCAGCTCCTGATAACCCTGAGTCAGCGTAATACCCGCCACGTGGGAGTTATTCTGGATAACAATATCAGACTCCACGTCCAGCGTAATCGCATTACCCAGGCCGTAGGTATCCAGATAATGGGTCTCAGAGGTCTCGCCATTCACAACGTCGTACGCGTAATGCTCGTAGGTGTCGTTGATGGTGGTGTTATCGACGGTAAGACTAAAACGGTCATACTGGGCATGAGTCGTACCATCCGTATCCACGCCCTCGGAACAGGTCGTGGTCATACATTCAGAGGTGATCATGCCATTGATAGTGCTGTTCGAAATGCTCAGAGCATTCGCCCGGCCATTGACACCGTCATCCAGATAGTAGGTTGAAATAACACCATTTACCGTTGATTTGTTAATCACCGGATAAATATCACCATCGTGGGTCGCATCTGTATAATCCCAGTCTGCATATCCATAATACCAGGGAGCAGACGCTGTATTATCATATCCAAAAGTATTATATGTCGTGCCGGAAATATCCTTCGCATTGGCCTGAGAAGCGATAGCCAGAGTACAGGCTAATGCAAGTTGAGATACAACCAGTTTCTTTTTCCATGTTTGCATTGGGTCATCCCTCCTCAGGGACGTAAGCAAGTTTGTCCATCAAATCATTTGGCAATATTAATTGCGCAGAGAATTATGCAGCTCCATTTAGAAAAGGTTCAATGAATGATTCAATTAAGTCCGTATCCAGACAAACAGCCAGAGCTAGACAGAATAAAAAGGGAATCAATAATTAATATTATAAATAACATTAACTTAAAATAATATCACGCAGGCGACAACAATATAATTATGATAAATAGATTGCTGTTATTTATATATCCAAAGCAATGCAGAAAAAAAGCCAATAATTCAAACGCGCGTCTTCTTAGACCCGTGAACAGTATATATTACTCCACAGCTAACTGACGCATGCCGCTTTGGTTTAATCAAAATGCCCACTTTAGTAAAACACCTAACCCTGCTTTCAGGTACACTGTGCCCCATTGTTCCTCAACGTCAGGCATATCATGACCGATTTAATTGCTCGTCCCCGTCGCCTGCGCAAGTCACCGGCACTGCGCGCTATGTTTGAAGAGACAACACTGACCTTAAACGATCTGGTGTTGCCGATTTTTGTTGAAGAAGAGATCGATGATTACAAAGCCATCGATGCTATGCCGGGCGTCATGCGCATCCCTGAAAAGCATCTGGCACGCGAGATCGAACGCATTGCGAATGCCGGTATCCGCTCGGTCATGACCTTCGGCATTTCCCACCATACCGATGCCACCGGCAGCGATGCGTGGAAAGAAGACGGCCTGGTCGCGCGCATGTCGCGCATCTGCAAAGAGACCGTGCCGGAAATGATCGTCATGTCCGACACCTGTTTCTGTGAATACACCTCCCACGGCCATTGCGGTGTACTGTGCGATCACGGTGTGGATAACGACGCCACCCTGCTGAACCTGGGCAAACAGGCCGTGGTTGCCGCTGCTGCCGGTGCTGATTTCATCGCCCCTTCTGCGGCGATGGATGGCCAGGTCCAGGCTATCCGTCAGGCGCTGGATGCCGCCGGTTTCACCGATACGGCTATCATGTCCTACTCCACTAAATTCGCGTCCTCTTTCTACGGCCCGTTCCGTGAAGCCGCTGGCACAGCGTTGAAAGGCGATCGTAAAACCTACCAGATGAACCCGCTGAACCGCCGCGAAGCGATCCGCGAATCTCTGCTCGATGAAGCCCAGGGCGCAGATTGCCTGATGGTGAAACCGGCTGGTGCGTATCTGGATATCCTGCGCGACATCCGTGAACGTACCGAATTGCCGCTGGGTGCCTACCAGGTGAGCGGTGAGTACGCGATGATCAAATTCGCCGCGCAGGCGGGTGCGATTGATGAAGAGAAAGTGATCCTCGAAAGCCTGGGTGCGATCAAACGCGCGGGCGCGGATCTGATCTTCAGCTATTTCGCGCTGGATCTGGCCGAGAAGAAAATTCTGCGTTAATCCGCATAGCCTCTCTCCCCCGGGAGAGAGGCGTCTGGTGCAATAACTTCACCAAACTGCAATACAAACGACATCTCCCCCTTCTACTGTCTGGGCAAGACGGCAGGAGGAGTTACCATGTTTAGTCTCGACAGCGTTCTCGATGACCTTTGGCCTCAGGCGAGGCCCGCACCCTGGCAAAAAAGTCTGTTAAAAAGACTGTTCTACGAAGAAGAATTCCAGCAGTTTGCAGCAAGCCACCGCCACCTGAAAGGGCTGGATATGGTGGAGCAAGTCCTGGAGCATCTCGACATTCTCTGCACCGTTTCCGCCCGCGATCTCGAACAAATCCCCGAACATGGCCCACTGGTCATTATCGCTAACCACCCTACCGGCACCCTTGACGGGCTGGCGCTAATGTATGCCGTTTCGCGCGTACGCCGCGATGTGAAAGTGGTAACCAACCGGATGTTGACTCACCTGGAGCCGCTCAGCTCGCTGTTTATTCCGGTGGACAACATGGGTGGCAAGACGGCGAAAACATCGCTGTTGCAGATGGAACAACATCTGCAAAACGCCGGGGTGCTGATTTTCTTCCCGGCGGGAGAAGTCTCGCGCCCGACGCGCAAAGGTATCCGCGATAAAAAATGGCACTCTGGCTTTATCAAGCTGGCCAGCAAACTGCGCGCGCCGCTGTTGCCGGTACATATTCAGGCGCACAACAGCCTGCTATTTTATGCCAGCACGCTGGTATCGCCGACACTCTCCATGCTGCTGTTAATGCAGCAGATGTTCCGGCGCCGCCACAGCCAGCTGCCGATTAAAATTGGCCAGCAGATTGGATGGGATAACTGGTTTAGCACCACGCTTTCACCACGTGAGATGGCCGAGCAGTGCCGTCAGCACGTGATGCGTCTTGGCAAGGGACTGCCTGGCGTATTCAAAACCCAGTGCGCCATTGCGCGCCCGGAAGACCGGGCCACGCTGAAACGCGAGCTGGCGCAGGCCGAGTGTCTGGGAAAAACCAGCGACGGTAAAACGATCTATCTGTGGCAGCGCAACGCGCAGGAAGATGCCCCGCTTCTGCGTGAGCTGGGGCGTCTTCGCGAAATTGCGTTTCGTGCCGTGGGGGAAGGTAGCGGCAAACGCCGTGACACCGACAGCTACGACGACGATTACTTGCACCTGATCCTGTGGGATGACGAGGATCTGGAAATTGTCGGCGCATATCGCTTTATGCCAACGGCAATGCAGGTCGACAGGCGCGGCGTGGATGGGCTGTACAGCTATAGCCTGTTCCACTACGACGACAAAATGCAGGATGTGCTGGAGCACGGTATCGAACTGGGACGCAGCTTTATTCAGCCGCGCTACTGGGGACGCCGTGGGCTGGATTATCTGTGGTCAGGGATTGGTGCCTATCTGGCGCGTTATCCGCACTATCGCTATCTGTTTGGCCCGGTTTCCATTTCCGGCGGCTTACCGCCTGCGGCGCGGGATCTGCTGGTGGCGTTTTACCGCCTGTGGTTCCCGGCAAGCCATCCGCTAGCTGCTTCGCGTCAGCCTTATCCGGCATCACTGCCGGACGTGCTGGCCCAGTTTGGTGGGGTCGATTACGTGGATGACCTGACGAAGCTGAAATCCCTGCTCGGAAATCTGGGTTGCGGTATTCCGCCACTCTACAAACAGTACTCTGAGCTGTGCGAGCCAGGCGGGGTGCAGTTTATCGATTTTGGCAGCGATCCGGCATTCAACAACTGCATCGACGGACTGGTGCTGGTGGACTTAACGTATCTCAAAGCAAATCGCTATCAGCGGTATATTGAGGCGCATTTAATACCCTCCCCCCTGCCCTCTCCCTGAAAGGGAGAGGGTGAAAAACGCACCGGTCAGTCCCCTCGCCCCTTTGGGGAGAGGGTTAGGGTGAGGGGCTCAAACCGCACGATAAAACGGCTTATCTCCCAAAATTGTCGCACGCTGCATGATCCGCCGCTGCGGCAGGTAATCCGCATTGGCGTAATGCTGTGTGACGCGATTATCCCAGATGGCGAGGTCATTCTCCTGCCAGCGCCAGCGCACCTGGAACTCCGGTTTGGTGATATGGGCGAACAGGAAACCTAACAACGCTTCGCTCTCTTTCTCTGACACATCCACAATCCGCGTGGTAAAGCCTTCATTCACGAACAACGCCTGTTTGCCCGTCACCGGATGCGTGCGCACCACCGGATGCAGCAGCGGCGGATGCTTTGCGACAGCCTCCAGCCAGCGCTGATGCTCCTCTTCGCTTTTACGGTATTTGTACTCCTGGAACGATTTCTTAAAGTCATGCTCTGCCCGCAGCCCGCTCAGCAGCGTCCGGAACGGTGCAGACAGCGCCTCAAACGCCGCTATTCCGCTTGTCCAAAGCGTATCGCCACCCGTCTCCGGCAAAAGCTTCGCCGCCAGGATCGCCCCTGCTGGCGGGGTTTCAATAAAGGTCACATCCGTATGCCAGTTGTCATTATCCGGTGGGTTATCGTTGTGGGTATCCAGAACAATAATTTCCTCCACACCTTCGGCGTGAGGATAAACAGGATGAATATGCAGATCGCCGAAACGCAGTGCCAGCGCACGCTGCTGGTGCGGCGTGATCGCCTGCTCGCGCAGGAATACCACCTGATGACGCAGCACCGCGTGGTAGAGCTGCTCAAACTGGTTATCGCTCAGCGGACGGGTCACATCCAGACCCGACACCTGCGCGCCAATGTACGGCCCAAGCGGGGTAATGGTCAGACGTTCACTCATTGTATTTCTCCATGCCAGGGTGTCAGGCGGCGCTGTAGCGCACGCAGCCCCAGTTCTAATCCAAAAGCAATTACGGCGATCACCGCAATCCCTGCCAGCACCACGTCAGTCGCCAGGAACTCGCCTGCCGACTGCACCATAAATCCCAGACCACGGGTTGCGGCAATCAGCTCCGCCGCCACCAGCGTTGACCAGCCCACCCCAAGCCCGATCCGCAGCCCGGTTAAAATCTCCGGCAGTGCACCGGGTAAAATGACAAACAACAGCACCTGCGTACGGCTGGCGCCAAGAGACTGTGCGGCGCGGATGCGCACCTGCTGGGCACTCTTTACCCCCGCCAGCGCGGACATCGCCACAGGCGCGAAAATCGCCAGATAAATCAGCAAGATCTTGGAGGTTTCGCCAATACCAAACCAGATAACCATCAGCGGCAGATATGCCAGCGGCGGCACCGGACGATAAAGCTCAATCAACGGGTCGAGAATGCCGCGAACCGTGGGGCTCAGCCCCATCGCTATCCCCACCGGGATCCCGATAATCACCGCCGCCAGCAGCGCCACCAGAATACGGGCCAGGCTCGCTGCCAGATGCTGCCACAGCGTGGCATCCATAAACCCCTGCGGCCCGGCAATGGTGATAAGTTTTGCCAGAACTTGTCCCGGCGGCGGCAGGAACAGCGGACTAATCCACTGCTGGGCAGCTACCGCCCACCACACCGCCAGTAACACCAGCAGCGTACTGACGCTGAGCGTTACCTGACGCGAGAACGGCCAGCGTAGACTCATGCGAGGACGACGTGTTTTTTCACTGAAGACAATGCTCATGAGAACGCCTCCCGTTGTTCAAATACGCGGCTCAGCACATATTCACGTTGTTCGATAAACAGCGGGTCGGATTTAATGCTGCGCACCGGTTCCCCCGCCACATAACGACGGGCGAAATCGAGCGGCAGGCGCTCCAGTACGCGCCCCGGCCCTGGCGATAACAGCACCAGTTCGGTCGCCATAAACACCGCTTCTTCTATGTCATGGGTGATAAGCAGCACCTGCTTACCGGTTTCATGCCACAGGCGCAGCAGTAGGGTTTGCATCTGCTCGCGGGTAAAGGCATCCAGCGCGCCAAACGGCTCATCCAGCAATAACAGCTGCGGATTGGCCGCCAGCGCCCGGGCAATCCCGACCCGCTGACGCTGGCCGCCCGAAAGCTGCCAGATAAAGCGTTTTTCCGCCCCTTCCAGCCCCACTTTTTTCAGCATCTGCCGTGCGACATCCAGCCGCTGTTCGCGCCCGACGCCCGCCAGTTGCAGGCCAAATGCGACGTTTTCCTGCACATTACGCCACGGCAGAAGCCCTTCATTCTGAAAGACCACGCCGCGCTCAGCGCCGGGGCCATCCACCCGTTTTCCTTCCAGTTGAATAGCGCCATGCTGATAAGGGACAAATCCGGCAATCAGGTTCAGCAGCGTGGTTTTACCGCAGCCGGATGGCCCCAGCACCACCAGCAGCTCACCGCTGTCCAGCGTCAGGTTGATATCTTCCAGGGCCGGTTTTCCGCCATAGCTGGCGTGCAGGTTTGTAATATTCAGCATGACTGACTCCTTATTTCACGAATCGGTCGGTCACGTACTGGCTGTAATCCGCCGCGACCGCAGGCACTTTGCCCTGCTCTTTGAGGAATGTTGCGGTATCCACAATCGCTTTGTTCACCGGCCCCGTCAGCTGCTGAACCTGCTGCGCCGGCGTGAGGTAGGTATTCCCTTTCACCAGCCCCGGCACGTCGGCTTCTGGTACGCCGCTCAGACGCGAAAGTTTTTCCAGGTTAGCGGGCTGCTTGAGCCACTCATCGGGGTTGCTGATGTACGGCTGCTGCGCGTCGATGGCGCTTTTCGCGAAGGCTTTCACCACATCAGGATGTTTTTCCGCGAAATCTTTACGCACGACCCACACATCGAGTGTCGGTGCGCCCCACTGCCCCACTTTTTCAGAGTCAGTCAGCACCGAGCCCTCTTTTTCCAGCTCGTTCACTGCGGGTGCCCAGACGTATGCGCCGTCAATATCGCCACGCTGCCAGGCCGCAATAATTGCCGGAGGTTGCAGGTTAATGATTTGCACCTGGCCCGGCTTAATCCCCCAGTGTTTCAGGGCGGCGAGCAGACTGTAGTGAGTGGTGGAAATAAACGGCACGGCAATGCGCTTGCCAATCAGATCTTCTGGTTTAGTAATGTTTTTCTTCACCACCAGCGCTTCAGAGTTGCCTAGCTGAGACGCCAGCAGGAAGACTTCAATCGGCACCTGCTGGCTGGCCGCGACCGCCAGCGGGCTTGAGCCGAGGTTACCAATCTGCACATCGCCAGAGGCCAGCGCACGCACGATGGCCGCCCCGCTGTCGAATTTGCGCCAGTCCACTTTCGCACCGCTCTCTTTGGCGAAGGTGTTATCTGCCTGCGCGACTTTTGCCGGCTCCGCAGAGGTTTGATACGCGACGGTGACATCCACCGCCTGCGCCTGAAATGCCCACAGCGCCAGTGCGCCGAGTAAAGTAATACGCGATGAAATTGCCATACTGTCTGCTCCCCTTGTCGTTATGGAGGCAGTATTTCCGGCAGCCGATTTTTGATAAAGGAATAAAAAGGTATCGCTAATACCAAATTGTTTTTAGATAAAAAAGTGCAAAGCAAAGTTAAAAACCATGAATGCCATTAAGCACGTAACCAGGTTTCCGGCAGCGTGTAGTTTTGGTTCAGTAACCCGTGACGAAAAATATAAATGCAGGCAGTATAAAAGTGTTTCATTTTCATCCGCTGGCAGACCTTATCTCTGAGTTTATAAACCTGTTTTTGCGAGCAATAAAACATGTCAGCAATATCCTCTATTTGCATTCCGCTCAGAAAGGCATTAATCAATGCCATTTCCTGTTCATTCATTTCTATTCGTACGGACTGACGCCACTTATCCGGCATCACAATTTCAGCCTTATGGTAAATCGTGGGGATCAAACGCCCGACAACGGCGCTCATGTCGATAGTATGATCTTTCGAGTTCGCATCAACAGGTGGGGAGGCCGGTTCATTCATACAGAGGACCACCGCCCGCGTTCGCTCAAAGCGGCGGGAGATTGCACGCCATTGGCGTTCCAGAATATTTAGTGGCGTTCTGCTGTCAATCAGGATAATACATTCCTGATGATGCTCACCTGTCTGTTTCAGGTCGCGGATATGTTTTAAAGAAATATAATACTGCAACCCCTGAAACAGATAGTTATCATGGGTAATCAGAACAATAAGGGACATTAACGAAAACCAGCCTTCAATAAAAAAGGAAAGGGAGCCCAACCCCTTATTAATTAAGGGGTGGAATAATGTATTTAATACTGAAAAAATTAATCTGTCTTAGCGCAAATTAATACCGTGCGGCGTAAATCACTGATACTCCAGATCCCATCACGCAATTTCCTGACTTTGAATAGAAAGACTTTTTGCGCTGAGGTGAGTTTTTCTGACAGAGCATCAGGTAATGTTTCGGCACTGTTTTTATCAATCCCCTCGCGTTTAAATTCAATAAAGGAGTGGCGATTATCGTCGGAGTAGCGCAGCCTGGCGTAACGGTCAACGATATAGCGTTGGTTGTTGTAAGTGACTACGCCATATTCGGTAATATAGCTAAGTTCATTGGGTACAAAGTGAACAACAAGATGGATTCTGGCTACGATCTTTTCATCATCCTTTCCGAGCTCAAGATTCAAATCCGATGTGCAATCCACCACACTGGTGTTTTTAGGTACGTAGAGCAATGCACTGATGAACAGAAGACCCAGGAGCACGACAAGGCTACCCCACTTTAGTCGTGACGAAGTTTTTACACTCACCGGGATCCCCTTCACTATTAACCATGCATTGTGCAACAAAGATTTCCAGAAGATCGGTTTTCTCATGTACCTTACTGTCATCGTAATAAATATAAGAAGGACGTGAACACTTCTCCAACAACTTCTGACCCTGCCCATGAGAGAAATAGTTTTCAACCCGTTTGACGTTCACATTGTTATGGTAATAAATCTTGCATTGCTCAACCTGCTTATATAATGACATATCATTATGTTGATCAAAAAAATTGAGATATAAAGCGATTACCGCAGCAATAATTGTGAACAACAATCCACCCCATCGAATCAACCTTGTCTTATTTACATTCGTTTCTTTATCTGGTTGAGAAATCGCTTGCATTACCATATAGTCCCTGGACCTCTCATTAAATTGCAGGTCATCAAGGGCAAGTTCAAAGCCCTGTTTCGGTACCGTTTTTAGCGCATCATGAATGTCAAATTCGGCTAAAATCTTACGCAATATGCTGACATTATTGTTCAGACTGTTACTTGACGGGGTCAATCCAAAATCACCCCATACCTTTTGCAACAGGTCTTCGCGTGTCATCAACCTGTTATTATTCTCAAGCAAAATCAGTAGTAGCCTGCATGATGGATTTGAGAGCACATGTTGCGTTCTCTCATCCGACACTGTCCTTTCCGCAACGTTAAAAGAGACTTTATTGTTTATTAGAAAATACATAGCACTGTCACCGACTCCAATATTAACCCACACTTTTTTAATGGCATTAATGCCAGTAACTATTTTAGCGTATCGGGATAAAGTGACAAAACATCAATTTAGCCGTTCAATATACCTCCAGAACATTTCCGCCTGCATTAGACAATTATTTTCCAGCAATCAGAAAATCCCATAAGTTTATAAAGGAAATAATTTATTCAACCACCAGAAAATCCCTCAACTGGGTTTTACTCAATGCGCAGGAAAACAGATGCCCCTGTTGAACAGTAATTCCGATATCAGAGAGGATCTGCGACTGCTGGGTTGTTTCGACACCTTCCGCAATGACATTCAGCTTATAGGCTTTTGCAAGGCTGGCTATCGCCGGGACTATTGCACCCGACGGCGAATCAGAAGAAAGGCCCGCAACAAATAAGCGGTCGATCTTCACTCCATCCACGTTGAACTGCTCAAGACAGTTCAGGTTGGCATAACCCGTACCAAAGTCATCAAAATAGATACTGACATCCGCCAGCTGTAATTTAAGAAATGCCCCCCGGACTTCCGGCGTATTAGCCAGGGGCTGCTCTTCCGTCACTTCAACCACCAGCCGGTATTTCTCCAGCGGCAACATCGCCAGAAACGAGAGGGTGTCGAAGACAAATCCCGGTGCCGCCACCTGCGATGGGCTGACATTGAAAGAGATATGTAGCCCGGTCGGCAGCAGTGCATTCAGCTCATTGATATCCTGTGCAACCTGGCGCAACAAGTGCTGCATCATTTCCGGTAGTAGCCCACTCTCCTCAAATGCCTCGATTAGCGTAACAGGCGTTGCGTTTTCGTCGGCAAGCGACCAACGCATCAGCACTTCAAGCCCATAAAGCGACTGGGTTCGGATGTCGATCAATGGCTGATAGTACGGAACAATCTCGCCCATCATTAAGGAACAATAGAGATCGATATTGTTTACGGCAGACGTTGTCATCATCATCACTCCACTGTAATCAGTATCACGGTTGAGCCTGAAAACTCACCGGCTGCTACGCTGCCGTTAGTGCGCAGAACCGATTTCACGGTCACATTTTCTTGCTCGGCAACATCCAGAGTGAAACCGGCCGTACCGAGCACGTTGCCATTCATATACAGTTCCGAATAGAGGCTACCATCGTCACGCAGCTGCACGTTATCCGCAGAGTAGATAAACAGTTTCAGCGTTTGCGAAGTCGTACAGTTAATACTTACCGTTTCACTCACTTCATGGCCTTCCAGCTCCTGACGGGTTAGCGTGCCATGATTCAGATTCAAAACATCCTGATTAAAATCACAGCTGCCGCTGGGCGCAGGGGCAGCACCGCAGATACTGCCAGGCATAAGCGGGTAGCCGGTGAAACTGCTGTTACTCACTTCCGAGGTATTTGTCCCTAAATTTTTCCCCGCAGCATAGAAAATCCCGACACACTCTTCAGTAGCCACAGTGCTTCCACTGTGGCGTGTGGAAGAGGAGTAAGGCAGAGAGAAAATGGACTTAAACGATTTTGCCAGTTCACCCATTGTTTCTGCTGTTGTCAGAAAGGAATAAGTTCCCGTTGCCCATGATCTGTTCGTTCTTGGCCCAGATGTGCCTGCCGCGTTATGTCTGTGTCCGATGAATATTGTGCAGGCTGTTAGCCCATAACAGGGATTGGGTGTAGAGTCCTCTTCATCCCAATCTGCAATGGTGAAATTATATTCATAACAATAGGTTGCTGAGGCAGAGCATGTTTCAAGCGTGTCAATCCAGCTCCAGATTGACGCCGCAGAGGTTTGGCTGAACATCCCCCCGCCCAGCAGCAATAAAGCGCAGAGCCATTTTTTCATTGCATTGTTCCCTTATTGATACTGGATCTTAAGTGTCGCAGAGGCGCTAAACACGCCGGTTTCCACTTCAGCTGCATCATCTTTAATCGGCGCAGCCTGGAGTACCGGCACTTCCGGCCAGGTAAAGGGCATCCAGGTATTCATTGGCATAGACTCCCCGTTCATATACAGCTTGATCCCCAGCCCCTCGCGGTCGGTGGCCAGATAGTCATCGCTAAACGAGGTCGCCGTACCTTCAAATTCCATCTCCAGGTCATTGGAGGTCAGATCTTCACAGACCAGCGAATAGTCGATGGTTTTCATAAAGTTTTCGCCGTTGATCAGGCGCGACTGTAGGTTGCTGCCAAAATCCACATAAATGGTTTCACCGTTGTTAATTTCACACACACCTTCCACCACCACGCCGGTGACATTCACCGTCAGGGCAGACCAGGAAACAGGCGTCAGCAATATCAGGGCGATAAACAGGAAAAAACGTGAACTAGTCATAATTCAGCCTGAAGTGAATAAGCGCCTGCCACGCCCCCGCCACCAGCGGCGCAGGTGTGCGTTCCGGCGCAATGTAATAAAAGAGCACGTTATTCCCTGGCTCCAGCAGCAGCGGATGTCCTTCCCCGTTCAGACGCACAGAACGATGCAGCCTGTCGGTCAGGCGCAGCGCCAGCCCACTGGCACCCGTCACGCGAACAAGCCCCGGGTTTAACAGCTCGCCTGGTGCAACAAAACTGACCGTGACCGAGGGTTGATCCCGGCTCCAGAGTAAATCTCCACTCCAGGCATCCCGTACTGAGGTGGGTGACGGGAGGCAGTCTTCAAGGCGGATCTCAATCCGTACCGGCGTTCCCTGATCGCCTGGCTTTTTCAGCGTTCCCGTTGCCGTGGAGCCCATGTCCACCTCCTGCCATGCGGAGTCCATTGCCAGACGGCAGGCGCTTTCCGTCAACGCACCGTGCACATGCAACAAGCCATCATTGCCATCCACCCGTTCATCTGCCGCGTTAAGCTGCCCTGCCATCAGCAACAGCGCGAGCCATCCACTTTTTCTCCAGCACGCGATATTCATTTCACTCTCCTGGTTATTTTTTCTTTTCCTGCGGTACGGCTTTGCACTCGCTGCCGCCACAGCTAAACACCAGCTTTGCCCGCCCACCAAAGTCGTTAACGTAAGTCAGTACCGGCGCGCCTCCCAGAGCAGAAGCCGACGCAGCCAGCACCAGTTGGCCCCTTGGCTCCACCATGATCGGTTTGAAGCCTGCCGCCGCTTTACCGGTGAGTGCCGAAGAAGCATTAACCAGAGAGATGTAATACGGCGTCGGGTTGTTCACGCGATACTTGTCACCTTCACGCGTCAGGGTCAGCTGTTCCTGGAACGGCGTAGCGTAATCGACATGTTTTACTTCAATGGCTGCCGGGCGATAGAACAGCTTGATCCGGGTCTGGAGCGCCAGTTGCAGGGTATTGGGCTTGCTGCTTTTGGGCGGGATCTCGCGCAGGTTAAAGTAGAACAGCGACTCCCTGTCCTGCGGTAAACGCTGGATCCCGGCCGTGGACTGGACTTTAATCTGGCTCTGCTCGCCAGGCTCAATGCGCTGAACCGGCGGTAACAGCACCAGCGGATCGGTTATCTTCTTGCCCTGCGGATCTTCCACCCATCCCTGCGCCAGATACGGCAGCGTTTTGTTTTCGTTGGTCAGTCGCAGGCTGACGGACTTCGCGTCCCCGTCAAAAATCACCCGGGTTCTGTCCAGCGATACCGCAGCCGTTGCCACACCGGAAAACATCAGAGCCATGCCCGTCAGGGCGGAAATTCGCACAATTGTCATCTTGATTAACTCTTCTCGTATTCAGGCCGGTTATTCCGGCGCACAGGTTAAAAGCAGGTTCTCCAGCACATCCGGCAGTACGGCGGGCAGATGCACCACGCAACGGGCTTTTCCATCCCATTTCACGGTCATTTTTCCGTACGGCTGAATCCCACTTAGCCAGACACTTCCCTCGTCGTTCACCACACCGGTTTCCTGGTTTTTATCGTTTACAACGGAGGCCCCAAACGGCGGGAACGTGCCGTCGGCTTTGCGAATAAAGGCCATCGCCTTCCCTCCGGCAATCACGTCGAACTGGCGATAGCCAATCGCGCCTTCGGTGAGCGTGGCCTGGGAAACCGATCGTGTGACGTCGGCGTTGTCATTCAGCTTGTCCACATCAATACGGATTGGGTTGCGGTAGTAGCTGTTCACATCAGCAATCACGGCCTTGCCAAAGTGGTTGGTCTTCACCGATGCCCCAAATCCCTTGATTGGCACACCGCTCACGCCTGCGGTATCCACCAGCACGCGGCTGCCGCCACGGGCGTTAGAGCGATGCGCCGCGCCCCCTTCGGTGGTCATGGTCAGGCCACCGGTCAGATTCATGCCCAGTGCGCTGTAGCTGCCGGACTGGTAGCTGGCATTGGCCTGAACCTGAGAGCTATCGCCCTGCCAGGTGTAATAGCCGTATGCCGTTGGGCCGCTGCGGGAAAGCCCGCTACTGAACTGGAAGCTGTTGTGTTCATCTACCCGGCCGTAATAGCTCACGCGATGGGTGTTATCGGTGCGGTTAATGGTGGCGCCATAGCTGAGCGAGGTGCCGTTGCCAATCGGTAATGACAGTGAGATGTAAGCCCCGTCGTCTTTCAGGGAGTAGTACTCGCTGCGATAGGCCGTGAGCGAGACGCTCATGTTCTTAAACGGGCCGATATCGATATAGCGCGAAAGCGACAGGCTTAAGCGGTCGTTGTCTGCACTGTTCCAGTAGGTCTGGTGGCTGTAGTTGAGATAGGTACTCAGCCCTAAATCACGAAAGCGTTTATTAAACGACACCGTGTATTTCTCTTTCGGGCTGTGGGATGTGCCGCTGCCATAGCGGGTATCGAGGTACTCCGACATGCTCATAAAGTCGCGCTCGGAGAAACGATATCCGGCAAAAGTCACCTGGCTGTCGTACTCGTCGAAGGTTTTGGAGTAACTCACGCGGTAAGAGGTACCGGACAACGTCCCTTCAGACGGCAGTGAAGCCCGTGACTGGGTGACATCGAAGGCCAGCGCCCCCAGAATGAAGAGATCGCGTCCGATACCCGCCGACAGGGCGTTATAGTCACCGCCAAGTACCGAGCCGCCGTACAGTGTCCAGCCATTCGCCACGCCCCAGGAGGCTTCACCGGAGGTGAACACTGGCCCGGTCATGCTGTGACCCCATTCAGAGGGTTTACCTGCCGCCAGCTTGTAGCGCACGGCGCCAGGGCGGGTCAGATAGGGAACGGACGCCGTTGTCACCTGAAAGACCTGTACGCTCCCGTCCAGCTCTTCAACGCGCACATCCAGGGTGCCGGAGACGGCATCATTCAGCTCCTGAATACGAAACGGCCCCGCTGCAACCTGCGTTTCATACAGCACGCGCCCTTGTTGGCTGATAGTGACCTTGCCGCCGGAGCGGGAGATCCCTGTCACTTCGGGTGCATAGCCGCGCAGACTCGGCGGTAACATACTGAGATCCGAATTCAAACTCACACCGCTAAAGCGGAAGGTATCGAAGATGTCGGAGCTGAGGTAATCCTCCCCCACCGTCAGCTTCGCCTTCAGCGAAGGAATGGCGCGATAGAGATAGTAACGGCTAAAGGAGAAATCCTTGTCGGTATTACCATCACGCTTGTTCCAGTTAGTCTGCCAGTCGGCACGGGCACGCCACGGCCCCAGGTTGGCGCCAAACACACCGGTTCCGCTGATACTCTGGGTGTCAGAACCGGTCTGATTTTGCTGCGCCTGCATATTGAGGTTGTAGTCGGCAATCACCCCAGGAATACCGTCATCCCAGCGCGAAGGCGGATCCCAGTTTGGCGCGGTGTACTCTAGCCACGCCTGCGGGATCGCCAGATAGAGCGTGTCCTTTGCCAGGTCGACGCGCATGTCCAGTCCTTCAAGACTGGATTTGTCAAGGCACTGGCCATCGCGCAGCCAGCGCAAATCATCCATCACGCTGGTTTTCAGATTGAAGCGGGAAAGTTGGTCCGGCGTCAGACAAATCAGGCTCTCTTTACCGTTTTCCCCTTCGGCGTACACCATGATTTGCTCTTCACGCAAAATGTCTTTATTCACCATAATGGTGAAGGTGTAGTCGCCTGGCATGACGTAACCACGACGCGAGAAATGGCTGAGGTCGATATTATTTTTATCCTGAGTATCCAGCACGTCGGTATTAAACTGGATCTCATCATCGGCCCGGCTTTTCGTCACCGGCATCATCAGCCCCAGAATCAACAGGCTAAGCGTTGAGCGGCGAAATATCCGTATTGTTTTTTTCATCTCAGTAGTAATCCATTCTGAAGCGGATCAGAGACTGGTAATCACCGGCTTTAAGTGGTTGACCGTTGCTGACAAGCTGAAGTGAAAAATTCAGGTTCATGCTTCCGGCAGTCACCTCTTTGGCGGGGAAAGCCACTCCGGGCTGTGCGCGATAACCCTCGGTATCGCGAATTGCCAGCTCAATGCCTTGTGCCTCACCGCGAATAGCAAATCGCTCCGAACCGGTTATAGGTTCGAACGTAATCTGGTAATACTCGGAGTCGTATTGGTTATGGCCTGGCTTCGGCAGCATCAGGCAGTTAATTAAGCGAACGGAAAATTGGCGGGTCGGCCCATAGCCTTTGGTTGCTATTTCGGACACGGGCGTATCGCCCATATCAATCGTCTGGTCGCGGCTATCAAGGTCAATTGCGCAAGGGGTATAAAACACAGCCCCCTGAATAAGGACGGCGCCCTCGCCCTGGTTTGCAGCAATAAGTGGCAGGCAATAACCAGACAGGAGAAAAGGGAATGCTTTCATGATGTTTGTGGCTCTGGAAAATAGAAAACGCATATCAACCCCTTTTCACTTATTCGGTCGGTATCGAATATCAGACGGCCCGTTTCGGCCGTCTGAATGGATTAACGGAATAAGGTCAGTGCTTATTCGTACGCCAGGGTCCAGTTAGTCACTGCGGTGAAATCACCTTCGGTTGGCGCTTCGCCACCGATGATGTACGCGGAATAAGTGAGAGTGTTGTCGCCGTTAACCACGTTCTGGCCAACAGTGGCTTCGCCCAGGGTGATGGTGTTGCTGTCGCCGTCGGTCATGACGACGCCAACGTCAGTGGCATTACCGGTCACGCCCAGTACCGCACCGTCAACACTGGAGTCAGAGCCAGAGAAGGTGGTGGTGACGGTAGTTGCCGTTTCAACGGAGCAGTTTTCCAGGTGGATGTAGAATGGAACCGGAGTAGAGGTACCGCCGTTCGCCACAGCAGAGCTGGATACCTGGCCCAGGCTGATGGTCTGATCTTCATCGCCTGCCGCAATTGAGCATGGCGCATCAATAACGGAACCAGTGAAGGTCACAACACCGCTGCCCTGATCTGCCTGAGCACCAAAAGCAGCCATACCAGAAGCCAGAACCAGTGCAGTAAAGAGTTTGTTCATTTTCATAAAAATCGTCCTGTAAATTAAGTGAATGACACACAAATGAGATTTCCGATGGCTGATTTTTGGCAATATGTGCCCCGCCCAAAAATAGGGAATTAAATAAAAAGTCAGCAATCGAATAATCTCTTAAACATCATCATCAGCAAATTCAGTTGAACTTACGCATATCTCCCTGCGCTTCGCTGATGCAATAAATAGTAACTTGAAGATGAAAAAACAAAAGGTGAAATACCCCACCAGGACAAAAAGAAAATTCATCCTTAAATAAGAAGATTAATTAGAATAATAAAAATCCATTTCAATATGATTAGGTTTTTATACTTTAGAAAAGAGGCTTGTTAGATTATCGACCTAAGACTTAATTTCAAACCGCGATTTTGCAGTCATAAATCCAGTACCGCTGTGAGAGTAGTTGTTACCAGGGTGTGAACGATAATGACATTATTTCAAATATCGGCCGCATTTAGACACAATTATGTTCGCACACGAACTTATATTCTACTCTGTTTCGTCGCTTCTGATGTTTTACGGAAAGGGGATATTAAGACAGGAAGAGATATTTTACCCGGCCAGCTTGTGCGGCTAGCCGGGTCGGGGAATTATCGCCGGGCGTTCAGCTCAGCAATATCTTTTGGCGTGGTGCGACAGCATCCACCGATTAATTTTGCGCCTGCCGCCAGCCACTGCGGTAAATAACCCGCCAGCGCTTCACAGGCTTCACCGTGGTGATGCCAGGTTTTCGTCACTGCATCATAGTGCTCACCGGAATTGGGATAAACCACCAGCGGCAGCGACGTCAGGCTTTGCAGATAGTGTAGCGCCGCCGTGGTATTCTCCAGCGCGATGCAGTTAATGCCCAGCGCCACAATCTGCGGGTAGCGCACCAGCTCTGCAATCACTTCACGCAGCGGTGTGCCATCGCTTAAATGCTCGCTGTCACGCAGGGTAAAAGAGAACCACGCGCGGGCACGCGGATACTCGCTCAGCAACGCGGCAAGGGCTTTGCTCTCCGCAAAAGAGGGCAGCGTTTCACAGGCCAGCAAATCGGCCCCGGCATCCAGCAGCGCTTCCACGCGTGGACGGTGGAACGCAGTGAACTCTTCTGCGCTACGCACATAGTCACCGCGGTATTCTGAGCCATCGGCCAGGTACGCGCCGTATGGCCCTACGGAGCCGGCCACCAGCAGCGTGCCGGCGTGCGGGTTTTCAGCCAGGTACGCTTCGCGTGCTTTACGTGCCAGCTCCACGCTTTTGCCAATCAGCGCGCGGGATTGCGCGTCATCCAGGCCGCGCGCCGCAAAACCTGCGGGTGTTGCCTGGTAACTGGCGGTAATCGCCACCTGCGCTCCGGCGCGGAAATAGTCGAGGTGCACTTCACGAATAAGTTCCGGGTTTTCTACCAGCACTTTGGCCGACCACAGGCTATCGGCAAGGTTACAACCGCGCGCTTCCAGCTCCGTTGCCATCGCCCCGTCGAGAATGACAAAGGGTTGTGTTTCAAGGATGGCGCTCAGCGGATTATTCTGCGACATGTTCAGGCTCCTGCGTTGTCAGGTTGCGGGTCAGGTAATACGCACCATAGCACAGTGCGACAAAGGGTATGCCGCAGTAAAGAGCGATTCTCTGGCTGGGGTCAAACGCCAGGCCAACGCAGGCCACCACGCACAACACAAACCCGAGCACCGGCACCAGCGGATACCACGGCGCACGATACTGCAACGCAGACAACGGCTGGCCGGACTGCACATGGCGACGGCGGAAAACAAAGTGCGATGCGCAGATGCTTATCCACACCGCCACCACCGCAAAGCCGGAAATCGCCGACAGCGCCACAAACACCGTGTCTGGCGCCACCACGCTTGAGAACAACGCCAGCACGCCGCCCAGCATAGAAACGGAGAGCGCCGTCAGCGGTACGCCGTTTTTATTGACGCGGGCGAAGCAGCGCGGCAGCGTTTTCTCGTTCGAGAGCGACCACAGCATCCGGCCCGAGGCATACAACCCGGAGTTGGCCGCCGAGAGGATCGCCGTCAAAATCACAAAGTTAAAAATGTCTGCGGCATAAGGAATGCCGACCTTTTCAAACACCAGTACAAACGGGCTCTTTTCCACGCCCGCCTGCTGCATCGGAATAAGCGCCGCCAGCACAAACACGGTGCCGATAAAGAAGATAATCAGGCGCGCGATGGTGGTACGGATTGCCACCGGGATCACCTTGTGCGGGTTTTCCGTTTCTCCGGCGGCAATGCCGATAAGCTCGGTGCCGGAGAAGGCAAAGTTCACCGCCACCATGGTCATCAGGATTGGCAGGCCGCCGTGCGGGAACCAGCCTTCAGCCGTAATATTCGTTAAGCCCGGCGCAGGTGAACCGTCCTGCATCGGGATAAAACCAAAGATTGCCGCGCCGCCAAGAATAATAAAGGCGATGATGGTGATCACTTTAATCAGCGAGAACCAGAATTCCCCTTCGGCGAAGAAGCGCGTGGAGATCACGTTCAGACCAAAAATCACCGCGCAGAACACCACGCACCACGCCCAGACGGGCACCTGCGGGAACCAGTACTGCATACAGAATCCGGCAGCGGTAAAGCTCGAACCGAGCGCCACCGTCCAGGTAAGCCAGTAAAGCCACGCCACGGTGTAACCGGTGGCCGGGCCAAGATAGCGGGCAGCGTAAACGTGAAACGCGCCGGTTTCTGGCATCGCGACGGAAAGCTCACCCAGACACTGCATCACCAGCCAGACCACCAGCGCGCCAATCAGGTACGCCAGCAGCGTGCCCGCGGCACCGGTTGTCGAAATAATGTATCCGGTATTGAAAAATAACCCTGTGCCAATCACGCCACCCAGCGAAAGCATAATCAGGTGGCGTGTTTTCATGGTGCGCTTAAGCTGCCCATTTTCTTGTTGTGTTTGCATATTACCTTCTATACGTATGGACATCTAAACATCCAAAGAAGGTGTGTTATACCGCGAATGTTAACAAAAAGCTAGCCGTGTACCAGGCGCAGCCGGGCACGCCGCGCGCTAAGACGGGGATGAGTTGTCAGGATCACATAGAGAATGGGTCGCCAGGCCATAAGCACCTCCGTAAGCAGATACCTAGAGCATGGCGCGAGAGACTGAAATCCTCGGTCAGTCGAAAGTGGGATCTGCTGGCTACCAGCTAAACTGTCGGCAGGCTTCGCGCAGGCGAATCAAAAACTGGCGGGCATTGGTGGTCATCGCCGATTTTTGCGACCACACCGCGCAATACTGAGCCGAGGGCAGCTGGGTTATCGGCAGCGCCACCAGCCTGTCGTCAAGCTGCAAAGGCTGGCACATGGCCCTGGCGACCACCGTCAGGTAATCGGCGTTGAGCACCATATTCAGCCCGGTGATCACGGAGTCCGTGCGCAGCGGGGTGACCTCTACCTGGCGGTAAAAATGGCTCAGCTCATTTTGCAGTTGCTGGTAATACCCCATAGAGGACTCTGGCAGCAGCCATTTGGCCTGGCGAAGTGCCAGCAGATTATCGGCGTTCGCCAACGGGTGTCCTTTGCGGGCAATAATACAAAACGGCGAGGTGAACAGCGGCTCGATCATCACCCCTTCCGGCGGAGCCATGGGATCAACAGAGCCAATGGCGATATCGATTTCGCCGTTACGCACGCCCGGTAGCAGCGATGAGAGTTGCCCCTCTTTGGCCGTCAGCAGCACCTGCGGCAGCGTCTGTTTAAAGGCATCGGCCACACCGGGAAACACGGTCAGGGCAATCAACGATGAAAACCCCACGGTTAGCCGACCATGCGTAAAGTGATTAATCTGCTCCACCTCTTCGGCGGCACGTTTTAGCTCTTCAAGGACCCATTCCGCCCGTTGCGAAAAGGCGATCCCCGCTTCCGTCAGGGCAATGCCCTCTTTACTGCGTAACAAAAGTTGTGTGCCTAAAGTTTGCTCAAGCTCACGCAAGGTACGGCTCAAACCGGGCTGCGAAACGCCCAGCTCACGCGATGCCGAACGAATACTGCCGCTACGTGCGACCTGACGAAAGGCCTGAAGATGGCCAATTTTTGGCAAATATTTCATCACTCACCCTATAACAAAAAAGCATCACCTATAGAAAAATTATATCTTCCCGCCTTTTCGGTAAACCCCTAGATTCAGAGGGCACACAACCTCTCTCATCGCACTCTGACGCCAGGCGGAAAACATAATGAAAAGCCAGTCACAGATGATTTTTTTACTCTTTATCGGTTATGTCGTGGTGTACATCGACAAAACCGTGATGGGCTTTGCCCTGCTGCCCATCGAAAAAGAGTTTGGGCTAAGCACCGCACAGCTTGGCTACATTACCGGGATCTTCTTTCTTGCCTATTCGCTGTTTCAGGTGCCCGCAGGCTGGCTGAACGACAGGCTCGGCTACAAACCCATGCTAATCATGTCCCTGTGCGCACTGGGGATCTTCGCCCTGTGCTTTGGCGCGCTAGGGATGAGTTTTGGCCTGCTGCTGGTGTTCCGCTTTCTTTCGGGCGTGGGGCATTCCGGTTACCCCTGCTCGTGCGCCAAAGCGGTAGTCAGCAACTTCACGCTGGAAAAACGCACCTTTGCCCAGTCGGTGCTGCTCTCTTCCGCAGGGCTGGCGATGACCGTCGGGCCGATTGTGGCCGTCTCGGCGCTGGAACACCTGGGCTGGCATCTCTCCTTTGTCTCGTTAGGGATCGCTGCCTGCGCCATCGCATTGCTGATCACCCTGCGCGTGCCGTATCACAAGCCCGCACCACGGCCGCAATCACAGGAGCGCAGCGACGTGTTGTGGCGCAACCCCACGGTACTGCTGCTGTTTGTCTCGGTGTTTTGCGTCAACATTCCAAGCTATGGCCTGATGGCCTGGCTGCCAAAATTCTTCGTGCAAAGCATGGGGATGCCGCTGGAGGTGTCGGGCTACATTGTGGCCGCAGGCGGCGCGGGGATTTGGCTCTCTTCGCTCTGTACCGGCTGGCTGGTGGGCAAGTATTTCCACAACCGCGAGCCGCAGGTGATTTTGGTCTGCGCGCTGATCAGCGCCGCCGCTATTCTTGGGATTTTCCATACCTCGACCGCGCTCTCCGCCAGCGCCCTGCTGTTTGTGGGGGAGATCTTCCTGATGGCGACCTTTGTGACCGCCTTTACCCTGCCGATGAAGCGCCTGCCGGAAAGCACCATGGGCTCGGCGATTGGCCTTATCAATACTGGCGGCACGCTGGGCGGTTTCGTTTCCCCGGTGGTGATTGGCTATCTGGTCGGGCAAAGCCACAGCTATGAAAGCGCATTTATTTTCCTGTCACTGGCGATGGTGTGCGCCGGCGTGGCAATCACGCCGTTAATCAAAAAAACCGCGACTTCGCAACCCGTGACTGACTGAAGGAGACTGTGATGAAAAGTACGATTGAAAACCTTATCCGCGACGTCAATGAAGATGTGATCCGCTGGCGCAGACATATTCATGCCAACCCGGACCTCTCTTTCCAGGAGAAACCGACGGCCGATTATATCGCCCGTGAACTGGCAACCCTGCCGGAGCTGGAGCTTAGCCGCCCGGTAGAGAACAGCGTCATTGCCGTACTGCACGGTGACAAACCCGACCCCATGTGGGCGCTGCGTGCGGATATCGACGCCCTGCCGTTACAGGAAGAGAGCGGCGAAACCTTCAGCTCAACCCGACCCGGCGTGATGCACGCCTGCGGCCACGATGCGCACACCGCGATGCTGATGGGCGCGGCGAAGGTCCTGTGCCATCTGCGCAGCCAGCTGCACGGCAGCATTAAGTTTATCTTCCAGCCAGCCGAAGAAGTGCCGCCGGGCGGCGCCCGTGAGCTGGTCGAAAAAGGTGTGGTCGATGATGTGGAGAAGATCTTTGGCCTGCACGTTTTCCCGACCAGCCCGACCGGCAAAATCACGCTGAAAGAAGGGGTGTATGTCGCCTCCAGCGACAACTTCGATATCACCATTTATGGTCAGGGCGGCCACGGCTCGATGCCGCAGTTTTGTATCGACCCGGTGGTGATCGGTGCCGAAGTGGTCACCGCCCTGCAAAACGTGGTGGCGCGTAATCTCGACCCGATCAACGCCCCGGTACTGACCATTGCCACCTTCCAGGCAGGTGACAGCTATAACGTTATCCCGGACAGCGCCCGTCTGGCGGGCACCGTGCGTACCCATAACCAGCAGGTGCGCGAACAGGTGCCGCAGCTGATGCAGCGCATTGTTGAAGGCGTAGTGAGTGCCCACGGCGCACGCGCGGAGATCTGCTGGCAGCAAGGTTATGCCGTTGGCAATAATCATGCCGACACTAATGCCATCGCCAGAGCGGCAATTGCCGAACACTTTGGCGACGATACCCTGCAACTTGCCGACCGCGCCCTGTTTGGCAGCGAGGATTTCTCCTCTTATCAGGAGAAAATCCCCGGCTCGTTCCTGTTTATCGGCTGCGGTAATCAGGAGAAAGGCGCGGTGTGGAACGTCCACAACCCGCACTTCCGCATTGATGAGGCCGCGCTGGCAGTGGGCGTGAAGGCGCATATTGCGCTGGTCAGCTCGCTGTTTGAGGGTATCTGACTATTTTTTCTGCGCCAGCAGCATGGCGAGAGTGGCAAACAACGCGATGATCCACGCCATTGTCCACGGCGTGCCGTCGCTCAGTGTCGCCAGCAGCAAAGACGAAACAATGCCGCTGCCGTATTGCAGGGAGCCAATCAGCGCCGACGCCGACCCTGCATTACCTGGCACCGCATCCAGCGCGGCGGCGGTGGAGCTGGCAGCAATAATGCCGTTCATCGAGAAGAAGATAAAAATCAGCACCACAATCAGCGCAATGCCGCCCACATGGAACCAGACGCTGGCAGCCATCGCCACGGCGGCAAGCGCCGCGACGCTTGAGGCATATTTCAGCAGTATCTCAAGCGAGTAGCGATTCACCAGCCTGCGGTTCACAAAACTCATGCCCATCACGCCCACGATATTAACGGCAAACAGCCAGCCGTAATATTGCGGGGCGATGCCGAAGTAGCGGATATAGACGAACGGCGAACCGGTAATAAACGCATAGGCCGCCACGTAGTAGCTGGTCAGGCTGAGGGTGAACTGCATAAATTTACGGTTACGCAGCAGCGCAACATAGTTTTTGAACGCGCCTTTAACCGAGGCCTTAACGCGTTTCTCTTCCGCCAGCGTTTCTGGAAGCCACCACAGCGAAGCAAACATCAGGATGCCAATCACCACCAACAGCCAGAAGATGCTGTGCCAGGAGGTGAATTTGATCATCTGCCCGCCAATCAGCGGCCCGGCAATCGGGGCAATGGCCATCACAATCACCAGCGTCGACAGCATTTGTGCCGCGCGGGTACGGCTGAACAGGTCGCGGATCATCGCTCGCGCCAGCATCGGCCCGGTGCATGCACCTAACGCCTGAAACACCCGCCAGAAAACGATATGGGTAATATCGGTCGCCAGTGCGCAACCCGCCGAGCCAATCACAAACAGCGCCATGCCGATAAACAGCGGAATGCGGCGACCAAGGTGATCGCTGATGGGGCCCCAGATTAACTGAGCGATAGCAAAACCAATTAAGAAACCGGTGATGGTCAGTTCGGCATTGCCGTGAAGATCGGCCGTCATCACCGGCATGGCGGGCAGGTAGATGTCAGTAGAAAGTGAGGTGAACGCCATTAAGGCGCTCAGGATCAGCACAAAGGGTAAACCAGTGGTTTTGGGGGAGGTCATAGCATTCCGGGTATTATTGCGTTGGGTGATAATAATAATCGCAATGGAGTGATGAATAATCAGGGGTAAATGGGATGTGGTTATGAATGGTATTCATAATTTGTTTATCACGTGCCGTTATGGCTGGCCGGGCCGCTCAAGCCCACTAAGCCGGTTTACGAAACCGTGCAATCAGCCAGTCAATAAACACCTGCAACCGCGCATTCTGATGACGGTTTGGTGGATAGAGCACATGCACCGGCAGCGCCGGGCGTTGCCACTCCGAAAGGATCGCCACCAGACGCCCGTCTTTTAAATCATCTTCGACATAGCATTTCAGCGGCTGCCCGATCCCAAGCCCGGCGCGCATCATGGCAATGATCCCACTGCCGCCATTGGCAGAAAACGCGCAGCGATCGTAAAAATAGCGCTGTTCACCTTTGATAAACGTTAGCCCTTCAGCGCGGCCGCTTCCGGCTGAAAAGTAGCCCACCAGCTCATGCCCCACGCTTAAATCCTGGGGTGTATGCGGGATGCCGTTGGCGGCAAGATAAGCCGGCGTCGCACAGGTGACATATTCCATATCAAACAGCTTGCGCCCAACCATCGACATATCGAGCAGCTCACCGATACGAATAACGCAGTCGACAGCTTCGCTCACCAGATTGATGGTCCGGTCGTTCACGCCCAGCGAGATGGCAACATCTGGAAACTGACGATGAAAATCAGGAAGCGCGGGGATCAGTAAGGACTCCGCAAACACGGCAGGAACATCAATGCGGAGCATTCCCCCGGGGTTGGCCTTATTACGGCGAACGATAGTGTCGGCCAGATCCAGATCGGCAACCAGCCGCACGGCATATTGATAATATTCCTTTCCTTCCGGGGTGACGGCAAGCGAGCGGGTTGTCCGGTGCAGTAACGTAGTCCCCAGGTGGCGCTCAAGATCGGTGACCAGTTTGCTCACCGTCGAACGGGGCATCCCGAGCTGATCGGCTGCCCGCCTGAACGAATCCGTGTCTACCACCCTAACAAACGCGCGCATTGCCAGAAGCTGATTCATTTTCATCATCCCATTATCCATAACAGTGTACAATGATGTCAGGTTTTGCGTCTTGTTACGACATGACGTTGCTTTATTCTGATCCGTTATTCCACGCTTCTCGCGCACGGAAAAAATAAGGAGATACCATGAGCAACGACCTACGATTGATCTTCCCGCTCTGGCTGGGCGGAAACCTTCGTGAATACCATTTTGGCGCACAGATGCTGGCATGGCTGGCCCCCGAAACCGCCTCCCCTGTTGAACAGGTTCCCGTGACACCGCTGGATGAACAGCCGGGTATTGAAGAAGGCATTCTTGGGCGCAGCAAACTGATGCAAGATTTGGACAATGCCTCTGCCATCATTCGAAAACACCAGCCAGAACGCATTACCGTTCTCGGGGGCGACTGCCTGATCGACCTTGAGCCTTTCGCCTGGCTCAGCGAGCGCTATGGTGATGGGTTGGGTATTTTGTGGATAGATACCCACCCGGATGTGATGACCCCCGCGCAATACGCAAATGCCCATGCACATGTTCTCGGCGCGTTGATGGGTAATGGCGACAGCGATCTTACTCGCCGCGTCCCGCGCCCTGTTCCGGCCAGCCGGGTGATGATTGCCGGTCTTCATTCACCGAATGCCTGTGAAGCCGATTTTATTCGTACAAAGGGGATCCGGACCGTCTCGCCCGAGGCCATCCGCGCAGGCAGTCAGGACATTGCCAACTGGATCGCCGCAGAGAAGATCACACACCTGGCGATCCACTTTGATCTTGATGTCCTTGATTTTCATCAGTTCCGCGCAGTGATGTTTGCACGCCCGGACGACGCGCCGGGGAAATGGGATGGCGTAGCCAAAGGCAAACTCACGCTTGCCGAAGCGGCGGCGGTAATTGCGCAGGCAGACGGTGCTGCTGACGTGGTCGGTTTAGGGATTGCGGAACATTTACCCTGGGATGCCATCAACCTGAAAAACCTGCTGGCAACGTTACCGCTGCTTCGGAAGGCGTAAAAAAAGCGGCGAGTCATCGCCGCCAGAAACCAGGGCAATGGAACACCGGACTGCTATGGCTATCCATATTGATGGACAATCCAGACAGACGGCATTGGTAAATCCCGGAAACGGTTCTATAGTCGAGACTGTTTCTTAGTTACAGGATCAACTGATGCGATTTAACGGACTGACCAAAGGCTTCTTTCTTTTCATTCTCGCCCTTGTCACCTGGGCTTTCTTTGATGTGCTGTCGCCCTACTTTTCTGCGATCCTCTGGGCCGCGATCCTGACCATCATCTTTAACCCGGTAAAAAACAAGCTGCGCGCCGCGCTGGGCGATCGTAACGGGCTGGCGTCGCTTTTGACCATTGGCCTGATTTGCCTGATTGTCTTTATTCCACTGATGGTGATCCTCTCGTCACTCGCTATCGAGCTGAACGTGGTTTACACCAAGCTTCAGCAAAACAACACGCAGTTCCCGGAAGTGGTTGCCAGCCTCTTTGCGCACCTGCCGGGGTGGGCCAGCGGCTTCCTCGCCGATCATAATCTGGATAACGCAGCACAAATTCAGAAAAAACTCTCTGATGTGGCCTTGCAGGGCGGGCAGTATCTGGCGGGGAGCGCATTCCTGATCGGCAAAGGCACATTCGGCTTTGCTATCAGCTTCGGCATTATGTTGTATCTGCTGTTTTTCCTGCTCAAAGACGGGCCATATCTGGTCCGACAGATCCTGGATTCTCTCCCACTGACGGATTTTGCCAAACAACATCTGTTCGCCAAATTCGTGGGCGTGTCGCGCGCTACGGTGAAAGGCACAGCGGTTGTGGCGGTGGTTCAGGGGCTGCTTGGCGGCATTGCGTTTGCAATTGTAGGTATCGATGGCAGCGTGCTGTGGGGCGCGCTGATGGCATTCCTTTCCCTTGTACCTGCCGTGGGCTCGGCCATTGTATGGGTACCCGCCGCTATCTTCCTGTTTGCCACCCACCAGCTGTGGCAGGGGCTGTTTATTGTCGGTTTCTTCGTGATTATCGTCGGGCTGGTGGATAACATTCTGCGCCCGCTGCTGGTCGGCAAAGACACCAAAATGCCGGACTATCTGATCCTTATCTCGACACTTGGCGGCATGGAGCTTTACGGCATCAACGGTTTTGTCATTGGCCCACTGATTGCCGCCCTGTTTCTCGCCTGCTGGAATCTCTTCTCTGGCCGCGACCATGAGGGTAACGCCGAGGAGCTGGACGCTGACTTTATCGAAGAGGGGAAAACCCCTCCAGATTTATAGTGTATTGACGATAACAACCACACCAGACGGCTTCGCGCCGTCTTTTTTTTCGCGAGTAATCAGCCGTTTTCTATAATTTCAAAGATGCTATCCCACTAAAGTCGTAAAAGGATCTAACCGGTGAGAATTGCCACGATCACTAACTGGGCATACGGTGCAACGGTATGCCTGACTATCGCCTCTGGCATCGTCATGCTGATGGCTTCAAACGCAGACACTGTCGAGCGTCAGGCCGTCCTGCAACGACAGGTTTTTGATCAACTCACCGAAGATGTTGAAACCGATGCCTGGGCGTTATCCGACTTAGCCCGGCTGTATGTCGTCAAAAAAGAGCCGCAAATGCTCAGTGAATATCGCCAGAAAGAGGGAGCGTTACAGTCCATCGATACCCGACTGTCCAGGCTGAAAGACAACGGGGCAACAGACGAGGAGCTGGCGGTATTACATGAAGGGCTAAAGATAATTGATGAGCTACAGGACGAGCAGCAATCAGCGATAGCCAGCGTGGCGCGTGATGAAGCCCCGCAGGCCGTTGCGCTGTTGTACGGCGATCCGTATGAACAGGAGCTGGACCGCGTTCAGAGCCAGATTGACCATTTCCGCTTGCTGCTGGACAAGCGTGCCCGCGCCGCCGTCACCGATGCTACCCGAACATCCAAAGCCCTGCGCACGCTGTCTGAAATCATGGTGGGCACCACCGCCCTGCTGTTTTTGTTTGTACTCGGGTTCATCTTAAAGCGCCGTGTGCTGCGCCCGGTTGTGCGTCTGAGCGATGTGGTGCATCGCCTGGCATCGCAAGATTACGCCGTCGAAACGCCCAACTTTAACCAGATTGATGAGATTGGCGATATGGCGCAGGCCATCCGCATATTCCGGGAAAATGGCCTGGCCCGACAACGGCTGGAAAAAGAGCGCGATGCCGACTGGGCCATCCGTGAACTGCTGGCACGCATGACGCAGCGGCTGCAAGGCTGTGAGAATTTCGCCGATGTGATAAACGTCGCGGAGCTGTTCGCCCCGAATATTGCGCCGGGCATCGCCGGGCGGTTATACATCCTCGATCGCGATCCGTGGCAGATGCGCTGCGCGGCCGAATGGCTGTCGCCCGAGGGCAAAAATACACCGTTCCACCCGGATGAATGCTGGGCCGTGCGCCGTGGTCAAAGCCATCCGCCGGTGAACGGTGAGCCGGATATCGCCTGCTATCACCTGCCGGAGTCCAGCCTGAATAACACGCTGTGCGTACCGCTTATCGCCCAGGGCGAGGCTATTGGTTTGCTCTCTTTCCAGAACATTACCCCGGAAACCGCCCCTTCCCGGGCGTATCTGGAGCTGATGGCCGAAGCGCTTGGGCTGGCGCTGGCAAACCAGCGACTGCGCGATGCCCTGCTTGAAAAAGCGTTATTCGACCCGCTGACGGGCTTACGTAACCGCCATCATCTGGAAGACACGCTGCGCACGCAGATGGCACAGGCAATGCGCAACCACGAGCCGGTAAGTTGTCTGATGATCGATATCGACCACTTCAAGAGCATTAATGACCGCTTTGGCCACGAGGCGGGAGATCAGGTGATAAAAAGCGTGGCATCGATTGTTCAACGTGCCGTGCATGACAGTGGGCTGGCCTTCCGCTATGGTGGGGAAGAGTTTCTGGCGATCCTGTCCGGGGCGAATGAAGATGTGGCGCAAGCCTGCGCAACGGACATTTTCAATTCCGTGCATGAGTTATCCCTGCGTTACGGGCTGTCTGAAATTGGCCCGGTGGATGTCTCTATCGGCATCGCCAGTTATCCGCAACATGCCCAAAGCGACAGCCTGCTGCGCGCGGCGGACGTGGCGCTATACCGCGCGAAAGAGCTTGGCCGCGCCCGGATTGTCAGTTTTGGAATGCTGGAGACGGGCTGAGTGTTTTCAGGAGAGCCCTGCATGAACCGTCGCCATTTTCTGATGGGACTAGCCGCCGCCGCAGCCCTTCCCCACCGGGCGTTTGCCGCGTTATCGCCACAACCGTTTACCCAGATCCCTCTCTGGAACGGCACACCGCCTGGCGGCGGCGGCCCAACAGGGCTGCGGATTGCATCGCCTTCTGGCGCAATTCGACACATTTCGGAGCCGGATCTTAGCGTACTGACACCGCGCGCGCCCAACGGGCATGGCGTGCTGATTGCCGCAGGCGGCGGCTATAAACAAATTCAGACCGGTAAAGAAGCCCTTCCCGCCGCGCAATGGCTGGTCGCGCGAGGCTATACGGCATATATCCTCACCTATCGCCTACCCTCAGAGGGCTGGCACGATGGGGACAGGGTTGCCTTGCAGGATGCCCAGCGGGCGCTGCGCATTATCCGCCAGCGGGAGAAACAGGTCAGCGTGCTCGGGTTCTCTGCGGGCGGGCATCTGATGGGCATGGCGGCTACGCGGCCAGACTTTCGTACTTATCCCGCCCGGGACGAGATTGATGAGCAAACGGCCAGGCCCGATCGCGCCGCGCTGATTTACCCGGTTATTACGCTCGAGAAACCGTACACCCATACTTCAACCCACAAAATTCTGGTTGGGCCGCACGCCAGCGCCACAGAAGAAGCCGCGTGGTCGGTACAGAACTTTGTCTCACCCGATACGCCCCCCTGTTTTATTGTTCAGGCCAAAGACGACCCGCTTTCCGATCCGCACAACTCTCTGATCATGTATGACGCCTGTGTGGCAAACCATGTCCCGGCAGAGCTGCATCGCTACCCGACGGGCGGTCATGGCTTTGGGATGGGGCGACCGGGAACAGAAACGGTTGCATGGCCGGGAGAGTATGCGCGCTGGCTGGGCAGGAAGCCGGTGTAAAGCATCGTTTTTTCTCGCATCCTCACCGAAATATTGCGCTTGCTTTTCTCAGGGAGATGAGAAGCAACACATTGACCGCTCTCGATAATTTTCTTTAAGAAATACCCCCTTGTTGCCGATACCTGAATCTCCAGGCGGCAAAGTCCTGCTCCTGGTCCTTTCTGACATGACCTGTCAGGAAGCGAGAATAACCTTAAGGAAAAATTGTCAGGGGAGCACGCATGAGCGGACACGAGGTCATGGTTCAACGGATAACCGTCATTATTTCAGCGCTATATCAGCACGGTTATGTCTCACGCCAGAAATTGCTGGATGAATTCAATATCAGCGAGCGTACGCTGTATCGTGATCTTAACCGCCTGGGCGACCGAATCATTCATGATGGTAACGGCATTTACAGGCTGTCTCCCGCGTATGCCAGACCCCAGACGCTTAAAGAGTTGCAGAACCTTATCGGTCTTCTGGGCATGGAAGAGTTAATTCCTGCCAATAAGCTCATTCTCAAGCCTGATTTATCATCACTCAGCATCCGCTCTTTGCCCGGCGATCCTGATGCTAAACGAGCGCTGGAAAATAACTTTAGCCTGTTTGATAAAGCCATTCGCCAGAACAACATCTGCGAATTCCACTATAAAAATACGCTGCGCACCGTTGCCCCTTACCAGCTAATTAATATCAAAGGCGTGTGGTATCTCGGTGCAGTCGAAAATGGCAACGTGAAGGGATATCAGCTCAGCAAAATCCGCTGGCTGAATCTGCGAACGGAACATTTCACCCCGGAGCCGCACATCGCGAAATATTTCGCCGAAGAAGATGACGTGTGGTTTTCCCTGGATAAGCAGACGGTGCACATCAAAATTGCGGCAGAAGTCAGTTATTACTTCCAGCGCCGCAGCGTGCTGCCCGCGCAAAAAATTATACGGCAAGAGCCGAACGGCGATTTGATTGTGCAGACCGAGATGGCACATGAAAACCAGCTATTTCCGTTACTTCGGTACTGGTTCCCGAATCTCACCATTATTTCCCCGGTTAGCCTGCAACACCATTTTATCCAGAAGCTTTCTCAGCAGATGGCGGAAATGGAATCGCAGAGCAATGGGACATATTTTGACCACACAGAGCAGGAATAAATCATGTTACGCGGAACAGAAAAAAAAGAAGCATTAGAAAGCCTTTCCCGAGCCAGAACGCGTTATGAATCACAGGCAACAGATACCCAGACTGCCATCACCGACCTGTTTTTACTGCGCCAGAAGTGCAGCAAAGATCTGATTGCGCGAGGCGAGCACTTCATCAACCGCCTGGCGAATACGCCGAAAGAGTTCGATAAGTCCTGGAGCGAGCTGAAAGCGGAAATCGCTGAGTTCGACGATGTGGTCGAAAAGCTGGAAGAAGAGTATCGCGCCTCCCACGTGGGTAAAGGTACCGCCGCGGCGGGTGTTGCCGTGGGTGCCGGCGTGGCGGCGTTTGCCCCGACTGCTGCCCTGGCGATTGCAACCACCTTCGGCACCGCCTCTACCGGCACGGCCATCGCTACCCTGAGCGGGACTGCGGCAACCAATGCCGCGCT
>NZ_LXES01000027.1 GCF_001654845.1 Enterobacter soli ATCC BAA-2102 | reverse complement strand
GTGCGCTCGCGGCGGGCGGCGGCGGGATGTCTGCTGGAAGTGCGCTGCTGGCGCTCGCAGGGCCGGTCGGCTGGGGGATCGGTGCGGTGGGTATTGCGGGTGGTACCTTACTGGCACGCCGTAAAAACGGCAAAATCATCGACCAGGCTCAGACCGAAGAGCGCGAAGTGCGTTCGCAAACCTCAAAACTGCGCATCGTGGAACGCAGCGCCGAAGAACTGAAAACGCTGACCTCGGAACATTATCAGGGCACTGAAGGTATCGTGGATGTACTGGAAAAAACCGCCCCGCGTGACTTCAGCCAGTTCAATGCGAATCAGAGAGAGCAACTGGGTGCATTGATCAACCATATCAATGCTTTGTCAAAACTGATCAACAAGAAAATCCAGTGATGGACGGGATGAAACGTCATACTCCGGTGAGCGATCAGCTCATCGGGAGTGCGGTAAATGCCCTCAACCAGGCGCGTATTAACGATGAGATTTTAACGCTCTCTCGACAGGATATTGCGTTTGATCTGGCTCGTGAAGTGATGCAAAAGGCGCGTGATTTTGTCGCCTCGCCGGGCAATATTCTCGGCAGCATGAGCACCAAACATGGCGAAATTGCCGAGCAGGTTGAGGTGGCCGTGCGTAATTCGGAGCAGGCTATTGAAGAGAGGCTACAGGATGCCTCCACCTTTCGCGCCACATTTGAGGGAGTGGGCCGCACCGCGCCGCAAGATTATCTGATTGATGGCCTGGATGTTCAGTCCAAATTCATTAACGGCACCAACAATAACCTGATGCATGTCCTGAAGCACATGGAAACCTACCCCAATTTCGGCAAGGATGGGTCGTTCTATCATATTCCAAAAGATACCTGGCAGGAGATTCAGGACGTTCTCGACGGCAAACCCGTAGAAGAACTTAAATCGAGCACAATTGAGGCGATTAAAGCAAAAGTCGATGAAATTGAAAGGCAAACGCAACGTCTTTTTGCCGACGTGGTGCGTCCGGGGGTCTCTGATTACAAGGATGTGCAGTTGGGTAAAATCGACGAGACGCTCGACAAGCACGATCAGGAGCTGGCCAAACAAAACGACGCGAAACGCGCTGAGATCATCGATGACCATCAGCCTTCGCTGGCCGAAGGGATGCGCGCAACGGCAATGGGGGCCGCGGTGGGTGGCGCCTTTGCGCTCGGCACCGGGATATACCGTAAATACCGCGACGGCAAAAATATCTTTCGTGGCGACTTTGATGCTCAGGACTGGCAGGACGTTGGACTGGACTCGCTGAAAGGTGCGGCTATCGGTGGCATATCCGCCGGGGCGATTTATACCCTGACCAACTACGCGTCGATGGGCGCCCCTTTCGCCAGCGCGTTGGTCACCGCGACTAAAGGTGTGGCAAGCCTTGCGCACTCTTATCAGCGCGGGGAGATTGGTCTGGATGAGTTCACCGACCTTGGGCTTATCGTCTGCGCGGAGTCGGCCATCGTCGGTGCCATGACCGTCGCGGGACAGGCGTTGATCCCCGTGCCGGTGCTGGGGGCGCTCATTGGTTCGATTTCCGGGAAGTTTATGGTCACCGTGGCCAAAAGCCTGGACGGTAAAGCGCGTCAGGCGTTGCAGGCACGCATGGATGAATTTGCCCGCCGGTTAGATGCTATCGAACAACAAGTACTTAACCGTATCTTGTCTGAATTTGCCGCCCTGGGCGAACTGACGGCGGCGGCCTTTAATGTCGAAAATAACCGTCAGCTGCTGGAAGCAAGCATCACGCTTGCACAGGCACATGGCGTTGAAAACGATAAAATCATTAAAAATGCGGATGATCTGGATGCGTTTATGACGGCGTGATGTCGGGATAAAGGTGTTTAAATTAAACATCCCCATTTGTAAGAATGGGGATGTTTTATCTAGAAATTAAAAGTGGACAGGCGTAATTTCTCGTCATAAATTTTCCATCACCTGAAAGTACTATTTCCAGGCGTAATAATTGATTATAACGAGAGGCTTTTATACTGACAGGCTTAATTGAAGGGATAAAGAGTATTATAAACAGGTTAGATGCTAATACATTTTCATTATCAACTATCCCCCTAACAAGTTAGATATGTTTTTCCATGCCGAATAATTACAAAAAATTACGTTCACATCAGGGCTAAAAATATATCATGCATTATTTATAAAAAGTGTGGTTATTCAGCCACCTGCCCCGCATGAAACATCACCCGCCGCACTAATTCGGCGCTCTTATGCTAAGCAAGCCGCGCTATACCTCGAATCTGGACGCCACCTCTTTGTGTATACTGTTGTGTAAGCCTGCCGTTATTGGTATGTTGCTTATTATATGCAGGAAGCGTAGCCGTTTGGACAGTCGAATACGGATGATGACATCGTTGCTGTATACCTGTTCAATAAATATATAGAAATCGAATGAATTTCCCCTGAAACAATTATGGGGTGGTCATTAAGAATATCATTTTACATTTGAGATTTTCGAAATCGCTTTTTTGCCATTATTTGTCTTTATGTGGTTGAAATAATTCAGAATCGGTCGTTGTCGTACGACTTACAAAGCGTATGAACTTAGCTGTACTTTCTGGGGCGGTGTGTTAAATGGATGATATATCCTGTACACGATCCGCTAAGTCCACAAAACAATAAAATTGTTTACGAACAATCAAGGCAAGCGCAATGAAAATTTTATTAGTGAATAAGTTCTTTTTTATCAAAGGCGGTGCGGAAACCGTTTATTTTCAGGAGCGCACCATGCTGAAACAGGCGGGTGTCCAGGTGATTGATTTCTCCATGCAGCATGAAAAAAACATCCCTTCTGATTATTCGGATTATTTCATCAGCAATGTCGATTACCATCAGGAGAGTAATCTGATTGGGGGGCTCAAAACGGCGGTAAATTTTATTCACAACAGCCGGGCCTGTAAAAAGATGCAGGCACTACTGGAAAAAGAGCGACCGGATATCGTCCACTTCCATAACATTTACCACCAGATGACACCGTCGCTTATCAAAGTGGCGCGCAATTTTGGCTGCAAGACGGTGCTGACTGCGCACGACTATAAGATTGTGTGCCCCGCCTACTCTATGCTGCGCGAGGGTAAGGTCTGTGATGCCTGTATCACCGGGTCGGTATTCAATGCTTTTAGGTATAAATGCCAGGGCGGTTCTGCCTCAAAGAGCTTGCTGCTCTCGTTAGAGGCGACCTGGCAATATATTGCCCAAAATTACCAGGCTCTGGATGTGATTGTTTCACCCAGCGCCTTTTTACGTGGCGTGTTACTGCGTACTCTGCCTGATTCGCGTATCGATGTGATCGTAAATGGCGTTGATAATAGCCATCCCGTTGAGGACGTGAGTGATGACGGCTATATGCTGTACTTTGGCCGCCTGAGCCATGAAAAAGGCGTGGCAACATTGCTGGCGGCGCATCAGAAAATGAAGAATAAGACCCCGCTGAAAATAGTGGGCAATGGCCCGTTGTATGACGAGCTGGTTGCTCAGTACCCGGAGGCTGAGTTTTTAGGGTATATCCAACAAGGTGATGCGCTCAATTCGCTTATTCAGCGAGCCCGGGCGGTGATCCTGCCTTCGGAATGCAATGAGAACTGCTCTATGGCGGTGTTAGAAGCGATGTCTTTGGGTAAACCGGTGATTGGGTCGCGGATTGGTGGGATCCCTGAACAAATTCGTGACGGGATTGAAGGGATCTTATTTGAACCCGGCAATGCACAAGATCTGGCAAATGCGATGGATACACTGGCCGATTGTCAGGAGAAAGCGCGGAATATGGGCTTGCAGGGGCGCAGGCGTTTGAGTGAAGTGTACTCCCTGAACAAACATATGGATTCATTAATGACGTTGTATACAGAACTTCTGAGCAGTCCGCAGCCAGATTTTAGACCTGGCAGCCTGGTGCTCGCGAACAACTCTGAAAGACCACTGGTATGAGCAGACCTGTGGGGGGCGTTGCGGCAGACAGTAGCAGCAAGGAACCTGGAAACCAGACTCCTTGCTGCTAAGCATTACACGTTATAGCCATCAGGATTATTTTTTTGCCAGTTCCACGTGTCACGCATCATCTCATCAAGACTGTGGGTCGCCACCCAACCCAGCTCTTTACGTGCCAGAGACGGGTCAGACCAACACTCAGCAATATCTCCCGGCCTTCTTCCGACAATCTTATAGCTGATCTTCTTTTGTGACGCTTTTTCAAAGGCTTCAATAAGATTAATAACGGAATAACCGATACCGGTGCCGAGATTAATGATCTTATATGCCGCACCTTTATCCACGGAATCCAGCGCCGCTAAATGGCCGGTTGCCAGATCCATCACATGAATGTAATCACGCACACCTGTACCGTCTGGGGTTGGATAGTCATTGCCGTATACCGACACGCTCCCCAGCTTCCCAATTGCCACCTGGGAAATATAAGGAACCAGATTGTTAGGGATACCACCAGGATCTTCGCCAATTCTGCCTGAGGGATGCGCGCCAACAGGGTTAAAATAACGCAAACAGGTAATGCGGAACTGGGGCTGTGCGCGTGAGAAATCCGCCAGAATCTTTTCAACCATCAATTTTGACGTGCCGTACGGGTTAGTGCAGTCACCTGTCCGGGATTGTTCACTTAACGGAATTTTTTCCGGGTTACCGTACACCGTAGCGGAAGAACTGAAAATAAAGTGCTTCACCCCAGCCGCTAACATCTCATTGAGTAAAACCTGGGTACCCGTGACATTATTTTCATAATAGGCAAGCGGTTCTTTGATTGACTCGGAGACCGATTTTAATCCAGCAAAATGAATAACATCGGTGATGTTATGGCTGGAGAATATGGTTTTCAGCGCGTCTCTGTTCAGTATGTTATCAATATAAACCACAGGCTTTTTCCCGGTCAGCTCTGCGACCCGGTCCAGGGATTTTTGTGAGGAATTCGAGAGGTTATCGATGACAACAACGTCATCCCCTCTCTCCAGGAGAGTCAAAACGGTATGTGAACCAATGTAGCCAGCTCCACCAGTAACAAGAATTGCCATACAGTCTCCAAATATATTTGGTGTAAACAACTATTGATTTACCAATGCTACTGATATTAACGGATTATATTAACGCCACCCTGCAAGCGCGTTTTTTCTGGATTTAACCTTCAATTTATAGTTAACTTTTTTCAGCGCTGAAAAAAGACTGAATTTATTGATTTTACTATCATATACAATGAAGTTATCTGTGAAGTTCAACGTATGCACGCCATCGCTCTGATTGATGCCAGAATTTATCTGTTCAATAAGATTCTCAACAAAGCTGTGAGCGTTAAGCGTGACTAACTCTTTTATATAAACTGACTTACCATAGCTTTCCGGGGTGCACTCCTGAGTAAAGAAGTACGTTTTGCCATTTACCCTGCAAGGTGCGCCTGCCCCGCGATGATACGGATTCGAAATGTGTAGCTCTGGGGTTATTTTTTGCCACGGCCCCGTAATATCATTGGCTGTATGGATAACCAGTTCATCATCCATCGTAGTGGATGCCAGATACAAAACTCCATTCAATTCAAAAAGAATGTTATCCGTTAAGGCGATATCAGAGATTAAAACCTTGACCTGGCGCCAGTGCACAGGGAAATCCGTGGACTCGAATAAAATAACCTCTTTTCTTTCTGATGATTCAGGGATCATGAAAAGCTTATCATCACTTTGATATAAAAAAGGAAATGATAAATGGCACTTTATGTTATCGAACCCTTCGAGTTTTACATCTTCAAGCTCATCAAGTTCGGCATTCAGTATCCGGCAGCGTAATGTTCCCTGCGAATCCCGAAAGTTCATCGCTTCATAAAAAACGTAAACTTTATCGTCTTTTTCAATAATGAAAGGATCGGCCTGAAACGTATATTTCTTTTTAAGCTGTTTAGTCCTGGCATGACTCAGAATGTCCAGAGTGTTAGCAGGAAATGCATGTGAACGGTTATTTTTAGCAATCAAAATATCCCAGGTTTCATGGAAAAAAAGGGATTTAATCAATCGTTTTGCTTTAGCTTGCATTCGCGCCTGCACCTTTATCCGTTTCGCTATAGGTGGTTCTTGTACGCCAACATTAACAGCCATTTTAAAACATAGTCGTCAGTTCATTTTTTGTCCAATGGTAAAAATAGATGTCGGGACGTGACAGCGCCAGCGTGGGGTTGCTCTTAGGGATGCTTTATGACAATGGCATTATCGGTATGGTTGAAGAAATGCACTGTAAAGGGGCATTACGGGTTACAGCGTGTTGAATATATTGGTGAGTGACTGTAAGTGGGGGCTTTAGAATGGTGCCGATAATAGGAGTCGAACCTACGACCTTCGCATTACGAATGCGCTGCTCTACCAACTGAGCTATATCGGCCCTGAAAGGCCGGTTACGAGCGTAACCACGGGGCAAAAGAGTAGATCTAACAGGGTGGTGCGTCAATGGCCTTGCGAATCAAACGGCTATTTTTGCACCACCCACGCTTATTTACGCACGAATCGTATCATCACCGAAACCGATCCACTTGTAGGTGGTCAGTGCTTCAAGCCCCATCGGGCCGCGCGCGTGCAGCTTCTGGGTACTTACGGCAACTTCAGCGCCCAGACCGAACTGGCCGCCATCGGTGAAGCGGGTTGAAGCATTCACGTATACCGCAGATGAATCCACTTCGTTCACAAAGCGGTCGGCATTGCGCAGCGTGCGGGTCAGGATTGCGTCAGAGTGCTGCGTACCGTGTTCACGGATGTGCGCAATGGCGTCATCAAGATCGGCCACTACCTTCACGTTCAGATCCAGCGACAGGAACTCATCGTCATACTGCTCTGCTTTTACCGGAACCACTGTCGCAGGGCCCTCTTTCAGCAACGCCAGAGCATTCGCTTCGGCGTGCAACGTTACGCCACTGTCCGCCATCTGCTTGCTCAAAGCAGGCAGGAAGGCATCCGCAATCCCCTGATGAACCAGCAGCGTTTCGACCGTGTTACAGGTGCTTGGACGCTGCGTTTTCGCATTCACGATGATTTTCAGCGCCGGTTCAATTTCGGCGCTGTCGTCTACAACGATATGACACACACCGATACCGCCGGTGATAACCGGGATCGTCGACTGCTCACGGCACAGTTTGTGCAGGCCCGCACCACCGCGAGGGATCAGCATGTCGATGTATTTGTCCATACGCAGCATTTCATTCACCAGGGCGCGATCCGGGCTTTCGATGGCCTGAACAGCGCCTGCGGGTAAACCGCACTCTTCCAGCGCCTGCTGGATGACTTTTACCGTTGCCGCGTTGGTGCGCCAGGTCTCTTTTCCGCCGCGCAGGATGGCCGCGTTGCCGGTTTTCAGGCACAGAGAAGCTACATCCACGGTCACGTTCGGACGCGCTTCATAGATAACACCGATCACGCCGAGCGGCACGCGACGGCGCTCAAGACGTAAACCGCTGTCGAGCAGCCCGCCATCAATCACCTGCCCTACCGGGTCAGCCAGGTTGCACACCTGACGCACATCGTCAGCGATGCCTTTCAGGCGTGCCGGCGTCAGCGCCAGGCGGTCGAGCATAGCTTCGCTCAGCCCGTTTTCACGGGCTTCAGCTAAATCCTGTTCGTTGGCACGCAGAATGTCAGCAGACTGCGATTCCAGATAATCAGCGATTTTTTCCAGCACACGGTTTTTCTCGCGGCTGGAAAGGAGCGCCAGTTTGTACGAGGCGGCTTTCGCAGCTGCGCCCATTTGTTCCAGCATGTTCAGGCTCCTTAACGAATAATCATGTCATCGCGATGCACGGCAACCGGGCCATATTCATAGCCCAGGATCGCATCGATCTGCTGAGAATGGTGCCCGGCAATACGGCGCAGCGCATCGCTGTTATAGCGACTGACACCGTGCGCGATGTCGCGACCTGCAAGGTTGCGGATACGAATCACTTCACCACGGGAGAAGTTACCTGTCACGCTTTTAATTCCTTTTGGAAGTAATGAACTCCCTCTTTCCAGAATTGCGGAGGTCGCCCCTTCATCCACGGTGATTTCACCAGCCGGAGGCGCACCAAAAATCCAGCGCTTACGGTTTTCCAGTGGCGATTCCTGCGCGTGGAAGCGCGTCCCTACAGAGAGGCCTTCCATCACATCGCCAATCACGCCAGGACGGCTACCGGCCGCGATAACGGTGTCGATGCCTGCACGACATGCGACGTCTGCCGCTTGCAGTTTGGTCCCCATACCACCGGTACCAAGGCCAGACACGCTATCCCCGGCGATGGCACGTAGCGCATCATCAATACCGTGAACATCGGTTATCAGCTTAGCGTCTGGATTATTACGCGGGTCTGCGGTAAACAGCCCTTGCTGATCGGTCAGCAGCAGCAATTTATCCGCCCCGGCCAGAATGGCGGCCAGCGCTGAAAGGTTATCGTTATCGCCCACTTTGATTTCAGCGGTCGCGACGGCGTCGTTTTCGTTAATGACGGGAACGATATTGTTGTCGAGCAACGCACGCAGCGTATCGCGGGCGTTCAGGAAGCGTTCTCTGTCTTCCATATCCGCACGCGTCAGCAACATCTGGCCGACGTGAATGCCGTAAATAGAAAACAGTTGTTCCCAGAGTTGAATGAGTCGGCTTTGTCCCACGGCGGCCAGCAACTGCTTGGATGCTATCGTCGCGGGGAGTTCGGGGTAGCCCAGGTGTTCACGCCCGGCAGCAATTGCCCCGGAAGTCACAATCACAATTCGATGCCCTGCGGCATGTAACTGAGCGCACTGACGTACAAGCTCAACAATGTGGGCGCGATTTAGGCGGCGCGATCCGCCTGTTAAAACACTGGTACCGAGTTTTACCACCAGCGTCTGGCTGTCACTCATGATTCTCTGCCGTTCAACAATAAGGGAAAATGATGTCAAACGAACGTTTTAGCAGGACTCAGCCCCGTTGCCAACTGCCTTCGCACAATGTGGAACACTTTGTTGCGCGGGATCAGTAAGCGTAGCGGCAGATTTTGACAATTTTATTACTGAAATAATAAATCACAGTTTTTTAAATTAATTCTCAAATTGTCATAAAACTTTAATTCCAGAACGTTAAAACCCTTCCTGTTTTTCACGGGGCAAGAACAGGTGTTCATTGCTCAGCGAATTTTAGCGCGTTTATAAAACTCAGGATTGAAAATGAAAAAGAGTATTCTGGCATTAGTGGTAATGGGCGTTGTTGCTTCCGCATCTGTACACGCAGCCGAAGTTTATAATAAAGATGGCAATAAACTGGATGTGTACGGCAAAGTAAAAGCCATGCACTATATCAGTGATGATGCCTCTAAAGATGGTGACCAGACTTACGTACGTTTCGGCTTCAAAGGTGAAACTCAGATCAACGATCAGCTGACCGGTTACGGTCGTTGGGAAGCTGAGTTTTCTGGTAACAAAGCAGAGAGCGATTCTTCGCAGAAAACCCGTCTGGCGTTTGCTGGTCTGAAACTGAAAAACTTCGGCTCCTTCGACTACGGTCGTAACCTGGGCGCCCTGTACGACGTTGAAGCCTGGACAGATATGTTCCCTGAATTCGGCGGCGACTCTTCTGCTCAGACCGATAACTTCATGACCAAGCGTTCCAGCGGCCTGGCAACCTACCGTAACACCGACTTCTTCGGCGCGGTTGATGGCCTGGATGTGACCCTGCAATACCAGGGTAAAAACGAAAACCGTGATGCCAAAAAACAGAACGGCGACGGTTTCGGTACTTCTGTAACGTATGACTTCGGTGGCAGCGACTTCGCCATCAGCGGCGCGTACACCAACTCTGACCGTACCAATGACCAGAACCTGCTGACCCGTGGTCAGGGTGACAAAGCGGAAGCCTGGGCAACCGGTCTGAAATATGACGCCAACAATATTTACCTGGCGACCATGTACTCCGAAACCCGCAACATGACCCCAATTTCCGGTGGTTTTGCGAATAAAGCGCAGAACTTCGAAGTAGTTGCGCAATACCAGTTTGATTTTGGTCTGCGTCCGTCCCTGGGCTATGTACAGTCTAAAGGCAAAGATATTGAAGGTATCGGCGACGAAGATCTCGTGAAATATATCGATGTGGGCGCGACCTATTATTTCAACAAAAATATGTCAGCGTTTGTTGATTATAAAATCAACCAACTGGATGACAATAACAAACTGGGTCTGAGCAGCGACGACATCGTTGCGCTGGGTATGACTTACCAGTTCTAATAATGTAGAAATAAAAAAACCGGCTAAAAGCCGGTTTTTTTTTATTTGCCCGGTGGCGCTACGCTTACCGGGCCTACGATATCGTGCATTTTGTAGGCCGGGTAAGGCGAAGCCACCACCCGGCACTGTTTCATCATCAAGCCGTTAGCTTCACCGCTTCGCTGGAAAAGTCATCCGCGGGTTCAAGCTTCAGATCCAGCGTCGCCAGCAATGCGCTTGCCTTGCCGAGGTACTCTTTCAGCGTGTACTCCAGGCGATCGATCACTTCCTGATCTTTGATTGGCGCAACTTGCCAGTTACCGTCTTTATTAAACAGACCAAACTGATAGCTGTAAGTAAAACGTTTTTCCTCGGCTTCCATTTCCATCCACCAGCCCCAGAATTCACGTTTTTCGGGTGCAGGCTTCACATTGACGCATACAGCCAGGCAGTCGAAAAAAAAGCGATTCTCTTCACACTGCTCTTCTCGAATATACGGGCCAAGAGCCATGAACTTCTTAATCAGTCTACTTTTCGGGTGTCCACTCGGTAACGTCATTGCGATCTCCTTTTGTGAAGCCACTGTTTTACCAAACCATCAAAATTTAGCAATCTCTTAACACAATCTCTGCGTGATCCAGCGCGTAATCTCTTTTAGCGCTTTGTCAAAATTCTGATACACCGGGCTGAACGGCACCTCAAGCAGTTTGCCATCCGCAGATGACGATGTGATTAAGCGCGACTCTTCTTCCGGGCTGAACGGATCGTTTTTCCAGAAACCGGACAGCATCGGCGTCGGACAACGCCTTCCCAGCAAGCCCTGCATTTTTAATGAGTAACGATTCAGTTCAACGCGCAGCGCTTCATCAGATGCATCATGCATACCAAGTCGGCTGGCCAGTACGTCCAGATACATTTCCGGTACGCTCCCCTGACGAGCAGGCTCACTTAAAAGCGCATGAACCACCGGGCCAAGACAGGCAACAGCTTTAAGACGAGAAGATTCAAGATAAGCCAGACGCACCGCAACGTTCGCGCCAAAGCGGAAACCGAAAGCGGCCACTCTGGTGTGGTCAACCCACGGGATATTCTCCAGCGCTTTTAACGCGTGCTGGTGCAACAGGCTCGAATCCTGGGTCAGTTTCCATTTAGAGGAGAAGCCAATAGACGGCATATCAAGTGTTAACATCGCGATCCCTTTTGGTGCAAAGTAGCGCTCAAAAAGGCTGTAATAGTCAGTCTGAAGTGAATCCAGACCACCGCACATTAACACGACAGGGAATGGATCTTCGCCATCAGGCATATGCAGGAACCCGGTCACGGGGGCGCCTCCCGGGATAGTGAACTCCAGTTCACGCATCCGGACCGGCAAACGCTGGGCAGCTTCTTCATAAGCACGGTTTGCAAGCGCCTGCGCTTGTTCGGCCAGTTCGTCGCCTTTCAGATGGGGGTAAGCAGCAATGCTGTAGAGGTTGGCTGCATGGAGCCAGTGCTGGCCGCTCAGAGTGGCATCCTCTTCCTGGCTGGCCTTCTGTTGCCAGAGCATCGCCTGTTTAGCCCATTCGTAAATCCAGTTTCCGCCACGATAACCGACCACGGTGTCGTAGAGTTCGCTGTCAGTCCGTTCGGCGTCGCTCATCACGATACGCGCCTGCACGTCGAGGATTTCGCGGGGATCGATTCCGCGCCAGATCCACATCAGGCGGTTAATCATTCGATACCAGTGAGGCACATTTTTGCCGTCTAATGCAGACTGTACTGAAGGCATAGCGCCCTGGTTAAACCGGCGCACCAGCGTCGACGTTTCAGGGTGTTTAAAGCGGGGTTTGAATAGCGTTTCGCTAAGATTTGCCTGCGTCATTGCATTGCCTCCATGAATACATCGTATAGAGACTATTGTAACTCGCCACAAGCTAAAAAAAACAACGCCCGGCATTTCCGGGCGTTAAAATAATTTCGCGCAGGAATTAACGACCAGAGATAGGTGGAACGAAGACCACGCCCATATCCCACGGCTGCTCAATCCAGGTATCCTGAGGGATATCAATCACGTAATCATCCACCAGCGGACGGCCAGCAGGTTTCGCAAAGATAGTGACGAAGTGTGCTTTAGGATACATTTCGCGGATCGCAACCGCAGTACCGCCGGTATCGACCAGATCGTCAATAACGATGAAGCCTTCACCGTCGCCTTCGGCGCGTTTCAGCACGGTCAGTTCACGCTGGTTGTCATGATCATAGCTGGAGATACATACGGTATCGACATGACGAATACCCAGCTCACGTGCCAGCAGTGCGCCCGGCACCAGACCACCACGGCTAACGGCAATAATGCCTTTCCACTGCTCGGAAGGCATCAGACGCGCAGCCAGTTTGCGTGCGTGAATCTGCAACATGTCCCAGGTGACGACGTATTTTTCGCTCATGTGAAGTGTCCCAGCCTGTTTGTATACGGCTTAAAAAGTGTTCAAGGGGGAAATAGGTTGCGCGAGATTATAGAGATCTGACGCACTAAAAACCAGTGTTTAGCGCCCTGAGCCCGAGTTTTTACATGCTTTATGCTACCAGCAACCAGAGAAAGTGGTATTCTCAGTTGCATCTCGCAAGCCTGACTTGTGGTAACTATTAACCTGCTAACCCTGTGACCTGCATCAATGTTTGCAGAGCATCGACAAGGAGACTTATCGTGTCTGAACTGTCTCAATTATCTCCACAGCCGCTGTGGGATATTTTTGCCAAAATCTGTTCCATTCCACACCCGTCCTACCATGAAGAACAGCTTGCCGAACACATTATTGGCTGGGCGAAAGAAAAAGGTCTGCACACCGAACGCGACCAGGTTGGCAACATTCTGATCCGCAAAGCTGCAACCGCAGGCATGGAAAACCGTAAACCGGTTGTGCTGCAAGCGCACCTGGACATGGTTCCACAGAAAAACAACGATACCGTTCACGACTTCACTAAAGATCCTATCCAGCCTTATATCGACGGCGACTGGGTAAAAGCACGCGGCACCACGCTGGGTGCGGATAACGGTATTGGCATGGCATCTGCCCTGGCTGTGCTGGCAGACGACAGCGTTGAGCACGGTCCACTGGAAGTGCTGCTGACCATGACCGAAGAAGCCGGTATGGACGGTGCGTTTGGTCTGCAAGCTAACTGGCTGCAAGCGGATATCCTGATCAACACCGACTCCGAAGAAGAAGGCGAGATCTACATGGGTTGTGCAGGCGGGATCGATTTCATCTCCACGCTGCCGCTGTCCCGTGAAGCGATTCCTGCTGGTTTCCAGACCTTCAAGCTGACGCTGAAAGGCCTGAAAGGGGGCCACTCTGGTGGCGATATTCACTTAGGTCTGGGTAACGCCAACAAACTGCTGGCGCGCTTCCTGGCTGGCCACGCGGCTGAGCTGGACCTGCGTCTGGTTGATTTCAACGGCGGTACGCTGCGTAACGCAATCCCGCGAGAAGCGTTTACTACTGTAGCGGTGCCGGCAGCAAAAGCAGACGAGCTGAAAAAGCTCTCCAGCGTTTATCTGGATATCCTGAAAAACGAGCTGTCCGTTAAAGAGAAAAACCTGACCGTGGTTCTGGAATCGGTATCGACAGATAAAGCCGCTCTGACTGCACAGTCTCGCGACAGCTTTATTCAGTTGCTGAATGCCACACCAAACGGTGTGATTCGCAACTCTGACGTCGCAAAAGGCGTTGTAGAAACCTCTCTGAACGTGGGCGTTGTGACCATGAGCGACGACAGCGCAGAAATCATCTGCCTGATCCGTTCACTTATCGACAGCGGTAAAGAGTACGTTGTCAGTATGCTGGAATCTCTGGGCAAACTGGCTGGTGCGACAACATCCGCTAAAGGTAGCTACCCAGGCTGGCAGCCGGATGCAAGCTCACCGGTAATGGCTCTGGTGCGTGAAACTTACCAGCGTCTGTTCAACAGCACCCCGAACATTCAGGTGATCCACGCAGGTCTGGAATGTGGTCTGTTCAAAAAACCGTATCCGGACATGGATATGGTGTCTATCGGGCCAACCATCACCGGGCCACACTCCCCGGATGAGCAGGTTCATATCGAAAGCGTAGGCCACTACTGGACCCTGCTGACGGAACTGCTGAAAGCAATTCCTGCGAAGTAAAATCCTCATCACAAAGTGAGACAAGCCCGGCAAGCATAGCGCTACCGGGCTTTTTTACAATCCCAATACCAGCTGTCGCTCTAACTGCGGATCCAGCAGCGTAACGTGTAATCCCACCAGCCGAACCCCTCTTCCACCCCGCCGTTCTTCCCAGGCTTTTTTAGCCGTCGCGATAAGATCGTCTTTATTCAGGCGCGGCCAGACGTGCTCCTGGGTGGTTTGCTGAAAATCATTGAACTTGAGTTTGATCCCCTGACGGGCAATCAACAGGTCTGGTTTCACCTTTGCAAGGCGTCGCTCCAGCTCCGGGTAAAGTTGCCCGGTAATAATGGCCTCGCATTCAGCCCAGTCATGAATATCTTCAATCAGCGTCCGTTCCACGCCAACGGATTTACGCAGTCGCTCGTTATTCACGCTTCGCTCATCAATTCCCTGGCTGCGCTCCCACAGGACACGGCCAAACTTCCCGAAACGCTTAAGCAGCATGGCGAGATCGCTGCGCTGCACATCTTCGCAGGTTCGCAGCCCCATGCTTTCCAGCTTCGCGGCGGAGACTTTCCCGACACCGGGTATTTTCCCAAGCGGCAATGTTTTTAAAAAGGCCGGAACGTCATCCGGGGTGATGACGTACTGGCCATTTGGTTTATTCAGGTCTGAGGCGATTTTTGCGAGGAACTTCACCGGCGCAACGCCTGCCGATGCCGTTAAGTTCAGCTCACGGGCAATAGTCTGGCGGATCTCCTGTGCCATCAGCGTGGCGGAGCCGTGACAGTGGACGCTGTCAGTGACATCCAGATAGGCCTCATCCAGCGATAGCGGCTCAATCAGCGACGTGTACCGGGAGAAGATTTCCCGGATATGGACGGATGCCTCTTTGTAGGCCTCAAACCGCCCAGGCAGAAGGGTGAGATGTGGGCAGAGCTTCAGCGCCATCGCCGTGGGCATGGCGCTGCGTACGCCGAATTTGCGCGCAGGATAATTGGCGGTGCTGATCACACCGCGCTGGACGCGGCTACCGCCAATAGCGATAGGGATATCCCGCAGCGCTGGGTTGTCACGCATCTCCACTGCGGCAAAAAAACAGTCCATATCCACATGGATTATTTTGCGCATAGTAAGCCCTCACTCATCACTGGATAAGTATACAGTAAACTTGTGAGGATTGAGAAGTGGATGTAAGAACGCCGGGCGGCGGCCTCGCCTTACCCGGCCGACAAAAACTTAAATAATGCGTTGCTGTTCGCGGGCCATTCTTTTTTTCCGTGCGTCGCACGGCTCCGGGCAATCGCAGACTTTTTCCATTCCCAGGGAAGAGATACCGCCACAGCTGCCCTGAATGCTTTTGCGCTTAAGTATCCAGCCCAGCGACATGCCAAGAACCACCAGCACAAACACCAAAAAGGTTGCCAGAAACGTCAACATCATCAGCCTCCAAAGTCATCCAGCATGATGTTCTCATCTTCGACGCCAAGATCTTTAAGCATCTTAATCACGGCGGCGTTCATCATCGGTGGACCACACATATAGAACTCGCAATCTTCCGGTGCAGCGTGCTGCTTCAGATAGTGCTCATAGAGAACGTTGTGGATGAAGCCCGTATAGCCCGTCCAGTTATCTTCCGGCTGCGGGTCAGACAGCGCCACGTGGAAGGTAAAGTTAGGGTTTTCACGTGCCAGCTGTTCGAACTCGTCGTCATAGAACATTTCGCGCAGGGAGCGTGCCCCGTACCAGAAGCTTATTTTACGCTTGCTGCTAAGACGTTTGAGCTGGTCAAAGATGTGCGAGCGCATAGGGGCCATACCGGCACCGCCGCCAATAAAGACCATTTCTGCGTCGGTATCTTTGGCAAAGAACTCACCGAACGGACCGGAGATCGTCACTTTGTCGCCTGGCTTAAGGGACCATATATACGACGACATCATACCCGGCGGTGCATCCGGCACAGACGGTGGTGGCGTAGCAATACGCACGTTGAGCATAATGATGCCCTTCTCTTCCGGGTAGTTCGCCATAGAGTAAGCGCGCAACGTCGGCTCGTTGACCTCAGACACAAAGCGGAAGAGATTGAATTTATCCCAGTCGGCGCGGTATTCATCCGGCACGTCGAAATCGGCGTAAGCAACGGTGTGCGCCGGGCACTCAATCTGGATATATCCACCTGCGCGGAAGGGTACATCTTCCCCATCCGGCACGCGCAGTTTCAGCTCTTTAATGAAAGTGGCTTTGTTATCGTTAGAGATAACCTCACAATCCCATTTTTTGACGCCGAAAATCTCTTCCGGCAGCTCAATTTTCATGTTCTGGCGCACCGCAACCTGACAGGCCAGGCGGCAGCCCTCTTTCGCTTCACGCTTCGTGATATGCGCCAGTTCAGTTGGCAGAATGTCTCCGCCGCCCTCTTTCACCGTCACACGGCATTGCCCACAGGAGCCACCGCCGCCACAGGCCGAGGAGACAAATATCCCGTTACCCGAAAGCGTGTTAAGCAGCTTGTCACCCGCTGGAGTGCGGATCTGGTTCTGCGGCTCATCATTAATATCAATAATGACGTCCCCGGCATTCACCAGCTTAGAGCGTGCAGCCAGAATCAGCCCAGACAGTACCAGTACAATAAGCGTGAACATCACCACGCCAAGAATAATTTCCATATCGAAGCCCTCAGAGCTGCACGCCGGAGAAGGACATAAAGCCCAGCGCCATCAGCCCGGTGGTGATAAAGGTGATCCCTAAGCCACGCAATCCTGCGGGCACGTTGGCATATTTCATTTTTTCGCGGATCCCCGCCATGGTGACAATCGCCAGCATCCAGCCAATACCGGAACCAAAGCCGTAAACGATGGATTCACTGAAGTTGTAATCACGCTGGACCATAAACGACACGCCACCGAATATCGCGCAGTTCACCGCGATCAGCGGCAGGAAGATCCCCAGCGCGTTATAAAGCGACGGGAAGTATTTATCGAGGATCATCTCGAGTATTTGTACCAGTGCCGCAATCACACCAATAAAGGTGATGAAGTTAAGGAAGCTCAGATCGACCCCCTCAACCAGCGCGCCATCACGCAGAACAAAGTTGTACACCAGATTATTAATCGGTACAGATAATCCGAGTACCACAGTGACCGCCACACCCAGACCAAAGGCCGTCGACACCTTCTTGGACACCGCAAGGAACGTACACATGCCGAGGAAAAACGCGAGCGCCATGTTTTCAACAAACACCGCGCGCACAAACAAACTCAGGTAATGAGCCATTGTCGGTTACTCCTTTTCCTGCTGTTCTGGCTTCAACGTACGAATCAGCCAGATCAGCAAACCGATAATGAAAAATGCGCTTGGGGCCAGCAGGAACAGCCCGTTTGGCAGATACCAGCCGCCATTTTGCACCGTGTCCAGCACCGTGATACCAAACAGCTTGCCGCTGCCGATTAACTCACGCAGGAAGCCTACCGTCAGGAGGATGACCCCATAACCCAGGCCGTTGCCGATACCATCCATAAAGCTCGCCAGCGGCGGCATTTTCATGGCGTAGGCTTCCGCGCGCCCCATCACAATACAGTTGGTGATGATCAGGCCAACAAACACCGAGAGCTGTTTTGAGGTTTCATAGGCAAAAGCGCGCAACAGCTGATCGACGACGATCACCAGCGACGCAATGATCGCCATCTGCACGATGATCCTCACGCTGTTCGGAATGTGGTGGCGGATCATGGAGATAAACATGCTGGAAAATGCCGTGACCAGCGTCACCGCGACGGTCATCACCAGTGCAGTTTCCAGTTTGGTGGTCACCGCCAGTGCTGAACAGACGCCAAGCACCTGCAACGTAATCGGGTTATTGGCTAAAAGTGGGCCAATGAGTACCTTTTTCACTTCTTTCAATTCACCCGCATCAGCCATTGTTCAGCGCTCCTTCACGTACATTTTTCAGGAATGGGCCAAACCCCAGCTCGCCCATCCAGAAGTCAAAACTGTGCTGCACGCCGTTGGACGTGAGTGTTGCCCCGGAAAGCCCGTCCACTGCGAACTCATCACCTGGACGCGCCGCACCTTTCATCACTTTCAGCGCGGGTAATCCGTTATCGTCGAGCACCTTTTTACCGATAAACTGCGCCCGCCAGTTAGGGTTCTCGATTTCGCCACCGAGTCCCGGCGTTTCGCCCTGGTCATAATAGGTAATGCCTTTCACCGTGCGGCCGTCCGTCTCTAACGCAACAAAGGCATACATCATCGACCACAGGCCGTTGCCGTAGATCGGCAGCACCAGCTCCTGCACGCGTTTTTGCTCGTCGCGTACCAGATAGATCTCCGCAAGATTGCTGCGTCGCTTAATGCCGGCCGGATCTTGTGATGCCTCCAGCACAATGCTCATCTGCGGGTCTTTCAGTGCCTGTGCCTGGTTAAATTTGGCTGGGTCGCTGTCCAGCAGCTCACCGGTTTTGAGATCCACCAGCCGGGACGAAATGCGTTCAGCAAAGATTTTTGCCACCTCATCAGCGCTCATCCCGTCCTGCATAAGCCCAGCGACCGCCAGGATGTTGCGCTGTTTATCCAGTGCGCGCTGCTCCTGCTGAAGCGGTTTTAACCCCACGGCAGAGCCCGCCACCACAATGGAGCATACCAGGCAGAGCACCAGCACCACCAGCAGCGTTTTGCCGGTGCTGTCGTTATTTTTGATATCAGCCACGCGCCTTCCTCCGCTTAATGTTGGCGCATACCACCAGATAATCGAATAGCGGCGCAAACAAGTTGGCAAACAAAATGGCCAACATCATCCCTTCCGGATACGCCGGGTTGACCACGCGAATCAATACACACATCACGCCGATAAGCGCGCCGTAGCACCATTTCCCTTTGTCGGTGAATGAGGCCGAAACAGGGTCAGTTGCCATAAACATCATGCCAAAAGCAAAGCCCCCCAGAACCAGATGCCAGTACCAGGGCATAGAGAACATAGGGTTGGTGGCAGAGCCGATAACATTGAACAGCGTGGCAGTGAGCACCATACCCAGCATCACACCCGCCACGATGCGCCAGGAGGCTACTCGCCCGAACAGAATGATGGCCCCACCGAGCAAAATCATCAGCGTAGAGACTTCACCAATCGACCCCGGGAGGTTGCCAATAAAGGCATCAAACCAGGTAACGGGTTGCCCCGTGGCGTTATTCACCAGCGTTTCACCGCCGCGAGCCGCCCACTGCGAAAGCGGGGTCGCACCGGAAAAGCCATCTGCTGCCGTCCAGACCAGGTCGCCAGAGATTTGTGCCGGATAGGCAAAAAACAGGAATGCGCGCCCCGCCAGTGCCGGGTTCAGGAAGTTGCGCCCGGTTCCGCCGAAGATCTCTTTCGCAATCACCACCCCGAAGCTGATGCCAAGCGCAGCCTGCCACAGAGGTAAGGTTGGCGGCACAATCAGGGCAAACAGAATGGAGGTGACAAAGAAACCTTCGTTGATTTCATGTTTGCGAATAATGGCAAACAGGACTTCCCAGAACCCACCGACGATAAAGACCGTGAGGTAAATCGGCAGGAAGAAAACCGCCCCCAGCGTCATCATGCTTATCCAGCCAGCATCCGCGGCAAAGCTCACGCCCAGCATCTGAGCAAGACGGTAATGCCAGTCTGACTGAATAACCTGTGCCAGCTGCGGCGCATCATACAGATGATGCAGCGCCGGGATGGTTTGCAGGCCGACGTTGTACATGCCCCAGAACATGGCCGGAAAAACAGCGAGCCAGACCAGGATCATCATCCTTTTAAGATCAATGGCGTCACGAACGTGCGTAGCGCCTTTCGTGACTAGCCCTGGCGTGTAGAAAACGGTCGCGGTGGCTTCAAACAGCGGATAGTACTTTTCCAGCTTGCCGCCCTGTAAGAAGTGCGGCTCCATTTTTTCGAAGAGGTGTTTTAAGCCCATCAGTTATCCTTCCTGCTCAATGCGGGTTAACACCTCGCGCAATACGGGTCCGTATTCGTATTTTCCTGGACAAACGTAGGTGCAGAGCGCCAGGTCTTCTTCATCCAGCTCCAGGCAGCCAAGCGCCTGTGCGCTGTCGCTGTCCCCGGCCAGAAGATCGCGTAGCAACAGGGTTGGCAGGATATCGAGCGGCATCACGCGCTCGTAGTTGCCAATCGGCACCATTGCACGCTCACCGCCGTGGGTGCTGGTTGAGAAGTTAAAGAGCTTGTGGCGCAGGAAGTGCCCAAGCGTAGTGCGGGTAACGGAGAATTTATCCGCACCAGGTAGCACCCAGCCAAACAGCTCTTTCTCGCGCCCTTCCTGCACAATGCTGACCTGAAAGTGAAAACGCCCCAAAAATGCCAGCGCGCCTGCTGCCTGCCTGCCGCTGAGCACCGAGCCAGATATAAGACGGTTTTCACCCTCTTTTGTTTCACCCGACAACAGTTCAGAGATATCCGCCCCCAGCAACGTGCGCACCAGACGTGGATTCACAGCCTGCGGCCCACCGATGGCGATCACCCGTTCAGAACACAATTCGCCCTCAGTAAAGAGCTTACCGATAGCAATGACATCCTGATAATTAAGGTGCCAGACCTGCTTCGTCAGGCTGACGGGTTCAAGAAAATGAATGTGCGTTCCGGCAAGGCCTGCCGGATGCGGGCCGGCGAATTCGTTAAAGGTGACCTGCCCTTGCGGATGGCCGCCAAGTTTACCCCCCGAGGCCTGGCAGACGTGGACTTTCCCGGCCGTCAGCCGCGTCAGCAGGGTAAGCCCGGCATCAAACGCTTTACGCTGCGCAAAGATAAGAGGCTGCGGGTCTGCACTAAGCGGGTTGGTATCGATAGCCGTGACGAAGATGGCGGCAGGAACAGAACCGGGCACCGGGGATTTGCTGAACGGCCGCGTGCGAAATGCCGTCCACAGGCCGGATTCCAGCAGTTGTGTCTGAACAACTTCGCGCTTCAGGGTAGCGAGATCGGCGACGTCAAACCGTGCAAACTCGCGTTGTTCGTTACCCTCAATACGGATAACAACCGACTGCAATACGCGGCGTTCGCCACGGTTAATTGCCACAACGGTGCCGCTGGCAGGTGCAGTGAACATCACGCCCGGATTTTTTTTATCTTCGAAGAGCGCCTGTCCTTTGATGACCCGTTCCCCTTCCTGCACCAGCATGGAAGGGCGCATTCCGACGTAATCTGCGCCCAAAATGGCGACATGGCGAATGTCAGGGGCTTGAGAAACGTGCTGTTCTGGCACGCCAGCGATCGGGAGATCAAGTCCTTTTCTGATTCTAAACATGTGGTTAGCAAGTATCCATGAACAACAATCCAGAGGGGGCGAAGTGTACCATTTTTCCCCCTTTCTGGGGCAGCGGAACTGCCGCCGGACGTGCCAAAATGCGAGCTATTGCGCAAAGTTCCTAACGCCAGCGCGGCCAGGATGGGTTATAAGGTAAAACTATTTTGTAAACTCGCTCGTTCACTCTTGCGAAAAACTACAGCGGTGCTAATGTGAGCGCTCCTGTCCAGAATAATCTGATTTCGGGTTTCTTTTGCCGTCCTGGCAATTTGGTCTTAGTTTTATCAAGGAACTAGTAGTATGCGTAAAATCGCATTGTTCATTGCGATGCTTCTGATTCCGTGCGTGTCATTTGCCGGGCTTCTCAGCAGCAACAGCTCCACCACGCCGATCAGCAAAGAATATAAACAACAGTTAATGGGATCACCGGTTTATATTCAAATCTTCAAGGAAGAACGCACACTCGACCTGTTTGTGAAAATGGGTGAGACATACCAGCTGCTCGACAGTTACAAGATTTGTAACTACTCCGGTGGTCTGGGGCCAAAACAGCGTCAGGGCGATTTTAAAAGCCCGGAAGGGTTTTACAACGTTCAGCGTAGCCAGTTAAAACCTGACAGCCGCTTCTATAAAGCCATTAACATCGGCTTCCCGAATGCCTATGACCGTGCTCACGGTTACGAAGGTAAATACCTGATGATCCACGGTGCGTGCGTGTCTATCGGCTGTTATGCGATGACCGACACCGGCATTGATGAGATTTTCCAGTTTGTCACGGGCGCGTTAGTCTTTGGTCAGTCAAACGTTCAGGTCAGCATCTATCCATTCCGCATGACCGATGCCAACATGGCGCGCCACAAGTACTCTTACTATGCAGATTTCTGGAAACAGCTGAAACCTGGATACGACTACTTCGAGCAAACGCATAAGCCGCCTGTCGTTTCGGTTGTGGATGGCCGCTATGTCGTCAGTAAACCTCTGAGCCACGAAGTCGTCCAGCCACAACTGGCGTCAAACTACTCGGTCCCCGAGGCAAAATAGTACCCACTCGCCTGGCAGAATCTTTTGCCAGGTTTCGTTGCCCGTCAGCGGCTGCGTTGCAATTACGGTGACCACATCGTTCGGTGTGGTCTCCTTCTGAAAGTCTATCTCCACATCCTGATCGAGTAGCGTCGCAACGCCGAACGGTGCACGCCGAGTGATCCAGTACAGATTCGTCGAGCAGAATGCCATCACATAGCGACCGTCAGATAACAGCATGTTGAACACGCCTTTTTCGCGGAGTTCAGACGCCAGCGTTGCGATGTATTTAAACACCGATGCCATGTTGCCAGGCGTGCGGGGATAGCGCTCCGTCAGCTTATGTAGCAGCCAGCAAAAAGCTTTTTCGCTGTCGGTTTCCCCGACCGGGCGGAAGTTACCGGTTTCCAGCGATTTATAACCAGAAAGCTGCCCGTTGTGCGCGTAAGTCCAGTTGCGGCCCCACAGTTCACGGGTAAAGGGATGGGTATTTTCCAGCGCCACTTCTCCGCGATTCGCCTGGCGGATATGCGCGATAACAGAGCAAGACTTTATCGGATAGTCCTGCACCAGTTTGGCAATCGGTGAGTTAAAGCTGGGCTGTGGATCTTTGAACGTGCGACAGCCTTTGCCTTCGTAGAAGGTAATGCCCCAGCCGTCTTTATGCGGCCCGGTTCCCCCACCGCGCTGAACCAGCCCGGTGAAACTAAAGCAGATATCGGTTGGCACATTGGCGCTCATCCCGAGCAGTTCGCACATACGTTACCTCCACAACTGCGGGGGACACTGGTGCCCCCCAGCGAAGTCTTACTTAACCATCTCTTTTTCAATCAACTGAATCAGGATATGAATCACTTTGATGTGAATTTCCTGAATACGGTCAGCATAACCGAAGTGCGGAACACGAATTTCGATATCCGCAGTACCCGCCATCTTACCGCCATCTTTACCCGTCAGGGTGATGACTTTCATGCCTTTTTCACGCGCAGCAGCAATCGCTTTGATCACGTTACCGGAGTTACCAGAAGTCGAAATGCCCAGCAGAACGTCACCTTCACGGCCAACCGCTTCGACATAACGCGAGAAGACATAGTCGTAACCAAAATCGTTACTCACGCAGGAGATGTGGCTAACGTCAGAAATCGCAATCGCCGGATACCCTGGGCGGTTTTCACGATAACGTCCGGTCAGCTCTTCGGCGAAGTGCATTGCGTCGCAGTGAGAGCCACCATTACCGCAGGAGAGCACTTTGCCACCGTCTTTGAAGCTGTCGGCCAGCAGGACCGCCGCGCGCTGAATAGCGTGAATATTGGCATCATCTTTCAGAAAGTTGGCCAGCGTTTCCGCCGCTTCGTTCAGTTCGTTACGAATAAGATCCTGGTACATGAGGATAATCCTTCAGTATTGATGAAATAACTCAGTGGAGTGTACCGGATAGCGATAAAAGCGAGAAGCTAAAGCCTTGCGAATCGTCCGGCGTTTTGATTTTTCGTGCCTGCTAAAACATGAACAATGTGAACCAGGTTGTAATTATTTTGTGAACGCATTGCTAAAAGAAATAACATCCACTACAACCATATCATCACAAGTGGTCAGACCTCCTACAAGCAAGGGAGCTTTTCTTTATGATGATTTTGAGCATTCTCGCAACTGTTGTTCTGCTCGGTGTGCTGTTCTATCACCGTGTCAGTTTATTTCTGAGCAGCCTGATTTTACTGGCCTGGACGGCTGCGTTTGGCGTCGCAGGTCTCTGGAATATCTGGCTTTTAGTTCCTCTGGCAATCATCCTGTTGCCGTTTAACTTTACGCCTATGCGTAAGTCGATGATCTCCGCACCGGTGTTCAAGGGCTTTCGTAAAGTGATGCCGCCGATGTCGCGTACTGAAAAAGAAGCGATTGATGCGGGCACCACCTGGTGGGAAGGCGACCTGTTCCAGGGCAACCCGGACTGGAAAAAGCTGCACAACTATCCGCAGCCACGACTGACCGCTGAAGAACAGGCCTTTATCGATGGCCCGGTGGAAGAAGCCTGCCGCATGGCGAACGATTTTGCGATCACTCACGAAATGGCCGACCTGCCGCCAGAGCTGTGGGCGTATCTGAAAGAGCATCGCTTCTTCGCGATGATCATTAAGAAAGAGTACGGTGGCCTGGAATTCTCTGCCTACGCTCAGGCTCGCGTACTGCAAAAACTGGCGGGTGTCTCCGGGATCCTGGCGATCACCGTCGGTGTACCGAACTCTTTAGGCCCGGGTGAACTGCTGCAACATTACGGAACAGAAGAGCAGAAAGATCACTACCTGCCGCGTCTGGCACGTGGCCTTGAAATTCCATGTTTCGCGCTGACCAGCCCGGAAGCGGGTTCCGATGCAGGCGCTATCCCGGATACCGGTGTCGTTTGCATGGGCGAATGGCAGGGTGAGCAGGTGCTCGGGATGCGCCTGACCTGGAACAAGCGCTACATCACGCTGGCGCCTATCGCCACCGTGCTGGGCCTGGCGTTTAAACTCTCCGACCCGGAAAAACTGCTGGGTGGTGAAGAAGATCTGGGCATTACCTGTGCGCTGATCCCAACGTCTACTCCGGGCGTTGAAATTGGTCGTCGTCACTTCCCGCTGAACGTGCCGTTTCAGAACGGCCCGACCCGCGGTCAGGATATCTTTGTACCGATTGATTACATCATCGGTGGCCCGAAAATGGCCGGTCAGGGCTGGCGTATGCTGGTGGAATGTCTGTCGGTGGGTCGCGGAATTACCCTGCCGTCGAACTCAACCGGTGGTCTGAAGTCTGTGGCGATGGGGATTGGTGCTTACGCGCATATCCGCCGTCAGTTCAAAATCTCCATCGGCAAGATGGAAGGTATCGAAGAGCCGCTGGCGCGTATCGCGGGTAACGCCTACGTAATGGATGCCGCAGCATCGTTAATTACCTACGGCATTATGCTGGGCGAAAAACCGGCCGTGCTGTCAGCGATTGTGAAATACCACTGTACCCACCGTGCCCAGCAGTCAATCATCGATGCCATGGATATCGCGGGCGGTAAGGGCATTATGCTCGGCGAAGGCAACTTCCTCGCCCGTGGTTATCAGGGCGCGCCAATCGCGATCACCGTTGAAGGGGCGAATATCCTGACTCGCAGCATGATGATCTTCGGCCAGGGAGCGATTCGCTGCCATCCGTACGTGCTGGAAGAGATGGCCGCCGCGCAGAATAACGATGTGGATGCCTTCGATAAGCTGCTGTTCAAACATATCGGTCACGTGGGTAGCAACAAAATGCGCAGCTTCTGGCTGGGTCTGACCAACGGTCGCACCAGCTCGACGCCAACCGGTGATGCGACTAAGCGCTATTACCAACAGCTGAACCGTCTGAGTGCCAACCTGGCCCTGCTGTCAGACGTTTCTATGGCGGTACTGGGCGGTAGCCTGAAACGCCGTGAACGTATCTCTGCCCGTCTGGGTGATGTGCTGAGTCAGGTCTTCCTGGCCTCTGCGGTGCTGAAACGTTATGACGACGAAGGCCGTCAGGAAGCGGATCTGCCGCTGGTGCACTGGGGTGTGCAGGATGCTATGCATCAGGCTGAGCAGGCTATCGACGATTTGCTGGCAAACTTCCCGAACCGTTTTGTGGCGGGAGCCCTGCGCGTGGTGATCTTCCCGACCGGACGTCATCACCTGGCCCCCTCTGACAAGCTGGATCATAAAGTGGCGAAGATCCTGCAAGTACCGAGCGCAACCCGCTCCCGTATCGGCCGTGGTCAGTACCTGGCTCCGACCGAGCATAACCCGGTGGGTCTGCTGGAAGAGGCGCTGCTGGATGTGATGGCCGCCGACCCAATTCACCAGAAAATCTGTAAACAGCTGGGCAAAAACCTGCCATTTACCCGTCTGGATGAGCTGGCAAAACAGGCGCTGGCGGGCGGTATCATCGATAAAGATGAAGCAGCAACCCTGGTGAAAGCAGAAGAAAGCCGTCTGCGCAGTATCAACGTGGATGATTTCGAACCGGAAGAGCTGGCGACACAGCCGGTAAAGCTGCCGGAGAAGCACCGTAAACCTGAAGCGGCATAACCCGTTTCGCACTGACAAACCCCGCCGCGTGCGGGGTTTTTTATTGCCACATTTTCTCGTAGTGTCGTGCTACAGTGTCAAAAAGCGGTCGTTTGAGGAGTCTTAATTGTGCCTGGTCTGAAGATTTCTATTTTGCAGCAACCTTTAGTGTGGATGGATGGCCCTGCCAACCTGCGCCACTTTGATCGTCAACTGGAAGGTATTACCGGGCGCGATGTGATTGTCCTGCCGGAGATGTTCACCACCGGCTTCGCGATGGAAGCGGCAAAACAGTCAATGCCACAAGAAGACGTGGTGGCCTGGATGCACGCCAAAGCGCAGCAAACCAACGCCCTGATTGCGGGCAGCGCCGCGCTGCAAACCGAACGCGGGCCGGTGAACCGCTTTCTGCTGGTCGAGCCGCAAGGTAACATGCATTTTTACGATAAACGCCACCTGTTCCGCATGGCGGATGAACATCATCACTACGAAGCGGGTAACGAGCGCGTGGTGTTTGAGTGGCGCGGCTGGCGCATTCTGCCGCTGGTTTGCTATGACCTGCGTTTCCCGGTGTGGTCGCGTAACCGCAATGATTATGACCTGGCGCTGTATGTTGCCAACTGGCCTGCACCGCGCTCCCTGCACTGGCAATCTTTACTGGTGGCACGCGCGATTGAAAATCAGGCTTATGTTGTTGGCTGTAACCGCGTGGGCACCGACGGCAACGGGCATCACTACCGGGGTGACAGCCGGGTCATTAATCCACAGGGTGAGATTATTGCCACCGCCGAGCCGCATCAGGCAACGCGTATAGATGCTGAAATTTCGCTGACGGCACTGAAAGAGTATCGGGAGAAGTTTCCTGCCTGGCAGGATGCTGATCCATTTAGCATTGGGTAAATGTTCCCCTCACCCCCTCCCTCTCCCAAAGGGAGAGGGAGGATAAAACATTAACTTACCAGCGCCTGCCCGTCTTTGCGGCTTTCCGTCGCGGCCACGTAGTGCCCTTCCGGCAGACGATAAATCACCTGCGCGCCACCAAAGTTGTAATCCTGGAGTGGGTCTTCCACAACAATCTGATGCCCGCGCTCGCGCAGCGCCGCAATGGTATTACGGTCAAACGTCGACTCAACAATAACCTCTCTGCCCTGCACCACGCGCCAGCGCGGCGCGTCGATCGCCGCCTGCGGGTTTTGCCCGTGCAGCATAATACGCAGCGCCATTTGCATGTGCCCTTGCGCCTGCATTGGCCCGCCCATTACGCCGAATGACATCAGCGGCTTGCCGTTACCGTCCATCGCAAATCCCGGAATGATGGTGTGGAATGGACGCTTGTTACCTGCCAGCGCGTTCGGGTGATTTGGGTCAAGCACAAAACCGCAGCCACGGTTTTGCAGGCTGATCCCGGTATCGGGAACCACCACGCCAGAGCCGAAGCCCATAAAGTTCGACTGAATAAAAGAGATCATCATGCCGCTGGAATCCGCTGCGGTGAGATAAACTGTCCCGCTTTGCGTTGGCGAACCGTAGGTGAAGTCAGAAGCTTTATCCTGGTCAATCAGCGCAGCACGTGATTTCAGGTAGGCATCGCTCAGCAACTCTTTAGCGGCGAACTCCATATGCGCTTCATCTGCCACATAGCGGTCGAGATCGGCCAGCGCCAGTTTCATGGCTTCAATCGACAGATGCAGCGCCTGCACGGAATCCGGGTGATGTTTTTCGATACCGCACTGCTCCAGAATGCCAAGGGCAATCAGCGTGGCAATCCCCTGTCCGTTTGGCGGCAACTCCTGCACCGAGCCCCCCGCAAAATCGCGCGACAACAGTTCAACCCAGTCAACGCGATGGTTTGCCAGGTCCTCGGCCGTAAGATGAGCGCCGTGTTCTTTGGCAAAGGCGGCAATTTTCTGCGCCAGCTCACCGCGATAAAACGCTTCGCCGTTGGTTTTGGCAATCAGCTCCAGCGAGTCTGCCTGCGCCGGGTTACGGAAGATTTCGCCAATTCGCGGAGCACGTCCTTCAGGGGCGAAACAGGCACTAAAGCCCGGCTGGTCTTTCAGCTTGTTGTAGCCACGCTGCCACAGATGGCCAATCAGTGGCGACACCGGGAAACCGTTACGCGCATACTCAATTGCAGGCTGTGCCAGTGTTGTGAGCGGCAATGTGCCAAAACGTTCCGCCAGTGCAACCCAACCCGATACCGCACCCGGCACGGTGACGGCCTCCCAGCCAATTTCCGGCACAGCCGTTTTCCCGGCAAACATATCTGCGTGCCAGCTGGCAGGTGAACGACCAGATGCATTAAGACCGTGAAGCTTTTCCCCGTCCCAGATGATGGCGAAAGCATCGCTGCCAATACCATTCCCGGTGGGTTCGACCACCGTCAGTGCCATCGCAGTGGCAATCGCGGCATCAACGGCGTTACCACCCAGTTGCAACATCCGCATCCCCGCCTGCGCCGCCAGCGGCTGCGACGTTGCCACTGCGTTGTGGCCCATCATCGGCGGGCGTCGTGAATCGTAACCGGAAGTAAAATCAAGCGCTTTGGTCATCATGACTCCTTAGTCGTGGCGCGGATCGAGCGCATCGCGCAGCCCGTCACCGAGTAAATTAAAGCCCTGTACCGCAAGGAAAATCGCAATACCGGGGAAAACAGACATCCACGGTGCCTGCTCAAGGAACCCCTTCGCGGTGTTGAGCATCGAGCCCCAGGACGGGTTCGGCGGCTGCTGGCCGAGCCCTAAAAATGAGAGGCTGGCTTCAGCGATAATCGCCGAGGCTATTGCCAGCGTGGCCTGCACCAGGATTGGTGACATCACGTTAGGCAGGACGTATTTCACAATGATCCAGCGATCCGGCAGGCCAATCGCCCGCGCACCGTCGATGTACTCTTCATTGCGAATGGCGATCACCTGGCCACGCGTCAGACGGGCGAAGATCGGCATCGCGGAAAGACCAATGGCGATCATGGCGTTGGTCAGGCTTGGCCCTAAAAACGCACCCAGCGCGATCGCCATGATCAGGAATGGACAGGCCAGCAGCGCTTCAATAAAACGCGAGATCACGCCGTCCCACATTTTCTGGAAGTAGCCCGCCACCAGCCCCAGCGGCACGCCGATGACAACGGCGATCACCACCGACATGCAGCCTGCCATCAGCGAGGTTCTCGCCCCCCAGACAATGCGCGACAGAATATCTCGCCCCAGTTCGTCAGTACCAAACCAGTACATAGCCGAAGGCGCTTTACGCACCGCCAGAAAGTTAGCTTTGACCGGGTCAAATGGAGCAATCCAGGGCGCGAGCAGCGCCAGCAAAACGAAGAAGCCCACAATCACCGCACCAATCACCGCACTTTTGTTGGCGAGGAATTTTTTCAGCACCCGGTTCTGCGCGCGCGGTAACGCAGGCGCAACGGTTTGAGTCGTCAGTTCCGCCATCATTTAACCTCGCATCTTCGGGTTGATAAGGACATACAGCACATCGGCCAGCAGGTTCAGCAGCAGGAAACCGATCGCCACGATCAGCACCACGCCCTGCACCACGGCATAGTCGCGGTTAAAGACAGAATCGACGATCATCTTGCCAAAGCCCGGAATGGTGAAAACCTGCTCGGTCAGCACCGCGCCGCCCAGCAGCTCGCCAAACAGCAGCGTGGTGAGAGTGATAACCGGGACCAGCGCATTGCGAAATGCGTGCTTTAAAATCACCGCTTTTGGCAGTAGCCCTTTTGCCCGGGCAGTACGGATATAATCCGCTTTCAGCACGGCGATCATCGACGCGCGGGTATGGCGCATCAGCGTGGCCGCCAGCCCCGTCCCCAGAACCGATGCCGGTAACAGCAACGTGCGCAGGTTTTGGAGCGGATCTTCACTGAACGGCACAAACCCCGAGGCAGGCAGCCATTGCAGATTGACCGAAAACACCAGGATCAGCAGGATCCCAAGCCAGAAGTGCGGTATCGAGATCCCCGAGATCGCCACAAAGTTCGCGCCATGATCCACCCAGCTGTTTTTATTGACCGCCGCCAGGATCCCCATCCCGATGCCGAACAACAGCGCAATGATCATCGCCAGCAGCGACAGCTCCAGCGTCACCGGCAGCTTGCTCGCAATCAGCTGCGTGACCGGTTCGTGAGTACGTAAGGAGACACCAAGATCGCCCTGTAGCGCGCGCGTCAGCCAGTGGAAGTACTGCACAGGAATCGGCGCATCGAGGTTTAATTCAGCGCGCAGCTGCGCAATCACTGCCGGATCGCGCTCCTCCCCGGCCATCGCGATCAGCGGGTCGCCAGGCAGCAGCTTTTGCAGCCCGAACACCATCATGCTCACCAGGAGCAGAGTCGGGATGGCCAGCAGCAGACGCTTGCAAATCAGTTCAAGCATGGTTTCTCCTCAGGGCCTTTTTTATTTCGCCAGCGTCAGACCGGCAAGACGTACGATGCCGTCCGGGTAAGGTTTAAAGCCCTGCACGCTTTTGTTCAGGCCAAAAATACGTGGCTCAAAGTAGAGGTATGCGATAGGCATATCGGTTTGCAGCTGCTTCACCACTTTGTCATACAGCGGCTGGCGTGCGGCCTGATCGGTGTTCAGACGCGCCTGAGTCAACCATTCATCCACCTGCGCATTGCTGTAACGCCCGTCGTTTAAGGTGCCTTTGCTGTTAATGAAGCCAAAGATGCTGCCATCCGGATCGGGGCGACCAGACCAGCCAGAGAAACTCAGCTGATAATCACCGCTTTGCTGGCGATCGAGCAGCGTGGCGAACTCGGTCATTTGCAGATTGAGGTTAAAGCCAGCCTCCGCCACCATCGCCTGAAGCACCTGCCCTACCTGCTGAGAGGTTGGGTTGTTTGGCACCAGCAGGTTTACGGTCAGGGGGGTTGCCACGCCCGCCGCTTTCAGCAGCGCTTTCGCTTTGTCGACGTCGCGCGGTGGCACCGGCAGGTTGACGTGATACGGGCTGACCGGTGAAAACGCCTGGTTTGCTGGCGTGTACAGCCCTTCGAACACCACCTGATTGATGGCATCGCGGTCGATAGCCTGTGAGAACGCCTCGCGCACGCGGGCATCTTTGAATGGATCGTTGGCCGGGACTTTGCCGTTATTAATGTTGAAGGTAATACCCTGATAACCCAGGCCGGTGACCTTCGCCAGCGCCAGCTTGCTGTCGGCTTCCACGGTTTTCACATCGCTTGCCGCAATGCCTTCGGTCAGATCAAGATCGCCCGCACGCAGGTTAGCCAGGCGTACAGAGGCGTCCGGGATCGGCAGATAGATAATCTTGTCAAAGTGGTAAGCGTCTTTATTCCAGTAGTTATCAAAACGCGTCAGCACAATGCGGTCCTGCGACACGCGGCTCTCGAATTTATACGGGCCGGAACAGACCGGGTGAGCCGCAAAATCAGGTTTTTTCGCCGCTTCTGGCGCCATCATCGCACCGGCACGGTCGGTGAGCTGCATTAACAGCGCGGCATCAGGGGTTTTCAGATGCAGGGCGATTTGCATTGGGCCAGTAACGTCAATCGACTCAACAGAAGAGATCTCGCTTTTACGCAGGGAGCCTTTTAAGGTCAGGGCGCGCTCGAGGTTGTATTTCGCCGCAGCGGCATCGAATTTTTCACCATCGTGGAAGGTCACCCCTTCGCGCAGATTCATGGTCAGGGTTTTGCCGTCGTCACTCCACGCCCAGTCCTTCGCCAGGCCCGGCACCACTTTCAGGTGATCGTCAACGTCCACCAGCCTGTCGCACAATGAGGCGAAAACAAAGCGGCCATAGTAGGTGCGCGCCAGATGCGGGTCGAGCATGTCCGGGTCTGCCCCCAGACCAATTCGCAGCACACTTTCTGAATGGGCGGGCAGCGCCGCGCCAAGCAACATTACACTTCCCAGTACGGTCAAAAGAGAATTACGCATTGTCATTATCATGAGTTCCTTGAAGGAAGGGAGGAGTGAGATGCCGCGTGTTCAAACAGCGCGCGGCGGCGCAGAAATGCTGCGGATGGCGGTGCTACCTGAATAACACTGCGATCGCGATTAATGTCCTGCCAGCGATGACAGGCAACCTGACGCCCGCCTTCAAGCACCTGATTAATCGGCTCAACCTGGCGGCATTCATCGGTGACATACGGGCAACGGGTATGAAAACGGCACCCGGAAGGCGGGTTAGACGGATTCGGCAAATCTCCCTGCAACAGGGGCGTATCGCGCTGGGCACCCGGCTGCATTTGCGGGGCAGAGGCAATCAGCGCCTGGGTATAGGGGTGCAGCGGCGCGTCGAAGATTTCATCGACCGTGGCAAGCTCCACAATTTGCCCGAGATACATCACCGCCACCCGGTCGCTCATATGACGGATCACCGCCAGACCGTGAGCGACAATCACCATCGTCAGCCCCAGTTGATGCTTAAGGCTTTCCAGCAGATTCACCACCTGCGCCTGTACAGAGACATCCAGTGCGGAGACGGGCTCATCTCCCAGCAGCAGTTTTGGCCCTGATGCCAGCGCTCGCGCAATGCCGATGCGCTGACGCTGGCCGCCGGAAAATTCATGCGGGTAACGCCCGGCCCAGGCTGCCGGCAGCCCAACGGTTTTGAGCAACTCGGCAACGCGGTACTGGCGGTCTGCTTTTTTCATGTTCTGGTGCAGCCACAGCGGCTCACCCACGATCTGCTCTACCGTCATACGCGGGTTCAGCGAGGCAAAAGGATCCTGGAAGATAATTTGCAGTTCGCGCCGGAGCTGATTAAGGCGCGCGCCAGTCGCGTGGGTGATCTCCTCGCCCTGATAAAACACGCGCCCTTCGCTTGCCGCCAGCAGGCGCAGCAGCAAACGGCCCAGCGTGGATTTCCCGGATCCAGATTCGCCTACGATAGCCAGCGTTTCCCCCGGCATAACGGAAAGGGAAACGCGATCAACAGCGGTGACAAAACGCGCCGGAGTAAACAGTTTTTTCGGGCCAGGGAACAGCTTGCTGAGGTCACGGGCTTCAAGAATTGGCGTCGTCATGCTGTCTCTCCCAGCGCAATATGTTGTTCCAGCGGTACGCGGAAACAGGCCACCTGATGCCCTGCACCCAGCGTGTTAAGTTGTGGTTTTTCATCGTGACAGCGGGTCTGTGCAAAAGGACAACGGGTGGCAAAACGGCAGCCTTCCGGCATGGATTCGGGTAGCGGCACGGCGCCCGGAATGGTGGAAAGCTGGCCTTTACGCGCCCCAAGAGAAGGAATAGATCCCATCAGACCGATGGTGTACGGGTGTTGCGGGTCAGCAAAAATCGCCTCTACGCTGCCCTGCTCCACGACCTGGCCGGCATACATCACCGCCACCTGCTGCGCCACTTCTGCCACCACGCCCAAATCGTGAGTGATCATCAGCACCGCCGTGCCCGTTTCTTCTTTTAATGTGTTGAGCAATGCGAGGATTTGCGCCTGAATGGTGACATCCAGCGCGGTGGTCGGTTCGTCGGCAATCAGCAAACGCGGGTGGTTAATCAGGGCCATCGCAATCATCACGCGCTGGCGCATCCCGCCAGAAAGCTGATGTGGATAAGCCTTAAGGCGCATCTCTGCCGCCGGGATCTGAACCTTTTCCAGAATGTTCAGCGCCGCGTCCATCGCTTGCGCACGCGTCATTTTCTGGTGGCGCATAACCGCTTCGCTCAGCTGATCGCCAAGGGTAAAAGCGGGGTTCAGCGAGGTCATCGGCTCCTGAAAAATCATCGCCAGCTCGCTGCCACGGAGATCGGCATATTCGCGCGGGGAGAGTTTTCGCAGGTCATGGCGTCGAAACTGCATCTCGCCGCTGACGATTTGCGCACTGGCGGGTAATAACCCCATCAGCGCTAACGAGGTGATACTTTTCCCACACCCGGATTCCCCCACCAGAGCGAGCGTTTCACCCGCTTTTACGGTCAGCGAAATACCATCAAGTACGCTGACGGGCGACCCCGCAAATTTAACGTTGAGGTTTTGCAGCCGCAGAACAGGAGATGCTTCCTTAAACGGGATCGTTGTCATAGCGTGAAATCGTCCTCAAGGTGAATAGCCTGAATCAGGGCTGTTTGCAGGCTGAGCAGGTGTTCGCGCATCGCGGCGGCAGCTTCATTAGGCTGGCGATAGATAATCGCTGACATGATTTTGTGGTGATGGTCGTTGTAGTTATCAACGCGTTCAGGGGTGCGGGCTAATTCGCGCAGGTGTTGCCAGCCGGGTTCGCGCCTGACCGCATCAATCGCATCGAATAATCCCAGCATCAGGCGGTTACCTGCGGCTTCCGCTATCGCGCGATGGAATGCGCTATCCCACAGTTCATTGAGATCGCGGTCATCCGGGCTGACCTTATTAATGCGTTCCAGCATACGCTGCATCAGCGCGAGGTTTTCCCTGGTGGCACGCAGCGCCGCAAGACGGGCCAGGCCGGGCTCAAGTTGCAGACGAGCTTCCATCACTTCCAGCAGATTGGTCTGTTGTACCAGCCCCTGAAGCGCCAGAGGCTCAACGGGTGCTGCCGGGCCAATAAACGTACCTTTGCCCTGTTTACGCCAGATCCGCCCCTCTTCTTCCAGCACGTCCAGCGCACGACGCACTTCACGTCGCCCTACGCCGAGTGTTTCCGAAAGCTCACGTTCAGTGGGCAATGGAATGCCTGGTGTTGACTCATGCTGGTTGATAAGCCCGCGCAATTGCTCGAGTGCGGTGCTGGAATTTGCCAGAAACCGTGACGGTTTTTCCATATTGGTTCGCTCGCTGTCATCATTTCTTTATTTTTATTAACAATAAGTTATGGATATGACCGATAACTTATCGTCCTAATGATTAAGCAAATAATGAACCAATAAATCATTGGTTCATGAACTTTCTGGAATGCATGGGTTAACTGAATGATTTAAAGCGATTTATTTTTACAAAATTGTTACAAAAAGAAACAACCGAGAGTGAGGCGCGAACAATAACTGCACAACATTAGTGCAAATCACGCACTATTATCGTGCAATTGTTAATTATTTGCACTATTGATATTGAATTTTTGTTAATTAAAAGGGATGTTGGATAAGATTTTTGCGGGGTCAGAAACGACGAAGGCCTGAATCATTTCTGATTCAGGCCTTCTGAATAGTGGCGGAACGGACGGGACTCGAACCCGCGACCCCCTGCGTGACAGGCAGGTATTCTAACCGACTGAACTACCGCTCCACTGTTCCCGTTTGGGGAACGAAGCGGATATTACGGATTGCCTCTGAACTCGTCAACGCTTTTTCTCACGTTTTGAATCGTTTGCTGCAAAAATCGCCCAGACGGTGATTTTACAAGCATTCAGGCACTGTTTATGCACGCCACATGCAACTTCCGCCTTTCTTCTGCACTAAATCAAGACGGGATTCGTGGTTAAGCAGCTCTTCATCGCTGGCTAAAACAACCCGCAACCGACTGGCCTGACGCACAACCCGCTGAATACCCGCTTCACCCAGAGTTTGTTGGCCTTCATTTTCCATGCTGAATGCCATCGACGTCTGGCCACCGGTCATGGTCAGATAAACATCCGCCAGGATCTGGGCATCGAGCAATGCGCCGTGCAGCGTACGCTTGGTGTTGTCTATCTCGTAACGTGAACAGAGCGCATCAAGACTGTTTCGCTTGCCGGGAAACATCTTCCTTGCCAGCGCCAGGCTATCGGTCACCTTACAGAAGGTATTGGTCTTTGGAATATCGCGATTGAGCTTGCTGAACTCATAGTCCATAAAGCCGATATCGAACGATGCGTTGTGAATGACCAGCTCTGCGCCTCTGATGTATTCCAGAAATTCGTCTGCAACATCTGCAAAGGTCGGTTTATCCAGCAAGAACTCATCGGCAATACCGTGAACGCCGAACGCTTCCGGGTCCACCAGCCGGTCCGGCTTCAGATAAACGTGGAAGTTGTTCCCCGTAAGGCGACGGTTCACTACCTCTACAGCACCGATCTCAATAATCTTGTGCCCTTCGTAGTGTGCGCCGATTTGGTTCATACCGGTGGTTTCGGTATCGAGAACAATCTGGCGAGTAATTGCAGTGCTCATGTCGGTCATTTATGTCAGACTTATCGTTTAACTGAACGTTTCAAATACAGGAAGTCTACCAGAGATGCGTAAACAGGTAGAAATTTTCACCGATGGATCTTGTCTCGGTAACCCAGGACCTGGCGGTTACGGCGCCATTATGCGCTATCGCCAGCACGAAAAAACCTTTAGTGAAGGCTATCGCCTGACCACCAACAACCGCATGGAGCTGATGGCGGCCATAGTGGCGCTGGAAGCGTTAAAAGAGCACTGCGACGTGGTGCTGAGCACCGACAGCCAGTACGTGCGCCAGGGCATCACCCAGTGGATCTTCAACTGGAAAAAACGCGGCTGGAAAACGGCAGATAAAAAACCGGTCAAAAATGTCGATCTCTGGAAGCGCCTGGACGCCGCGTTAGGGCAGCATGAGATCAAATGGGAATGGGTAAAAGGCCATGCCGGACACCCGGAAAACGAACGCTGTGACGAGCTGGCCCGCGCGGCTGCATCAAACCCAACCCAGGAAGATGTCGGGTATCAGCCTGAATCCTGATCAGGGTTTGCGGTACTGCCGCGTTGCGCCAACGGTCTGACGGATCTGGGTTTTCGATTTACTTTGTTTCATCGGGTTAAGCGTGAGGGGGATCGTCCGCTTACGCGCTACGATAAACTGCATACAGCCCAGCGCCGGCAGATGCGTGCTCAGTAACACCCCACCCTGTCTGGCCCAGGGTAAAACCTGAAAACCACCGTAGCAGAGCACTTCAAAGTTCAGCAGTGAAAGCCAGTCCAGTTGACGCATCTGCGTAAACATTCGGCTGTTATAAGGCGGCGTGCGGCGCAGCACTGGCACCAGTTTACGTAACCCCATCAGGCTGAGTGGATTGAAACCGCTGAGGATCAGCCAACCGTCATCGATCAGTACCCGGTCGGCTTCACGCAGCAAACGATGCGGATCACTGCACCAGGGCAAGGTATGCGCCAGCAGACAAGCATCGACGGATTTTTCCGCGAAAGGTAAATGCAATGGATCGGCTTTAACCTGCACAGGCGATCCGCCAAGCGAAACGTTAACCTGATGTGAGATAGCACAGCCTTCGGTGTTGATTTCTGCACTGAGATTGCCAATCTTAAGCAGGTGAAAACCATACATTTTCGCAAGCCAGGGTTTAAGCTGTTGTTCTAACGCCTCGCGATAGTATTCACCCCAGGGCAATTCCGCCCAACGTTCCGGTGCTGCGACAGTCTGAGGTATCCTTGCCGGTTTCATCAAAACGCCCGCCACGTAAAAAGAGGTAATTTATGAATCTTATCAGTATTCCAGCCTTCCAGGACAATTACATCTGGGTTTTAGTTGATGACGATCGCCGTTGCGTGATTGTTGATCCCGGTGAATCTGAGCTGGTTTTAACTGCCATTGCCGAAAACGGCTGGCAGCCGGAAGCCATTCTCCTTACGCATCATCACAACGATCACGTTGGCGGTGTTCCGGCGTTGCGGGCAAAATTTCCGCATCTTGTGGTATACGGACCGGAAGAAACACAAGATAAGGGAACCACTCACGTAGTCAAAGACGGCGAAAAAGTCCTCATTCTCGGGTGGGATTTTTCCGTTTTTGCCACACCGGGTCACACTTCAGGACATATTTGTTTCTACAGTAAACCTTATCTATTTTGCGGCGACACACTCTTTTCTGGCGGCTGCGGAAGGTTGTTTGAAGGTACACCAGCGCAAATGTATCAATCTTTACAGAATATTGCCGCACTTCCGGACGATACACTCATATGTTGCGCACATGAGTATACATTAGGGAATATGAAGTTTGCTGCCAGCATCTTACCCGACGATCGCGCTATTCAGGATTATTACCAGAAAGTGAAGGAGTTACGTGCAAAAAACCAAAAAACACTCCCCGTAATTCTGAAAAATGAGCGTGAAATAAATGTATTTTTGAGAACAGATGATATTGATTTAATTAATAAAATTAACCAAGAAACAAATTTGCAACAACCAGAAGATTGTTTTGCATGGTTAAGGTCAAAGAAAGATAACTTCCGATAATTCTGGGTTGCCTTTTGAAAATTTCGCCGTTATCATCGCTCGTCTTTTAAGCAACTATTGACACACACATGAAGGCAAAAGCGATATTACTCGCCTCTGTCCTGCTTGTAGGTTGCCAGTCGCAAAACGGCAGCAACGTACAACAGCACGCACAGAGCCTTTCTGCAGCTGGTCAAGGGGAAGCAGGGAAGTTTACAAGTCAGGCGCGATGGATGGACGATGGGACATCATTCGCGCAGGATCAAGACTTGTGGGCCTCTATTGGCGACGAGCTAAAGATGGGAATTCCGGAAAACACCCGGATTCGCGAACAGAAACAGAAGTATTTGAGAAATAAGAGCTATCTCCACGATGTAACTTTACGGGCAGAGCCGTATATGTACTGGATAGCCGGGCAAGTTAAGAAACGTAACATGCCGATGGAGCTGGTACTCCTACCCATAGTGGAGAGCGCTTTTGACCCACACGCGACGTCTGGCGCCAATGCCGCAGGCATTTGGCAGATCATACCGAGCACAGGGCGCAATTATGGTTTAAAACAGACCCGCAGCTACGATGCGCGTCGTGATGTAGTCGCTTCCACGACTGCCGCTCTCGACATGATGCAACGTCTGAACAAGATGTTCGACGGTGACTGGTTGTTAACAGTCGCAGCATACAACAGTGGTGAAGGTCGTGTACTGAAGGCAATGAAAGCGAATAAAGCGCGTGGGAAATCCACCGATTTCTGGTCGCTCTCACTGCCACAGGAAACCAAAATTTACGTACCGAAAATGCTGGCATTGAGCGATATTCTCAAGAACAGTAAGCGTTACGGTGTACAACTGCCAACACCAGACGAAAGTCGTGCACTGGCGCGTGTTCGCCTCAGCAGCCCGGTTGATATTCAACAGGTTGCCGATATGACGGGTATGTCGGTAAGTAAACTAAAAACCTTTAATGCAGGCGTTAAAGGCTCAACGCTGGGTGCCAGTGGCCCTCAGTATGTGATGGTTCCGCAAAAACACGCGGAGCAGTTACGTGAGTCGTTAGCTTCTGGTGAGATTGCAGCGGTTCAGTCTACGCTTGTTGCAGATACCTCACCAGTGAGCAGCCGCAGCTATAAGGTTCGTTCAGGTGATACGCTTTCAGGTATTGCATCACGTCTTGGCGTGAGCGCAAAAGACCTACAGCAGTGGAACAATCTGCGTAGCTCTGGTCTGAAAGTGGGTCAGAATCTGACGGTTGGCGCAGGTAGCAGCGCGCAGCGTCTTGCCAGAAACAGCGATAGCATTACCTATCGCGTGCGTAAGGGTGATTCGCTGTCCAGTATTGCAAAACGTCACGGCGTGAACATCCAGGATGTTATGCGCTGGAATAACGATACTGACAATCTGCAACCCGGCGATCAGCTGACGCTGTTTGTGAAAAATAGCGCAACGCCAGACTCCTGATCAGACGGTCTGAACATAAAAAAGGCACCGATTCCCCCGGTGCCTTTTTTTATTTATCCCGCTTTTTGGACTTCAGCCATGATGGTATCGCTGGTAAACGATCCATCCTCCTGCAACTCAAAGTACGCCTTCACTTCCGCAGACGCGCTCTCCTGATAAAGACGAATCGCCTGGCTTAATGCTTCCGGCGTCCGCATCCGCGCAATCCAGGAGCTGAATTCGAGCGGCAAACGGTCGGTTATCAATGAGCGTGAAATCAACCCGGCCTCTGCGGTCATCTGCAACCACTCCCCACTGGAATAATTGCGGACATGCGATGTGTCGCGCAGTGCTTCAACCGTTTGCAACCAGACATCCCGTACCGGATGGCCAGGTGACATGACATCCATGATGATAAAAATTCCACCCGGCTTCAGCACACGTTTAACTTCCCGCAACGCTTGCCCGACATCGTGCCAGTGGTGCGCGGAGTAACGACTGATGACAACCTCAAAAGTCGCATCGGCAAACGGTAATGATTCCGCGTACCCCTGACGGGTAATGAGGTTTGTCAGTCCTTTAGCTTTGGCGGCTTCAGCCACAACGTCGAGCATCTGGCTGGATAAATCATATGCTGTCACCTGAGCGACCTGCTGCGCGGCAGCAAAGCTTGCGTGCCCTGCCCCACACCCTAAATCCAGCGCGTGCGCCTGCGGGAATGCCGCCAGCCGCTCGCTCAGACGCGTCAGATCGCGACCAGACGCATGAACGGCGCTGCTCAGATAAGCACTTGCCTGGGAGCCAAACTGTTTTTCTACGTTGTCATGATGGGAGTGTGTTGTCATCTTACTGTCCTTTGGTTGATAAAAAATAAAGGGCAGCACCTGCACATAGGTCTGCCCCACGGCAGACCTGACACACCATTATTTATCAGGTTTGCCGGGACTGAATTCAACTAGTAGAGGATTGTGATCGGATGCGCGTGTCACCAGCACAGAGGCATCGTGAACACTCAAACCGCGATAAAAGACAAAATCGAGAGGACGACCAAAGGCTTTCTTGCGCTGGTCATCGTTAAAACGCACTTCGCGCAGTGACATCTCACGCGCAAAGCGATACAGGGCGTTCATCCGCGGGCGGCTCCAGGCATTAAAATCCCCGGCCATAATGATAGGCCCGCTGTGATGGGCAATCTGATCGCCAATCGGAAGTAACTGCTTGCTGTAGACATCCACGCCAAGGCTGAAATTGACAGCGTGAATATTGACGACCATCAGCAAACGGCTATCCGGTAAGGGGTAAACGGTAACCAGCGCGGATTTTGCCAGCCGCAGAATAGGTTCTCGCTCACGAAGTGGACAACAATAAACAGGATGCGCCGCAGAAAGCGTCATGACGCCAGAAGGGTGCTGCGGCAGCACGAATGCAGGTACCTGATCGGCCGCAAGATAGTTAGTGGTCGCAAACCTGACCAGCTCAGGCGTCGTTTGCGCTTCTTGCAGGAGAACGAGATGAGCGTCCTTACCAAAATTTTTGAGGACGGATAACCACTCAGCACGCTGTTGCTTAAAGATATTCCACACCAGCACACGAATTTTTTCATCGCTGCTTAATGGCGTACCGGCGGGCAATGCCTGGCTGATGCTCGCGAACGACCCCGGAGGCAGTATTCGCTCCGCAGGTAATCCGGCAACATAACGCATGGCATAGGTATTTTTTCGCACTTTCGGAAACGACCTCTATAACAGGAACCAGCCCGGAAACGGACTGGTTCTAATGTTATAGGGATTTTAGGTCACAGTTTCAACGCAATTACTGAGAAACCTTATCTTGTTTTGTAAGCGAGCACTTACTGATATTTATCCAAGAGCCACCCGGGCAGGTTTATCAAGGCGGCCGCTCAGGCCAATCAGCAGGAAAGCGATAAACACAATTACAGCGCCAATCCACGGTGTCTGGGTCAGGCCAAAGTGTTCAACAGTCTGCCCACCAATGATGGAGCCGAGTGCGATACCAATATTGAACGCAGCAATGTTCAGACCCGATGCAACATCAACGGCATTAGGTGTATAAAGCTCTGCCTTCTGGACGACATAGACCTGAAGCCCCGGCACGTTGCCAAATGCAAAGATCCCCATCACCAGTACCGTGGCCAGCGCCGCATACTGCACAGAAGCGGTGAAGTGGAAGACCAGCAGCAGTACAACCAGGGCTGCGAAGATAAATTTCAGGGCCGGAACGGCACCGTGTTTATCGGCAAGCTTGCCACCCCAGATATTGCCAATTGCCACCGACACACCGTAACCCAACAAGATCCAGCTTACCGCGCTCGGTGAGAAGCCCGCCAAATCTTGCATCATCGGCGCAAGGAAAGTAAATGCGGTAAAGACACCACCGTACCCCAAAGCTGTAATCGCATAGATGATCAGCAGGCGAGGATGAGTCAGTACTTTAAGTTGATCGCTAAGGCTGGCACTCGCGCGGCCAGGAATATTTGAAGGGACCAGAAGCAGACTAGCCACCAGAGCAATCACGCCCAACAATGAGACGGCCAGGAACGTTTCACGCCAGCCAAAATGTTGGCCGATGAACGTCCCCAGAGGCACGCCGGTGACCAGCGCAACGGTTAATCCACCAAACATAATCGCAATGGCAGATGCCGCTTTCTCTTTGGGCACCAGGCTGGTTGCAATGGTTGAACCAATCGAGAAAAACACACCATGAGCAAGGCCTGTCAGCAAACGGGCAATCACCAACGTGGTGTAGTCAGGTGCCTGCCAGGCCAGAATATTCCCGGCGGTGAACAGGACCATCAACGCCATCAATAACTGCTTACGCGGAAAACGTCCGGTCAGCGCCGTAAGTACCGGTGCACCAACGGCCACACCCAGTGCGTAGATAGAAACCAGCAGCCCGGCTGAAGGCAGAGAGATGGCAAGTTGGTCTGCAATCGTAGGAACCAGACCTACGATAACAAATTCGGTCGTGCCAATTGCGAAGGCACTGATCGTCAGGGCAAGTAGCGCCAGTGGCATAAAATACTCCGTATCATCAGGATTAAGATGACAAGAAGTATGCGCCAGTGCTTAAATAACAAAAATGGTCAAAATCTCAATAGAATTTTGCAGGTGGTGCAATAATGAAGGCAACATCAGAAGAGCTGGCGATATTTGTCGCCGTGGTAGAAAGTGGCAGTTTTAGCCGTGCAGCTGAGCAACTCGGACAGGCAAACTCCGCCATTAGCCGCTCGGTGAAAAAGCTGGAGATGAAGCTTTGTGTCAGCCTGCTCAACCGGACCACAAGGCAGTTAAGCCTGACAGAAGAAGGCGAGCGTTACTTCCGCCGCGTACAGTCCGTCTTGCAGGAAATGGCCGCAGCAGAGACAGAAATCATGGAGTCGCGCAGTACACCACGCGGACTGTTGCGTATTGATGCAGCAACACCTGTGGTGCTGCATTACCTTATGCCACTCATTAAACCTTTCCGTGAACGCTACCCGGAAATGACCTTGTCGCTGGTGTCATCTGAGACATTCATTAATCTGATAGAGCGAAAGGTAGATGTAGCAATCCGCGCTGGCACACTTACCGATTCCAGCCTGCGTGCCCGTCCTTTGTTTACGAGCTACCGAAAAATCATTGCATCACCAGAGTACCTTGCACAGTTTGGCCAGCCTGAAACGGTTGAGGATCTTAAACAGCATCTGTGCCTGGGCTTTACCGAACCCGTATCGCTGAATACCTGGCCTGTCGCCTGTAGTGACGGACAGCTTCATGAGATAGATTGCGGCTTATCGTCCAACAGTGGAGAAACACTGAAACAGCTTTGTCTTGAAGGAAACGGAATTGCCTGTTTATCCGATTACATGATCGATAAAGAGATTGCCCGTGGGGAACTGATAGAGTTGATGGCTGATAAACGCCTGCCGGTAGAGATGCCGTTTAGTGCGGTGTATTACAGTGACAGAGCGGTGAGTACGCGCATCCGCGCATTTATCGACTTCCTGAGCGAACATGCGAAAACAGCTCCCGAAGGAGCTGTGTGAGGGTTTAGGGCACAGAGGGTGGGTCAATATTAATCCCAGTCAGGTGCTAAACCTTCCGGGCTTACCAGGCGATCGTTGCAATCCAGAGCAGCGATCGCTTTTTTGTCTTCGTCATCCAGCTGGAGATCCCGTGCTAACAGGTTGCTCGCCAGATTTTCACGTTTAGTTGAGGATGGGATAACGGCATAGCCCTCACCCATTGCCCAGGCCAGAATCACCTGTGCAGCCGTGGCATTGTGTTTCTGCGCAATGCGGATAATCACTTCATCTTTCAGTGCTTTACCATAGGCCAGAGTCATGTAAGAGGTAATATGGATACCGTGCTGTTTAGCCCAGTCAACCACTTTGCGGTTTTGCAGATACGGAGACAGCTCAACCTGGTTGGTTGCAATGTTTTCTGCACCCACGGCCGCAATGGCTTTTTCCATCAACGGGATAGTGAAGTTAGAGATACCAATTTCACGGGTTAAGCCCTGCTCTTTTGCTTCCAGCAGCGCCTGCATGAACTCTTCCACGGAAACGGCATCGTTCGGTGATGGCCAGTGGATCAGCGTCAGATCGACGTAATCGGTACGCAGTTTCTTCAGGCTCTCTTTCAGGCTTGGGATCAGTTTGTCTTTGCTGAGGTTCTCAATCCAGATTTTAGTGGTGATGAAAAGTTCATTGCGGGATACGCCACTCTCTTCAATTGCCTGGCCAACGGCAGCTTCATTTTCATAAATCTGTGCCGTATCAACGGTACGATAGCCAAGTTCAAGAGCAGTTTTTACAGATGCGATAACAACGTCGTCTTTCAGGCGGAAAGTGCCCAGACCAAATGCAGGGATAGCCATGTCATTCCTCGTTAATCATATTGTGTTCGTTAACTGAGGAAGATTATCGCGATTGCCGTTATTTAGAAAAAGAGCGTAAAACGCAGAGGATTTTTGCTAATTCAGCAATAATTATACGACAGATAAGAAAAAAGCCCTGAGCGTTAGCTCAGGGCTTTC
>NZ_LXES01000026.1 GCF_001654845.1 Enterobacter soli ATCC BAA-2102 | reverse complement strand
GCTTCCGAGGAATGACAAGCGGAAAAATACAATTTTATTTCAACCGCTCACCTTTTAGCCAAAACGCCTATTTTTGGTGCTTTTTAATCTCTTTTGGCAGCTCTGCCAGGCTATTAATCACCCAATCCGCTGCATTCTCTGCTTCTGCCGTCACTGGTTTGCCAGTGCGAACTAATATCCTGGTACCTACGCCAGCTGCGGTTGCGGCCTGCATATCTTCCAGTTTATCGCCCACCATATAAGAAGCAGCCATATCAATGTGCAGAAATTCCTGTGCAGAGATAAACATCCCTGGATGAGGCTTACGGCAGTCGCAGGTCTGACGGTACTCTTCTACTGTTCCTTGAGGGTGATGCGGACAATAATAGATACCGTCCAGATCGACACCGCGATCGGCTAACGACCAGTCCATCCATTCCGTCAGAGTTTCAAACTGCGCTTCGGTGAATTTACCGCGAGCAATACCAGACTGGTTGGTGACAACCACCAGCGCATAGCCCATCTCTTTCAGCTGGCGCATTGCATCTATTACGCCTTCGATAAACTCGAACTCATCTATCTCATGGACATAACCGTGATCCACATTAATGGTGCCATCACGATCGAGAAAAATTGCGGGTACTGATTTTGCCACCGGTTTGCTCCTGAAAAAGGCGTGTCCGGCTAGTATCTCATGAATCGCAGTGCAATAAAGTGCTCATCGCACAGAGTTGGATTGATTTAGACGTCTGGATGCCTTAACATCCATTTTGTTTACGGTCATCACCCGTATCTGGCAGAACAAAATGCCACGGCTAACTTACATACGATAAAAATAATCTAATGATTAAACTTTCCAATATCACCAAAGTGTTCCAGCAGGGAAACCGAACCATTCAGGCGCTGAACAACGTCAGCCTGCATGTTCCTGCTGGTCAAATTTATGGCGTCATTGGCGCATCGGGTGCAGGTAAAAGTACGCTAATCCGTTGTGTTAACCTGCTTGAGCGCCCAACCCAGGGCAGCGTAGAAGTTGGCGGACAAGAACTTACCGCCCTATCAGAGAAAGAATTAACGAAAGCGCGTCGCCAGATTGGCATGATCTTCCAGCACTTTAACCTGCTGGCATCCCGCACCGTGTTCGGCAACGTCGCTTTGCCGCTGGAGCTGGACAACACGCCTAAAGAAGAAGTTAAGCGTCGCGTGACCGAACTGCTGGACCTGGTGGGTCTGGCTGATAAACACGACAGCTATCCGGCAAACCTGTCCGGTGGCCAGAAACAGCGTGTGGCAATCGCCCGTGCGCTGGCCAGTAATCCAAAAGTGCTGCTGTGCGATGAAGCCACCAGCGCCTTAGACCCGGCAACCACACGTTCTATTCTGGAACTGCTGAAAGACATTAACCGTCGTCTGGGCCTGACTATCCTTCTTATTACCCATGAGATGGACGTTGTAAAACGCATCTGTGACTGCGTAGCCGTGATCAGCAACGGTGAACTGATTGAACAAGACACCGTAAGTGAAGTGTTCTCTCATCCGAAAACGCCGCTCGCGCAGCAGTTTATTCAATCAACGCTGCATCTGGATATTCCGGAAGATTATCTGGCGCGTTTAAAAGCAGAGCCAACTGCCGACAGTGTTCCAATGCTGCGTATGGAGTTCACCGGTCAGTCTGTGGATGCGCCACTGCTTTCCGAAACCGCGCGTCGCTTTAACGTGAACAACAACATTATTAGCGCGCAGATGGATTACGCCGGCGGCGTGAAGTTCGGCATCATGCTGACAGAAATGCACGGCACACAAGAAGAAACGCAAGGCGCGATCGCCTGGCTGCAAGAACACCATGTAAAAGTAGAGGTATTGGGTTATGTCTGAACCGATGATGTGGCTGCTGGTTCGCGGCGTTTGGGAAACGCTGGCCATGACCTTTGTATCGGGCTTTTTTGGTTTCGTCATTGGTCTGCCGGTCGGCGTACTGCTGTACGTCACTCGTCCTGGGCAAATTATTGAAAACGCGAAGCTCTATCGTACTCTTTCTGCGCTGGTGAACATCTTCCGTTCCATTCCGTTCATTATTCTTCTGGTATGGATGATTCCTTTCACTCGCGTGATTGTGGGTACCTCCATCGGCTTACAGGCCGCAATCGTCCCATTGACCGTCGGCGCTGCACCGTTTATCGCCCGTATGGTTGAGAACGCATTGCTGGAGATCCCGACAGGTCTGATTGAAGCATCCCGTGCTATGGGTGCAACTCCGATGCAGATCGTTCGCAAAGTCCTGCTGCCTGAAGCGCTGCCGGGTCTGGTTAACGCAGCAACCATTACCCTTATTACGCTGGTCGGTTATTCCGCGATGGGCGGTGCTGTCGGCGCCGGTGGTTTGGGGCAGATCGGCTATCAGTACGGCTATATTGGCTATAACGCTACCGTAATGAATACTGTTCTGGTATTGCTGGTTGTTCTGGTTTACTTAATCCAATTCTCTGGCGATCGCATCGTCCGGGCTGTTACTCACAAATAACGTTACACACAACACAAACTCGACGAGTTAAGGATATAACATGGCGTTTAAATTAAAGACCTTTGCAGCGGTAGGCGCGCTGATCGGCTCTCTGGCACTGGTGGGTTGCGGTCAGGACGAAAAAGATCCAAACCACATTAAAGTGGGCGTTATCGTGGGTGCAGAACAGCAGGTAGCTGAAGTCGCTCAGAAAGTGGCGAAAGAAAAATACGGTCTGGACGTTGAGCTGGTCACCTTCAACGACTACGTACTGCCGAACGAAGCGCTGAGCAAAGGTGATATCGACGCTAACGCCTTCCAGCATAAGCCATACCTGGATCAGCAGATCAAAGACCGCGGTTACAAGCTGGTTGCGGCAGGTAACACTTTTGTTTACCCAATTGCCGGTTACTCCAAGAAGATTAAATCTCTGGACGAACTGCAACCTGGCTCCCAGGTCGCTGTGCCTAACGACCCGACTAACCTCGGTCGCTCCCTGCTGCTGTTGCAGAAAGTGGGCCTGATCAAACTGAAAGACGGTGTTGGCCTGCTGCCGACCGTTCTGGATGTGACAGAGAACCCGAAAAATCTGAAAATTGTTGAGCTGGAAGCGCCGCAACTGCCACGTTCCCTGGACGATGCACAGATTGCCTTGGCGGTTATCAACACCACCTACGCCAGCCAGATTGGCCTGACGCCAGCAAAAGACGGTATCTTTGTTGAAGATAAAGACTCTCCATACGTGAACCTGATCGTGACTCGCGAAGACAACAAAGACGCGGAAAACGTGAAGAAATTCGTTCAGGCTTATCAGTCTGACGAAGTATACCAGGAAGCCAACAAGGTGTTTAACGGCGGCGCTGTTAAAGGCTGGTAATCTCACCGCAGTGTAATATCATCAGGACGGGCGAAAGCCCGTCTTGTCATTTATGCAGGCAACTGATTCAATATCTGACGATTTGATTATCCATTGAGGAACTATTATGCGTGCTTTACCGATCTGTCTTTTAGCACTGATGCTGAGCGGCTGTTCTATGCTAAGCAGATCTCCTGTTGAGCCTGTTCAAAGCACTGCAACCCCGCCAAAAGCGGAGCCCGCAAAACCGAAAGCGCCACGTCCTGCGCCGGTGCGCATTATTACCAAAGCCGACGATCTCGTGGGCAAGCCTTTCCGTGAGCTGGGTGATGTGAGCGGCGAATCCTGCCAGGCAACCAATCAGGACTCTCCACCAAACATCCCAACGGCGCGTAAACGCCTACAGATTAACGCCGCAAAAATGAAAGCTAACGCGGTTCTGCTGCACAGCTGTGAAGTGACCAGCGGTACGCCAGGCTGCTACCGTCAGGCGGTTTGTCTGGGAACAGCGCTAACCATTTCGGCGAAATGAGTTCATTTCAGTTCGAGCAGATAGGCGTTATCCGCTCCCCTTATAAAGAGAAGTTCGCCGTACCGCGCCAGCCGGGTCTGGTCAAAAGCGGCGGTGGCGAACTTCACTTCATCGCGCCTTATAATCAGGCCGATGCGGTACGCGGGCTCGAGGCATTCAGCCACTTATGGGTTGTCTTTGTCTTTCACCAGACGATGGAAGGTGGCTGGCGTCCAACCGTTCGCCCTCCGCGTCTGGGTGGCAATGCCAGAATGGGCGTGTTCGCAACCCGTTCAACCTTTCGCCCTAACCCCATTGGCATGTCTCTGGTCGAGCTGAAAGGCATTCGGACGCAGAAAGATCAGGTCATACTGGAGTTAGGCAGCCTTGATCTTGTGGATGGCACCCCGGTTATCGACATCAAGCCTTACCTGCCCTTTGCTGAAGCCCTGCCGGATGCGCGCGCGAGCTATGCCCAGGAAGCGCCGCAGGCTGATATGCCTGTACACTTCACGTCAGAGTTAGCCGCCCAGATAACGCTGCTGGAAAAGCGCTATCCCCGCCTGCGCGATTTTATCGTTGAGGTTCTGGCTCAGGATCCACGTCCGGCCTACCGTAAAGGAGAGGAAACCGGGAAAACCTACGCCGTCTGGCTGCTGGATTTTAACGTTCGCTGGCGCGTGACTGAGACGGGATTTGAAGTCTTTGCCCTTGAACCCAGGTAATTTTATTTTCCTCTCTTTTGGCATCTTTGCCACACTGGTAAACTAAACCACTTTTTTTGTGTCAGGTTGACCATTCAGCCTGTCCTACTCGTCGAAACGGAACCGTAACAACATGCGTACTAGCCAATATCTGCTCTCCACTCTGAAGGAGACACCTGCCGACGCCGAGGTGATCAGCCACCAGCTGATGCTGCGCGCCGGGATGATCCGCAAGCTGGCCTCCGGGTTATACACCTGGCTGCCGACCGGCGTGCGCGTCCTGAAAAAAGTCGAAAACATCGTGCGTGAAGAGATGAACAACGCCGGTGCTATCGAGGTGTTAATGCCGGTAGTTCAGCCCTCTGAACTGTGGCAGGAGAGTGGTCGCTGGGAACAGTACGGTCCTGAACTGCTGCGTATTGCCGATCGCGGCGATCGTCCGTTTGTCCTCGGCCCAACGCATGAAGAAGTCATTACCGATCTTATCCGTAACGAGCTGAGCTCTTACAAACAGCTGCCGCTGAACTTCTTCCAGATCCAGACCAAGTTCCGTGATGAAGTGCGCCCACGTTTTGGCGTCATGCGCTCCCGCGAATTCCTGATGAAAGATGCGTACTCTTTCCACACATCTCAGGAATCTCTGCAAGAGACTTACGACAAGATGTACGAAGCGTACAGCAAAATCTTCTCCCGCATGGGTCTGGATTTCCGTGCGGTACAGGCTGACACCGGCTCTATCGGTGGTAGCGCATCTCATGAATTCCAGGTACTGGCACAGAGCGGTGAAGACGATGTTATCTTCTCTGACTCCTCTGATTACGCCGCTAACATCGAGTTTGCAGAAGCTCTGGCACCAAAAGCGCCACGTGCAGCAGCAACTGAAGAGATGAAACTGGTTGATACGCCAAACGCGAAAACCATTGCTGAGCTGGTTGAGCAGTTCAATCTGCCAGTCGAAAAAACGGTCAAAACGCTGCTGGTGAAATCCACCGAAGGCAGTGCATACCCGCTGGTCGCCCTGCTGGTTCGCGGCGATCACGAACTGAACGAAGTCAAAGCAGAGAAACTGCCGCAGGTTGCCAGCCCGCTGACTTTCGCAACTGAAGCGGAAATCCGCGCGGTGGTAAACGCGGGTCCAGGTTCCCTGGGTCCAGTGAATATGCCAATTCCGGTGGTTGTTGACCGCACAGTTGCGGCAATGAGCGATTTCTCCGCTGGCGCGAACATCGATGGTAAGCACTACTTCGGTATCAACTGGGATCGCGATGTCGCAACGCCAGAAGTGGCGGATATCCGTAACGTGGTTGCCGGTGACCCAAGCCCGGATGGCCAGGGTACCCTGATGATCAAACGCGGTATCGAAGTGGGTCATATTTTCCAGTTGGGCGATAAATATTCCCGCGCGATGAACGCAGCCGTTCAGGGTGAAGATGGTCGTAACCAGGTTCTGACCATGGGTTGCTACGGTATCGGGGTGACGCGTGTGGTCGCGGCGGCGATTGAGCAGAACTACGACGAGCGTGGTATCGTCTGGCCTGACAACATCGCGCCGTTCCAGGTCGCGATCCTGCCAATGAACATGCACAAGTCTTACCGCGTGCAGGAACTGGCTGAAAAACTGTACGCCGAGCTGCGCGCTCAGGGTATCGAAGTGCTGATGGACGATCGTAAAGAGCGCCCAGGCGTGATGTTTGCTGACATGGAACTGATCGGTATTCCACACACTGTGGTTATCGGCGACCGTAACCTCGACAGCGATGATATTGAATACAAATACCGTCGCAGCGGCGAGAAGCAGATGATCAAGACCGGTGACATTCTTGATTACCTGGTGAAAGCCATCAAAGGTTAAGAAACAAAAAACCCCGCACATGCGGGGTTTTTTAATGGGTTAATTCAGCTTACTTGCTGCTGCAATCTTTGCCCGCCAGGAATTTCGCGTCTTTATCCGCCACCAGCGTTTTCACCATCTCCCCGCTATCCGGGTTTGGCTCCATCGTGAAATGACCATCAACCGTCAGTAATACCGGCTTACTGTCATTGCCACGCGCTACGGCAAAATCACGTTCCAGCTGGGCATTGTTCGCCACGCTGACTTTCTTACCTGTCGCGCAGTCAGTAAATACCGCCGCATCAGCCATGTAGAAATACATGCCCCGCATCGCCATCGGCGTAGCCGGGAGTGCCGCTTTTACAGGTGCAAGGGTGTAGTTGAACTGTGACTCAATCGGATTGCCTTCACGATCGAGCATCTCCATCCCTTCACCTTTAGGGCGGAACCAGGTTTTCTCGCCTGTCGAATCCGTCAGGACCAGTTTCTCAGCGGTGCGTGCCCAGGTGCCATAGGTAGCGAAGGAAGAAGGACCTTTCGCGCCCTGATAGTGCTGGTTCATAACCCAGGTACCGTCTTTTTCCAGGAATAACGAGGTTTCGATACCTTCACAATCGGCGCACGGCAGCACGCCGCGCCAGCTCTGCTGCATCGGTTTTAATTCTTCAGACTGCGTTGGCTGTAATGCCTGTGTTTCCGTACGGTTGTTACACCCGAAAAGTGCAAAGAGCGTACTCACTGCCAGTGCTGACAATAGTGCTTTTTTCACAATGAAATCCTTATGAAAAATAATGTTCCTTTTCGTCACTCTGTGGGGCGACGAACTTTACCGCGAAGTGCCTTCACTGTGGATTTTTGCGCCTTCGACGACAACCGGCGCTCTTTTGAAGCGCGGGTTGGCCGCGTAGGGCGGCGGCTTTTCTGTACTGCGGTTAACTCTTTAATGACTGCTACCAGCCTGGAGATCGCCGCTTCCCGGTTTAACTCCTGGCTGCGGTACTCCTGCGCTTTAATCACTATCACGCCATCGCTGGTAATCAGATGATGGCTGGCGGCAAGCAAACTTTCTTTATAATACTCTGGCAGGCTGGAGGCCCGGATGTCAAAGCGCAAATGGATGGCCGTTGAAGCCTTATTGACATGCTGCCCACCCGCCCCCTGAGCGCGGATCGCGGTGATCTCCAGCTCGTTATCAGGGATACTGACATTCCGGGATAAGACAATCATGCGGAGGGTTGCCACGCTGTCAGATGAATTTCCAGATTATTCTGAGAGTCTGAAAGCCAGATAGCCCCGTCCTGAATCGTCGCCTGCAATACCATTGTGCGGCTGGCAAACTCACTCAGCTGAACCAGTTGCTCATCATCCAGATACCATACCGTGAGATTTTTAAACTGTCCGCACTTGCTCTTACTCTGCTGCCACCAGATCTCCGCAGCACGCTGATTATACGCGAATAACGCCACTTCCGCGGACTGGGTGCAGGCCTTTTTCACACGGCGCTCATCCGGCAGGCCGAGTTCAATCCACAAATCGATACCCAGGTGATCGTTGCGCAGCCAGGCTTCTGGCTCATCCTCCGCACTTAAGCCACGCGTAAATTGCAGGCGCTCGTCGGCATACTTAATCCACGCCAGCAGGCGCAGCATCATGCGTTCCTGGGTTTCAGAAGGGTGACGCGCCAGCGTCAATGACGCATCGAGAAACTGGTTGCGGTCAAGATCCGCCACATTGACCACAGCTTTATAAATTGTCGCTTTCAGCGCCATGAGAGAACTCCTTTCGAATCAGGCGCACATTGTAGCGAAAATAGCTCGAAAAGGCTGTTACCAGGTGATGAATGCGTCACCATCAAGGCGCTGATATTGCTTGAATGAGTATGGTATAGTCACCTTGCTAAACCGAGTTTATCTTCGTAGGCTTAATGATATCTCACAGTAAGTCAGTGCGCTGGCAGGAGGGGATGTGAATAATTATTGTGAGTTAATTCGCAAAAGGTATGCGGAAATCGCCAGCGGGGATCTGGGATACATCCCGGATGCGTTGGGCTGTGTATTGAAAGTGCTGAATGAAGTGGCCTCTGATGAGAGCCTTTCAGAATCGGTCAGGGAAAAAGCAGCATATGCTGCGGCGAATTTACTGGTGAGCGATTATGTCGATGAATGATACTTATCAACCCATCAATTGTGATGACTATGACAACCTCGAACTCGCCTGCCAGCATCATTTAATACTGACGCTGGAGCTAAAAGATGGCGAAGTATTGAAGGCGAAAGCCAGCGACCTGGTTTCACGAAAGAATGTGGAATATCTGATAGTGGAAGATGCCGGCGCGACGCGCGAGCTTCGCCTGGACAAAATTGCCAGCTTCAGCCACCCGGAAATCGGCACAGTCGTGGTAAGCGAGTCCTGATTACCCCTAACGGGCAGCCAGACTGCCCGTTACACTTTCCACTCAAAACAGACCCCCTCTTCTGCCCAACCCTCTTCAGTGACAAAGACGCCCGCAGCCGCAATCAGCGTTTCACCGTAGAAAAGCAAAGGCGTGGCATCACGACGCCAGGGGGGAACATTGCACTCCTGCCATATCTTTTTCAGCTTCCGCCCGCCGTTTCTGCCGACAATATGCAACATCCCGCGGGCTTTAAAGCGCACGGTAACGGGCTCATCGGCTTTCGGCAGACGCACATGACCCGTATTCGCCAGGGAAACCTTTCCCGCGCCATAGGGCAGCTCCAGCGCATCGCCAGAGTGCGACCAGTCGAGCACCACATCAGATAGCGAAGGAGCAGATTTAATCCACCAGAGCTGCCCTTTATAGCGTCTTGCCTCATACCCATTCAGATGCAGACAAGGTGCGGCATCGTCACGCGCCTGAGCAACCTCGTCCCAGAGACGGCTCAGCATCGCCCGCGATGGCATAGGGGCGTTATGCGATGCCAGCCACCGTCTTAGCAAGGCAGCACGGCGTACCGCACTCATTACTTCCATCGGTGCGATAGCCAGCGCGCCATCAGCAGAAACCAGCTCGGCCAATTCTGCACTCAGTAACTCGTCCAGCAGGCTTTCCTGCTCAGCGCACAGCATGGCGCTGCGGGCCGTGGCTTCGGCAAAATGTCCCCAGCGCTCAGTCAGCAGTGGCAGGACACGAAGACGCAGGAAATTACGGTCATAGCTGTCGTCCTGATTGCTTTCATCTTCAATCCAGCTAAGACCATGCTCCCGCGCCCAGACCTCCAGCGAGGCACGCGTCTCACCCAGCAATGGGCGGATTAACGCGGTATTAGCAAAATTCGCCCGCTCAGGCATAGCGGACAATCCCGCCGGGCCGCTTCCACGCTTAAGCGCGAGCAAAAAGGTTTCACACTGATCGTCCAGATGCTGCGCCGTCACCAGCACTTCGCCGGGCAGAATTGCACTGGCAAAGGCAGCATAACGGGCTTTACGCGCCTGCGCTTCGATGCCCAGGCCTTCATCCTCGAGTATCACCCGCTCAACGCGCAGCGGAATTGCCCACGCTGCACACAGCGCCTCGCAGTGCGCCACCCAGACATCCGCATGAGGGCTCAACCCATGATGGATATGTATTGCCCTGATCTGGACGTCAGGCTCTTGATCGCGCCAGCATTTCAGGCGATGAAGCAGAACGGTTGAATCCAGCCCACCGCTAAACCCCACCAGCAGCTGGCGGTACGGTGAAACAGCGTGTGCGATAACGGGTAAGGTCATAAAAGGTTTGCGCAAAAAAATGCCCGAACAAGACGGGCATTATCACACATGACGAACATTACTGCTGGTAAAGCTCCAGCGGGAGGCCATCCGGGTCGTTGAAGAAGGTAAATCGCTTATCCGTAAAGGGATCGATGCGAATGGCTTCACACTTCACACCATGCGCTTTCAGATGCTTCACCGCGCTATCAAGGTCATCAACGCTAAAGGCCAGATGGCGCAGACCACAGGCTTCCGGACGCGACGGACGCGCAGGCGGGAAAGGAAAAGAAAACAGCTCAATCACATACTGCCCGTTTAACGCGAGATCGCCTTTCCAGGAGTCACGCTCCTCGCGATAGACTTCGCTCAACAGCGTAAAGCCCAGAATATCGCAGTAGAAAGACTTACTTTTCTCGTAATCGGTCGCAATGATCGCTATATGATGAACCTGTTTTAAACCCAGCATAGCTTCTCCTTTTTATGAAGCCAGAACGTTACAACCGAAAACCCAAACCACGCAAGTCGTCCCACTTATTTTAGGACTCTGACCCAGTAAACTCCCTGTTCATCACGCTTCGCGCCGTGGATGTCCGTTTCAAAGCCCGGATAGTGGCGGCCCACAGAGCAGAGCATCAGCAGAAAATCGAGTACCGCCCGGCTCTCTTCGGTGATCATCTCACCCGGCATCAGAAGTGGAACGCCCGGCGGGTAAGGCAGGATCATATTGGCCGACACTCGCCCGACCAGGTTTTCCAGCTCGACGGTTTGCACCTCGCCTTTGACCTGACGCTGCCAGGCCTCATGCGGCGTCAGCTTCATTTCCGGAAGAACGTCAAAGGCTTGTAACATCAGACGCGGCAGATCGTGCTGACGGATCAGCTTGTGGATCCCCTGAGCCAGATCCTGAATACGCATATTGCGGTAGAAATCAGGATCTTCCGCATAGAGATCCGGCAGCATATTTTTGACCCGCAGATTCAGATCGTAAGCGCGTTTAAACTCCATCAGCCCCCGCAGCAACCCCATCGCGCGGGTTTTGTCGATCCCAATACTGAACAGGAACAGCAGGTTATACGGCCCGGTTTTCTCTACCACAACGCCGCGTTCATCAAGGAATTTCGCCACCAGCGCAGCGGGGATCCCTTCATCGCTCATATTGCCTTGTTCATCCATACCCGGGGTCAGGATCGTCACTTTTACCGGATCAAGGAACATGTGGTCTGCATCGGCATTACGGAAACCGTGCCAGCTTTCACCAGGCGAAACCGGCCAGCACTCTGCCTCCTCAATCTCTTCCGGCTGCCAGATGTCAAAGAACCAGCCGTCGGCTTCTTCTTTCAGGCGCTGAACCTCTTTGCGGAAATGCAGCGCTCGTTCCACCGAACGATTGATTAAACGCTTGCCAGGATTGCCACGTAACATTGCCGCCGCCGTTTCAATAGAGGCCACCAGCGGATAACTTGGAGAAGTAGTGGTATGCATCATAAAGGCTTCGTTGAAAGTCTCTTCGTCATAGTCACCCTTGATGTGGATAAGTGAAGCCTGAGAAAACGCAGCCAGCATTTTGTGGGTCGACTGCGTTTCGAAGAACACTTTACCCGGTACGCGCTCACCGCTCATCCCGCTCTTACCCGCATAAATCGGGTGGAAGTTGGTATATGGCACCCAGGCGGAATCAAAGTGAATCGATGGCACATCCAGCGTTTGTTTGATCCAGTTGGTGTTGTACAGCAGACCGTCGTAAGTCGAATTGGTTATCACTGCGTGGACGGGCCAGCTGGCACCGGCTACTGTGGCCACCTTGTTTTCAATGGCCGTATGGCTAAATTCACGACGCGGGATACCCCCCAAAATACCAAGCGCATTACGCGTGGGCGACAGCCAGAGCGGGACGACATCGCTCATCATCAATAAATGGGCCAGCGACTTATGGCAGTTACGGTCAATCAGCAGCGTGCTTCCGGCCGGTGCTGCATACATTCCAACGATTTTATTCGACGTCGAGGTGCCGTTGGTCACCATGTAACTCTGTTCAGCCCCAAAGGTACGCGCGATATACTCTTCGGCCTCAAGATGCGGGCCGGTATGGTCCAGCAGAGAGCCAAGTTCGGTGACCGAAATCGACACATCCGCCTTAAGGGTGTTGCCGCCGAAGAAATCATAGAACAGGCAGCCCACCGGGCTTTTCTGATACGCCGTTCCCGCCATGTGGCCAGGCGTGCAGAACGTATATTTGCCTTCCTTCACATAAGTGAACAGTGCCCGGGTGAACGGCGGCGTGATGTTATCGAGGTATTCACGGGTGTATTGCTGAATGCGGGTCGCAATATCTTCCGCCACGCCGAGCGAATATTCGAAGAACCACAGCGCCATACGCATATCATGCGCGCTGACGTCCATCGTGGAGTGGGTATTAATAAAGGCATACAGCGGAAGATATTCGTTCAGCTTGTTAATTTCGCTGCATAGCTCCAGGTCGTACTCATCCCAGTCAAAGATAACACCGCAGATACGCGGGTTGTGCTCGATGAACTTCAGCAGGTCGGCGCTGTTATGCGGCCAGATGAGCTGGTATCCACGGGACTGTAGTGTCTGCTCCAGCTCCTTGATGGGCTCGTCTTTATAAAAGACGCCATGTGGCCCCATGATGGCAATAATGTTCATGGTTTACCTCCTTGAAAAACATTAGCTAAGCATAGCCAGGGTAAACCGCAGGTATAAAAAAAGCCGCAACATTGTGCGGCTTTTCAGATAATTGTGAAGTTTATGCGTAACCGTAGGTCATCAGACGCTGATAACGGCGGTTGAGCAGCTCTTCTTTGCTCAGCACATCAAGGTCCGCCAGGTCTGCCAGCAGCTGTGCTTTCAGGGAAGCAGCCATCACTTCCGGCTTACGGTGCGCACCACCCAAAGGTTCTGGGATCACGGAGTCGATAAGCTTCAGCTCTTTCAGACGCGGAGCAATGATGCCCATCGCTTCGGCAGCCAGAGGCGCTTTGTCCGCACTCTTCCAAAGAATAGATGCACAGCCTTCCGGGGAGATAACAGAATAGGTGCTGTATTGCAGCATATTCACTTTATCACCCACGCCGATTGCCAGCGCACCACCGGAACCACCTTCACCGATAACGGTACAGATGACCGGAACGCTCAGACGAGACATTTCACGCAGGTTGCGTGCAATGGCTTCAGACTGGCCGCGCTCTTCCGCGCCCACACCTGGGTATGCACCCGGGGTGTCGATGAAGGTGATGATTGGCATGTTAAAACGCTCAGCCATCTCCATCAGACGCAGTGCCTTACGGTAGCCTTCTGGTGCAGGCATCCCGAAGTTACGACGGATTTTTTCTTTGGTTTCACGACCTTTCTGATGACCAATGATCATCACCGGGCGTCCGTCCAGACGAGCAATACCGCCAACGATAGCTTTGTCGTCGGCATAAGCGCGATCGCCTGCCAGTTCGTCAAATTCATCAAACGCCAGGCGGACATAATCCAGGGTGTACGGACGCTGTGGGTGACGCGCCAGCTGGGCAATCTGCCATGCGCCGAGATCGGCAAAGATTTTGCGCGTCAGCTCTACGCTTTTTTCGCGCAGACGATGCACTTCTTCGTCGATGTTAATATCCAGTTTTTCATCCTGACGGCTAACCGCGGTCAGAGAATCGATTTTCGCTTCCAGCTCTGCAATCGGCTGTTCGAAATCAAGGAAATTCAGACTCATAGTATTCCTGTATTAGTCAAACTCCAGTTCCACCTGCTCCGAACCAATGAGGCCACGGAGATCGTTTAGTAAACGATCGCTCGGAGAGACACGCCACGTTGCACCAAAGCGCAACCGCGCACGTGCATCCGCCCTCTGATAGTAGAGATGTACTGGAATTGTCCCCGAGCGGTGGGGTTCCAGAGACTGACGGAGTCGGTTTAAAAGCTGGTCATCAATTTGCCTGTCCGTCAGCGAGATAGCAAGCCCGCGAGCATATTTTTCCCGGGCTTCGTCAATGTCCATCACTTCGCGGGCGGTCATTTTAAGCCCCCCGCTGAAGTCATCAAAGCTGACCTGTCCGCTGACGATAAGTATGCGGTCTTTTTCCAGCAATTGCTGGTATTTATCCAGCGCGTCGGTGAACAACATCACCTCCAGCCGCCCGGAACGGTCATCCAGCGTACAGATGCCGATTCGATTGCCGCGCTTGGTGACCATAACCCTTGCAGCAATCACGAGCCCCGCAGCCGTGGTGATTTTACCACGATCTGTCGGATGCATGTCTTTTAGCCTGTTGCCTCCGACATAGCGCTCAATTTCTTTGATGTACTGGTTGATGGGGTGACCCGTCAGGTACAAGCCTAACGTTTCACGTTCCCCATCCAGTACTACCTGTTCTGGCCACGGCTGGCAGTTGGAATACGACTGCTCAACCTGCTCTGGCTCTTCTGCCAGTACGCCAAACATATCTGCCTGGCCAATGGCTTCCGCTTTTGCGTGCTGATCGGCGGCTTTCAGGGCATCGCCGAGCGAGTTCATCAGCGCGGCGCGGTGCGGCCCGAGCCGGTCGAACGCACCAGACATGATCAGCTTTTCAAGCACGCGGCGGTTCAATTTTTTGGTATCGGTACGGGCGCACAGATCGAACAACTCACGGAAGTAACCGCCGTTGTTACGCGCTTCGATGATCGCCTCGATCGGACCTTCACCCACACCTTTGATCGCGCCGATCCCGTAGACAATTTCCCCGTGTTCGTTAACGTGGAAATGGTACAGACCAGAGTTAATGTCCGGCGGCAGGATCTTAAGCCCCATGCGCCAGCATTCGTCTACCAGGCCAACCACCTTTTCGGTGTTGTCCATATCGGCAGTCATTACCGCCGCCATAAACTCAGCCGGATAGTGCGCTTTCAGCCACAGCGTCTGGTACGAAACCAAAGCATAGGCGGCAGAGTGAGATTTGTTAAATCCGTACCCGGCGAATTTCTCCACCAGGTCGAAGATTTTCATCGCCAGTTCGCCGTCAACGCCGTTATTTTTTGCCCCTTCTTCGAAGGTGCCACGCTGCTTGGCCATCTCTTCCGGCTTTTTCTTACCCATTGCACGACGCAACATATCCGCGCCGCCGAGGGTATAACCAGAGAGCACCTGGGCAATCTGCATGACCTGTTCCTGGTACAGGATGATGCCATAGGTTGGCTCCAGTACCGGTTTCAGGCTTTCATGCTGCCACTGAACATCCGGGTAGGAAATCTCTTCGCGCCCGTGCTTACGGTCGATAAAGTTATCTACCATCCCTGATTGCAGCGGGCCCGGACGGAACAGGGCCACCAGCGCGATCATATCTTCGAAGCAGTCGGGTTGCAGACGCTTGATCAGATCTTTCATGCCGCGGGATTCAAGCTGGAAAACCGCTGTGGTTTCCGAGCGTTGCAGCATATCGAAACTTTTCTTGTCATCCAGCGGGATGGCGGCAATGTCTATTGGCTCAAGACCTTGCTTTTCGCGGCGCGGGTTGATCATCTTCAGCGCCCAGTCGATGATCGTCAACGTACGCAGGCCGAGGAAGTCGAACTTCACCAGCCCAGCATATTCCACGTCGTTCTTATCAAACTGGGTAACCGGGTGCTGCCCGGCTTCGTCACAATAGAGCGGCGCAAAATCGGTAATTTTGGTGGGCGCGATGACCACACCACCCGCATGTTTACCGGCGTTACGCGTGACCCCTTCGAGCTTGCGCGCCATGTCGATCAGCGCTTTAACTTCTTCGTCTGCTTCGTAGATTTCTGGCAGCTGCGGCTCGGCTTCAAAGGCTTTTGCCAGCGTCATACCTGGATCGGGCGGAACCAGCTTCGAGATGCGATCAACAAAGCCATACGGATGGCCCAGAACACGGCCCACGTCGCGGATAACCGCTTTCGCTGCCATCGTACCGAAGGTAATAATCTGCGAGACCGCATCACGGCCGTACATGTCCGCTACGTGTTCGATAACCTGGTCGCGTTTCTCCATACAGAAGTCAACGTCGAAGTCAGGCATGGATACACGTTCCGGGTTAAGGAAACGTTCGAACAGCAGGTCAAATTCCAGCGGATCGAGGTCGGTAATTTTGAGCGCGTAAGCCACCAGCGAGCCCGCACCGGAACCACGTCCAGGGCCTACCGGCACGCCGTTATCTTTCGACCACTGGATAAACTCCATTACGATCAGGAAGTAACCCGGGAAACCCATCTGGTTAATCACCTGGAGTTCGATATCCAGACGCTCATCATACGGCGGGCGTTTTTCTTTGCGGACGGCCTCATCCGGGAACAGGAATTCCAGACGCTCTTCCAGACCTTCTTTCGATTTCACAACCAGGAAATCTTCCGTGGTCATGTCGCCCGTCGGGAACTGCGGCAGGAAATACTCACCCAGACGCACGGTAACGTTACAGCGTTTGGCAATCTCTACGCTGTTTTCCAGCGCTTCCGGGATGTCAGAGAAGAGCTCGCACATCTCGTCTTCGTTACGCATATACTGCTGCGACGAGTAGTTACGCGGGCGTTTTGGGTCGTCGAGGGTAAAACCATCGTGGATAGCGACACGAATTTCGTGGGCGTCAAAGTCACCCGGCTCAAGAAAACGCACATCGTTCGTCGCCACAACGGGCAAACCACGCTCTTCGGCAAGCGCAACCGCCGCATGAAGATAATTCTCTTCGTCCGCACGTCCGGTACGTATCAGCTCCAGATAGTAGCGATCCGGGAAATACTCTTCATAGAATGCAATGCACTGATCAACCAGCGCACTATTGCCACGCAGCAGACTCTGGCCGACATCACCCATGCGGCCGCCTGAAATCAGCAGCAAACCGTCGTTCAGCTCAGCCAGCCAGTCGCGGTCGATCCACGGCCCCAGCGCGCCATATCCGCGCTGATATGCTTTTGAGATAAGCAGAGTGAGGTTCTGATAACCCGTGTTGTTCATGGCCAGCACGGTTATCTGCGTCATTTCATCGCCAAGCAGCTCGCTCTGCACATGAAAATCTGCCCCGACGATAGGTTTCAACCCAGCGCCATGCGCCGTTCCGTAGAACTTCACCAGGCCACACAGGTTGGTAAAATCGGTGATCGCCAGCGCAGGCATACCCAGAGCGGCCGCCTTTTTCACCAGCGGCCCGGTCTTTGCCAGCCCATCGATCATGGAGTAGTCGCTATGCACCCGCAGGTGTACGAAACGTGGTTCAGCCATCTTCAGATTCCGCGTTACTTAATTGCTTGCGTCTTGATTCAGGACACCAGTCCCAGCGCACGTTTCACCGGGCCAAAACTGCGCCGATGATGTTCAGTTGCGCCATGTTCAGCCAGCTTTTCCAGATGGAAAGCGGTTGGATATCCCTTGTGCTGGGCAAAACCATACTGGGGATAAGTGAGGTCCAGCGCGGCCATTTCGGCATCGCGTGTCACTTTGGCAATAATAGAAGCCGCACTGATTTCTGCTACCCGGCTATCGCCTTTGACGACCGCCATAGATGGCACAGGCAAGGCTGGGCAGCGGTTACCGTCAATCAGTACGTATTCGGGAGCGATTTTCAGACCCGCCACCGCACGCTGCATCGCCAGCATGGTGGCGTGCAGGATGTTCAGTTCATCGATCTCATGCGGCTCTGCGCGCCCAAGACTCCAGGCCAGCGCATGTTCTTTTATCTCGTCGAACAACGCCAGTCGGCGCTTTTCAGACAGTTTTTTCGAATCGTTCAGGCCAATAATCGGACGCGCAGGATCGAGGATCACCGCTGCGGTGACCACTGCGCCAACCAACGGCCCACGTCCTACTTCATCCACACCGGCAACGAGATGCGTGTGCGGGTAAATAAATTCCATCATTTTGCTAGCTCCAGCACCGCGTCAGCCGCTTGCTCATCGGCATTACAGCGGATCTGCTGATGCAATTCCCGGAATGTGTCATGCATCTGGTGGCTGGTTTTACCGTCTGCAAGAAGCGGCAATAGCGCATCGGCCAACGCCTGCGGCTGGCAATCATCCTGCAAGAGCTCTTTCACCAGCTCGCGCCCGGCAAGCAGGTTTGGCAGTGAAACGTAGTCGGTTTTCACCAGACGTTTCGCCAGCCAGAAGGTGAATGGCTTCATACGATAGCCCACCACCATCGGACATTTCGCCAGCATACACTCAAGTGCAGCCGTGCCCGATGCCAGCAGTGCGGCATCGCTGGCGACCATCGCTTCACGCCCCTTCCCGTCCAGCATATGAACGCGGAGATCGGGCGTAACGTCGGCTTTAATGCGCTCAAACTGCTCACGGCGTTTGGCATTAACCAACGGCACAACCACTTCAAGGTCTGGGTAGGTCTGGCGAAGAATCTGCGCTGTTTTCAGGAAATCGGCACTGAGCATTTCCACTTCAGCGCCACGGCTTCCAGGCAACAGCGCCAGACAGTGCACATCGTGCGGAATACCCAGCACATCACGCGCTGCATTTTTATCTGGCTCAAGCGGCATCGCATCCGCCATGGTATGACCGATAAAACGACACGGGACATTAAATTTGTCGTAAAACGCTTTTTCGAAAGGCAGAAAAGCCAGCACCAGATTGGTGGATCTACCAATTTTGAAAACGCGTTTCTGTCGCCACGCCCAGACGGACGGACTGACATAATGAATGGTTTTGATGCCCTGTTTTTTCAGGTTCCCTTCAAGGGTAATGTTGAAATCAGGTGCATCGATACCGACAAACACATCAGGTTTGAGGTCGGTAAAACGACGGGTGAGATCGGCACGAATATGCAGAAGACGACGTAAACGACCGAGCACTTCAACAATGCCCATCACCGCCAGTTCTTCCATTTCATACCAGGCTTCACAGCCTTCAGCCTGCATCAGCGGGCCTGCTACGCCAACAAAGCGAGCATTGGGTACACGAGCCTTGAGCGCGCGGATGAGACCTGCACCAAGAATATCGCCGGAGGTTTCTCCGGCGACCAGGGCTATCGTAAGCGGACGACTGTCGACCATTAACGAATCAGACCACGCGTTGAACGTTCAAAGAATTCCATGAACGCATTCACTTCAGGGTGCTTATTCGCCAGCTCGGCAATTTCCGGCTTCGCCTCTTCCAGCGTTTTACCGCTACGGTACAGAAGTTTGTACGCGTTACGGATGGCTGTAATCGCTTCGCGGCTGAAACCACGACGCTTGAGGCCTTCGATGTTAACGCCAAACGGCGTTGCATGGTTGCCCTGCGCAATCACATACGGCGGGACGTCTTGCGCCACGCCGGAGCAACCGCCGACCATCACGTGTGCACCAATGATGCAGAACTGATGAACTGCGGTCATGCCACCAATGATTGCGAAATCATCAACCGATACGTGTCCTGCCAGCGTTGCGTTGTTGGCAAGAATACAACGGCTACCTACGGTACAGTCATGCGCGATGTGTGCATTGACCATAAACAGGTTGTCGCTGCCCACCTTCGTCAATCCACCACCCTGTACTGTTCCACGATGAATGGTGACGCTTTCGCGAATACGGTTACGATCGCCGATTTCCAGACGGGTCGCTTCACCAGCATATTTCAGATCCTGGTTAACTTCGCCGATGGAGGCGAACTGATAGATCTCGTTATTGCAGCCAATAGTCGTATGACCATTCACCACGACATGAGATTTCAGTACTGTACCCTCACCAATTTCGACATGGGGTCCAACAATACAAAACGGGCCAATGTGAACGTTAGCACCGATGATGGCACCGGTTTCCACAATAGCAGTAGGATGAATAAAGGCGGATTTATCAATCACGTATCAGGACTCCCGGCTACGAGCACACATCATCGTCGCTTCGCAAACAACTTTGCCGTCAACCAGAGCTACGCCTTTGAAGCGAGTCAGGCCGCGACGCGTTTTTTCAAAAGTGACTTCCATGATCATCTGATCACCAGGCACGACTGGACGCTTAAAGCGCGCTTCATCGATACCCGCGAAGTAATACAGCTCACCTGGCTCCAGCTTACCAACGCTTTTAAACGCCAGAATACCGGTAGCCTGTGCCATCGCTTCCAGGATCAACACACCCGGGAAGATAGGTTTACCAGGGAAGTGCCCCTGGAAGAATGGCTCGTTAACGGAGACATTTTTCACTGCGCGCAGAAAACGACCTTCTTCAAAATCCAGCACACGGTCTACCAGCAAGAACGGGTAGCGGTGCGGCAGAAGTTCTAAAATCTCTTCAATATGCAGAGTATGAGTGTCAGTAGTCAAAATACTCTTCCTGTCAAAATGTACTGAATAGCAATAATAACACGGCCTGCCGGATTATAAGAAAGCCGACAGGCCGGGAAATTTAGCGTTTATTGGATGAACGCTTAGTCTTGTTGATCGATCTTGCGCTCAAGAGCCTTGAGTCGCTTGCTCATATCATCAATATTCATCACCAGAGCTGCTGTTTTACGCCACACCTTATTAGGCTGTAGCGGTATACCAGAGGAATAGACGCCTGGCTCAGTGATAGGACGCATCACCATGCCCATTCCTGTTACCGTGACTTTGTCGCATATTTCCATATGCCCGTTAATCACGCTGGCACCACCAATCATACAGTAGCGGCCAATTTTGAGGCTGCCCGCCATGATGACACCACCAGCAACGGCAGTATTGTCGCCAATCACAACGTTATGTGCAATCTGACACTGGTTATCGATGATAACACCGTTACCAATAATGGTGTCGTCAAGCGCGCCACGGTCAATGGTGGTACAGGCACCGATCTCAACACGATCGCCGATAATCACGCGACCAAGCTGCGGGATCTTAACCCAATTACCACGATCGTTGGCATAACCGAATCCGTCAGAACCGATTACGGTACTGGACTGAACGAGGCAATTTTCGCCGATCTCGACTTCGTGGTAAACGGACACATTGGCCCATAAACGGGAACCGGCGCCAATTTTCGTATTTTTCCCAACGAAACAACCTGGGCCAATCACCACGTTATCGCCGAGCACAACCCCGGATTCGATAACGGCGTTTGCGCCAATTGAAACGTTGTTACCCAGCTGCGCCGTTGGATCAATCGCTGCACTGGCAGCAATGTTCTGTGCCGGCTGCGGCGTGGTATCAAGAATTTGAGCCATGCGTGCATACGTCAGGTAGGGATTTTTCACTACCAGTGCAGCGCCTGTGGCAAATGGAAGATCGTCCTGCGTCAGAACAACGGCAGACGCCTGGCATTGAGCCAGATGTTCACGGTACTTAGGGCTTACCATGAAGGTAATGTTGCCAGTTTTAGCAGATTGCATGGACGCAACAGCGGTGATGACGAGATCGCCATCACCGTGTAATTCTGCATCCAACTGCTGAGCTAAATCAGCCAGTCGAATTGAAGGCATTACTTATTTAACCTGTTTCAGAACATCAGCGGTGATGTCTTTAACATCGCTGCTGTTGTAAGCAACGGCATTCGCATCGACAACCAGATCGATACCCTGATCGGCAGCAACTGATTTAACAGCGGTCTGAATGCGAGTCACCAGTTTGCCGCGTTCTTCGTTAGAACGACGCTGACGATCCTGCTCGAAAGCTTGTGCTTTCTGGGAGAAAGTCTGGCGCTGCGCCATGACGTCTTTTTCCATTTTGCTGCGATCGGCGGCTTTCATGGTAGAACCATCACGCTGCAGACGCTGCATCTTGGACTGAAGATCGTTTTCCATACCTTGCAGTTCGCTTGCACGGCCTTTGAACTCGTTTTCCAGCGTTGCGGAAACACCTGTTTTCTGCGCAACCTGCTGGAACAAGCTACCCATATTGACGATTGCAACTTTGTCTGCTGCCTGAGCAGAAGTTACCATCGCTAAACCGAGACCTGCAGCTAATAACCACTTTTTCACAATAAACTCCTTACCATCCCATTAGCACCTAAAGGTACCGTTCTTTGCGTGGCAAGGCGACCGTTTACCGATCGCCGGTTGTCAGCGCTACACTGCCATTGCATTCCGTTGCTGCGGATTATTACCAGGTTTTACCAATGTTAAACTGGAATTGCTCCGACTTATCTCCATCATATTTCTTAAACGGCTGGGCGTAAGAGAAGACCAACGGCCCCAGCGGTGACATCCATTGTAATGCGATACCCGCAGACATGCGAATATTGCTCGGATCGCTGTAGTCCGGAACGCCTTCTGCACGCATCTGAGCGGTATTTTCCCAGTTGGTATCCCACACTGTACCCGCATCCCAGAATACGGATGTACGTACGGAGTTTGCATACTTGTCACTGATAAACGGCGTTGGAGTGATGAACTCCAGGCTGGCAACCGCCATCGCGTTACCGCCCACCGCATCATTGGAGCTACAAACTTCCGTTGACGAGGATTTATTACAGTTATCCGACTTGTTTCCACCGTAGTAAACCGCTTTCGGACCAATGTTGTTGGACTGGAAGCCACGTACGGTGCTGGAACCACCCGCATAGAAGTTTTCATAGAATGGCAGTTCTTTGCCACCTAAACCATCGCCATAACCCCAACGGGTACGACCCAAGACGACCCACTTATGGTCATCATCGATTGGGAAGTAAGACGCGGTATCCAGCGTGACTTTGTAGAACTCGTTATCGGAACCCGGCACGGTAACTTTACCGTTCAGGTTGACGCGAGAACCTTCCGTCGGGAAGTAACCACGGTCAAGACGGTTATACGTCCAGCCATAGTTGAAGGTGAAGTCATCTGCCGCAAAACCGTTGTTGTCGCCAGTCTTACTGGTTGACTGCCCGATGGAATCCAGGTACCGCCACATCGCCACCTGCGGCTGCATGTTAGACAGGTCGTTATGCACGTAGCCTAAACCAGCACGCAGGGTGTTGTATTCGTTAATCGGGAAGCCGAGCGTTCCGTCTACACCGTAACTCTTGTTGGTATAGGAGGACAGATCTGCATCATCTGCTTTAAAGTCGTTATAGAAGATACGACCACCCAGGCTTACACCGTCAACGGTGAAGTATGGGTTGGTAACAGAGAACTCAGAATAGGTCTGGTAGTCGTTTTTGGTGCCGTTGATACCAACAGAGTAACCTGTACCCAGCCAGTTATCCTGCTGAACACCCACCTGGAAGCTCACGCCGCTTTCAGTACCGTAACCCACACCGAAGTTAAAGCTACCGGTGTTACGCTCTTTGACTTTATAGACGACATCAACCTGATCAGGGCTGCCCGGTACGCGTTGGGTATCAGTATCTACCGTTTCAAAGTAACCCAGACGGTTCAGACGCTCTTTACCCTGGTCTACCAGGTCGCTACCCAGCCATGCACCTTCCATCTGACGCATTTCGCGGCGCAGTACGGAATCTTTGGAGGTATCGTTACCTTCGAAACGGATCTTACGCACGTAGAAACGGTTGCCCGCGTCCACATTTACGCGCAGCTTAACGGTCTTATCCGTGTCGTTGATTTCAGGCTGAGTTTGTACACGCGGGTACGCATAACCGTAACGGCCGAGCAGCTTCTTAATGCTGTCTTCCATTTTGGTCACTTTCGCGCCGCTATACAGTTCGCCCGGCTGAATTTTAGTCAGAGACTCGATCTCAGCAGAGTGCCCCGCCAGGTTTCCACTCACTTCAACACCAGAAAGCTTGTACTGCTCGCCTTCAGTAATGTTAATCGTAATGTAGATACCTTTCTTGTCCGGAGTCAGACTGACCTGAGTAGAGTCAATGTTGAAACGGGCATAACCGCGATCCAGGTAGTAGCTGCGCAGGGTTTCAAGGTCACCCGCCAGTTTCTGTTTCTGGTATTTACGATCGCCAACAACGTTCCACCACGGCACTTCGTCGCGCAGCTGGAAGGTTGAGATCAGTTCGTCGGTACTGAAAGCATGGTTCCCTACGATGTTGATCTGTTGGATCTTCGCAGAGACACCTTCCTGGAATACCAGCTTCAGGTCTACACGGTTACGTGGCAGCGGAGTCACCACCGCTTTCACGCTGGCGCTGTATTTACCGACGCTGTAGTAGAAATCTTCCAGACCTTTCTCAATATCGGAAAGAGTGGTGCGGTCCAGAGATTCACCGACACGGACACCAGATGCTTCAAGGTTTTGCTTGAGCATGTCATCTTTAACCGATTTGTTACCGGAGAAAGTGATACTGGCGATCGTTGGGCGTTCTTTTACCTGAACCAGCAGCGTATCACCATCGCGCAGAACGCGAACGTCCTCAAAGTTGCCGGTGGCAAACAGAGCACGGATGGTGTTACTGATATCATCATCATTAACCGTATCGCCGGGGCGTACAGGCATACTGAGGAGGGCCGCACCAACGGCGACACGCTGGAGGCCTTCGAAATGAATGTCTTTCACTACGAACCCGTCAGCACCGTATACGGTGGCGCTGCTAAACAGCAGCGACGCTATGAGCAACTTTTTCATCGCCATCGTTATTATGCGTTCTTCCTAACACTCTCTTACAACCGAGAGAAATCATTGAAAAGTGCAAGCCCCATTAACAGCACCAGCAAAATCGAGCCAATGCGATAACTAAAGTCTTGAACTCGCTCGGATACCGGTCCGCCTTTTAGCTTTTCAATCGCTAAAAACAGCAGATGACCCCCGTCTAATACGGGAAGCGGGAACAGGTTGATTATCCCAAGGTTCACGCTAATGAGCGCGAGGAACATGAGATAGTAAATCACCCCGAATTCCGCTGACATCCCAGCCCCCTGGGCAATAGAGATTGGCCCACTGAGGTTGTTCAGTTTCACATCACCGGTTATCAATTTCCCCAACATGTTGACCGTTAGCTTCATCAGTTGCCATGTTTTATCCGTGGCTTCAAGGATGGCGCTGAACGGCCCATACTGGCGTATTGTCTTGTACTCATCTGGCAGTGGGATGACTTTCGGCACAACGCCTGCAAACCCTTCCGCCTTTTTGCCGCCCGATTTGGTATCCGGGATAAGCGTCAGTGACAGCGGACTCCCCTGCCTTTCTACTTCCAGTGCGAGTGAAGTGCCTGGATTATCGCGCACCAGATTAACAAAGGTCATCCACTGTGTTAATGGCTGACCATCGACTTTAACGATCCTGTCGCCCGCTTGCAAACCCGCTTTGCTCGCCGCCGAATTAGCCTGTACTTCTGCTAATACCGGTTCGATCTGCGCGCCGCGCGGTCGAATCCCCAGTGCAGAGACCGGGTCCTCTTTGTCAGGCTCAAAACTCCAGTGGCGTAAATCCAGCACTTTGTTCTGCCGCTGGTCAGAACCAAATGGCGACACGCTGACGGTGGTCTGCGCATCACCGATTTTGGCGACCAGTTGCAGTCGCACGGCATCCCAATCAGGGGTTTCGATGCCATCAATCGCTTTAAGTTCCATCCCTGGTGTAATTTGCGCACTCGCCGCGATGGAGTTAGGGGCAATTTCACCCACAACCGGGCGAACGCCAGGGACGCCGATGATAAACACCAGCCAGTAGGCGAAAATAGCAAAGATGAAATTGGCTACCGGTCCGGCAGCAATGATGGCGGCGCGTTGTCCAACCGTTTTGTTGTTAAACGCGCTATGTCGAAGTTCAGGGGCGACAGGCTCGACGCGTTCGTCGAGCATTTTGACATAACCGCCCAGAGGAATAAGTGCGAGGACAAACTCGGTGCCATGTTTGTCGGTGCGCTTCCAGAGCGATTTACCAAAACCAATGGAAAATCGTTCTACCCGCACACCGCAACGGCGAGCAACCCAGAAATGGCCAAATTCATGCACGGTAATCAGTACACCCAGTGCAACTATGAACGCCGCCAGATTCCAGAGAATGCTCAGCATAAAACCTTCCGTTAAATCGTCCCAAATACCAGTAAAAGCAGGCAAGCAAACACTGGAACAGCCGCTGTCAGGCTGTCAATGCGATCCAGTATACCGCCATGTCCTGGGATAAGGTGACCACTATCTTTGATCCCTGCTTCGCGCTTAAACATGCTTTCGGTCAAATCACCTAAAACAGATGCCAGCGCAGCGAAAATAGAGCATACCAGCAGGGTTGACGGTGCAACCTCAAGATTCGCCCAGACGCCGTAGCCCCAGGAGATAATCGCTGCTGTAAACAAGCCGCCGATGAATCCTTGCCAGGTTTTCCCCGGAGAGACCTTCGGTGCGAGTTTATGTTTGCCAAACAGTTTACCAAACATATAAGCACCTGAGTCAGCCCCCCAGACGAGAATCATCACGTAGAGCAGCCATAACGCGCCGCTGTAGTGGTTGTCGTCATAGTGCCATGCGCGCAGCGCGAGCATACCCCAGAAAAAAGGAACAATTGTGAGCAGGCCAAAAATAAGGCGTAAAACTTTAGAATTACGCCACAGCGCCGCGGATCCTGGATAAAAAAGCACCAGCAACAGCGCGGCAACCCACCAGCCCAGCGACACCCAAAGCGCGCCAGCAACCAGCGGTTGATGAATATCATGATGATATTCAGGCAATGTAAACAGCATCAGGGCCAGAATAAAGCCACAGAGCACCGCCAGCCATACCCGCTGAGTGCGCGAGGTAAAGCCGCTAAACTGTCCCCATTCCCACGCGGCGAGCATACACACCACCAGCGTAACAATCGCGAATCCCACTGGGGGCAGTAAAAACAGCGCCGCAATGACAATGGGTATTAATACAAAAGCGGAAATCAGGCGATACTTCAGCAAAAGCTACCCCCATCAGGCGTTGTCGCCACCAGGCTCGGTGCCGCCGAAACGACGCTCTCGATTGGCAAAGGCATGCAGCGCACCTTCAAAGTCTTGTTCATCAAAATCGGGCCAGAGAACATCCGTAAAGTAAAGTTCGGCATAGGCTATTTGCCAAAGCAAAAAGTTACTTATGCGATGCTCCCCCCCTGTCCTAATTACCAAATCCACGGGAGCCAGTTCATTCATGCAGATTTGCTGACCCAGCGCCTCTTCATCAATTTGGTCGGGTCTCAACAGCCCTTCCTGAACCTGTTCGGCCAAATGCCGAACGCCCTGGATAATATCCCAGCGTCCGCCGTAATTCGCCGCGATATTGAGCGTCAGACCGGTATTATTTTCAGTCAACGCTTCTGCTTTACGAATTCGTTCCTGCAAACGTGAGTTAAAACGACTGGTTTCACCAATAATACGCAGGCGGACGTTGTGGCGATGCAGGCTTTTTACTTCGCTGTCGAGCGCCCACACAAACAATTCCATCAACGCACTGACTTCCTGCGCAGGTCGATTCCAGTTTTCGCTGCTAAAAGCATAGAGCGTTAACGCATCAATGCCGTTATTAGCGGCAAAAGAAACGGCGCGGCGAACAGATTTCGCCCCGGCTTTATGCCCAAAGGCTCTTATCTTCCCTTGTCTTTTCGCCCAGCGGCCGTTGCCATCCATGATGATTGCTACATGACGGCAGCCATGAGCTGGCAAGTTTTCGCTTAATGGTTGATTCGCAGACAACATAACGCGTTTTTAGTCCCTGAAAAGGATTTAACGGTACTCAGGAATACTGAAGCCTATACATAAAAAAGCCGTGTCAAACCACGGCTTACCTGACCACGTAAAGTCAAATTCCTGCGATCAGGTGGCGCAGACTATATCACTGAAGCCCTACGCTAACAAATAGCACGACCACTAGTGGCTGCTTTATCACCAGCTTGCGAGATGTGTCACCTGTTTACGCGCAATAATACGAGCCTGTTCATCCACCGCCAGCACCTCTTCCACGCTCTGAGGTTCGCGCAAATCCATCATCTCAAGTACCGACAAATTCAGTGCCGCGATATCGGTAAAACGGATTTGCTGATTCAGAAATGCCTCAACGGTAATTTCATTGGCTGCATTGAGTGCTGTCGTCGCCGCTTGCCCCTGGTCAAACGCATTCATGGCAAGCTTCAGACACGGGTAGCGGTCATAGTCAGGTTCGCTGAAGGTCAGTGAACTCAACTTGCAAAAATCGAGGGGTTTTACGCCCGATTTCACGCGATTTGGCCACGCCATTGAGTGCGCGATAGGTGTACGCATATCCGGCTCACCCAACTGTGCCAGCACGCTACCATCCTGATAACGCACCATCGAATGAATCACCGATTGCGGGTGGATCAGCACTTCCATCTGTTTCGCCGATGCATTAAACAACCAGCGAGCTTCAATGTATTCCAGACCTTTGTTCATCATGGTGGCAGAATCAACGGAGATCTTACGCCCCATCGACCAGTTCGGATGACGACACGCCTGATCCGGCGTCATTGCGCGCAGTTCAGACAGTGGTGTTTCCCGGAACGGGCCACCAGACCCGGTAAGCAGAATAGACACAACGCCATTTTGCTCCAGGTCAGCGTACCCCAGGTTCTGTTGAAAAGGTTGAGGTAAACTCTGAAAAATCGCGTTGTGTTCGCTGTCTACCGGCAAAAGGCGCGCCCCGCGCTGTTTTACGGCATCCATGAACAGGCGCCCGCAGGTCACCAATGACTCTTTATTTGCCAGCAATACCGTTTTACCGGCATCAATAGCGGCAAGCGTCGGCAGAAGCCCTGCCGCGCCGACGATTGCCGCCATCACCTGATCAACCTCATCCAGCGCAGCCATTTCGCAAGCTGCCTGCTGCCCGCTCAACACTTCGGTACGGCTGCCCTTCTCTTCCAGCAAGGCTTTCACCTGGCGAGCACTGCCCTCGTCATCCATTACCGCATAGCGAGGCGCAAACTCCAGACACTGTTCAACCATGCGCTGCACATTCTTTCCGGCCACGAGGGCGGTCACGGTGTAGATGTCAGGATTATGGCGAACAACGTCGAGAGTGCTGCAACCAATAGAGCCGGTTGAGCCAAGGAGAGTTAAATGCTTCATGAGATGCCCGGAAAAATGTTAGACCAGATAAAAGCAAAACGCCGCCAGCAAGCCACGTAGGCTCTCTGAACGGCGTTTATCAGTGTACGACAGAAATCAGAACTGCATCAGTTCCGCTTCTTTATCTGCCAGCGCCGCATCAATTTTCTTGATAGCTGCGTCAGTCAGTTTCTGCACGTCGTCCTGGGAACGACGATCGTCGTCTTCGCTGATTTCTTTGTCTTTCAGCAGTGCTTTAACTTTATCGTTCGCATCGCGACGCACGTTACGCACGGAAACACGACCCTGCTCAGCTTCGCCACGCACAACTTTGATCAGATCTTTACGACGTTCTTCCGTCAGCGGAGGCAGTGGAACACGGATATCAGTGCCCGCTGAGCTTGGGTTCAGACCCAGATCGGACGCCATAATCGCTTTTTCAACTGCCGGGCCCATGGAACGATCGAATACGTTGATTTTCAGCGTACGGGTGTCTTCAACAGTGACGTTAGCCAACTGACGCAGTGGAGTTGGCGTGCCGTAGTATTCCACTACGATGCCATCCAGCAGGCTTGGGGAAGCACGGCCAGTACGAATTTTGCTGATTTGGGTTTTGAACGCTTCTACGCATTTGTCCATGCGTACTTCAGCATCTTTTCTGATGTCGTTAATCACGTTACGAATCCTTGAAAACTTGTCTCAGGCAGACTATCCGCCAGCACAGCTGCTACAGGTGTGCTAAGTATAGTCGCGTTTAATTCATGACAACGCCAAAGGCGCGCCCGGGTAAGATACCACTACAAAATAAAGCGGAATCTTACCTGTATTTATCGCCAACGGAAATTATTCCGTGATCAAAGTGCCTTCTTTTTCGCCCATAACCACGCGACGCAGCGCGCCAGGCTTGTTCATATTGAAGACACGGATCGGCAGTTTGTGGTCGCGAGCCAGCGTGAAGGCGGCAAGATCCATCACTTTCAGCTCTTTATCCAGCACTTCGCTGTAAGTCAGCTGATCGTACATGGTGGCAGAAGGATCTTTTGCCGGGTCGGCAGTAAACACGCCGTCTACTTTGGTCGCTTTCAGGACCACATCGGCTTCGATCTCGATACCGCGCAGGCAGGCAGCGGAATCGGTGGTAAAGAACGGGTTACCCGTACCGGCGGAGAGGATCACCACGCGGTTGTTGCGCAGCAGGCTGATGGCTTCTGCCCAGCTGTAATTATCGCAAACGCCATTCAGGGGGATCGCGGACATCAGGCGGGCATTCACATAGGCGCGATGCAGTGCATCACGCATTGCCAGGCCATTCATGACGGTTGCCAGCATACCCATGTGGTCACCCACAACGCGGTTCATCCCCGCTTTCGCCAGACCAGCACCACGGAAAAGGTTGCCACCGCCAATGACCACGCCAACCTGGATACCCAGTTCGACCAGTTCTTTGATTTCCTGTGCCATGCGATCAAGGATGCTTGCGTCAATACCGAAGCCTTCCGATCCCTGCAGCGCTTCGCCACTCAGCTTAAGCAGAATGCGTTTGTACACGGGTTTTGCATTGGTAGCCATGTTTCTTTCCTGAGACTGTCAACGATTAAGATGGGGGTTAATTCTGGCGACATGATATGCCGCAAATCAGCACAGCGATACTGGAGCCTGTCTGATTTCCTGTGACGGGTGACAAAAAGAAGCCGCCCTCAGGCGGCTCCTTTTCAATCATTAAGACTGCTTGGACATTGCAGCAACTTCTGCTGCGAAGTCAGTCTCAACTTTCTCGATGCCTTCGCCCACTTCGAAGCGGATGAAGCCAGTTACGTCAGCATTGTGCTCTTTCAGCAGCTGAGCAACAGACTTGCTTGGATCCATTACGAAAGGCTGGCCAGTCAGAGAAACTTCGCCGGTGAATTTCTTCATGCGGCCTTCAACCATTTTCTCTGCGATTTCTTTTGGCTTACCAGACTGCATCGCGATGTCCAGCTGAACCTGGTATTCTTTCTCTACCACTTCAGCAGACACGTCTTCTGGTTTAACGAATTCTGGCTTGCTTGCAGCGATGTGCATTGCCAGCTGTTTAACCAGCTCTTCGTCAGCGCCTTTAGCAGCAACCAGAACACCGATGCGAGCACCGTGCTGGTATGAACCCAGAACGTCACCTTCCAGAGAAGAAACGCGACGGATGTTGATGTTCTCACCGATTTTAGCAACCAGAGCAACACGTTCTTCTTCGAACTGTGCTTTCAGAACTTCAACGTCAGTGATTTTACCAGCAACAGCTGCGTCCAGTACTTTGTTCGCAAATGCCTGGAAACCGCCATCTTTAGCAACGAAGTCAGTCTGGCAGTTAACTTCCAGAATGATACCGTAGGTGCCGTCGATCTTAGTGATGATCACGCCGTCAGCAGCAACGTTGCCTGCTTTTTTAGCTGCTTTGATCGCACCGGATTTACGCATGTTTTCGATTGCCAGCTCGATGTCGCCGTTCGCTTCAGTCAGCGCTTTTTTGCAATCCATCATGCCTGCGCCAGTACGCTCGCGCAGCTCTTTTACCAGGGATGCGGTAATTTCAGCCATTCTTAAATCCTCGGGAGATGTGAACTGCCCGGCCAGAAGCCAAACAGTATAAATTGAAAAAAGGGGCCGATAATTGGCCCCTATTCATACACGGTACTAATAAGGGGTGAAACCTTATTATTCAGCTTCTACGAAGCTTTCTTCCGCCTGAGAAGCCAGATCCTGGGAACGGCCTTCACGAACGGTAGCAGCTACAGCGCTCAGGTACAGGCTAACAGCACGGATTGCATCGTCGTTACCCGGGATAACGAAGTCAACACCGTCCGGATCGGAGTTGGTATCAACGATAGCGAATACCGGGATACCCAGGTTGTTAGCTTCTTTGATTGCGATGTGCTCGTGGTCTGCATCGATTACGAACAGCGCGTCTGGCAGGCCGCCCATATCTTTGATACCGCCCAGGCTGTTTTCCAGCTTGTCCAGTTCACGAGTGCGCATCAGCGCTTCTTTCTTAGTCAGCTTGTCGAAAGTACCGTCCTGAGACTGGGTTTCCAGATCTTTCAGGCGTTTGATTGACTGACGAACGGTTTTCCAGTTGGTCAGCATGCCGCCCAACCAGCGATGGTTCACGAAGAACTGATCGCAGCTGTTAGCAGCATCTTTCACAGCTTCGCTTGCAGCGCGCTTAGTACCAACGAACAGAATCTTACCTTTACGGGAAGAGATCTTGTTCAGCTCAGCCAGGGCTTCGTTGAACATTGGTACAGTTTTCTCAAGGTTGATGATGTGAACTTTGTTACGTGCGCCGAAGATGAAAGGCTTCATTTTCGGGTTCCAGTAACGGGTCTGGTGACCAAAGTGAACACCAGCCTTGAGCATGTCGCGCATGGAAACAGTTGCCATGTTTAAAACCTCTATATTAAAAGTTGGGGTTATGCCTCCACGTATCCCATGTTACCGACCCCAAAGGGCACCCCGGAACATGTGCCGATACGTGTGTGTTGTTACACAAAGTGAGATTTGTCGCTTCCGTCCACCCTGTGTATCTGAAATGGATCGGAAGTCCGGCGCGCTTTATACCACAAAACACGACCAGACACCAACAGTTGTTGGCTGAGTGTGCTGTTAATGATTCTCAGTTTGGCACGGGGTGCGCCTGACTGATACCATTGACGACACTTGAACTAGTATTGTCGAAAAAATCGACACCGATGGACAGATTACATGGCTATCTCTATTAAGACACCTGAAGAAATTGAAAAGATGCGCGTCGCCGGTCGTCTGGCCGCGGAAGTGCTGGAAATGATCGAGCCGTTCGTGAAACCGGGCGTCAGCACCGGCGAACTGGATCGCATTTGTAATGACTATATCGTGAACGAGCAGCATGCAGTCTCCGCCTGCCTCGGCTATCACGGTTTCCCGAAATCCGTTTGCATCTCTATTAATGAAGTGGTTTGCCACGGTATTCCGGATGACGAAAAACTGCTGAAAGATGGCGACATTGTGAACATCGACGTGACCGTTATTAAAGACGAGTATCACGGCGACACCTCAAAGATGTTCATCGTCGGTAAGCCAACCATCCTGGGTGAGCGCCTGTGCAAAGTGACGCAGGAAAGCCTCTACCTGGCGCTGAAAATGGTTAAGCCGGGTATCCGTCTGCGCACCATTGGTGCCGCTATCCAGAAATTCGTTGAAGCCGAAGGTTTCTCTGTGGTGCGCGAATATTGCGGTCATGGCATTGGCCGCGTCTTCCACGAAGAGCCACAGGTTCTGCACTATGATGCCGATGACGGCGGTGTGGTGCTGCAAAAAGGGATGACTTTCACCATTGAACCGATGGTCAACTCTGGCGACTACCGCATCCGTACCATGAAAGATGGCTGGACAGTGAAAACCAAAGACAGAAGCTTGTCTGCGCAGTACGAGCATACTATTGTGGTGACAGACAACGGCTGCGAAATTATGACGTTGCGCAAGGATGACACCATCCCGGCGATACTGACGCACAACGAATGATGAAAAGCCGGCAAATGCCGGCTTTTTTAATGGCGATAGCTTTTTCTTATGGGTGGCACGCGATGAGTAATCTTTTACCCGAACAGTATGCTAACACAGCACTTCCCACCCTCCCCGATCAGCCCGATAACCCCGGCGTCTGGCCGCAGCGTGAGCTGACCTGTGCCGACATCAAAGCACATATGGATGTCTTCCAGCGCTGGCTGGGCAGTGCTTTCGACGCAGGCATCTCTGCCGAACAGTTGATTGAAGCGCGAACCGAGTTTATCGACCAGCTACTGCAACGCTTATGGATCGATTACGGTTTCGGGCAGATTAGCGATGTCGCACTGGTTGCCGTCGGGGGCTATGGCCGTGGTGAACTTCATCCCCTCTCCGACATTGACCTGCTGATCCTGAGCCGCAAGAAACTCCCGGACGAACAAGCACAAAAAATTGGCGAGCTGTTGACGCTGCTCTGGGATGTGAAGCTGGAAGTCGGCCACAGTGTGCGCACACTTGAAGAGTGCCTGCTGGAAGGGTTATCTGACCTTACCGTTGCCACTAACCTGATTGAAACCCGCCTGTTGATTGGCGATGTCGCGCTGTTCCTGGAGCTACAGAAACACATTTTCAGCGACGGCTTCTGGCCATCAGAAAAGTTCTTTGCCGCGAAGGTCGAAGAGCAAAACCAGCGCCATCAGCGCTACCACGGCACCAGCTATAACCTCGAGCCCGATATCAAAAGCAGCCCAGGCGGCCTGCGCGACATCCATACCTTACAGTGGGTGGCCCGGCGCCATTTCGGCGCCACCTCTCTGGATGAGATGGTGGGTTTCGGCTTTTTGACCGAAGCCGAACGTAATGAGCTGAATGAATGTCTGCACCTGCTCTGGCGTATTCGCTTTGCCCTGCATCTGGAACTGAATCGCTATGACAACCGCCTGCTATTCGACCGTCAGCTCAGCGTTGCCCAACGCCTGAATTACAGCGGCGAAGGCAACGAGCCCGTCGAGCATATGATGAAGGATTTCTTCCGTGTGACTCGCCGTGTGACCGAACTGAACCAGATGCTGTTGCAGCTGTTCGATGAGGCGATCCTGGCGCTGACGGCAGACGAAAAACCGCGCCCGATTGACGATGAATTCCAGCTGCGCGGCACGCTTATCGATCTGCGCGACGAAACGCTGTTCATTCGAGAGCCAGAAGCGATCCTGCGTATGTTCTACACCATGGTTCGCAACAGCGCGATCACCGGGATCTACTCCACTACCCTGCGTCATCTGCGCCATGCACGCCGTCATCTGACACAACCCCTGTGCTATATCCCGGAAGCGCGTTCACTGTTCCTCAGTATGCTCCGCCATCCTGGTGCTGTAAGCCGTGGCCTGTTGCCCATGCACCGTCACAGTGTATTGTGGGCCTACATGCCCCAGTGGTCACATATCGTCGGCCAGATGCAGTTCGATCTTTTCCATGCCTACACGGTGGATGAACACACGATCCGCGTCATGCTCAAGCTGGAAAGCTTTGCTCAGGAAGAGACCCGCTCTCGCCACCCATTGTGCGTTGAACTTTGGCCACGTCTGTCGCACCCGGAACTGATCCTGATTGCCGCCCTGTTCCACGACATTGCCAAAGGCCGTGGTGGCGACCACTCGGTGCTCGGGGCGCAGGATGTTCTAAAATTTGCCGAACTGCATGGACTCAATTCACGAGAAACGCAGCTTGTGGCCTGGCTGGTACGCCATCACCTGCTGATGTCGGTCACGGCGCAGCGTCGTGATATCCAGGATCCAGAAGTCATCAAGCAATTCGCCGAAGAGGTACAGACGGAAAACCGCCTGCGCTATCTGGTCTGCCTGACGGTAGCGGATATCTGCGCCACCAACGAAACGCTGTGGAACAGCTGGAAACAAAGCCTGCTGCGCGAACTCTACTTCGCCACCGAAAAACAGCTGCGCCGCGGGATGCAGAACACCCCGGATATGCGCGAGCGCGTGCGCCATCACCAGCTACAGGCGCTGGCGTTATTGCGTATGGATAACATTGATGAAGAGGCGTTGCATCAGATTTGGGCGCGCTGTCGGGCGAACTACTTTGTCCGCCACAGCCCAAATCAGCTGGCGTGGCACGCTCGGCATCTGCTGAAGCACGACCTGTCGAAGCCGATGATCCTGCTGAGCCCGCAGGCCACACGCGGCGGTACGGAGATCTTTATCTGGAGCCCGGACCGTGCCTATCTGTTTGCCGCAGTTTGCGCCGAGCTGGACAGACGAAACCTGAGCGTTCACGACGCGCAGATTTTTACCACCCGCGACGGCATGGCGATGGACACCTTTATTGTGCTGGAACCGGATGGCAGCCCGCTGTCGTCGGACAGGCACGAAGGGATACGCTTTGGCCTGGAGCAGGCGATTACCCAGCACAGCTGGCAACCGCCGCAGCCACGTCGTCAGCCCGCGAAATTACGGCACTTTACCGTCGATACCGAGGTCAATTTCCTGCCGACCCATACCGACCGTAAATCGTTCCTGGAGCTGATCGCGCTCGACCAGCCAGGGCTACTCGCCCGCGTGGGTCAGGTTTTTGCCGATCTGGGAATTTCGCTTCACGGGGCCAGAATTACAACCATTGGCGAGCGAGTAGAAGATTTATTTATAATCGCGACCGCCGACCGGCGTGCCCTTAATAATGACCTGCAACTTGAAGTGCAACAACGGTTGACAGCAGCCCTCAATCCAAACGATAAAGGGTGACGTGTTTTTTAGTGAAATGGAAAGAGTAAACAATGCAGCAGTTACAGAACGTTATTGAGTCCGCTTTTGAGCGTCGCGCCGAGATTACCCCGGCAAATGTGGATACCGTTACCCGTGAAGCCGTTAACCAGGTGATTTCCCTGCTGGATTCCGGCGCACTGCGCGTAGCAGAAAAGATCAACGGTCAGTGGGTAACTCATCAGTGGCTGAAAAAAGCCGTGCTGCTCTCTTTCCGTATCAACGATAACCAGGTTATCGACGGAGCAGAAAGCCGCTACTTCGATAAAGTCCCGATGAAATTCGCTGACTACGACGAAGCGCGCTTCCAGAAAGAAGGTTTCCGCGTGGTTCCGCCAGCAGCAGTTCGTCAGGGCGCATTCATCGCTCGCAACACCGTGCTGATGCCATCCTACGTGAACATCGGTGCTTACGTTGACGAAGGCACTATGGTGGATACCTGGGCGACAGTAGGTTCTTGCGCGCAGATCGGTAAAAACGTCCACCTGTCTGGCGGCGTGGGTATCGGTGGCGTTCTGGAGCCGCTCCAGGCGAACCCAACCATCATCGAAGACAACTGCTTCATCGGCGCACGCTCTGAAGTGGTTGAAGGCGTTATCGTGGAAGAAGGCTCTGTTATCTCCATGGGCGTTTACATCGGCCAGAGCACCCGTATTTATGACCGTGAAACCGGCGAAGTACATTACGGCCGCGTACCAGCAGGCTCCGTGGTTGTTTCCGGTAACCTGCCGTCAAAAGATGGCAAATACAGCCTGTACTGTGCGGTTATCGTGAAGAAAGTCGATGCGAAAACGCGCGGCAAAGTAGGTATCAATGAACTGCTGCGCACCATCGATTAATCGGGTATAACAAAAAGCGGGGGCGACCCCGCTTTTTTTGTATCTGAGGGTGGCGAAAATAGATTTTTTCGTTAATTATTCAAAGGTTATGTTGAGATCAAGGGTACCGCTATGTACGATAATCTGAAAAGTCTGGGCATTACCAATCCTGATGAAATTGATCGTTACAGCCTCCGTCAGGAAGCCAATAACGATATTTTGAAAATCTATTTTCACAAGGACAAAGGAGAGTTTTTCGCCAAGAGCGTGAAGTTTAAATACCCACGCCAGCGTAAGACCGTCGTTGCCGATGGCATCGGTCAGGGATACAAAGAGGTTCAGGAAATTAGCCCGAACCTGCGCTATGTGATCGATGAACTCGATCAGATCTGCCAGCGCGATCGCACCGAAGTCGATCTCAAACGTAAGATCCTTGATGACCTGCGTCATCTGGAAAGCGTTGTTACCAACAAGATCAGCGAAATTGAAGCGGATCTTGAGAAATTAACTCGCAATAAATAAGTTGGGTGCGGCCTGATGCCCTCACCCCGGCCCTCTCCCACAGGGAGAGGGTGAAACCCTTTATCTCTGCTCATCCAGCTGCAACGCCACATACAACAACAGCCTGTCATCGAAATTCCCCAGATCCAGCCCCGTCAGTTCCGAGATCCGGTTAAGCCGGTATTCCAGCGTATTACGGTGAATAAACAGCGCTTTCGATGTAGCCAGAGGCTGCACGTTATGGCGAAACCACGCCTGCAATGTACGCCGCAGCAAGCCGTTGTTATCCATTGCTTTCAGTCGTACTAACGGGCGCGCCAGTTCATTGGCCTGCCAGCCACCTCGCAGGCTGTCGAGCAGAACGGGTAGCATCAGATCCTGATAGAAGTAGCTACGGCTCTCGGGCATCCGTTGCTTGCCCACCATCATAGTAGTGCGCGCGGTTCGCCAGGAGCGGGCAATGCTGCCCGGTCCGGTAAAGTAGTTCCCCAGCGCAACGCGAAAACGAAGCTGGCCGTTCTCTTTCATCCGCGCGATAAGCTGATCAACCCGGCGACGGTGATCTTCGGCGTCCCAGCGCCCAAACTGATTGAGTGCGGGTTTGAGCACCACCATCTCGGTCAGAGAAACAATCGCCACCAGGTTGTTGCGCTCTGGTGTTGCCAGCGCATTTTGCAGTTGCTGTAGCTCCGCCATCGCGCTGTCCACGCCAAGCTGACCGCTGTCCACTTCAATCACCGCCACTACGCGCGGCTGATTAAGATCGATACCCAGACGCTGCGCCCACTCGCTGAGTGCAGGAGTGTGCTCTTCTGCCTGGATAAGATTCATAACCAGCTCTTCGCGCAACCGGCTGTCCTGCGCCAGCAGGTGCATCAGGCGCGACTGTTCAAGCATCATTTCTGCCGTCATGCAGACCAGCTCGCCATATTTACGCAGAGATTCCGGCTCCCCGGTCAGGCCGATCACCCCGACAATTTCGCCTTCAAGTCGCAGCGGTAAGTTAATGCCCTGCCGTACGCCATGGAGATGTTTCGCCACCGCATCGTCGATATCCACCACGCGCCCCTGAGAGAGCACCAACAGCGCACCTTCGTGCAATTCCCCAATGCGCTCGCGATCGCCACTGCCGATAATGCGCCCACGGGCATCCATTACGTTGATATTGGTATCGATGATGCGCATGGTACGCGCCACGATATCCTGCGCCATTTTGGTATCAAGATGCCAGCCAGCCATGTAACCCTCCTGTGAGCAGAGCTCAAGCATAGGGGAGTTCAATCGCTGTCGCATTGTGCGAATGCACAAAGTCAGGGGAATAAGTATGGACTTGTGGAAAGGGTCACAGAAACGAAAAAGCCCCTGCTCAGCAACGAGCAGGAGCCTGGGCGGGATTACTGCATCAGCAGATAGAGTGAGGAGTCGCCACGCTGGATGTTCAACGCCAGCACTGATGGTTTGCTGTCGAGAATTTTGCGCAATTCAGCGATGTTTTTCACTGGCTGCTGGTTCGCACCCATGATCACATCACCCTTTTTCAGGCCGATACGGGCAGCCGGTGAATTCGCTTTCACGTTGTTCACCACCACACCTTTATCCTCGCCCTTGTTGCTCATCTCTGCGCCTTCAATGCCGCTGAAGATGGTACTGGAGTCAACCTGGTTCTGACTGCTCTGCTGCAACTCAAGGCTTACGTTTACAGGCTTGCCATCACGCAGCAGGCCGAGGGTGATTTTGCTGCCCACCGGCATAGAACCCACCTCTGCACGCAGTGCGGCGAAGCTGCTGATAGGTTTCCCGTTCAGGGAGGTAATGACATCACCCGCCTTGATACCCGCTTTCGCGGCGGACGAGTTCGGCATCACCTGGCTTACGAATGCACCGCGCTGAGCATCCACTTTCATCGCTTTTGCCAGCTCAGAGTTCAGCTCGGTCCCCAGGATACCCAGTTCACCGCGTTTCACCTGGCCATACTGCACCATCTGAGCGGTCAGGTTTTTCACCATGTTGCTTGGGATAGCAAAGCCGATACCGATGTTACCGCCGTCTGGTGCCAGAATCGCGGTGTTGATACCAATCAGCTCACCATTAAGGTTAACCAGCGCACCACCAGAGTTACCACGGTTGATAGCCGCATCTGTCTGGATAAAGTTCTCGTAGTTCTCTGCATTCAGGCCGCTACGACCGAGGGCGGAGACAATACCGGAGGTCACGGTTTCACCCAGACCGAACGGGTTACCGATGGCCACGGTGTAATCGCCTACGCGCAGGGCATCGGAGTCGGCAATTTTAATCGCCGTCAGGTTTTTCGGATCCTGAATCTGGATCAGCGCGATGTCAGAACGCGGATCTTTACCCACGACTTTCGCGTCAAACTTGCGGCCATCGCTCAGCTGAACTTTGATGCTATTGGCGTTATCAACCACGTGGTTGTTGGTGACGACATAGCCTTTTGCTGCGTCAATAATTACGCCGGATCCAAGCGCCATGAATTTCTGTTGCTGGCCACCGCCATTACCGCCCTGGCTGTCATCGCCTGCGCCACCCCCCTGACAGAACGGGGAGCTCTGGAACGGCGAACCGTCCTGGCAGAACGGCGAGTTATCGCCAAAGAACTGCTGGAAGTTACGCGGCATCCGCGGCGTGTTGACGGTCGTGCTGCCCTCAACGTTAATACTCACCACCGATGGCATCACTTTTTCGAGCATCGGTGCCAGGCTTGGCATCTGCTGCGCGGTTGCTGCCGACGACGCTGTCTCGGCTGCAAAAGCAGACAGAGGGGACAGCGCTAAACCTAAACTCAGAGCCAGTGCACTCATTGCTAATGTGGTTTTTTTCATATTTCTCAATCTCGATTTACAGATAACGCAGAATTGCTGTGTAACTCAGATTCGTTTTATACCGCTTAGTTCCGGGATTAAGTTTATGGAAAAAGTAAAAATTTATTGGTCGTCTTTACAAAACTCCGAAATTATTCAACCGCCATCAGCTTGCGGTATTCATCCCAGGCATACAAATCCGTCATCCCGCTGATATAGTCCTGAATAAGGCGGCAGCGATAATAATATTCCAGCACCGGCCACTGGACAGAATGGCGGTCAATCTTGCTAATCGCCTCAACGTAAGCAAGACGATGCCGGGTCGAGAGTTTATGGTACAACCGGGATTCAATCGGTAAGCGGCGCACGCGTTCTTTTTCCACCAACTCGCTAAATTCGTCGACCGATAATTGTAGCAATGGCCGATAAATTTCCAGCAAACCGCTTATCACCCGGTACCCCTGCAACTCGAGCTGCTCAACATCGGGATGACTAAAGACATGGCGCATGGCCACATTCTTATATAACTCAAGAAGTTGGCTAAAACCACTATCATCTTCCAGCAACGCGTGATTGAATTCTCCGCTAAAAATCAGCGGCAGGTTATCAATAAAGCGCGAGGCCGCGTAGGGAACCAATTTATTTAATGTATTGACCCGCAAATACATAAAGAACTGATCTTCTGTACTGCGACTCAGTGAATTTGAGCGTGATTTTTCCCATGCATTTTCGACAACCTGAGCAAACAAAGACCCTTTTTCGTGTTTTCCCCAGGCTTCATAAAGATGCTGATAAAGCTCCTCAACGCTGAATATTCTTTTCTCAACGGCATCTTCGAGGTCAGCAACACAATAGGAAATATCGTCTGCGGCCTCCATAATCCAGGTCAATGGGAAACGGCCATTCGGCGTCAGTAAAAGTTCTTTACGCAGCCGTTCAATATAAACTTCTTCGGATAAATAATAGCCCGGCTTTTTCATCAAATAACTGTGTGATGCCGGGGGTTCACCCATCCACCATGCCGGACGCGTATATTTAAGGATGCATCCCACCTGCGCCCAGGTCAGGTTCATGCGCATCAGGGTATGCACCAGCCGGATGCCCTGGGCATTTCCTTCAAAGTGGCACAGATCCTGGCGAACTTTACGTCGCAGCTCGTTAAGCGCTTCCTCGCCCTCCCGCAAACGCAGGTCCCGGACAACACAGCGGTCATCGCTTAGCGGCTGGCTGATGGCGTCAGAAGGGAAAAGCCGCTGTTTGAACCAGTCATTAATGGCAGCCTCGCCAAAATGGCCAAAAGGTGGATTCCCGATATCGTGCATCAGGCAGGCCATCTCGACGATGCTTTCAAACGGGCCGGTCAACTCATCAAGACCGTATGTTTCCAGCAAGCGCTGCTCTTTGAGACGGCTTAAAATCTCTTTGGCAATGTAGCGGCCCACCTGCTGAACTTCCATGGAATGGGTTAAGCGCGTACGCACCGCGGCGTTACGCTCAAGCGGAAATACCTGCGTTTTTTGCTGTAAACGACGTATCGCAGGCGAGTTAATGATGCGTCCGCGATCGCTTTCAAAAATGCGCAGGATTTCGTGCTCACTCTTGTCTCCCTGCGGAGAACGGAAACGGCGATGCCAGTTAATTTTGGTGCGAAAATCGATCTGCGCCATGTGCTCCCCCGCGTGAGAAATGCGCTTCCACTAAAGCCCATGATAGACTATGCATCTTAACAAGGCACATCGCGAGTAAATCTATGAAAATCGGCATTATTGGTGCAATGGAAGAAGAAGTTACGCTGCTGCGTGACAAAATTGAGAACCGTCAGACCCTCTCTCTGGGTGGTTGTGAGATCTATACCGGCCAGCTGAATGGTGTTGAGGTTGCTCTGCTGAAATCAGGCATCGGTAAAGTTGCTGCTGCGCTTGGCGCAACGCTGTTGCTGGAACGCTGCAAGCCAGATGTCATCATTAACACCGGCTCTGCGGGTGGCCTGGCGCCAACGCTGAAAGTGGGTGATATCGTAGTATCCGATGAAGCGCGTTACCACGATGCCGACGTTACTGCGTTTGGTTATGAATATGGCCAGCTTCCGGGTTGCCCGGCAGGTTTTAAAGCGGATGACAAACTGATTGCCGCAGCAGAAAGCTGCATTGCCGAACTGAACCTCAACGCCGTGCGCGGTCTGATTGTCAGCGGTGATGCGTTCATCAACGGTTCCGTGGGTCTGGCGAAAATTCGTCACAACTTCCCGCAGGCGGTTGCCGTTGAGATGGAAGCCACTGCCATTGCGCACGTATGTCATAACTTCAGCGTCCCGTTCGTGGTGGTTCGCGCCATTTCCGACGTTGCAGATCAGCAGTCTCACCTGAGCTTTGACGAGTTCCTGGCCGTTGCAGCAAAACAGTCTACCGTGATGGTAGAAACCCTGGTGCAGAAACTGGCACGTGGGTAAGCACGCCCTCAGGGCGCTGGGCGCCCTGCTTCTGCTCGCACCAGTATGGCTTTATGCTGTGCCGCGCGTGATTACCCTCTCCCCCGCCAATACTGAACTGGCTTTTGCGGCCGGGATCACGCCCATTGGCGTAAGCAGTTTTTCGGATTATCCGCCACAGGCCGCAGGCATCGAGCAAGTCTCGACATGGCAAGGTATGAACCTTGAACGCATTGTGGCGCTTAAGCCAGACGTGGTACTGGCCTGGCGCGGGGGTAATGCAGAGCGGCAAGTCAATCAGTTGAGCTCGCTGGGGATTAAGGTCATGTGGATTGATGCGGTCAGCATTGAGCAGGTTGCTCAGGCGCTGCGCGACCTGGCGCCTTATAGCCCTGCGCCGCAAAAAGCTGAGCTTGCCGCACAAAACATGCTTCGCGACTATGCGGCATTAAAAGCGAAATACGATACCACCACGAAAAAGCGCGTCTTCCTGCAATTTGGCAGCCAGCCGCTGTTTACCACCGGACAAGGCTCTATCCAGAATCAGGTGCTGGAAGTGTGTGGCGGTGAAAATATCTTTGCTGCGAGCCGGGTGCCCTGGCCGCAGGTCAGCCGGGAACAGGTCCTGGCGCGGCAGCCGCAGGCGATTGTGGTGGTCGGAAGTGCAAGCGAAATTCCTAAAGTTGAACAATTCTGGCAGGGCCAGTTAAAAATACCGGTGATACCACTCAACAGTGACTGGTTTGAACGCGCCAGCCCGCGTATTATCCTCGCCGCAAAACAGCTCTGCGCCGCACTGGCACAGAGTCATTAACGTAGATGTAGACCTGATCATTTCGAGGATTTAACGATGCTCGTGTATTGGCTGGATATTCTTGGCACAGCCGTTTTTGCTATCTCCGGCGTTCTGCTGGCCGGGAAATTACGCATGGATCCGTTTGGCGTGCTGGTATTGGGCGTGGTGACGGCCGTCGGCGGAGGAACGATCCGCGATATGGCACTGGCAAATGGTCCGGTATTTTGGGTAAAGGATCCGACCGATCTGGTGGTGGCGATGGTCACCTGCCTGCTCACCATTGTGCTGGTGCGCCAGCCGCGCAGGCTGCCTAAATGGATACTACCGGTACTGGATGCCGTGGGTCTTGCGGTGTTTGTCGGCATTGGCGTTAACAAAGCCTTCAACGCGGGCACGGGGCCAATGGTCGCCATCTGCATGGGCGTTTTAACGGGCGTCGGTGGCGGGATCATCCGCGACATTCTGGCACGTGAAGTCCCGATGATCCTGCGAACAGAAATCTACGCAACAGCCTGTATTGCTGGCGGAATTGTTCACGCCACAGCCTACTACACCTTTGCTTTACCGCTGGAAATCTCAGCCATGCTGGGGATGGTGGTGACGCTGGGGATACGTTTAGCGGCGATACGCTGGCACCTTAAATTGCCAACCTTTGCGCTGGATGATAACGGAAGGTAAAAGCAAAACGGTAACCCAAGGGTTACCGTTTTTCGTGTCAGATACTGAAAGAAGAACCACACCCACAGGTGCTTGTCGCGTTCGGGTTGGTGACCACAAAGCGCGAACCTTCCAGACCTTCGCTGTAATCAACCGCACCGCCCACCAGATATTGCAGGCTCATCGGGTCAACCACCAGCGCAACGCCCTGTTTCTCGATAGTCATATCACCATCGTTAACCTGGTCGTCAAAGGTAAAACCATACTGGAAGCCGCTACAGCCGCCACCGGTAATATATACACGCAGTTTCAGATCCGGATTGTCTTCGTCGGCAATCAGGGTTTTCACTTTGTTGGCTGCGGCTTCGGTAAATTCCAGCGGCACAGCGACTACGTCATCACTCATCTTATGCTCCCATGAATACTGCTTACTGCGATTGGGCAAAAATCACCCAATTCTTTTTTTCATTATCTAATACCCTGGTAATTCATTCAAGTATTCTGCTTCAAGGCCTGTTCAGCCTCTTGTTTTGCCAGGGTACGAGCAAGAATGGTGGAGTATAGCGGTTTTCCACCCAGGAATTGGGCTAATAGTGTCGCCCCGAGACAGGTAATGATCATTGGCAAAATGAGCTGGTAATTGTCTGTCATTTCCAGAACCAGCACGATCCCGGTCAGCGGTGCGCGCAGGGAGGCGGCGAGCAGCGCCCCCATTCCGGCAATCGCGAATGTTCCCGCATCAAGGTGATACGCCGGGAATCCCACGGCAGCGGCGGAGCCAAAAGCCGTCCCAAGCAACGTACCGAGCGCCAGCATTGGCGCAAAAATGCCCCCCGGTGCACCGGAAGAGAAGCAGAGAACCGTGGTGATCACGCGTGAAATAAACATAAACAGCAGCAGACCAACACTGAAATTACCCGCCGCCGCTATGGGGATCAGGCCAAAACCGCCACCAGCCGCATTAGGCTCAATCACGCCGAGGATGCCGCACATCCCGCCGAGCAGACCGCCCACCAGAACCCATTTGGTCGTATTCCCGCCGTGAATACGCTGGAACATATCCTGGGCACGTAAGATAAGGGTGTTAAACAGAGGGCCGACAACACCAAACACCATGCCGAGCACCAGATAGAGCCACAGGGTATTCACTGGGGCATTGGTGAGTTTACCCACCTCAATCACCGCGCCTTCGCCATTAAAAATGCGAAAGACAATGCTCGACATAATGACGCCAGTAAACACCGCTTTAATTGAGATCAGGTTGTAGCGAAACTGGGCGCGCATCTCTTCAATAATGAACAGGATCCCCGCCAGCGGCGCATTGAACGCCGCGGAAAGCCCGGCCGCAGCCCCGGTTGCCAGCAACGTATGGCGCGCTTCGGCGCTGCGCATCCGGAACATATCACCCACCATGCGCCCGACGTTTCCGCCGAGCTGCACCGTTGGCCCCTCTCGTCCGAGCACCATTCCGGCCCCCAGGGTGCCCATACCGCCGATAAATTTAACCGGGATCACCCGCCACCAGCGCACCGGGCGCAGCTCTTCAAGTGCCCCTTCAATTTCCGGGATCCCCGAGCCACCGGCCTCTGGCGCAAATTTGCGTACCAGAAAATAACCTGCCATGGCAAAAATGGCAGACAAACCAAATGCCCACACCCAGACCAGCCATTTGCTATCTGCATACCCTGCCACCGTACCGATGCGCCAGTTGAGGACGGCATTCACCGCTTTCTCAAAGGCCACACCGGCCAGCCCGGCAAGCGTCCCCACCACGGCCGCAGCCAGCAAAATAGCCAGCGGTGTCTTGTCGCGATTGAGCAGCCGTCGGATGCTGATACGGTGCCGCGCACGCGCAAACTGTTGTTCTTCAAATGAGGGAGAATCTGCTTTCATTGCCTGTTCTTTTTAATCATACAAATCGCCACAAGGATTTTACCAGAGACGGCTGTCGCGTCCCCTGAAAAATCCTTAACAATTGTTTATGCATTAATGGGGCAAAAATTTCATAACCTTCCGGGAATCACTTAGAATAGCCGCCTTAACTTATTTCTACGAACCAGGAACGACGCAATGAGCAAGTCTGAAAACCTCTACAGTGCAGCCCGCGAGCTTATCCCGGGGGGTGTGAACTCGCCTGTGCGCGCATTTACCGGTGTAGGCGGTACGCCGCTGTTTATCGAACGTGCTGACGGCGCGTATCTGTATGATGTCGATGGCAAAGCCTATATTGATTACGTTGGCTCCTGGGGCCCAATGGTGCTGGGGCACAACCATCCGTCTATCCGCAATGCGGTCATTGAAGCGGCTCAGCGCGGCCTGAGCTTCGGTGCACCGACCGAGATGGAAGTCAAAATGGCGGAGCTGGTAACCGAACTGGTGCCGACCATGGATATGGTGCGTATGGTGAACTCCGGTACGGAAGCCACCATGAGCGCGATCCGCCTGGCGCGTGGTTTTACCGGCCGCGACAAAATTATCAAATTTGAAGGCTGCTACCACGGTCACGCAGACTGCCTGCTGGTAAAAGCGGGTTCTGGCGCCCTGACGCTGGGCCAGCCAAACTCCCCGGGCGTACCGGCTGACTTCGCTAAACACACCCTGACCTGCACTTATAACGATCTTAGCTCCGTTCGCGCAGCATTCGAGCAGTATCCGCAAGAAGTTGCCTGCATCATCGTTGAACCGGTTGCGGGCAACATGAACTGCATTCCGCCTCAGCCTGAATTCCTGCCGGGCCTGCGCGCACTGTGCGACGAATTCGGCGCACTGCTGATTATCGATGAAGTGATGACCGGTTTCCGTGTGGCACTGGCGGGCGCGCAGTCTTACTACGACGTTGAACCAGACCTGACCTGCCTGGGCAAAATCATCGGCGGCGGGATGCCGGTCGGTGCGTTTGGTGGTCGTAAGGACGTGATGGAAGCGCTGGCGCCAACCGGACCGGTTTACCAGGCAGGTACGCTCTCTGGTAACCCTATCGCGATGGCCGCGGGCTTCGCCTGTCTGAACGAAGTGGCGCAACCAGGTATCCACAAAACGCTGACCGACCTGACCACGCAGCTGGCCAACGGCCTGCTGAACGCCGCAGAAGAGACGGGTATTCCGCTGGTAGTGAACCACGTGGGCGGGATGTTCGGGATCTTCTTCACCGACGCAAAAACCGTGACCTCTTATCAGGACGTAGTGAAGTGCGATGTTGAACGCTTTAAGCGTTTCTTCCACCTGATGCTGGAAGAAGGCGTGTATCTGGCGCCATCTGCCTTTGAAGCGGGCTTTATGTCTGTGGCGCACAGCAAAGAAGATATCAACAACACCATCGACGCAGCGCGTAAGGTGTTTGCCAAGCTCTAAGGGCATTGCCGGGTGGCGCTAACGCTTACCCGGCCTACTATATGCTCCCTCTCCCCGTGGGAGAGGGCTGGGGTGAGGGCATCAGGCCGCACCTGATTACCGGCTCTGTTTCCTCAACAGATAAATAAAGTATGGCGCGCCGATAAAGGTGGAAAGCAGCCCTGCCGGGATCTGGTACGGGAACAGCACCATCCTGCCGCACCAGTCCGCAAAGACCAGCATCACCCCACCCGTCAGAGCAGACATCACGATATGCGGCATTGTCCGGCGGAACCCCATCATTCTGGCGATATGCGGCGCCATCAACCCCACAAAACTCAATGGACCTATGGTCATGGTGGCCGTTGCCGTCAGACATGCTGCCAGCAGCAGCAGAGCCACTCGCGTTGGCGTCAGTGCCAATCCCACCGCACGGGCGGTTTCACCACCCAGTGGCAGGATGGTCATCCAGCGACGACACAGCGGTACAATCGCCAGCAGCACAATCATGACCAGACCGGTGTGAACCACCTGGCTGCCAGTGGCGCTATAGGTTGAACCGGAAATCCAGGTCAGGATCTGCGCCATGCGCGGATCGCCGCTCGCCTGAAGCATCATCAGCAGCATCGTAAACGCGGTGCTGAGCGCCATCCCGGCAAGCAACATACGGTGAGGAGAAAAACCGCCACGCCCGGAAGCAACCAGAATGACCATCAGCGTGGCCGCCGCGCCAATACTCCCCGCAGGCATTAACCAGCCGAAGGCATTTCCCGGCACCAGGAACAGCATCAACACCACGCCAAACGCCGCACCAGAGCTGATCCCCAGAACTTCCGGGCTCGCCATTGGGTTACCCGTCAGACGCTGGATAATGCACCCCGCTACAGCCAGCATCACACCAGCGATAAGTGCAGCGAAGATGCGCGGCCAGCGCCATTGCAGCAGTTCATTGAGCAAATCACCCGTGGCCCAGTGCCAGCCTGTTGCATCGCGCCCCAAAGAGAGCGCTGCAAAGGAAGCCAGCAGCAGCACGGCCAGGCCCGCCAGGCTAAACCACAGCACCGACTGACGCTCAGCATACACTTTATCGCCAGCATCCATTGCAGGGGCGCTGATGCTACGCAGGCGCGGCAGCAGCCACAGCAGCAGCGGCGCGCCGATAAGCGCCGTCACCGAACCGGTGGACACTTCCATCCAGACGCGCGCCAGCCAGAGAATAATTTGATCGGAAAGCCAGAGGATCAGTGCACCAATCAGCGGGGCCAGCATCAGACGCGCCAGCAGACGCCGCGCACCGAGCATTTTCGCCAGCAGCGGCGCAAACAGCCCGATAAACCCGATAATCCCCACCGCATTAACCAGCAACGCGCTGAGCACAATCGCCAGCGTCAGTGCCGCCAGACGCGCCAGCGATAACGCCAGGCCCAGGTTGCGCGCCACGCCGTCATCCAGCCCCATCAGCGTTAACGGACGCAGCAGCAGCAGGGTCAGCAGCACACCACCAATCAGCTGCGGCCACAGGCGCTCAACAACGCTCCAGTCAGTCTGGGTCAGGGTGCCGGTACTCCACAAGAACATGCTTTGCAGCTGGTCGTGATGGAACAGCACCAACAGCTGATTGATCGCCCCACAGTAAAGGCTGACCACCAGCCCGGCCAGGATCAGCGTGACCGGTGAAAGACGTTTCCCCCAGGCCACGCCAAAGACCAGCGCACCCACCACACATGCGCCCGCAAGCGCAGCAAACTGCGAGGTTAACGCGCCGGGCAACGCCCACAGTGTCGTAATGGTGATCCCAAGTTGGGCACCGGTCGCCACGCCTAGCGTGGTTGGCTCCGCCAGTGGGTTACGCAAGACCTGCTGGAATAAGACGCCCACCAGCCCCAGTCCTGCCCCCACCAACAGTGAAATGGCCAGACGCGGCAACAGGCTGTAGTGGAAGAGCATTTGCTGAATATTGTCGATATCTGGCGCAACCAGCGCCGCGCCCCACTGCTCACGCGGGAGTGCCGTTGACAGGTTGAACCCGGTTAATGCCAGTGCGACAAGGAAAATGGCCGTCAGCAACAGCGCGGGAAAACGCGCGATACGCGAACTCATGCTTTGCCTCCCAGCGCGCCATCCAGTACACGGGCAAAGTGCATGGCCGAAAGCGTTGCACCGTAGAACCACACCGCCGGAACCCGCTGGAATCGCTGCTCGCGTACAAACGGCATGGCCTGCCAGAGCGGGGTAGACATCAGTTTTTGCATTTCTCGCTCGTTGCCGTGATCAAAACACAGCACATCCACATCGCGAAACGCCGCCAGACGATCGATCCCAACGGTCGTGCTGCCCCAGAAGGTCATTTCCCCGTCCCAGGCGTTGCGAATGCCAAAGCTATCAAGCACCTCCTGGAACAGGCAGTTTTGCCCAAACACCAGCATATGACGGGCATCCAGCAGGGTTACCATCAGCAGCGGGCGTTCACCGCGGTGAGCAAAGCGCGGTTTCAGGCTATCAATCAGGGCATCGAATTCGTCGAGATGCTGTTTCGCTGCCGCCTCGCGGTTCAGGAAGCGCGCCATCTCGTTGACGGAATTTTTCGCCATTGTTAGCGGCTTTTTGCCATCGCTGAAGGAAAAACCGCGCCCGGGCGCAATGCGCGCCATTGTCGCTTCCGACGGGCCATATCCCGCAGACCAGAACAGAAACGAGGGTTTCATCTGCGTGAGCAATTCGAGGTTTGGCTCCGTTCGCAGGCCAATATCAATAACCGACGCAGGCAGTTTTGGCTCGTTCACCCACAGGTTGTAGTTGGGGATATCGGCAACGCCATACGGCGTCACTCCCAGCGCCAGCATCAGCTCAACCGGCAGCCATTCCAGCGCCACTATACGATGGGGGTCGATCGCGGCAGCCCGCGCCGTGTTCATTTTTAACAGCAGCGGTGAGAGCGCCATCGCCGTCAGCAGGCGACGGCGGCTAATCATTGAGTCCAGCATCAGTACACAAAGCTCACCGGTGCAGCCCCGGCAGGGTGAGGCAAAATACCCATTGGAATACCGTAGATGTGCTCTAACGTTTCGCTACGCATCAGTTCAGACGGTGTGCCCTGAGCGATCATCTCGCCACCACGCAGCGCGACAAGGTAGTCGCAGTAACGTGCCGCCATGTTGATATCGTGCAATACGGCAATCACCGTCAGACCACGCTGCTGGCTTAAGCGATGCACCAGCGCCAGCACGTCGACCTGGTGCGCAATATCCAGCGCAGAGGTCGGTTCATCAAGCAGCAGGCAGCGGCTGTCCTGGGCGACCAGCATCGCAATCCACGCGCGCTGACGTTCACCGCCGGAAAGGCTGTCCACCAGGCGGTGCGCCAGCGGTTTTAATCCGACCAGCGCGATGGCCTCTTCGACTTTCTCTCTGTCGGCCACGCCAAAACGCCCGAGAGCGCCGTGCCACGGATAACGCCCAATCGCCACCAGTTCACGCACTGTCATCCCTTCCGCCTGCGGCAACTGCTGCGGCAGATAGGCCACCTTGCGGGCGAAGGCTTTGCTGTTCCAGCTATCAAGCGGTTGTTCGTCCAGCAGAATGTCACCCTCTGAAGGGGGCTGATGGCGCCCGAGCATCTTGAGTAACGTTGATTTACCGGAACCATTGTGGCCAATGAGCCCAGTGACTTTGCCTGCGGGGAACGTCAGAGAGAGCGGATGCAGCAAGGTGCGCCCGGGTACGCGAAAGGAGAGATGATTGAGCGTAAAGGTGGTGTCGGATTGCGTCTTAATATCCTGCATGTCAGCCAACTTAAATAAACAGGGCACGGCGAACCGTGCCCAAAGAGAGATTAGAAGCGGAAGGTCGCGGTAGCCACAACCTGGCGTCCTGCGCCCCAGTAGCAAGCATATTCGCTATAGCAGCTGGAGACATACTCACGGTCAAAGATGTTATTCACGTTGACGCCAACGGAAGAGCCAGGCAGGCCAAAGCGCGCCAGATCGTATTTCACGGTTGCATCCGCAAGGGCATAACCTGCAACGTTAAATGACTGGTAAGCTTTTGAAGATGCCGCGGAATAGTAGGATACCGTGTTACCAATGTAACGGGTACCCGCACCAACGGTCAGGCCGCTCAGTGCCGTTTCGTGGAAGGTATAATCTGCCCACAGGGAGGCCATGTTACGCGGTACTTCCGCCGGACGACGGCCTTCATACCAGGTATCGTGGGTATATTCAGCATCGGTGAAGCTATAAGATGCCGTGACATCGATGTTGGCATTGACGGCTGCCTTAGCTTCAAGTTCGAAACCACGTGAACGAATTTCACCGCCCTGCACGCTAAAGCCGCTGGTTGGGTTCGCCGGGTCGGCCGTCAGGTTGTTGTTTTTGGTCAGCTGGTACACCGCCGCCGTCACGACAACCGGAAGATCTTTCGGTACGTATTTCACACCCACTTCGTACTGCTTGCCGCGCGCCGGATCGAACGGTTTACCGCCCTGCGTGGTTCCTGAAATCGGCTCGAAGGATTCGCTGTAGCTGAAGTACGGCGTGATACCGTTGTCGAACAGGTAGTTAATACCGCCACGCCAGGTGAATGCCTGATCGTTAATTTCTGCGGTGGTTCCGGTGGTACGAGTCAGCGCAGAAGTTTTAGCGAAGTCGTAGCGGCCACCCATGGTCAGCACCCACTTATCCCATTCAGCCTGGTCCTGAGCATACAGGCCAGTTTGTTCCTGACGGTTAAGCACTTTGTACAGGTAGTAAACGTCAACATTTGGGTTGCCATACGCAGGCTTCGTCATGCTGATCGGGTCAGCTGAGCCGTAGTCAGCATCAATGTCATTACGCATACGCAGGTAATCGACACCCGTTAACAGGGTATGATCAACGGCGCCGGTCGCAAATTTGGACTGAAGCTGAGTATCAACGGTGAAGGAGTTAAGATCTTCATCTGAGCGGACGTATGCGCGGCTGATTTGTGCCGGTGCAATATAGCCATTACCGTAGACAGAACGATAAAGCGTATTGATTTTGGTGTAACGCAGGTTTTGACGCACGGTAAAGGTGTCGTCGAACTGATGCGAGAAGCTGTAGCCCACCATTTTCTGACGACGGGAGATTTTGTTATCTTCCTCGCCTTCGTTGAAATCGGTCGGCAACTTGTGCGCTTTGCCGTTGGCATCATAGTAAGGCACAACGGTGCCTTCACGCGGCAACCAGCCGTAATAACCCGCATCCGGATCGCTCTGGAAGTTGCTCAGGAAAGTGAAGTCTGTTTTATTATCCGGTCGCCAGCTGAAGGAAGGCGCAATGGCATAGCGGGTGGATTTCACCATCTCCTGCTGCGCATTTTCACTGCGTCCCAGACCGGTCAGGCGGTAGGACCACACGCCGTTGTCATCAATGGCATCGCTGAAGTCAAACCCGGTTTGCCACAGATTATCGGTGCCCATTTTGAACTGAATTTCTTTCAGTGGCTCGGTCGTTGGTCGCTTGCTGACCATGCTCACCACGCCACCCGGATGGCTTTTGCCGTACAGCACGGAGGTCGGGCCACGCAGCAGTTCAACGCGCTCCAGGAAATAGGGATCCATGGACGCTTCAGAATAGTTATCACCCTGTAGCTTCATCCCGTCCAGATACTGGTTGGTATTGACGGTGCTGGAGGTGGTGAAACCACGGATAGAAACCACGTCATAGGTGGTAGATGCACCGCGGGTCGCAAAAACGCTCGGCGTATAGGCCAGCGCCTGCTTCACCGTACCCGGCTGTTTCATGTCCATCTCTTCACGTGTCACCACGGAAATAGACTGCGGGGTTTTCTCAATAGGTGTATCGGTTTTGGTCGCCGTTGCGGTGCGTTTTGCCGCAATCGTTGGAGCTGGACCCCAGGCACTTTCCTGTGCAGCCGGCGCGGCAGTAACGGTAATGGTATCTTCTTTTTTCGGTGTTTCGGCTGCGTGTGCATAAGCAGACATGCCGGCAACCGCTGTGGCTACGACAACTGCGATTTTACGCAGCGACGTGTTGATTGGCTGAGCAGTATTGGAAAGCGCCATGTTGAATCTCTGATGTAAAGGTGAATGATAACGTAAACGAGAATTATTATTATGACCGCAGCATATTATGCGAAACCCAAAAGGCATAGCAAGTGATATACGCCCCTACGAGAATTAAGGGTTTAAGAAATAACCAGATGAAAATAGAGGGTTAATGAGGTTAGCGAAATGATCGTTAAAGCCCGTCAGAGCGGGCAGGATGGATTAGCGGTAAAAAACCTCAAACGTCGCGACAGAATCGACTTTTCCGGCTTTGACCTCCCCCGTCTTGATGTAGCGGGCTCTGAGGGGGATTTCGACAGGAACCTTGTCCTGCGTGCTGGTTATCGCCGTGTAGTTCCGGTCAAACTGCAACACGTTATTATTCTGGTCGAGAATCTGAATACCAACGCCCCCGGCGGCCGAGTCTCCGCTAGCGATGCCCAAAATATTGCCGTTCGTTACCCCCGTCGAGCCCGCGCTGGTGAACTGATAATCGACCTTCGTCCCCGCCGCGCAGTCGGTGATTTCAATCTTAAAGCTACCGTCAGTGAGTATGTCTGAGTATTGACCGGTGAAATCCTGGGTATTGACCGTTTTCAGCGGCACATAGATATTCCGGTCGACCAGATTACAGGTGTTGGTCGTAATGTGAACGCTGGCAGGAGAAAAGCGCATTTCACCGATCGCCGCGTTGCCCAGGATATCCATTGACGTTAATCGCGACGTATCCAAATCCCCCTCCTGGATATCGCCCGTCACGACCAGCTGTGCAGCGGCGCGAAACGTCGATGTGCTCTGCGAATAACCATGTATCGAACCCAGAAAGTCGATAGGCCGGACAAGATCCTCTTCATTGTAAACGGGAAAGCGTTCGCTCGATGCAGCCGCGCGGATGCCAATCCCCGGCACATTGGTCTGATAAACCCCGGGCATCACATCTTCGCGCGCATCGGTATCCGTGAGGTACAGATACCCTCGCCGAACTTGCGCATCACCGCTACAATCCACCGTCACCTCTTTACTCTCAACGCTGGCGTCATAAATGATAGTGCCGACGGGCGTGTCGGGCGCAACAACGATTACCGGAGGAAGCTGAAACGTTACCACGGCATCCACGTCAGAACTGCCGTTAAAAGTACAGTCTGCTCTGGCTGGATGGAAAAACGCCCCCATCAGCACGAGCAGAACGGGTAAAAGAAAAGTGTTGACTGAACGACGTAGATGCATGAAATACCTCTGTTAATAGCAGTTGACCGTGGCTTTCACGATCCCTGTCGGGCTCTGCGTGGAAATGTCCAGCGTCCCCTGACACTGCCGATCGCGCTCTTCTCCCCACTGCACACTAAACGTTGTGTTGCCGGACAGCCCAGTGAGGTAAACCTCACCATCATCCCCGACGATGGCCGTGGTGTTATCCAGCGCCACCACGGCACCAAACGGCACGGGCTTACCCGCGTAACGCAAAGTCACCAGCGCGCGTCGGCCAACGCGAGCATCGAAGGTTGCGCTCAGCGCAGCGCCTTTTGTCGGCACGAGATCCACCGTTGCCGCGTCGATATCAATATCTTCCCGCTCCTGAGTATTGACCGTGACGATGTTGTGCCGATAGGCGCTCAGGGAGGGAACAATCGCGTTACCAAAACGGTCGGTAGAGATGCCGCGCCCGTTTTGCACTTTGACATTATCGCCATCCTTAATGTGCACAATGGCGAATGCGTCGCGGACGGGTTGCCCCAGCGTTACGCCATGCTCGTGGGCAACGATCGACCCCTGCGCGTTGTAGTTCCATTGTCGATTGTCACCACCATAGCTGTAGCCCATACCCACCTCACCGGAAGATCCACGATAACGTCCCGACAGGCTGCCGCCGTAGCCCGTGTTCTGATTGACATAGGTCTGCTGAAGGTTATAGCTCAGCTTATTGTCCTCAAGCGCGGTACCGCCAAGCCCGATCTGTTGCGAAACAGACCCACCGCTGGCGGTGTTGGCGCTGTAGGTTGCCCATGAGTCAGGCAGCCACGTTGATAAAGGAATGTTGACCATCAACGCCATTTGCCGGTCAGTATCGGCGTCTGGGGTACGGGTCAGGTTGTAGCTTATCGACCAGGTGATATTGCGCCAACTGGAGCTCAGCCCAGCGCTGACGCTACGTTCATGGCCGTCCATATCCCAGTAATCCTGCTGATAGCCGTTGAGATAAGCCGAGCCCCAGTCTGAAATACGCTGGGACAGGTTTAACTGCATGCGGCTACGGCGGTTGTTGGTTCTGCGATAGGTATAAATGCCGTCATCGATCTCGCTGTCACGCTGATCGATCGCTTCCTGAAAGGTATAAAACCCCGATGTGGAGTAACGGTAGCTGGCAAGCGTAACGGTCGTATCCGTGTCGGGTATATCTTTCGAATATTGGGCCCGCCAGGATAAGCCGCTGGCATCGTCACGCCCGTCATCAAACGCGGTACGCGCGGCGGTGAGATCGACAGATGCGGAGCCAAAGCGCCCCAGATCGGCACCGAGCCCCAGCAGCAGCGCATGATACAGTGATGCCCCCATAGCACCGGTATACGCCGTGACGCCGTAAGGCAGGCCATAGATAGCGGTGCCCTGGGCAAAGGTCGGTTCTTCTTCACCTTCATTACCGCGATAACGCCCTGCAGCCAGCGAATACTTAAAACCGCCTTCGCGCTGCAATACCGGCACCGACGCGCTGGCCTGGATGAAGCTATGCTCGCTGCCATCCGCCTCTTCGACGGTCACTTGCAGATCGGCTCCGGAGGTCACCTGGCTTAAGTCACGGATCTCAAAAGGCCCCGGCGAGACGTTTGTTTGATAGATGGTGTAGCCATTTTGGTTAATGGTGACTTTCGCGTCGCTATTAGCAATACCGCGCACGACAGGGGCAAAGCCTTGTTGGCTGACGGGCAGCATAGCGGTGTCCGTTTCCAGCTTCACGCCGGTCATCTGGAGGCTGTCAAAAAGCTCGCCATTGGTATACGTCTGGCCCATCTCAAGCTGGCTTTTCAACGCTTTGATGTCACGTTGTAAAGTACTGGCAATGGCTTCCCAGCCGGAAGCATCGCTCCAGGTGCTGTTATTCCGCAGTCGCCAGGCCCCAAGGTTAATCCCCGATTCCAGCCCCAGCCAGGTTGAAGAGGTTTTGCCCGCGCTATAGCGCTGCTGAGAACCGCTGAGCTGATAGCTTGTCCAGGCTGCAGGCGCGCCGTCATCCCAGAATTTAGGGTTAATCGCCCCGGCTGCGGCGCGATCGCGATAGATCTGCGGAATAACCAGCTTCAGGGTCTGGCTATCCTGGTTGTAATCGTAGCGTGCATTTTCGATGAAATGAGAGATGTCCCGAACATAAGCCTCGTCGTCCAGATCCTTTAAGTCAGGGATCGTGTCGACTTTAACCCCGTATTCACGCAGGTCTGCTTTGGTCAGTTCCGGCAGCAGATGCTGTTTATCCTCAGAAAGCACCCAGGAGACGCTACGTTTATCCAGAACATCCTGGTCCCACATAATTGTCGTGAGATAGCTTCCAGCAAGTAACCCGTTATCCTTGATGAAGCTTTCCAGCGTAGAGGTATTTTCGAGAGGCGTATCCAGCTCAAGGATCCGCAGGTTGAATTCGTCATCTGCATTTGCAGGCTGGATCGCGGCGAGCAGCGCCAGCGTGATCCCGGACAGTGTCCGTTTGTGAACTAAAGATGGCGACATAACACACCAACACGATCGATTTAAAGAGCCTGTTTGCGTTGAGGAGTCTGGGCGCCGAAATCATTGATAGCCGTCCAGGTTACCTCGCCATTTGCCGCTTTTGGTAATGCAAAATTCTGCTTGCTATACGGCGCAATCATCATTGAAATGGCACCCGGCGTAGTTTTGGTCTCTTTCACCGGTACACTTTTCCCGCCAAGGGCCAATTCGCCAAACGAGACGTAAAAAGGGGTGGGGTTGATTGCGATCAGCGTGTCACCCTGACGATGGAAAGTGATTTTTTCATAGGCGCTCAGGGCATCAGTTTCTTTTAGCTGAGCGGGACGCCAGAAAAGTTTCAACCGCGTTTTCATCGCAAATTGCAGCGTGTTTTTTTCTTTCAGCTCAGGCGAGAGTGCAGAGACAGATTTAACGTTTGCCAGAAATAGGGATTCCCGGTCCGCCGGAAGACTTTTTTTATCGCCGGTAAAAATAACGTGTAAAAGGGTTTGACGATTTTCCTGTAATTTATAAACAGGGGGCGTAATAATGAAGGGCGCTTTTGCATCATCAGGATAACTGATCCAGCTTTGCACCAGATAGCGCGTATGCGGATCTTTATTTTTAAGGCCTATCTGAACTTCTGATTTATTCGATGGATAAATAATTCGCGTACCGCCGAGAACAATACTTGCCTGCACTGAACCGCAGAAAATAGTTAAACAACAACATAATAAATTCAATAAAGTCTTCATACAACTTTCCAAAAGGCAGCCGTTCAGGCTGCCTGTCATTGATTAGCGATATACAACCTCGAATGTTGCTGAGGAGGAGTAATGGCCCGCAGTTGGCGCGGTATCGCCCACCTGGATAACTTTCGCGGTATAGTTAAAGACAGAAGCCGTCACCCCCGTCGCGTCGTTATTCACATCAGTACCCGCATCCGGTACTGATCCGTCGAAAACCACATCGCCTTTAGAGCCATTATCATTGCTGACGATGATACCTACGTTGGTGGCATTGCCTGCGCCGGTTAGATCGTTCTTGAGGCGCTTATATGTCGCGTCTGTGGTTGTGCCACTGAACTTGAGGTTCAGTTTTGCAACAAGGGGGTCACATTTTTTCACTTCAATCTTAAAGGCCTTTGAAGTGCCAACCGTACCGTCAGCGCCAAAGTCTGAAGGATAGGTATCGGCGAAAGTGACGGTGGAAGCATTAGTTCCGGAGCCATCAACGTTAATTTCGCAGGTATCGGCAACAATTTTTCCTGCAAAGTTCACCGTACCGGAATCATCCGATGCAAATACGGGTAGAGACAGCGCAGCCATAATGCTTCCGGCTAATAACGAGGAAAGAACAGATTTATTCATATTAATATCCATATAGTTGATGAGAGAGGTATCCATTCTCGCTACAAATATTTTGCGTTAGAAAGTTATCCAGCAGTTAGCCACTGGCTCGAGAGAAATGTCCTTTGTTCACGAGAATTTCTTGAGATGATTACATCAGATTTTTCTTCATTGTGTCCAGAGTGGACAATGAAGCGTGATGCGTGATTTTCTACAAACGCATGTTTTAAATGAAAAATACTTAAACTTAAAAATTCTTAATTTAAGATTTAATTTTTTTAATAAATCTCAAAATGTAAAAGACAAAAAAAGCCGCTTTATATTAAAGCGGCTTTTTATTCAGGAAATTAATTAATTCCCGCCGAACATATCCTTGATCCAGCCAGCGACGCCATCGCTGTCTTTCTTCTCATTCTGCTGCTGGGCCGGTTGTTGCTGCGGCTGTTGCGGCTGAGACGATTGCTCAAACGGGTTGCCCGTCGGCTGCTGAGGCTGGCTCTGCTGGCACAATGAATCCGGGTTTGTTGTCCAGACCGGCAATGAACGCACGCCGCCGCCACAGACAAAGTTACCGGAATCATCCACACCCATATCAACGACATCTTCCGGTGCAACCAGATTCAGCGGTACCGGTGACTGATTTGCCAGATAACGCTGGTAAATCGACATCGCCCCGCTCGCACCGTACAGCTTGGTCGGCTGGTTGTTATCGCGCCCTACCCAGGTGATCACCACTTCACGGCCATCAATACCGGCAAACCAGGTATCGACGTTGTTGTTGGTGGTCCCGGTTTTACCCGCAAGATGCAGGCCAGGGTACTTAGCACCCAACTGACGCCCCGTACCACGCTGCACAACCTGCTGCATGGTCCAGAGCGTCATGTAGGCTGCCTGCGCCGGAACCGCGCGCTCCGCCTGCGGGAAGCTCTGATACAGTACAGAACCATCTTCAGCAATGACTGAACGCAGGGCCGAAAGTTGCGCCCGGTTACCGCCACTGGCGATGGTCTGGAACGCCTGCGCCACTTCGATTGGCGTCAGGTTCAGCGCACCGAGGATCATCGCCGGAACCGGGTTCAGCTGCTCTTTAGGCACACCAAGCTTCTGCCAGGTATCCGTAATCGCTGGCAGGCCCAGCGCCATACCCAGGTTCACCGTTGGCACGTTCATAGAACGCGTCAGAGCATCCACCAGCATGACCTGGCCACTGAACTGTTTGTCATCGTTCTGCGGCGACCACACCTGGCCATTAGGCTGGCGCAGGGAGATTGGCGCATCGGCAATCCAGGTGTTCAGACGGTACTGATTTGGCTGGCTGAGCGCGGTGAGATAGGTTGCTGGTTTTGCCAGAGAACCAATCGAACGACGCGCCTGCATGGCACGGTTATAACCCGCAAACTGCGGCTCTGCCCCGCCCACCATCGCGCGAACTTCGCCAGTGTTACGGTCAACCACCACCATTGCGGTTTCAAGGTCGCTCAGCTTGCGCTGTTTTTTCAGTGCCGGAATACCGTCAACGGCCGCTTTTTCCGCCGCATCCTGAGCCACTGAATCGAAGGTGGTAAAGATCTTCACGCCGGAGAGATCTTTCACTTTATCGCCGAGCTTGCTTTGCAATTCCTGGCGAACCATCTGCATAAAGGCAGGCTGAGGAGAGATAACACCACCGCGCGGCTGTACACCCAGAGGGCGAGCGCTCAGCATGTCGTACAGCTCCTGATCGATAACCTGCTGTTGTTGCAGCAGACGCAGCACCAGGTTACGACGCTCCAGCGCCAGCTTCGGATTACGCCACGGGTTATAGATGGACGCACCTTTAACCATGCCCACCAGCAGCGCCTGCTGGTCGAGGCTCAGCTCTTCTACCGGGCGGCCAAAGTAGTACAGGCTCGCCAGCGGGAAGCCGCGGATTTCGTTATCACCGCTCTGACCGAGGTACACCTCGTTCATATACAGCTCAAGAATACGATCCTTGCTGTAGCGCGCATCCATCAACACAGCCATGTACGCTTCGTTGGCTTTACGCCAGTAGGAGCGCTCGCTGGAGAGGAACAGGTTCTTCACCAGCTGCTGGGTCAAGGTACTCGCCCCCTGCACCGTACGTCCGGCTGTCAGGTTGGCCAGCACCGCACGGCCGATAGAGTAAAGGCTGATACCGTCATGCTCGTAGAAGTGACGGTCTTCGGTTGCCAGCAGAGTATCCACCAGCAGATCCGGGAAGCCGTTACGTGCCACGAACAGGCGCTGTTCGCCATTCGCGGAAGAGAGCATGGTGATAAGACGCGGATCGAGTCGGAAGAAACCAAACTGGCGGTTGCTATCCATGTTCTCGATAGTGTCCAGACGATCGCCATCAAAGGTCAGACGCGCACGCACCTGGCCTTCTTTACTGTCCGGGAAATCGAACGGACGGCGGATCATTTCGATGCTTTTCGCCTGCACGGTAAATTCGCCAGGACGGGTCATCTTCGACACCTGACGATACTGTGTGGCTTCAAGCAGTTTCACCATCTCGTTCTTGCTGATCGACATATCTGGCTCAAGGTTCACCATGCGACCATACACTGCAGCAGGCAACTGCCAGACTTTACCGTCGATACGGCTGCGGATCTTCTGATCCAGATAGACGCCGTAGATAGCCATCAGAACAACAAAAACAATGAACAGCTTCACCAACAGCCAGAACCAGCCGCGTTTTCCACGAGGCTTACGCCCTTTGCCTTTTCCTTTACGCGGCATCGGATCTTCATCCTCATAATCGTCTTCATAGTCATCATCGTAATCTTCATCTTTACGACGACGGCTCACCTTTTCTTTCGCCGGACGCGCAGGTTTCCCCTTACGTCCTATTGGCTCGCGGTCATTCCCCGCCATGCTTTTTCTCCGCAACATTCAGGCGCAAAGGCCAGATTCTCTTTTCTTCCACTCACCTGTGAAAGAAGAAATCTCTCAAAATTGTTTTCTCCCTCTCCCAGTGGGAGAGGGTCGGGGTGAGGGCATCAGGCCGCACTCCCCTTTCACGAATATTTCTTCGTCCGCCTTGTCGGCGCCGTATTCGCCGGGTCATCCGGCCATACGTGTTTGGGGTAACGCCCCTTCATCTCTTTTTGCACTTCACGGTAACTCCCCGCCCAAAACGCGCTCAGGTCGCGGGTTATCTGCAAAGGCCGGTGCGCAGGAGACAGCAGCTCCAGCACCAGTGACACACGCCCTTTTGCAATGGACGGTGTTTGCGCCTCGCCGAACATCTCCTGCATCCTGACGGCCAGTGCAGGGGGATTATCTTCGTGATAACGAATAGCAATCCGGCTTCCGGTCGGCACAGTGTAATGCCCAGGCAGTTCACTATCCAGACGTTGACGTAATGACCAGTCCAGTAAATTATGTAACGCGTCCTTAACATCCAGAGCTTTTAGCGCCTTCAGCGAGTGTACACCGCCCATTTGCGGCAGTAGCCAGCGCTCCAGAGAAGCCAGAAGCGTCTCATCATCAACCTCGGGCCAGTCATCCTCCGGCAGCCACTGCGCCGCACAGTGCAGGCGAATGCGATACTGTTCAGCCTCTGGCGTCCAGTTCAGCACGCTCAGCCCCTTTTCACGAATGCCGTTAAGCATTGCCTGATGCAGCTCGTCTTCTGACGGTTTGGCCAGCGGTTTTGTGCCGAGGGTGAGTTTACCAATCTGGCTGCGACGAAACGCCTTCAGCGTCCCCTGCGCATCATCCCATTCAACGGTATCGGATTGTTGAAGCAATTGCGGGCACGTCCGCGTCAGGGCATCAATATCGACCGCAATGGCCTGTAAAATCCGCGCGTCCGGGGAGTGGCTGCCCTGCAATAATAGCGGCGCGATAAGCCATTCGTGCCGGGTCAGAGCATCATCGCTGTCCAGCATCGCCCCCATGCCGTTAGCCAGCTGGTAACGTCCGTCCAGCCCGCGACGTCGGGCAACTCTGTCCGGGAACGCCTGCGCCAGCGCGCTGGCAATACGGCTGCTGTCTGGTGTTCCGCCACGGCTGTTGAGCCGCCGGCAAAGCTGCTGTGCCCGCTGCTGCCAGTTTGGCTGATTGCGTGAAAACGCTATGGCCAGGTCGCTGTTTCCGCCACGCGGTGGCTCCTCCAGAATCGCCGCCAGCTTTGCCGCCGTGGCAATGTCATCATCATCTTTTGCCGCTACCAACATGGCAGCCAGACGAGGCTCATTGCCCAGCGCGGCCATTTTCTGCCCCTGCGCCGTTAAGCGGCTGCCATCCAGCGCACCCAGCCGGGTCAGCAAGGTACGGGCGGCCGTCAGATTCACCGCCGGTGGCGGATTCAGCCAGGTCAGTTGAGCCGGATCCGGGCAGCCCCACTGCGACAGCTCCATGACCAGGCCGGAAAGATCGCTTTGTAGAATCTCAGGCGTACTTTGCTGCACCGCACGCTCGGCCTGTTCTGCGCTGGTGAGATGCAAACAGATCCCGGGCTCCAGTCGCCCTGCGCGCCCAGCCCGCTGGATCATCGATGCCTGGCTTATCCGTTGCGTAAGCAGCTTTGTCAGCCCGGTACGCGGATCAAAACTGGCGACGCGCTCCTGGGCGCAATCCACCACCAGCCGAATACCTTCAATGGTTAAACTGGTTTCGGCAATATTGGTTGCCAGCACCACTTTACGCTGCCCTGCAGGGGCAGGAAGGATAGCCTTACGCTGTTCATTTAACGACAACGCACCGTACAGCGGGCAGAGCGCCACATCGCTTCCCACGCGGGTTGCCAGCTGTTCCTGCACGCGCTGGATTTCCCCCACCCCGGGTAAAAACAGCAGCAGCGAGCCCGGCTCCTGTCGCAGGAGCTCTGCGGTGGCAATCGCGACGGCTTCGTCAAAACGCTGATGCGTGAGCAGCGGCTGATATCGACGTTCAACCGGGAAAGCGCGCCCGGCAGAGGCGATAACCGGCGCATCAGGTAAGGCTTGTTGTAATCGCTCGTTATCCAGCGTGGCCGACATAATCAGCAGTTTGAGGTCGTCGCGCAGCCCTTGCTGCACATCCAGCAGCAGTGCCAGGGCCAAATCGGCCTGTAGGCTACGCTCATGGAATTCATCCAGAATGACCAGACTGATGCCGGTGAGTTCAGGATCGTTTTGCAGCATCCGGGTGAGAATACCTTCGGTGACCACTTCCAGCCGCGTGGCCGGGCCAACGCAGGTTTCGGCGCGCATTCGATAGCCCACCGTTTCCCCCGGTTTCTCGTTCAGCAGCTCAGCAAGACGCTGTGCCACATTGCGCGCAGCCAGTCTTCGCGGCTCCAGCAGGATGATTTTCCCGTGGAGATTTGCGTCTTTGAGGATCTGTAGCGGCAGCCAGGTTGATTTCCCCGCCCCCGTGGGCGCGTTGAGCAATACCTGCGGGGCATGTTGTAAAGCAGCAAGCAGCTCAGGAAGTACGACGGCGACTGGCAATAAGGACACTAACAGCTCCAGAGGGTTAACATTAGTCGGCGTACATTGTAGCATCGCCACATATCATTACCGAGTCCCCCGTATGTCTGAGTCGAAACGACTGTTTTTCGCCATTGAGCTGCCCCCAACTATTCAGCGCCAGATTGTTCGCTGGCGGGCAAGCCAGTTCCCGCAGGAAGCGGGCCGACCTGTTGCCGCGGCAAACCTGCACATAACGCTGGCCTTTCTGGGCGATGTCAGCGCGGAAAAGCAGCGCGCGTTAGCGTCGATGGCCGGACGTATTAGCCAGCCTGGGTTTACGCTGCACCTGGATGATGCCGGCCAGTGGCTGCGCTCCCGCGTGGTATGGCTCGGGACTCGCCAGCCGCCCCGCGGTTTGTTGCAGCTGGCCAACATGCTCCGGGCACAGGCCGCGCGCAGCGGTTGCTACCAAAGCCCGCAGCCTTTTCATCCTCACATTACCCTGCTGCGCGACGCCAGCCATGCCGTGGCCATTCCGCCGCCGGGTTTCCACTGGTCTTTTCCGGTGACGACGTTCGCGCTTTATGAATCTGTCTTTGCACAAGGACGCACCCGATACACGCCTTTACAGCGCTGGACGCTGGGCGACACCTTAAGGAATTCCGATGAAGTTTAGCCCCGCGCTGCAACACGCCACGCTCATTCAACGCTACAAACGCTTTCTCGCGGACGTTGTGACGCCTGAAGGAGAGCAACTGACGCTGCACTGCCCCAATACCGGTGCAATGACCGGCTGCGCAACCCCTGGAGACACTGTCTGGTATTCGACATCAGATAATACTAAACGCAAATATCCCCATACCTGGGAGATGACGCAGACGCAACAAGGGGCATTTATTTGTGTCAACACGTTGCGAGCGAACCAATTAGTTAAGGAAGCTCTGATTGAAGGGAATATTCCTGAACTTGTGGGTTACAGCGTTCAAAAAAGCGAAGTGAAATATGGCGAAGAAGGCAGCAGAATTGACTTTATGTTACAGGCGGAAGATCGTCCTGAGTGCTATATTGAAGTAAAATCAGTGACGTTAGCGGAACATGATAACGGCTACTTCCCGGATGCAGTAACGCTACGTGGACAAAAGCATCTGCGGGAGTTGATGAGTGTTGCGGCGGCGGGCAAGCGCGCCGTATTGCTGTTTGCGGTATTGCACTCGGCAATTGAACGATTTTCTCCTGCCCGCCATATCGATCCCAAATACGCGCAATTGTTGAATGAGGCACAAAAGCAGGGGGTGGAGGTTTTCGCTTATAAAGCGGAACTTTCTGCCGATAATATGACTCTGAGATCCTCTCTCCCCGTGGTCTTATAAAGGGAGTAGTCGATTGATTATTATGTGTTCTGGTCGCGTGCGCAAATACGCTTTTCCTCACAGGCTTGTCAAGTGTTACGTATAGATAATTGCCATTCGGAAAAGCATCTGCTATTTATAGCGACCTGATTTTTCCCCCAACACGGGGATCGATAGTGCGTGTTAAGGAGAAGCAACATGCAAGAAGGGCAAAACCGTAAAACATCGTCCCTGAGTATTCTCGCCATCGCTGGGGTGGAGCCGTATCAAGAGAAACCGGGCGAAGAGTATATGAACGAAGCCCAGCTGTCGCACTTCAAGCGTATTCTTGAAGCATGGCGTAATCAACTCAGGGATGAAGTCGATCGCACCGTTACACATATGCAGGATGAAGCTGCAAACTTCCCGGACCCGGTAGACCGTGCCGCTCAGGAAGAAGAGTTCAGCCTCGAACTGCGTAACCGTGACCGCGAACGCAAACTGATCAAAAAGATCGAGAAAACGTTGAAAAAGGTCGAGGACGAAGATTTCGGATACTGCGAATCCTGCGGTGTTGAAATCGGTATTCGCCGTCTGGAAGCGCGTCCAACCGCCGATCTGTGCATCGACTGTAAAACGCTGGCTGAAATCCGCGAAAAACAGATGGCCGGTTAATCCCAGCCCTGTATTTACTGTAAAGGCGGGAGTCTCTCCCGCCTTGTTACTGTTGATATGTCTGAATCACACTATATTGGGCGCTTTGCGCCATCTCCTTCCGGTGAATTACACTTCGGCTCTTTAATAGCCGCCCTTGGCAGCTACCTGCAAGCTCGTGCAAACCAGGGCGTCTGGCGTGTCCGCATCGAAGATATTGATCCTCCGCGTGAAGTTCCCGGTGCAGCAGAAACGATCCTGCGTCAGCTGGAACATTACGGCCTTCACTGGGACGGCGACGTTCTCTGGCAGTCAAAACGGCACGAGGCTTACCGCGAACGTCTGGCCTGGCTCTATGAGCAAGGGCTTTCGTACTATTGCACCTGTACCCGCGCACGTATTCAGAGCGTGGGCGGCGTCTATGATGGCCATTGCCGTACGCTCGGTCATGGCCCGGAAAACGCCGCCGTCCGCCTGGTCCAGCATTTTCCTGTGACCCATTTCCACGATCAATTATCGGGCGACATTCGGGCAGATGAACGCCTGGCGCGCGAGGATTTCATCATCCACCGTCGCGATGGTTTATTTGCTTATAATTTAGCCGTTGTCGTGGACGACCATTTTCAGGGCGTGACAGAAATCGTCCGCGGTGCAGACTTAATTGAGCCAACGGTACGGCAAATATCGCTGTACCAGCAATTTGGCTGGGCTGCCCCGGAATATATTCATTTACCGCTGGCGCTGAATGCGCAGGGAAATAAACTGTCGAAGCAAAACCACGCCCCTGCTCTGCCAGTGGGCGATCCGCGCCCCGTTTTGATCGACGCGCTGCGATTTCTCAACCAGAATATAACGAGCGAATGGCAGGACCTGAGTATTGATGAATTGCTGAAATTAGCCGTTGCTAACTGGACACTGAAAACCGTGCCAAAAATCCAGCATTCTCAAATGCGTTATGCTGAGCTATGATTAGCCGCTTTTTTCATAACAAAACACACTACGAGGTGTACTATTTTTACCCGAGTCGCTAATTTTTGCCGTAAGGTGCTAAGCCGGGAAGAGAGCATGGCTGAAGAGGCTATTGCACAAACCCATATGTCGGTTATTCCGCGTGAGCAGCACAATATTTCTCGCAAAGATATCAGTGAAAATGCCCTCAAGGTGCTCTATCGTTTGAATAAAGCAGGCTACGAGGCCTATCTCGTTGGCGGTGGGGTTCGCGATTTACTGCTGGGCAAAAAACCAAAAGATTTCGACGTGACGACCAGCGCCACGCCGGAGCAGGTGCGTAAATTATTCCGCAACTGCCGGCTGGTGGGCCGCCGCTTCCGTCTTGCTCACGTTATGTTTGGGCCTGAAATTATTGAAGTTGCCACCTTCCGTGGTCATCACGAAGGCAACCCCGCAGACCGAACCACATCTCAGCGCGGCCAGAACGGAATGCTGCTGCGCGACAACATCTTTGGCTCCATTGAAGAAGATGCCCAGCGTCGCGATTTCACCATTAACAGCCTTTATTACAGCGTGGCGGATTTCACCGTCCGTGATTACGTGGGTGGAATGCAGGACCTGAAAGCCGGTCTGATTCGCCTGATCGGTACGCCAGAAACACGCTACCGTGAAGATCCGGTGCGAATGCTGCGTGCCGTACGTTTTGCTGCCAAGCTGAATATGCGTATCAGCCCGGAAACCGGTGAGCCGATCCCGCGCCTGGCAACGCTGATTAACGATGTCCCGCCTGCACGCCTGTTTGAAGAAGCACTGAAACTGCTGCAAGCCGGTTACGGGTTCGAAACCTACAACCTGCTGCGCGAATACAGCCTGTTCCAGCCGCTGTTCCCGACCATTACCCGTTACTTCACGGAAAATGGCGACAGCCCGATGGAGCGCATTATTGCGCAGGTGCTGAAGAATACTGACACCCGCATTCACAATGATATGCGCGTGAACCCGGCGTTCCTGTTTGCCGCAATGTTCTGGTATCCGTTACTGGAAACCGCGCAGAAGATTGCCCAGGAAAGCGGTCTGGCCTATTACGATGCGTTTGCGCTGGCCGCAAATGACGTGCTGGACGAAGGCTGCCGGACGCTGGCCATTCCAAAACGCATTACCACGCTGGTGCGTGATATCTGGCAGCTTCAGCTGCGTATGTCCCGTCGTCAGGGTAAACGCGCCTGGAAGCTGATGGAGCATCCTAAGTTCCGCGCCGCGTTCGACCTGTTATCCCTGCGCGCTGAAGTTGAGAAGAATCAGGAATTGCAACGCCTGGCACAGTGGTGGGGCGAATTCCAGGTCTCTGCACCGCCAGAGCAAAAAGGGATGCTGACCAGTCTGGATGAAGAGCCAGAACCACGTCGTCGCCACCGTCGCCCGCGTAAGCGCGCGCCACGTCGCGAAGGCACGGCATGACCCTTGCGTATATCGCCATCGGCAGCAATCTCGCCTCTCCACTGGAGCAGGTGAATGCTGCCGTTCAGGCGCTGGGCGAGATCCCGGAAAGCCGCATCATCGCGGTATCCTCGTTCTACCGCACGCCACCGCTAGGGCCGCAGGATCAACCCGATTACCTGAATGCCGCCGTGGTGCTGGAAACCGCCCTTACCGCCGAAACGCTGCTGGACAACACCCAGCGAATCGAATTGCAGCAGGGTCGTGTGCGCAAAGCCGAACGCTGGGGGCCGCGGACGCTGGATCTCGATATCATGCTGTTCGGCCATGATGTTATTACCACTGAACGTCTGACAGTGCCGCATTACGATATGAAAAACCGCGGGTTTATGCTCTGGCCGCTGTTTGAAGTTGCCCCTGACCTGACCTTCCCCGATGGCATTTCCCTGAAAGCCGTTCTGGAAAGCCTTAACGCGGAAAAACCCGCCCGCTGGTAACCTCGTTTTTTTATCGATTAACCGCTAAACAATTGTGGTTAATCGATTGCCTAAAATCATTGTTCCCTCGAATGTTACTGATAGAATGCGCAAAGATTCGCTTTGGCTATCAGGAAACCGTATGAAACCAACCACCATCTCCTTGCTGCAAAAATGCAAACAGGAAAAGAGACGCTTCGCTACCATCACTGCATATGACTACAGCTTCGCCAAACTGTTTGCCGAAGAAGGGATCAACGTCATGCTGGTCGGAGACTCGTTAGGGATGACGGTACAGGGACATGATTCCACCCTGCCGGTAACGGTAGAGGATATTGCTTACCACACCCGCGCTGTGCGTCGTGGTGCACCAGCTTGTCTGCTTCTTTCCGACCTGCCGTTTATGGCCTATGCCACACCTGAGCAGGCGTTTGAAAATGCAGCGGCAGTGATGCGCGCGGGCGCCAATATGGTCAAAATCGAAGGCGGTGCCTGGCTTGTGGACACCGTGAAAATGCTGACCGAGCGTGCCGTACCCGTGTGCGGGCACCTGGGCCTGACGCCGCAGTCGGTTAACATCTTTGGCGGTTACAAAGTACAAGGCCGTGGCGATGCCGCGCAGACGCTGTTTGATGATGCCGTGGCGCTGGAAGCCGCGGGGGCGCAGCTACTGGTGCTGGAGTGCGTTCCTGTCGAGCTGGCAAAACGCATTACCGAGGCGCTCTCCATTCCGGTTATCGGTATTGGCGCAGGCAACGTCACCGATGGTCAGATCCTGGTCATGCATGACGCGTTTGGCATTACGGGTGGACATATCCCTAAATTTGCCAAAAATTTCCTGACCGATGCGGGCGACATGCGCGCGGCAGTCAGGCAGTATATTGCCGACGTTGAATCCGGTGTGTATCCGGGTGAAGAACACAGTTTCCATTAAGGAGTCTCGTTGTGCTAATCATTGAAACCCTGCCGCTGCTGCGCCAGCATATCCGCAGAGCACGTCAGGAAGGTAAACGTATCGCACTGGTCCCCACCATGGGCAACCTGCATGACGGCCACATGAAGCTGGTCGATGAGGCGAGAGCCCGTGCAGACATCGTGGTGGTCAGTATTTTCGTTAACCCAATGCAGTTTGACCGCGCTGACGACCTGGCGCGCTACCCGCGCACCCTTCAGGAAGATTGCGAAAAACTGAAGAAACGCCATACAGACATCGTCTTCTCTCCGGCACCTGCCGATGTGTACCCACAGGGGACAGAAGAAGCGACCTACGTGGATGTCCCGGGGATTTCGACCATGCTGGAAGGTGCAAGCCGTCCGGGTCATTTCCGTGGCGTCTCAACCATCGTCAGCAAGCTTTTCAACCTGGTACAGCCAGATATCGCCTGCTTTGGTGAGAAAGACTTCCAGCAGCTGGCACTGATCCGCAAGATGGTTGCGGATATGGGTTACGACATTGAAATCGTTGGCGTGCCGATTGTGCGTGCAAAAGATGGCCTGGCGCTGAGCTCCCGCAACGGTTACTTAACCGCTGACCAGCGTAAAATCGCGCCGGGCGTGAGCAAGGTCATGAACACCATGGCTGAGCAACTGCTGGCGAAAGAGCTGACCGCAGAAGAGATTATCGCTCTGGCCGAACAGGCGCTTAACGATAAAGGCTTCCGCTCTGACGATGTGCAGATCCGCGATGCCGATACCCTGTTGGAGCTGACCGAGTCCAGCAAACGGGCCGTTATCCTGGTGGCAGCATGGCTGGGACAGGCGCGTCTTATCGACAATAAAGTGGTTGAGCTGGCGTAATTTTATCACCCTCCCCTCTCACGAGAGGGGGTAACGAACGATGAAAGGTAGACGTAATGATTCGCAAAATGCTGCAAGGTAAGCTTCACCGTGTGAAAGTGACTCAGGCCGACCTGCACTATGAAGGCTCCTGCGCGATCGATCAGGATTTCCTCGATGCGGCGGGTATTCTTGAAAACGAAGCGATTGATATCTGGAACGTGAACAACGGCAAACGCTTCTCTACTTACGCCATCGCCGCTGAACGCGGTTCCAAAATCATCTCCGTCAACGGCGCTGCCGCGCACTGTGCTGACGTGGGTGATATCGTGATTATCGCAAGCTTCGTCATGATGTCTGACGAAGAAGCGCGCCGCTGGCAGCCAAAAGTCGCCTATTTCGAAGGCGACAACGACATGAAACGTACCGCGAAAGCGATCCCGGTTCAGGTTGCCTGATAGCTGTTACCCCTGCGGCTGATTGCTGATCAGCCGCGACATGGTCTCCAGAGAATCCGTTCTTAAGATATATAGACGCTTGAGTAAGAACGGATTATCCCCCGGTTTTACCTTCCCTTTCACCGTCGTGACCGCCAGATGAAAACCGGCGTCATTTGCCGCTTTCACCGCGTTATCGTTGTATCCCCCAAACGGGTAAGAAAGATAAAGCACATGCGGGTTGAACTGTGCCAGATCCCGTCGGGATCGCTGAAAATCAAACAAGATCACATGATAGCTACGGCTCAGTAATATCGGGTGTTTGTTGTCATCGACGCGGTGCAGAAAATGGGTATGGGACTGAATATCAAATACATCCTGAATACCTTTTAGTTCCGACACACTCATAAACTGCAACGACTTGGGTGCCCATTTCTGCGGCTGACGTTTAATACGCGAGGAGATGATGAACGCCGTAGCATTGAACCCGTACTCTTTCAGGATCGGATAGGCATAACGGCTGACCGATTTCAGGCCATCATCAAAGGTGATAGCCACCGCGCGTGCTGGCAGATTTATTTTGTTGCGGATATACCCTTCAACCTGGTACATCGTCAGCGTGGTGTAACCCTGATCGCGCAGCCAGGCCATCTGGTTGCTAAATGCGCGAAGGCTGGTGGTGGTAGAAGTGTGGCGAAAGCGCGTATTTTCTTCATCACGCAGAATGTGATGGTAGGTCAGAATAGGGATGCCGTTATCTTCCTGCGCATCCAGACTGCTTACCCACGCCAGGCGATTACCGATGCGGATCTGAAACCAGGTCTGGTTCAGGCGGTCTTTAAGTTTACTCAGGATCGGGTAGCGGAGATTAGCGCTTAACGTCCCGAAAGGCGCGCTGCTGTTGTCGGCAGCGTTATAAACCGGCGTGTCTTTCCAGGTGACCAGATTTTGATTACTGAGCGGTTTATTGAGATCGCCCAGGCCATCTTCAACGCGCATCTTGCCCTGAACCGGCTCCAGGTGCTCCTTATCGATAAAACCCGTGCCGAAACCGAAGCGGAACTCATAGTAATCTGCCGCAGCAGGTACCACGGCCAGGATCTGCCCTTCACGCACGTTGCCAACGTTGACCACGTCATTTCCAACCTGCGCCCAGATCGCCGCATCTTCGGTGGTTTGCATGTACTGAGCAGGCAGTCTTTGCTGACTTAATAAACTGGCAGAACTGATGCCGGAAACGAACAACAACAGCAGCAGGAATAGTAGACGCGTTAGCATTGGATCGTTATCGATACGAAAAAACTGATGTCATTGTAGCAAAAGAGACATCAATACCAATGTTTAATTCTTATACAGGCCGTGATGCAGGATGAAAGGAGGATTTTTCTGTTGCTGATGCCACAAGCTACTGACGCCAGGTAAACCTTGCGCCACGATAGCATGACGAAATTCGGCGCTGCTGAGAGTTTCCCGCTGCGGGTACATGACTTCCAGCAACGGCAGGCTAATTCCGGAGATAACTTCGCAGCAATCGTGCTTGTGACTCATCAATGCCGCAGAGCGATAAGGGGCCGCACCCGATTTATCCGTCAAAAAGATAACGCCGTCGCCAGAGTCGGTTTCATGCAGGGCATCGCACATCATTCTGCTGAGCATGTTGGTACTTAGTCCGCGCCAGTAATTCACCGCACGGCATTGCACCAGCGGCCCAAAACGGGCTTCGAGCTTTAACAACATGTCCTGCGCCTGTTCATCGTGGCAGGTGATGACCCATCCCAGCATAACTCCCTCCTTAGCAGGCGAGTAGTTTAGCTCAGTGAAGGTTAGCTTACGGTGATAACAGTCAAAGAAAAGCGCCCGGCAACGGATTGTCGCCGGGCTGAAGGTTAGCTGCGCAGGCCGCGCCCGCGCTGGATCAGATACCAACACAGCATGTAGAAGGCGATGATAAACACCACCAGCACCGCAACGGTGGTAAACAGCGGCACATCGGTAATGCCGAGGAAGCCAAAGCGGAAACCGCTAATCATGTACACGATCGGGTTCAGGTGCGACAGCGCTTGCCAGAACGGCGGCAGCAGCGTCAGGGAGTAGAACACCCCGCCCAGATAGGTCAGCGGCGTCAGCACGAAAGTCGGGATCAGGCTGATGTCATCAAACGTCTTGGCGAAGACGGCATTTAGCAGACCGGCCAGCGAGAACAGGATCGCCGTCAACAGCAGTGTCAGCGCGACAAACAGCCATGAATGCACCTGGAACGGGACAAAGAACAGCGAAATCGCCGTGACCAGGATCCCCACGCACAGACCACGCGCCACGCCACCGCCCACGTAACCGGCAATAATCACATGCGTGGGTACTGGTGCCACCAACAGTTCTTCAATGTTGCGCTGGAACTTGGCGCTAAAGAACGATGACGCAACGTTGGCATAGGCGTTGGTGATCACCGCCATCATGATCAGGCCCGGAACGATAAACTGCATATAGGTGAAGCCGTGCATTTCACCAATTCGCGAACCAATCAGGTTGCCGAAAATGATGAAGTACAGCGTCATGGTGATCACCGGCGGCACCAGGGTTTGCACCCAGATGCGCATAAAACGATTAATCTCTTTTGCCCAGATGCTTTTCAGCGCGACCCAGTAAAGATGCGTCATGCCTTGTCTCCTTGTTTCTCATGAACCAGAGAGACAAACAGCTCTTCCAGTCGGTTGGCTTTGTTACGCATACTTAACACCTGCACGCCCTGCGCACTCAACTGGGCGAACACACTGTTGATCCCCTGCTCGCGTAGCACTTCCACTTCCAGCGTCGAGGTATCGACCAGACGATATTGATACCCTTCCAGTTTTGGCAGCGGGCTTTTCGGCGCCAGGTCGAGGATAAAGGTTTCTGATTTCAGCTTAGAAAGCAGATCTTTCATCGAGGTGTTTTCCACCAGCTCCCCGTTCTGGATGATACCGATATTGCGACAGAGCATTTCGGCTTCTTCGAGATAGTGGGTCGTCAGAATAATGGTGGTGCCTTTATCGTTAAGATCTTTCAGGAACCCCCACATTGAGCGACGAAGTTCGATGTCCACACCGGCGGTTGGTTCATCGAGGATCAACAGTTTTGGTTCATGCATCAGCGCGCGCGCAATCATCAAACGACGCTTCATCCCGCCGGATAACATCCGCGCACGTTCGTTACGTTTTTCCCACAGATCGAGCTGTTTGAGGTACTTTTCGCTGCGCTCAAGCGCGTCTTTGCGCTCAACGCCGTAGTAACCCGCCTGGTTCACTACGATCTGTTGTACGGTTTCGAAAGGGTTAAAGTTGAACTCCTGCGGCACCAGCCCGAGCTGGCGCTTGGCGTTAACGACATCTTTTTGCAGGTCGTAACCAAACACGCTCACCCTGCCGGATGACTTGTTCACCAGAGAACTGATAATCCCGATGGTAGTGGATTTCCCTGCGCCATTCGGCCCCAGAAGCGCATAGAAATCACCCGCCTCTACTTTGAGATCTATTCCGCGCAGCGCCTGAACGCCGCCCGGATAGGTTTTTTTAAGCTGTTCAAGCTCCAGTGCAATCGCCATGAATTAGACTTACCTATAGTTCTGACACACGTTGTGTGGTTTCATTAAAAGTCGGGTTACCCTATAGTAGCGCAACGCAATTACTTGGTTACAGGCCGTTATCGTCCATGAATGACATAGATACACTCATCAGCAACAATGCACTATGGTCAAAGATGCTGGTTGAAGAAGACCCGGGATTTTTCGGGAAACTGGCACAAGCGCAAAACCCGCGCTTTCTATGGATTGGATGTTCCGATAGCCGCGTTCCGGCAGAGCGTCTGACCGGCCTCGAACCGGGCGAATTATTCGTTCACCGTAACGTGGCCAACCTGGTCATTCACACGGATCTTAACTGTCTCTCAGTTGTTCAGTATGCCGTTGATGTACTGGAAGTCGAGCACATCATCATTTGCGGCCACTACGGCTGCGGCGGCGTCCAGGCGGCGGTAGAAAATCCGGAGCTGGGCTTAATCGACAACTGGCTGCTGCACATCCGCGATATCTGGTTCAAACATAGCTCACTGCTCGGCGAAATGCCGCCAGAACGCCGTCTTGACACCCTGTGCGAGCTGAACGTGATGGAACAGGTTTATAACCTGGGCCACTCCACGATTATGCAATCTGCCTGGAAACGTGGGCAGAAGGTATCCATTCACGGCTGGGCGTACGGTATTCATGACGGGTTACTGCGTAACCTGGAAGTGACCGCCACCAACCGCGAAACGCTGGAACAGCGCTATCGGTCCGGCATTGCCAACCTCAAACTCAAGCACGTAAACCATAAATAAAAAAAGCCCCGCAGGGCTTTTCTCCCTCTCCCTGTGGGAGAGGGTCGGGGTGAGGGCATCAGCCCGCATCCAACGAGTATTACTCGTCCAGCAGCACCACTTTGCCGACATACGGCAGATGGCGATAACGCTGGGCGTAGTCGATACCGTAACCCACCACGAATTCGTCAGGGATAGAGAAACCTACAAACTCAACCGGCACCTGCACTTCACGACGGGTAGGTTTATCCAGCAGGGTACAAATCGCCAGGGATTTTGGTTCACGCAGGCTCAGGATCTCGCGCACTTTAGAGAGCGTGTTGCCGGAGTCGATGATGTCTTCAACGATCAACACATCTTTGCCACGAATATCTTCATCCAGGTCTTTAAGGATTTTCACATCACGGGTTGTGGACATGCCGCTGCCGTAGCTGGAGGCGGTCATAAAATCGACCTCATGTGACACCTGAACTTCACGGCACAGGTCTGCCATGAACATAAAAGAGCCACGCAACAAACCAACCAGCACCATTTCGCTGCCGCTGTCTTTGTAATGTTCGGTGATTTGACGACCCAATTCGGCGATACGCGCTTTGATCTCCGCTTCCGGGATCATCACTTCAACAGTATGTTTCATATTACTAACCATATGATTTTAATAAAAATCGCTCAATGCGGATGAATCTGCGTCCGGCATCGATTCACAAGCCAGCCATTATAACAGCAAATGGTTAGCCCTGGCGTATGAGTTATAAAAAGCAAATTTTGTGATTCCGATCACACTTGTTAATACCTATAATTAATTGCTAGCAAATAATTAACAAAACTGACGAGTACTTTTCTATGGCTGAAACAAAAACTCAACAGTCGCGTCTACTGGTGACATTAACAGCGGCGTTCGCAGCTTTCTGCGCGCTGTATTTGTTGATCGGTGGCGTCTGGCTGGTCGCCCTTGGCGGCTCCTGGTACTATCCAATTGCGGGTCTGGTTATGGTTGGCGTAACCATCCTGCTGTTGCGTAGAAAACAATCCGCACTGTGGCTGTATGCCGCACTCCTTCTTGCCACTATGATCTGGGGCGTCTGGGAAGTCGGTTTTGACTTCTGGGCACTGACGCCGCGCAGCGACATCCTCGTGTTCTTTGGTATCTGGCTGATCCTGCCGTTTGTCTGGCGTCGCCTGATTGTCCCTTCCAGTGGCGCAGTCGCCGCACTGGTGATTACCCTGCTTATCAGCGGTGGCATCCTCACCTGGGCTGGCTTCAACGACCCACAGGAGATTAAAGGCACGCTGAACACGGAATCCACGCCTGCCGCAGCTATCTCTCAGGTTGCCGATAGCGACTGGCCTGCCTATGGTCGTAATCAGGAAGGTCAGCGTTACTCTCCACTGAAGCAAATTAACGCCGACAACGTGAAGGATCTGAAAGAAGCCTGGGTCTTCCGTACCGGCGATGTGAAGATGCCTAACGATCCGGGTGAACTGACCAACGAAGTGACGCCAATTAAAGTTGGCAACATGCTTTATCTGTGTACCGCGCACCAGCGTCTGTTCGCGCTTGATGCGGCCACCGGTAAAGAGAAATGGCACTTCGATCCACAGCTCAACTCTAACCCGTCATTCCAGCATGTGACCTGCCGTGGTGTTTCTTACCACGAAGCGCGTGCCGATAATGCCAGCCCGGAAGTCATTGCCGACTGTCCGCGCCGCATTATGCTGCCGGTGAACGATGGTCGACTGTTTGCGGTTAACGCCGAAACAGGCAAGCTGTGCGAAACCTTTGCCAACAAAGGTGTCCTGAATCTGCAAACCAACATGCCGGATACCACGCCAGGTCTGTATGAACCGACCTCGCCGCCGATCATCACCGATAAAACTATCGTGATTGCCGGTTCGGTAACGGATAACTTCTCTACCCGCGAAACCTCTGGCGTTATCCGTGGTTTTGACGTGAACACCGGTAAACTGCTGTGGGCCTTCGATCCGGGCGCGAAAGATCCAAACGCGATCCCGTCGGACGAACATACCTTTACCTTTAACTCACCAAACTCCTGGGCACCGGCCGCGTATGACGCGAAGCTGGATCTGGTCTACCTGCCAATGGGTGTGACCACGCCGGATATCTGGGGTGGCAATCGCACACCAGAGCAGGAGCGTTACGCGAGCGCTATCGTGGCGCTGAACGCGACCACCGGTAAACTGGCATGGAGCTACCAGACCGTTCATCACGATCTGTGGGATATGGATATGCCATCCCAGCCGACGCTTGCCGACATTACCGTTAACGGCAAAACCGTTCCGGTGATTTATGCGCCAGCGAAAACCGGTAACATCTTCGTCCTGGATCGCAGCAACGGTAAGCTGGTTGTTCCTGCGCCGGAAAAACCGGTTCCGCAGGGAGCAGCAAAAGGCGATTACGTCAGCAAAACGCAGCCGTTCTCTGACCTGAGCTTCCGTCCGAAGAAAGACCTGAGCGGCGCAGACATGTGGGGTGCCACCATGTTTGACCAGCTGGTCTGTCGCGTGATGTTCCATCAGCTGCGCTACGAAGGTATCTTCACACCACCTTCTGAGCAGGGCACACTGGTCTTCCCGGGTAACCTGGGGATGTTCGAGTGGGGCGGGATCTCCGTTGACCCGAACCGCCAGGTGGCGATTGCCAACCCAATGGCGCTGCCGTTTGTCTCTAAACTGATCCCACGTGGCCCGGGTAACCCAATCGAACCGCCGAAAGACGCGAAAGGTACCGGGACCGAATCCGGTATTCAGCCGCAGTATGGCGTGCCGTTTGGCGTAACCCTGAACCCGTTCCTGTCGCCGTTTGGCCTGCCGTGTAAACAGCCTGCCTGGGGTTATATCTCCGGTCTGGATCTGAAAACTAACCAGGTTGTCTGGAAGAAACGTATTGGTACGCCTCAGGACAGTATGCCGTTCCCGATGCCAGTTCCTGTGCCGTTCAATATGGGGATGCCAATGCTGGGTGGCCCAATCTCTACCGCCGGTAACGTGCTGTTCATCGCGGCAACCGCAGATAACTACCTGCGCGCGTACAACATGACCAACGGTGAGAAACTGTGGCAAGGCCGTCTGCCAGCAGGCGGACAGGCAACACCGATGACCTATGAAGTGAATGGAAAGCAGTATGTTGTCATCTCTGCGGGGGGTCATGGTTCGTTTGGCACGAAGATGGGCGACTATATCGTCGCGTATGCATTGCCGGATGACGCAAAATAAAAGCAAAACGGCAACGAAAGTTGCCGTTTTTAGTGTTTGTTCCCTCTCCCTGTGGGAGAGGGCCAGGGTGAGGGCATCAGGCCGCACCTTTATTGCCGGGTAAGGCGCTGCCGCCACCCGGCTTTTTTTATACGGTAAATCCGAGCATCATCCCCGTATCTTCATGTTCCAGTAGATGGCAGTGCGCCATATAGGCGAACTCCTTCGGCGCGTCGTGCGCGAACTTCACCAGCACTTCGCTCACTCCACCTTCAACCCGCACCGTGTCTTTCCAGCCGGAACGATGCGCCTCTGGCGCTTTACCATTCTCTGAGAGAATACGGAACTGCGTGCCGTGAATATGGAACGGGTGCAGCATCATGTCGCCTTCACCGGAAATCACCCAACGCTCAAACTGCCCTTTTGTGGCTGCAAACATCGGCGTATTCATATCGAACGCTTTGCCGTTGATCATATTGGCGTTATGGAAGTCAAAACCCTGGCCCCCATGGTTCATTTTCCCCATTCCGCCCATGCTGCCGTGATCCATGTTCATATGGCCCATCATCTGCCCGTGATGCATTCCGGCCATCGCCTGATTGCCATATTTTGTCATCAGGGCCTGCATCCCCATCATGTCGAGCATCGGATCCATCGAGAGCTGAAGCTTGCGCTGAGTTAGCCCCTCAAGCGCAGGCAACGCAGGCACCTTCACCAGGGTATCCGGCAAGATGCCCGACGCCGTGACCTTAAGCGGCTGAATGCGCAGCACCGGATGCGGCTTATCAAATGGCGCAACGGCCATGCCCATCTGGCTTACCGGCAGGGTCACCAGGTCAAACGCCTTGCCATCACTGATATCCACCAGCACTTCAAAACGTTCGCCCATCAGCATCGGTAATTCGTTAACCTTCACCGGCTCAGGCAACAGGCCGCCATCGCTCGCCACCACATACAGCGGGCGTTTATCGCTGGCAGCAAAATTCAGCGAACGCGCGTTACAGCCATTAAGCAGGCGTAAACGCAGCCAGCCCTTCGGCGCAGCGTGCTGCGGGTAAATCGCACCGTTGGTCAGTAGCGTATCGCCAAACCAACCTACCGCCGCGCTCATCACGTCCAGTTGGTAATCAATTTGTCCGTCTGAGGTGAACTTTTTGTCCTGCACAATCACCGGCACATCGTCGATGCCCCACTGTTTTGGCAGGCGTAGCAGGCGACTTTCGTCATCTTCAATGAGCACCAGCCCCGCCAGGCCCATCGCAACCTGCCGTCCGGTTTTGCCGTGCTGATGCGGGTGGAACCAGCAGGTCGCCGCAGGCTGGTCCGGGGTAAAGGTGACGCTGCGCTTACCGCCGGCTTTAATCACCCCCTGCGGCCCGCCATCCACTTCACCCGGGACTTCCAGACCGTGCCAATGCAATGTTGTCTCTTCCGCCAGCGTATTGTGGATGTCTACAGTAACCGCTTTTCCTCTGCGTAACTGAATCGCAGGGCCGAGCAGATTGCCGTTATACCCCCAGGTTGTCGCAGTATGCTCACCAAAGGTGGTTTTACCTGACTGAACGACAAGCTGGATGCGGCTGCGTGCATCCGCGGTGAGCAGGTCAGGGATGGGTAAGGCGGGCCTGTCGGCGGCAAAAACTGCGCGGCTCCACAGCGGTAATGCGCTGGCAACCCCCAGTGCGACGGAATACTTTAAAAAATCACGACGTTGCATGTTCATTTCCTTATATCCAGCAGGCGATATTTTGAGCATAAACCCTCCCCTTACCGGAAGGTCAAGCAAAGCGGCAATAATAAAGATCGTCGCCCTGGCATCAAGTATGCTAACGTTAATTTTCCGTGACGCAGTGGTAGAAGCAATGAAGACGTTTTTCAGGACAATTTTGTTCGGCAGCCTGATGGCTATGTGTGCGAACAGTTATGCGCTGAGTGAAAATGAAGCAGAAGATATGGCCGATTTAACGGCGGTTTTTGTATTCCTGAAAAATGATTGTGGTTACCAGAATTTACCCAACGGGCAGATTCGTCGCGCACTGGTCTTTTTTGCCCAGCAGAACCAGTGGGATCTCAGCAACTACGACAGCTTTGACATGAAGGCGCTCGGTGAAGACAGCTACCGCGATTTAAGCGGCATTGGCATTCCCACTGCAAAGAAATGCAAAGCGCTGGCTCGCGACTCCCTTAGCCTGCTCGCCTACGTAAAATAACCTCCCCGACGCCCCTTGTTGACCCTATAGCCGTGCAAGCACGGTTATAGTTAGCTATCATGTTTTGCTCATTTTTCGTGGGAAAACGGATGTTAACAAAGGAGGCGTCTGCTTATGGCCGACAACGCGTTGTGGCATGAAACACTGCATGATCAGTTTGGTCAGTACTTTGCCGTTGATAACGTGCTTTATCATGAGAAAACCGATCATCAGGATCTGATCATTTTCGAAAACGCTGCTTTTGGCCGCGTGATGGCGCTGGACGGCGTGGTGCAAACCACCGAGCGTGACGAGTTTATCTATCACGAGATGATGACCCACGTACCGCTGCTGGCACACGGACAGGCAAAACACGTTCTGATTATCGGCGGGGGTGATGGCGCCATGCTGCGTGAAGTCTCCCGCCATAAATCTGTCGAATCCATCACCATGGTGGAAATCGACGCAGGCGTTGTCTCTTTCTGCCGCCAGTATCTGCCCAATCATAATGCTGGCAGCTATGACGATCCGCGCTTTAGTCTGGTGATTGACGATGGGGTTAACTTTGTTAACCAGACCACACAAACCTTTGATGTGATCATCTCTGACTGCACCGACCCAATCGGCCCGGGCGCATCGCTGTTTACCTCATCCTTTTACGAAGGCTGCAAACGTTGCCTTAAGCCCGGCGGGATCTTCGTGGCGCAGAATGGCGTCTGCTTCCTGCAACAGGATGAAGCCATCGACAGCCACCGCAAGTTAAGCACCTATTTTGGCGATGTCAGTTTCTATCAGGCCGCGATTCCGACTTACTACGGCGGGATTATGACCTTCGCCTGGGCAACGGATAACGAAGTGCTGCGCCATCTCTCCACCGAAATCATTCAGGCCCGTTTCCACCAGGCCGGTCTTCAGTGCCGATATTACAATCCGGCAGTCCACACCGCCGCGTTTGCCTTACCACAGTATCTGCAAGACGCGTTGTCCTCTCAGGGGGTGAACTAATTGAAAAAGCTTAAACTGCATGGCTTTAACAACCTGACAAAAAGCCTGAGTTTTTGTATTTACGATATCTGCTATGCCAAAACAGCAGAAGAGCGTGATGGGTATATCGCCTATATTGATGAACTCTACAACGCCAATCGTCTGACGGAGATCCTGTCAGAAACCTGCTCTATCATTGGCGCGAATATCCTGAATATTGCACGCCAGGATTACGACCCTCAGGGTGCGAGCGTGACTATCCTGGTCAGCGAAGAGCCGGTCGACCCGCAGCTTATAGACAAAACCGAACACCCTGGCCCGCTGCCAGAGGTGGTGGTGGCTCACCTCGATAAAAGCCACATCTGCGTGCACACCTACCCGGAAAGCCATCCTGAAGGCGGGCTGTGTACCTTCCGCGCCGATATCGAAGTGTCGACCTGCGGTGTGATTTCACCGCTGAATGCGCTGAACTACTTAATCCATCAACTGGAATCCGATATCGTGACCATTGACTATCGCGTACGAGGTTTTACCCGTGATATCAATGGCATGAAGCACTTTATCGACCACGAGATCAATTCCATTCAGAACTTTATGTCCGAGGACATGAAAGCGCTGTATGACATGGTGGACGTGAATGTGTACCAGGAAAATATCTTCCATACCAAAATGTTGCTTAAGGAGTTTGACCTTAAGCACTACATGTTCCACACCAAACCGGAAGACCTGAGCGACGAAGAGCGTAAGGCCATCACCGACCTTATCTGGAAAGAGATGCGCGAAATCTACTATGGCCGTAACATTCCGGCCATGTAAGAGACGCAAGGAGCAAGGACGCTCCGGTGTGCTATTTCTGTTTCATGAACTCGCGGTATGCCGCCACCACCTTCAGGAAGTCTTCAACGCCGCACAGCGACAGACTCTCTTCATCATAGTAGCTCATCCCCTCTTCCATCTCGTCACCCGAGAATTCAAGCTGGTTGGCACGGACCATAACCTCTTCACCGTCCATCCACAGCGTGTATTCATGCCCGGCGCGTTGCCAGGAGCGCTCACTGCCTTTCACCGTATTTGCCGCCTGTTCAACTTCATCAAGAAGCGCGAGATTCTCTTTCACCTCTTCGTTAAACCAGTGTCCTACGGCTTCGTGGCCCATCGACATACGCACTTTCACCACTCCGGTGATGTCGCGCAGAAATTCGTAATCCATAGTGTTTTCCTCTGCAAAGCCATTAAGGTAATTATCGCAGCAGCGAGGAAGAAAAAAAGCGTGAGAGGTGGGAGGAATGAAAATAAAAAGGTGAGAGCAAGACCCTGCGGCCTGATGCCCTCACCCCGTCCCTCTCCCGTGGGAGAGGGTGCAAACACTAAAAACCGTCTCGTAGAGACGGTTTTGCTGTTTATACTGCCGTCTGGAAGATAACGCCGTCAGCTTTCTCGGTGTACTGAGACAGCTGGTCGAAGTTCAGATAGCGATAGGTATCCACCGCAGTCTTATCAACCTGAGCAATATAAGTCTGGTACTCTTCCGGGGTTGGCAGTTTGCCAATCAGCGCGGCAACCGCCGCCAGCTCCGCAGAGGCCAGATAAACGTTAGCGCCAGTCCCCAGGCGGTTCGGGAAGTTACGGGTAGAGGTAGAGACTACCGTCGCACCGTCTGCTACACGCGCCTGGTTACCCATACACAGGGAACAGCCAGGGATTTCGATACGCGCACCGCTCTTACCGAACACGCTGTAGTAACCTTCTTCAGTCAGCTGAGCGGCATCCATACGGGTTGGCGGAGCCACCCACAGACGGGTTGGCAGCTGGCCTTTATGGGTATCCAGCAGCTTACCGGCAGCACGGAAGTGACCGATGTTGGTCATACAAGAACCGATGAACACTTCGTCGATCTTATCACCCTGAACGTCAGAGAGCAGACGAGCATCGTCCGGATCGTTTGGTGCACACAGGATTGGCTCTTTGATATCCGCCAGATCGATGTCGATCACTGCCGCATATTCTGCATCAGCATCGGCTTCCAGCAGCTGCGGATCCGCCAGCCATTTCTCCATACCCTGAACACGACGTTCCAGCGTACGACGATCGCCGTAACCTTCTGCGATCATCCACTTCAGCAGTACGATGTTAGAGGTCAGGTACTCTTCGATTGGCGCCTGATTCAGCTTGATGGTACAGCCCGCAGCGGAACGCTCAGCGGAGGCATCAGTCAGTTCGAACGCCTGTTCTACTTTCAGGTCCGGCAGACCTTCAATTTCCAGGATGCGACCAGAGAAGATGTTTTTCTTACCTTTCTTCTCAACGGTCAGCAGGCCTTGTTTGATAGCATACAGCGGGATGGCGTGAACCAGGTCGCGCAGGGTGATACCCGGCTGCATTTTGCCTTTGAAGCGCACCAGAACGGATTCCGGCATATCCAGCGGCATCACCCCGGTCGCAGCAGCAAACGCCACCAGACCAGAGCCCGCCGGGAAGGAGATACCAATCGGGAAACGGGTATGAGAATCACCACCGGTACCCACGGTATCTGGCAGCAGCATACGGTTCAGCCAGGAGTGAATAACGCCATCACCCGGACGCAGGGACACACCGCCGCGGTTCATGATGAAGTCTGGCAGCGTGTGGTGTGTGGTTACGTCAACCGGCTTCGGATAGGCCGCAGTGTGACAGAAGGACTGCATCACCAGGTCAGAAGAGAAGCCCAGGCACGCCAGGTCTTTCAGTTCGTCACGGGTCATTGGGCCAGTGGTATCCTGAGAGCCTACGGAAGTCATCTTCGGCTCGCAGTACGCACCCGGGCGAATGCCGGTTACGCCGCACGCGCGGCCAACCATCTTCTGTGCCAGAGAGAAACCACGGTTGCTTTCCGCCACGTCTTTCGCCTGACGGAATACGTCGGAGTGCGGCAGACCCAGCGCTTCACGCGCTTTGGTGGTCAGGCCACGGCCAATGATCAGCGGAATACGGCCACCAGCGCGGACTTCGTCGACCAGAACATCGGTTTTCAGCTCAAAGCTTGCCAGCAGCTCGTTGGTTTCGTGGTTACGCACTTCACCTTTGAACGGATAAACGTCAATCACGTCACCCATGTTCAGGTTGTTCACGTCCACTTCAATTGGCAGTGCGCCAGCATCTTCCATGGTGTTGAAGAAGATAGGGGCAATTTTGCCGCCCAGGCACAGGCCGCCACCGCGTTTGTTCGGCACATGAGGGATATCATCGCCCATGAACCACAGCACGGAGTTGGTTGCAGATTTACGGGAAGAACCGGTACCCACAACGTCGCCCACGTAGGCCAGCGGGAAACCTTTCTTCTGAAGGGCTTCAATCTGCTTGATTGGGCCAACCACGCCAGGTTGATCCGGCTCGATACCTTCACGGGCGTTTTTCAGCATCGCCAGCGCGTGCAGAGGGATGTCAGGGCGGGACCACGCATCCGGAGCCGGAGAGAGGTCATCGGTGTTGGTTTCACCGGTCACTTTAAACACAGTGACGGTAATTTTTTCAGCCAGTGCAGGACGGTTCAGGAACCATTCGGCATCAGCCCAGGACTGCATAACCTGCTTCGCGTATTCGTTGCCCGCTTTGGCCTTTTCTTCCACATCGTAGAAGTTATCGAACATCAGCAGCGTTGAAGAGAGCGCTTTGGCGGCAATTGGAGCCAGCTTTTCGTTATCCAGCGCGTCAATCAGCGGATGAATGTTGTAGCCACCCTGCATGGTGCCGAGCAGTTCAATGGCTTTTTCAGGAGTCACCAGTGGGGAGGTTGCTTCGCCTTTGGCAATGGCAGCAAGGAATCCGGCTTTTACGTAGGCAGCTTCATCTACGCCAGGCGGTACGCGGTTGATCAACAGATCTAACAGGAATTCTTCTTCGCCCTTAGGCGGATTCTTCAGCAGCTCGACGAGCGCGGCCATTTGGGTTGCATCTAAAGGTTTGGGTACAATTCCCTCGGCGGCACGTTCTGCTACGTGCTTACGGTATTCTTCTAGCACGACGGTTCTCCTCGCTCTCATTGTCATATTGCGGCATACACAGTGTGTATGTGGGCGAATCTCTTCACGCTCCTGTGAGACAGCAGTTTGTAGGGTAAATGCCCGATACCGCGTCGGGCAGCATAGCAGGATTTCTGCACAGTGTTAATCCGTTTACAAAAAAGCAACATTAAAAAATTTGCTGAATCGTTAAGGATGGTATAGCGGGGAGGTGATTCGAATTTTGGGCACAAAAAAACCGCCTTAAAGCAGTTAATTTGTTGCCTTGCGGTGGTAGCACACCGGGCTGGCAGATTTACAGCAAGCCATTCTGCATATCCCAGCGGCTTTTCAACCTTAAGATATAATTGTGTAATAAATGCTCACACTCTTTATCCGGACACTCCGGGTGGTTTCCCAATAAAAGTCAAAACTGTAAGACACGGGTGAATAATACTCGCGGCAACAGAAACGCCTCACGGCACAGCGCTTGTCTCGTTGGAGTCATTTTATGAAGTTGCCCTTTAAGCCACATCTGCTTGTCCTTTTATGCAGTGCCGGGCTGTTTGCCGCGTCTGGCGTGATGTTCGTCAAAAGCCGTGCAACGGAAACCCCTGTCACCCCGGCCCCCGTCACTCAGCAACCGGTCACACCCGCTCCTGCTGCCACACCAGAGCCAGCCGTGCAAACTGCACCTGTCGCACCGCCAACCTACAGTGCCGCGCAAATCGATCAGTGGGTAGCGCCTATTGCGCTTTATCCTGATGCCCTGTTGTCGCAAATATTGATGGCATCAACCTACCCTGCGAATGTTATCCAGGCTGCGCAATGGTCGAAGGACAACCCCAAAATGCAGGGTGATGCTGCCATTCAGGCCGTGGCAAGCCAACCCTGGGATCCCAGCGTGAAATCTCTGGTGGCGTTTCCTCAGCTCATGTCGCTGATGGGTGAAAACCCGCCGTGGGTGCAAAGCCTGGGCGATGCCTTCCTCGCACAGCCGAAAGACGTGATGGACTCCGTACAGCGTCTGCGTTTGCTGGCTCAGCAAACCGGTGCATTAAAATCGACACCACAGCAGACGGTTACCACCGAGACAAAACCTGCCCCGGCGAAAACCGTCACCAGCGAGTCGACAACCACGACCACTACCACCACAAGCCCAACGGTGATCAAGATTGAATCCGCCGATCCGCAGGTGGTGTATGTTCCTACCTATAACCCGAATACGGTTTACGGCACCTGGCCAAACACCGCCTATCCGCCAACCTATCTCCCGCCAACCACCGGCGAGCAATTCGGCAACAGTTTCGTGAACGGCTTAGGTTTCAGCCTGGGCGTGGCAACCACCTATGCCATCTTCAGTAGCATCGACTGGGACGATGACGATTGGGATCATCATCATGATGATGACTGGGATCACCATGGCGGCTACAACCGTAACGGTGATAACAACATCAATATTAACGTCGATAACTTCAATAAAATCAGCGGCCAGCGTCTGACGGATGCTAACCGTACCTGGCAGCATAACCCGGCTTATCGTGAAGGGGTGCCGTACCCAAATAGTCAGCTGAATAACCGCTTCCACTCCACCAACACGGCAACGGGGCTGAGCGCGACCCAGCAAAAACCGGTTAATCGTGATAACCAGCGTCAGGCAGCAATGGCGCAGATGGAAAAATCGACCGGGAAAACCTTCCCACAAACGGCACGCACCGACACAAAAGATGCCCAGCGTCAGGCGTCGAATCAGCAGCTGAAGCAGATTTCTCAGCGTAATAACTATCGGGGCTACGACACCAACAAAACGCAAACCGCGAAACAGGCCAACACTCAGCAGCGAGAAAATCGTAAAGCGACGACGCAAAGACAGGAACAGCGGGTATCGCAAACGGCACAGCAGCGTAATGTGCAGCAACGAAATACTCAGCAGCGCACAAGCCAGCCGCGCGCTAATGCCCTGAGTGGTAACGATAGCCGCTCCGCGAACTGGCAAGCTCAGCAGCAGCGTGGCGCGCAGAGCCGTCAGGTTGCCTCGCGTAATCAGCCGCAGCGACAAGTCTCTGGCGCACGGCCTGAACGCCGTGAAATCCGTCATCGTTAAGGGAGCCGACATGAACATTAAATTACTCAGCGGGATGGTGTTGCTCATGGTGTCGGCCATCGCACAGGCGCAACAACATTTCGACACTCCGGACAAAGCGACCGACGCGCTGGTAAATGCGATCAGCGAGCAAAATGAAGGTGCAATGGGCAAACTGCTCGGGGAAAACTGGCGCGATTTCCTGCCGCCTGAAGGGGTCGATCCTGACGCCGTTGATCGCTTCCTGCGGGACTGGAAAGTCCGGCATAACACCGTGACTAAGGGTGATATCGCACATCTGGTGGTGGGTGATAACGACTGGCAGCTTCCGATCCCGGTTATTAAGACCGCAAACGGCTGGCAGTTTGATATCAAGGAAGCGTCCGAAGAGATCCTGACCCGTGAAATTGGCCGTAATGAACTCGCCGCGATAGAAGCTCTCCACGCTTACGTGGACGCGCAGCAAAGTTATTACGAGATGAACCAGACGTACGCGCAGAAAATTGTCAGTTCAAAAGGGAAAAAAGATGGCCTGTACTGGCCTATTACACCTGGAGAAGCACCCAGCCCGCTTGGCCCGGCATTCAGCCCGTCAGAGCCCGGCGCGGGCTATCACGGATATCGCTTCCGTATTTTGCCCGATAAAAACCATGGTTTTGCGATGGTTGCCTGGCCTGTCAGCTACGGACAAACGGGTGTGATGAGCTTTATGATTAATCAGGATGATACTGTTTATCAGAGCGATCTGGGCAAGGATTCTGAGCAAAAAGCCGCAGCCTTAACGGCGTACAGCCCGGATAAATCCTGGGAGGCCGTTGCCCCCTGACGGCTGGCGGCCAGGGGTTTTGTAGGCCGGGTAAGGCGAAGACGCCACCCGGCTTTTTAACTTACAGAATATTTGCGACTGATTTTGCCAGCTGGGCTTCCAGTACCGGCTTCGCTTCTTCGAACTTCAGGTTAACTTTGTTGGCATTAGACACTACGCGGGTCTGATATTTCGCGCGATCGCCCTGCTCGGTGCTGGTTTGCACTTTCACGCCGGATGTTCCCTGACGCAGCGCCGCGATGTTATCAGTGGTGACTTTTGCTTTGCTACGCTCAGAGATCTGCAAATCGGTCACCATGGTGTAGTTCACGTCTTCCACCATGGCATCCGCCGCCATACCAATCAGACCAGCCGCCAGACCCACGCCCAGCGCGGCACCGGAAGAGTTGCTGTTATACGCGGTGATACCTGCGCCCAGCGCAGCACCTACAGCAGCACCTTCGTAGCCAGTTTTCAGATAGCCCTGAGATTCACGCAGATCCATTTTGTCCGCTTTCAGAACGTTAGCCTGTACCCAGTAGTAGGCGCCGTCAGGAGAACTGGTCACCTTATAGCCTTTGGCAACGAGATCGTTAGCCAGCAGGGTTTGCAGGTTGCTCATGTCTTTATCAGAGGTATTTTTAACCTGGATGTAGACCGTTTTTTCGTTTGATGGCTCCAGCCAGACGGTTTCGCTCATCTGGGTTTTCACTTCCAGATTGCGTTTTTTCACCGCGGTGGTCATCGCGCCACACCCGGTCAGCGTCATCGCCGCTGCCACTAAGCCAATCACCGCAACTTTCTTCAAAGACATGTGTTTTCCTTTTTTCGTGTAATAAAGAGTCCAGAACCCCTAAATAGCGCAGCCAGTAGCCACACAATGGTGAAAAAAGTATCGGCAGCCCGAAGAAAATTTTTAGCGATAATATCAATAAGATGACTACCAGAATGGGTAGTTTTCAGACAAAAAAAACGCCTCCGAAGAGGCGTTTAGCAATCGTGAAGAAACTTACTTCTTCTTCGCTTTCGCGTTTGGCAGGTCGGTGATGCTACCTTCAAACACTTCTGCTGCCAGGCCCACAGACTCATGCAGAGTTGGGTGAGCATGGATGGTCAGCGCGATATCTTCAGCGTCACAACCCATTTCGATAGCCAGACCGATTTCACCCAGCAGCTCGCCGCCGTTGGTACCGACAATCGCACCACCGATCACACGGTGAGTCTCTTTGTCGAAGATCAGTTTGGTCATACCGTCTGCGCAGTCGGAAGCGATAGCACGGCCAGAAGCAGCCCATGGGAAGGTGGCGGTTTCGTAGCTAATGCCTTTCTCTTTCGCTTCTTTCTCAGTCAGACCAACCCAGGCAACTTCTGGCTCGGTGTAAGCGATAGATGGAATCACTTTCGGATCGAAGTAGTGTTTCATGCCTGCGATAACTTCAGCGGCAACGTGGCCTTCGTGAACACCTTTGTGTGCCAGCATTGGCTGACCGACGATATCGCCGATTGCAAAGATGTGCGGCACGTTAGTGCGCAGCTGTTTATCAACGCGGATGAAGCCACGGTCGTCCACTTCCACGCCAGCTTTGCCCGCGTCGAGGTTTTTACCGTTCGGCACACGGCCGATAGCGACCAGCACGGCGTCATAGCGCTGTGGTTCCGCAGGGGCTTTTTTGCCTTCCATGGAAACGTAAATACCGTCTTCTTTCGCTTCAACGGCAGTCACTTTGGTTTCCAGCATCAGGTTGAATTTCTTGCTGATGCGTTTGGTGAAGACTTTAACGATGTCTTTATCAGCAGCCGGGATAACCTGGTCGAACATTTCAACCACGTCAATATCTGAACCCAGCGCATGGTACACAGTACCCATTTCCAGACCGATGATACCGCCACCCATAACCAGCAGGCGTTTTGGAACGGTTTTCAGTTCCAGCGCATCGGTGGAGTCCCACACACGTGGATCTTCATGTGGAATGAATGGCAGTTCGATTGGACGAGAGCCCGCCGCGATGATCGCGTTGTCGAAGTTGATAACGGTTTTGCCGTTTTCGCCTTCCACTTCCAGGGTGTTCGCGCCGGTGAATTTACCCAGACCGTTTACCACTTTCACTTTACGGCCTTTGGCCATACCCGCCAGACCGCCGGTCAGCTGAGTGATAACTTTCTCTTTCCAGGTACGAATTTTGTCGATATCGGTTTTCGGCTCGCCGAAGACGATACCGTGTTCAGCCAGAGCTTTGGCTTCTTCGATAACTTTGGCTACGTGCAGCAGCGCTTTAGAAGGGATACAGCCGACGTTCAGACAAACACCGCCGAGGGTGCTGTAACGTTCTACGATGACGGTTTCCAGACCTAAATCCGCGGCGCGGAATGCTGCGGAGTAACCTGCCGGGCCTGCCCCAAGTACTACGACCTGAGTTTTGATTTCTGTGCTCATCATGACCTCTTAATTTATACCCGTCGTCCACCGGGTCGTTCTATCCGCCCGCAGTTTACAAAATTGTTAACAATTTTGAAACAACAAACGGCTCACGAATTGTCGCTTTCGCCAATAACCTCACAAACCCCATGAGATTATCAGAAAAAAGCCGGCCGATTGGCCGGCTTTTCGATTACATCACCAGGCGGCGAATGTCGCTCAGGGTGTTGTTGATGATGGTGATGAAACGCGCACCATCAGCACCGTCGATCACGCGGTGGTCGAAGGACAGAGAGATTGGCATCATCAGACGCGGCATGAACTCTTTGCCATTCCACACAGGCTCCATCGCGGACTTGGACACACCAAGGATGGCCACTTCCGGCGCGTTAACAATCGGCGCGAAGTGGGTAGTACCCAGGCCACCGATGCTGGAGATGGTGAAGCAACCGCCCTGCATTTCGCCAGCAGTCAGCTTGCCATCACGCGCTTTCTTGGAGATCACGGTCAGTTCACGGGACAGCTCAGTGATGCTCTTCTTGTTCACGTCTTTGAAGACCGGAACAACCAGACCATTTGGCGTATCAACCGCAACACCGATGTTGATGTATTTCTTCAGCGTCAGCTTCTGGCCATCTTCGGACAGAGAGCTGTTGAAGCGTGGCATCTGTTCCAGAGCCGCAGCAACCGCTTTCATGATGAAGACCACTGGGGTGAATTTCACGTCCAGTTTACGCTTCTCAGCTTCGGCGTTCTGCTGTTTACGGAAGGCTTCCAGATCGGTGATATCAGTTTTGTCGAAGTGCGTAACGTGCGGGATCATGACCCAGTTACGGCTCAGGTTAGCACCAGAGATTTTCTGGATACGACCCAGTTCAACTTCTTCGATTTCGCCGAACTTGCTGAAGTCCACTTTCGGCCATGGCAGCATTCCCGGGATACCGCCACCGGTGGCAGCAGCTGGAGCCGCTTCAGCACGTTTCACCGCGTCCTTCACGTAAGTCTGCACGTCTTCGCGCAGGATACGACCTTTACGGCCAGTCCCTTTGACTTTCGCCAGGTTCACACCGAATTCGCGCGCCAGGCGACGAATCAGTGGAGTCGCGTGGACGTAAGCATCGTTTTCAGCGAACTCAGATTTGCCTTCTGCTTTTGCAGCTGGTGCCGCAGCAGGTTTAGCAGCCTGAGCCGGTGCAGCAGCAGGTGCTGGAGCAGCCGCGGCCGCCGGAGCAGCAGCAGGCGCAGCGCCTTCCACTTCAAAGACCATGATCAGAGAGCCGGTAGACACTTTGTCGCCGGTGCTGATTTTGATCTCTTTAACGGTACCCGCGAATGGCGCAGGAACTTCCATGGAAGCCTTGTCGCCTTCAACGGTGATCAGTGACTGTTCAGCGGCAACTTTATCGCCCACTTTCACCATCACTTCGGTCACTTCAACTTCGTCACCGCCGATGTCTGGTACGTTAACGTCTTTCGCGCCGCCAGCAACAGCTGGAGCAGCGGCCGCCGGAGCAGCTGCCTGTGCAGGCGCAGCAGCAGGTGCAGCACCCGCCACTTCGAAGACCATGATCAGGGAACCTGTAGACACTTTGTCACCGGTGTTGATCTTGATCTCTTTAACGGTACCCGCGAACGGAGCCGGAACTTCCATAGAGGCTTTGTCGCCTTCTACGGTGATCAGAGACTGCTCAGCCGCAACGGTATCGCCCACTTTCACCAGGATTTCAGTGACTTCAACTTCGTCACCGCCGATGTCAGGCACGTTAACTTCTTTCGCTGCCGCGGCAGCTGCTGGAGCAGCAGCGGCCGGAGCGGCTTTCTTCTCTTCCTGCGCAGGTGCAGCAGCTGCTGCACCGTCGGCGGAATCGAAAATCATGATCAGTTTGCCAGTCTCGGTTTTATCGCCAACAGAGACTTTGATCTCTTTAACGATGCCAGCCTGAGGAGACGGAACTTCCATAGAGGCTTTGTCGCCTTCTACGGTGATCAGCGACTGTTCAGCTTCAACTTTGTCGCCTACTTTGACCAGGATCTCGGTGATTTCAACTTCATCAGCCCCGATGTCCGGTACATTGATTTCGATAGCCATTATTCTTTTACCTCTTACGCCAGACGCGGGTTAACTTTTTCTGCATCGATGTTGAATTTGGTAATTGCATCCGCAACCACTTTCTTATCGATTTCGCCACGTTTAGCCAGTTCGCCCAGTGCTGCTACAACCACGTAAGAAGCATCAACTTCGAAGTGGTGACGCAGGTTTTCGCGGCTGTCAGAACGACCGAAGCCGTCAGTACCCAGTACGCGATAATCATCAGCTGGTACGTAAGTACGAACCTGCTCAGCGAACAGTTTCATATAGTCAGTAGAAGCGACCGCTGGAGCGTCGTTCATCACCTGAGCGATGTACGGAACGCGCGGAGTTTCCATTGGGTGCAGCATGTTCCAGCGCTCACAATCCTGGCCATCACGCGCCAGTTCAGTGAAGGAGGTGACGCTGTACACGTCAGAACCTACACCGTAGTCGTTCGCCAGGATCTGTGCTGCTTCACGTACGTGACGCAGGATAGAACCGGAGCCCAGCAGCTGAACTTTGCCTTTGCTACCTGCAACGGTTTCGAGTTTATAGATACCTTTACGGATACCTTCCTCGGCACCTGCTGGCATTGCCGGCATGTGGTAGTTTTCGTTCAGCGTGGTGATGTAGTAGTAAATGTTCTCTTGTGCTTCACCGTACATACGGGTCAGACCGTCGTGCATGATGACAGCCACTTCGTACGCGTAAGACGGGTCGTAAGAGATACAGTTAGGGATAGTCAGAGACTGAATGTGGCTGTGACCATCTTCGTGCTGCAGACCTTCACCGTTCAGGGTCGTACGACCGGAAGTACCACCTACCAGGAAGCCGCGAGCCTGTTGGTCGCCTGCCTGCCAGCACAGGTCACCGATACGCTGGAAACCGAACATGGAGTAGTAGATGTAGAACGGGATCATTGGCAGGTTGTTGGTGCTGTAAGAAGTCGCAGCAGCCAGCCAGGATGCGCCAGCACCCAGTTCGTTGATACCTTCCTGAAGGATCTGACCTTTTTCGTCTTCTTTGTAGTATGCAACCTGCTCACGGTCCTGCGGGGTGTACTGCTGGCCGTTCGGGCTGTAGATACCGATCTGACGGAACAGACCTTCCATACCGAAAGTACGCGCTTCGTCAGCAATGATTGGAACCAGACGATCTTTGATCGACTTGTTCTTCAGCATCACGTTCAGGGCACGAACGAAAGCGATAGTGGTAGAGATTTCTTTGTTCTGCTCTTCCAGCAGCTGAGAGAAGTCTTCCAGCGCTGGCAGTTCCAGTTTCTCGGTGAAGTTAGGCTGACGAGCTGGCAGGTAGCCTTTCAGCGCCTGACGACGTTCGTGCAGGTACTTGTGCTCTTCAGAACCTTCCGGGAAGGTCAGGTAAGACAGGTTTTCTACCTGCTCATCGGTCACTGGAACGTTGAAACGGTCGCGGATATAACGCACGCCGTCCATGTTCATTTTCTTAACCTGGTGAGCGATGTTTTTACCTTCTGCGGTATCACCCATGCCGTAACCTTTGATGGTGTGGGCCAGGATTACAGTCGCTTTACCTTTGGTTTCCTGCGCTTTTTTCAGTGCAGCGTAGACTTTCTTCGGATCGTGACCACCACGGTTCAGGGCCCAGATCTGCTCATCAGTCCAGTCTGCAACCAGTGCTGCGGTTTCAGGATATTTGCCGAAGAAGTGCTCGCGAACGTAGGCACCGTCTTTGGATTTGAAGGTCTGATAGTCGCCGTCAACGGTTTCGTTCATCAGCTGGATCAGTTTACCGCTGGTATCTTTACGCAGCAGCTCATCCCAACGACCGCCCCACATGACTTTAATCACGTTCCAGCCAGCACCGCTGAAGATGCCTTCCAGTTCGTTGATGATCTTGCCGTTGCCGGTTACCGGACCATCCAGACGCTGCAGGTTACAGTTGATGATGAAGCACAGGTTGTCCAGCTTCTCACGGGTCGCGATGGTGATCGCACCTTTAGATTCTGGCTCATCCATTTCACCGTCGCCCAGGAAGGCGTATACGGTTTGCTCAGAAGTATCTTTCAGACCACGGTGTTCCAGATATTTCAGGAACTTAGCCTGGTAGATCGCACCGATTGGACCCAGACCCATAGAAACGGTCGGGAACTGCCAGAACTCTGGCATCAGTTTAGGGTGCGGGTAAGAAGACAGACCTTTACCGTGAACTTCCTGACGGAAGTTGTTCATCTGCTCTTCAGTCAGACGACCTTCCAGGAATGCACGTGCATAGATGCCCGGAGAGATGTGGCCCTGGAAGTACACCAGATCGCCGCCGTCTTTCTCGTTAGCTGCACGGAAGAAGTGGTTGAAGCACACTTCGTAAACGGTTGCAGAAGACTGGAAGGAAGCCATGTGGCCGCCCAGTTCCAGATCTTTCTTGGATGCGCGCAGAACGGTCATGATGGCGTTCCAGCGGATTGCAGAACGGATACGACGTTCCAGATCCAGATTGCCCGGGTATTCCGGTTCGTCTTCGACGGCAATCGTGTTTACGTAGTTGTTAGCCCCTGCACCTGAAGCCACTTTCACACCGCCTTTACGGGCTTCAGAAAGCAGCTGATCAATCAGATACTGAGCACGCTCAACACCTTCTTCACGGATGACCGATTCGATCGCCTGTAGCCAGTCGCGAGTTTCGATCGGATCCACGTCATTTTGGAGACGTTCTGACATGGGGGTATTCCTTATCTATCTAATACGTTGATTTGTCTGGAACCTGTCCCATTGTGATCTCGCTGGAGAACACAATAAGACAGGTTCTGCGTTTAGTTGCCGCGCTCTAAAAAAACCTGGCGCTTAATCCTTTCGTTGCTGTATGCGGCGTAATGAACGTTCGCGACGCGATTGTTCACGGCTGCGGTCCAGCAAGATTTCCTCAATGAAAGCCAGATGTCGGTGCGACGCTTCGCGCGCCTGCTCCGGTTCCCCGGCCATTATCGCCTCGAATACTCGGGTGCGATGGTTGCTGACCAGCGGAAGCATTTCCCGACGGGCATACAACAATTCAAAATTCTGACGAACGTTCTGGGCCAGCATCGGCTCCATGCAGCGAAGCAAGTGTAGCAACACCACATTATGTGCCGCTTCGGTGACGGCAATTTGATACTGGACGACGGCATCGGACTCGGCGTCTAAGTCGCCGGACTGCTGTGCCCGTTCAATGGCCTGATGCAGTTCGCGGATACGCACGCGATCTTCATCAGTGCTGCGAAGGGCGGCGTAATAGGCCGCAATACCTTCAAGCGCGTGACGGGTCTCAAGCAGGTCAAACTGGGATTCTGGGTGGTCAGAGAGAAGTTCTACCAGCGGATCGCTGAAGCTCTGCCACAGGCTGTTTTGCACAAAGGTTCCGCCGCCCTGGCGACGAAGCAGCAAGCCCTTTGCTTCGAGGCGTTGAATTGCCTCACGCAGCGAGGGACGGGAAACGTCGAACTGTTTTGCCAGCTCGCGTTCAGGCGGGAGTTTTTCACCAGGGCGCAGAGTCCCTTCGAGGATTAAAAACTCCAGCTGCTGCTCAATCACATCGGATAGTTTTGGTTGGCGAATTTTGCTGTAGGCCATATTCCCTGTCTTACGCCTTTTTGCCCGGAGTCAATTGGTCTTACCAATTTCAAGTTCGTATCGCTAAAGTAACAAAGTATTCACCTTCTGTCCATATTGGTTTTGATTGAAATCAGTAAACCCTGCACATTTTAACAACCTTACAGAAATAACGTTTCAGAAATGTAACTTTGCACAAATGAGTTGATTACCCATAAAGAGGCAGTTTTAACCTTAATGAAACGAGGGGTTTTGCAATCTGAAGCGATTCAACAACGCAAATAATGAAAATTCGCCCACTTATGGAGCATTTTTATTCTATAGGTTGGGGTAGGAAGGAATTACAGGCCAATTTACAAATGCTTTCTTTTTATTCAACTCGTCATCAGCCCTTCATAAAGCAGGTGCATTCACGGTCGCTTACCACTATTCTGGCGCTTACGGAAGTCATCTCCGCTTTTTTCGGTCTCGTTAACCGTAAAGAATTAAATACAGAAAACGGATGTTCATAATTACACACGCACAGCGTGAACATAACAACCACACACGAGGTTTCAAATGGAAGCTCAACAGCACGGCGATCAGCTAAAGCGTGGCCTTAAAAACCGCCACATTCAGCTCATCGCATTGGGTGGTGCTATCGGTACCGGCCTGTTTCTGGGAAGCGCATCCGTTATCCAGTCTGCCGGCCCTGGCATTATTTTGGGTTACGCAATCGCGGGTTTTATTGCCTTTCTGATCATGCGTCAGTTAGGTGAAATGGTGGTCGAAGAGCCGGTAGCCGGTTCATTCAGCCACTTTGCTTATAAATACTGGGGGAGCTTCGCGGGCTTCGCCTCTGGCTGGAACTACTGGGTGCTGTACGTTCTGGTTGCCATGGCTGAGCTTACCGCCGTCGGTAAGTACATTCAGTTCTGGTACCCGGAGATCCCAACCTGGGCTTCTGCTGCGGCCTTCTTCGTCATCATTAACGCCATCAACCTGACCAACGTAAAAGTGTTCGGTGAGATGGAGTTCTGGTTTGCCATCATCAAAGTCATCGCCGTTGTGGCCATGATCATCTTCGGTGGCTGGCTGCTGTTCAGCGGTAACGGTGGCCCGCAGGCGACCGTACGTAACCTGTGGGAACAGGGCGGATTCCTGCCACACGGTATGAGTGGCCTGGTCATGATGATGGCTATCATCATGTTCTCCTTTGGGGGGCTGGAGCTGGTGGGTATCACTGCCGCTGAAGCCGACAACCCGGAGCAGAGCATCCCGAAAGCCACTAACCAGGTTATCTACCGTATTCTGATCTTCTATGTGGGTTCACTGGCCGTGCTGCTCTCCCTGCTGCCGTGGACGCGTGTTACCGCAGATACCAGCCCGTTTGTACTGATCTTCCACGAGCTGGGCGATACCTTCGTGGCAAACGCCCTGAATATCGTGGTACTGACCGCTGCACTGTCCGTTTACAACAGCTGTGTATACTGCAACAGCCGTATGCTGTTTGGTCTGGCTCAGCAGGGTAACGCCCCGAAAGCACTGCTCAACGTCGACAAGCGCGGCGTGCCGGTTAACACCATTATCGTTTCGGCAGTGGTTACCGCGCTGTGCGTACTGATCAACTACCTGGCCCCGGAATCTGCCTTCGGCCTGCTGATGGCACTGGTGGTGTCGGCGCTGGTTATCAACTGGGCAATGATCAGCCTGGCGCACATCAAGTTCCGCCGCGCCAAGCAGCAGCAAGGTGTAGCGACTCGCTTCCCGGCCCTGCTTTACCCACTGGGTAACTGGGTGTGCCTGCTGTTCATGGCGGCGGTACTGGTTATCATGTTAATCACCCCGGGCATGGCGATTTCTGTGTACCTGATCCCGGTGTGGATTGCGATCCTCGGCGTGGGCTATCTGGTTAAACAGAAAAATGCCAACGCGGTGAAAGCACACTAATCTGCTCTTCCACTCTGCACGCCTTTTCAGGTGTGCAGAGTGTTGTTACCTTCCTCACAAATTCCCGCCTACAGCAATTTTATCCATATCACCGACCTTATACTGCAACGCAAAAATTCCTTTGCCAGCAAATAATTCTCTCCATACCGAAACCCGGAGAGCAGTCAATGGATAACAACAAACTGTCAGTAAAAGAAAAGATCGGCTATGGGATGGGAGACGCGGGATGTAATATCATCTTCGGCGCCATCATGTTGTTTGTTAACTATTTTTATACGGATATTTTTGGTCTGGCGCCTGCGCTGGTCGGCGTATTGCTGCTGTCTGTTCGCGTTATTGATGCCGTAACAGACCCTATTATGGGGGCTATCGCTGACCGTACCCGCAGTAAATATGGTCGGTTTCGTCCATGGCTGTTGTGGATAGCCTTCCCCTATGCGCTGTTCAGTATCCTGATGTTCACCACGCCAGACTGGAGCTATAACAGCAAAGTTATCTATGCATTTGTCACTTATTTCCTGCTGTCGCTGACCTACACCGCCATCAATATTCCTTACTGCTCGCTGGGTGGCGTGATTACTAACGATCCTAAAGAACGCGTTGCCTGTCAGTCTTATCGCTTCGTCATGGTGGGTATCGCGACGCTACTGCTGTCTCTCACCTTGTTGCCGATGGCCGACTGGTTCGGAGGGGATAACAAAGCTAAAGGCTACCAGATGGCGATGACCGTGCTGGCGCTGATTGGCACCTGCATGTTCCTGTTCAGCTTCTCAACCGTGCGCGAGCGCATCCGCCCGGCAGTACAGACCAATGACGAGCTGAAGAACGATCTTAAAGACGTGTGGAAGAACGACCAGTGGGTGCGCATTCTGCTGCTCACGCTTTGCAACGTCTGCCCGGGCTTTATCCGCATGGCCGCCACCATGTATTACGTGACCTGGGTGATGGGTCAAAGCACCCACTTCGCCACCCTGTTTATCAGCCTGGGCGTGGTCGGCATGATGTTCGGCAGTATGCTGGCGAAAGTATTAACCGACCGCTGGTGTAAGCTGAAAGTCTTCTTCTGGACCAATATCGTGCTGGCGATTTTCTCCTGCGCGTTTTACTTCTTCGACCCGAAAGCAACAACCACCATCGTGGTGCTCTACTTCCTGCTGAATATCCTGCACCAGATCCCTTCCCCGCTGCACTGGTCACTGATGGCCGATGTGGACGATTACGGCGAGTGGAAAACCGGTAAACGCATCACCGGGATCAGTTTCTCTGGCAATATCTTCTTCCTCAAGCTGGGGCTGGCGATTGCCGGTGCAATGGTGGGCTTCCTGCTCTCCTGGTACGGTTATAACGCCGGGGCAAAAGCGCAAAGCGCAGACGCCATCAACGGTATTGTGCTGCTGTTCACGGTGATTCCGGGCGTCGGGTATCTGATTACCGCCGGTGTAGTGCGTCTGCTGAAAGTTGACCGTGAAACCATGAAGCAGATCCAGGAGGATCTGGAAAAACGCCGCAACAACTATCGCGAGCTGAACGATTATCAGGAACTCAAAGCCGCTGAGACGAAATGACGAAATAAGGAAAGCCGAATGCAAACCTGGCCCAACCCGTTTATCGAACAACGAGCCGATCCCTATATTTTGCATCATGAGGGGCAATACTATTTTATTGCCTCGGTGCCAGAGTACGACAGGCTGGCAATCCGCCGCGCAGACTCGCTGGAAGGGTTGCGCAGTGCCGATGAGGTGGTTGTCTGGCGTAAACCCGACACCGGCCCTATGAGCGAGCTAATCTGGGCACCAGAGCTGCATCACATTGATGGCAAGTGGTACATCTATTTTGCCGCTACCCATACCCAGGCGCTCGATAAGCTCGGGATGTTCCAGCATCGCATGTTCGCCCTGGAGTGTGCAGACCCGGATCCGCTCACCGGGAAATGGCAAGAAAAGGGGCAGATTAAAAGCCAGTTCGACACCTTTGCGCTGGATGCCACCACGTTTGTGCATCAGGGGAAACGCTGGTATCTGTGGGCGCAAAAAGCCCCGGATATCTCAGGTAACTCCAACCTTTATCTGTGTGAAATGGAGAACCCCTGGACGCTCAAAGGCGAGCCGGTAATGCTCAGCAAACCGGAATATGACTGGGAGTGTCGCGGATTTTGGGTCAACGAAGGCCCGGCGGTACTGGTGCACAATGACCGGCTGTTTATCAGCTATTCCGCCAGCGCAACCGACGAGAACTACTGCATGGGGATATTGTGGATCGATATGAACGCCGATCCGCAAAACCCGGCAAACTGGCATAAATCGCCACGCCCGGTATTCACCACCAGCTATGAGAATCGCCAGTATGGGCCGGGGCATAACAGCTTTACGCAAACGCCGGATGGGGAAGATGTGCTGGTGTATCACGCACGTAACTACACCGAAATTGAAGGCGATCCACTTTACGATCCCAATCGCCATACCCGCCTGAAGCTTGTCCGCTGGGACAAAAACGGGATGCCTGATTTTGGCATCCCGCCTGCTGATACGCTTTAACCGAAGTGACGGCGCGCTGGGCTACACCAGCGTGCCGTAAATGGTCAGCAGCGCTACGACCACCACCACCACAAAGGATGTTTTCTTCGCCATCGACACAGCCGCTTTTGGCGTCTCTATCTTGTCGGTGTGCGGCTCGCGCGCCAGTGAGAACTGCGCCAGACGCGTTAACACCTGATACTGCGCAGTGTGGCGGTCAGCCAGAGAGGCAAACCACGCTGGCAGCGCTTTTTCGCCGTGGCCAATCAACGCATACACCACACCCACGAACCGCACCGGGATCCAGTCAAGCACATGCAAAATAGCATCAATCCCGGATTGCAGACGCTCATGTGGGGTGAGGTATCGGGCAAGCCAGGTCTGCCAGGCGCGTAAAAATGCATAGCCCATCAGCAAGACTGGCCCCCACGGGCCGCCCACTACAAACCAGAACAGCGGCGCCAGATAAAAGCGGAAGTTAATCCACAGCAGGGCATTTTGCAGCTCGCGAAGAAAATCACGCTCGTCGCAATCAGGCGGAACGCCGTGGATCATGGTGAGCTCGCTCGCCATTGCACTTCGCGCATGGGCATCATCCCGGGATGCCGCCTTCAGATAGGCGTGATAATGCATCCTGACTTTACCCGCGCCGATGCACAAAACACCGAGCAGGATCCACACCACCAGCAACGGCACATTGAAAAAGAGGCCGTGCAGCGAGCGCAGCAGCAGGAAAGTAATCAGCATCACGCCAGCGGTCATCAGCAGCGTGCGGAGCAGGGAAAAGTGTTTGATACGGCGGAAGAGGACTTCCAGCCGGTGATCCAGGTGCCAGTGTTCACCGAGCTTGAACAGACGTTCCGCAACGATAACCAGCAGCATGGTAAACAGCGTCATGTTATCTCCTTATCTGACGATGCGGTAAGCATGGCGTGAAACCGCGACCAGTCGAATGCCGGGCCGGGGTCAGTTTTCCTTACCGGAGCAATATCACTGTGCCCCGTTATATTATCGACTATCGCAGGATACAACCCGATAAGGGTCTGCGTCACGGCAACCAGTTGCTGATACTGCGCATCGGTATACGGCGTAGTATCCGTGCCTTCCAGCTCAATCCCGATTGAAAAATCATTGCAGCGTTCGCGTCCGTGATAAACCGACACCCCCGCATGCCAGGCGCGCTTATCAAAAGGAACATACTGAACAATCTCCCCATCACGACGGATCAGGCAATGTGCCGATACGCGAAGATGGGCGATTTCTGCAAAAAAGGGATGAGCATTGGGATCAATCGTTCCCGTGAATAATGCATCGATCCACGGACCGCCAAACTCCCCCGGCGGCAGACTAATATTATGAACCACCAGCAGTGAGGGCTGTTCATCCTCCGGGCGGCAATCGTGGTGCGGCGAGGGCACATGCCGCGCATCCACCAGCCATCCGTTCTCTAACAACATGCTGGAACTCCTTCTGTATGGTGCTATTACTCGGTTCAGAGTAGCATGTTTCAATATTATGATTCGTTACCAATTTGGAGTTTTATCATGCCGCCTCGCCGTTACAACCCCGACCACCGACGTGACGCGCTTCTGGAACGTATTAATATGGATATTCCGGCAAGCGTTGCCCATGCTTTGAAAGAAGACCTGGGCGGCGACGTCAATGCCGACAACGATATTACCGCGCAATTATTGCCAAAAGAGACACGCTCCCACGCCGTCATCATTACCCGTGAAGACGGCGTATTTTGCGGAAAACGCTGGGTTGAAGAGGTCTTTACTCAGCTCGCGGGTGACGATGTTCAGGTCACCTGGCATGTTGAAGATGGCGACACCATCAGCGCAAATCAGCCACTGTTTGAGCTTGATGGCCCTTCCCGCGTGCTGCTGACCGGCGAACGTACCGCACTGAACTTTGTGCAGACGCTGTCAGGCGTAGCCAGTGAAGTGCGCCGCTACACCGATCTGCTGGCAGGCACGCGTACCCAGTTGCTGGATACCCGTAAAACGCTGCCAGGCCTGCGCACCGCCCTGAAATATGCGGTGTTATGTGGCGGTGGCGCAAACCATCGTCTGGGTTTATCTGACGCCTTCCTGATTAAAGAGAACCACATTATTGCTTCTGGCTCCGTGCGTCAGGCGGTGGAGAAAGCCTTCTGGCTACACCCGGACGTGCCAGTTGAGGTGGAAGTAGAAAACCTCGACGAGCTGGATGAAGCCATCAAGGCCGGGGCGGATATCATCATGCTGGATAACTTCGAAACTGACCAGATGCGCGAAGCGGTAAAACGCACTGACGGTAAGGCGCAGCTGGAGGTATCGGGCAACGTGACGTTTGAGACAATCCGCGAATTCGCTGAAACGGGTGTCGATTTCATCTCCGTTGGCGCGCTGACCAAACACATCCGCGCACTCGACCTCTCTATGCGCTTTAAGTGATACCGACTTTCCCCTCTCCGCCCGGAGAGGGGAAATACGAAGCCGCTCGCAACTCTGTTGTCCCGCGCTGCAACCCCGCATTAATTCGCTGAAAGCGCCTTCACACTTCTTTTTTTGCCACTCGTCTGTGCTCCTCCACGCTGCCACAGTAGCGCCACTTTTTCTAAGGAGCAGATATGAACAGACAACAAGGCTTCACGCTGATTGAGTTAATGGTGGTCATCGGCATTATTGCCATCTTAAGTGCGATCGGCGTACCCGCTTACCAGAACTACCTTCGAAAAGCCGCACTCACTGATATGCTGCAAACCTTTGTCCCGTACCGTACCGCCGTTGAGCTTTGTGCCCTGGAGCACGGCGGCGTAGACAGCTGCGATGGGGGAAGTAATGGTATCCCCTCGCCTGTTACCTCTCGCTATGTTTCCGCCATGAGCGTGACAAAAGGCACGATTACCCTTACAGGACAGGAGAGCCTGAACGGTCTTGACGTCAGCATGATCCCGGTTTGGGACAACAGCAACGGCATGACCAGTTGGGCACGGACATGCAACATCGCGAACGATAGCGCGCTTAAGCAAGCCTGCGAAGACGTCTTCCGCTTCAACAGTAATTAACAGGAGCGGTCGATGAATACGGAACAACTTATGGCACTCTGTCAGCGCCACCATGCACAGCTGCTCACAAGCGATGCGAGCATGGTCAACATCGCGGTGGTGGGCACACCGGCTGCTGAGCTGATGGAAGCCTTACGTTTCGCGACGCAAAAGCGCATTGATATCGAATGCTGGACGAGCGAGCGCATGGAAAAACACCAGCAGTTGGCATCGCAATCACATCTGCCTGTGGCATCAACGGCCCTCTCCGCGGTGGATATTCTCAACCACACGTTGTTGCAGGCCATGCGTCAACGGGCGTCAGATATTCATATTGAGCCGTCGGAACACGCTTGCCATATTCGCCTGCGTATCGATGGGGTACTCAATCCGCATACCACCCTCAACGCCGGGCTGGCAACCTCGCTCACCGCGCGGCTAAAAGTGCTGGGTAACCTGGATATTGCGGAACGACGTCTGCCCCAGGATGGGCAGTTTACGGTCGAACTGGCAAACGAACCGGTCTCTTTTCGTATCGCCACCCTGCCCTGTAGTGGCGGGGAGAAAATCGTTCTGCGTCTGCTACAGCAGGAACAGCAGGCGCTGGATATTGCGCAGCTGGGCATGAGTGCAGAGCAGCAGGCCCGATTTACCGAAATGCTGCACCAGCCACAGGGGTTGATCCTGGTCACCGGGCCAACAGGGAGTGGTAAAACCGTCACCCTCTACAGCGCCTTGCAGGCGCGTAACACGCCGGATGTGAACATTTGCAGCGTAGAAGATCCTATCGAAATCCCGCTCGCAGGGCTCAATCAGACCCAAATTAACCCGCGTTCCGGGCTCACCTTTCAAAGCGTATTGCGCGCCCTGCTACGCCAGGATCCTGACATCATCATGGTGGGTGAAATTCGTGATGGCGAAACGGCAGAAATTGCCATCAATGCCGCACAGACCGGGCACCTGGTGCTCTCCACTCTTCATACCAATTCTACGGCAGAGACGCTGATCCGTTTGCAGCAAATGGGTGTCGCTCGCTGGATGATCTCTTCAGCACTCTCTCTGGTCGTAGCACAGCGTCTGGTTCGCCGCTTGTGCCCCCATTGCCGACAGCAGGGGCAGAACAACGCCGTATTACCTCATACACTTTGGTCGCGAGAGCTTCCGCAGTGGCGACCAACTGGATGCGATCGTTGCTATCACGGTTTTTATGGCCGGATTGCCCTGTTTGAGGTGCTGACCATCGATAACGACTTGCGTCAGGCCATTTCCAGTGGTGCCGCAATTGAGGTTATCGAGGCAAGCGCCCGGCAGACCGGGATGACCAGCCTGTTTGAACATGGCTGTATGGCGGTTGAGCAAGGACTCACTACCGTGGAAGAGTTGGTGCGAGTGCTGGGAATGCCCAATGGCGGCTAACCAGCTCTGGCGCTGGCGGGCGCTTACAGATGAAGGCGAATTACAAAACGGGGTGATGTGGGCCATCAACCGTGAAGCCGCATTTTCGGCATTAATGCGAAAAGCACTGCATCCTTTGGCGCTGGTGCGCTGTTCGCAGCATCGTCGATGGCAGTCCCACCACTGCTATGACATTTTTCGACAGCTCGCGACGCTTCTGAAGGCAGGGCTTACGCTGTCTCACAGTCTCGAGATGCTGGCGCAGCAGCACCCGGTCACGCAGTGGCAGGCACTGTTGCAGAGTCTGTCTGACGATCTTAGCGAAGGATGTGCCTTGTCTACGGCATTAAAAAAATGGCCAGAGGTATTCAGCCCGCTCTACGTTTCAATGGTGAAAACAGGTGAGCTCACGGGCAAGCTGGAAGAGTGTTGCCGCCAGCTCGCGCAACAACAAAAATCGCAGCAGCAGCTTAATGCGAAGGTAAAAAAAGCGCTGCGCTACCCGGTGATAATCTTGACGCTGGCCGTTGCCGTTGTACTGGCGATGGTCACACTGGTCTTGCCAGAGTTCGCGGCTATCTACAGAACATTTAATACCCCTCTGCCGCTGTTAACGCAGATGGTAATGGGGCTGGCTGTGTTCATTCAGAAATGGGCAATAATTCTGGCCACATTAGTGCTCATTCCGCCCGTTGTTATTTATCGTCTTCGGCGCCATGTGCGATGGCAGCGAGTGAGTCAGCGGATAGTGCTGAACTTACCCGTTATGGGTGCACTGGCCAGGGGGCAAAAACTGGGGCAGATCTTTACTGTGCTGTCACTCACTCAGCAGGCTGGTATCGCCTTTTTACAAGGTCTGGAAAGCGCGGAAGAGACTGTTGAAAATCCATTCTGGCGGGATGTGATTCAGGGGATGCGGGAGAAAATCGAACAGGGAATGCCGGTCTGGTCAGCATTTCACCATGCTGCGGTGTTTACACCACTCTGTATTCAACTGATACGCACCGGGGAAGTTTCCGGGGCTCTTGATATCATGCTGGAGAATCTTGCTCATCACCACATGGAGCAAACGTTCCAGCAAGCAGATAACCTGGCGGCACTGCTGGAGCCAATACTGTTGATTGTGACGGGAGTCATTATCGGTACGCTGGTGGTTGCGATGTACTTACCGATTTTCCATCTGGGGGATGCGATGAGTGCGGGTTAGTGCTGGCGCACAGATGTGCGCCAGCATGAGCCATTACAGGCTATTGAATACGCGGTTTTCCTGCTCCTGAACGCGGATAAACGTGGTACGTTTCGTCAGCTCTTTCAGGCGAGATGCACCAACGTAGGTACAAGCAGAACGCAGGCCACCGAGGATATCCAGCGCGGTAAGATCCACCGGGCCGCGCAGTGGCAGCTTCACGGTTTTACCTTCTGCTGCACGATATTTTGCCACGCCACCCACATGACGGGTCATCGCGGATTCAGAGCTCATACCGTAGAACAGCATAAATTTCTCGCTGTTCTCTTCAACCACCGTACCGCCACTCTCTTCGTGACCCGCCAGCATTCCGCCGAGCATCACGAAATCGGCACCGCCACCAAAGGCTTTAGCCACATCGCCCGGCATGGTACAACCGCCGTCGCTGATAATCTGGCCGCCAAGACCGTGGGCTGCATCAGCACACTCAATCACCGCAGAAAGCTGCGGGTAGCCCACACCGGTTTTCACACGCGTGGTACACACGGAGCCCGGGCCAATGCCCACTTTCACGATATCCGCGCCGGAGAGGATCAGCTCTTCACACATTTCGCCGGTCACAACATTACCCGCGATAATGGTTTTGGTCGGCCAGGCTTCACGCGCTTTGCTGACGAACTGTACGAAGTGCTCTGAGTAACCATTTGCGACATCAATACAAACGAAATTCAGCGCCGGGTTAGCCGCCAGGATCTGTTTGGTCTTTTCAAAATCCGCATCGGATGTGCCGGTAGAAACCATGACATGTTTAACAACATCGTCAGACGAGGACGCCACAAAGGCATTCCACTCTTCAGGGCTGTAGTGCTTATGCACGGCGGTAAGGACATCGAATTTAGCCAGCGCCGTTGCCATTGCAAAGGTACCCACGGTGTCCATGTTGGCAGCAATGATTGGCACACCAGACCAGGTCTGACCGGAATGTTTAAAGGTGAAGTGACGTTCGAGTTCAACGTCTGAGCGACTTTTCAGTGTAGAGCGTTTAGGGCGGATAAGAACGTCTTTGAAACCTAACTTCAGATCTTCTTCGATACGCATGTGCGGATTCCTGGGGTTAGAGGCAAATATGTTAAAAGCACAACTCCAGTGACGCTATCATACGCACTAATACCTGCTCCGCAAGACTGCGAAATTCTCTTTTTTTACGCTACAATCCTATAAATTTACCTGGTAGAAAGCGGGTAAAGAGAGTTAACCGTTCGCTGCTCTAAGTTTAAATTTTAAGCAACTGATTTTAATAATGAATAATTCCCAGGATTTGATTTAATGGGGTACATCGTCGCGTTAACCGGCGGCATCGGTAGTGGCAAAAGCACCGTTGCAGACGCTTTTTCTCGTCTGGGCATCCCGATTATTGATGCCGATATTATTGCCCGTCAGGTGGTAGAACCCAATACACCCGCATTAAAGGCCATCGAAGCGCATTTCGGGCGTGAAGTCATCAATGCTGATGGCACGCTCAATCGTCGCCAGCTTCGCGAGTGCATTTTTTCTGATTCTTCAGAAAAAGCCTGGCTTAATGCCCTGCTCCACCCCATTATCCACCAGGAAACCCAGCGTCAGATTGCTGAAGCCCGCTCACCCTACGTACTGTGGGTTGTACCGCTGTTGGTGGAAAATCAGCTTCACAAAAAAGCCGACCGGGTTCTGGTTATCGATGTTTCCCCCGAAACGCAGATCGAGCGAACAATGACGCGCGACCATGTCTCGCGTGAACATGCTGAACAAATTCTTGCTGCTCAGGTCACGCGTGAAGCGCGCCTTGCTGTTGCGGATGATGTTATTGATAATAACGGCGCACCAGATGCTCTTGCATCGGATGTTGCCCGTCTGCACGCGCAGTATCTGACGTTCGCCGCGCAGGCCGTTGCACAGGAAAAACCATAATGTCTACTCATATCCTTTTTGAGCACCCGCTTAACGAAAAAATGCGTACCTGGCTGCGTATCGAGTTTTTAGTTCAACAGCTTACACACCATCTGCCTGTTAACGATCACGCCACTGCGCTGCATTTTTTCCGCAATGTTGGCGATCTGCTCGATGTCATTGAACGCGGTGATGTTCGCACCGAATTATTAAAAGAGCTTGAGCGCCAGCAGCGTAAATTGCAGGCCTGGGCTGAAGTGCCGGGCGTTGATCAGAGTCGTATTGATTCACTTCGCCAGCAACTGAAAACCAGCAGCAGTGTGCTGATGGCCGCACCCCGCGTGGGGCAATTCCTGCGTGAAGACCGGCTTATCGGCCTGGTCCGTCAGCGTCTGAGCATTCCTGGCGGCTGTTGCAGCTTTGACCTGCCGACACTCCATATGTGGCTGCACATGCCGCAAACCCAGCGTGATGCGCAGGTGAATAGCTGGCTTGCAAGCCTGGAGCCAATGAACCAGACGTTATCACTCATTCTCGACCTGGTACGCAATTCAGCGCCTTTCCGCAAGCAAACCAGCCTGAATGGTTTTTACCAGGATAACGGTGATGATGCCGATCTACTGCGCCTGAATTTGTCCCTGAGCGATCAGCTTTACCCGCAAATCTCCGGCCACAAAAGCCGCTTTGCGATTAGATTTATGCCTCTGGACAGCGAAAATGGCCTCGTGCCTGAGCGCCTCGATTTTGAGCTGGCCTGCTGTTAAGGAGTATTGATGTCTGACGTAACAACCGTAAGCTGCCCGACCTGTGGGAAAACTGTCGTCTGGGGCGAAGTGAGTCCATTTCGCCCGTTCTGCTGCAAACGCTGCCAGCTCATTGACCTGGGAGAATGGGCGGCGGAAGAGAAGCGCATTCCAAGCGAAGGCGATCTCTCTGACAGCGATGACTGGAGTGAAAACCAGCAGTAATCTGTAAAGCCTGCTGGCGCTTCGCTTAGCAGGCCTACGGCTGTGCGGCTAATCTTAAGATCACAGGCTCATTAGCTGGCGGGAATTTATCGGCATCACTTGCCTGAAGTTCAACCCAGTGACCAGGCTGCCCCTCTTTTCCCCAGGGTTCCCCTTCCCAGTTTTCGACAAGCCAGAACCACAATGTGATGTGGCGGTCAGGGAACTGGTACTCGAGCTTATCGAAAAGTGTTGCTCCAATAGGTGTGATCCCGACCTCCTCCTGAAGCTCGCGAATCAGCGCCTGTTCCGGCGTTTCACCTGATTCAATCTTTCCCCCCGGAAATTCCCACTTATTCGCCATATGAGCATCGGCTGCCCGCTGGGTAATGAAGATCTGGTTTTGTGGGTTGCGAATGATCCCGACGGCAATTTGCAGTGTTTTCATAGTGTGACTTCCATAAAAAAGGCGCAGATTTCTGCGCCTTTTAGATTATGTTACGTTCTTAGCTCAGACGACCGTGGCACGCCTTGTATTTTTTACCGGAGCCGCATGGGCACGGATCGTTACGCCCGACTTTACGGTCACCGGTTTGTGCCGCGATAGCCGCAGCCGCTTCGCTGTCGTCTGTCTGGTGGCTCAGCTGTTGCATCTGCGCCAGGCGCTCCGCTTCTTCACGACGCTGCTGCTCCATCGCTTCTACTTCTTCCGGCATCCGCACCTGAACTTTGCTCAGGGTGCTGATCACTTCATACTTCAGTGACTCCAGCATGGAAGCAAACATGGCGAAGGATTCGCGTTTGTATTCCTGTTTCGGATCCTTCTGCGCATAGCCACGCAGGTGGATACCCTGGCGCAGGTAATCCATCGCCGCCAGGTGCTCTTTCCACAGGGAGTCCAGCGTTTGCAGCATGACGCCTTTCTCAAAGTGACGCATCATCTCAGCGCCAACCACTTCTTCTTTACGCTTGTAAACTTCCAGCGCGGTTTCGAAAATACGTTCGCGCAGGGTTTCTTCATGCAGTTCCGGCTCTTTGTCCAGCCACTCTTTGATTGGCAGTTCAAGGTCGAAGTCGTTTTTCAGACGTTCCTGCAAGCCTTCGACATCCCACATTTCTTCCAGGGACTGCGGCGGAATGTGGCCATCGATGGTCGCTTTGAACACATCTTCACGGATGCTGTTGATGGTTTCGCTCACGTCGGACACGTCCAACAGTTCGTTACGCTGGGTGTAGATGGCGCGACGCTGATCGTTAGCCACGTCATCATATTCCAGCAGCTGCTTACGAATGTCGAAGTTACGGCTTTCAACTTTGCGCTGAGCGTTAGCAATCGCTTTAGTGACCCACGGGTGTTCAATCGCTTCGCCAGGCTTCATGCCCAGTTTACGCATCATGCCGGATACACGGTCAGAGGCGAAAATACGCATCAGTGCATCTTCCATAGACAGGTAGAAGCGGGAAGAACCGGCATCACCCTGACGACCCGCACGACCACGCAGCTGGTTATCGATACGACGAGATTCGTGACGTTCGGTACCAATGATGTGTAAACCACCGGAAGCCAGAACCGCATCGTGACGCACCTGCCAGTCAGCTTTGATCTGAGCAATCTGTTCTGGCGTTGGGTCTTCCAGCTCAGCAACTTCAGCCTGCCAGCTACCGCCGAGCATAATATCGGTACCACGACCCGCCATGTTGGTGGCGATGGTCACCGCCGCTGGGTAACCCGCCTGCGCAACGATATCGGCTTCTTTGGCGTGGAACTTGGCGTTCAGTACGTTGTGTTTAATGCCCGCTTTGGTCAGTTCATTAGAGACCACTTCGGATTTCTCGATGGAAATGGTACCCACCAGAACCGGTTGACCAGCCGCGGTACGATCGCGAATGTCTTCAATGATCGCCTGGATTTTTTCCGCTTCAGTCATGTAAACCAGATCCGGCATATCCTTACGGATCATCGGACGGTTAGTAGGAACAACCACGGTATCCAGTTTGTAGATGGAGCTGAATTCAAACGCTTCGGTATCTGCGGTACCGGTCATCCCTGCCAGCTTCTCGTACAGACGGAAGTAGTTCTGGAAGGTGATGGATGCCAGCGTCTGGTTTTCATTTTGAATATCCACACCTTCTTTGGCTTCAACAGCCTGGTGCAGACCATCGGACCAGCGACGACCCTGCATGGTACGACCGGTGTGTTCATCAACGATGATAACTTCACCGTCTTTTACGATGTAATCCACGTCGCGGGTAAACAGCGCATGAGCGCGCAGTGCCGCAGTTACGTGGTGCATCAGCATAATATTGCTCGGGGAGTACAGTGACTCGCCCTCGTCCATGATGCCCTGAGCAACCAGCAGCTCTTCAATTTTCACCAGGCCGCGTTCCGTCAGGTTAACCTGACGCGCTTTTTCATCCACGGAGAAGTGGCCTTCGCCCTGGAAAGTATCGGAGTCTTCTTTTTCCTGACGCAGCAGGTGTGGAATGATTTTGTCGACTTTACGGTACATCTCGGAGCTGTCTTCAGCCGGGCCAGAGATGATAAGCGGAGTACGCGCTTCGTCGATCAGAATGGAGTCCACCTCATCCACCAGCGCATAGTGCAGTTTACGCTGTACACGCTCTTCAGGGCTAAATGCCATGTTGTCGCGCAGGTAGTCGAAGCCGTATTCGTTGTTCGTACCGTAAGTGATATCCGCGTTATAGGCATCACGCTTAGCCGGTGCTGGCAGTCCGGACATGTTGATACCCACGGTCATGCCTAAGAATTCGAACAGTGGACGGTTGTTTTCGGCGTCACGCTGCGCCAGGTAGTCGTTGACGGTAACAACGTGAACGCCTTTGCCAGACAGCGCGTTCAGGTAAGCAGGCAAGGTTGCGGTCAGGGTTTTACCTTCACCGGTACGCATTTCTGCGATGCAGCGTTCGTTCAGAACCATACCACCCAGCAGCTGTACGTCGAAGTGGCGCATTCCAAACACACGCTTACTTGCTTCACGGACGACGGCAAAGGCTTCCGGGATCAGGCTTTCTAAGGATTCACCTTTTTCCAGACGCGCACGGAATTCCCCGGTTTTGGCTTTCAGCTCATCATCAGAGAGCTTCTCCATCGCCGGTTCCATACCGTTGATAACAGTGACAGCTTTGCGCATACGGCGCAGGGTACGATCGTTACGACTACCGAAAACTTTGGTTAATAATTTGATTAACATAATAAATTCTCAAACGCCCCATTGTGGGCAGATAAATTAAGGTATTGAAAAGGTTAATTTAGCTGAGGCGTTGAGGCCCGGCACGGATGCCCTGAACCTGGCTAATCCATGTTGAGACGGTAAACGTCGCGGGAGGAACAAAACGGTTTTTTGCCTGCTGGCGAACAATAACTGGCGGCTGGCTGTCTTGCGTCAGCAACGCATTGAGCGTGTCCAGCAGTGCGAGATGTTGGGCCTGAACCGGCAGCGTTTCTTCGGCAACAGGCATTGCCTGTGGCGCCATTGCAAACGAAAGATGACGGATAACCGTACGAATGGCGTGCTGGTGCCAGTAATCAACCGAGAAATTTGGCCGGCGATTAGCTTCAAGCAACGCGAGGTTAGTAAAATTAACCCGCGTGGAGAGGTCGTGTTTTGTGGTGGTGGTCTTTGTCGGCGTCGCCGCTTCAGCGCTGTTGCTGAGCACAGGCAAGCCGAGGCTCGCCGCGACCATCCCTAATAAGAGATGCGGCCAGAAGTAACGTCTGCCAAATTGTCGCCAGCGCGTCAGTATTCCGCTCACTTGCTCCACCACATAAGCCAGCCCGTACAGGCTGAGTTCAGTTATTCTTTTTAGCGCCCAGATATTACCACTAAAGCCAAAGCACATCAGCAGGAATGACGTATTGCAGCAGGCAAAAACGGTCAAGAATGCAGCTAACGCACAGATTTTCAACGTATGGTAAAGGATTGAGGGACCAGGGGCAAAAATGAAGAAGGGTAAAAATAAAAACGACTGGTCTCCCTGGTCGGAGAGAGTACCAGGTTAACCAGTCGATTTTTTACGAAACGGCTCGAACCGTTACGCCAGGACCATAGTCGGTGCTTTGAACGCCAGTGGCAGTTCAGCTTCGTCTTCGAAGGTCACATATTCCCAGGCTTCCTGTTTAGCCAGGACTGCCTGCAACAATTTGTTGTTCAGTGCATGACCGGATTTAAACGCGGTAAATGCACCAATGATGTTGTGACCACACATGAACAGGTCGCCAATTGCATCCAGCATTTTGTGACGAACGAATTCATCTTCAAAACGCAGGCCGTCTTCATTCAGTACGCGATAATCGTCAACAACGATGGCACAATCGAAGCTGCCGCCCAGGCACAGGCCACGGGACTGCAAATATTCGATATCACGCATGAAGCCAAACGTGCGAGCACGACTGATCTGACGCATAAACGCATCAGCAGAGAAGTTCATCGCATAACGCTGAGTACTGGCATCAATCGCCGGATGGTTAAAGTCGATGGTAAAGTCCAGCGAGAAACCATTGTACGGCTTGAATTCAGCCCATTTGTCGCCATCTTCGACACGAACGGTGTCTTTGATGCGAACAAATTTCTTCGCGCAGTTCAGTTCTTCGATGCCGGCATCCAGCAGCAAATAAACGAACGGAGCAGCACTACCATCCATGATCGGGATTTCTGGCGCATCGACTTCAACAATGATGTTGTCGATACCCAGACCCGCCAGGGCGGCATTCAGGTGCTCTACGGTAGAAATCCGCACGTCATGCTCGTTCACCAGGCAAGTACAGAGCATAGTATCACGCACAGATTTGGCATCAGCCGGAAAATCTACCGGTGGATTCAAGTCGGTGCGACGATAGATGACCCCGGTATTGGCCGGCGCAGGGCGCAACGTCAGTGTGACTTTTTTGCCGGTATGTAAACCGACGCCAGTCGCCTGAACGATACGTTTAAGTGTCCTTTGTTTGATCATCGTATAATCTCGCCAAATTAACTATCCAACCGAGAGTGTATATCACTAACGGTGGGCCAGTTTAGCACAAAGAGCGAAAATCCCCAAATTCCAGCCAATTCTTAGTCAGCTTGCTTACGCAGGAACGCTGGGATATCCAGATAATCTGGTTCTTTCGCCGTTTGCGGAGTCGTGTCGTTTACCACTTTCGCGGCCGGTTTCTGCTCTTGAGTCAGCGGAGCCATACCGTGCTGCTGGTAGCGGTCCATCACTGGCTGCTGAGCCTGCTTGTTGGTCACCAGGGTAATCTCAGGACGCTTGTCCATACCGATACCGGTGGCAACAACCGTTACGCGCAGTTCGTCGTTCATTTCCGGGTCAAGGGAAGTACCGATTACCACAGTCGCGTTGTCAGAAGCGAACGCACGAATGGTGTTACCCACCGTTTCGAACTCATCCAGACGCAGGTCAAAGCCAGCGGTGATGTTGACCAGCACGCCGCGCGCACCAGACAGGTCGATATCTTCCAGCAGTGGAGAAGAGATAGCCATTTCAGCCGCTTCTTCTGCACGGTCTTCACCGCTCGCCACGCCAGAGCCCATCATCGCGTAGCCCATTTCGGACATCACGGTGCGAACGTCTGCAAAGTCAACGTTCATCAGACCAGGACGGGTAATCAGTTCAGCGATACCCTGAACCGCACCTTTCAGCACGTCGTTTGCAGCGCCAAAAGCGTCCAGCAGGGAAATACCGCGACCCAGAACTTTCAACAGCTTGTCGTTCGGGATAGTGATCAGAGAGTCCACATGTTTGGACAGCTCAGTGATACCCTGCTCCGCGAATGCCATACGCTTCTTGCCTTCAAAGTTGAAAGGCTTCGTCACGACAGCAACGGTCAGGATACCTAAATCTTTTGCCACTTCGGCAACAACAGGCGCCGCGCCGGTACCAGTACCACCGCCCATACCTGCTGCGATAAACACCATGTCCGCACCGTCCAGCGCAGCACGCAGTGCTTCACGATCTTCTTCAGCTGCATTACGGCCGACTTCAGGGTTAGCCCCCGCGCCCAGACCTTTGGTAATACCACCACCGATCTGAATAGTCTGGCCTACAGCCGTCTTACGCAGTGCCTGTGCATCAGTGTTGACCGCAAAGAATTCAACGCCTTCGATACGCTCACGCACCATATGCTCTACAGCGTTACCGCCGCCACCACCGACGCCGATGACTTTAATCACCGCGTCGTTGGTCAGTTCCATAGGTTCAAACATAATTTCTCTCTCCGTTGTGCCTGTCGCCCGAGACCGCTAATTCTCTCCGGTCTCTTAAAAAAATTAAAACTCTTTTCGCAACCAGGTGTTAAGTCGTTTGACCCACGACCCCACTGATACGCGCTTTTCCACTTCTGCTTCGCCACTGAGATGGGATTCTTTCCCATAATGAAGCAGGCCCACGGCCGTTGAATAGTACGGCTCCTGAGCGTAATCCGTTAAACCGGTGATATTCAGTGGTGCGCCAATACGTACCTGGGTATGGAACACGCGCTGAGCACAGGCCGCAAGACCTTCAATTTGCGCTGCACCGCCGGTTAATACAATCCCCGCTGCAAGATGATGTTTCACACCCTGCTGGCGAAGTTGTTCCTGTAACTGCAAAATCTCTTCGTTGACCAGGTTGAGCAGCTCGGTATAACGCGGCTCAATCACCTCTGCCAACGTCTGGCGTTGCAGGCTACGCGGTGGACGACCACCTACGCTTGGCACTTCAACGCTCTCATCTTTGCCAACGATAGATCCCAGTGCACAGCCATGGCGCACTTTGATCGCCTCTGCATCGCTCGGTGGCGTACCAAAGGCATAAGCAATATCGCTGGTCACAACGTTCCCTGCGTAAGGGATCACTTTGGTGTGGCGCAGAGCACCGCCGGTATAAACGGCCATGTCCATAGTACCACCACCAATATCGACCACACAGACGCCCAGTTCACGTTCGTCTTCGGTCAGCACGGAATAGCTTGCCGCCAGACCGGCGAAAATAAGTTGGTCAACTTTCAGGCCACAACGTTCAACGGCTTTCACGATGTTCTTCGCCATATCGTTGTGACATGTGATCAAGTGCACTTTTGCCTGCATTCGCACGCCGGAAAGACCGACGGGGTTCTTGATCCCTTCCTGGTAGTCAATCGCATATTCCTGCGGGATGACGTGCAGCACGCGATGTTCATCGCGAACACGGACGGATTTCGCCGTATGCACTACGTTTTCAACGTCTTCCTGCGTCACTTCTTCTTCTGAGATAGGCACCATACCTATCTCGTTCTGGCAGCTGATGTGCTTACCAGAGAGGGCCAGATAGACAGATGAAATCTGGCAATCAGCCATCAATTCCGCCTGATCGATGGCGCGCTGTACGCACTTCACCACCGACTCAAGATCGTTTACCCCACCTTTATCCATACCACGGGACGGGCAGCTGCCCACGCCAATGATATTGACCATACCGTCGGGCAGAACTTCCCCTACTAAAGCGGCAACCTTCGCGGTGCCAATCTCCAGTCCAACTACCAGTTTTCTGTCCGTCGCCTTGATCATTGTTGTTCTGCCTGTACCTGTGCCTGATTCTGTTGCTGATTAGGTTCCTCGACCGGAGCCGGTACCCAACCGACTGCTGCGCCTGAGTCATAGCGCAAATCAACGTAGCTTATCCGTTTGCCGTCAGTCTGTGCCTGCTGCTGTAAAACCGGGTAAAGTTCTACAAAACGCGCCAGACGTTTCATCGTGTCGCCGCGGCCAAAGTTGAGCTTGATGCCATTCGTTAATGTCAGTTGCCATGAACGGCGCGCCGTCATTGCTGCATCTTTTAACGTAAACCGGTCCTTAGCCAGCACCTGCCCCATATCGCGAAAACCTTGCAAGACTTCGTTTTCGCTACCTTCCGGGCCATACAACATCGGTAAATTTTGCTTGTTGACACGATCGCCTGGGACGGTGAAGGAATTTCCATCTACGTCAACCATGTGCTGATCATTCCAACGCGCAATGGGCACATATTCAACCAGATGAATCTTCAATTCATCAGGCCATTGCTTTCTTACACTCGCCTGTTTTATCCACGGCAGACGTTCAATCTGGCTCTGGATAATATTGACGTCCTGCGTCATAAAGGTCCCAGGCGGGCCCAGTGCCAGAATCGACTGGCGAATATCATCGTTACGCGTGTAGTGACGCTCACCCGTTACCGCCAGTTTCGAGAGCGGTAAACGCTGCGCATCTTCCATCCAGCCCAGCACCATCCAGCCGCTGATAAACACGGTACACAGCACACCGAGCAGGAATATAATCCCTGCAAGACGCGTTCCATTACTCCGCCGTGAAGAAGAATATTCTTCTTCGTCATCGCGGTTGCGCGTGTTCAATGCAGCCTGAGACATATCAGCCCGCCTGGTCCAGAATACGTACGACTAATTGCGAGAAGCTCATTCCCGCCTGACGCGCGGCCATCGGCACAAGGCTATGGCTGGTCATGCCAGGGGAGGTATTTGCTTCCAGCAAGTAAAATTGCCCGTCGCTGTCGAGCATCACATCAATGCGTCCCCATCCACGGCAGCCCAATACATTCCAGGCTTTAAGCACCAGGGACTGTAAATCTGCTTCACGTTCAGCTTCAAGACCACTTGGGCAGAAATATTGCGTCTCATCAGAGAGATACTTCGCTTCATAATCATAGAAGGTTCCGGCGGGTTGGATACGAATTGACGGTAAAATTTCTTCACCAAGCATCGCAACGGTAAATTCCGGTCCGCTGAGCCATTTTTCTATCAGAACTTCTTCATCATGTTGAAATGCCAGCGCTAAAGCGGAAGATAAATCCTGCGCTTTATCGACTTTCGACATTCCCACACTCGACCCTTCACGGCTCGGCTTTACAATAACCGGTAACCCCAGTTCGGCAATGCGGGTATTAACGCTGTCCGACAGGCCCATTTCAAAATCACGACGCGTCAGCGCAACCCATGGTGCGACAGGAAGACCGGCCCCCTGCCACAGCAGTTTGCTGCGCAGTTTATCCATAGAAATCGCGGAGGCCATCACGCCGCTGCCGGTGTATGGCATCCCGATTAAATCCAGAAGCCCTTGCAGGGTGCCGTCTTCGCCGCCACGGCCATGCAGCGCGATAAAGACTTTATCAAAGCCCATCGCTTTCAGTTGCGTTACATCCGTCTCTTTCGGATCGACCGGATGCGCATTGACGCCACCTTCACGCAGGCCCGCCAGTACGGCAGCGCCAGAATTCAGGGAAACCTCGCGCTCGGCGGAGGTGCCGCCAAACAGGACAGCAATCTTATCAGCCATGACGCTCGTCCTCCTGAGTTTGCGGCTTCAGTTTGATTTCGGCTAAGGTACGGGCGATTTTGCCGATATTTCCCGCACCCTGAATCAGAATCAGATCGTTACCCGTCAGAACCGGAGCCAGAATCTCCGCCGCCTGGGCAGGGTCAGACACCAGAATTGGGTCAACTTTTCCGCGACCACGAATAGTGCGACACAATGAACGGCTGTCCGCACCCGGGATAGGCGTTTCGCCCGCGGAGTAAACATCCAGCATCAGCAGCGTATCCACCTGCGACAGCACGTTAGCGAAATCGTCATACAGATCGCGGGTACGGGTGAAGCGGTGTGGCTGGAAGATCATCACCAGATTCTTATCCGGCCAGCCTGCACGTGCGGCTTTGATGGTCGCGTCCACTTCGGTCGGATGGTGTCCGTAATCGTCCACCAGCATTGCAGAGCCCGTTTTACCGTTCACTTCTTCCAGCGGGAATTCCCCCAGGAAGTCGAAACGGCGCCCGGTACCCTGGAAGCTCTCCAGCGCACGCAGGATCGCGTTGTCATCAATGCCTTCTTCAGTGGCTACCGCAACCGCTGCCGCCGCGTTCAGAGCGTTATGGCGTCCTGGGGCGTTGAGCGTAACGTGCAGCAGCTCTTTATCCTGACGCGCCAGAGTGAAATGCCCCTGCGCACCAATTTGCTTGTAATCTTCCACGCGAACATCAGCATCTTCGCTAAAACCATACGTGGTAATTTGACGGCCTACGCGCGGCAGCAGCTCGCGAATCACCGGATCGTCAACACACATCACCGCACGACCATAGAACGGCAGGTTGTGCAGGAAGTTGATAAAAGTCTGTTTTAAATTTTCGAAGTCGCCCTGGTAGGTATCCATGTGGTCAGCTTCGATGTTGGTGACAATCGCCACCATCGGCTGCAAGTGCAGGAACGATGCATCGCTTTCGTCTGCTTCAGCAATCAGGTAACGGCTGTGACCCAGGCGCGCATGTACACCGGCTGCTTTCACCAGGCCACCGTTAACGAAGGTCGGATCAAGACCCGCTTCAGCATAAATGCTGGAAACCATCGCTGTGGTGGTGGTTTTACCGTGCGTGCCGGCAATCGCAATGCCGTGACGGAAACGCATTAACTCCGCCAGCATTTCCGCGCGACGGATCACCGGGATACGCGCTTCATGCGCGGCAACAATTTCCGGGTTATCCGCAGAAATTGCGCTGGAAACCACAACAACGCTCGCATCGCGCACATTTTCCGGGCGATGGTTGAAATAGATAGTCGCCCCAAGCGACGCCAGCTGCTGCGTAACAGGGTTTGGAGCCAGGTCGGAACCACTGATCTGGTAACCTTCGTTAGCTAACACTTCGGCAATACCGCCCATGCCAGCACCACCGATGCCAACGAAGTGAATGTGCCGGACGCGACGCATCTCGGGCACGATTGAACGCAGTTTCGCCAGTTGTTGTGTATTCATTCTCTAAACGCCATCGACTACTTCAAAAAAATCGTGCAGCGCAACACGCGCTGCGAGGGTTAAGCCTGAGCTGCCAGACTCACTTCATTTGCCACCCGCTCCGTCGCATCGGGGATAGCGGTCGCGCGTGCGCGTTGTGCCATCTCCAGCAATGCGTCTCTGTTCCAGCCCGCCAGGGTGGTGGCGACCGCATCAGCGGTAAATTGTGGCTGCTCGAAAATTTTCGCGGCACCGGCTTTCTCAAGCGGCAGCGCATTCCAGTACTGCTGTCGGTCTTTGTGCTGGAACGGCACAAACAGCGCTGGCAGACCTGCGGCGGCGATTTCACTCACCGTCAGCGCGCCAGAGCGGCAGACAACGACATCGGCCCAGGCATAGGCTGCGGCCATATCATCGATAAATTCGGTGACTTTATGCTGCGGCTGACCTGCGGCAACGTAATCCTGCTCAACGGTCTGCTGAGCGCCTTTTCCGCTCTGGTGCCAGATGGTAACGGCATCACCCAGTTTTGCGGCAACCTGCGGCATCGTCTGGTTAAGAATGCGCGCGCCCTGAGAGCCGCCCACCACCAGCACACGTACCGGGCCTTCACGCCCAGTCAGGCGCGCATCGGGCAACGGCAGAGCCAGCACATCGACGCGTACCGGGTTACCCACTACGTCAGCTTTCGGAAATGCACCCGGGAAGGCCTGCATCACCTTGGTGGCGATTTTCGCCAGCCATTTGTTGGTCAGCCCGGCGATGCCGTTCTGCTCGTGCAGTACAACCGGAATACCCAGCGACCACGCGGCCAAACCGCCAGGACCCGAAACATAACCGCCCATCCCCAGCACCACATCCGGCTTAAAGCGCTTCATGATGGTGCGCGCCTGACGCCAGGCGTTAAAAATACGCACCGGAGCCAGAAGCTGAGCTTTGATACCTTTGCCACGAAGTCCAGAAATACGAATGAAGTCGATCTCGATACCGTGTTTGGGTACCAGATCGGCCTCCATGCGGTCTGCGGTTCCCAGCCAGCGTACCTGCCAGCCCTGATCCATTAAATGGTGCGCAACCGCAAGCCCCGGGAACACATGTCCGCCGGTACCGCCTGCCATCACCATTAACCGCTTCGGTTGATTCATCGTGAACCTCGTGTAAACGCCTGGGCTTTTTCCAGACGCGTTTCATAATCTATGCGTAACAACAACATGATGGCCGTCGACATGATTAACAGACTGGAACCACCATAACTGATTAACGGCAACGTCAGGCCCTTGGTCGGCAGCATACCTGCTGCGGCCCCTACGTTTACCAGTGCCTGGAAGCTAAACCAAATACCAATTGAGCAGGCTAAGAAACCTGAGAAGCGGTGATCGATTTCCAGCGCTTTTCGGCCAATCGACATGGCACGGAAAGCGACGAAGAATACCATTAAAAGCGCGAGTACCACACCGATATAACCCAGTTCTTCCGCAATAATGGAGAAGATGAAGTCAGTATGCGCTTCGGGTAAATACTCCAGCTTTTGAACGGAATTCCCCAGGCCTTGCCCCCAGACTTCACCGCGGCCAAACGCCATCAGCGACTGAGTCAGCTGATAGCCGCTGCCGAACGGGTCTTCCCATGGGTTCCAGAATGAGGTTACGCGGCGGATACGATACGGCTCAGCGAGGATCAGCAGGACAACCGCTGAAATCCCCATGCCGATGATGGCGATGAACTGCCACAGCTTCGCGCCTGCCAGGAACAGCATCGCCAGCGTGGTGACAAACAGTACCACCACCGTACCGAGGTCCGGCTGAGCCAGCAGTAACACTGCCAGAACCAGGATAACGCCCATCGGTTTTAAGAAGCCGCGCAGGTTATTACGCACTTCATCCACTTTACGGACCAGGTAGTTAGCCAGATAGCAGAACAGTGAAAGCTTGGTGAATTCCGCAGGCTGAATACGCAGCGGGCCAAACGCAATCCAGCGCGATGCCCCGTTTACGGAGCTACCCACCACAAGTACGATCAACAGCATAATGATCGAGGCGATCAACATCGCCGTGCTGTGGCGTTGCCAGAACTCCATCGGCAGACGTAAGGTCACCAGCGACAGGCAGAACGCCAGAATGATGTACAGGCCATCACGCTTGGCAAACAGGAACGGATCGTTCGCCAGTCGCTGCCCCACAGGCATTGATGCCGACGTCACCATAATAAAACCGACCGCCGCCAGCCCCATGGTTAACCAGAAGAGCGTGCGATCGTACATGATCAGGCTGTCGTTATCCTTCTGACGAGAGCCCATCACCCAGCCCTTAAGTGCCGCAAACAGCCACGCCAGGATCCCAAATCCTGGCAAGCGCGGCATTTTCAGGCGAGGGAGAGATAAACGCATCAGCCTAACTCCTTCGCCAGGCGGGTAAAGACATCACCACGCTGTTCGAAATTCTTAAACTGATCGAGGCTGGCACAGGCCGGAGAAAGCAGCACCATGTCTCCAGGTTTCACGCGTGGAGCAATGAGGCGCATTGCCTGTTCCATTGTCTCGGTCTGTTCAGCAATGTCCGGACGCAGTTCAGCCAGTTCACTACCGTCCCGGCCAAAGCAGTAAAGGCGGATGTTGTCTCCCGAAAGATAACGCTTCAGCGACGAGAAATCGGCCGATTTACCGTCTCCGCCAAGCAGCAGATGCAGCGTGCCATCAACATGCAGACCGTTCAGCGCGGCTTCTGTGCTCCCCACGTTAGTGGCTTTGGAGTCGTTAATCCAGCGCACGCCATTATGCTCCAGCGCCAGCTGGAAGCGGTGCGCAAGGCCGGTGAAGGTGGTCAGCGCTTTCAGGCTGGAAGAGCGCGGTAAACCAACGGCGTCCGCCAGTGCCAGTGCCGCCAGAGCATTGGTGTAGTTATGCTGGCCGGAAAGTTTCATCTCTTTCACGTTCAACACTTTCTCACCTTTCACGCGCAGCCAGGTTTCACCCAGTTGGCGGTTCAGATGATAATCACCCATGGTGATACCAAAGCTGATGCAGCGCTCATCTGCACCGCGCACCGGCATCGTCAGTGCATCATCAGCGTTGACGACACACACTTTGGCATTTTCATAGATGCGTAACTTAGCGGCGCGGTACTGTTGCAGACCAAACGGATAGCGATCCATATGATCTTCGGTCACGTTCAGGATTGTCGCGGCGGCAGCCTGAAGGCTTGAGGTAGTTTCCAACTGGAAGCTGGAAAGTTCCAGAACATACAGCTCACAGTCCTGATCCAGAAGCATCAGTGCAGGCAGGCCGATATTCCCGCCAACGCCGACGTTCATGCCCGCGGCTTTCGCCATCTCGCCCACCAGCGTGGTGACGGTGCTTTTGCCGTTAGAGCCGGTGATGGCAATAACAGGCGCCTGCGCCTCGCGGCAAAACAGCTCGATATCACCCACAATCTCAACACCCGCGTCAGCAGCAGCGCTCAGTGACGGATGCGCCAGCGCCATACCCGGGCTTGCAATAATCAGATCGGCTGCCAGCAGCCAGTCATCATTCAGACCACCAAGGTGGCGTTCAACCTGTTCCGGCAGTTTGTCCAGACCCGGCGGAGAGACACGCGTATCCATCACGCGCGGCGTCACGCCACGTGCGAGGAAAAAGTCCACGCAGGAAAGACCGGTAAGGCCCAACCCGATGATGACGACTTTTTTGCCCTGGTAATCTGCCATGATTAACGTACCTTCAGCGTTGCCAGGCCAATCAGCACCAGCATCAGCGAAATAATCCAGAAGCGCACAATGACGCGCGGCTCTGGCCAGCCTTTCAGTTCATAGTGGTGGTGGATCGGTGCCATACGGAAGATGCGCTGACCGCGCAGCTTGAACGAACCGACCTGCAAAATCACCGACAGGGTTTCAACCACAAACACGCCGCCCATAATCACCAGCAGGAACTCCTGACGCAGCAGCACGGCAATAATACCCAGAGCACCGCCCAACGCCAGAGAACCGACATCACCCATAAAGACCTGAGCCGGGTAAGTGTTAAACCACAAGAAGCCCAGACCCGCCCCGACAATCGCCGTACAGACGATCACCAGCTCACCCGCATGACGCAGGTAAGGAATGTGCAGGTAGTTAGCAAAATTCATGTTCCCGGTCGCCCACGCCACCAGCGCGAAACCAGCAGCCACGAAGACGGTTGGCATAATGGCCAGGCCGTCCAGGCCATCGGTCAGGTTAACGGCGTTACCGGTGCCCACAATCACGAAGTACGCCAGCAGGATGTAGAACAGGCCCAGCTGCGGCATCACGTCTTTAAAGAACGGAACAACCAGCTCAGTGGCTGGCGTGTCTTTTCCTGCCAGGTACAGCGCAAAGGCCACGCCCAGCGCAATCACCGACATCCAGAAGTACTTCCAGCGGGCGATCAGGCCTTTAGTGTCTTTACGCACCACTTTGCGGTAGTCATCAACAAAGCCGATGATCCCGTACCCGACCAGCACGGTCAGTACACACCACACATACGGGTTAGACGGGTACGCCCACAGCAATACCGAAACGACAATGGCTGTCAGGATCATAATCCCGCCCATGGTCGGGGTGCCACGCTTGCTAAAGTGCGACTCCGGACCATCGTTACGGACAACCTGGCCGAAAGAGAGTTTTTGTAAACGGGCAATCATGCGCGGGCCCATCCACAATGAGATGAACAGCGCGGTCAGCAGGCTGACAATGGCGCGAAACGTCAGATAGGAAAAGACGTTAAAGCCTGAATAATATTTGACCAAATGTTCGGCCAGCCAAACTAACATGTTCCGTTCTCCTGTAATGCGTGCACAACCTCTTCCATGGCGGCACTACGTGAACCTTTCACAAGCACTGTCACAATTTGTTTTTCTGCAATCAACGATTTAAGACGTTCAATCAGCGGCGCTTTATCGGCAAAATGTTCACCGACGCCACTGGCATGGCTAATCGCCTGGCTCAGTTTTCCTGCGCTCAACACACAATCAATGCCAGCCGCTTTCGCCGCTTCACCCACCTGAATATGGCAGGCTTCACTTTCATCACCCAGCTCAGCCATATCGCCAACAACCATGACGCGATAGCCCGGCATCTCTGACAGCACCTGTACCGCTGCAGTCATCGAACCCACGTTCGCGTTGTACGAGTCATCCAGCAGCAGTTTGTTTTCAGCCAACTGGACAGGGAACAGACGCCCCGGCACGGCTTTCAGATCAGCCAGCCCGGTTTTAATCGCTTCGTGAGTCGCACCCACCGCCGTAGACAACGCGGCAGCCGCAAGCGCATTAGCGATGTTATGGCGGCCCGGCAACGTCAGCAGCACTTCAATGCCACCCGTAGGGGTATTGAGAGTGAACTCCGTACCATGCGACGTCACATGGATATTGGTTGCGGTAAAATCACTGTTGGCCGCATTCGGTGAGAAGCGCCAGGTTTTACGTGAACCAATAATGCTCTGCCAGTTCAGCCAGTCATTGTTGTCGGCATTCATAATGGCAATGCCGTCAGCCGGCAGACCGGTGTAGATCTCGCCTTTCGCTTTCGCGACACCTTCCAGAGAGCCAAAGCCTTCCAGGTGCGCAGCCGCCAGGTTGTTTACCAGCGCGGCTTCCGGGCGAGTCAAACTCACGGTCCAGGCGATTTCACCCTGGTGGTTTGCCCCTAACTCGATAACGGCAAATTCATGCTCTTTGGTCAGGCGAAGTAATGTCATCGGCACACCAATGTCATTATTTAGATTGCCTGCCGTATAAAGTGTGTTGCCGCACTGGCTCAGAATGGCAGCCGTCATCTCTTTTACTGACGTTTTGCCAGATGAGCCGGTCAGCGCCACGATGCGGGCCGGGACCTGCTGGCGAACCCATGCTGCCAGTTCGCCAAATGCCAGACGCGTATCAGCCACCACAATCTGCGGCAGATCGGTATCCAGTTTGCGGCTCACCAGCAGCGCGCCTGCCCCGCTCTCTTTTGCCTGTCCGGCAAAGTCGTGCGCGTCAAAACGTTCGCCTTTCAGCGCGACGAACAGGCAGCCTGAAGTGACCTTGCGGGTATCCGTTGTCACAGCGTCAATGGTCAGATCCTGACCATGCAGCGTCCCTTGTAAGACCTGAGCGGCCTGGCTTAGCGTTATGCTAATCATGCCACCACTCCCAGCAGACGTGCTGCGGTCACGCGGTCTGAATAATCCAGACGGCGAGCCCCGACAATCTGATAATCTTCATGGCCTTTACCGGCCAGCAGAACCACGTCGTTCTCCTGGGCCTGCATAATGGTATTCGTCACTGCTTCGGCACGGCCTTCAACAACACGCGCACGGCCTGCGTCCAGCATTCCTGCCAGAATGTCATTGATGATGGCGCGCGGCTCTTCAGTCCGCGGGTTGTCATCGGTCACAACCGGAATATCCGCGAACTGTTCAGCAATGGCGCCCATCAGCGGACGTTTGCCTTTATCGCGATCGCCGCCGCAGCCAAAGACACACCAGAGTTTACCGGCACAGTGCAGACGGGCCGCTTCCAGCGCTTTTTCCAGTGCATCCGGCGTATGAGCGTAATCCACCACCACGGTCGGTTTACCTGGCGCGCTGAACACTTCCATTCGGCCGCAAACCGGTTGCAGGCGCTCAGCAGTTTTCAGCAGCTCAGCCATCGGATAGCCCAGCGCCAGTAACGTTGCCAGTGCCAGCAACAGGTTGCTGACGTTAAACGCCCCCATCAGGCGGCTTTCAATCTCGCCGTCACCCCATGAAGAGCTAAAGCGAATGGTGGCCCCGCTGTCGTGATAGTTCACCTCAACCGCCTTCAGCCAGCGGCCGTGACAGTTAGGGTTAATATGATCTTCCATGGAGACCGCAACCGCATCCGGCAGCTTAGCCAGCCAGCGGCGGCCCACTTCGTCGTCGGCGTTGATGATTGCCTGTCCGCAGTGATGCGTGGAGTAGAGCAGCCATTTTGCCGCTTCGTAATGCTCCATATCACCGTGATAGTCGAGGTGGTCACGGCTCAGGTTAGTAAACACGGAAGCTGCAAACCTCAGTGCCGCTACGCGGTGCTGTACCAGCCCGTGTGAGGAGACTTCCATTGCGGCAAACGTTGCACCCTGCCCTGCCAGACCCGCCAGCACATGCTGCACGTCTACCGCAGAACCTGTGGTATTTTCCGTTGGGTTCACTTTGCCCAGCAGGCCATTGCCCACGGTCCCCATCACCGCACTGGTTTCACCCAGCAGCTGCGCCCACTGCGCCATTAACTGCGTGGTCGTGGTTTTACCGTTGGTCCCGGTCACGCCAATCAGGCGTAACTGGTCAGAAGGTTCATGATAGAAACGCCCCGCCAGTGCGGAAAGGCGTTCGCTTAACTGGCTGAGATAGATGACCGGCACGCCATGCATTTCACGGATTTCACCGTCGGTTGCTTCATCTTTCGCCTCAGCAATAATGGCAGCTACACCTTGCGCAATCGCCTGCGGGATATATCGACGCCCGTCCGCCTGATGACCGACCACCGCTACAAAAAGATCGCCAGAAGCAGCCATACGGCTGTCCAGTACCATCTCCCGCAGTGCTCGCTCCGGTGCATTTGGCACCCACGGAGCGAGAAGGTCGCGCAAATTACGATCTGCCACCTGTACCCTCGCCTTGATTAATTACAAATTCACTTTTTTCGCCCGTCGCCAGCGCATCCGGTTCAACGTTCATGGTGCGTAAAACGCCGCCCATGATAGCCCCGAACACAGGCGCGGAGACGGCGCCGCCGTAGTATTTACCCGCCTGTGGATCGTTAATGACGACCACCAGCGCAAAACGCGGATTGCTTGCAGGCGCAACGCCTGCGGTATAGGCAATGTATTTGTTGATATAGCGGCCGTCTGGCCCGACTTTTTTCGCCGTACCGGTTTTAATGGCGATGCGATAGCCTTTAATCGCCGCCTTCACGCCACCGCCACCAGGCAGTGCCACGCTTTCCATCATGTGAACAACGGTACGAACGATAGATTCCGGGAAGATACGCTCTCCCGGAACCGGTGGATCAACTTTGGTAATCGACAGCGGACGATAAACGCCATAGCTGCCAATCGTTGCGTAGACTCGCGCTAGCTGTAACGGAGTTACCATTAGCCCGTAGCCGAAAGAGAAGGTGGCCCTCTCTATGTCAGACCACCGTTGTTTTTGAGGATATAAGCCACTGCGTTCTCCGACCAACCCCAAATTGGTCGCCTTTCCTAGCCCAAAACGTGAGTAAGTCTCTACTAACGCTGAGGACGGCATCGCTAACGCCAGTTTTGAAACACCGACGTTACTCGACTTCTGCAAAACCCCGGTCAAGGTCAATTCGCTGTAACGCGCCACGTCTTTGATTTCGTGACCGTTAATTCGGTAAGGGATCGTATTCAGAACCGTACTTTCATTCACGATGCCGCGCTGGAGCGCAGTCATCACTACCATGGGTTTGACTGTTGAACCAGGTTCGAACACGTCCGTGATCGCCCGGTTACGCATCGCGTCTTTCGCGGTGCCCGTAAAGTTGTTCGGGTTATAGGACGGGCTATTCGCCATCGCCAGGACTTCACCCGTGCTCACATCCACCAGCACGGCGCTTCCTGATTCCGCTTTGTTGAAAGCCACAGCGTTGTTCAGTTCGCGATAGACCAGCGCCTGCAAGCGCTCATCAATACTCAGCGCAAGGTTGTGCGCCGCCTGGCTGTCCGTTGAAGAGATGTCTTCAATAACGCGGCCGTAGCGGTCTTTACGCACAATACGCTCGCCAGGCTGGCCGGTTAGCCATTTATCAAAGCTTTTCTCTACGCCCTCGATACCCTGGCTATCAACGTTAGTGAAGCCGATGAGGTGAGCGGTTACTTCGCCGGAAGGATAATAACGACGTGATTCTTCACGCAGATGGATCCCCGGAAGCTTCAGTTTTCTGATGTAGTCGGCCATATCAGGGTTCACCTGACGCGCCAGATAGATAAAGCGCCCTTTCGGGTTGGCGTTAACACGCGACGCCAGCTGGTCCAGCGGCATTTTCAGGGCATCTGAAAGTGCTTTCCAGCGGTTATCGAGCGTGATCCCGCCCGCGTCATGAAGCTCTTTAGGATCGGCCCAGATAGCTTTAACCGGTACGCTCACCGCCAGCGGACGGCCAGAGCGATCGGTGATCATCCCACGAGAAGTCGAGACTTCCTGTACGCGCAGGGAACGCATATCCCCCTGACGCACCAGCATGTCAGGCGCGACGATTTGCAGCCAGGCGACACGCCCCAGCAGGAAAGTCAGCGCCAGTAAAATGCAGCCGCACAGCAACGCAAAACGCCAACTGATAAAGTTGGCCTGCTCTTCCTGACGTTTTGGTTTTTGCGTTTTTGCCGCTACTCTCATGCGTCGCGTTTTCCCTTATTTTTGTACTACGATATTTTCCTGAGAAGGATCAACATGCTGCAATTGCAGCTTTTCCGTTGCGATCCGTTCAACCCGGCTGTGATCGCCGAGCGCGTTTTCTTCAAGGATCAGATTTCGCCATTCAATATCAAGCGCATCGCGTTCCAGTACCATCTGCTCGCGTTGCGCCGTTAATAAACGGGTATGGTGGGCCGTTGTGACCACCGTTACTGCCGTCACGATGATGCAAATGAACAAGCAGAGTGGCAGCTTCCCAAACCGCAAAAGATCGTCGCCGATCACACCAGGCAAGGCATGGCGCTCGTTGCTTCCTAACGATCCCTTAACTTTGCTTAGGGTCTCTGTCACTCTGCTGATCATGCGTTCGTCCTCTCTGCAACACGCAGCACTGAACTACGGGCACGTGGATTCTCTGCCACCTCTTCTTCGCCCGGCATCAACTTGCCTAATGCTCGCAACTGACGGCCACCCAGTTTCCTGAGTTGTTCTTCCGTCATCGGCAGGCCCGCTGGAACTTGTGGACCGCGACTTTGTTCACGCATAAAGCGCTTCACAATGCGGTCTTCCAGCGAATGGAAGCTGATGATAGATAACCGCCCACCTGGGGCCAGCACGTCGAGCGAGCTTTTTAGCGCCAGCTCTATTTCCTCCAGTTCACTGTTTACCCAGATGCGAACCGCCTGGAAGGTACGGGTCGCGGGATGTTTGTGTTTGTCCTTCACCGGAGTGGCCGCGGCGATGACTTCTGCCAGCTCTTTGGTGCGGGTCATTGGTTCTATACGGTTACGCTCAACGATGGCGCGCGCAATACGTTTGCCAAAACGCTCTTCACCGAAGGTTTTTATCACCCAGGCGATATCCGCTTCGTCAGCAGTTTGTAGCCATTCAGCAGCAGATTGACCGCGAGTCGGGTCCATGCGCATGTCCAGCGGGCCATCACGCATAAAGGAGAAGCCACGCTCTGCGTCATCAAGTTGAGGTGAAGAAACGCCAAGATCGAGAAGAATTCCGTCGATCTTGCCCGTCAATCCGCGCTCGGCCACGTAATCAGCCAGCGCAGAGAAAGGTCCATGCACGATGGAAAAGCGAGGGTCATCGATGGTTTGCGCAACGGCAATCGCCTGCGGATCGCGATCGATTGCCAGCAGGCGTCCTTCCGCTCCAAGTTGGGAGAGGATCAAACGCGAGTGACCACCGCGACCAAAAGTGCCATCAATGTAGATGCCATCCGGACGAATGTTCAGGCCATTAACGGCCTCATCCAGCAACACCGTTGTATGTTTATAATTTTCCATCATATTTATAGAGACAAGTCCTGCAATCGTTCCGACAAGGTTGCGGAATCAGATTGCTCAGCGTCGATATCTTCCTTGACCTGTTGATACCAGGTCGTTTCATCCCACAGTTCAAACTTGTTGAACTGGCCGACCAGCATCACTTCTTTTGTCAGACCGGCATGTTGCCGCAACACAGGCGCAATCAGTAATCGCCCCGCGTTATCCATCTGACACTCACTGGCATGTCCCAATAACAGCCGCTGCACACGGCGTTCCTGCGGGTTCATGCTCGACAGTCGCGACAGCTTTTGCTCAATAATTTCCCATTCAGGCAAGGGGTAAAGCAGCAGGCAGGGGTGGTTGATGTCAATGGTGCAAACCATTTGACCTGAAGCGTTCTCAATCAGCCGATCGCGGTATCGTGTTGGAACCGATAAACGCCCTTTGCTGTCGAGATTGACTAACGTTGCTCCACGGAACATGCCAGCCTCACCCCTCCTCACCACTTTAACCCACAAATTCCCACCTAAAGGAGTTTACGGAGCGAGGGAAAAGCTTGTCAAGCCAGGACTATCGCTATATGGACCCGAAAGCCCTCGATTTGCAGATATATCCCGACCTGATTAATAACTGAACAACTGGCGAGGCAAAATTAACGTCATGAATATTTGTAAGAAAAAAACCGAATATGCACACTAGCGTTAAAAATCACTCAATATCATCGCAGGGAAATATAAAGTGTCAGTTTGCGACGCGGGCAGCATTTTAAGACATATTCTCAGGGGATAACAGCGCCAGATTCATCAAGATGTCATGCGGGCGCGCAGGCAGGCTTACGCGCTGGTGGGCAGGCTGGAAAAACGTCTGATAATTCATCGCCTGAATGACCTTTGTAACAAAATAATACAAAGTCAGCATTTAAAAAGTCTAAAAATGTTCTTTTAAAGGCAATTTAAAAGCCAAAACGAATTAAGAAAAATAGCAGGCTATGATTCCTAAGGAATTATCCTAAATTTTATCCGGGAATTATTCTTCTCATTAATTTGTCAAAAAAGGGCCGTTTTCACGGCCCGGCTAATTCATTAATGACGGCTCAGAATTCCACGACGATAGAGATTACGTTTGATTCGGGACAGACCCGGTTTCGGCTTACGTGGCTCATCAAGGCTTGCCAGGACTATCTCAAGCACGCGCTCTGCCACATCGCGGTGGCGCTGAGCCACCGCCAGAACAGGACACTGAAGGAAGTCGAGCAGCTCGTTATCACCAAACGTCGCAATCGCCAGATCAGAAGGCAGCTTTCCATCACGACGCAAGGTCACGTCCATTACGCCCTGCAACAGCGCAAACGAAGTGGTGAACAGCGCCTGCGGCATCGGGTGCGTTTCGAGCCATTTTTCGAATAACTGGGCTGCCGCTTCACGTTCATAACTGTTGGCATAGAGGTAATGCACCTCACGAGGGTCATCTTTCCAGGCCGTGCGGAACCCCTGCTCACGCAGGAAGCTCACGGAAAGCTCAGGTAAGGCTCCCAGGTACAGTACGGTTTCGGCCGGGAAGGTGCGCAGCTCAGCTGCCAGCATTTCTGCATCGTCCTGGTCGGCCCCCACGACGCTGGTGAAGTGTTCCCGGTCAAGCGCACGGTCAAGCGCGACGATAGGGAACGGATCATTTGCCCAGCGTTGATAGAACGGATGCTCTGGCGGTAAAGAGGTTGAGACGATGATCGCATCTACCTGGCGTTGCAGCAGGTGTTCAATGCAACGCATCTCGTTGTCTGGCTGATCTTCCGAGCAGGCGATCAACAACTGATAACCACGCTGACGCGCCTGGCGTTCAAGGTAGTTGGCAATACGGGTATAGCTGGTGTTTTCCAGGTCTGGGATCACCAGGCCAATAGAGCGGGTGCGCCCGGCGCGTAAGCCGGCTGCGACAGCATTCGGATGGTAGTTATGTTCACGAACCACCGCCATAACTTTTTCAACGGTCTTATCGCTGACACGGTACTGCTTTGCTTTACCGTTAATCACATAGCTCGCCGTAGTTCGTGACACGCCGGCTAGCCGGGCGATTTCATCCAGTTTCACAATTGCCCCTTAAAAAAAGAAAAGAGTCCATGGCCCTGTCAAGGTTATGGTTAAATCTTTTAACATCTAAACGCAGAATAGCCCTCGCGGCAACCGCTTTTATCTGCGTTGGCGGTCGATTACGCAAAAAAAAGCCCGGCTTTGGTGACCGGGCAGAAAGAGGCGAACCTTTTTGACAACTAGCGCATGATTTTCTCGCCGCGGGAAAGTCCCACGATGCCTGAGCGCGCTACCTCAACAATTTTTGCTACATCGCGAACGGACGCCAGGAAAGCATCCAGTTTATCGCTCGTTCCTGCAAGCTGAACCGTATATATAGAAGGCGTTACATCAATAATTTGCCCACGGAAGATGTCTGTATTGCGTTTGACCTCTTCACGCCCGTAGCCGCTGGCCTGAATTTTCACTAGCATCACTTCACGTTCAACATAGGCACCCTGCCCCAGCTCGCTGACCCGCAGCACATCAACCAGCTTATGCAGCTGCTTTTCGATCTGCTCCAGAACTTTGGCATCGCCAACGGTCTGGATCGTCATGCGTGAAAGCGTGGGATCGTCGGTTGGCGCAACGGTAAGGCTTTCAATGTTATAGCCGCGCTGAGCAAACAGCCCAATGACGCGAGACAATGCGCCCGACTCGTTTTCCAGTAATACAGATAATATCCGGCGCATATCAGGTTCTCTCCGTTTTGCTTAACCACATTTCGTCCATACCGCCACCGCGAATATGCATCGGGTAAACGTGCTCTGCACCGTCCACAATGACATCCACAAAAACAAGGCGGTTGTTTTTCACGTGCTCAAGCGCTTCGCCGAGTTTCGTTTCCAGCTCTGCCGGATCGGACACCCGTATTCCCACATGGCCGTAAGCCTCAGCCAGGCGAACAAAGTCCGGCAGCGAGGTCATGTACGACTGAGAGTGGCGACCAGAATAGATCATATCCTGCCACTGTTTCACCATGCCGAGATAACCGTTGTTAAGATTCAGCACCAGAACAGGAAGCTCATATTGCAGGGCGGTGGAGAGCTCCTGAATGTTCATCTGGATACTGCCATCGCCCGTTACGCAAATGACGGTTTCATTTGGCAGCGCCAGTTTCACCCCCAGCGCGGCTGGCAGGCCAAAGCCCATCGTCCCCAAACCGCCTGAGTTTATCCAGTGGCGCGGTTTATCAAACGGGTAGTAAAGCGCAGCAAACATCTGGTGCTGACCAACGTCTGACGTCACATACGCTTCGCCTTTCGTGAGTCGCCAAATCGCTTCAATGACGGCCTGCGGCTTGATGTTCTCACTGTGCGTGTCGTACTTCAGGCACTGACGCGCACGCCACCGTTCAATTTGCTGCCACCAGTCGCGAATGTCATCGAGGGGTTGCGAAGCCGTTTCTTGTGCCAGCAGCTCCAGCATTTGTTCCAGAACCTGACGCGCATCGCCCACAATCGGCACATCTGCCGGCACCGTTTTAGAGATAGATGTTGGGTCAATATCAATATGCAGCACGGTTGCATCAGGACAATATTTTGCCAGGTTATTCGTTGTTCGATCGTCAAAACGTACGCCAACGGCGAAGATGACATCCGAATTATGCATCGTCATGTTGGCTTCATACGTACCATGCATCCCCAACATGCCGAGCGCCTGACGGTGCGTCGCAGGGAACGCCCCCAGCCCCATCAAAGAAGAGGCTACCGGGAGGTTCAGCGTCTCGATCAACGTACGAAGCTGCTCTTCACAGGCAGCGTTGACCGCGCCGCCACCGACATAGACAACCGGCTTTTTCGCAGCAAGCAGCGTCTGTAATGCACGTTTAATCTGCCCTTTGTGCCCCTGAGTAGTGGGGTTGTAGGAACGCATACTAACCGAGTCCGGCCAGACATAAGGCAGCTTGTTTGCCGGGTTCAGGATATCTTTTGGCAGGTCGACAACAACCGGGCCAGGGCGACCGCTTGACGCCAGCCAGAACGCTTTTTTCAGCACTCCGGGGATGTCTTCGGTCTGTTTAACCAGGAAACTGTGCTTAACAACAGGACGGGAGATCCCCACCATGTCGCATTCCTGGAAGGCATCATAACCAATCAGCGAGGTAGCAACTTGCCCGGAGAGGATCACCAGCGGGATAGAATCCATATACGCAGTGGCAATACCGGTGATAGCGTTGGTCGCTCCAGGGCCAGACGTCACCAGCACAACGCCCACTTCACCGGTTGCGCGGGCCAGCCCATCAGCCATATGCACGGCGGCCTGTTCATGGCGTACCAGCACATGGTCAATGCCCCCCACGGTATGCAGCGCATCATAAATATCGAGGACTGCGCCCCCAGGATAGCCGAATACTTGCTTCACGCCCTGATCGATAAGCGATCGGACAACCATTTCCGCGCCAGACAACATCTCCATGCTTTGCCTCCAGGCTTTGTTATAGACAGACCGCAGAATTCATTTCCGCGCCGTCTTCTGACTGGGCTAACCCAATCTTATATTTTGCAGAGTGTCATTTACCTTAACCGCTCGCTATGAGGCAGGCAATTAGCAAACCGAGGGCCTCAAATGGAGATTAAAGCAGAAAAAACAGGCATTACGAGAGGATATGGTGAATTCATCTGGAATAAGTGAACACGATACTTAATCATCGTTTAAAAATGAGCAGAATCAGGAATTCATCTATTTTTGAGGACGTAACGGCACACAGAAAAAAATCGAGCAGAATAAAACTTCATGAAAATGAAGAAACTCGGGATAATTCATCTAAAACTGGATGATTTATCCCGATGAGATTATCGGTGACAAACGCGGATAAGCAGCTCTTCCATCCACTGATGACCTTTATCCCGACCAGCAGCTTCGTGCCATGAAAGATAGCAAGTACGGCTATTTAACTTCAGCGGCAATGGCAGAATCTGGAGATCAAGCTGCTCTGAAAATTCCTCTGCTAACCAACGCGGCGCAATAGCAACCAACTGTGTCTGGGAGACGATATTTAAAACGCTTACCATCGCCATTCCCTGATAGGCCACACATGCTTGTTTATCAACAGTGTCATACCACGGCAGACTAAAAGAGGCATATCTGTCCAGGGAAACAACCGCGTGCTGTTCACTATAAACATCCGCTTCACGTAACGGTGAATTCATCCGGGGATGTTTTTTACTGACCACCAACACCATTTCATCTTTAAACAGCGAAATACAGGAAAACTCAGGGCGGCGGAATTCTTCATAGCCCAGAACAAACTCAGTTTCCTGATAACGCAACTGATGCTCGGTGTTTTGATTCAGCGATGATTTAAACACCAGTTGAATATTGGGAGCAATCTCTTCAACTTTATTGTATATCATCGATGTCAAATAATTATCTAACGGACTACACACGCAAAGGTGGAAAACGCGTTCGCTGCTCAAGGGTTCAAACCCAGAACCAGGCAGCTCATTCTGTACTAACTGGAGTGCCTGACGAATAGAGCCAAACAGCTGGTATGCTCGCGCGGTAGGTTGAATTCCCCTCCCATAGCGAACAAAAAGCTCATCGTTAAACATCGCCTTAAGTCTGGATACCGCATTACTTACCGCAGGCTGAGACATACCCAAAGAGTGTGCGGCCCGAGTGATATTCTGCTCCTGCATCACCGCATCAAATACGGTTAACAGATTGAGATCAACTGTGCGTAACTGGGGTTTCATCCCATCAGTAATTTGAGATTGTTTAATATTATTTTTTGACACTTTTAACTCCACTGTCACGCCAATATCCTTTAATCAGAATGTTGCAAGAACATCGTGAAATATGATTTACCATGCATATAGAACCAGAGAAAGAGAAATATTTAAAATTCAGAATACATAAAGAGCACACCTCAAAATAAATACAGTGAGATTCTTGTTCTGATGAGATTAAAATCAGTTCAAATGATATGAATGACATTAGGGTTGAAATGAAACCATAAACCACACCAATAAACAATCACCTCTCCGGTTAATGATGACTTAAGTATTATTAAACTATTAACCACCCCAAATAAAAAACAATTAACAAACTGTGATCATCAGGCTAAATACCAGTATCGAAAAACCTCCTAACCCAGTGAAATGAAAAGAATTTATACTTAACGCTTGGTTAAATAAATGATATTTTTAATTGCTACTAAGTATTATTAAATCATTCGTCAAGTGAATATCCAGTCCAAAATAAGACAATAAACCTGGTCACAAAAGCGAAAACCAGCACAATAAGCTAAAGTTAACATTCTCTTTTTCACCCGGGTTGCTCCCCTTTTTCCCTGCCAGGGGTTGACATGAATCGTCGTATCCAGTACCACTAAAAGCATATCGATTTTATCTGGAGCACGATTCATGATTCGCACCATTCGTTTCACCGGTCTACTACTACTAAACGCATCCACTGTGCGCGGTAGACTGGCGGGCGAAATTCAGCGTTGAATCGTCACCAGTAATACAAGAAACCCGCGCCACTGCGCGGGTTTTTTTATGCTCGTAGCAAGGCGCCCTAAGACAGACAAGGACCTAACCCATGAGCCAGCAAGTCATTATTTTCGATACAACTTTGCGTGACGGTGAACAGGCATTGCAGGCAAGCCTGAGTGTAAAAGAAAAACTCCAGATTGCACTGGCCCTCGAACGTATGGGTGTTGACGTTATGGAGGTCGGTTTCCCTGTCTCTTCTCCGGGTGATTTCGAATCTGTACAAACCATCGCACGCACCATCAAAAACAGCCGTGTGTGTGGCCTGGCGCGCTGCGTTGAGAAAGATATCGACGTGGCTGCCGAATCGCTGAAAGTGGCGGAAGCCTTCCGTATTCATACCTTTATTGCCACCTCACCAATGCACATTGCCACCAAGCTGCGCAGCACGCTGGATGAAGTCATCGAACGCGCCGTGTACATGGTCAAACGTGCACGCAACTACACGGACGATGTGGAATTCTCCTGTGAAGATGCTGGACGTACGCCAATTGAAGATTTGGCGCGTGTGGTTGAAGCGGCGATCAATGCCGGTGCCAGAACAATTAACATCCCGGACACCGTCGGCTACACCATGCCGTTTGAGTTCTCCAACATCATCACTGGCCTGTATGACCGTGTGCCAAACATCGACAAAGCGATTATCTCCGTTCATACCCATGACGATTTGGGCCTGGCCGTCGGTAATGCCATTGCAGCCGTCCACGCCGGTGCACGTCAGGTAGAAGGTGCAATGAACGGTATCGGCGAACGTGCGGGTAACTGTTCACTGGAAGAAGTGATCATGGCGATTAAAGTGCGCAAAGACATCATGAACGTGAACACGCGCATTAATCACAATGAAATCTGGCGCACCAGCCAGACCGTCAGCCAGATTTGCAACATGCCAATCCCGGCAAACAAAGCGATTGTGGGCACGGGCGCGTTCGCACACTCCTCCGGTATTCACCAGGATGGCGTTATCAAGAACCGCGAAAACTACGAAATCATGACCCCGGAATCCATCGGTCTGAACCAGGTACAGCTGAACCTGACTTCCCGCTCTGGCCGTGCGGCAGTGAAACACCGCATGGAAGAGATGGGTTACAAAGACAGCGACTACAACATGGATCAGCTGTATGACGCCTTCCTGAAGCTGGCAGACAAAAAAGGCCAGGTATTCGACTACGACCTGGAAGCACTGGCTTTCATCAACAAACAGCAGGAAGAGCCTGAGCATTTCCGCCTGGATTACTTCAGCGTGCAGTCCGGCTCCAGCGACATCGCAACAGCCTCCGTCAAACTGGCCTGCGGGGATGAAATCAAAGCCGAAGCGGCTAACGGTAACGGGCCTGTTGATGCCATTTACCAGGCTATTAATCGCGTCACCGAGTATGACGTCGAGTTGGTTAAATATGACCTGACGGCCAAAGGTCAGGGTAAAAATGCCCTGGGCCAGGTGGATATCGTTGTCACCCATAACGGACGTCGTTTCCATGGTGTAGGTCTGGCGACCGATATCGTTGAATCCTCCGCAAAAGCAATGGTTCACGTCCTGAACAACATCTGGCGTGCCGCTGAAGTCGAAAAAGAATTGCAACGCAAAGCTCAGAATAAAGAGAACAATAAGGAAACCGTGTAATGTCGAAGAATTACCATATTGCTGTGTTACCGGGTGATGGAATTGGCCCGGAAGTGATGGCACAAGCGCTGAAAGTACTGGAAGCCGTTCGTTCGCGTTTTGCGATGAAAATCACCACCAGCCACTACGATGTCGGCGGCATTGCTATTGATAACCACGGCACACCACTGCCGAAAGCCACCGTTGAAGGCTGCGAAAATGCAGATGCGGTGCTGTTCGGCTCCGTTGGCGGCCCAAAATGGGAACACCTGCCACCGGCAGAGCAGCCGGAGCGTGGCGCACTGCTGCCCCTGCGTAAGCATTTTAAGCTGTTCAGTAACCTGCGTCCGGCGAAGCTGTATCAGGGGCTGGAAGAATTCTGCCCCTTGCGTGCAGACATCGCCGCAAATGGTTTCGACATTCTGTGCGTGCGTGAACTGACCGGCGGGATCTATTTTGGTCAGCCGAAAGGCCGCGAAGGCAGCGGTCAACATGAGAAAGCCTTTGATACCGAGGTGTATCACCGCTTTGAAATCGAACGTATCGCCCACATCGCTTTTGAGTCTGCGCGCAAACGCCGTCATAAAGTGACCTCAATTGATAAAGCGAACGTGTTGCAGTCTTCTATTTTGTGGCGTGAAATCGTCAGCGAAATCGCAAAAGAGTACCCGGACGTTGAGCTGTCACACATGTACATCGACAACGCCACCATGCAGCTGATCAAGGATCCTTCCCAGTTTGATGTGCTGCTGTGCTCCAACCTGTTCGGCGACATTCTGTCGGATGAGTGCGCGATGATCACCGGCTCTATGGGGATGTTGCCTTCCGCAAGCCTCAATGAAGAAGGGTTTGGTCTGTACGAACCGGCTGGCGGCTCTGCACCGGATATCGCAGGTAAAAACATTGCCAACCCTATTGCGCAGATCCTGTCGCTGGCACTGTTGCTGCGTTACAGCCTGGATGCGGGCGATGCCGCAACGGCAATTGAAAATGCCATTAACCGTGCGTTGGAAGAAGGCGTCCGTACCGGTGATTTAGCACGTGGCACGGCGGCAGTCAGTACCGATGAAATGGGCGATATCATTGCCCGCTATGTCGCTGAAGGGGTGTAATCATGGCGAAGACGTTATACGAAAAGTTGTTCGATGCCCACGTGGTTTATGAGGCAGCCAACGAAACACCACTGTTGTACATCGACCGTCATCTGGTGCACGAAGTGACCTCTCCGCAGGCCTTTGACGGCTTGCGTGCACACAAGCGCCCGGTACGCCAGCCAGGCAAAACCTTCGCCACCATGGATCATAACGTTTCCACTCAGACCAAAGACATCAATGCGTCGGGTGAGATGGCGCGTATCCAGATGCAGGAGCTGATTAAGAACTGCAACGAATTTGGTGTTGAGCTGTATGACCTGAACCACCCATATCAGGGCATTGTGCACGTTATGGGGCCGGAGCAGGGCATCACCTTGCCGGGGATGACCATTGTCTGTGGCGACTCCCATACCGCGACACACGGCGCGTTCGGCGCACTGGCCTTCGGTATTGGTACGTCTGAAGTCGAACACGTGCTGGCCACGCAGACCCTGAAACAGGGTCGTGCCAAAACCATGAAGATTGAAGTGAAGGGTAAAGCCGCGCCGGGCATTACCGCCAAAGACATCGTACTGGCCATTATCGGTAAAACCGGTAGCGCGGGCGGCACGGGTCACGTTGTCGAGTTTTGTGGCGACGCTATCCAGGCGTTAAGCATGGAAGGCCGTATGACCCTGTGCAACATGGCCATTGAGATGGGTGCCAAAGCCGGTCTGGTCGCACCTGACGAAACCACCTTCAACTATGTGAAGGGTCGTTTGCACGCACCGAAAGATCAGGATTTTGCTAATGCCGTTGAATACTGGAAAACCCTGAGCACCGACGATGGTGCAACCTTTGATACGGTTGTAACTCTCCAGGCAGAAGACATTGCTCCGCAGGTCACCTGGGGAACTAACCCAGGCCAGGTCATTTCCGTCAATGACACTATCCCTGACCCGGCATCATTCGCCGACCCGGTTGAGCGCGCCAGCGCAGAAAAAGCACTGGCCTACATGGGGCTGAAACCCGGCGTCCCGTTGACCGACGTTGCAATCGACAAAGTGTTTATTGGCTCTTGCACCAACTCCCGTATTGAAGACTTGCGTGCAGCCGCTGAGATTGCCAAAGGCCGTAAAGTCGCGCCAGGCGTTCAGGCGCTGGTTGTGCCTGGTTCTGGCCCGGTTAAAGCACAGGCAGAAGCAGAAGGTCTGGATAAAATCTTTATCGAAGCCGGTTTTGAGTGGCGCTTGCCTGGCTGCTCCATGTGTCTGGCGATGAACAACGACCGTCTGAATCCGGGCGAGCGCTGTGCTTCTACCAGTAACCGTAACTTTGAAGGCCGTCAGGGCCGTGGTGGGCGCACCCACCTGGTCAGCCCGGCTATGGCCGCCGCTGCGGCAGTTACCGGCCATTTCGCCGACATTCGCAGCCTGAAATAAGGAGACAATCATGGCAGAGAAATTTACCCAACATACAGGCCTGGTTGTCCCACTGGATGCGGCCAACGTAGATACCGATGCAATCATTCCTAAGCAGTTTTTACAGAAAGTGACACGCACAGGTTTTGGCGCTCACCTGTTTAATGACTGGCGTTTCCTGGACGATAAAGGTGAAGTCCCTAACCCGGAATTCGTACTGAACTTCCCGGAATATAAGGGAGCATCGATTCTGTTGGCCCGGGAAAACTTTGGCTGCGGTTCATCACGTGAACACGCTCCCTGGGCGCTGACTGACTACGGCTTTAAAGTCGTAATCGCACCAAGCTTTGCCGATATCTTCTACGGCAACAGTTTTAACAACCAGTTACTGCCTGTCACGCTCAGCGATGAGCAGGTTGACGAGTTGTTCAGCCTGGTTCAGGCAAACCCGGGCATTTCATTTGAAGTGGATCTGGAAGCTGAAGTGGTTAAAGCCGGTGATAAAACCTATGGCTTTAGTATTGATGCCTTCCGCCGCCATTGTATGCTCAATGGTCTGGACAGCATTGGTTTGACATTGCAGCATGAAGACGCCATTTCGGCCTACGAGAAAAAACAGCCTGCGTTTATGCGCTAAAGGCAATGGCCCGCAGCGCGCGGGCCATTGATAAGGGTGCGTTGAGGCTCAACCACTCTGGAGAGGCGGGGAACCTTCCCCCGCCAACACCGCTAACGTTTTGCTTCGTAAGCCAACACTGCCGCCAGCTCTGTTTTCTCCTGTCTGAAGTGCAGCTCACACAGCGAGTCGCGCACCATCCAGGTGAAGATCAATAGCGTCGTACAGATCAAAAACAAACTTAACAGCAGAGTACGTTTTGGCATTCCAGCCTCCTTATTGCTTTTCGGCGATGAAGAGACTAACCTCGCAATGTGGGTTGTGAAGTTTGTCTCCCCATCAGTTTTATTTGATGTGGGACTCTCCACTGTTTGCCTCTTGCGAAAGCGTGAGGCAAACAGCCTCAAGCACCCGCCACGCACTCTATGCGCCTTATGAGCACCTGTCAGAAAGTCGTTTGATTTCGTGAAGCCGCCTTCCAGATTCAGACATCTTTCACCCGGCAGGTCAGCCCCAGCGTCACGACCGATATCGCCGCAATCATCCAGTACACTGCCCCATGCCCGTAGCTTTGCGAAATTGCCCCCTGAATCACCCCTGCCAGTATCACACCGGTTGAAATACTGTTCGTAAACAACGTCGTGGCCGAACCCGCACGCCCCGGCATTAAATCCTGGAACCAGAGCATCCCTATCCCGGCAACAATCCCGATAAACACGGCATTGAACAACTGCAACGCCAGCAGCGCCTCGCGCGAATGGAAGAAGATAAGCCCCAGATAGAACAACACCCCCGCCGCCACGGCGACAATCATCATTGGGCGTTTTCCGAAGCGCTTAACGTAGTAACCCGCCAGAATCATCGCCGGGATCTCAAGCCCTGCGGCCGTCCCCATCAGGATGCCCGCAAGTTTGTCCGGTAGACCCAGCTCACTGCTGATCCACAAAGGCATATCGATGATATACATGGTGTTACAGGTCCACATCAGCGTGGAGGCGATAAACAGCATCCGGACATTTTTATCCTTCCAGCCGCTGACCTGAGCAACCAGTTTGTCTGGCGTTTGCTCAACCCTTGCAACAGAAGGCAGCGCAAAGGCAATCAGGACAAGGCTGATGGCAAAAATCCCTGCCGCGATCGAAAACATGACCGTAAAGCCATAACTCAGCGCCAGCATGAATGCCAGTGGGGGGCCAATAACCCACGCGAGAGAGAGCTGCGCACGCATCACCGAGCTGAACATCACCACTTCGCGGGCAGAACTGTCCGCATACTCACGGGCCAGCGCAAACAGCTGCGGCATGGCAGTATTGGCCAGCGCCGCCAGCAGCACGCCGCAGGTGAGCAGCGTCATATAGTGACGATTAAAGGCAAACAGCAAGGCGTTACCGATGGCCATGGCGCAACAAAACAGAATCAACTTTCGGCGATCGCCCTGGCTGTCAGAACGCTTAGCGAGCCACAGGCTGACCAAGATCCCGGCAATGGCGTTGACGGTGTAAAACAGGCCAACCCAGAATGGCTGTGCCCCTACTTCGCGGCTGAGAAACAGGCTCAGCGTAGGCGCCTGAAGCGCCCCCGCCACACCCATCATAAAAGCCACCAGCATAAATGCGGCATACACGCCATTCAGGCGTCGCCCCATCGTCATCAACCAGAGCATACGCAAATCCTTGTGAAAGCGGTTCGAAATTGGGTGAGATAGTAAACGAAAAAAGCCAGCAAAAACATTTTGCTGGCGGGTGATTAGCACCAATACTCAGTCACACATGATCGAGGCGAGTTAGCGAGAAGAGGTCGATTTCGTAACATCCCACTGCATCAATTCTTCCAAAATTTTCAGCCGTTGCTCTGCACACTGGCGGGCCAGCCAGGACACTCCCTTTGTCGCTGAAAAATACTGCTGATAAAACTGACGTGCGGTAGACCTCTTCATAATTTACCTCCTCGCTTCATCGGGAAGAATTATTGGCTTAATATAGGGATAAATAAATTGCTGATTTTTTGTCAGGAGTTCCCCTTTTATGCCTTCTGGTCGTCTGCAACAACAATTTATCCGCCTCTGGCAATGCTGCGAGGGGCAATCCCAGGACACCACGCTGAATGAGCTGGCCGATTTACTGAGCTGCTCTCGCCGCCATATGCGTACGTTGCTGAACACCATGCAACAGCAGGGCTGGCTGAACTGGGAAGCAGAGGCTGGGCGCGGTAAACGTTCACGCCTGACCTTCCTCTACACCGGCCTTGCGCTGCAACAGCAGCGCGCGGAAGACCTGCTGGAGCAGGACCGAATCGATCAACTGGTGCAACTGGTGGGCGACAAGGCGGCCGTACGTCAGATGCTGGTTTCGCATCTCGGGCGAAGCTTTCGCCAGGGGCGGCATATTCTACGGGTGCTCTACTATCGACCAATGAAAAATCTGTTACCCGGCACCGCGTTACGGCGTTCTGAAACCCATATGGCGCGACAAATTTTCAGTGGCCTGACGCGCATAAATGAGGAAAACGGGGAACTGGAAGCCGATATTGCTCACCACTGGCAGCAACTTTCCCCTCTTCACTGGCGCTTTTTTTTACGCCCCGGCATCCATTTCCACCACGGTCGTGAGCTGGAGATAAGCGACGTCATCGATTCGCTTCAGCGGGCATGCACGCTTCCCCTTTACGGTCACATTTCTCGGATCCACTCCCCAACGGCATGGACTGTTGATATCGAACTGTCCCAGCCTGACCAGTGGCTTCCGTGGCTAATGGGTTATGTCCCGTCGATGATCCTGCCGCGTGAATGGGATTCCCTGCCCCATTTTGCCAGCCAGCCCGTGGGAACAGGCCCTTACGCGGTAACGCGCAATACCAACAACCAGCTGAAAATTCGCGCTTTTGACGACTACTTTGGCTATCGCGCGCTGATCGATGAAGTCAACGTCTGGGTTCTGCCTGATATCAGCGAGGAGCTGAGCTGTGGATTAACGCTGGAAGGGCCAACCGAAGGAGAAAAAGCGGTTGAAAGCCGTCTGGAAGAGGGCTGCTATTACCTGCTGTTTGACACCCGCAGCCACCGTGGTGCCAGCCACGACGTGCGCAGATGGGTGAGTCATGTCCTTTCCCCGGCCAATCTTATCTATCAGGCTGAGGAGCAATACCAGACCTACTGGTTCCCGGCCTACGGTCTGCTCCCGCGCTGGCACCACGCCCGGCCGATTCACGGCGAAAAGCCCGCCGGGCTGGAGTCGATCACCCTGACCTATTACCGCGAGCACGTGGAACACCGCTTTATCGCCCGGATCATGAGCAAGTTGCTGGCCGCCGAAGGTGTCCGGCTGGACATCCAGGAAGTAGATTATGACGAGTGGCACCGCGGCGATGTGGTAAGCGACATCTGGCTGAACAGTGCAAACTTCACCCTGCCGCTCGATTTCTCGCTCTTTTCGCACCTGTACGAGGTGCCGTTGATCCAGCACTGTATCGACCGGGACTGGCAGCAAGACGCCGCCCAGTGGCGCGCAGGTGAGATGAATCTGGCCTCGTGGTGCCAGCAATTACTGGCGCAGCAGGCCATTGTGCCGTTGATCCACCACTGGCTGATGATACAGGGGCAGCGCAGTATGCGCGGCTTACGCATGAACACGCTGGGCTGGTTTGACTTCAAATCTGCCTGGTTTGCGCCGCCTGAGCCATAACACTTTCGTAATATTCACCAAATCATTACAATACCGCCGTTCTCAACGGGGTGCTGCATCACTGATGTGCGCTGAGATAATACCCGTCGAACCTGATCCGGATAACGCCGGCGAAGGGATTTGAGGCTGTCGCTCAAAATCCTTTGCCACTCAACTATGAGGTGCAAAGTGTTAAAAAAAGTTCTTCCTCTGCTGGTGCTGTTTGCACTGCCTGCTGCTGCTAAGCCTGTTCTGACGGTCTACACCTACGACTCTTTCTCGGCTGACTGGGGCCCAGGCCCGGTGGTAAAAAAAGCCTTTGAAGCCAACTGTAACTGCGAGCTGAAATTTGTCGCGCTGGAAGATGGCGTTTCGCTGCTTAACCGTCTGCGTATGGAAGGGAAAAACAGCAAAGCCGACGTGGTGCTTGGCCTTGATAACAACCTGCTGGACGCCGCCACACAAACGAAGCTGTTTGCCAAAAGCGGCGTGGCAACCGATGCCGTTAATGTCCCTGGCGGCTGGAAAAACGACACCTTCGTTCCCTTTGATTACGGCTACTTTGCCTTTGTTTATGACAAAAACAAGCTGAAGAACCCGCCAAAAAGCCTGAAAGAGCTGGTTGAAAGCGATCAGAAATGGCGCGTGATTTACGAAGATCCGCGCACCAGTACTCCAGGTCTCGGCCTGCTGCTGTGGATGCAAAAAGTCTATGGCGATAAAGCGCCGGAAGCCTGGCAGAAGCTGGCCGCGAAAACCGTCACCGTCACGAAAGGCTGGAGTGAAGCCTATGGCCTGTTCCTGAAAGGGGAAAGCGACCTGGTGCTGAGCTACACCACCTCTCCGGCTTACCACATTATTGCCGAGAAGAAAGACAACTACGCGGCTGCAAACTTTGCTGAAGGCCACTACTTGCAGGTTGAAGTGGCAGCACGTACCGCCGCCAGCAAGCAGCCGGAACTGGCAGAGAAGTTTCTGAAATTTATGGTTTCTCCTGCGTTCCAGAATGCTATCCCAACGGGCAACTGGATGTACCCAGTCACCCACGTTGCGCTACCGGCAGGTTTTGATCAGCTTGCTAAACCGCAAACCTCACTGGAGTTTACGCCGCAGCAGGTTGCTGCACAGCGTGCAGCATGGGTAAGTGAATGGCAACGCGCCGTCAGCCGTTAATTGCAGGCTGGTTAATCCCCGGACTGCTCGCCGCCATCCTGATGGTTGCGGTAAGTCTGGGGGCATTTCTTGCGTTATGGTTAAACGCGCCAGAGAGCGACCTGATCTCTCTCTGGCACGATAGCTATCTCTGGCACGTCATTCGTTTTTCTTTCTGGCAGGCGTTTCTCTCGGCGCTGCTGTCGGTTATTCCCGCCATTTTTCTGGCACGAGCACTTTACCGAAGACGGTTTCCCGGCAGACAGGCATTGCTGCGCCTGTGCGCGATGACGCTGATCTTGCCCGTGCTGGTCGCCGTTTTCGGTATTCTCAGCGTCTATGGCCGTCAGGGCTGGCTGGCCTCGCTCTTTACCCTGCTGGGCCTGGAGTGGACCTTCTCCCCTTACGGGCTGAAAGGCATTCTGCTGGCACACATCTTTTTCAATATGCCGATGGCCACACGGCTCTTTTTGCAGGCGCTGGAGAGTATCCCCGGCGAGCAACGCCAGCTTGCCGCCCAGCTGGATATGCGCGGGTGGTCGTTCTTCCGTTTCGTCGAATGGCCCTGGCTGCGTCGGCAAATTCCGCCGGTCGCCGCCCTGATCTTTATGCTCTGTTTTGCCAGCTTCGCGACCGTGCTCTCGCTTGGTGGCGGCCCGCAGGCCACCACGATTGAGCTGGCTATCTACCAGGCCCTGAGCTACGACTACGATCCCGGGCGCGCGGCGCTACTGGCGATCGTACAGATGCTCTGCTGCCTGGTGCTGGTATTCCTGAGCCAGCGACTGAGCAAAGCCATCCCGACTGGGGCGAATCAGATTTCAGGCTGGCGCGATCCGCAGGATAGCCTGCACAGCCGCCTCACCGATTTCGCACTGATTACGCTGGCGCTCTTGCTTCTGCTGCCGCCTCTTTTGGCGGTGGTGGTGGATGGCCTGAACCTGAATATCCTGGCCGTATTACAACAGCCGGTGCTCTGGCAGGCGACCTTTACCTCATTACGAATCGCGATGGCGGCGGGGTTGCTGTGCGTTATCCTGACCATGATGTTGCTCTGGAGTAGCCGCGAGCTTTATGCTCGCCAGGCGCGCAAAGCCGGACAAGCCCTGGAACTGACAGGCATGTTGATTCTGGCAATGCCCGGTATTGTGCTGGCGACAGGTTTCTTTTTACTCTTCAACACCACCGTTGGCCTGCCCGAAAGCGCAGACGGCATTGTGATTTTCACCAACGCGCTGATGGCTATTCCCTATGCACTCAAGGTGCTGGAAAACCCCATGCGCGATATCAACAGCCGCTACAGTTTGTTGTGTCAGTCTCTGGGAATGCAGGGCTGGCAGCGGCTGAAAGTTGTAGAACTTCGCGCGCTGAAGCGCCCGCTGGCACAGGCGTTAGCCTTCGCCAGCGTATTGTCGATTGGTGATTTTGGCGTTGTGGCGTTATTTGGTAATGATGATTTCCGCACGCTACCATTCTGGCTGTACCAGCAAATTGGCTCTTATCGCAGTCAGGATGGCGCCGTGACGGCACTGTTACTTCTGCTGCTGTGCTTTGCCTTATTTACCGTTATCGAAAAACTCCCGGGGCGCGATGTTAAAACTGATTGATGTCACCTGGCTTTACCAGCATCTGCCAATGCGTTTCACCCTTTCCGCGCGACAGGGTGAGATGATTGCCGTGCTTGGCCCAAGCGGAGCCGGAAAGAGCACGTTGCTTAACCTGGTTGCCGGTTTCCTGCAACCGGCAAGCGGGTCGATTCTCATTGAAGGCCAGGATCATACCTACACGCCACCGGCACGACGCCCGGTGTCGATGCTGTTTCAGGAAAACAACCTGTTTACCCACCTGACGGTGTGGCAAAACATCGCGCTGGGGATGAACCCGGGGCTAAAACTCAACGCCGTACAGCGTCAGAAACTGGACACCATCGCCGTGCAGATGGGGTTAACAGCGTTTATCGACAGGCTGCCGGGTGAGCTGTCTGGCGGCCAGCGCCAGCGCGTTGCCCTGGCCCGCTGTCTGGTGCGTGAACAGCCGGTACTGCTGCTTGATGAGCCGTTTTCCGCACTCGACCCGGCGCTGCGCCAGGAGATGCTCACCCTGGTGCAGGACGTCTGCAAGCACCAGCAGCTCACCATGCTGATGGTTTCTCACAGCATCGAAGATGCCGCACGCATTGCGCCGAGATCGGTGGTGATCGCGGAGGGACGTATTATGTGGGATGGTGAAACAGAAGAACTGCTTAGCGGTAAAGCGGGGGCATCCTCATTGCTGGGCATTCGTGCGGTCTGATGCCCTCACCCTGCCCCTCTCCCACAGGGAGAGGGAAAACACCTTAACGGCTTACAACCTTCAACAGGATCTCGCCATACACCGGCATCAGCGGATGGCGAATCAGCGCGACCAGCGCCACAACCGCAATGCCGAGCATCAGGGGAGACAGCCAGATTAACCGCTGGCGAGGAAGGTAGCGCGTCAGACGATCCACTCCCGCTTTACTGCTGCGCCACAGGCGCCAGCACAGCCATACCGCCAGCCACAGCAGCATTGCCGTTGCCAGCAACAGCCATTTGAATTGTCCGCTTTGCATATCGGCAGGAATATCAATCGCCGCGCCGGCCAGGATCCCCGGCAGGAAGTAAAACGGCGGCCAGAACACGCAGCCGATAATATTCGGCACCACGAATTTGGTCACGGGCAGATCCAGCATCCCGGCCACCATCGGTACTATCGGACGGGTTGGGCCAACAAAGCGCCCGACCAGAATGGTAAACATACTATGCTGATGTAGCGCGTGCTCGGTCTTATCCAGCAGCGCTTTATTCTTTTTCATGAACGACCAGCGATGCAGCGGTTTCTTAAAGCGCCAGCCCAGCCAGAAAGAGATCCAGTCCCCGAGCAAGCACCCCACAATCCCGGCCAGCCATGCCTGCCAGAAGTTAACCTCACCGCTACCGATTAACGCACCAAGCCCCGCCATCATCACGGTGCCAGGTAATATCAGCCCGACAAGCGCCAGCGATTCCAGGAACGCCACCAGCGCAACGGCGATGAGCGAATACATAACGGACTGGGTAATAAAATGTTCCAGCAATGCCTGCATAACTATTCCGGTCAGAAAACGAAGCAGGGATTCTGCAAAGAGCCCCTCACCACGTCAAGACAACAATTGTCTGAATAGTTTACTGGCAGTCACCAAACTTCACCTGATCGTTTATCTTATTTTACGTTTCATTCACATCCGGCGCGGAATTCACTCGGGCTGGCCCCGGTACATTTTTTAAAGACGCGCGAGAAATAGAGTTGATCTTCAAAGCCCACATTGCGCCCTACGGTGGCGATTGGCATCCGGGTTGTGCTGAGCAACAGCTTAGCCTGACTGATACGTTGATCCTCGCGCCAGCTCAGAACGCTCACCCCCAGTTGCTGGCGGAACAGGTGCGATAACCGGGACGGCGACAGACACACGTGTTGCGCGACGCTGGCAATATCAAACTGGCTGTCCGCAAGGTGGTCGCTAATGTACTGGCAGGCATCACGCACGCGGTTATCAAGCGGCGGGTTAAGCGATTCATTAATCGCTTCCATGCGTCGTAGCAACACCTGTTCCAGCAGGTTAATAGCCAGGTGTTCGGCGTAGCGCCCGCCTGCCTGCCCCGCTTCAATAATCTGCGCAAACAGCTCCCGGAATAAGGACTGATGGACATCATCCGGGCGATAGAAACCGGTATGGGCAAAAATAGCAGGCCATGAGAGCCACTCCTGCCAGTAGGCCCGCGGGCGGAAGTAAACCCACTGGTGATACCACTCTTTCGCATCGGGGTGACGCCCGTAGTGGTGAATCTCTCCCGGCGGAAACAACAGCATATCGCCAGGGCGGCAGATAAACTGCTGATCGTTATTTTTAATCACCCCCTCACCCCGCACGGTGAGATTCAAAATAAATCCTTTCATCCCCAGCGGTCGGTCAACGTAAAAATCGAGATAACCCTCGGCCTCGATAGGGGTCAGTCCCGCTACCAGATGGGCGTTAAACGAGTAGCCCGGCAGTAAGGGATCGCTTTGCGTTTCGGCCATAGATTCAGTACTCCCAACGGTCTTTAAGGAAACCAATTGTCCATATCGATAAAAGCAGTATAAAAACGGCCCGCGAAAAGATCCAAAAAGCATCACGCTTCTTTTACGTCCGCCCAATTTCAGCTTTTGCCCCTGATTTCTCCGTCGACACGTGCGGATAAGCAGTAACAAAAGTGTCTATAAGTGCGGCAGAAATGTCCACATTGAATATTTGCACGGCGTCACACTTTCAATCGCAACAGCAATTTAGTCCATAAGATTAGCGGATCCTGCCTGACGATTTTTCCCCTCAATCTCTAATGTTCTTTCATACCTGTTTTTTGATGGAGCAACACCATGGCAATTGCGATTGGCCTCGATTTTGGCAGCGACTCGGTTCGCGCACTGGCAGTGGACTGTACGACCGGCCAGGAAATAGCAACCAGCGTTGAGTGGTACCCGCGCTGGCAAGAGGGGCGCTACTGCGATGCGCCAAACAACCAGTTCCGTCACCATCCCCGTGACTACATCGAATCAATGGAAGCGGCGATCAAAACCGTGCTGGGCGAACTGAACGACACCCAGCGGGCGCAAATCGTCGGTATTGGCGTCGACAGCACCGGCTCAACGCCTGCGCCAGTGGATGCTGAAGGCCGCGTACTGGCGCTGCGTCCTGAGTTCGCCGACAACCCGAACGCCATGTTCGTGCTGTGGAAAGACCATACCGCCGTTGAAGAAGCTGAAGCCATCACCCGTCTGTGCCATCAGTCAGGTAAAACCGACTACTCGCGCTATATCGGCGGCATTTATTCGAGCGAATGGTTCTGGGCGAAGATTTTGCACGTGACGCGTGCTGACCGTGCTGTCGCACAGGCTGCCGTGTCATGGATTGAGCTTTGCGACTGGGTTCCGGCGCTGCTCTCTGGCACGACGCGCCCGCAGGATATTCGTCGTGGCCGCTGTAGCGCCGGGCATAAATCACTGTGGCATGAAAGCTGGGGTGGCCTGCCACCGGCGGCGTTCTTCGATGAGCTTGACCCGGTCATCAACCAGAACCTGAAATACCCGCTGTTTACCGACACCTTTACCGCAGACATCCCGGTGGGCACACTCTGTGAAGAGTGGGCGAAGCGCCTGGGCCTGCCGCAAAACGTGGCGATTTCCGGCGGCGCATTTGACTGCCATATGGGCGCCGTGGGCGCAGGTGCGCAGCCGAACACGCTGGTGAAAGTCATCGGTACATCGACCTGCGACATCCTGACGGCGGATAAAGCCAGCGTCGGCGAGCGCGCCGTGAAAGGCATCTGCGGCCAGGTTGACGGCAGCGTAGTACCTGATTTCATCGGCCTGGAGGCCGGCCAGTCTGCGTTTGGTGATATCTACGCCTGGTTTGGCCGCGTGCTCGGCTGGCCGCTGGATCAACTGGCAGCGGCACATCCGGAACTGAAAGCGCAGATTGCCGAAAGCAAAAAACAACTGCTGCCACAGCTCACCGAGGCCTGGGCAAAAAATCCGTCCCTTGATCATCTGCCGGTCGTGCTCGACTGGTTTAACGGCCGCCGTACGCCGTTTGCCAACCAGCGCCTGAAAGGGGTGATTACCGACCTCAACCTGGCGACTGACGCACCGGCTCTCTTCGGCGGCCTGATTGCGGCAACCGCTTTCGGTGCGCGCGCCATTATGGAGTGCTTCACCGAGCAAGGTATCGACGTTAACAACGTCATGGCGCTGGGCGGTATTGCCCGTAAAAACCCGGTGATCATGCAGGCCTGCTGCGATGTCTTAAACCGTCCGCTGCAAATTGTGGCCTCCGATCAGTGCTGCGCCCTGGGCGCGGCGATTTTCGCCGCCGTGGCCGCAGGGGTTCACACCGATATCCCGACCGCGCAGCAGCATATGGCCAGTGCCGTTGAAAACACGCTTCAGCCGCGCACCCAGCAGGCCCAACGCTTTGAGCAACTTTATCAGCGCTACCAGCAATGGTCGAAAAGCGCCGAACTCCACTATCTCCCTGTCGCCGCCCCGGCCAAACACACCGCGGACACTCCGGCAACCCTGACACATTAAGGACACGATAATGACCATTTTTAATAATTATGAAGTGTGGTTTGTCATTGGCAGCCAGCATCTGTATGGGCCGGAAGCGCTGCAACAGGTCACGAAACACGCAGAACATGTCGTTAACGCGATGAATGCAGAAGCCAAACTGCCCTGCAAACTGGTGCTGAAACCACTGGGCACCACGCCAGATGAAATTACCAACATCTGCCGCGACGCGAACTACGACGACAAATGTGCCGGGATGGTGGTGTGGCTGCATACCTTCTCGCCAGCCAAAATGTGGATCAACGGCCTGGCTATCCTCAACAAACCGCTGTTGCAGTTCCATACCCAGTACAACGCTTCCCTGCCGTGGGACAGCATTGATATGGACTTTATGAACCTGAACCAGACCGCGCATGGCGGCCGTGAGTTCGGCTTCATCGGCGCGCGTATGCGCCAGCAACATGCGGTGGTCACCGGCCACTGGCAGGATCAGCACGCACAAAAACGTATCGGCTCCTGGATGCGTCAGGCGGTCTCTAAACAAGATACCCGTCACCTGAAAGTGGTGCGTTTTGGCGACAATATGCGTGAAGTGGCCGTTACCGATGGCGATAAAGTCGCTGCGCAGATCAAGTTTGGCTTCTCCGTAAATACCTGGGCGGTGGGCGACCTGGTGCAGGTTGTGAACGAAATCAGCGATGGCGACGTGAGCGCGCTGGTTGATGAATACGAAAGCAGCTATCGCCTGACGGCGGCAGCGCAAATCCACGGCGACAAACGCCAGAACGTGCTGGATGCAGCGCGCATTGAACTGGGGATGAAACGCTTCCTGGAACAGGGCGGTTTCCATGCCTTCACCACCACCTTTGAAGATCTTCACGGCCTGAAACAACTGCCAGGCCTGGCCGTACAACGTCTGATGCAGCAGGGCTACGGCTTTGCTGGTGAAGGCGACTGGAAAACCGCCGCCCTGCTTCGCATCATGAAAGTGATGTCAACCGGTCTACAGGGCGGCACCTCCTTCATGGAGGACTACACCTACCACTTTGAGAACGGCAACGATCTGGTGCTGGGTTCTCACATGCTGGAAGTGTGTCCTTCGATCGCCGTTGATGAGAAACCGATCCTCGACGTTCAGTACCTCGGCATCGGCGGCAAAGCCGATCCGGCGCGCCTGATCTTCAACACCCGTACCGGCCCGGCCATTAACGCCAGCCTGATCGATCTGGGCGATCGTTTCCGTCTGCTGGTGAACTGCGTGGATGCCGTCGAAACACCACACTCACTGCCTAAACTCCCGGTAGCCAACGCGCTGTGGAAAGCACAGCCGGATCTGCCAACGGCGTCTGAAGCCTGGATCGTTGCCGGTGGTGCACACCACACCGTGTTCAGCCACGCGCTGAATCTGAATGACATGCGCCAGTTCGCTGAACTGCACGACATCGAACTGACCGTTATCGATAACGACACCCGCCTGCCAGCGTTCAAAGACGCGCTGCGCTGGAACGAAGTTTATTACGGTTCAAAACGTTAACAGGGGAACCTTTGGCCTGCCGCAGGGCAGGCCTCTTTTCCTGGAGGATTGCATGTTAGAAGAACTCAAACGTCAGGTGCTTGAAGCCAACCTGGCGCTGCCGAAACACAATCTCGTTACCCTGACCTGGGGTAACGTCAGCGCCGTTGATCGCGATAAAGGCGTATTTGTTATCAAACCTTCCGGCGTCGATTACAGCGTGATGACGGCGGAGGATATGGTGGTGGTCAGTATCGCCACCGGTGAAGTGGTTGAAGGGAAGAAAAAGCCCTCTTCCGATACGCCAACCCATCGCCTGCTGTATCAGTCATTCCCGACCATTGGCGGTATTGTTCACACCCATTCACGCCACGCCACTATCTGGGCGCAGGCGGGTCAGTCCATTCCGGCAACCGGCACTACTCACGCAGATTACTTTTACGGCACCATTCCCTGCACCCGGTTAATGACCGATGCAGAAATTAACGGTGAGTACGAATGGGAAACCGGCAACGTTATCGTTGAAACCTTCGAAAAACAGGGAATCGATGCGGCACAAATGCCCGGTGTACTGGTGCACTCCCACGGCCCGTTTGCCTGGGGAAAAAACGCCGAAGATGCCGTGCATAACGCTATCGTTCTCGAAGAGGTGGCGTATATGGGGATCTTCTGCCGCCAGCTGGCGCCGCAGTTACCGGATATGCAGCAAACGCTGCTGGACAAACATTACCTACGTAAGCACGGCGCGAAAGCCTATTACGGACAATAAGCTGTATATATACCCAGCACAAAACACGCAACCAGGCTATAATCAGGCCTGGTTTTGTTTTATGGGATATCGGCGTGGCGCAGGCGCAAGAAGGCTTTTTACTGACCCGACACTGGCGGGATACACCTCAGGGGACGGAAGTTGAGTTCTGGCTGGCGACGGATAACGGCCCGCTGAACGTCACGCTGCCGCCGCAAGAGTCCGTGGCCTTTATCCCCGAACCTCAGGTTGAAAAAGCCAAACAGCTGTTACGAGGCGAAAACGGCTGGCGCATCACCCCGCTTGAGCTTAAAGATTTCCATCGTCAGCCGGTTTACGGTCTTTATTGCCGCGCCCATCGTCAGCTGATGCGCTATGAAAAACTGCTGCGCGAGGCCGGCGTCACGCTGTATGAAGCCGACGTTCGTCCACCTGAACGCTTTCTGATGGAACGCTTTATTACCGCCCCCGTCTGGGTCGATGGCACTCTGCAAGGCGCCAGGCTGGTCAATGCGCGCCTGAAACCGAACCCGCACTATCGTCCACCACTCAAATGGGTCTCGCTGGATATCGAAACCACTCGCCACGGCGAGTTGTACTGCATTGGTCTTGAAGGCTGCGGGCAACGGGTTGTCTATATGCTCGGGCCGCCAAATGGCGATGCCACCGCGCTGGATTTTCAGCTTGAGTACGTCAATAGCCGCCCTCAGCTGCTGGAAAAACTGAATCAGTGGTTTGCCGAGCACGACCCCGACGTGCTTATCGGCTGGAACGTGGTGCAGTTCGACCTGCGGGTGCTGCAAAAACACGCCGAACGGTACCGAATTCCGCTGATGCTGGGGCGCGGTAACACTGAGATCGAATGGCGCGAACATGGTTTTAAAAACGGCGTATTCTTCGCCCAGGCCAACGGGCGCCTGATAATCGACGGCATTGAAGCCCTGAAATCCGCTTTCTGGAATTTCTCCTCTTTCTCGCTGGAAGCGGTGGCACAGGAGCTGCTCGGTGAAGGTAAATCCATCGACAATCCGTGGGACAGGATGGACGAAATTGACCGGCGCTTTAATGAAAACAAACCGGCGCTCGCCACTTACAACCTGAAAGATTGTGAGCTGGTAACGCAGATTTTCCACAAAACGGAGATCATGCCTTTCCTGCTGGAGCGCGCCACGGTGAACGGCCTGGCCGTCGACCGGCACGGCGGCTCAGTTGCGGCGTTTGGTCACCTCTATTTTCCCCGGATGCACCGGGCGGGCTATGTTGCGCCAAACCTCGGTGAAATCCCCCCGCAGGCCAGCCCTGGCGGCTATGTCATGGATTCCCGACCGGGGCTATACGACTCGGTGCTGGTGCTGGATTACAAAAGCCTGTACCCGTCGATTATCCGCACCTTTCTTATCGATCCAGTAGGGCTGGTCGAGGGCATGGCGCAACCGGATGATGTGCACAGCACCGAAGGCTTTCTCGGGGCGCATTTCTCGCGCGAGAAGCATTGCCTGCCGGAAATTGTGGGGCAAATCTGGCACGGGCGCGACGAGGCCAAACGCCACGGCAACAAACCGCTTTCCCAGGCGCTGAAAATCATTATGAATGCGTTTTATGGCGTGCTGGGCACCAGCGCCTGCCGCTTCTTCGATCCACGCCTGGCGTCGTCTATTACCATGCGCGGGCATGAAATAATGCGTCAGACCAAAGCGCTGATTGAATCCCAGGGATATGACGTCATCTATGGCGATACGGACTCCACCTTCGTGTGGCTGAAAGGGGCACATTCCGAAGACGACGCCGCGCGGATTGGCAAATCGCTGGTCGCTTTCGTGAACGACTGGTGGCAAACCCATTTGCAAAAAGAGCGGTTAACCAGCGCCTTAGAGCTGGAATTTGAAACCCATTTCTGCCGTTTTTTGATGCCGACCATTCGCGGTACCGACCAGGGCAGCAAGAAGCGTTATGCAGGGTTAATCCAGGAAGGTGAAAAACAGCGCATGGTGTTTAAAGGGCTGGAAACAGTACGCACCGACTGGACGCCGCTGGCGCAGCAGTTCCAGCAAACGCTCTATCTGCGGGTATTTCGCAACGAGCCCTATCAGGACTATGTGCGAGAAACCATAGCCCGTCTGATGGCCGGCGAACTGGATGACCAACTGGTATATCGTAAGCGCCTGCGCCGCCCGCTGGCGGAGTATCAGCGTAACGTGCCGCCACATGTTCGCGCAGCGCGGCTGGCCGACGAAGAGAACGTCCGCCGCGGGCGTGCTCAGCAGTATCAGAACCGGGGAACCATCAAATACGTCTGGACCACCAGCGGCCCGGAACCCGTGGATTATCAGCAATCGCCACTTGACTACGAGCATTACCTGACTCGCCAGCTTCAGCCCGTTGCGGAAGGAATTTTGCCCTTCATCGACGACGATTTTGCTACACTAGTGACAGGGCAACTTGGCCTATTTTGACGCGTGACGAAATCGCTGCCATCCAGTACCATAGCGCCCTTTCCACTCCCGGACCCATTTTTCGATGACTGTCTTTTTGACGGTGGTCGAACTATTGCCTGCAATTAAAGATTAGAGCCGAACATATATGCCTTTTACACTTGGTCAACGCTGGATCAGCGATACAGAAAGCGAACTTGGATTGGGAACCGTGGTTGCGATAGATCCGCGCATGGTCACCCTCCTCTTCCCTGCAACCGGTGAGAACCGCCTGTACGCTCGCAATGACTCCCCTGTTACCCGCGTGATGTTTAATCCGGGCGACACCGTTACCAGCCACGATGGCTGGCAGCTGAAGGTTGAAGACGTAAAAGAAGAGAATGGACTGCTCGCCTACATTGGTACTCGTCTGGACACTGACGAAGCCAATGTCATCCTGCGCGAAGTGCTGCTCGACAGCAAACTGGTCTTCAGCAAACCGCAAGACCGCCTGTTCGCCGGGCAAATCGACCGCATGGATCGCTTTTCACTGCGCTATCGCGCCCGTAAGTTCCAGAGTGAACAGTACCGGATGCCGTGGAGCGGCCTGCGCGGTCAGCGCACCAGCCTTATCCCGCACCAGTTGAACATCGCCCATGACGTCGGTCGTCGTTATGCACCGCGCGTACTGCTGGCGGATGAAGTGGGTCTGGGTAAAACCATTGAAGCCGGGATGATCCTGCATCAACAGCTGCTCTCTGGCGCGGCTGAGCGTGTGCTGATTGTCGTTCCTGAAACGCTGCAACATCAGTGGCTGGTTGAGATGCTGCGCCGCTTTAACCTGCGTTTCTCCCTGTTCGACGACGAACGCTATGCCGAAGCCCAGCATGATGCGGATAACCCATTCGAAACGGAACAGTTGGTGATTTGTTCGCTGGACTTCGTGCGCCGCAGCAAGCAACGCCTTGAGCACCTGTGTGATGCCGAATGGGACATTATGGTGGTCGATGAAGCGCACCACCTGGTCTGGAGCGAAGATGCCCCAAGCCGTGAGTACATGGCTATTGAACAGCTCGCCGAGCGCGTGCCTGGCGTGCTGCTGCTGACCGCAACGCCGGAACAGCTGGGTCTGGAAAGCCACTTTGCCCGTCTGCGTCTGCTGGATCCAAACCGTTTCCATGATTTTGAGCAGTTCGTTGAAGAACAGAAAAACTATCGCCCGGTCGCCGATGCCGTTGCGCTGCTGCTGGCAGGTAAACATCTTTCTAATGACGAACTGAATACGCTGAGCGATCTGATTGGCGAGCAGGATATCGAGCCGCTGTTGCAGGCTGCAAATAGCGACAGTGACAATGCCGGCTCGGCGCGTCAGGAATTGATCGACATGCTGATGGACCGCCACGGCACCAGCCGCGTGCTGTTCCGTAACACCCGTAACGGTGTGAAAGGCTTCCCGAAACGCGAACTGCACACCATCAAGCTGCCGCTGCCAACCCAGTACCAGACGGCGATCAAAGTGTCCGGGATTATGGGGGCGCGTAAAACTGCGGAAGAGCGCGCACGCGACATGCTCTACCCGGAACAGATCTACCAGGAATTTGAAGGCGATACCGGCACATGGTGGAACTTCGATCCGCGCGTTGAGTGGCTGATGGGGTATCTGACTGCGCACCGTTCGCAGAAGGTTCTGGTTATTTGCGCCAAAGCGGCAACCGCGCTCCAGCTGGAGCAAGTGCTGCGCGAACGTGAAGGGATCCGCGCTGCGGTATTCCACGAAGGCATGTCCATCGTTGAGCGTGACCGTGCAGCAGCATGGTTTGGCGAAGAGGATAGCGGCGCGCAGGTTCTGCTGTGTTCCGAAATCGGTTCCGAAGGCCGTAACTTCCAGTTCGCCAGCAACCTGGTGATGTTCGATCTGCCGTTTAACCCGGATCTGCTGGAGCAGCGTATTGGCCGTCTGGATCGTATCGGCCAGGCGCACGACATTCAGATCCACGTGCCTTACCTGGAAAAAACCGCCCAGTCCGTACTGGTGCAGTGGTTCCACGAAGGTCTGGATGCTTTCGAACATACCTGCCCGACGGGCCGTACCATTTACGATCAGGTTCACAGCGATTTGATCGGTTATCTGGCGGCGCCGGAAGAGACAGAAGGTTTTGACGATCTGATTAAATCCTGCCGCGAAAAACATGACGCGCTGAAAGCCCAGCTTGAGCAGGGCCGTGACCGTCTGCTGGAGATCCACTCCAACGGCGGTGAGAAAGCACAGGCGCTCGCTGAGAGCATCGAAGAGCAGGATGACGACACCAGTCTGATCAGCTTCTCCATGAACCTGTTCGACATCGTCGGGATCAACCAGGACGATCGCGGCGAGAACATGATCGTCCTGACGCCGTCCGATCATATGCTGGTCCCGGATTTCCCGGGTCTGCCGGAAGATGGCTGCACCATCACCTTTGAGCGTGATGTTGCCCTGTCCCGCGAAGATGCACAGTTCATTACCTGGGAACACCCGCTTATTCGCAACGGCCTGGATCTGATCCTCTCTGGCGATACCGGCAGCAGCACCATTTCCTTGTTGAAAAACAAGGCGCTGCCAGTGGGTACGCTGCTGGTCGAGCTGATTTACGTTGTTGAAGCGCAGGCGCCAAAACAGCTTCAGCTCACCCGCTTCCTGCCGCCAACGCCTGTGCGTCTGCTGCTGGACAAAAACGGCACCAACCTGGCAGCCCAGGTCGAGTTCGAGAGCTTTAACCGCCAGCTGAGCGCGGTGAACCGCCACACCGGCAGCAAGCTGGTGAATGCGGTGCAGCAGGACGTGCACAGCATTCTGCAACTGGGTGAAAGCCAGATAGAAAAAGCGGCCAGAGCGCTGATTGATGCTGCGCGTAGCGAAGCTGACGAAAAGCTGTCTGCTGAACTTTCCCGTCTGGAAGCGCTGAAAGCGGTGAACCCAAACATCCGTGACGATGAACTTGCAGCGATTGAAAGCAACCGCCAGCAGGTCATGGAAAGCCTGGATCAGGCCAGCTGGCGTCTGGATGCCCTGCGCCTCATCGTTGTGACGCATCAGTAATCGGAGCGCAAAATGGTTATGGAGCCCTACAATCCGCCGACGGAGCCCTGGCTGGTCATTCTGTATCAGGATGAACACATTATGGTGGTCAACAAGCCTAGCGGCTTGTTGTCCGTGCCGGGACGTCTTGATGAGCACAAAGACAGCGTGATGACGCGTATTCAGCGTGATTATCCGCAGGCAGAGTCCGTACATCGTCTGGACATGGCAACCAGCGGCGTGATTGTGGTGGCGCTTAACAAAGAAGCTGAGCGCGAGTTAAAGCGGCAGTTCCGCGAGCGCGAGCCGAAAAAGCAGTACGTGGCGCGCGTCTGGGGTCACCCGGCGCAGGAAGAAGGGCTGGTTGATTTACCGCTGATCTGCGACTGGCCGAATCGGCCAAAGCAGAAAGTGTGTTATGAAACCGGCAAGGCCGCGCAAACCGAGTATGAAGTGCTGGAGTACGCGCCGGATAACACCGCGCGCGTCTTGTTAAAGCCGATTACCGGACGCTCTCACCAGCTGCGTGTGCATATGCTCGCCATGGGGCATCCGATTTTGGGTGACCGATTCTACGCGCCGCCAGAAGCGCTGGCGATGGCTCCACGACTGCAACTCCATGCCCAGACGCTGACTATTACCCATCCGGTTTTCGGTAATGCTATGACGTTTAAGGCTCCGGTAGACTTCTAAAAAAATGGCCCGACAGTGTCGGTAATGCTTGTCAGTTAAGCGGTATTAAGCCGCTCTGTTATTTTAGTGGCATCGTTCCGTTCACTCAGACTTTCCTGCTACCTGCATAATCCGCTGCGGTGAACGTGTTAAGGGGGCTATCGCGCCCCCTTAACAATCCCGT
>NZ_LXES01000025.1 GCF_001654845.1 Enterobacter soli ATCC BAA-2102 | reverse complement strand
ACTCCACCGTGCTTAACTGACAAAGATTACGATACTGTCGGGCCATTTTTTATTTAAATCCTTTCTGCTCTTTTATCAGCTCGTACGCCTTCTGGATTTCCTGTGCTTTTTGCTTGGCCATCTCCATCATCTCTGGCGGCAAGCCTTTGGCGACCAGTTTATCCGGGTGGTGCTCACTCATCAGCTTGCGATACGCGCGTTTAATGGTCGTCGCGTCATCCGTTGGCTTCACGCCCAGCACGTTGCAGGCATCTTCAAGCGTTGGGCCGCGCTGGGCCTGTTGCCAGCCTCCGCCACCCGCAGACTGTTGCTGCTGATACCCACCGCCAAACTGCGCGCCGCCCTGCATCATGCGCAGGAACTGGTCGAACTGAACGCGGGAAATCCCCAACTCTTCCGCAATGACATAAAGAACATCACGTTCATTAGGATGCAGGGAACCGTCAGCGAACGCCGCCTGGATCTGGATCTCCAGAAACATCCGAATTAAATCAAAACGCCCGAAGCAGATGCTGCGGAACTGACGCATTTTTTCGCGCAGCGGATAGTTGTCCGCCTTGCCGATGCGAAACGCGTTTTGCGCCGCCAGGCGAGACTCACCATGCAGATTCATGCGGTCCATAAACACGCTGGCAATCTGAATATCCGCCTCCGTCACACGCCCTTTTGATTTGGTTAAATGCCCCATAACCTCAAACGTGGTGGAGAAAAACAGTGACTGGCGCTCGCGCTGGTTAGCAAACCAGGCCATTTTACGGCTACGCGCCTTGTCAAACATATGGCCAATAATGAGGCCGAGAACGATTCCCCAGAACCCTGCTCCCATCATTATTGCGAACGCAACGCCGATTATTTTACCCCAATACTGCATATACTCCCCGTATAGTCATGTTCCTGGTTCGACGTAACTCCATCATTACAGTGGTCGAGCCACGGTCAATTGAGGGACATCGCCTATAATTTGCATTATCATACTCGTCATTCGATAGCGAGCCTAACACTCTGGCACGCAAACGGGCAGGATTAACGCTGGTACTGCGCTGATGAGTAAGATAGTCTCTGAGCGTTTGTAAGCCGTAGCCACTGATGACGGAACAATAAATACAACGTATGAAAAAACGTATCCCCACCCTCCTGGCCACAATGATTGGCACCGCCCTGTATAGCCACCAGGGGCTGGCCGCCGATCTCGCCTCGCAGTGTATGCTTGGCGTCCCAAGTTATAATCGCCCACTGGTGAAGGGCGATACGAATAGCTTGCCGGTAACCATTACTGCCGACAGTTCAAAAGGTACTTACCCCGACAATGCCACGTTTACGGGCAATGTGGATATTAACCAGGGTAACAGCCGCTTGCAGGCAGATGAAGTGCAATTGCATCAGAAGCAGCCAGAAGGTGCGGCCGAGCCCGTACGTACGGTGGATGCACTGGGTAATGTGCACTACGACGACAATCAGGTCATCCTGAAAGGTCCGAAAGCCTGGTCAAACCTGAATACCAAAGATACTAACGTCTGGGAAGGTGACTACCAGATGGTAGGACGTCAGGGACGTGGTGACGCAGACCTGATGAAACAGCGCGGCGAAAACCGCTACACCATTCTGGAAAACGGGACATTTACCTCGTGTCTGCCAGGTTCTAACACCTGGAGCGTGGTGGGGAGTGAAGTTATCCACGACCGCGAAGAGCAAGTTGCAGAGATCTGGAACGCACGTTTCAAACTCGGCCCGGTTCCCGTTTTCTATAGCCCATATCTGCAACTACCGGTTGGCGACAAACGCCGTTCAGGTTTCCTGATCCCGAATGCCAAATACAGCACCACGAACTACTTTGAGTTCTACCTGCCGTATTACTGGAACATTGCGCCAAACATGGACGCCACGATTACCCCGCACTATATCCACAAGCGCGGTAACATTCAGTGGCAGAACGAATTCCGTTATCTGACCCAGGCAGGCACAGGCCTGATGGAGTTTGATTACCTGCCGTCGGATAACGTCTACAAAGACGACAGCGTCAAGAACCCGTCGGGTGACGATCGCCACCGCTGGCTGTTCTACTGGCGTCATGCCGGGGTGATGGATCAGGTCTGGCGTTTCAACGTTGACTATACCAAGGTCAGCGACTCTTATTATTTCAACGACTTCGATTCCAAGTACGGTTCAAGTACCGATGGCTACGCCACGCAGAAATTCAGTGCGGGTTATGCCATTGAGAACTTCAACGCCACCGTATCGACCAAACAGTTCCAGGTATTCTCGAACCAGACAAACAGCACCTACGGCGCGGAGCCACAGCTTGATGTTAACTGGTACCAGAACGACGTCGGACCTTTCGATACTCGCGTTTACGCTCAGGCTGTGCATTTCGTGAATACCAGTTCCGATATGCCGGAAGCCACGCGTCTTCACATTGAGCCGACGATTAACCTGCCGTGGTCTAACGACTGGGCGAGTCTGAATACCGAAGCCAAGCTGATGGCGACCCACTATCAGCAGAAAAATATTGATGATTACAACACGAGCAATGGCACTCATCTTGAAGAGTCCGTAAACCGTACGCTGCCGCAATTCAAGATGGACGGTAAGCTCATCTTCGAACGTGATATGGGCCTACTGGCTGACGGCTATACCCAGACGCTCGAGCCACGTATGCAGTACCTGTACGTGCCATATCGCGACCAAAGTAACATCAACAACTATGACTCCTCGCTGCTGCAATCTGACTACAGCGGCCTGTTCCGTGACCGTACCTATGGTGGTCTTGACCGTATCGCTTCAGCTAACCAGCTCACCACGGGTGTGACAACGCGTGTATATGATGACGCAGCAGTTGAACGTTTTAACGTTTCTGTTGGTCAAATCTACTATTTCACCGAGTCACGTACAGGAGATGCGCAAAACATTCAGTGGGAGAATAATGACAAAACAGGTTCTGTTGTCTGGGCTGGTGATACTTACTGGCGTATGACTGACCGTTGGGGCCTGCGCGGTGGTGTGCAGTATGATACCCGTCTGGATAATATCGCCAACAGTACTGCCACTATCGAGTACCGCCGTGATGAAGACCGACTGCTTCAGCTGAACTATCGTTACGCCAGTCCTGAGTATATTCAGGCAACGCTGCCGAAAAACAGCAGTGATACGACCTGGACTAAAGCTCAGTACAAAGACGGTATCTCGCAGGTGGGTGCAGTCGCAAGCTGGCCTATCGCCGATCGCTGGTCTATTGTCGGGGCGTACTACTTCGATACCAATGCGAATAAAGCAGCAGACCAGATGTTAGGGCTGCAATACAACTCCTGCTGTTACGCGCTGCGTGTCGGTTACGAACGCAAACTTAACGGCTGGGATACCAAAAATAATCAAAGCGAATACGATAACGTGTTTGGCTTTAATATCGAGTTGCGCGGCCTGAGCTCCAACTATGGCCTGGGCACACAGCAGATGCTGCGCTCGAACATTCTGCCGTACCGTACTTCTTTGTAATGTGCTTGATTTACCACGTAATCCGCTTTGCGGTTAATTGAAATGGAAAAAGTATGAAGAACTGGAAAACGCTGCTGCTCGGTATCGCCATGGTTGCGAATACCAGCTTCGCAGCCCCCCAGGTTGTCGATAAAGTCGCTGCTGTGGTTAACAACGGCGTTGTGCTTGAAAGTGACGTTGACGGTTTGATGAAATCTGTGAAGCTCAACTCGGGCGAAGCAGGTCAGCAACTTCCTGATGACACCACGCTGCGCCATCAGATCCTCGAACGTCTGATCATGGATCAGATTATCGTGCAGATGGGTCAGAAAATGGGCGTGAAGATCACTGACGAACAACTCGATCAGGCGATTGCGAACATTGCTAAGCAAAACAACATGTCCATGGATCAGATGCGCAGCCGTCTGGCCTACGATGGTATCAACTACCCGACTTACCGTAACCAGATCCGTAAAGAGATGCTGATTTCGGAAGTGCGTAACAACGAAGTTCGTCGTCGCGTCACCATCCTGCCTCAGGAAGTGGATGCCCTGGCGAAGCAGGTTGGTAATCAGAACGATGCCAGCACCGAGCTGAACCTGAGCCACATCCTGATCCCACTGCCGGAAAACCCAACCTCCGATCAGGCAGCTGAAGCGGAAAGCCAGGCGCGTTCTATCGTTGAACAGGCGCGTAACGGCGGTGACTTCGGTAAACTGGCGATCACTTACTCTGCTGACCAGCAGGCGCTGAAAGGCGGCCAGATGGGTTGGGGGCGTATTCAGGAACTGCCATCCATCTTTGCTCAGGCACTGAGCACGGCGAAGAAAGGCGATATCATCGGTCCAATCCGTTCAGGTGTGGGTTTCCACATTCTTAAGGTGAACGATCTGCGTGGTCAGAGCCAGAGCCTTTCCGTCACGGAAGTGCACGCACGCCATATCCTCCTGAAACCGTCACCAATCATGACTGACGATCAGGCTCGCGCAAAACTGGAACAAATTGCAGCAGATATTAAGAGCGGTAAAACCTCGTTTGCTAACGCAGCGAAAGAGTTCTCCCAGGATCCAGGCTCTGCAAACCAGGGCGGCGATCTTGGCTGGGCGGCTGCGGATATCTACGATCCTGCGTTCCGCGATGCGCTGATGAAGCTCAGCAAAGGCCAGATGAGCACACCAGTGCACTCATCCTTTGGCTGGCACCTGATCGAACTGCTTGATTCCCGCAACGTCGATAAAACCGATGCGGCGCAGAAAGACAGAGCCTACCGTATGCTGTTTAACCGTAAATTCTCTGAAGAAGCGGCAACCTGGATGCAGGAACAACGCGCCAGCGCTTACGTGAAAATACTGAGCAACTAATGAAACAACATCGTGTTGTTATCACTCCCGGCGAACCCGCCGGGATTGGTCCCGACCTCGTCGTCCAACTGGCTCAACGCAGCTGGCCGGTGGAACTGGTCGTCTGTGCTGATGCAACACTGTTACAAGACCGGGCAGCATTGCTCGGTCTGCCTTTAACTCTGCTCCCCTACGTTGAAGGTCAACAGCCAGCACCGCAACAAGCCGGTACATTAACCCTTCTTTCTGTTCCCCTTCGTACACCCGTTACCCCAGGTCAGCTCAGCACTGAAAACGGCCACTATGTTGTCGAGACGCTGGCGCGTGCCTGTGATGGCTGCATGAAGGGCGAATTTGCCGCGTTAATCACCGGCCCGGTGCACAAGGGTGTGATCAACGAAGCCGGTGTTCCCTTTACCGGGCATACCGAGTTCTTCGAAGAGCGCTCGCACAGCCCGAAAGTGGTGATGATGCTGGCAACTGAAGAGATGCGGGTCGCACTGGTGACAACGCATTTGCCCATCAAGGCAATCCCTGATGCCATTACCCCTGAGCTCCTGCGCGAGATCATCGGGATTTTGCATCATGACCTGCAAACGAAATTTGGCATCAAACAGCCACACGTGCTGGTATGCGGGTTAAATCCACATGCCGGAGAAGGTGGCCATATGGGCACCGAAGAGATAGACACGATCATTCCGGTGCTCGATGAAATGCGTGCAAAAGGGATGAATCTTAGCGGGCCTTTGCCTGCGGATACCCTTTTCCAGCCCAAATACCTGGATAATGCCGATGCCGTGCTCGCGATGTACCACGATCAGGGCTTGCCCGTGCTAAAATACCAGGGCTTTGGCCGTGGCGTGAATATCACCCTCGGTTTACCCTTTATTCGAACTTCCGTTGACCACGGTACTGCGCTGGATCTGGCAGGCCAGGGAAAAGCGGATGTCGGCAGTTTTATTACGGCGCTTAATCTCGCCATCAAAATGATTGTTAATACTCAATGACTAATCGAGTCCATCAGGGCCACTTAGCCCGTAAACGCTTCGGGCAAAACTTTCTCAACGATCAGTTTGTGATCGAAAGCATCGTTTCTGCCATTAATCCGCAGAAAGGTCAGGCTATGGTCGAAATCGGCCCGGGCCTTGCCGCGCTGACCGAGCCAGTAGGCGAACGCCTTGACGAACTGACCGTTATCGAACTTGACCGCGACCTGGCGGCACGTCTGCAAACGCACCCGTTCCTGGGGCCAAAGCTGACCATTTATCAGCAAGATGCCATGACCATGAACTTTGGCGAGCTGTCAGAAAAAATGGGTCAGCCGCTGCGCGTGTTTGGTAACCTGCCGTACAACATCTCCACGCCGTTGATGTTCCACCTGTTTAGCTATACTGATGCCATTGCCGACATGCACTTCATGCTGCAAAAAGAGGTTGTGAATCGTATGGTTGCAGGGCCGAACAGTAAAGCGTATGGTCGTTTAAGCGTAATGGCACAATATTTCTGCAACGTGATCCCGGTGCTTGAAGTACCGCCATCCGCCTTTACGCCACCGCCAAAAGTAGATTCAGCCGTTGTGCGCCTTGTCCCACATAAAGTGAAACCGTATCCGGTCAAAGAGTTGCGCGTGCTGAGCCGTATTACCACTGAAGCTTTTAACCAGCGCCGTAAAACGATCCGTAACAGCCTGAGCAACTCGTTTAGCGTTGAGGTGTTAGCTGAGTTAGGGATCGACCCGGCAATGCGTGCGGAGAACATTTCCGTAGAGCAGTATTGCAAGCTGGCTAATTACATCAGCGAAAATGCCCCGCCGAAGGAGAGCTAAGCCATGATTGATTCGCCCCGCGTCTGTGTCCATGTACAAAGCGTCTATATCGAGTCCCAGTCCACACCGGATGAAGAGCGTTTTGTCTTTGCCTACACGGTAACCATTCGCAATCTGGGGCGGATGCCTGTGCAACTGCTTGGGCGCTACTGGCTTATCACTAACGGCAATGGCCGCGAAATCGAAGTTCAGGGTGAAGGTGTGGTGGGTGAACAGCCACACATCGATCCTGGCGAAGAGTATCAGTACACCAGCGGTGCGGTTATTGAAACACCGCTGGGTACCATGCAAGGCCATTACGAAATGGTCGACGCCGACGGTAATGCCTTCCGCATTGCTATTCCTGTGTTCCGTCTTGCCGTTACAACACTCATTCACTAATCCAATGTCTACATATCTGATTGGCGACGTTCACGGTTGCTACGATGAACTGATCGCATTGTTAAAACAGGTCGACTTTACACCTGGCCAGGACACGCTCTGGCTAACGGGTGACCTGGTAGCTCGCGGTCCAGGCTCTCTTGACGTTCTGCGCTTTGTAAAATCTCTGGGCGACAATGTACGGATGGTGCTGGGCAACCACGATCTGCATCTTCTGGCGGTCTATGCCGGGATCAGCCGTAATAAGCCGAAAGACAGGATATCCCCACTGCTCGAGGCACCGGACGCCGATGACCTGATCAACTGGCTTCGCCGCCAGCCGCTGCTGCAAATCGATGAAGAGAAAAAACTGCTCATGGCACACGCCGGGATCACCCCGCAATGGGATCTCGAAACGGCTAAAGCCTGTGCACGCGACGTTGAAGCGGTGCTGGCAAGCGACTCGTATCCGTTCTTCCTCGACGCCATGTACGGCGATATGCCAAACCACTGGAGTGAAGATCTCAGCGGGCTGGCGCGCTTGCGTTTTATTACTAACGCCTTCACGAGGATGCGCTTCTGCTTCCCGAACGGGCAGCTGGATATGTACTCCAAAGAGACACCGGAAAGTGCGCCTGCGCCGCTCAAACCCTGGTTTGCCATTCCCGGGCCGGTGACCAACGAGTACAGCGTGGTATTCGGCCATTGGGCTTCACTTGAGGGTAAAGGCACGCCTGAAGGCATCTACGGTCTGGATACGGGATGTTGCTGGGGCGGGGTGTTGACCTGCTTACGCTGGGAAGATAAAGCTTACTTTGTGCAGCCATCTAACCGACAGCGTGACTTAGGGGCAGACGAAGCCGTCGCTTCCTGAGGTAAATTCCCTCTCCCGGCGGGAGAGGGAAAACACTTAACGACGTTCCAGAATTTCGAAGCAGTAGCTGTGTGAGTTCTGCGCATCCGCGTCGTGGAATTCACTGAATACGGATTCCCACTCGTCAGGATCGTAATCCGGGAAATGCGTATCCCCTTCCACTTCAGCATCAATGTGCGTCAGATACAGCTTCTGCGCTTTTGGCAGGAACTGCTCATACACACGACCGCCACCGATAACCATGATCTCTTCGGCGTTACCGCAGGCAGCAATAGCCTCGTCTACGGATTTCACCCATTCAACACGATCATCAGTGCCCGGCTGGCTACTGATAACGATATTCTTACGGCCAGGTAATGGACGACCAATCGACTCCCAGGTCAGGCGGCCCATCACTACCGGCTTGTTTAACGTAGTACGTTTAAACCATGCGAGATCGGCAGGCAGGTTCCACGGCATGGCGTTTTCCATACCGATAACGCGGTCTACCGCCAGCGCTGCAATCAGACTGATCATTGAAAATTTCCCGGATGCAAAAAATTGCCGCCACTATACGGAAAGCTTAATCTTTCGTCGACTGGCGGCATGGTAAAGAAATAGAAATTTTTTAATATTGCTGGCAACACCACTTCACGCTGAAGGTTTACTCTCCGGTTCGTCTTCCGGGTTACCGGTATGCTTACCCTCTTCCGTCCCCTGCCAGCCGTGACGCTGCACCAGCGACAGATGATTACGGTCTTCATTGATGATTTCCGTCAGCATCGCACTGGTGCGTTTGAAGACCGCCGCCCGCTCGGATGCCGTGCTGCCGGCCATTGCCACCATCTCTTCCACCATGTCAGTGTTGAAACGACGGAACAGGTCAGCACGCTCGCGGGCCTCATACGCCCCCAGCCCAAGGCTTTCCAGTGCCATGCGGCCAGACTTAAGCGCCCCTTCGAATGTTTCACGTTCCGGCGCTTCAACCCCAGCCTGGCGCAGCTGGATGTAATGATCCACATCGCGCGCCCGCGAGATTATTGTCAGGTTCGGGAAGTGTTCTTTCACCAGCGCCACCATCTCCATACTGGCCTGCGGATCGTCAATGGCGTTAATCAGCACTTCGGCTTTTGCCGCACCTGCGGACTCCAGCAGATCGACACGGGTCGCATCGCCGTAGAAGACTTTCATGTCGAATTTACGCAGGGTATCCACGTGGTCAGGATCGTGGTCGAGGATCACCATTTTCACCCCGCTGGAAAGCAGCAAACGACCGGTGATCTGCCCGAAACGCCCGAATCCGGCGATGATGACACGCGGCTGTTCTTCATCTATTTCATCGGCTTCGCGCTCTTGCTCACTGCCCGATTTTTCCAGACGCGTCAGTACGACCAGCAGAACCGGTGTCGCCGCCATCGACAGTGCCACCGCAAGGGTTAACGCTTTCGCCCACTCCGGGTCGAGCACATTTGCCATTTGCGCGGCGCCAAAGACCACAAAGGCGAATTCACTTCCCTGCCCCAGCAGCACGGCAAACCAGCGACGCTGTTTGTTCGGCACTTTCAGCGGGCGGGCAATCAGCCACAACATCCCCATTTTGATAACAAGGAAGCCCACCAGCAGAATGATGATCCGCAGCGGGTGCGTGGCCAGTGTGCCAAAGTCGATAGACATCCCCACGCCGATGAAAAAGAGCCCCAGCAACAACCCTTTAAACGGCTCGATATCGCTTTCCAGCGCATGACGGTATTCAGAGCTCGCCAGCAGTACGCCTGCCAGGAATGCCCCCATCGCCATCGACAGCCCGGCCTCTTCCAGCAGTAAACCGAAACCAAACACCAGAAACAATGCCACAGCACTGAAGACTTCACGCAGGCCTGAGCGGGCGACAAACCGCAGCAGTGGACGTGTAACATAACGACCTAACAAAATTACCAGTGCCAGCGCACCGGCTACTTTTAACGCCGACAGCGCAAAGGCTCCGAGCGTGGTTGAAGAGCCGCTTGCCGCCAGCAGCGGGATCATCGCGACCAGCGGAATGGCGGCAATATCCTGGAACAACAGCACTGAAAACGCGCTACGCCCCATCTGAGAGACGGTCAGGTTACGTTCGTTCATCGCCTGCATGGCAATCGCGGTAGAAGAAAGCGCCAGCGTCATGCCGATAAGTTCCGCCACTTTCCAGTCCATGCCCAGCAAAATACAGAAGCCGCCCAGCAGCACCCCGCAGGCCACCATCTGTAATGCACCGCCGCCAAAGACCGAGGCGCGAAGCTTCCATAGCCGCTGTGGATCAAGCTCAAGGCCAATCACAAACAGCATCAGCACCACGCCAATTTCCGCGAAATGCAGAATAGATTCGGCATCCGTCACCAGGCGGAAGCCCCACGGCCCGATGACACACCCGGCAATCAGATAGCCAAGTACGGAACCCAGCCCCAGACGCACCGCAACCGGCACAATCAGTGCTGCCGCGCCAAGGTAAATCAGCGCCTGTATGAGCGTATGACTATCCATTGTGCGTCTCCTGCCACTCAATTAAGCGTTGTTTATAGTGACGCGCCTGCGCCTGCAATGTTTCATCGTCACACACAAAGGTGCAGTGCATCGCAAAAGGAGGTACCCAGTTGAGCCCACAATAGAGCGCGGTTGCCTGTAAAGGCTGGGCCAGCACGTCAAATCCCGGGAAGGAGCCGATATCAAAGTGGCTTTCACCGCCGCCGGTGGTCACCGCCCACATCAGGCTTTTGCCTTTCAGTGCCTTGCCGTTGTGACCATACGCCCAGCCGTGTGAAAAGACCTTGTCGATCCATAGCTTAAGTAGCGGAGGAGTACTGTACCACTGCATCGGGTGCTGCCAGATAATCAGGTCAGCACGAGAGAGCGCCGCCTGTTCGGCGGCGATGTCGATATTGAAGTCGGGGTAAAGTTGATAAAGAGAGCGGATTTCCACTCCGTCGAGCGTCCCTGCCTGTTCAAGCATCCGTTTATTCGCATGAGAGTGCTGCGGATAAGGATGCGCATAAATTATCAGAATCATTGTTTTGCCTGTCTTTACGCATATTGCCTTTCAGCAAGAGTGTAGACAGTTAATTGATCTGGTTACAATGATAACTGTTATTTATGTATCCAGCGCTCAGGCACTGTGCGGCTCTTTGCCGACGGCGTCATCCGCTACTTCTGTGGCAAGGTCGCATTTTTTCGGCAGCAGGAAGGTCATGGTTCCGGCAATCAGCAGCGATCCTGCCAGCGCGCACACGGCAACGTTTTGACCATAAAGATAAATCATCACCCCAACCAGATACGGACCACAGAATCCCCCGAGGTTCCCCAGGCCGTTGATGACCCCACGGGCGCTACCGGCCACTTCAGGTGCGGCAATCCGCCCCGGCATTGACCAGAACGGGCTGGTCGCCGCTTTCAGGAAGAACCCGCAGATAACCAGCGCGATATAGGCAGCCACCACATGCTCACGCAGCACCACCGACGCAATCAGCGCAGCGGCGAAACAGTACAGTGAGAAGCGTACCCACAGGCGGCGCTTTCCGCTGCGATCGCTGAAGAGTGAAATCACATAGATCCCGGCAAGCGTTGCCACGAACGGCAGTACCGCCAGGAACCCCACGCTCGCCATATTGCCGCCCGTCAACCCTTTAAGGATGGTCGGCAGCCAGAGGGTGTAGCCGTAATCACCGGTCTGGTAGAAGAAGTTAAGAATAACCAGTTTCATTAAACCGGGGTTACGGAAGACATCCTTCACCGGCGCCTTGCTCGCAGGTGCTTCGGCCAGTTTTGCCGCCCGCTCCGCCGCGAGTGTTTTCACCAGATACTCCCGTTCCGCCTGCGGCAACCAGCGCGCTTCTTCCGGGCGATCGCTAATCATAAACCACCACACGGCCAGTACCACCAGCGACAGCAGACCTTCGATGATAAACAGCCAGCGCCAGTCGAGCGCGGCAATGATGGCACCTGAAACGGGGGCGGTCAGCATCCCGCCCAGCGGCGCAAACATCATCACAAACGCATTGGCGCGTCCGAGTTCTTTCTCAGGGAACCAGTTACTGACCATCGTCAGCACTACGGGCAGCATCCCGCCCTCCGACACACCCAAAATAAAGCGCAGTACCAGCAGCTGATATTCATGGGTGACAAAACCTGTCGCGACCGACACTATCGCCCATGCCACCAGCGACCAGGCAATAAAGCGTTTACCGCTGCCATTTACGGCAATACGTCCACCCGGTATTTGCAGGAATAAATAACCAATAAAAAATATACCGCTGGCAACACCCGCCATCTGGCTGGTAATACCTAAATCAGCTTCCATTCCTCCGGGCAGGGCGAAACTAATATTAACCCGATCCATAAACGAAATAATGCAGGCAATTAATACCGGCGTAATAATACGCAACCAACGGGTGCTGGGAATGTTATCGTTCATATTTCGTACTCTCTATGCAGAGGTTATTGTTGTCATTACATGAGAAGCAGGTACAGAGATAAAACGTGAAGAATTAATTAACCGCGTTAGGTAATTTTGCACCCGCAAAATAAGCCGCCACGTTGGCATATACCACGTCACTCATTTTCTGGCGGGTTTCATGGGTGGCGCTGGCGACGTGTGGTTGCAAAACCACATTCTCAAGTGCGATCAGTTCGGCCGGAACATGTGGCTCATCTTCAAAAACGTCCAGGGCAGCCCCGGCGATAACACCGTTTTGTAACGCCTTAATCAGCGCCTGCTCATCCACCAGCGAGCCACGGGCGATGTTGATTAACCATGCGTGTGTCGGCATTACATTGAATACCGAAGCATCGATGATCCCCCGGTTGGCCTCGCCACCGGATGCGGCAATCACCAGGAAGTCACTCTCGTGCGCAAGGGTGTGCAGGTCCGCGCACCACTGATACCCAAGCCCCTCGACAGGCTTACGGTCGTGGTACAGCACCTGCATATCAAAACCCGCGGCGCGGCGGGCAATGGCCTGGCCGATATTCCCCATCCCCAGCAGGCCAATCCGTTTGCCGCTCACCTGGGTTGCCAACGGCAGACCGCCGTTAAGCCAGCGCCCTTCCCGGACAAAACGATCGCCCTGACACAGCTGGCGCGCGCCACTGAGCAACAGCCCCATGGCCAGATCGGCGACATCATTGGTTAACACGCCAGAGGTTATCGAGACGGCAATCTGGCGGGAGCGCACATAGTCCAGATCCACCGCATCGGTTCCCACGCCAAAGATAGCCACCAGCCCCACGTGCGGCAGCAGCTCCAGCACGCTGTTTTGCACACCGACATCACCCCGCGTGACCACGGCGGCAATGTTCTCCCCCTGTTCACGCAGAAACGCGATGGGATCATCTTGTTCATACAGGCGAAACAGCGGGTACTCAGCGGCAAGCTGGGCTTGCAGGGTATCAATAACGGGAGCCACCAGAAGGACGGCACGAGAAAGAGTATTCATGGGATCACCTGTTTGAAGTTCATAACGACAGTGGTCACTATCAAACGGGTTTTTTGTAGGGTTTTTTGCGATCTTCGTCACGCTGAATCGTGTTAAAAAGCGCTGTTACAGCCTCCGTGATCGGTAAGACAAATTAGATAGTTTCACCCATCGACAGGCGGTAGTGCAGGTCGACCTTCTCAATAGTCGGTAGCCCTTTAATTTTCTTGATCAGTATTTCAGTGGCGACCTTACCCATTTCAGCGCGCGGCGTCAGTACGCTTGCCAGACGTGGGGAGACAACCTGCCCAATCTCCAGCCCATGAAAACCGGCGATCGCCAGCGTCTGCGGGACGCGAATACCCGATGCCAGGCACTCCTGTAACACGCCAACGGCGAGATCGTCGTTGGTACACAGGATACCGTCCATATCCGCGTACATCTGGCGCGCCAGCGTCATCATACCCGTCCCGATAGAGACAGACGAAACCTTGTTGGGCGCAATGCGCCCTACCGTCAGCCCTGCTGCTTCCATCGCATGACAATACCCTGCGTAACGCTGCTCATCACGAACGTCCGACATCGATCCAAAATAGACGATGTGCCGCTTTCCGCTTGCCAGCAGCATGTTAGTCATATCCAGACCCGCTTTGAAATTGTCAAAACCCACGTTAATGCGCCCGGGGTTATCCGATAGCCCCATCACTTCTGCAACGGGGATTTTCGCGGCGTTGAGGTACTTTTCTGCCCGCAGGGTATGCACTGACTCGGTCAATAACAGGCCTTTGACATTAAACGCCAGCACTGCTGCAATCTGCTCCTCTTCACGCTGGCGGTCGTAATCGTAGTTCACCACCAGCGTCTGATAGCCGTGCGCCGCCGTAACCGACTCAATACCGGCTAACAGATCGGCAAATATTTGATTATGAAAAGAAGGGATGAGCACACCAATGCGCGGCACCACGATACTGCTCATGGCGGGGTTATCCGGGTCAGGCTCGTAGCCAATTTCGGCAATCACGCTGGCAATACGCTCGGCGGTTTCGGGTTTCACTTTATCCGGGGTGCGTAAATAGCGGCTAACGGTCATCTTCGTTACGCCAGCCAGCTCAGCGATATCATTAAGCGTAATACGTTGTGCCTTCATCAGTTAACCCGTCAATAACCGCTACCACATCAGGCCATTATGCCTGCCAGCGCAGTAAAAGAGAATCGCACGAGGCCGCTATCACCCTCTCCAGGCGCGGGATTTACCGCCCCGCCTCACGTTTAACGTAACCCCTTTTCGTAACACGATTTGAAGTGATCCTCATCACAGTTTCACCGGCCGAAAATCCGTGAGATAGAACCCACAACGTTTTCCGTTTTCAGCCGTTAATCAGGATATCAAGATGAAAGATCTTTTCAGCTTACAAGGTAAACGCATTTTAATTACAGGCGCAGGTCAGGGAATTGGTTTTGTCATGGCTCAGGGTCTGGCGCAATATGGGGCGGAAATTATTATTAACGATATTTCTGAAACCCGGGCGAATGATGCAGTTATGAAATTACGCGATGAAGGCGCGAGGGCATATCCTGCCGTATTTAATGTCACGGATGCGGACAGCGTAGAAAATGCGATTAGCCGGATTGAAAAAGAAATAGGCGCCATCGACGTATTATTTAATAACGCCGGTATTCAGCGCCGCCATCCTTTTACTGAATTCCCGGTTCAGGAATGGAATGACGTTATTTCCGTCAATCAGACGGCAGTATTTTTAGTGTCGCAGGCGGTTGCTAAACGGATGATCACCCGCCAGCAGGGCAAAATCGTCAACATCTGCTCCATGCAAAGTGAGCTGGGCCGCGACACCATCACCCCTTATGCCGCCGCTAAAGGGGCAGTCAAAATGCTGACACGCGGTATGTGCGTTGAGCTGGCGCGCCATAACATTCAGGTTAATGGTATTGCGCCAGGCTACTTCAAAACGGCGATGACGCAGACGCTGGTCGATGATAAAGCCTTTACCGACTGGCTGTGCAAACGCACCCCGGCGGCGCGCTGGGGCAACCCGCAGGAGCTGGTTGGCGCGGCGGTGTTTCTCTCTTCCAGTGCGTCCAACTTCGTCAACGGCCATCTGTTGTTCGTGGATGGCGGCATGTTGGTGGCAGTGTGAATCCGGAGGCGCTATGACAGGGCAATGTATCATCCTGATGGGCGTATCAGGCACCGGGAAAACAACGGTCGGACACGCCATTGCACAGCAGATGGGGGCTAAATTCATCGATGGCGATGACCTTCACCCCCGGCAGAATATTGTCAAAATGGCGGCCAGCCAACCGCTTGATGATAACGATCGTCAGCCGTGGCTGGAGCGTATCTCTGACGTCATTTTTAGCCTTGAGCAGAAGAATGAATCCGGCGTGCTGGTCTGTTCGGCGCTCAAAAAACGCTATCGCGACCAGCTGCGCAAAGGCAGCAACAAGGTCCGCTTCCTCTGGCTAACGGGCGATTACGACTACATTCTGGCCCGAATGCAGCAACGTAAAGGGCATTTTATGCCGGAGGCATTACTGCGCAGCCAGTTTGCGGCACTGGAAGCCCCCGACAGCAGCGAAACCGATATTGTCGCCATTGATATTGCCCCGACGGTCGCGCAGATCGTGGCGAACGCCTTAACGTTACTCGAACAAGCGCACTCCAGGGAGGTGCTGGCATGATTATCGATACCTTAACCGCTGCGGCTAAAAATGCACTCTATCCGCCGGTTATCCGCAACGCGTTACAGGCGGTTATCGCCCAGGATCCGCTTAGCCTGCCTGCGGGTAAATATACCGTTGATGGCGATAATCTCTTTTTTACCGTCGCCGAAGGCGAAACGCTCCCACTGGCTGAACAGCGCCCGGAGTACCATAGTCAGTACATAGATATTCATATTGTCCTGGTGGGGGAAGAGATTATTGGCGCAGGTAATAAGGGGCTGACCATCACACCCGATGGCCCGTTTAATGCGGCTCACGACATTGGTTTTTGCGAACACATCAGCAGTGAATCCCTGATCCATCTCCATCCTTTGGAGCTGGCTATCCTGTTCCCGGGGGAATTACACCGCCCGATGAGTGCACTTGATGCCGGCGCTCCACTGCGCAAGGTTGTCGTCAAAATCAATAACGACCTGCTCTAGAGCACAACGCTGGCCCGCAGGGGCCAGCGTCATCAATCAGTTATCCAGCTCACCCATCGATTTCACCTGGTCACGATTAATCTGCTCCGTTTTACCGGTTTCAGCATTTTTGTATGACACCAGGCCAGTATCTTCATCAACCTGCGGTTTCCCGTCTGTGACGATGGTTTTGCCATCGGTGGTTTTTACTGCCTGATTAGAGGAACAGCCCGCGACAGTGAACAGTGCTGCGGCAGCAAAGACAGAAGTGATAAGTAATTTATTTTGCATGGTGTTTTCCCCTGCATTCAGTTGGATTTCATTATCGACCTAACCATTTTAGGCTAACTGACTGAAAGCGGATGGAAAACCAGAAGGTTCTGAAGGTGGGGATAATACCCGGCAGCGGAATGCCGCCGGGCATTTGTACTTACTTGTTAATCTGCGCGTGCATTTCCTGCACCGAAATCACCTTCTCGGTCGCGTCCGCGTTCAGCGCCATGGCTGTTGCGAAACCGCCGTTCAGGGTGGTGTCGTAGTGCACTTTGTATTGCAGTGCGCTGCGGCGAATCAGCTTGGAGTCTTCAATCGCCTGGCGGCCCGCCGTGGTGTTGATGATGTAGGTATATTCGCCATTCTTGATACGGTCCTGAATGTGCGGACGACCTTCATGCACCTTGTTCACCAGACGTGGGTTGATACCCGCTTCACCCAGCACAATCGCCGTACCGTGAGTTGCATCCAGCTCGAAGCCCTGTTTCAGCAGCTTGGCAGCCAGGTCAACCACGCGCTCTTTATCACCTTCACGAACGGAGAGCAGCGCACGGCCTGATTTTCTCATGGTGGAGCTACTGCCCAGCTGCGCTTTTGCGAACGCTTCTGCGAAGGTGCGGCCTACGCCCATCACTTCCCCGGTAGAGCGCATTTCTGGCCCTAACAGCGGGTCAACGCCCGGGAATTTGTTGAATGGCAGTACCACTTCTTTCACCGAGTAGTACGGTGGGATGATTTCTTTCGTCACGCCCTGCTGAGCCAGCGTCTGGCCTGCCATCACGCGCGCCGCCACTTTCGCCAGCGGAACGCCAGTCGCTTTGGAGACGAACGGTACGGTACGTGCCGCACGCGGGTTCACTTCAATCAGGTACACCTCGTTGTCTTTTACGGCGAACTGGACGTTCATCAGACCACGAACCTGCAACTCGAAGGCCAGTTTCTGTACCTGCTGGCGCATCACGTCCTGAATTTCCTGGCTCAGCGTATACGCTGGCAGAGAACATGCAGAGTCACCGGAGTGAACTCCCGCCTGCTCGATGTGTTCCATGATGCCGCCAATCAGCACCATTTCGCCATCGCAGATGGCGTCAACGTCCACTTCTACCGCGTCGTCCAGGAAGCGGTCGAGCAGCACTGGCGCATCGTTAGAGACGCTTACCGCAGTCTGGAAGTAGCGACGCAGGTCGGCTTCGTCGTAGACGATTTCCATTGCGCGGCCGCCCAGTACGTAAGAAGGACGCACCACCAGCGGGTAGCCAATGTCTTTTGCCTTCTCAACGGCCATCTCAATCGCGGTCACGGTGGCATTCGCAGGCTGTTTCAGTTTCAGACGGTCAACCGCCTGCTGGAAACGCTCACGGTCTTCTGCACGGTCAATCGCATCCGGGCTGGTACCGATAACCGGTACACCGGCCGCTTCCAGCGCGCGTGCCAGTTTCAGCGGGGTCTGGCCGCCGTACTGCACGATGACGCCTTTTGGCTTCTCGATGCGCACGATTTCCAGCACGTCTTCCAGCGTTACCGGCTCGAAGTACAGACGGTCAGAGGTGTCGTAGTCAGTCGATACGGTTTCCGGGTTACAGTTAACCATGATGGTTTCGTAACCGTCTTCACGCAGCGCCAGAGAGGCGTGTACGCAGCAGTAATCGAACTCGATGCCCTGGCCGATACGGTTTGGCCCGCCGCCCAGTACCATAATCTTGTCGCGGTCGACTGACGGGTTTGCTTCGCACTCATCTTCATACGTGGAGTACATGTACGCGGTGTCGGTTGAGAATTCTGCTGCGCAGGTATCTACGCGTTTGTAGACCGGGTGCAGGTTGTACTGGTCGCGCAGCTTGCGGATTTCCGCTTCGCGTACGCCTGCCAGTTTTGCCAGACGCGCATCGGCAAAGCCTTTACGCTTCAGCACGCGCAGGAAATCAGCGTCCAGGCCAGTGATGCCCAGCTCCGCCACTTGCTCTTCAAGGCGAACCAGCTCTTCAATCTGCACCAGGAACCAGCGGTCGATGTTGGTCAGGTTGAACACGCCGTCTACGGACAGGCCAGCACGGAACGCATCGGCGATGTACCAGATACGCTCTGCGCCCGCGTCTTTCAGCTCACGGCGAATTTTGGTCAGCGCTTCCGGGTCATCCAGGCTCACTTTCGGGTCAAAGCCGGTCGCGCCCACTTCCAGGCCACGCAGCGCTTTCTGCATGGATTCCTGCTGTGTGCGGCCAATTGCCATCACTTCGCCCACAGATTTCATCTGGGTGGTCAGACGGTCGTTCGCACCAGCAAATTTCTCGAAGTTGAAGCGAGGAATTTTTGTCACAACGTAGTCAATAGACGGTTCGAAGGACGCAGGGGTGCGGCCGCCGGTGATGTCGTTCATCAGCTCGTCGAGGGTGTAACCCACCGCCAGTTTCGCGGCAACTTTAGCAATCGGGAAGCCGGTTGCTTTAGAGGCCAGCGCAGAGGAACGGGATACACGCGGGTTCATTTCGATAACAATCAGACGGCCAGTTTTCGGATTCACCGAGAACTGAACGTTAGAACCGCCGGTTTCAACGCCAATTTCACGCAGTACCGCCATCGAGGCGTTACGCATGATTTGATACTCTTTGTCGGTCAGGGTCTGGGCTGGCGCAACGGTGATGGAGTCACCGGTGTGAATCCCCATCGCATCGAAGTTTTCGATGGAGCAGACGATGATGCAGTTGTCGTTTTTATCACGCACCACTTCCATCTCGTACTCTTTCCAGCCAATCAGCGACTCATCAATCAGCAGCTCTTTGGTTGGGGAAAGGTCCAGACCGCGTTCGCAAATCTCTTCGAACTCTTCGCGGTTGTAAGCGATACCGCCGCCGGTGCCGCCCATGGTGAAGGAAGGACGGATGATGCACGGATAACCCACGTCAGCCGCAACAGCCAGCGCTTCTTCCATGTTATGCGCAATACCGGAACGCGCGGTGTCGAGGCCGATTTTCTTCATCGCCACGTCGAAGCGACGACGGTCTTCTGCTTTGTCAATCGCATCGGCGGTGGCACCAATCATGGTCACACCAAACTCTGCCAGCACGCCCTGACGCTCAAGCTCCAGCGCACAGTTCAGTGCAGTCTGGCCACCCATCGTTGGCAGCACAGCATCCGGGCGCTCTTTTTCGATGATTTTGCGAACCACTTCCCAGTGAATCGGCTCGATGTAAGTTGCATCAGCCATTTCCGGGTCGGTCATGATGGTTGCCGGGTTAGAGTTCACCAGAATGACGCGGTAGCCCTCTTCACGCAGCGCTTTACACGCCTGCGCACCGGAGTAGTCAAATTCACAGGCCTGGCCGATAACGATCGGGCCAGCGCCAAGGATCAGGATGCTTTTTATGTCTGTACGTTTTGGCATTGTCTTCTCGGCTCCTGATTATTTAGCGGTCTTACGGTAAAGCTCAATAAGTTCGATGAAGTGATCGAACAGCGGCGCAGCATCGTGCGGGCCAGGGCTGGCTTCCGGGTGCCCCTGGAAGCTAAACGCAGGCTTATCGGTACGGTGGATACCTTGCAGGGTGCCATCGAACAGCGATTTGTGCGTTACGCGAAGGTTGGCAGGCATGGAAGCCTCATCCACCGCGAAGCCGTGGTTCTGCGCCGTAATCATTACGGTGTTGTTATCAATATCTTTCACCGGGTGGTTACCACCGTGGTGACCGAACTTCATCTTCACGGTGTTCGCACCGCTCGCCAGCGCCAGCAACTGATGGCCGAGGCAGATACCGAAGACCGGGATATCGGTTTCCAGGAAGGACTTAATCGCGTCGATAGCGTAATCGCACGGCGCCGGGTCACCAGGACCGTTTGAGAGGAAGATGCCATCCGGATTCATCTTCAGCACATCTTCGGCAGAGGTTTTCGCCGGAACCACGGTCAGGCGGCAGCCACGGTCAACCAACATGCGCAGGATATTGCGCTTGGCACCGAAATCGTAGGCAACAACGTGGAACGGCAGCTCGCTTTCTGGTTTCGCTTCCGGCAGGTCGCCTTCCAGCGTCCAGCTCCCCTGCGTCCAGCTGTAGGCTTCGGCTGTCGTCACTTCTTTCGCCAGGTCCATACCGTTCAGACCCGGGAAGGCTTTCGCTTTTTCAAGCGCCAGTGCCGCATCCAGGTTATCACCCGCGATGATGCAGCCGTTCTGTGCACCTTTCTCGCGCAGCAGACGCGTTAACTTACGGGTATCGATATCGGCAATCGCCACGATGTTATGGCGTTTCAGGTAAGAAGAGAGGTCTTCGGTATTGCGGAAGTTGCTGGCAATCAGCGGCAGGTCGCGAATGACCAGACCTTGCGCATGTACCTGAGAGGATTCTTCGTCAGCAGCATTGGTGCCGACATTGCCGATATGAGGATAAGTAAGAGTAACGATTTGGCGAGAATAGGAAGGATCAGTGAGGATTTCTTGATAACCGGTCATTGAAGTATTGAAAACGACTTCCCCAACCGCCGAACCCGTTGCCCCTATGGCCCGACCGATAAACTGGGTTCCGTCTTCCAGAACCAATAGCGCTGACTTAATCAAAACACCCTCCAGAGAATATTCACTCACTTTATTTGCATATTAATTCATAACCACGTCATGAAGCAATGCAAATGTGTTGCCAGCGGATTTTTGGCAAACGGCGGCATTCTGGGTATTCAGAGGGTAAAAGTCAACTTAAAACGGATATTTTGTTTATTCTTTTGCAAGCCTGGTGGCGGGAATGCGGTTTAAGCGACAAAAAGATCAAGTAAATCACATCAGAAAACGCTTGCGCGGCAAGTTTAATGGAAATCTTCGTCCTGGCACAATAAAAAGTAGACCAGATGGTCAAAATTTACAGAACCGCAACACAAAAACAGATGAAAAATGTGATATTTGAGCATTTAAATAAATAAAACATGATTAATAGGTAAAATAAAAGGGCAATAAATTATTGCCCTATGCAATCAACACATTACGACTGCAATAACCACATCACGATGGGTAATAAATCTTACAAATTGTTGAGATCGAGCACATCTCGCATGTCAAAAAGACCATTATCTTTGCCTTTAAGCCACAAAGCCGAACGTACGGCACCATTTGCAAAGGTCATGCGGCTGGAGGCTTTGTGCGTGATCTCCACACGTTCGCCAATATCGGCGAACATCGCCGTATGTTCGCCGACGATGTCACCTGCACGGACGGTTGCAAAACCAATCGAGCCAGGAACACGTTCGCCAGTGTGCCCTTCGCGGGTGTACACCGCGCAGTCTTTCAAATCTTTATCCAGTGCATGAGCAATCGCTTCACCCATCGCCAGTGCCGTGCCCGATGGTGCATCGACCTTATAGCGGTGGTGAGCTTCGACAATCTCAATGTCGGTGTAGTCGCCCATGACTTTCGCTGCCTTCTCCAGCAGCTTCAGCATGACGTTTACACCCACGCTGAAGTTAGCGGCGAAGACAATCGCAATCTCGTTTGACGCATCCTGGATGGCCTGTTTACCGGCATCATCAAAACCGGTGGTGCCGATCACCATGCCTTTACCGTACTGGCGGCAAAATGCCAGGTGGTTCAGCGTCCCTTCCGGGCGCGTGAAATCGATGAACACATCAAAGTCATCTTTTACGGCATCCAGGCTGCTCTGTACGCTAACGCCCGTCTTGCCTGCGCCTGCCAGCTCACCGGCATCGGTTCCGAGAAGCGATGAACCTTCACGCTCCAGCGCCGCGCCAAGTGCCACGCCATCCATCTGTAGTGCCGCCTGAATCAGCTGGCGACCCATACGTCCACCCGCGCCCGCAATGGCGACACGGATCTGTGCATCATGCATAGTTATTCTCTTACGTTAAAATGATGTAAACCGTTTTCAGATTAACCAGCCTGAGTGAAGGCTGCCAACTGAAAACACCGATAATTAGAATTTAACGTGAAACCGACTTAAATATCAGTAAAAGACATGATTTAGTCATCACGATAAAAGATTGGCAAAAAAAAAGGCCAGCACAGGAGGTGCTGGCCTTTTATCTGAAAAGGGATTATTCCACTTCGCGAGCATCGATACGCAGTTCTTTCGGGACTTCGAAAACGATGTTCTCTTCGCGTCCTTCCAGCGGTATCGCTTCGCCACCACCCAGCTCCTGCAAGCGGGCAATCACGTTCTGAACCAGAATATCCGGTGCAGATGCCCCGGCAGTGACGCCGACGCAGGTGGCGTTTTTAACCCACGCTTCCTGAATGTCTGTTGCATCATCAATCAGGAATGCCGCTTTCCCCATACGCTGCGCAAGCTCGGCCAGGCGGTTGGAGTTAGAGGAGTTCTTCGACCCGACAACCAGCACTACGTCAGCCTGTTCAGCCAGGGCGCGTACCGCTTCCTGACGGTTGGTGGTGGCGTAGCAGATGTCGTCTTTACGCGGTCCAACGATTTTCGGGAAACGCTGGCGAAGCGCATCAATCACGTCAGAGGTGTCATCCACAGAGAGCGTGGTCTGGGTCATGAACGACAGACGGGCTTCGTTTTTCACGTCCAGGGTAAACACATCTTCCGGTGATTCGACCAGGTACATGCCCCCTTCCGGGTTACTGTACTGCCCCATGGTGCCTTCGACTTCCGGGTGACCCGCATGGCCAATCAGGATCGACTCTTCACCGCGACGGCTGGCGCGCGCCACTTCCATATGCACTTTGGTCACTAACGGACAGGTGGCGTCGAACACGCTCAAATCACGGCTTTTCGCTTCGTTACGTACCGCCTGAGAAACCCCATGCGCAGAGAAAATCAGGATCGCGCCGTCCGGCACTTCACTGATCTGCTCAATAAAGATAGCGCCACGCTCGCGCAGGCTATCGACCACGTAACGGTTGTGCACCACTTCATGACGCACATAAATTGGCGCGCCGTAGATTTCCAGCGCGTTTTCAACAATGCTGATAGCGCGGTCTACACCGGCGCAAAAACCGCGCGGGTTAGCCAACAGGATCTGCATTTCAGGCCTCCAGTGCCGGATCAATCTCCAGCACTTCAATATCAAAATGGACGGTACGCCCGGCAAGCGGATGGTTGAAATCTACGGTGATGGAGTCGCCGTTGATTTCGCGGATCACGCCAGGCATTTCGCTGCCATCCATAGCGGTAAAGAGCATAATTGCCCCGATTTCAGGCTCACCCGCATCCATGAACTCACGACGCGAGAAATACTGAATCAGGTCCGGGCTTGGCACACCAAACGCCGCATCGGGCTCCAGCGCAAACGCCTTTTTCTCGCCCTCTTTCAGACCCAGAAGCTGTTGTTCAAGACCTTCGGAGAGAGTGGTATCACCCAGACGGAACAGGGCAGGTTTACCATTGTTGCGGGTGGATTCAGCCGTGGAGCCATCATCCAGTTTCAGCGTGAAGTGAACGAGGACTGCGCTGTTGCTCTGTACGGATTTAGACATACACATTGCTCTTTAATGTTGTATTGCCTGTGTGTCGGCATATTCGGTAGGCCGGGTAAGCGAAGCGCCACCCGGCATTGATGCTTAAGCCTGCTTCTTCGCGGCGGCGTTCGGCAGGAAGCCTTCCAGCACGATTAACGCCGCACCGATACAAATTGCGCTATCGGCCAGATTAAAGGTTGCGAAGTGCCAGTCACCGACGTAGAAGTCGATCATATCGACCACAAAGCCGTGCCACAGGCGGTCAAACAGGTTACCTAACGCGCCGCCAATAATCAGCGCGTAGGCGATGTTATTCAGTTTTTGCGTTGCCTTCGAACGGTACATCAGCACCGCCAGAATCACGCAGATACCGATAGCGATACCCGCGAAGAACCAGCGCTGCCAGCCACCGCTGTCAGCAAGGAAACTAAACGCCGCGCCGTAGTTACGTGCGTAATGCAGGTTAAGGGACGGGAACAGCGACACCGTATCCCCCAGAGCAAAGTTCTGGAGGATCAGGTACTTGCTGCCCAGATCAATAATCAGCACTACCACAACCAGCCACAGCCAGCGCAGTCCTGTTGAACAGAGAGATTTACTCATCAGGCAAACTTACGTTTCTCGCCGTCACCGGCGACGTTGCTTACACAGCGTCCGCAGATGTCTGCGTGTTCCGCCACCTGGCCGACATCAGTGGTGTAATGCCAGCAACGCGGGCATTTATCACCTTCGGCTTTGCTCAGTGCGACTTTCAGCCCTTTGAGCAGTTCGCTCTGCTGGGCATCCGCAGAAGCTTCGGCATAATCCGCAACTTTCGCACCCGAGGTCAACAGGACAAATCGCAATTCATCGCCCAGTGCCGTCAGTTTCGCCGCCAGCTCAGGTTCCGCGTACAGGGTCACTGCCGCTTCCAGAGAGCCACCGACTTTCTTGTCAGCACGCGCCTGCTCGATAACCTTGTTCACTTCGCCACGCACTTTCAGCAGCTCGTCCCAGAAGGCATCGTTCATTGCTTCAGTGGCAGAGAGATCGAACAGACCTTCGTACCACTCGCCGGTGAAGACATACTTCTCACGGTCGCCTGGCAGGTAGCCCCAGATTTCATCTGCGGTGAAGGACATGATCGGCGCCATCCAGCGCACCAGCGCTTCTGCGATGTGATACAGCGCAGTCTGGCAGCTACGACGCGCCACGCTGTCCGCTTTAGCGGTGTACTGGCGGTCTTTGATGATGTCGAGGTAGAACGAGCCCATTTCGATGGAGCAGAAGCGCATCAGGCGCTGCACCACTTCGTGGAAATCGTAAGACTCATAGGCCTTCAGGATATCGTCCTGTGCCGCTTTCGCGCAGCCTACCGCCCAGCGATCCAGAACCACCATCTCTTCCGGTTTCACCATATCTTTCACTGGATCGAAACCATTGAGGTTCGCCAGCAGGAAGCGCGCGGTGTTACGGATACGACGATAGCTATCGGCAGCGCGTTTCAGGATCTCGTCGGACACCGCCATTTCGCCGGTGTAATCGGTAGATGCTACCCACAGACGCAGAATGTCTGCGCCCAGTTTGTTCATCACATCCTGAGGAGAAACGGTGTTACCGATGGATTTGGACATCTTGCGACCCTGACCATCAACGGTGAAGCCGTGGGTCAGTACCTGACGGTATGGCGCTTTACCTTTCATCGCGGTGGAGATCATCAGAGATGACATGAACCAGCCACGGTGTTGGTCAGAACCTTCCAGATACATGTCGGCAGCGTGACCGGCAAATTCCGGGCGCACGTCAACGACGGAAGAGTGGGTTGAACCGGAGTCGAACCACACGTCCAGGGTATCTGGCACTTTCTCGTAGTTGTCTGCGTCTGCGCCCAGGATGTCGCGGGAGTCGAGATCCCACCACGCCTGAATGCCGTCAGCTTCTACGCGTTTCGCCACTTCTTCCATCAGTTCCAGAGTGTTCGGGTGCAGCTCTTGCGTCTCTTTATGCACGAACAGAGACATTGGCACGCCCCAGGTACGCTGACGGGAGATACACCAGTCCGGACGGTTAGCAACCATGGATTCGATACGCGCCTGACCCCAGTCCGGGATCCACTGCACGCCTTTGATCTCTTTCAGAGACTGCGCACGCAGACCTTTCTGATCCATGCTGACGAACCACTGCGGGGTCGCACGGAAGATGATCGGTGACTTGTGACGCCAGCAGCATGGGTAGCTGTGCTGCATTTTTTCGACGTGCAGCAGCGCGCCACTGGTGCGCAGCATGTCGACGATGATGTCGTTCGCTTTAAAGACGTTGATACCGTCCAGCGCCGGGTAGGTGCCAGGCAGGTATGAGCCGTCCGGGCCAACCGGGTTAGCGATTTCCAGGCCGTATTTCAGGCTGATGTTGTAGTCGTCAGGACCGTGGCCACCGGCGGTATGTACCGCACCGGTACCGGCTTCCAGCGTGACGTGGTCGCCCAGAATTGCCGGAACATCGAAGTCCAGGAATGGGTGTTTGAAACGCATCAGTTCAAGCGCATCGCCTTTCACGGTGCCCAGCACGGTGTAGTCGGAGATGTGCGCGCGTTTCAGCACGCTTTCAAGGAGATCTTTCGCCAGGATAAGCGCCTGACCTTCAACCTGCACCAGCGCGTACTCAAACTCACCAGACAGGGAGATCGCACGGTTGGCTGGCAGGGTCCACGGCGTGGTGGTCCAGATAACCAGTGATACTGGGCCGTTAACGGAGGTCACGCCAAATTTGGCTTTCACCGCATCCTGATCGACCGCGTGGAACGCCACGTCGATAGACGGAGACGTTTTGTCGTAATACTCAACTTCTGCTTCTGCCAGCGCAGAGCGGCAGTCAACACACCAGTGCACCGGCTTCGCGCCTTTGTGCAGGTGACCGTTGCCGATGATTTTACCCAGCGCACGGATGATGTTGGCTTCAGTTTTGAAGTCCATGGTCAGATACGGATGCGACCAGTCGCCCAGCACGCCCAGACGGATGAAGTCAGCACGCTGACCGTCAACCTGAGTGGCGGCGTATTCGCGGCATTTCGCGCGGAATTCTGCGGCGGTGAACTTCTCGCCCGGCTTACCAAATTCCTGCTCCACTTTCAGCTCGATTGGCAGACCGTGGCAGTCCCAGCCCGGAACGTAAGGCGAGTCATATCCCGCAAGTCCTTTGGACTTCACGATAATGTCTTTCAGAATCTTGTTTACAGAGTGACCAATATGAATGCTGCCATTCGCATATGGAGGGCCATCATGCAGAATGAAGGTTTTTTTGCCTTTTTTGGCTGCACGAATGATGCCGTACAGGTCATCATCGGTCCAACGCGCCAGCATTCCCGGTTCACGCTTGGCGAGATCGCCGCGCATCGGGAACCCTGTTTCCGGCAAATTCAGGGTTGATTTATAGTCACTCATCAGATTCTCGGTTCCGTATTTATCACGTAGGCATTTAAGCCGGGTTCAAAGCCCAAAAAACTCGCGGGCCGTTAATTCATCTCGCGCGATTTGCGCCTTAAGTTCATCCAGCGAACCAAATCGCTGCTCGTTGCGTATCTTTTTACGCAGTATTACATCTATATGGCGACCGTAGAGGTCCATTACAACGTCCAGCAGGTGCACTTCTAGCTGCTGTCGCACGCCGGCAACCGTTGGACGCGTGCCAATGTTGGCCACACCGAAATAAGGCTTTTCGCCCAGTCCGGCCACTTCCACCGCATAGACCCCTTTTACCGGGGAAACCTGACGACGCAGCGGGATATTCGCCGTCGGGAAACCAATAGTGCGGCCCAGAGCATCGCCATGTACCACGCGCCCGGAAATGGTGAAGGGGTGCCCAAGCAGGTTTTCTGCCGTGTCCAGTTCATCATCCGCCAGCGCCTGGCGCACCGCCGTGCTGCTGACCCGAACCCCACCTTCGCAGAAGGTCATGGCGCTGGTGACGTCAAAACCGTATTCCAGGCCAGCCTTCTGTAATAACAAGAAATCGCCCTGACGACCAGCGCCAAAGCGGAAATCATCACCCACTGCGAGAAACTGCACGCCAAGACGCTTGACTAACAGCTCACCGACAAAATTTTGTGCTGTCAGCGCTGCAAAGCGACGATCGAATCGTACACACAGCACGTAGTCCACGCCGCACTCGGCAAGATAGCGCAATTTCTCGCGCAGCCGGGTCAGGCGAGCCGGCGACTTCTCGCCCGCAAACAGCTCCAGCGGTTGTGGCTCAAAAATCATGACCACAACGGGCAGGCCACGCGCCTCCCCCTCTTTACGCAATCCTTGTAACAGCGCCTGATGCCCACGATGCACGCCGTCGAAATTACCAATGGTCAGAACGCACCCGTGCGGGGCTTTACTGAGATTATGTATGCCGCGTATCAGCTTCATGACTGGCTCAAAACAGTGAAAATCGCCAAAGTATACCTTGTACAGCGGTTAAGGTTAACCGACGATTGTTCACGCAAAACAGAAAGCCGTAATGATTTCATCATGCTGACCTTTCGGAGTGAAAAAATCTGCCCGCGAACTGCGATTTTTGTGCCGAAAAGCTGTATTCACGACAGACAAGCTGGTAGAATCCTGCGCCATCACTACGTAACGTAGCGTCGCTCATTAACGGCGCTTATTTGCACAAATCCATTGACAAAAGAAGGCAAAGAGGGCATATTCCTCGGCCTTTGAATTGTCCACATAGATCATATTTGGGAGTTGGACTTGGCTAATATCAAATCAGCTAAGAAACGTGCTGTACAGTCTGAAAAGGCTCGTAAGCACAACGCAAGCCGTCGCTCTATGATGCGTACTTTCATCAAGAAAGTATACGCAGCTATCGAAGCTGGCGACAAAGCTGCAGCGCAGAACGCATTTAACGAAATGCAACCAATCGTGGATCGTCAGGCTGCTAAAGGTCTGATCCACAAAAACAAAGCAGCGCGTCATAAAGCAAACCTGACCGCGCAGATCAACAAACTGGCTTAATCGCCGCTTGTTGTTGCTTGTTTAAAGAACCCGCTTAACGCGGGTTTTTTTATGTCTTCAGATTGCCGGTGGCGTAAACAGCGCCGAGTAGTCCCGGTTACAGATACGCTGCACCGCTGGGTGCTGGATCATCCTTTCGGCAAAGATCGCGTGATACTCTTCCATCACGTTATCCACTCTGCCAATCTCCGTAATCTTGTTATCCGAGTAGAGATCGTGCGCATAAAGCGTTGGCGCAACGAAGATGGCATTATGCGCTTCGCCAAAGGCTTTCATCAGTGCGGCATCATCGAACTCACCGAGGATTTCCACGTTCAGACCCTGCGAGTTAAACCAGTTTTGCAGCTTACGTCCGAGCATGGAACGTCTGCCTGGTACCAGCAAACGACGCTCTTCCAGGCAGGCCGGGAACGGTTTTTCCGGCGGTGGGTTGATGCACCAGAAGCTCACACCACATTCGCCAATCTTCACCGAGAACAACCCTTCCTGCTGGGTTGAATCAATCGGGCAGTCCGAAATAATCATATCCAGCTTATGCTGGCTCAGCTGCTCCAGCAGCATCTCGTGAGTGGACTCAAAGCAGCGCAGGTGGATCTGCTCATCTTCCACCACCGCGGCATCCAGTACGCCGCTCACCAGCCGTTTTGACAGGGCATCCGCCACACCGACATCAAAGAGCAGATTCGACTCTTTGCGGTAATTGACGATATCCAGCATCTCCTGGCTTAAGGTGAACATCTTGTCGGCGTAGCGAAAAACCAGCTCGCCCAGTTCACTTGGCTCGATACCGCGACCTTTACGCTTAAACAGCTTGCCCTGTAAACGCTCTTCCAGCGCTTTGATCTGCCCGGTAATGGTCTGTGGTGTCAGATAGAGCGCCTCTGCCGCACCGACCACCGAGCCCTCTTTGTAGACGTGCCAGAAATAGTAAAGATGGTTGTAATTGATATGAGACATCGCGTCTTCTCTCCCTGATAGTGTATCGGGAGAAGGCTCCCCTTCTCCCGGTTTCCTGTTATGCCTGAACAACCTGTCCGGGCAATTTCACCTTCAACAAGGTATAACCGATAACCGCAGCCAGTAATGATCCAATCAGGATGCCCAGTTTTGCCCAGATGATAAGCTCAGGCGCATGTGCGCCAAAGGCCAGCGTCGAGATAAAGATAGACATCGTAAATCCAATCCCGCACAGCACACCCACCGCCATGATCTGCTTAAACGTCGTGCCTTGTGGCAATGACGCCAGCTTCAGTTTCAGTGCCAGCCAGCAGAACAGACTGATCCCCAGCGGCTTACCGATAAACAGCCCGGCAATCACCCCGAGTGGCAGCATAGAGGTCAATCCATCCAGCGTGACACCTTCCAGAGAAACCCCTGCGTTAGCAAACGCAAACAGCGGCAGGATCATAAAGGCGACCCACGGGTGAAGCACATGCTCCAGCTGTTTTGCCGGTGACTTGCCATCCTGCGCCTTCAGCGGCATCAGGAAACCGACAATCACCCCCGCCAGTGTGGCGTGCACGCCGGATTTCAGAACCGCCGTCCACAGCACCATTCCCACCAGCACATAAATGCCGATACGGCGCACATTGCAGATATTCAGCATCGCCAGTACCGCAATGGCCCCTGCGGCCACGCTCAGCGACAGTATCGACAGTTCGCTGGTGTAGAACAGCGCGATAATCACGATAGCGCCCAGGTCATCAATAATCGCCAGCGCCATCAGGAAAATTTTCAGTGCCACGGGAACGCGGCTACCCAGTAGCGCCAGCACGCCAAGTGCAAAGGCGATATCCGTTGCGGCCGGGATCGCCCATCCGTGGCGCGCCATCGGATCTTGCCAGGTAAACGCCAGGAACAGCAGCGCAGGAATAACCATCCCGCCCAGCGCTGCAATCACCGGGAACGCCGCACGTTGACGGCTGGCCAGCGAGCCGAGTACCAGCTCGCGTTTAACCTCTAACCCAACCAGCAGGAAAAACACCGCCATCAGTGCATCGTTGATCCACAGCAGCATGTTTTTATTAATTTCCAGAACGCCAACCCGTAACTCGACCGGTGTTTCCAGAAATGCATGATAGAGCTCGCGTGTTGCCCCCAGATTGGCCAACACCATGGCCGCCACAGCGGCAATAATCAAAATGATGCCGCCAGACGCCTCATTGCTAAAGAAACGGTGCAGTAATTTCACTTAAGTTCTCTCTTTTACAACAATACCTCGATAAAACCATAATACCAAGCCCAACAACTCGGCAAAAACAGATTAATATTGAGTATATATTCGCTTTTCCCGAAATATACCCACAAATAGAAAAAGCCCGGAATCGCTTCCGGGCTTTTTAGAATGTCGCGCTGCTGTCGAGTGTTAGCGGGTCAAATCATCGAAGAACTTTTTGACGCCATCGAAGAAGCTTTTGGAGCGTGGGCTGTTTTTTTCACCCGTTGGGCCGCCAAAGCTTTCCTGCAACTCTTTCAGCAACTGTTTCTGCTTGTCGTTCAGCCCGACCGGTGTTTCTACCACCACGCGACACAGCAGGTCGCCCTGAGCACCACCGCGAACCGATTTCACGCCTTTGCCGCGCATCCGGAACAGTTTGCCGGTCTGCGTCTCACCAGGCACTTTCAGGTTCACACGACCATCAAGCGTAGGCACTTCGATTTCACCACCGAGTGCTGCCATCGCAAAGTTGATCGGCACTTCACAGTACAGGTTGTTCCCTTCACGCTCAAAGATGGCGTGCTGTTTCACCTGGACCTGAACGTACAGATCGCCTGCTGGTGCACCGTGCTCGCCGGCTTCACCTTCACCGGTCAGACGAATACGGTCGCCCGTATCAACACCGGCAGGGATTTTAACGGACAGGGTTTTGGTTTTCTCTACGCGACCGTGGCCATGACACTTGTTGCACGGATCTTTAATCAGCGTACCGCGACCATGACAGTGTGGACAGGCCTGTTGTACCGCGAAGAAGCCCTGACGCATCTGTACCTGGCCGGAGCCGTGACAGGTTGGACAGGTCTGTGGCTGAGTTCCCGCCTTCGCGCCGCTGCCGTGGCAAATGTCACACTCTTCAAGCGTCGGGATACGGATCTCTTTGGTGACACCACGGACCGCTTCTTCCAGCGTCAGATCCATGTTGTAGCGCAGATCTGCACCGCGGGCCGCGCGCTGACGACCACGACCGCCACCAAAGATGTCACCAAATACGTCGCCGAAGATATCGCTGAAATCAGCGCCGCCGCCAAAGCCGCCGCCACCGAATCCACCGCCGCCCATGCCGCCCTGTTCAAAGGCTGCGTGACCGTACTGGTCATAGGCCGCACGTTTTTGTGCATCGGTCAGGATTTCGTAGGCTTCTTTGATCTCTTTAAATTTGGCTTCAGCCTCTTTATCACCCTGATTGCGATCCGGGTGATATTTCATGGCCAGACGCTTATACGCCTTTTTGATTTCACGCTCTTCCGCTGTTTTGGAAACGCCTAAAATCTCGTAATAGTCTTGCTTTGCCATCTTTATTTATCTGCCCCTAACATGCGTGCACGGGCGGAGAGGAAACCTCTTCGCCCGTGCCAGTAATTACCCGTTCAAAGGGCGATTATTTTTTGTCTTTCACTTCTTCGAACTCAGCATCGACAACGTCGTCGTCTTTCGCGTTGTTCGCAGAAGCATCAGCGCCCGCCTGCTGTTGTGCGTGCTGTTGCTGTGCGATTTCCATCAGCTTCTGAGAAGCCTGTGCCAGCTCCTGCATCTTCGCTTCGATGTCCGCTTTGTCTTCACCTTTCAGGGAAGTTTCCAGCGCGCTCAGTGCAGCATCGATAGCAGTTTTGTCTTCCGCTGGCAGTTTATCGCCTGCTTCTTCAACCTGCTTACGGGTGCTGTGCAGCAGATGGTCACCCTGGTTACGGGTCTGAACCAGCTCTTCGAACTTACGGTCGGATTCAGCGTTAGCTTCAGCATCGCGAACCATTTTTTCGATTTCTGCTTCGTTCAGGCCAGAAGATGCCTTGATGGTGATCTTCTGCTCTTTACCGCTGTTTTTGTCTTTTGCAGACACGTGCAGGATACCGTCAGCATCGATATCGAAAGTCACTTCGATCTGCGGCATTCCGCGTGGTGCCGGGCTGATACCGTCCAGGTTGAACTGACCCAGAGACTTGTTATCAGACGCACGCTTACGCTCACCCTGAATCACATGGATGGTTACCGCAGACTGGTTGTCTTCAGCGGTAGAGAACACCTGGCTGTGTTTCGTTGGGATAGTGGTGTTTTTGTTGATGAGCGCAGTCATCACACCGCCCATGGTTTCGATACCCAGAGACAGCGGGGTAACGTCCAGCAGCAGTACGTCTTTAACTTCACCGGTCAGCACGCCGCCCTGAACCGCTGCACCGATAGCAACAGCTTCGTCCGGGTTAACGTCTTTACGTGGCTCTTTACCAAAGAACTCAGCCACTTTCTTCTGGACCATTGGCATACGAGTCTGACCACCTACCAGGATAACGTCCTGGATGTCGGACACAGACAGGCCAGCATCTTGCAATGCAACTTTCAGTGGATCGATAGAACGGTTCACCAGGTCTTCTACCAGGCTTTCCAGTTTCGCACGAGTCACTTTGATGTTCATGTGTTTTGGACCGGTCGCGTCTGCGGTGATGTACGGCAGGTTCACGTCGGTCTGCTGAGCGGAAGACAGTTCGATCTTCGCTTTCTCAGCGGCTTCTTTCAGGCGCTGCATAGCCAGCGGGTCATTACGCAGGTCAATGCCCTGATCTTTCTTAAACTCGTCAACGAGGTAGTTGATCATACGGCTATCGAAGTCTTCACCACCCAGGTGGGTATCACCATTGGTTGCCAGAACTTCAAAGGTTTTTTCGCCGTCAACTTCGTCGATTTCGATAATAGAGATATCGAAGGTACCACCACCCAGGTCGTAAACCGCGATAGTACGGTTGCCAACTTCTTTATCCAGACCGTAGGCCAGTGCCGCTGCGGTTGGTTCGTTGATGATACGTTTTACTTCCAGACCTGCGATACGGCCAGCATCTTTGGTTGCCTGACGCTGAGCATCGTTGAAGTATGCAGGAACGGTGATAACCGCTTCAGTTACCGGTTCGCCCAGGTAATCTTCAGCCGTTTTCTTCATTTTTTTCAGCACTTCAGCAGAGATCTGCGGTGGTGCCATTTTCTGACCTTTAACATCAATCCATGCATCACCGTTGTCAGCACCGATGATTTTGTACGGCATGATGGCTTCATCACGCTGTACTTCTTCGTCCTGGAAGCGGCGGCCAATCAGGCGTTTAATCGCAAACAGGGTGTTTTGCGGGTTTGTCACTGCCTGACGTTTAGCCGGCTGACCAACCAGAGTTTCACCATCCTGGGTATAAGCAATAATAGAAGGCGTGGTGCGATCGCCCTCGGCGTTCTCCAGCACGCGTGCAGTAGTGCCGTCCATAATCGCTACACAAGAGTTGGTAGTACCCAGGTCGATACCAATAATTTTACCCATCTAAACGTCTCCACTAAAAATTCAGTCAACATGTGGTTGTGTACCTGTAATAAGGGCAGAACGTGCTTTTTCAACTGCCCAGATTTGATTTTTTTCAGGTCCACACACTGCGGTTGCTTACAAGATGGGGTCGCAACGGCATCCATCAAGGGGGAAGGATAAAAAAATTTTTAATTTCACCCTGATTAGATCATAGACGGCATCGATTGCGCCCATTATGATGCCGCGCCCCGTCAGGGAGAATTGACGCGGGTTTAACCATTTCACCATATTAATGATGATTTTTTTGAGGACTTATGGGCAACACTAAGTTGGCTAATCCGGCTCCGCTGGGCCTGATGGGTTTTGGCATGACCACCATCCTGCTGAACCTGCACAACATCGGGATGTTCCCGATGGATGGCATTATCCTGGCGATGGGCATTTTTTACGGCGGTATCGCACAAATCTTCGCGGGCCTGCTGGAATATAAAAAAGGCAATACCTTCGGTTTAACCGCCTTTACCTCTTACGGTTCTTTCTGGCTGACCCTGGTCGCCATTCTGCTGATGCCTAAAATGGGCCTGGCAGATGCCGCTAACGCGCACTTCCTGGGCGTCTATCTGGGCCTGTGGGGCGTATTCACCCTGTTCATGTTCTTCGGCACCCTGAAGGCTAACCGCGCACTTCAGTTCGTCTTCCTGAGCCTGACCGTACTGTTCGCTCTTCTGGCGATTGGTCACCTGGTGGATAACGAAGGCATCGTTCACATTGCTGGCTGGATTGGCCTGGTGTGTGGCGCGAGCGCTATCTACCTGGCAATGGGCGAAGTACTGAACGAGCAGTTTGGTCGTACCGTTCTGCCGATTGGTGAAAAACACTGATCCCCTTTCGTGCCCGCTCGCGGGCACGAAATCCCCGCTCCGATTGATTTTCCGTTAAAGTACGTTGTGAAATGATGGGCTTACCGCCTTTCATAAAGACAACGCATCATGACAACCCTTCCAACCCGAACTTACTGGCTGCAACGCTGGGTCGCTCTTCTTCTCACCGGAGTCCTGGCAGGCCTTGGTGGGATGCTGCTCGCTCTACTGCTTCACGAAATTCAACACCTGGCCTACGGCTACAGCCGTGACAGCCTGACTGGCCCACAGACCTTTTTACAGGGCGTGACCGATGCCAGCGCCCGGCGCCGGTTTTTTGTGATTCTGAGCGCGGGTATCGTTGCCGGGTGCGGGTGGTGGTTGCTCGGTCGCTATGGAAAAAAACGCGTGAGCATCAGTGCCGCGGTAAAAGATCCCGGCAAACCCATGCCTGGCATCACCACCTTAATTCACGCCCTGCTGCAAATCATCACCGTGGCGATGGGGTCCCCGCTCGGACGAGAAGTTGCGCCACGGGAAGTGGGGTCACTCTTTGCAGGCGGCGTCGCACGTTATCTGCGGCTGACCCCTACCGATATTCAACTGATGATTGCCTGCGGTGCCGGAGCCGGGCTTGCAGCGGTGTATAATGTTCCGCTGGCAGGCGCCGTATTTACCCTTGAAGTCCTGCTGGTCAGCTTTAGCTGGGACGCCGCGATTGCGGCAGTCGTCACATCAGCTTTGGCTGCCTGGATTGCCACCCTCGGGCTTGGCGATGAGCATCAGTATCGCTTCACCACCGAACTTGCCTCGACCTCGCTGGTTTTCTGGGGCGCGCTGTCCGGCCCAATAATGGGGGCTGCAGCCTTTCTTTTCCGCCGCCTCACGCAGCGGGCGCGTAGCAAAGTGCGCAGTAACTGGCAAATGCCCGTTTTCAGCCTGGTCGCCTTTGCCGCACTGGGCGCATTATCAATATGGTTCCCGCAGTTGCCCGGTAACGGCAAAGGTCCGACGCAGTTAACCCTCGACGGCAGTGTGACACTGCACCTGGCGCTGGCGATTGTGTGCATCAAAATCTTTGTTATCTGGGCGGTATTACGTGGCGGCGCCGAAGGGGGTTTACTGACGCCTGGCCTGACGATTGGCGCGCTACTCGGTTCACTGTTATTTATTGTGTTGGGCAGTCTGTTTCCGGGCAGTGATATGGCCGGTTTTGCACTGACCGGCGCAGCAGGATTCCTGTCTGCCTCCATGCAAATGCCCGTGACGGCCATTACGCTGATGATGGAGTTTACCCGGATGGATCATAGTTTTTTAGTCCCGCTCGCGCTCTGTGTAACAGGTGCGTACATGACCAGCAGGCAGCTTGAGCGCTGGCAAAAGAGTTGATTTTTTAATCACAAAAACAACGATTATTAAACGGAATTCGAATAATCACCCCATTTAATTGATAAGCATTATCATTGCGATTAGTGTTGCCTGGCAGATCCCGGATATTGGATATCAGGCAGCACCCGTAAAGGAACGTTAGAGGGATAAAACGATTCTGTTGTGTTGCATAAGGTTATCTGATGAATTCCAGCCTTGCCGCCAGCAATCAGTCTGGCGAAACTACTGTCGCGTTACATTACCGTAAAATTCTCGTCAGACGCTTCGCGCTGGCAGGCGTTCTGTTTGCCCTCATTATTTGCTCACTGCTCCTTGATTTCACCATCGGGCCGTCTGGTATCTCCGTTTCTACGCTCTGGCACACGCTGGTCAATTCCGCCGCCGCCGATGCAGGCACACGCGTCATTGTCTGGGACATTCGCCTGCCGTTTGCTCTGATGGCTATCGCGGTAGGCATGGCACTCGGGCTTGCGGGGGCGGAAATGCAAACCATCCTGAATAACCCGCTTGCCAGCCCGTTTACGCTTGGCGTCTCTTCTGCCGCGTCATTTGGTGCCGCACTGGCAATTGTGCTGGGTCTGGGTATTCCCGGTATTGCCGATAAGTGGTTTATTCCCGCTAATGCCTTTGTCTTTGCGCTGCTTGCCTGTTTTATTCTCGATGGCATCAGCCGCTGGACCAGGGTGGCCACCCCCGGCGTGGTGTTGTTTGGCATCGCGCTGGTGTTTACATTTAACGCCCTGATTTCCATCCTGCAATTTGTGGCCAGCGAAGATACCCTGCAAGGGCTGGTCTTCTGGACGATGGGCAGCCTGGCCCGCGCCTCCTGGGATAAGCTCGCCATTCTGGGCGTGGCGCTGGTGATTATTGTGCCGTTGTCGCTGAAAAACGCCTGGAAGCTTACCGCCCTGCGCCTGGGTGAAGATCGCGCCGTCAGCTTTGGTATCAACGTGAAAAAGCTGCGCATGGCGACGTTGTTACGCATCAGTATTATCTCTGCCTTAACGGTGGCCTTCGTGGGGCCGGTCGGTTTTATTGGCCTGGTCGCGCCGCATATCTCGCGCATGATGTTCGGTGAAGATCACCGGTTTTACCTGCCCGGCAGTATGCTGATTGGCGCGCTGGTGCTCTCTCTGGCGTCAGTATTTTCCAAGAACATCGTTCCCGGCGTCATTATCCCCGTCGGTATTGTGACCTCACTGGTTGGCGTACCGTTCTTCCTTAGCATCATTATTCGTAACCGGGGGAACGTATGACCGACGGCCTTCGCGTACTCGACCTGCACACGGGTTATCGCAAGAAAAAGATCATTGATGGGTTAACGACTCCGCTACTCCCTCGCGGGAAAATAACCGCCCTGCTGGGGCCAAACGGCTCAGGCAAATCAACGCTGCTGCGTGCACTGGCTGACTTAAACCCCGCCGAGGGGAAACTGCTGCTTAACGGCGAAGACCTGATGACGCTGCCATCGGCAAAGCGGGCGCAAAAGGTGGTTTACCTGCCGCAGTCTTTACCTCAGGGCGTGCATCTGCACGCGCTGGAATCGGTGATTGTGGCGAAACGGGCCAGCGGTAATAGCGCGGGCCATAACGTTGAGCAGGAAGCCTATTCCATTCTCGACAAGTTGGGCGTTGCGCATCTGGCAATGAGCTTCCTTGACCAGCTTTCTGGCGGGCAGAAACAGCTGATAGGCCTGGCCCAGTCGCTGATCCGCGAGCCGGATTTACTGTTGCTGGATGAACCCTTAAGCGCGCTGGATCTTAACTACCAGTTTCATGTGATGGATATCGTTGCCCGGGAAACGCGGCAACGCAATATCGTCACCGTTGTGGTTATCCACGACATCAATATTGCGCTGCGCCACGCCGAATATGCCCTGATGCTCAAAAGCGGCGAGCTGATTGCCAGTGGAGTGCCTGGCGAAGTGGTCACGCCAGCCAGCCTGGCGCGCGTGTATGGCGTGGATGGTCGGGTTGAATACTGTTCCCGTGGGCTACCGCATGTGGTGGTCGACGGATTAACACCATAAGAAAAAAGAAGACGGGGAAAACATGATGCTAAAAAAAATCATCGCTGCCGCAGGCGGCCTGGCACTATTGCTTTCGCCACTGCTCGCCCAGGCGCAGAACTGGCCGGTGACGGTGAAGGATCTTGATAACCGCTCAGTAACCATTGAGCACGAGCCGCAGCGCATCATTTTGCAGGATGGTCGCGACATTTTCACCCTTGCCCTGCTGGAGCGTGATAACCCGTTCGCCAAAGTGGTGGCATGGAACAACCTGCCGAAAAAACAGGACACCGAAACCTGGAACGTGCTGAAGCGTAAATGGCCGGAAGCAGAAAAGATCCTCGACATGAAGTTTTCCGACCAGGGAAATGTGGATCTGGAAACGGTGATCTCCCGTCAGCCTGACCTGATGATCGCCCAGCTTCGTGCTAAACCATCACTGGTGCAGACCGGCGTGCTGGCGAAGCTTGAGGCGCTGCATATCCCGGTAGTCTTCGTCGACTACGAACTGCATCCGGTGCAGAACACCCTGCCGAGCATTGCCTTACTGGGCAAGGTCATGGGCCAGACCGACCGCGCGCAGGCGTATATCGATTTCTATCAGCAGCGTCTGGATAAAATCCACCAGCGCCTGGCGAACGTCAGCAAAAAGCCGCTGGTGTTTATCGAACCTATCGCGGGTGTCGGCGGGCTGGATAACGGCTGCTGCTTCACTCACGCGCGCAACGGCTGGGGTGGGCTAGTTGAAGCTGCTGGCGGCACGAACATTGGCTCGCAGCTGCTGCCAGGGGCTACCGGTAATATTTCCGTGGAAAAAATTATCTCTCTGAACCCGGATTACTACCTGATGACCGGCTCTAAACGCCCGGGTAAAGGCACAGCGATTATCCCGTTTGGCTATAACGTACCGGCAGGCGACGTAGCAACGGCGTTTAATGCCTTAGTGACGCGCCAGGGTGTTGCCAGCATTCCGGCGGTAGCCGCCGGCCATACCGGGGCGCTCTACCATCACTTCTATAACAACCCGTACAACATCGTGGCGATTGAGACACTGAGCAAAATCTTCTATCCAACGCTGTTTAAGGATGTTGACCCGCTGGCGGATTACCACGCGATCATCACAAACTTCACCCACATCCCGGATGACAACATCGTCCTGAGCTATACCCCTTCGCACTAACAAAAAGCCGGGCATCCGCCCGGCTTTTTGCGTTTCATCAACCTAATCTCAACAACGGCCACGCAAGCATTGTCATCGCTACACCTTTCCAGGACACTCGTTATGCAAAATAATATATAACGAGATAATTTTATGGCTAATGGAAAAATGAAGTACACCCTGGCAGCGGTTGCGCTGCTGCAAATGTCGTCCGTGGCGCTGGCGAAAGACATCCGCGTGACCTACGCCGGTTCAATGGGCAAGGTTATGGATCAGGGCTTAGGCCCGGCCTTCGCCAAAGCAGACAACGGTGAATACCAGGGTCAGGGCCAGGGCGCGTACGGGATGGCACGCCTGCTGGCAAGCCACAAAATCGAGGCCGACGTGTTCGTCTCTATCACCCCTGGGCCCATGCAGATCCTCAAAGACGCCGGGCTGATTGACGATGCCGTACCGGTTGCCAGCACCAGCATGGTGGTGGCCTACAGTCCGAAGGGCAAACACGCGGCTCAGTTTGAACAAGCCAGCCAGAAAAAAGATGGCTCCTGGCTGAATCTGCTGGCGCAAAAAGATGTCTCTTTTGGTCGCACCGATCCGTATGTTGATCCGAAAGGCCAGAATATTGTCTTCACCCTGATGCTGGCCGAGAAGTACTACAACATGCCAGGCATCGCCGATAAGGTACTGGGCTCACTGCAAAACCCGGAGCAAACTCATCAGGAAGGCGGTCTGTTAGCGCGCCTTGAAAGCGGCCAGGTGGATGCGGCGGCAGGCTATGAAAGTGAAGTCCGCTCTGCACATCTGCCGTATGTCGCCCTGCCGGACGAAATTAACCTGAGCAACCCGGCCATGGCGAAGCAATGGTATGACACCGTCAGCTTCACTATTAAGGACAGTAAAGGCCAGGATCAGGTACTCCATACTCAGCCAATGGTGTTCTACGCGGCGGTACTGAAAAATGCGCCAAACGGGGTGGAACAAGGGCAGAAGTTCGTCACCTTTATGCAGAGCGCAGAAGGTCAGAAAGTCTTCAAAACGTTCGGTTACGCTGCACCGAAAGGAGATAGTGTATACGCCCGCTAAGACGTCCGGGCTGGGTTGCGGGCTGGCTTTCGCTGCCCGCAATGCTGCTGCTCTGCATTCCCTTCATTACGCTTGTGAGCGTCACGCCGTGGCGGCACTTGCAACTGGCCTGGCGGGACGACAATGCCATTGCCGTGTCGATGGGGCTTGGCATTCTGGCGCTGGCGATAATCATCATTATTGGCATTCCGGTGGCATGGTGGCTTTCGCAGGCCACCGGGCGCAGGCGGATCATTGGCGAACTGCTGGTGATGATCCCGCTGCTCACTCCGCCGCTGGCGATGGGGATTTTGCTGGTATCGGCGTTCGGGCCCTACGGGGTGTTTGGTCGGTGGCTGTCGCTGCTTGGCACCACGCTGGTAAACAATCCCGCTGCCTTTGTGCTGGCGCAGGTTTACGGCGCATTGCCTTACTTTATCGTGGTGGCGCGCTCGGCCTTTGCAACGGTGCCTAAAAATATTCTCGAAGCGGGGCAAACGCTGGGGGCGTCGGGCTGGAATCGCTTTCGCTTTCTGACCCTGCCGCTGGCCCTGCCCGGCCTTGCATCAGCAACCACGCTTGCCTGGGTACGTGCCGTGGGCGAGTTTGGCATAGTGATGATTTTTGCGTACTTCCCACAGGGAATACCGGTGAAACTCTACACCAACCTGCAAAACGACGGTGTGGACGCCGTATATACCCTGCTGTGGATGCTGCTTATCGTGACGCTTCCCCTGCCGATGGTCTGCTTTGTGCTGGGCAAACGGGCGGCAAGGGAGCGAAAGCAGGTTTAACGGGCCAGCACTGGCGCTTCAACCGGTTTCTGACGCAGCCAGAAACCTAACACCAGCCCCATCACCGAGAGCGCCAGGACATACCAGGCAGGAGCCATCGGCGAGACGCCCATCAGCACCGTCACGGCAATGGGCGTCAACCCGCCGAAGATGGCATAAGAAACGTTATACGAGAATGAAATACCGGTGAAGCGCACTTCCGGCGGGAAGGCGCGCACCATCACATACGGCACAGCACCCACGACGCCAACGCATAAGCCCACCACGCCGTACAGCAAGAACAGCTGCTCAGGATGGCTTCCCGCAAGATGGTAGAACGCCCAGCTTGACGCGGCCAGAAGCAGGCTGCCAACGATAAAGGTCAGGCTGGCGCCAATCCGGTCAACGGCAAGTCCGGCGGCGAGACAGCCGAAGCAGAGCATAATGGTGGCGATACTGTTGGCCTGAAGCGTTACCGCAGGCGCAAAGCCGTACTGTTTTTGCAGCCAGACCGGAGACATCAAAATCACCACCACAATGCCCGCCGACAGCAGCCAGGTCAGCAGCATCGAGACCACAACCGCTTTCTTATGACGCACCACCACCGCTTTTACCGGTAGCTCCTGAGCCAGCGCTTTACGCTGCTGCATTTCAAGGAAGATAGGTGTTTCCTGCAACCAGCGGCGCAGATACATTGCCACCAGACCAAAGGCCCCGCCCAGCAGGAACGGAATTCGCCAGCCCCAGTCGTGAACAGCCTGCTGCGTCATGCTGGTGTTGATAATCGTCGCGACAACCGAACCCAGCAGTATCCCTACGGTCAACCCTGCGGTTAACGTCCCGCAGGCAATACCGATACGACGCGCCGGGACATGTTCTGCCACAAACACCCATGCGCCAGGCACTTCACCGCCAATTGCGGCGCCCTGAAGAATTCGCATCAGCAACAGCAGCAAAGGAGCAACAAGGCCCATCGAGGCATAGGTTGGCAGCAGGCCGATGGCAAGCGTCGGTACGGCCATCAGCAGAATGCTGAGCGTAAACATCTTCTTACGCCCAACCAGATCGCCAAAGTGGGCCATCACAATGCCGCCCAGCGGACGCGCAAGATACCCGGCCGCAAAAATGCCAAAGGTTTGCACCTGGCGCAGCCACTCAGGGATATCAGCCGGGAAGAACAGCTCCCCCACCACGGCGGCGAAGAAGACAAAGATGATGAAATCATAAAACTCCAGCGCCCCGCCAAGAGCAGCAAGGGTGAGCGTTTTATAATCCTGTCGGTTCAGAGGTCGGGTGTTATGTGACATAGCGCGCCATGTGTTCAGAGTAGTGGAATTATATTTACGGCGATCGTAAAGAAAAAATTACTATACCGTAAATCTATCTGCACGCTATCCTGGCTGTAGCTAATGTCACATATTTGTTAATTTCAGGAGATTGTTTCGCGACGTGCGCTTTTAGGGCGAAATGCTGCTACAACTTTGGCATCCGTTTCTACATAAGGGCCATCCAGCAGCTGTATACAATACGGTACACTTGCGAAGATCCCATGTACGACCACGCTGCCATCTTCTGCTTTTACCCCTTCCAGCGTCTCTTTGATCGACTTCGGCTGGCCCGGCAGGTTCAGGATCAACGCCTGTTTGCGGATCACGCCCACCTGGCGGGAGAGGATAGCCGTTGGCACAAAGTGCAGGCTTATCTGGCGCATCTGTTCACCGAAGCCCGGCATTTCACGGTCGGCAATCGCCAGAGTGGCGTCCGGGGTAACGTCGCGGCGCGCAGGGCCAGTACCGCCCGTGGTCAGCACCAGGTGGCAGCTCATTTCATCCACCAGCTCGCACAGCGTCTGCTCAATGATCGGCTGTTCGTCAGGGATTAAACGGGTCTGGATTTCAAACGGGGTGGTCAGCGCACTGCCCAGCCACTCTTCCAGAGCGGGGATGCCTTTGTCCTGATAAACACCGCTGGAGGCGCGGTCAGAAATCGACACTAAGCCGATGCGTAAGGTATTCATATCCATTCCATTCAAAAAGTACTGATTAAAGGGAATGATACACGCAGAGGGGAGATTCAGACAGGGTACAAAAGAAGTAGCGTGACCGGGAGCCCGGCCACGCGCAATGATTACAGCAGGTCGCCGATCATTTTTTCCAGTTTACCCTGGTCAACAGCAAACTTACGGATACCGTCCGCCAGTTTGTCTACAGCCATTGGGTCCTGGTTGTGCTGCCACAGGAACTCGGATTCAGTGATGCGCTCTGGGCGTGCTTTCACTTCACCGGTGTAGGACAGTTTACGCTCCAGCGCGCCTTCGCTTTCTGCCAGCTCTTTCAGCAGTGCAGGTGCGATAGTCAGGCGGTCACAGCCAGCCAGCTCGATGATTTCACCGACGTTACGGAAGCTTGCGCCCATAACCACAGTCTCGTAGCCGTGCTGTTTGTAGTATTCGTAGATTTCAGTCACAGAAACCACGCCAGGATCTTCAGCAGGTGCGTACTCTTTCTTATCGGTGTTGGCTTTGTACCAGTCCAGAATACGGCCCACGAACGGAGAAATCAGGTATACGCCTGCTTCCGCACATGCACGCGCCTGCGCGAAGGAGAACAGCAGCGTCAGGTTACAGTTGATGCCGTCTTTTTCCAGCTGCTCAGCAGCGCGGATGCCCTGCCAGGTAGAAGCCAGTTTGATCAGGATACGGTCGTTGCTGATGCCAGCATCGTTGTACATTTTGATCAGGCGTTTTGCTTTCGCGATTGACGCTTCGGTGTCGTAAGACAGACGTGCATCAACTTCAGTAGAGATGCGACCCGGAACCAGTTTCAGGATTTCCAGACCGATGTTTACAGCCAGTTTGTCAGTTGCATCCACAACCTGCTGCGCGCGATCGTTGCTCTGGCCTTTCGCCCAGGTCACAGCGTCGTCGATCAGTTTGCGATACTCAGGGATCTGCGCGGCGTTAAGGATCAGAGAAGGGTTAGTTGTGGCATCCTGCGGCTGGTACAACTTCATTGCCGCGATATCTCCGGTGTCAGCTACTACAGTGGTGAACTGACGAAGGGAGGTTAATTTATCCGTCATGATAGTGTTTCTCTTTTAACGTGCCCTGGATAATTCACACTACCGACAGCTTGCCAGCAGCGGAAAAATGACAGGTTTACTTGTTAGGGGGATGTAACCGGTCTGCCTCTGATGATAACACGGTGGAATGGTAGCGCAACCGCAGACAGTGCGCTTAGCCATAGTATGATAAACTCGGAATATTAACAGCGTGCTAAGTAACAGCATGGTCAATCAGTGGTAGCGCTTACATATTCACATTGGCATCAACAAGAGGGACGTTAGTGCCTGATTTTCTCTCATTTATCAACGAAATCCTCTGGGGTTCGATAATGATATATCTGCTGCTGGGAGCAGGTATATGGTTTACGCTGCGCAGCGGTTTTATCCAGTTTCGCTATATTCGCAAGTTTGGCAAAAGTCTGAAAAACAGTATCACCCCGCAACCGGGAGGATTAACGTCGTTCCAGGCGCTGTGTACCAGCCTTGCGGCTCGGGTTGGCAGTGGCAACCTGGCGGGCGTGGCGCTGGCGATTAGCGCCGGCGGCCCCGGCGCGGTGTTCTGGATGTGGGTCACAGCGATTATCGGCATGGCGACCTCTTTTGCCGAATGCTCCCTCGCCCAGCTCTACAAAGAGAAGGACAAAAGCGGCCAGTTTCGCGGTGGCCCGGCGTGGTATATGGCGCGGGGACTGGGAATGCGCTGGATGGGCGTGCTGTTTTCTGTCTTTTTGCTCATCGCCTACGGACTGATTTTCAACACCGTGCAGGCCAACTCCGTGGCCCATGCGCTGCGTTACGCCTTCCAGTGCCCGGAGTGGCTAACCGGCGCGACGCTGGCGATTTTCATTTTGCTGACCATCGTCACCGGCCTGAAGGGTGTTGCACGTCTGATGCAATGGCTGGTGCCGATAATGGCGCTGCTATGGGTCGCGGCGAGCCTGTTGGTGATGGCCACACACCTCAGCATGGTGCCGAAAGTGATTACGACCATTTTCCAGAGTGCCTTCGGCTGGCGGGAAGCGGCCTCTGGCGCACTGGGTTATACCATTAGCCAGGCACTGACGGCAGGCTTTCAGCGGGGAATGTTCTCGAACGAAGCCGGTATGGGGTCAACGCCAAATGCCGCCGCCACCGCTGCGTCCTGGCCCCCTCACCCCGCTGCGCAAGGCATCGTGCAGATGATTGGCGTGTTCACGGATACCATTATGATTTGCTCTGCCAGCGCCATGATTGTGCTGCTGGCAGGCCCAATGCCGCACACACCCGGGACGGCGGGCATTCAGCTGGTTCAGCAGGCGCTGGTGAATCTTTCTGGCAGTTGGGGGGCAGGTTTTGTCTCGGTTATTGTTATCCTGTTTGCCTTCAGCTCGATAGTCGTCAATTACCTCTATGCCGAGAACAACCTCATTTTCCTCAGGCGTGACTCGCGCGGTACTCTGTGGCTGCTACGTATCGGGGTCGTGCTGATGGTGATGGCGGGCTCTTTACTCAGCCTGCCGCTGGTCTGGCAGCTGGCCGATGTCATTATGGCGCTGATGGCGATCACTAACCTGACGGCTATTTTGCTGCTCTCTCCGGTGGTTACGCTTATCGCCCGCGATTACCTTCGCCAGCGCAAGCTTGGCGTTCAGCCGGTGTTTGATGCCTCGCGCTACCCCGAAATTGAAGCGCAAATCGCCCCGGGCAGCTGGGATGATTTGCCCCGGCGATAACAGCTATCGATCAATTCAGGGCGATTTTTTGCTAAAGTCGCTCTAAATTTCCTGCAAGGACTGGATATGCTGATTCTGATTTCACCTGCAAAAACGCTCGATTACCAGAGCCCTCTTGCCACTGAGCGTTATACCCAGCCTGAACTGCTGGACTATTCGCAACAGCTGATTCATGAGGCGCGTAAGCTCTCTGCGCCACAAATTGCCACGCTGATGAGCATCAGCGACAAACTCGCCGATCTGAACGCCACGCGTTTTCACGAATGGCACCCGGATTTCACCCCGACCAATGCGCGCCAGGCGCTTCTGGCCTTCAAAGGAGATGTTTATACCGGTTTACAGGCGGAAGAGTTTAGCGAAGCCGATTTCGATTTTGCCCAGCAGCACCTGCGTATGCTCTCTGGCCTATATGGCGTGCTGCGCCCGCTGGATCTGATGCAGCCATATCGCCTGGAGATGGGTATCCGCCTGGAAAATGCCAAAGGTAAAGACCTGTACCATTTCTGGGGCGATATCATTACCGACAAACTGAATGCGGCGTTACACGCGCAGGGCGATAACATCGTGATCAACCTGGCCTCCGATGAGTACTACAAATCGGTGAAGCCGAAAAAGCTGGATGCCCAAATTATCAAGCCTGTCTTCCTGGATGAGAAAAACGGCAAGTTTAAAGTGATCAGCTTCTACGCCAAGAAAGCGCGCGGGTTGATGAGCCGCTTTATTATTCAAAACCGTCTGACAAAGCCCGAACAACTCACCGGGTTTAACAGCGAAGGGTATTTCTTTGACGAAGAAGCGTCAGGGAAAGGCGAGATGGTGTTTAAACGTCACGAGCAGTAAAGCAAAACCCCCGCCAGATGGCGGGGGTTTTTAATTAGTGGTGCTTCCACTCTGGCCCTGGGCCACGGTCGTCGTGGCGGTCATCATGACGATCATCGTGACGGTCGCGGTGATCATCATGATCGCGATGCTCATCATGCGGGCGCCAGTGGTTATCACGCCAGTCATAGTGCGCCTTCCACCAGTCATGGTCGCGCCAGCGGCCACCATCCCAGTAGTGTCCGTTGTTATCCTGGTCGCCAATTTGCAGTTTTACCGCAGGCACGAGTGTGATTTCAGCTGCCTGTACCGCCATGGGAGCGACCAGCATCAGTGAAAGCGCGATGAGTGCAGGTTTCAGTTTAGACATAGGTGACTCCTTATTATTCTTGCCCAACGTGGGCCGATGTAAGGAGATTACGTGAGGGGAACCGGGGTTGTTATTCTCTGCAATCCTAATCTCTGAGCGACCGCATTTAGTGGGAATTCCTGCATTTTTACTGCTTATTTTCTCCTTAATTTCTCCATAAAAAAGCCGGGTGGCGGCTTCGCCTTACCCGGCCTACGATTGGGGTTGCTGTAACCGCCACCCGACAAAAATTACGCGCGGGTCATCATCAACTTACGCAGCGCGGCAAAGTCCGCTGGCAGCTCGTGAGACAGCAGCGGCAGGTCGGCGCGATCCGCCAGCTCTTTTGGCAGCGGCAGGGTTTCACCCAGAATCTCTTCCACGCTCTCTTTGAACTTCGCCGGATGCGCAGTCCCCAGGAACAGACCATATTCGCCCGGGTTCAGCTGGTCGCGTAGCGCGCGGTAAGCGATAGCGGCGTGCGGCTCAGAGGTATACCCCACCGCTTTCAGCTCACGCATGGTGGCTTTGGTGGTTTCATCCGTCACCGCGGCATAGCCGAGATCGCCCAAACGCCACACTTTACGGCGGAACAGCTCTTCCACACGCGGCCAGTTGTTTGGCTGGCTGACGTCCATGGCGTTAGACAGCGTCGCCTGGGTCGCGTTTGGTGCCCATTTGCCGTCTTTCAGGAAGCGCGGCACGGTGTCGTTCGCGTTGGTTGCTGCGATAAAGCGCTTCACCGGCAGGCCCAGAGATTTCGCCAGCAGACCAGCCGTCAGGTCGCCAAAGTTACCGCTTGGGACAGAGATCACCAGCTGGTTACGGGCTTCCTGCGGCAGTTGCGCGACGGCTTCGAAGTAGTAGCAAATCTGCGCCAGCAGGCGGCTGATGTTGATGGAGTTCGCCGAGTTCAGACCCAGAGCGACTTTCAGCTCTTCATCATCGAAAGCTTGTTTAACCAGCGCCTGACAAGCATCAAAATCGCCGTCAATCGCTACCGTTTCGATGTTACCGCCAAGGGTACAGAACAGTTTTTCCTGAAGCGGGCTGATTTTACCTTTCGGATACAAGATAACGACGCGGACATTTTTCAGGCCATAGAACGCATGGGCCACAGCGGCGCCTGTATCACCAGAGGTCGCGGTCAGAATGGTCACCGGTTTGTCGCCACTGATGTGCGTCAGCATCTGCGCCATAAAGCGGCCGCCGAAGTCTTTAAAGGCCAGGGTCGGGCCGTGGAACAGCTCAAGGCAGCCCACATCAGGCTCTACGTGGTTAACCGGCGCCGGGAAGGCGAACGCCGCACGCACACGCTCTTCCAGCAGCTCTTGCGGGATTTCGTCGCCGATAAACGCAGACAGGATTTTGGCGCTGCGGGTGACAAAGTCTTGCTTCAGCAGTTCATCGATATCGGTCAGCGGAAATTCCGGCAGGTCGTGGGGGAAAAACAGCCCCTGGTTTTTGCCCAGGCCCTGCGTTACCGCCTGTGCGAAGCTGACCTGCTCGTTATGATCTTTAAGGTTGTAGAGTTTCATTATTTATCCCAGTACTCGTGCGCCAGCCGTGTCCAGACGGCAAATATGAACAAAGCCTTCCTGATTTTGCAGGTAGTGTTTAGAGAGCCAGTCCGCCACGCGCTGCGCGGTGTCCGGGTTATCGCATAATGCGAACAGCGTCGGGCCAGAGCCGGAGATACCGCACGCCTGCGCGCCGATATCCAGCGATGCCTGGCGCGCTTCGTTAAAGCCAGGCAGCAGTTTGGTGCGATACGGTTCGGCGATTACATCTTTCATCAATTTTGCCGCAAGCTGCGGCTGACGGGTGTAACAGGCATGAATAAAGCCTGCCAGATGACGCCCGTGAGCGATACAGTCCTGACGACGGTACTGCGCAGGCAGGATTGCGCGCGCTTCTGCGGTCGATACTTTAATACCTGGATAAGCCAGCACCCACAGCCATTCATCAAACCCTGGCACCTGCTGGCTGATGATGCCATTTTCTTCAATCATCAGCTGCATTCCACCAAGGAAACACGGCGCGACGTTGTCATAGTGGATGCTGCCGGAGATACGCCCTTCCAGCTCGCCCATTAACCCCAGCAGACGATTATTGTTCAGCGGTTTGCCGCAATGTTCATTCATGGCCACCAGGGCAGCCACCACCGAGCACGCGCTTGAGCCAAGCCCGGAGCCAATCGGCATACTTTTTTCCAGCGTCATGGCGACCGGCACGTTTTTACCGATCTCCTGACAGAATCTTTCCCAGCACTGATAAACGATGTTTTCGCGCGGGTCGGCCGGAAGCTTGTTGGCAAAACGGCCCACGTTATTCAGGCTAAAACTGTCAGCCGTCTCAACCGTCACCGTATCGCCCAGCAGCGAGCCATCAACCGGCGTTACCGCCGCACCCAGCACATCAAATCCGACGCTCATATTGGCGCTGGAAGCCGGGGCATAAACTTTCACCATGTTAAACTCCTAACTTCCATGACAGGGTACGAAGCAGGTCGGCAAATACGCCCGCAGCTGTAACATCGTTCCCCGCGCCATAACCGCGAAGCACCAACGGTAATGGCTGATAATAGTGGCTGTAAAACGCCAGGGCGTTCTCGCCGTTTTTGACTTTGAATAGCGGATCGTTGCCATCCACTTCAGCAATCTTCACGCGGCAAACGCCGTCATCTTCAATGTTGCCAACATAGCGCAATACCTTACCTTCATCACGGGCTTTCGCAACACGCGCAGCAAATGCGTCATCAAGCTGCGGCAGACGGGCCATAAAGGTGCTGACATCGCCGCTGTCATCAAATTCTGCCGGCAACACAGGTTCAATCACGATATCTGAAAGTTCCAACTCGCGTCCGGTTTCACGCACCAGGATCAGCAGCTTACGCGCCACGTCCATTCCGGAAAGGTCATCGCGCGGATCCGGCTCGGTGTAGCCCAGCTCACGCGCCGCACGCGTCGCTTCCGACAGGCTCATGCCTTCATCCAGCTTACCGAAGATAAACGACAACGAGCCAGAAAGAATGCCAGAGAAACGTTGCAGTTCATCACCGGCGTTCAGCAGGTTTTGCAGGTTCTCGATAACCGGCAGCCCTGCGCCCACGTTGGTATCGTAGAGGAACTTACGGCGTGACTTGCTCGCCGCCAGACGCAGCTGATGGTAATAATTCATCGACGAGGTGTTGGCCTTTTTGTTCGGCGTGACCACGTGGAATCCTTCACGCAGGAAGTCAGCGTATTGATCCGCTACGGCCTGATTCGAGGTACAGTCAACAATCACCGGGTTTAGCAGGTGATACTCTTTCACCAGGCGGATCAGACGCCCCAGGTTGAAAGGCTCTTTCGCATCACTCAGCTCGCCCTGCCAGTTTTCCAGATTCAGGCCGTGGACGTTGGTCAACAGGGCTTTCGAGTTCGCGATACCGCAAACGCGCAAATCAATATGTTTCTTCTTTAGCCATGCCTGCTGACGCTTTACCTGCTCCAGCAGCGCGCCGCCAACACCGCCCACGCCAATCAGGAACAGCTCAATCACCTGATCGGTGTTGAACAGCATCTGGTGGACAACGCGAACGCCGGTGGTGGCATCATCATTATCAACCACCACGGAGATGGAGCGCTCGGACGAGCCCTGAGCAATCGCCACGATGTTGATATTGGCGCGCGCCAGCGCTGCAAAGAATTTGGCGGAAATGCCGCGCAGGGTACGCATCCCGTCACCCACCACGGAGATAATGGCCAGACGCTCCTGAATGGACAGCGGCTCCAGCAACTCTTCTTTCAGCTCCAGATAAAATTCATCTTCCAGCGCACGACGAGCGCGCAGGCAGTCGCCCTGAGGCACACAGAAGCTGATGCTGTACTCGGAAGAGGATTGGGTAATCAACACAACGGAAATACCATTGCGCGACATTGCAGCGAACACACGAGCCGCCATGCCAACCATGCCTTTCATGCCCGGGCCGGATACGCTGAACATCGCCATGTTGTTAAGATTAGAAATGCCTTTCACCGGCAGGCCGTCTTCGTCAGTGCTCGCACCAATCAGCGTACCTGGCGCTTGCGGGTTACCGGTATTTTTAATCAGGCAAGGGATCTGGAACTGGGCAATCGGAGAGATGGTACGCGGGTGAAGCACTTTGGCGCCGAAGTAGGACAGCTCCATGGCTTCCTGATACGACATCGATTTAAGCAATCTGGCATCAGGAACCTGGCGCGGGTCGCAGGTATAAACGCCGTCGACGTCAGTCCAGATTTCGCAACAGTCGGCGCGTAAACAGGCCGCCAGCACGGCAGCAGAGTAATCAGAGCCGTTACGCCCCAGCACCACCAGCTCGCCCTTCTCGTTCCCGGCGGTAAAACCGGCCATCAGGATCATGTGGTCAGACGGAATTTTGCTTGCGGCAATACGGCGGGTAGATTCGGCAATATCAACAGTAGATTCGAGGTAATGACCTACTGCCAGCAGTTTTTCGACCGGGTCGATAACCGTGACGTTATGACCGCGCGCTTCCAGCAGACCCGCCATGATGGCGATAGAGAGCTTCTCGCCGCGGCAGATCAATGCCGCATTGATGCCATCCGGGCACTGGCCCAGCAGGCTGATGCCGTGCAGAACATGTTTGATCTGGGCAAATTCATGTTCGACGAAGGCTTTCAGCTGCGCGAGCGGGAAGCCAGGCTGCGCATCGGCCAGCCCCTGAAGCAGCTCGGCGAAGATCCGCTCTGCGTCACTCATGTTCGGGAGTGCATCCTGGCCACCGATGGTTTTTTCAATCATCGCCACCAGGTGATTCGTGATTTTCGCCGGGGCAGAGAGCACGGTTGCAACCTGCCCCTGCCTGGCGTTGCTTTCCAGGATATCGGCAACACGCAGAAAACGTTCTGCATTTGCCACTGATGTACCGCCGAACTTCAACACTCGCATGGGATTACCTCGTTTCCTATAGCCGAAAAAAAAGCCCGCACTGTTTAGGTGCGGGCTTTTTTTTGTTTTTCCTGTACGCGTCAGCCCGCATCGTTACCTGTGGTAATGATGATGGTTGTGGTAATGGTGGTAATGCTGATGCGTTTCATGGATGTTGTGTACTCTGTAATTATTATCTGTCTGTGCTGTATTCTTTTAGGGTTAAAGGATCGGGCCCCTTAAGTCAATGAATTTTTAATTTGATCACAATTCGGGACACTCTCATCTCCCGCTGCTTGCAGATTTATTTTCATCCGATTCTCCCGAATGCAACCCTTACAGACAGACACATTCGCCATAGTAAAAACTTATGACAGCATTTTACTCGGATAATTTTTTTTCAATATCATGAAGCAAACGATGCAACATTGCTGTGTCTCGCTGCTCAAGACGCCCCAGACGCTGATGCAACCAGTCAGCCATTTTTTGATCGTCGGCCACGTCCAGTGCCGTTAACAAATTCTGCAAACGGGCGCGTAACGCCACCAGCTGATTTTCATCGGTGCCCGTTATCTGAGCCGGAGTGGTTTGCATTAAGGATGCTAATTGATAGCAGTAGACCATTACCGCCTGCCCTAAATTCAGCGACGGATAATCAGCAACCATCGGCACCCCGGTCAGGACATCGGCCAGCTCCAGTTCTTCGTTGGTTAATCCCGAATCTTCGCGGCCAAACACCAGCGCCGCTTTTGTCAGCCATTCGCTTTTTTCAGCCAGCAATGGCACCAGTTCGGCTGGTGTCGCGTAGTAATGAAACTTCGCCCGGCTGCGCGCGGTGGTCGCAACGGTGAAGGAAATGTCGTGCAGCGCATCCGCCAGCGTGTCGTAAGTCGTTATATTATCGATAATATCGCCTGATCCATGTGCGACCCAACGGGTTGCGGGTTCCAGGTGTGCCGTACTGTCCACAATACGCAAATCGGTAAAACCCATGGTTTTCATGGCACGCGCCGCAGCGCCTATATTTTCTGCTCTTGCTGGGGCTACCAGCACAATCGACAGATGCATTTATGCTCTCTTTTTAATCAGTTAGCGGGTAATAATGTGATGCACTTCAACATATTACGCAGCACGAATTTACAAATTTGCAACACAAATCACCGAAATAGCGTTTCTTAACAAATTAAAATCGCTAAACTATTTTGTGACTGAACAATCAGTTAGAATGTTAACAGAACCCTCTTATCCTTATGTTTTGTAATGATAATGGCCGTGTGAATACCCTTTAATGATTGGATTCGTGTTGTTTATCAATCAATGTCCGCAACTAGTTGGTTTATTGAAAAATTGTGACAAAGGCTAGCATTCAGATACGATGATTTCATCAAACTGTTAACGTGCTACAATTGAACTTGATATATGTCAACGAAGCGTAGTTTTATTGGGTGTCCGGTGTCACTTAGCCTGTTATGTTGCTGTTAAAATGGTTAGGATGACAGCCGTTTTTGACACTGTCGGGTCCAAAGGGAAAGTACCCACGACCAAGCTAATGATGTTGTTGACGTTGATGGAAAGTGCATCAAGAACGCAATTACGTACTTTAGTCACGTTAGGCCGGTCATGTTAATTTGCGACATGCATCAGGCAGGTCAGGGACTTTTGTACTTCCTGTTTCGATTTAGTTGGCAATTTAGGTAGCAAACATGCAGACCCCGCACATTCTTATCGTTGAAGACGAGTTGGTAACACGCAACACGTTAAAGAGCATTTTCGAAGCAGAAGGCTACGATGTCTTTGAAGCGACCGATGGCGCAGAGATGCATCAGATCCTTTCTGAAAATGATATCAACCTGGTCATTATGGATATCAACCTGCCGGGCAAAAACGGCCTTCTTCTGGCGCGCGAACTGCGTGAACAGGCGAACGTTGCGTTAATGTTCCTGACAGGCCGTGACAACGAAGTTGATAAAATTCTTGGCCTGGAAATCGGTGCGGATGACTATATCACCAAACCGTTTAATCCTCGCGAGTTAACCATTCGTGCACGCAACCTGCTGTCCCGCACCATGAACCTGGGTACGGTCAGCGAAGAGCGTCGTAGCGTAGACAGCTACAAATTTAATGGCTGGGAACTCGATATCAACAGCCGTTCCCTGATCAGCCCGAACGGTGAGCAGTACAAGCTGCCGCGCAGTGAATTCCGCGCCATGCTGCACTTCTGCGAAAACCCAGGCAAGATCCAGTCCCGTGCTGAGCTGCTGAAGAAAATGACCGGTCGCGAGCTGAAGCCTCATGACCGTACCGTCGATGTGACTATCCGTCGTATTCGTAAACACTTCGAATCAACGCCAGATACACCAGAAATCATCGCCACCATCCATGGTGAAGGCTATCGTTTCTGCGGTGACTTACAGGAGTGATCCTGTACATAACGCATTAAAAAACGGCGCTTAACGCGCCGTTTTTTTTATTTCCAGATCCGCATTGCTTCATCATCCGGCTCTGCGGGCGGCTTCGGATGCTTAGGTTGAGAGAGCGAGTACCAGTCGAAGTGGCGCGTCAGGTACATTACCGCGAACAGGGCGAGCGCCAGAACCGCAGACCCCAGCAGCAGCGCGCTGTCTTCTGAACGCAGCAGGAACCACATCACCATATCCAGCCCCAGCAACGCCAGGACAAATACCCCGCTTCTCTGCCAGCTTTTCAGTACCGCCTGCAAATACATCCCATTCATCGCCGCCCCCACCAGGCTTGCAATAATCCATGCGGGGCCAAAGCCGACATGCTCAGACAAGGCAAGCAGCACCAGATAGAACAGGACCAGTGAGAGCCCCACCAGCAGGTACTGCATCGGATGTAGACGCAGGCCGGTTAAGGTTTCGAAGACAAAGAAGGCCATAAACGTCAGCACAATCAGCAAAATAGCGTACTTCACAGCACGGTCGGTCAATTGGTATTGATCCGCAGGCGTAGCAACCGTGACGCTGAAGGCCGGAATGCCGCGCCATTCTGGTGACGGTTGTTCGCTAAACCAGTTCTCCATATTGTTTGCAAACCAGCTGCTCTGCCAGTTCGCCTGGAAACCCGTTTCGCTGATCGTGTGCTTAACCGGCAGGTAATCACCCATAAATCCCGGATGCGGCCAGTTGCTGGTGAGCGTCAATTCACTGTTACGACCTACCGGCACCACGGCAAAACTGCCGGTCCCTGCCAGATTCAGCGACATCTCCAGCGTAAAGGCTTTCGCTTCCAGCGCTTTATCCGTCAGCGGGATATGGATACCGGAAAGCGCCCCGTAAGCCCCCGAACCCGGCTCAACGCTCAGTGTCTCACCGTTAATTTTTGACACGTTCACCGTACCAATTCCGCGAGAATCCCCAACACCGACCATGATAAATGGCTGTCCGAGGGTCATAGTTTCCCCTTTCAGCTGCGCCATTTTTTCTGTTGAGAATTGCGCTTTGATTTTCAGATCCGTATTCCAGATCTGGCCGTCATAAATGCCGATGTTACGGGACTCAACATGCTGATTGCCATCAACAAGCAGTGACTCCGGCAAAATGAAATGCAGATAACTTTTCTTGTATTCAACCTGTTTCTCATCTTCTAGCTTGTAAAAAATCTCCGTTACCGGAATGGCAATCAGCGGGCCAACCAGTTTTTGTGGTCCGCTGGTGCTTTGGCGAAGGGTATTTTCAACGTCATTGCGGTAGCTCTCGCGCTCCGAAATCAGGTTACTGACCATAAACAGCGGAACTAACAGCAGCAGGATGCACCCCAGCAGGGTGCTTACTTTCCAGAACAGGGGGGATTTCATCATTACGTCTCCTTTGTGATGAAGAGAGCGTAACGAGGCTATGTGGGGCCAGTTTGAAGTTATGTGAAGTGAGGGTGAAGTGTCAGCGTCGCAATAGCGCCTCCCTCTTCCCGGTTGTGCAACGTTATCTCGCCCTGATGCAGACGAGCCACCTCCTGAACAAATGCCAGCCCCAGCCCGCTACTTTTCAGCCCGTTATCACGCGGCAGTGAATAGAAGCGTTCAAAAACGCGCGCCAGCGCATAGTCCGGGATCCCGTTTCCGCTATCGGTCACAATAAGCTGCACCTGCTTTTGTGCTTCGCGTGCAATCAGGCTAATGACGCCACCCGGCGGTGTAAAATCGATAGCGTTATCCAGTAAATTGCCCAGCGCCTGTTCGAGCAGGTCCGGCTCGCCCGCGACACTGAGGGAAGTGTTGTCACAGATAAGCGTAATATTTTTCGCCGCCAGCAGTGCTGCGCGCGTGTCAGCCAGGCGCGTAAACAGCGTATCAACACTGACACTCACCGGCACAATCTCCACCCGGTTTTCAAGCCTCGCCTGCGTGAGCAGCTTTTCCACCAGCGACTGCATACGCGCGTTTTGCACCAGGATATTGTCAATAAACCGCGCGGCCACCTGCGGCGGAGGTTGCTCCGTGAGAATTTCGGCCGCCCCACGAATGGCGGCAATCGGGCTTTTCAGTTCGTGAGTGAGCGCATGGACATAGTGTTCAATGTAGTTTTTACCCTCCAGACGAATGCGCATATTTTCCAGCGCCTGCGCCAGCTTGCGCAGTTCACTGCTGCCCGGATTGGGTAACGGCAGCGGCGCATCGGTGGTCACCGAGTCAGCATAGCGTGACAAGGTACCGATCGAACGGTTTATCCACCCTGCCACCACCAGGCCAATCAGCAATGCAATGCCGAGCAGCGCGCCACCTGCCCACAGTATCCGCCGTTCACTACGGTGGATCACGGGAGCCATTGCCATATTCGGTTTCCCGACCGAGAGCACGCCGATAATCTTGCCCTGATCCCTGACCGGCGCGGCAACGTACATCACCGTACTCTCCGGGTCGTCAGGGTTGCTCAGGGTACTGCGCGCACCGTATTCACCACGCAGCGTCAGCCAGACGTCGTTCCAGCGGGAGTAATCTTTCCCTACGGCCAGACCGGCGGAATCAAACACCACCCTGCCCTGCGCGTCGGTCATGTAGACATGATATTCGTTGCGGACTTTGTGAATGCCGCCAATGTTGGCGCGAAATGGCTGCTGATGAAGCTGTGAAAACGCCTGCGCCAGTTTGCCCTGCTGTGCATTACCCGAGAGCAAATCATCCCGCCCGACTTCGGCCAGCAACGTCGCGGTATCGATCAACGTGCCTTCCGTTGCCCTGCGCACGCCGGGCTTCACTTCCTGGACGAAGATCGACAACACGAACCACGCGGCGATGGCGACAATCAGGAAATACCCAAGCAGCAGCCGCATTCCAATGCGCATTAATAAAGCCCCAGACTGTAGCCCATTCCGCGATGGGTGCTGATGGGCGAAAGCGTGTCATTCACCGCTCGCAGCTTGGCACGCAGGGTTTTGATATGGGTATCTACAGTACGATCAAAACTGTCGCCGTCGTCACCCCAGACTTTATCCATAAGCTGTTGGCGCGAAAACACGCGCCCTGGTGCCTGCAACAGCGTTTTGAGCAGCAGGAACTCGTAGCGGGTCAGCAGCAGAGGTTCTCCGCACCAGCTGATTCGGGCCGCAGGCTCGTTCAGCTCGAACTGCCCGATTCGGACGATTTCAGAGGGTGCGGCGGATTTTTGCATCCGTCGCAGGATTGTCCTTACCCGGGCGCACACTTCACGCGGCGAGAAAGGTTTGGCAACGTAGTCATCCGCGCCCATTTCCAGGCCGAGCAGTTTGTCCACTTCATCACTGCGTGCCGTCAGAAACAGCACCGGCAACGACGGATGCAGCGCCAGTAGCTGGCGACACAGTTCAAAGCCGCTGATATCCGGCAGGCCGACGTCCAGAATAGCCAGTGCAGGAACCTGCCGCCGCGCCTCTTCCAGCACCGGCAAACCGCGATCAAACGCCTTCACCGCGAATCCTTCCTGCTGGAGCATGTAGATAAGCGTATCGGCGATGCTGATTTCGTCTTCAACCAGCCAGACAACAGGTTGCTGCATGATTCGTCCCTGAATTAATGCCACGGCATAATCGGCACTGCGCTCAGCGCATTTTTCGGCGACCCTTCCACCACTTTGTCGGAGTACGCCAGGTACGCCAGGGTGTTGCGTTTGGCATCATAAAAACGCACGACTTGCAGCTTTTTGAACACCAGAGACGTGCGTTTCTGGAACACCACATCTCCCTGCGCTTTACCGTTTTTGATTTTATCACTCAGCTCTACCGGGCCGACCTGCTGGCACGAGATAGCCGCATCAGAAGTATCTTCAGCCAGGCCCAGACCGCCTTTAATACCGCCCGTTTTCGCCCGGCTGATGTAGCAGGTGACGTTTTTCACATCGGGATCATCAAAGGCTTCCACCACGATTTTGTGGTCAGGGCCGAACATTTTGAACACCGTATCGACAGAACCAATCTGTTCTGCCTGGGCCACACGGCCAACCATCAGCAAGGCGGCGGTTAAGATCAATGTCTTGTATTTCATATTGTTACCATTCTTTAAAATTACGCTGAGCGATTATTCAACAGGATAGATAAAAATGTAGCAAGATCACAGGATTAGAATATATTCGCCCATAATGTGCGGCAAAAAGCATTAATGAGCAAAAAAAACACTGAATGCTAAAACATCAAAAAATGCTATTATCCGCTAACCTGTTATCAGGCACCTGCTGTTTTAAGGATGAGGATAGTATATGGATCAGGCTGGAATTATTCGCGATCTGCTTACCTGGCTGGAAGGTCATCTGGACCAGCCTTTGTCACTGGATAATGTGGCGGCAAAAGCAGGCTATTCCAAGTGGCATCTGCAAAGGATGTTCAAAGATGTCACCGGTCATGCTATCGGTGCTTATATTCGCGCACGTCGTCTGTCAAAGTCTGCTGTCGCGTTGCGTCTGACCGCGCGGCCGATTCTGGATATTGCCCTGCAATACCGCTTTGATTCACAGCAAACCTTCACCCGCGCCTTTAAAAAACAGTTCTCGTTGACGCCTGCGCTCTATCGCCGCTCGCCTGACTGGAGCTCTTTTGGTATGCGTCCGCCGCTGCGTCTGGGCGAGTTCGCCATGCCTAAATATGAAATTATTACGCTGCCAGAAACCCATCTGATTGGGACAACGCAAAGCTACTCCTGTTCTCTGGAGCAGATTTCCGAATTCCGTCACCAGATGCGCGTACAGTTCTGGCGCGATTTCCTGAGCCATGCACCCGCCATTCCTCCGCTGCTGTATGGTCTGAACGAAACGCATCCTAGCCTTGAAAAAGATGACGAGCAGGAAGTGTTCTACACCACGGCGTTAACGCCGGAAATGGCCAATGGATATATCCAGGGTTCTAAACCTGTCGTGCTGGAAGGTGGTGAGTACGTCATGTTCACGTATGAAGGCCTGGGAACGGGCGTTCAGGAGTTTATCCTGACCGTTTACGGCACCTGTATGCCGATGCTGAATCTGAATCGTCGTAAAGGTCAGGATATTGAGCGTTACTACCCGGCAAGCGATGTAAAACCGGAAGAACGCCCAATCAATCTGCGGATGGAATTCTTAATCCCTATCAGGCACTAACGCTGTAATTCATCCAGCGCAGGGGCATCAAGATGCGAAATGTCCCCTGCCATCTCCACAATCCAGCCAGACGCCAGCCACTGACTTTCCTGATAGTCGATACGGGAAATTGAGCAGTTACGCAGGCGCAAACGGCGCTCTGCATAAGCAGGCAAGCCCAGAATCGTACTCACCAGGCAGCCCAGCGCGATACCGTGGCTCACCAGCAACGGGCGGCTTCCGGCCGGGAGCTTCAGGCACTCCGCCAGCGCGGCATGAATGCGCACGCTCAGCTCCTGCATCGATTCACCTTCAGGAATTCGACCGTCTTCGGTACCGTTAACGAGCGTGCGACGCCAGCCTTCCTCTTGTTCAGTCAGAGAATCAATATGGCGTTTTTCCAGCACGCCCATATCCAGCTCGCGCAGGCGCGGCTCCAGGGTAACATCACAGCCGCAGGCATCAGCGATGATACGCGCGGTCTGTTGTGTGCGACCTAAGTCGCTGGCGATAACGTGAGTAATGCCCAGCGTTTTGGCGCGTTCCGCCACCTGCCACGCTTGTTGCACACCCTTTTCGGTAAGAGGACTGTCTGACTGGCCTTGAATACGTCGCTCGGCGTTCCACTGCGTTTCACCGTGGCGAACAAGGTATACCTGTAACATGCTTTTTTTCCGTTATACTGCGATGAGTTTTTTTGAATCGAGCTTAATTATGCACCATGTTGTCTCTGCTACCACTAATCCTGCCAAAATTCAGGCAATTCTAAGGGCATTTGAAGAGATCTTCGGCGAAGGATCCTGCCATATTGACGCCGTATCCGTCGAGAGCGGTGTCCCTGAACAACCGTTTGGAAGCGAGGAAACGCGCGCTGGCGCACGAAATCGCGTTGCCAATGTAAAGGCTGCTTGCCCTGAGGCCGACTTTTGGGTCGCGATTGAAGCGGGTATCGACGAAGGCGCGACATTCAGCTGGGTGGTTATCGAAAACCGGGAACTGAGTGGCGAAGCGCGCTCAGCCACACTGCCATTGCCAGCCATTATTCTGGAAAAAGTGCGTGCGGGTGAAGCGCTCGGGCCGGTGATGTCTCAGTACACCGGCATCGATGAGATTGGTCGTAAGGAAGGGGCAATTGGCGTATTCACCGCTGGCGCATTGACGCGTTCAAGCGTGTACCATCAGGCGGTGATCCTGGCATTAAGCCCGTTCCATAACGCGATTTATCGTTGAATATGTTGGCCGGATAAGGCGAAGCCGTCATCCGGCGTTTTTCAGCAATATCGCTTCAAGCCAGTGGCGCAGTTCAACTGGCGCAGACTTCAGGCTGTTTGATCCACGGGTGATCGTCGCGATACCTGCGCCCAGCTCGTTTTTCAGCTCGCGCTGGCTCATTTCGCCCCGCAGTAACTCTTCGATAATGCGCACGCGCGTGCCCAGAGCTTCACGCTCGTCGGGCGTCAGCATCAGCTGTAATAGCGGTAAATGCAGATCTTCTGCATAAGACTGACGGAGCAACTCCACAAAACGAAGCCACTCCTGGTTGCGTTGTTCGGCCATCGCCGATGAATAAGGGGAATGCTGGGTCATGTTATGCCGCCTGTTGTACTCATTAGCGAGTACAGCATAACACAACCCATGCCGATCAGTAACGTCTCTGCCACTCGGCGTCGCTCATCAGGGTATCTTTCTGCCCCATGAAGTAGCGATAGTAAGCATCATAAGCCAGAACGTTCTTCACATATCCGCGGGTCTCAGAGAACGGAATACTCTCGACAAACGCCACGGCATCAATACGTCCAGCGCTGTTACCAAGCCAGGTCCGTACACGCCCAGGCCCGGCGTTATACGCCGCCGAAGAGAAGATGCGGTTGTTACCAAACTGCTGATAAACATACTGCAAATAGCTGGTACCGATGTTGATGTTGGTATCCGGGTCAAGCAGTTGGACAGGATTGCTGTAACCTGGAATATTGAACATCTTCACGGTGTGCGTGGCCGTGCCCGGCATTATCTGCATCAGCCCGCTGGCCCCAACCGGGGAGCGCACTTTCGGGTTCCAGGCGCTCTCCTGTCGGGCAATCGCCATGGCATAGCTTTGCGGGATATCTTTGCCGCTGGTATAGCGATCGAACAGATCTTTATACGCCAGCGGGAAACGCTCCTCGAGATGATCCCACAACTTACCGGCGATCGTCGCCTGCACGCTCAGATCCCACCAGTGATTATCAAAGGCATAGCGGGCCAGCTGCGCTTTTTCGTCCGTCGTGCGGCTGGTGACCAAATTCGCCCACTCACTGCGCGCGGTGTTATCCATATTCCAGTACATCAGCTCACGTACGCGTGCCATTTCTGGCCCCTGAATCAGCTGTGCATTGGGGTTGCCTGGCGCTTTGTCGATGCGGAAAGTGTACTCTTCGCCCAGCCGCTGCGCCGCAGCCATCGGGTAGAAGCCGCGCTGCTGCATCAGAGAGTGGAGGATCTCTTTTGCTTCATCATCACGCCCGCGCTCCAGCAGCAGGTCGGCCTGCCAGTAGCGCCATTCATCTTTCTCTTTCGCATCCATTGGCAGACGCGCCAGCCAGGTATTTAGCCCACGACGATCGCCACTGCCCAGCGCCATCCGCACACGGCGCTCCACCAGCGAGGTTGAGTTCGAACGCATTACCGCGTCATCACGCCAGCGCGCCTGATCGTCAGTGACATCCGTCCCCATCAATCGCCACGCCACGATATCGCGCAACGCCTGGGTTTGCTCTTCATTAAGCTGCTGCGCCTGCACCAGCTGTGGGATCATCAGTCGCGCGTTTTCCACATCATCACGCGCTACGCTGGTAAAGGCCTCTGCCGCCATCTCGCGGGTAAAATCGGTGGCACCGGTAGTACGGGCAAATGTCATGACCGAATTAGGATCGTTCGCAAGACCGATAACTGCGGTTGAGATGGTCTGGTAGTCCGGCGGCATTTGCCCGGCAAGCGTCGTGACCAGACGCGTGTTACCGGCCTTCATCGCCAGACGAATACGCTCAAGATAAGCCAGTGGATCTTGTTTACCGGATGCGCGCCAGGCGCCAAAGAGGGAATCACAGGCATTAGGCTGGTTTTTTCCGGTCAGCCACAGATCTTTTGCCCCTGCCCAGGCTTCATCCTGCTGCCCGGTGGCCCATTTTGCGTAGTAGAAGTTACACTGCGCTTCTGTGGTAGTCGGTTTTTCCGGGCTGAACGCTAACAGCCCGCGCCAGTCTTCACGGCGCGCCAGTTCGTTCACAAAACGAGACTGCAAGGTGCGCGCCGGGGGTAATGTTGGGTTGGCCTGAATAAAGTTATTCACGGTAACCGTCGGTTGATTCATGAGATCGTCCGTAATCTGGCGATACTCCAGATACGGGTACAGCGGATAATCTTTGAGTGTTGGCATCAGGGCCTGCACGGTATCCATCTGCTTGTTGTCCCACGCCTGCTTGATTTGCGCGTAGCGGTTACGTTGTTCATCCAGTGAATCGGCATGTACCGCCTGGCTTACCGCCATCACGCATACGCTGGCAGCCAGCAGACGCCAGACCACCTGTTTGGCTTTTTCCACAAGCTCTTCCTCATTGTTTTTTCATCAATTGCAGCGTCTTGCCACGTCAAAGTCTAATCAACTTATGCTAACCAGGCATCCGGCAACGCGCCACGTCATGGACACTTTTTTACCTTTCTTGCGCGTTTTAACACTCCTGACGTTCCTGGCTGTGATTAGGCCGGGAAAAAGGCTACACTTCGCAGCTGAAACCTATTTTCATTACGATAAAAGAGGCGAAGTCCAACGTGGCTCAATTCGTTTATACCATGCATCGTGTCGGCAAAGTTGTCCCGCCGAAACGTCATATTCTTAAAAATATCTCGCTGAGCTTCTTCCCGGGCGCAAAAATCGGTGTTCTGGGTCTCAACGGTGCCGGTAAGTCCACCCTGCTGCGCATCATGGCCGGCATCGATACAGACATCGAAGGTGAAGCCCGTCCGCAGCCTGGTATCAAAATCGGCTACCTGCCGCAGGAACCTCAGTTGAACACGGAACACACTGTCCGTGAATCCGTTGAAGAAGCGGTATCCGAAGTGGTTAACGCTCTGAAAGGTCTGGACGAGGTGTACGCTAAATACGCTGAACCGGATGCAGATTTCGATAAGCTGGCCGCACAGCAAGGTAAGTTTGAAGAGATTATCCAGGCACACGACGGCCACAACCTGAACGTGCAGCTGGAACGTGCCGCGGATGCACTGCGTCTGCCAGACTGGGATGCGAAAATCGCGAACCTGTCCGGTGGTGAACGCCGCCGCGTGGCGCTGTGCCGCCTGCTGCTGGAAAAACCAGACATGCTGCTGCTCGACGAACCCACTAACCACCTGGATGCAGAATCCGTGGCATGGCTGGAACGCTTCCTGCACGACTTCGAAGGCACCGTTGTGGCGATTACCCACGACCGTTACTTCCTCGACAACGTAGCAGGCTGGATCCTGGAGCTAGACCGTGGTGAAGGTATTCCGTGGGAAGGTAACTACTCCTCCTGGCTGGAGCAGAAAGATCAGCGTCTGGCGCAGGAAGCTTCGGCTGAAGCGGCGCGTCGCAAGTCTATCGAGAAAGAGCTGGAGTGGGTTCGTCAGGGCGCGAAAGGCCGTCAGTCTAAGGGCAAAGCCCGTCTGGCACGCTTCGAAGAGCTGAACAACACCGAATACCAGAAACGTAACGAAACCAACGAACTGTTTATTCCACCTGGAGCACGTCTGGGGGATAAAGTGGTTGAAGTCAGCAACCTGCGTAAGTCTTACGGCGACCGCTTGCTGATCGACGACCTGACCTTCTCCGTACCGAAAGGCGCCATCGTGGGCATTATCGGTCCGAACGGTGCGGGTAAATCTACCCTGTTCCGCATGATGTCTGGCCAGGAACAGCCTGACAGCGGTTCTATCACCCTGGGTGATACCGTGAAGCTGGCCTCCGTTGACCAGTTCCGTGACGCGATGGATAACAGCAAAACCGTGTGGGAAGAAGTCTCCGGCGGTCTGGATATCATGCGTATCGGTAACACCGAGATGCCTAGCCGCGCCTATGTTGGCCGCTTTAACTTCAAAGGCACCGACCAGGGTAAACGCGTAGGCGAGCTGTCCGGTGGTGAGCGTGGTCGTCTGCATCTGGCAAAACTGTTGCAGGTTGGCGGCAACGTTCTGCTGCTCGATGAACCAACCAACGACCTGGACATCGAAACCCTGCGCGCGCTGGAAAACGCCCTGCTGGAGTTCCCGGGCTGTGCAATGGTTATCTCGCACGACCGTTGGTTCCTTGACCGTATCGCGACCCACATTCTGGACTACCAGGATGAAGGTAAAGTGGAGTTCTTCGAAGGTAACTTCACCGAATACGAAGAGTACAAGAAACGCACGCTGGGCGCCGACGCGCTGGAGCCGAAGCGTATTAAGTACAAGCGTATTGCGAAATAAACAACAAACGGCAACCTCGGTTGCCGTTTTTTATGTTTGTACCCTCTCCCCGTGGACTGAGGGATCCCCAGTAATGTTTGTCTTTATTCAGCGATAACATTACGCCATTGAAATAAAAGACTTACCGCTGCGCCATGGTCCGGCTGAAAATCGCTGAGGCGTTTCCTGTAGGCCGGGACGAGGCGCAGGGATGCGCCGAGAGGGCGCGACTTGCATGGACGCTTCATCGCGCCCGACCCGAAAGCCGTAAGGAATTAGCCGAAGGTACCGCGAAGCGGCGATTTTCTTGCCGGGAGCCCGGGTCGCCAGGGTAGCGGCGGTGAGCTACCCTGGCACGTTCACCGTTAATATGGTGACAGAGTAGCAGGGAACGTAAAGTGAACGGATTAACCACCTCAGCCGTATGTTCCCCCTCACCCCACCCCTCTCCCCAAAATGGAGAGGGAGCCGTCCGTGCTCGTATTTTTTGTGGGGATCCCTCAACCCACCAGGAGAGGGCCAGGGTAAGGGCATCAGGCCGTACAGTTTCACCGCCCCACGTAAAACCGCTTCACCTCATCAAACTGCATCGCAAAGTCGATATAGCTCATCAGCGCAGGCGAATTCAGCTTGCGGCTCGGATAGGCCAGCCACAGGTCATTCCCCTCGACATTCCACTCTGGCAGCACCTTAACCAACGCCCCCTTTTCCACCTTATCGTCCAGCAGAAAAGCAGGCAGCAGCGTAATGCCAGCACCAGCAATGGCACATTCGCGGGCATATACCAGGTTATCCGTCATATGGGCGTTATCCGGCAGATAGCGGTAATCCTCGCTCTCGCTTTGCAACAGCCATTCTGACCACGACTTATGGGTAATACAGCGATGTTCCACCATCTGACGGGGATGGCTAAGTGGCTCCCTCTGCGCCAGATAGTCCGGCGAGGCCAGCATATAGCGCGGGCAGTGCCCAATCATGCGGCCAATCAGCGAAGAATCCTGCGGCTTGCCGGTACGCAGCGCCACGTCGAACCCGGACTCCACCAGGTCGAGCACATCGTCAGAGATAGAAACATCCAGTGAGACATCCGGGTAGCGCAACTGGAACTCAGCATTCATATGCGCCAGCAGCGTCGCGCCAATCCCTGCCGGGCTTGTGATCCGCAGCCGTCCGCTGGGGTTTTCCCGCAGCCGTTGAATGGCGTACTCGGCCCTTTCACTCGCCGCCAGCATCTCGCGGCAATGCACCAGATAATGCTCGCCCGCAAAGGTCAGGTTGAGCTTGCGCGTAGTGCGGTTCAACAGCCTGATCCCCACCTGCTGTTCAAGCTGGCTGATACGCTGGCTCACGCTGGATTTTGGCAGCTCGGCCTTTTGCGCTGCCGCAGTAAAACTGCCCATTTCTGCCACCAGCGCAAACAGCGCCATATCCTGAAGCTGCTTAAACATGATTGTTCATCCTGTACGAACACTTCGTTCTTGATTGTCCATCTTATCACGCAACTGGCCACTTAATAGACTAGCCTCAACAAAACGCATTCCATTAAGGAGCTCACCATGTCAGTTAAAGCCATTGCCGTTAACCCAGAAAACCCTGCCGTTTTTATTGAAATTTCCCAGCCAATGCCACAGCCCGGCGAACACGACCTGCTGGTCGAAGTGAAAGCCGTGTCCATTAATCCGGTCGATACCAAAGTGCACGCGGGCATTGCCAGAAATGGCCTGAAAGAACCACGCATTCTTGGCTGGGATGCCAGCGGCATCGTTAAATCAGTGGGCACAAGTGTGACCGGATTCAAACCGGGCGATGAAGTATGGTACGCAGGTGATATCACCCGCCCGGGCAGCAACACCACGCATCAGCTGATTGATGCGCGGATTGTCGGGCACAAGCCCGCTAGCCTGAGCTGGGCCTCTGCGGCTGCATTGCCACTCACCGCCCTGACGGCGTGGGAAGGGCTGTTTGAGCGGCTGAACATTCAGGATGGCGGGCAGGATAAAACGCTGTTGATCATCGGTGGTGCGGGCGGCGTGGGATCGCTTGCGATCCCCTTTGCGAAGCACAACAGCAAGGTAAAAGTGATCGCCACCGCCTCGCGGGAAGATTCGGCTCAATGGTGCCTCGATCGCGGTGCAGACATGGTAGTGAACTACCGCGATCTGAAGGGGGAACTGGCCAAACAGGGCATCAACTTTGTGGATTATATTTTCATCCTCAATGATACCGACGGCCACTGGGATGCGGTGAGCGACCTGATCGCGCCTCAGGGGCATATCTGCACCATCGTCGAGAACGAACACCCGCTGGATCAGAGCAAACTCAAATCCAAATCCGCCGCGCTGCACTGGGAGTTTATGTATACCCGCAGCATGTACCAGACCGCCGATATGGCACGCCAGGGAGAGATCTTAAACGAGGTGGCGAAGCTGGTAGATAACGGCGTGGTGGAAAGCTCACTCAGCGAAACGCTGCACGGATTGAGCGTGGAAAGCATCAGTGAGGCACACCGTAAAGTGCTGGACGGGCATATGCGCGGGAAAGTGGTGGTGGCTTTTTGAGTTGCTTGTTTCCCCCTCACCCCGGCCCTCTCCCCGTAGGGGCGAGGGGGAAAAGACGGCTCTGTGCAATCCCCTCTCCCCGATGGGGAGAGGGTTAGGGTGAGGGGGAAGTTACCCCTGCTCGCCCATCATTTCCTTCACCAGCTCCACGCAGCGCAGGAAGCGGTTGTCATAGTCTGACTCTTCGACATGGACAAACTCCACGTTATTCTCGCGCAGCATCTCCACCAGCATGGTCTGGAACTCTTTTCGGTCTACCGAGCTGCCAAGGCTGCGCATCCCATCGGCCACCCACGGCGTGTTGTTTTCCAGCAGGATCACCAGGTCGAAGCGATATTCATCAATCAGCGCCTGGACGAACGGGTGCTCGCGCCCTTCGTACTTTTTACAGAACGCCTGCGTGGTGACGAAATCGGTATCGATAAACGCCACCTTATTGGCGTATTTCACAGCAAAATCAATGTACTGCGCGTGTCCAAGGGCAATCTTATCGTAGTCGGAATACTGGAGTGCCATCTCATCGCCGCCCAGATGTGAGAAGACATAATCACGCCCGTACTCCCAGGCACTGGTGGTGTTAAAGATGTTCGCCAGCTTGTTGACCAGCGTCGACTTACCGCTCGACTCACCACCCAGAATGGCTACTGTACGCACAAAGAACGGTTTCACTTCGGTCGGAATGTAATCCCAGTAGCGGAACGGGTTTTCACGGATCTGCGCCCCGCTGATGCTCATAAAGGTGCGTTTTGGATCGATGAGCACCGTTTCGGTACCCAGATGCTCGCGGAACTGTGGGGCATCAAGCTCTTCAGAGGTGTAGATCCAGTTAGGCGCAATCCCCTTCTCTTCCATAAAGGCTTTCACGCCATTGCTCCACACGTCCCAGCCGTGCGGATACGGCTCCATACCCTCTTCATTGAACGCATGAATACGAATATTTTTCTGATACTTAAAGGTCTGGAGCAGCCAGCGCAGGCGATCCGGCACCGTCGGCTGTTGCGACATGGCGCTGTCTTCGAACAATTCGCGGTCACGTTTTTCGTCGTAACCCATGATGATATGCAGCTCATCAACCTGGCTACAGGCTCGCTGGATCAGATAGATATGCCCGGTATGCAGCGGGTAAAATTTGCCGAAAACCACGCCGATGTTCTTTTGCATACGCGGGAATTCAAGCCCCAGGAAGCGATGCAATGCTTCCAGCTTTTGTGCGCTAGGGCTTTTGATTTTGGCATTCAGGAGTTGGCTCAGATAGCCTTTGGTCATACCGCTGGCATCCGCCACCTGCTGCAAGGTGCAGCCTTTCTGGCGAATTGCGGTCTTGAGATAGTCAAATGCTGACATAAATTACGGTGCCTCCTGCAAAATCGAATACGTAATTATAAGTCGTCAAAGACGTTTAACGCATCCGCGAGTTTTTTCACGCCAAAGACCTGCATCCCTTCCGGGATCTTTTTCGGCACGTTGGCCGCCGGAACAATCGCCCGGCGGAAGCCGTGTTTCGCCGCCTCGGAGATACGCTCCTGGCCGCTCGGTACCGGGCGGATTTCACCGGCCAGCCCCACTTCGCCAAATACCACCAGATCCTGCGGCAGTGGCCTGTCACGCAGGCTGGAGACCATCGCCAGCAGCAGCGCCAGGTCGGCACTGGTTTCCGTCACCTTGACGCCGCCCACCACGTTAACAAAGACGTCCTGATCCGCCATTTGCAGGCCGCCGTGACGGTGCAATACTGCCAGCAGGATCGCCAGGCGGTTCTGCTCCAGACCAACTGCCACGCGCCTTGGATTGCCCATCATCGAGACATCGACCAGCGCCTGAATTTCGACGAGCAGCGGTCGCGTTCCTTCCCACAACACCATCACCGAGCTGCCGGAGGTGATTTCATCCCCGCGGCTCAGGAAAATGGCGGAGGGGTTGCTGACTTCGCGCAGCCCCTGCTCGGTCATGGCAAAGACGCCCAGCTCGTTTACCGCGCCGAAACGGTTTTTATGGCTACGCAGCGTACGGAAACGGGAATCCGCATCGCCATCGAGCATCACGGAGCAGTCGATACAGTGTTCGAGCACTTTCGGCCCGGCCAGCGAGCCATCTTTGGTCACGTGGCCGACCATCACAATCGCCACGCCGCGCGTTTTGGCAAAGCGCGTCAGATAGGCTGCGGTTTCACGCACCTGAGCCACGCTGCCCGGCGAAGACTGGATATCCGCCATGTGCATCACCTGGATGGAGTCGATCACCATCAGCTTCGGCTGCTCTTCTTCGGCAATCATGCAGATTTGTTCGATGCTGGTTTCCGAGAGCATGTTCAGGTTGCCGGTCGGCAGACCAAGACGGTGCGCACGCATCGCCACCTGCTGCAATGACTCTTCCCCCGTGACGTACAGGGTTTTCATCTGCTCGGCGAGTTTGCACAGAGTTTGCAGCAGCAGCGTCGATTTACCCGCTCCCGGGTTGCCGCCGATGAGAATGGCGCTCCCCGGCACCACACCACCGCCCAGCACGCGGTCGAACTCTTTGAATCCGGTGGAGAAACGCGGCAGCTCTTCCAGGCTGATGTCGGAAAGCTTCTGGACTTTCGCCACACCGGCATTCCCCGCATAGCCGCTCAGGCGTTCATTGCGGGCAACGCTCGGCGAAGCCGCCACACCACGCACTTCAGTAATGGTGTTCCAGGCATGACAGGCGCTGCATTGCCCCTGCCAGCGCGGATAATCCGCACCACATTCATTACAGACAAATGCGCGTTTTGGAGCTTTCGCCACGGTTTACCTCGTTATTTCAGTGCCGCCTGTGAGCCGGGTGGCGCTCACGCTTACCCGGCCTACAAACGCAAAACTATTTCTGATTGATGCTGCCAGAGAGAATGCAGAACACCCCCATCAGGTCAGCATGACGGATAGTGACTTCCGTCTTTTCATTCACTTTTGGCTTGGCATGGTAAGCAATGCCCAGACCCGCTGCTTTGATCATCGGCAGATCATTGGCGCCATCACCAATCGCCACGGTCTGCACGACCGGAATTTCATATTTCTCTGCCAGACGGTTCAGCGTATTGGCTTTGTACTGGGCGTCCACGATATCGCCGATCACCTGACCGGTAAGTTTACCGTCCATGATCTCCAGCTCGTTCGCCACCACGGTGGTCAGGCGCAGCTTGTCACGCAGGTAATCGGCAAAGAAGGTAAAACCGCCAGACGCAATGGCCACTTTCCAGCCCAGCGTTTCCAGCTTCAGCACCAACTGCGTCAGCCCTGGCATTAGCGGCAGCTCATCACGCACCTGACGCAGAATGTTGGCATCAGCCCCTTTCAGGGTCGCCACGCGCTGTCTGAGGCTTGCGGTGAAGTCCAGTTCGCCGCGCATCGCACGCTCCGTCACTTCTGCCACCAGCTCGCCGCTGCCGGCCAGTTTGGCGATTTCGTCGATGCACTCAATCTGGATGGCGGTAGAGTCCATGTCCATGACCAGTAAACCCGGCGTTTTCAGATGCGGGATTTTGCCCAGCGGGGCTACGTCCAGCCCGGCATCGTGTGCCAGGCGTGTGGCGCGCTGCGTCAGGGAGCCGGCCAGGCGAATAACCTGGTAATCTTCCACGCACCAGGCCGCGACAATCACCATCGCAGCGCCCAGTTTGGTTTGATATTGCGTCAGGCGTTGCTTGTCCAGGCCGCGTCCGTACAGCAGCCAGCCGCTACGACCGGCGTGGTAATCCAGAGGCATCACCTCATCACCACTTAAAGAGAGCGGCAATCCTGGCCATAAAGAGACATCCGTTGGCAGGTCGCACCAGGTAATGTTCGGCATTGAAGCTCCTGTAATTTCGTTCGCGCCGGAAGGTTCCAGAGGGAAAATAACGCATGAGGCTACCCTGTAACCATCACTTCTGGCAACATTAAGCCGTAAATTTTCAGCAGGTGGAATATGGCTCGCGCAAAACTGAAATTCCGGCTTCATCGTGCCGTGATTGTCCTTATCTGTCTGGCGCTCCTGGTGGCGCTGATGCAAGGGGCATCATGGTTTAGCCAGAATCATCAACGGCAACGCAATCCGCAACTTGAAGAACTGGCCCGCACGCTGGCGCGTCAGGTGACCCTTAACGTTGCGCCGTCTATGCGTACTGAAACGCCGGACGACAAGCGGATAGGCCAGGTATTACGCCTGCTGACGGAGAACAGCCGTATTCTGGACGCCGGTGTCTATGACGAACAGGGCGACCTGATCGCCCGCGCAGGCGAGCACGTCGACGTGCGCGACAGGCTGGCGCTGGACGGTAAAAAAGCCGGGGGCTACTTCAACCAGCAAATCGTCGAACCTATTCAGGGGAAAAATGGCCCACTGGGGTATTTGCGCCTGACGCTCGACACCCACACGCTGCCTACCGAAGCCAAACAGGTGGATAACACCACCAATATTCTGCGCCTGATGTTGCTGCTTTCGCTGGCCATTGGCGTGGTACTGGCGCGAACCCTGTTGCAGGGAAAACGCACGCGCTGGCAGCAATCGCCCTTCCTGCTGACCGCCAGCAAGTCGATTCCCGAAGAGGAAGAGAGCGAGAAGAAAGATTAGTGATAAAGTAGGCGAATGATTCGGAAAAGGAACTTTGCCATGACGACGTTACGCCTGCTTATCTCTGACTCTTACGATCCCTGGTTCAATCTGGCAGTAGAAGAGTGCATCTTCCGCCAGATGCCCGCCACCCAACGCGTGCTTTTCCTGTGGCGTAACGCCGATACCGTGGTCATTGGCCGGGCGCAAAACCCATGGAAAGAGTGCAACACGCGGCGTATGGAAGAGGATAATGTCCGACTGGCACGTCGTAGCAGCGGGGGCGGCGCGGTGTTTCATGACCTGGGTAATACCTGCTTTACCTTTATGGCGGGTAAACCGGAGTACGACAAAACCATCTCCACAGCCATTGTGCTCAACGCGCTGAATGCGCTTGGCGTTCAGGCTGAAGCGTCCGGGCGTAACGATCTGGTGGTCAGTACTGAGGAAGGCGATCGCAAGGTTTCCGGCTCGGCGTATCGCGAAACCAAAGACCGCGGTTTCCATCACGGCACGCTGTTGCTCAACGCCGATCTCAGCCGTCTGGCCAACTACCTCAACCCGGACAAGAAAAAGCTACAGGCGAAAGGCATCACTTCCGTGCGCGGTCGCGTGGCGAATCTGGTTGAGCTGCTGCCTGGCGTCACGCACGAACAGATTTGCGATGCTATACGCGAGGCGTTCTTTACCTATTATGGTGAACGCGTCGAAGCAGAGGTGATTTCACCCGACAAAACGCCCGATCTGCCAAACTTCGCTGAAACCTTTGCCCGCCAGAGCAGCTGGGAGTGGAACTTCGGTCAGGCCCCGGCGTTTTCACACTTGCTGGATGAGCGCTTTACCTGGGGCGGCGTGGAGCTGCATTTTGACGTTGAGAAAGGCCATATCACCCGGACGCAGGTCTTTACCGACAGCCTGAACCCGGCCCCGTTAGAAGCGCTGGCGGCACGTTTGCAGGGCTGTCTTTATCACCCGGACGTGCTTCAACAGGAGTGTGATGCGTTGCTGGCAGATTTCCCGGAACAGGAAAAAGAGCTACGTGAATTGTCGGCGTGGATTGCGCGGGCGGTGCGCTAGGTGCGGCCTGGTGCCCTCACCCCGGCCCTCTCCCACAGGGAGAGGGAGGGAAGAGACAGAATTACTCTTTATCGCCCAGCAGAACGGATTCCAGCGCGATTTTGATCATGTCGTTGAATGTGGTCTGACGCTCAGCAGCCGTGGTCTGCTCGTGCGTACGGATGTGGTCAGACACGGTGCAGATGGTCAGCGCTTTCGCACCAAACTCAGCCGCTACGCCGTAGATGCCTGCCGCTTCCATTTCCACGCCCAGGATGCCGTATTTTTCCATCACGTCGAACATTTCGCCGCCGTCTGGTGCATAGAACAGATCGGCAGAGAAGATGTTACCTACACGAGCATCAACGCCCAGCGCTTTTGCCGCGTCAACCGCGTCACGGACCATACCGAAGTCAGCGATTGCTGCGAAGTCATGATCTTTGAAACGCATACGGTTAACTTTGGAATCGGTACATGCACCCATACCGATAACGATATCACGCAGCTTAACGTCCATACGAACCGCGCCGCAGGAGCCTACACGGATGATTTTCTTTACGCCGAAATCGGTGATCAGCTCTTTGGTGTAGATGGAGCAGGATGGGATACCCATACCGTGACCCATGACAGAGATCTTGCGGCCTTTGTAAGTCCCGGTGAAGCCCAACATGCCACGCACGTTGTTCACTTCACGCACGTCTTCCAGGAAGGTTTCAGCAATGTGCTTCGCACGCAGCGGGTCGCCTGGCATCAGAACAACGTCAGCGAAATCGCCCATTTCTGCGTTAATGTGTGGAGTTGCCATCTTCAGTTCCTTTTCATTTAATTTCTCCCTCTCCCTGTGGGAGAGGGTTGGGGTGAGGGCATCAGACCGCACCCAATGTCATTCAGAACATAGCCTTGCCATATTCCATGTCAGACGTACCAAAGTATTTTGCAATTGTCTGGCCAATATCCGCGAAGGTTTCACGGTGGCCCAGAGAACCCGGTTTCACTTTTGGACCATACACCAGCACCGGAATGTGCTCACGGGTGTGGTCAGTACCGGTCCAGCTTGGGTCACAGCCGTGGTCAGCGGTCAGGATCAGAATGTCATCTTCACCCACCAGCTCCATCAGCTCTGGCAGACGGCGGTCGAACAGCTCCAGACCCGCAGCATAACCGGCGATATCGCGACGGTGTCCCCAGGAGGAGTCGAAGTCCACGAAGTTGGTAAAGACAATGGTCTTGTCGCCCGCTTCTTTCATCTCTTTGATAGTGGCATCGAACAGCGCATCCAGACCGGTAGCTTTCACTTTTTTAGTGATACCGCAGTTGGCATAGATGTCCGCGATTTTACCCACGGAAACCACGTGACCGTCTTTCTCTTCAACCAGTTTTTGCAGCACTGTCGGTGCTGGCGGCTCAACGGCCAGGTCATGACGGTTGCCGGTACGCTGGAAATTACCCGCTTTGTTGCCGATAAACGGACGCGCGATAACACGGCCGATGTTGTAACCGCCTTCGGTCAATTCTTCACGGGCGATTTCGCACAGCTCGTACAGCTTATCCAGGCCGTAGGTCTCTTCGTGGCAGGCAATCTGGAACACGGAGTCAGCAGAGGTATAGAAAATCGGTTTGCCGGTTTTCATATGCTCTTCGCCCAGTTCATCCAGAATCACGGTACCGGAGGAGTGGCAGTTACCGAGGTAGCCCGGCAGGTTTGCACGCTTCACCAGTTTATCCAGCAGTTCCTGCGGGAAGCTGTTCTGATGATCGGAGAAGTAGCCCCAGTCGAACAGAACCGGCACACCGGCGATTTCCCAGTGACCAGACGGGGTATCTTTACCGGAAGAGAGCTCATGCGCCCAGGCGTATGCGCCAACCACTTCCGCGTTGCCGTCCATACCGGCTGCGATTTTGCCGGTAGAACCTTCATGCGCTTTCACCAGGCCGAGGCTGGTCAGGTTTGGCAGAGTCAGAGGGCCTTTACGACCGTTGTCTGCTTCGCCTTTGGCACAGGCTTCAGCGATGTGACCCATGGTATCGGAACCCACGTCACCAAAACGTTCTGCATCTTCGGTTGCGCCGATGCCGAATGAGTCCAGCACCATAATAAATGCACGTTTCATAATTGTTCTCCGTACTTAGTGCTTCAAAAAATAGCGATCAGATCAGTATACAGTTATTCAGTGATGCGACGATAGACCGAAGGTGAGCTTTCTGGTGCTTTATCGTCAAGCGTAATGGCCGCTTTCACCGCCTTCGCCGCTTCCTGCCAGCTGTTTTCATCTTTCGCGTGGATAACCGCCAGCGGACGTTGGCCGTCAACGCTGTCGCCCAGGCGAACCATGTCGGTAAAGCCAACACTGTAATCAATCGTGTCCGAAGCCTGACGGCGACCGCCGCCCATCGACACCACAGCCATACCAAGCGCACGAGTGTCCATTGTAGAAATAAAGCCTTCCGTATCGGCATAAACCGCCTTGCTGAGCGTCGCGGTTGGCAGGTATTTCGCGTAGTTTTCCACGAAATCGGTTGGGCCTTTCTGCGCGGCTACCATGCGACCGAAGATCTCCGCCGCTTTGCCGTTATCCAGCACGGCGTGCAATTTCGCCCGCGCCTCGGCGTCATCTTTGGCAAGCTTGCCGGAGATAAGCATCTCAACGCACAGTGCCATGGTGACGTCGAACAGACGTGGGTTACGGTATTCACCCGTCAGGAACTGCACGGCTTCACGCACTTCAACAGCGTTACCTGCGCTGGATGCCAGCACCTGATTCATGTCCGTCAGCAGCGCAGTGGTGCGCACGCCAGCACCGTTGGAGACACCAACGATCGCTTCGGCAAGCTGGGCAGAAAGTTCATAGGTTGGCATAAACGCACCGCTGCCCACTTTCACGTCCATCACCAGCGCATCCAGGCCTTCCGCCAGTTTTTTGGCGAGGATTGAGGCGGTGATCAGCGGGATGGAGTCAACGGTCGCGGTAATATCGCGGGTGGCGTAGAAACGCTTGTCTGCCGGTGCAAGAGAGCTGGTCTGGCCGATAATTGCCACACCAACGTCTTTAATAATTTCGCGGAAGCGATTGTCATCCGGGAAGATGTCGAAGCCCGGAATGGCTTCCAGTTTGTCCAGCGTGCCGCCGGTGTGACCCAGGCCGCGCCCGGAGATCATCGGAATATAACCGCCACAGGCCGCAACCATTGGGCCAAGCATCAGTGAGGTAACGTCACCCACACCGCCGGTAGAGTGTTTATCAACAATCGGGCCGTTAAGGTTGAGGCTTTTCCAGTCCAGAACGGTCCCAGAATCTCGCATCGCCATGGTCAACGAGACACGCTCAGGCATCGACATATCATGGAAGAAGATGGTCATCGCCAGAGCAGCAATTTGCCCTTCAGAGACGGTATTATCGCGAATGCCGTTGATAAAAAAGCGGATCTCTTCGTCGCTTAATGCATGACCATCACGTTTTTTACGAATAATTTCTTGTGCGAGAAACACGGTAACCTCCCGAAGTTGGCCGGGATCGCTATGCGCTCCCGGCCATTCAAATATTAGTAGCTGCTTGCGCTCTTACCGTCGCCGTGACCCAGTGCTTTGAGCAGGCTTGCCAGCAGGCTGGATGCGCCGAAGCGGTAGTGACGGGAATCCGCCCAGTCTGCGCCGAACAGGTCATCAGCAATGGCCAGGAACGTCTGCGCGTCTTCTGCGGTACGTACGCCGCCTGCTGGTTTGAAACCAACGGTTTTGGACACGCCCATATCGCGGATCACTTCCATCATGATGCGTGCGCTTTCCGGAGTGGCGTTAACCGGCACTTTACCGGTAGAGGTTTTGATGAAATCGGCACCGGCTTTGATGGAGATTTCAGAGGCCTTGCGGATCAGAGATTCTTCTTTCAGCTCACCGGTTTCGATGATCACTTTAAGCAGCACGTTTGCCGCTGCGCAGGCGTCTTTACAGGCTTTCACCAGGTCAAAACCAACCTGTTCGTTGCCCGCGATCAGCGCGCGGTACGGGAACACCACGTCAACTTCGTCAGCACCGTAAGCAATCGCCGCGCGGGTTTCTGCCAGCGCAATGTCGATATCGTCATTGCCGTGCGGGAAGTTAGTCACGGTTGCAATACGCACATCCGGGGTGCCCTGCTCGTTCAGAGTCTTACGTGCAATCGGGATAAAGCGAGGGTAGATACAGATAGCTGCGGTGTTACCGACAGGCGTTTTCGCCTGATGGCACAGAGCGATGACTTTCTCATTGGTGTCGTCATCGTTCAGGGTGGTCAGGTCCATCAGTTTCAACGCACGCAGGCTGCTTGCAGTTAAATCGGTCATAACATTCTCCAACGGCATCGCCGTATAAAATTTCACCTTGCGGTTCTGTTAGTATTCTAACATCCACTCGCATTCACACTTCGACATTCATCACAGTTAATGAAAACTTCGTACAAATTTGCATTGCTGTAACGAGATCAACTTCAAACTTTTTTACTCAAACTGCTGACTAAAGCAGCGATTACCCCTGTCGGATCAAAAGCCTCCGTGGGGTGACTTCCTACAATTCGCTCATCAATCGCAGAACAATAAAGGAAGTGAATATGTCCCACTCCAGCCCTGACGCCCTGCAACAACGTTGCCAGCACATTGTGACAAGCCCGGTACTCACACCTGAGCAAAAACGTCATTTTCTGGCGCTGGAGGCGGAAAACACCCTTCCCTATCCTGCGTTGCCGCAGGCCGCCAGAGCGGCGCTGGACGCGGGTTTTATCTGCGACATGTTCGAAGGCCACGCGCCTTACAAACCCCGGTATGTTCTGCCGGATTACGCAAAATTTCTGGCAAACGGTTCAGAATGGCTGGAGCTGGAAGGGGCGAAAGATCTTGATGATGCCCTCTCACTGTTAACCATCCTTTACCACCATGTTCCATCCGTCACATCAATGCCCGTGTATCTGGGCCAACTTGATGCGCTATTGCAACCGTATGTTAGAATTCTAACACAAGAAGAAATCGATAGCAGAATAAAACGTTTCTGGCGCTATCTCGACAGAACACTACCGGATGCCTTTATGCACGCCAATATCGGCCCGATGGATACACCTGTCACACGGGCAATTTTGCGCGCAGATGCTGAACTGAAGCAGGTTGCGCCGAATTTAACCTTTATTTATGATCCTGAAATTACACCAGATGACCTGCTGCTTGAGGTGGCGAAAAATATTTGTGAGTGCAGTAAACCTCATATTTCTAACGGCCCGATGAATGATAAAATTTTCACAAAAGGTCGTTATGGGGTGGTCAGTTGTTACAACTCTCTGCCGCTGGCAGGTGGCGGTAGCACGCTGGTACGCCTCAACCTGAAAGCCATTGCTGAACAGAGCGATTCGCCTGATGATTTCTTCACCCTCACACTTCCACACTACTGCCAGCAGCAAATCACCATCATCAACGCGCGCTGCGACTTCCTGTATGAACAATCGGGCTTCTTTGAGAATAGCTTCCTGGTGAAAGAGGGGCTGATAGATGCCGATCGTTTTGTACCGATGTTTGGCATGTATGGTCTTGCTGAGGCGGTAAATACGCTGTGTGAAAAAGCCGGGATCGACGGGCGTTACGGTAAAGATGAACAGGCCAACGCGCTGGGTTATCGCATCAGCGCACAGCTCGCCGCCTTTGTCGAAAATACGCCGGTGAAGCATGGCTGGAATCACCATGCCCTGCTGCACGCGCAGTCCGGGATAAGTTCAGACATCGGGACAACGCCAGGCGCGCGTCTGCCGTACGGTGATGAACCCGACCCAATTAGCCATCTGCTGGCGGTTGCGCCACATCACCAGCATTATCCTTCCGGTATCAGCGATATTCTGACCCTGGAAGAGACGGTAAAACGTAACCCGCAGGCAGTAGTGCAACTGTGTCTGGGAGCCTTTAACGCCGGAATGCGCGAATTTACGGCCAACGTGGCGGGCAACGATCTGGTCCGCGTGACCGGATACATGGTGCGATTATCGGACCTGCAAAAATACCGCGAGGAAGGGTCGCGCACCCAAACCACGTGGCTTGGAGAAGAAGCCGCACGCAATACGCGTATCCTGGATCGCCAGCCACGGGTGGTAAGCCATGAACAACAGATGCGCTTTAGTTAGTCAGATTATCCCCTTCTCCTGCGTGGACGGGCCAGGCAGCCGCCTGGCGCTGTTCCTTCAGGGCTGTAACCTGCGTTGTAAAACCTGCCATAACCCGTGGACCATCGGCCGCTGCAACGACTGCGGCGATTGCGTTCCCCATTGTCCGCACGATGCGCTGAATATTCAGGCCGGGCGAGTCTGGTGGCAGGAAAGCGACTGTAAACAGTGTGATACCTGCCTGCATCTTTGCCAGCAGCAGGCCACACCGATGGCGCAACGCTTCAGCGTGGACGATATCCTCGCACACATTCGCAAAGTCGCACCGTTTATTGATGGCATCACCGTGAGCGGCGGTGAGGCCACAACGCAATTACCGTTTCTGGTGGCACTGTTCACGGCGATGAAAGCAGAGCCAGCCCTTCATCATCTGACCCGTCTGGTTGACAGTAACGGCCTGCTCGGGGAAACCGGCTGGCAGAAGTTATTGCCGGTTTTCGATGGTGCCATGCTGGATCTCAAAGCCTGGGGGAACGAACATCACCGCTACCTGACCGGGCGTGAAAACCCGCAAATTAAGCACAGCATCCGCTTGCTTGCGCAGCATAACCGGCTGACCGAACTGCGGTTACTGGTTATCCCTGACCAGTGCGATTATCTGGAACATGTGAAGGCGCTGATCGTGTTTATTCGCTCGCTGGGCAATGTCCCGGTGAGGATCAACGCGTTTCATGCCCAGGGGGTTTACGGTGAGGCGGCAAGCTGGCGTAGCGCAACGCCCGCCGATATTGAGCCACTGGCGTTGGCGCTGGAAAATGAGCAGATCACTGTGATCCGCCCGGCGCTCTATCTATAGCTCAATGCCAAACAGCGAGCGGGTGTTGTTGAGCAAGGCATCCGCAATCACATCCGCAGGCTCGCTGCGCAGTTCACATAGCGTGTCGAACACACGCGCCGCCTGTTCCGGGCGATTAGGTTGCCCCTGAAAACCGTTCAGCGGCATGTCGGGAGCGTCGGTTTCCAGCAATAACGCCGTCAGCGGTAGCTGTGCCATCACCTCCCGGGTCTTGCTGGCTCGCGGGTAGGTAATCGTCCCACCAACACCAATGCGATAGCCCAGCCCGATAAAGCGTTCTGCCTGCTGCAAACTGCCGGAAAACCCATGCACCACGCCGGTACGGGGTAAATTCATGCGTTTCAGGTGCAGAGCCAGTTTGTCGTGGGTACGGCGCGAGTGGAGGATCACCGGCAGATCGTGCTGCTTTGCCAGCCGGAGCTGAGCGTCGAGGATCGTCTGCTGGCGTTCAAAATGTGGATCTTCGCGATAGAGATCCAGGCCGATCTCTCCAATAGCCACCCGTTTCTTTTCCGGCGTGCGTAATATCTCATCCAGCCTGTCGATGTGCTCGTCCTGATGGTGCTCAATCACTATCGGATGCAGGCCTATCGCGGCGTACAGCGCATCATACCGCCGGGCGAGATCCTGTACACGGTCGAAGTAAGCCGCTTCGATAGCCGGCACGATGATCGCCTGAACGCCTGCCTGTGCGGCGCGATCGATGCTCTGTTCTTCATTACCGGTAAAGGGCGGAAAATCAAAGTGGCAATGGGTATCGACAAAGCGGTGCGTCACGCCAGATCCTCGTTATCAAATGTTGTGTCATTCGCCTGTACCTGTGGAATGTCCACTCGCGGCATAGCCAGCGCGTCGTTTGCCACAATGGCAGGCGGAGCGATGATCCGTTTATGCCGGTGGAAAGGCGGGTGCTCGGCCAGCAGTTTACCTACCGTTGCCAGGAAGTAGCGCCCGCAGAGCCGCCCTGTTTTGTAGTCATCACGCAGCGCAGGTAAACGGCTGCCCAGCGCCATACTCAGCAGCGGTTTCGGCGGATAGATCTCAAAGATCCGCAGCTTACCCGGCGGTTTTTCGATAAAGCGTTGCATTGCGCCGTAGCTCGCTTCATGTCGCTGGGCGATATTCACCAGCGGTTGCAGGCTGCTCTCCCCCAGCCAGCGCTCCATGCGCTTGAACCACTGCGGGGTGTAGTACATTTGTGAAGGCACCGTGCGGATCACCACAATGGTTTTAGCGCCTCTGCGCGCGGCTTCCTGCACCGGTACCGCATCGCTGATACCGCCGTCAAGATAGCTCACACCATCAAGCATTGCGCCAGTGCGATAGAACCCCGGAATGGCGCTGGAGGCACGAATAATATCGAGCCAGTTCTCTTTTTGCGGTGAAAAATACCCCGGCGTGTAGTCGTCGCCCCGACTGGCACACATCCAAAACTCTTTACCGGTGTCGAACAGCCGCGACGCCGTGTCCATCGCCAGCGGCATCTGGCTGGAGGTGGAATCTAACAACCAGTCGAGATCGATAAGATTCCCGCCGCGAACAAAGCGCACAGGATTAAAGAAATCCCGCGAGGTGGTGTAACGCATGATCACTTTGCGGGCATAGCCCGGCTGGTTACAGACATAGGCAGAGAGGTTTTGCGCCCCCGCTGAGGTGCCTAAAAAAAGGTCGAATGGGTTGAATTGCGCACGCATAAACTCGTCCAGCACGCCGGACGTGAAGATGCCGCGCTGCCCACCGCCCTCGCACACCAGTGCAAGCTGGCCGGGATGAAACGGCTTAAGCGCCAGCGGCGTAATATTGCCGAGCGTAACGGGAATTCGTTGCCCCACCTCTGCTTTCCTGTGTTATTTGTTTTGTGAATACACAGTAACCTACACCTTACGCCAGGCTCAAACCAGAAAAAGCCAGTCGGAAGACTGGCTTTAATGTTGCTGTCAGAGTGTGTGTCGCTACGGACGGCGTCGTCCGGTAAACAGGCTGACCAGGAACAGAATAATACCGACAACGAAGACAATTTTCGCTGCACCTGCCGCTGTACCCGCCAGACCACCAAAGCCCAGCGCGGCGGCAATTAACGCGATAACCAGAAATATAATGCCCCATCGAAACATAAGACTCTCCTTTACCATAGTTAATGTCGACCGCAAGTCGCGAGCATTCACTGCTAATGATTCCAGGTGTAATTCTTATTCCGTCTTCTGGCCTCAGTCAGAAGAACGAATTGCGATGTGTTACTTCGATTTCAGATCGTTTTTGACGCTTTTGACGCCATCAACCGCTTTCGCAATGGCTTCGGCACGCTCAACTTGCGCCGGGGAATCAACAGTACCGGACAACTGAACCACACCATCGGTTGTTTCTACTTTCACTTTGCGTGACGGTACGACGTCATCAGCCAGCAGTTTGGCTTTGATTTCACTGGTGGTTGCAGCATCACCGGCATAGCCCTTCATAGAGCCATTTTTACTGTCGCGGACATGCAATTTGTCGCTGACGGAGGTTACACCTTCTACCCCTTTTGCAACCGAAACAGCCTGTTCAGCCTGGGTCTGGCTTTCCACAAAACCGCTCAGCATAACGACGCTGCGCTCTGTTTTGACGGAGATATCGGTACTCTTGATGTTTTTATCGTCCACCAGCGCGGCTTTCACTTTGGCGGTGATGGCGCTGTCATCCATAAAGTTACCGACTTTATTCATCGAGCTATCGATTTTTTCCCCCGTGCTTGTCGCCGCGGACTGAGCTTTATCCATCGTGGTGTTTTCTGCAAAAGCAGAACCACTTGTTACGATGCACCCCAGGGCTATGGCCAGCAGAGATTTTGAAATCTTAGGTCTTGTCATATTCATCGATGTGTTCCTGTAGTTTGCTCGCTATTTGAGCGGCTAACGTTCCTTTTCGTTAGTTGTAAATGCTGTGAATAAACCAACAGTCAGTAAGGGAAACCAATTTCATGTAACAAAACAGTCAATTCACCCGACGACGAGGTTAAACACTGAGTTAAATATAGAACAGTCTCGCGGTGTCGCATTCAGAATCGGTCAAAAAACAGGCGAAACAACGAAGAACGGGATGATTTAAGAACATTCCGCAAGGGTCTAATAAGGCAGGGAATTAAGAAGAGCACGGTGAAAACCGTGCTCTGAGAGGGGATTAGTGTTCGCGCGTTTTGCGGAACTGAACATCAGGATAGCGTTCCTGCGTCAGGTTCAGGTTAACCATGGTTGGGGCGATGTACGTCAGGTTATCGCCGCCATCGAGCGCCAGCTGGATCTCGTTCTTACGCTTAAATTCTTCGAATTTCTTCACGTCAGAACACTCAACCCAGCGCGCGGTCGCCACGTTTACAGATTCGTAAATCGCTTCAACGTTGTATTCGCTCTTAAGACGCGCAACTACCACGTCAAACTGCAGCACACCGACCGCACCCACGATCAGATCGTTGTTCGCGATTGGGCGGAACACCTGTACTGCACCCTCTTCGGAAAGCTGTACCAGGCCTTTCAGCAGCTGTTTCTGCTTCAGAGGATCGCGCAGACGAATACGACGGAACAGCTCCGGCGCAAAGTTCGGGATGCCGGTGAACTTCATCATTTCGCCCTGGGTGAAGGTATCACCAATCTGGATCGTGCCGTGGTTATGCAAGCCGATGATGTCACCCGGGTACGCTTCTTCAACGTGAGAACGATCGCCCGCCATAAAGGTCAGCGCATCGGAGATCACCACGTCTTTACCGATACGCACCTGGCGCAGCTTCATGCCTTTCTCATATTTACCGGACACAACGCGCATAAAGGCCACGCGGTCGCGGTGTTTCGGGTCCATGTTGGCCTGAATTTTAAACACGAAACCGGTGAACTTCTCTTCCTGCGCGACCACTTCACGGGTGTCGGTTTTGCGTGGCATCGGGCGCGGCGCCCACTCCACCAGACCGTCGAGCATATGGTCAACACCAAAGTTACCCAGCGCGGTACCGAAGAAGACCGGGGTAATTTCGCCTGCCAGGAACAGTTCTTTGCCAAACTCGTGAGACGCGCCTTTCACCAGCTCCAGCTCGTCGCGCAGCTGTGCGGCCAGCTCTTCGCCTACCGCTACGTCCAGCTCCGGGTTGTCCAGGCCTTTCACCACACGCACTTCCTGAATGGTGTGGCCTTTACCGGTCTGATACAGGTAAGTCTCATCTTTATAAAGGTGGTAAACACCTTTAAACAACTTACCGCAGCCGATTGGCCAGGTAATTGGCGCACAGGCGATCTTCAGCTCGCTTTCCACTTCATCCATCACTTCCATCGGATCGCGGATGTCACGGTCGAGTTTGTTCATAAAGGTGAGGATCGGCGTATCGCGCAGACGGGTAACTTCCATCAGCTTACGGGTACGGTCTTCTACACCTTTTGCGGCGTCGATCACCATCAGACAGCAGTCAACCGCCGTCAGCGTACGGTAGGTATCTTCAGAGAAGTCTTCGTGGCCCGGGGTATCCAGCAGGTTCACCAGGCAGTCGTGATACGGGAACTGCATCACGGAGGTGGTAATCGAAATACCACGCTGCTTTTCCATCTCCATCCAGTCGGATTTCGCGTGCTGGCTGGAGCCACGGCCTTTAACCGTACCGGCAGTCTGAATAGCCTGTCCGAACAGCAGCACCTTTTCGGTGATGGTCGTTTTACCGGCATCCGGGTGAGAGATAATGGCAAAAGTGCGGCGCTTGGCCACCTCTTGCAGATAAGGAGACAACGTCATAATCAAATCTTCTTTTATAAGCGCGGCAGCACGCCACGCATCATGGAATACAAAATTGCGGCTATTTTACCCATCAACAGGGGGCAGGCAATCATTGTTTACACAGGAGTTGCTCCAGTTCGTTCAATGACGAGACGGTCCAGGTCGGCTGGATACCTTCAGGCTGCACGCGACCGTGCGCATTCAGCCAGACGGTCGACAAACCGGAGTTCATGCCACCCAGAATATCCGACTCGGCGGTGTCCCCGACCATCAGAACGCGTTCGCGGTCAGGGTTGCCTGCCTGCGCCAGCGCGTAATCAAAAATACGCGGATCGGGTTTTGGTACGCCCACTTCTTCGGAAATCACCAGCGCATCGAAATGATCGCGCAGGCCGGTACGTTCAAGACGGATCTGCTGTAGTGCCGTAAACCCGTTGGTAATGATGCCCAGTTTCGCCTTGCCTTTCAGGGAATCCAGCAGGGAAACTGCACCCGGCAGCGGCGCGCAGATATCGGCCATCGCATTCAGGAAGGCATCATTCAGTGAACCTGGGCTCACCTTCAGACGCTCTGCCCACACATCAAAGCGCTGATGTTGCAGCTGTAACGCGGTGATAGAACCGTTCTGGTAATCCACCCACAGCGGTTTGTTAACCGCCTGATAGTCCTGAAAATCCTCAGCGGTGAAGGTAACGCTATAATCCAGAAACATCCGCTGTAGGCCACCGAACGAGTCAAACGTAAACAGCGTTTCGTCGGCATCAAAGAAAATCCAGTCCCATTTCATCGTTACAACCTTATTTTAGTTATCCAAGCGGCAGAGCCATGATGATGGCGTCTTCACGTCCCTCTGCGGTGGGGTAGTAGTTACGGCGGATTGTCGCCTCGTTAAAGCCTAAGCTTTCATAGAGTGCGATGGCGGCGACATTCGATGCGCGTACTTCCAGCCACAGAGTGAAAACGTCACGGGTTTCAAGCTCGCGAATTAAATACTCCAGCAGCTCCCTTCCCAGCCCTCGACGCTGAAACGCTGGGTCAACCGCGATGTTAAACAGCGTTGCTTCATCCAGAACGACCTGAGTGATGGCAAATGCGGCCATCGTGCCATCGACATCCAGACGGTAGTTCAGATAGCGGTCGCCCTGGTTACTGGCGAATGTTTTTTCACTCCACGGAAACGCGTGGGCGCGTGTTTCAATCGCGAACGCTGTCGTCAGATCAGGCGTCGTGAGGGAAGAAATCGTGTTCATATTTGCAGATTTGTTGCCACAGCGCGCTGCGCGCTTTTGGGTTTGCTTTTAGCTCTTCCAGCACGGGAGAGCTGATCTGGCTTCCCTCAAGGGCGAGTTCGTCCACCTCTCCCATCCGCCAGCTGTTACAGCGGCTGTCAGGAGGCAGCATCGCGACCCGTTCTGGCGTCAGCTGTAATACCTGATCGGGCGTGAGCTTCAGGCTAAGAAGGACATCGCCAATAAGGGCTTCATTCAGGGCAGGCAGCGCCTCCGCCACCATCACCAGGCGAACATGCGCAGGAATAGCGATGGCAATTTCACCCTGCAACGCCGTCGGGCGACGCAAGGCCCACTGGGTAATACCCAGTTGCTGCAACTGCCAGTCTCGTCGGGATGTCATAGGGAAAGCTCCTGTCTCTCAGGCGCGCAAATATAGCAAATGTGTCGAAAGTGCGCCATCTACCTACTATAATCCCCGCCTGAGTTTATTGAGGAACAATTCATGTCTGCATTTACCCCGGCAAGTGAAGTCTTGCTGCGTCACAGTGATGATTTCGAAGAAAGCCGTATTCTGTTTGCCGGAGATATGCAGGATGACCTGCCTGCGCGTTTCGACTGTGCTGAAAGCCGTGCCCACACACAATATTACCACCACTGGCAGGTGCTGAGCCGCCAGATGGGCGAGCGTGCGCGCTTTAGCCTGGTGGCAGAGCAAAGCGACGTTGCCGATTGCGACACGCTGATCTACTACTGGCCGAAGAATAAACCTGAAGCGCAATTCCAGCTGATGAACCTGCTTTCCCTGCTGCCAGTGGGTTGCGACATCTTCGTAGTGGGTGAAAACCGCAGCGGCGTGCGCAGTGCTGAACAGATGCTGGAAGAGTACGCGCCGCTGAACAAAGTCGACAGCGCCCGCCGCTGTGGCCTGTACCACGGTCGCCTGGAAAAACAGCCATCGTTTGATGCAGATAAATTCTGGGGCGAATATCAGCTTGATGATTTGACCATCAAAACCCTTCCGGGCGTTTTCAGCCGCGACTATCTGGACGTAGGCAGCAAACTGCTGCTCTCCACCCTGACGCCGCATACCAAAGGTAAAGTGTTGGACGTGGGCTGTGGTGCGGGCGTGCTGGCAACAGTGCTGGCCAGCCATTCACCAAAAGTACGCTTAACCTTGTGTGATGTCAGTGCGCCAGCGGTTGAAGCCAGCCGTGCTACGCTTGCCGCAAACGGTTTTGAAGGTGAAGTGATCGCCAGCAACGTCTTCTCTGACGTGACTGGTCGCTTTGACATGATCATCTCTAACCCGCCGTTCCACGACGGGATGGAAACCAGCCTTGAAGCGGCGCAAACCCTGATCCGCGGCGCAGTACGTCACCTGAACAGCGGTGGTGAACTGCGTATCGTCGCCAACGCCTTCCTGGCGTACCCGAAAGTGCTGGATGAAACCTTCGGCTTCCACGAAGTGATTGCCCAGACCGGACGCTTTAAGGTGTACCGCACCGTGATGACGCGTCAGGCCAAAAAGTAATCCCCGGATCTGTTTGCCGGATAAGCGTCAGTACCTTCCGGCAAACAGACGTCGCTGTTCCGACCATTTTTGCATCAATCAAGGCATAGCGCGCACTTTTCTGTTGACGAAAAGCTGAAAACATCTAGAATGCGCCTCCGTGGTTACGATACTTTTACAGTATCGATGGTATGCGAAGGTGGCGGAATTGGTAGACGCGCTAGCTTCAGGTGTTAGTGTCCTTTGGATGTGGGGGTTCGAGTCCCCCCCCTCGCACCATAAATCACGTTGATATTGCTCGCACTGGGCGAAGGTGGCGGAATTGGTAGACGCGCTAGCTTCAGGTGTTAGTGTCCTTAGGATGTGGGGGTTCGAGTCCCCCCCCTCGCACCAACGAGGCGATATCAAAAAATAGTAAGATGACTGTGCGAAGGTGGCGGAATTGGTAGACGCGCTAGCTTCAGGTGTTAGTGTCCTTAGGATGTGGGGGTTCGAGTCCCCCCCCTCGCACCAATTATCTTATTATCCCTCTGATGTTCCTTCCGTTTTTTTCTTTATTTCAAACTCATCAGTATCACCAGCATTCCGCTAACCAGCGCAACGCATGATGGCAACAACACAAAGTGCCGTAATTGCTTATGCCAGATCATCGCCGATGTCATCAGTAACCCTGACACAATAATCAGTTTCCAGATGTCGACAGAGAGATCGGCAAACATCAGACCGCCAATGATCACCCCAGGCAACAACACACCCCAGGCACTTCCCAGCGCTTTACTCAACATGGTTAGCTCTCTCACACCAATAATGATAATCAATATCATATGATAATAATTATCACCTGTCAGCATGCGGAACAAGAATTCATCGACCTTTACCTTTCCCATAATGACAGGAAATGTCTAAGGTGATAAATTGCTCACCTGTTAACTGCCGTAACCGTTTTCTGATAATTATAATTCGAATTTTTTTGCACTCACAATTCCAAACCAACACCTATTTGTTTGTTTTAATTAAATAATATTAATAAACGCACTAATATGACATCACAATCCTGGCGTTCTTTGGTCAACAAGAAATATCAATTATCTTTACGTTTGTTTTTATCCTTGAATGCTGCTTCTGCACTGTTCTCGGTAACAAACCCGCTCTATTCTGTCCGCCTGTTATCCATCCCCTTGTTCGCTATTTTTACGCTCAGCATCGGTTTGCTCATCTGGCACTGGAAAAACAAAAAACGAAAAATAAATATTCCTGTTGTTTCAGCGATATTTGGTCTTTTGTGGGCCTGGCAAATCACCGCTAAATTTTCGTTGCTTACGCACGATCAGGCCACCTATCTGGTCATGGCATTATTAACGGTGCTTTTTATTGGTTCGCTGGCTTTTGTCAGTAATATCAAAGCATTTACGTTGCACTCGTTGCCAACTTTTGTCGTCTGCCTGTGGTTAAGCAATCATGACAGCTGGCTGCGAATGGCCTACTCCTTTGCCCTGCCGATGGTGGCTATTGGTATTCATCACGTTTTACAAAGACGTAATGACAATTTCGCCCAGGAATTGCTTACCCGCTTACTGGAAGAGCGAGAAACCCTTACCGACCTCACCATGGTGGACCCGCTCACTGGTCTGTATAACCGACGTGGCCTGCAAACCAGGCTCGATAACCTGCCAACAGTGGAAAACGGCGAGCATTTTGTTCTGCTGCTGGATATCGACCACTTCAAGGCATACAACGACCACTACGGTCATATGATGGGCGATCAGGCGCTGATCCGCGTCTCTGCGGCGATCCGTGACGCTGTGCGTTCGCGCGACATCGTTGCCCGCTTTGGTGGCGAAGAGTTTATGGTGCTGCTGACCAACATCTCACTTGAGAATGCGCGACTGACGGCTGAGCGCATCCGCCAGAAAGTGTACGATTTAAAAATCCCGCATATGTTCAATGAAAGCGTGGCAACCAATGTCACCATCAGTATTGGTATTGCCATTTTTGAAGGGGAAGACGTCGAAGCGGCGCTGGAAAAAGCGGATAAAGCGCTTTATGAAGCCAAGCATATGGGGCGTAACAACATCCTGTACAGCGAAGAGCTGCAAACGACTTAACTGCGCTGTCGCACATCCCGGACAAAAGTCTTGCGATCGGTATTATCTATAGTTAGGATTGGCAATCATTATCATTTAGATTCCTATCCGAAACTATGGCCACTCGTACCGCACAAGCCGTTGAACCTCTACTCTGGCGAGCCAGTCTCTCCACGGGGAGTGTTACGCTTGCGGACGCCATTCGGGAGAAAATCGCCGAAACGCGCGCTCATCTGCTGGATTTCATAAAGCTGGATGAACCACACCCACATCACGCCATGACGCTTGCTCAGTGGCGTACTCCGGTAGAGCGGCAATCCTTGTTTGCCGCCTATTCAGACCATATCTATCGCAACCAGCCCACTATGGCGCGGGAAAACAAACCGCTGCTCTCCCTCTGGGCGCAGTGGTATGTCGGGTTGATGGTTCCTCCGATGATGCTGGCCCTGTTAACCCAGGACGCGATGCTGGACCTCTCCCCGGAATTTTTCCACGTAGAGTTCCACGAAACCGGGCGAGCGGCCTGTTTCTGGATTGATCTCCATGAAGATAAACACGCGGGACATCTTTCCGCCCAGCAGCGCATGGAGAGCCTTGTCACTCGCGCTTTGATCCCGGTGATTGATGCACTGGAAGAGACGGGTGAAATTAACGGGAAGCTAATCTGGAGTAATACCGGTTATTTAATTCACTGGTATCTGACGGAGATGAAACCGCTACTCGGCGATGAGAAAGTCGAAGCCCTGCGCCAGTCCTGTTTCTTTGCCAAACAACTTTCCGATGGCCGCGATAACCCGCTGTTCCGCACCGTTGTGCCACGTGACGGGCTTCTGGTTCGTCGTACCTGCTGTCAGCGCTATCGCTTGCCGGATGTTCAGCAATGTGGGGATTGTACGCTGAAGTAATGGTGTGATTTGCCCGGCGATGCCCTCTCCCACCGGGAGAGGGGACAAATATCAAAAACGGCAACCGAAGTTGCCGTTTTGCTTTTACCTAGGCAACTTGTTGGTTGTCCTCTTCGGCATTACGCTGCGCTTCTTCTGCTTCCTGCTCCAGCAGCTGCTTCTCGTACACTTTGAAGAACGGGAAGTAGATGATGGCGGAAACCAGCGCCAGCAGAATCACCAGCACCGCAGCACGGAAGTCCCAGCCGAGTGCCCAGGCCGCGCCGACAGGTGCAGGTGCCGTCCAGGGAACAACTGAAATCACGCGTCCAATCAGATCCAGCTTCATTGCCGCCCACGCCAGCACGGCGTTAACCATCGGTGCCAGCAGGAAGGGAATAAAGAACACCGGGTTCATGACAATTGGGGTACCGAAAATAACGGGTTCGTTGATGTTAAAGAAGCTTGGTACCACGCTCAGACGGCCAATCGAACGCAGGTGTGCGGAGCGGCTGCGCAGGTAGCAGATAACCAACCCCATCGTGGCACCCGAACCACCGATCACGATAAAGAACGTCCAGAACGCTTCCATAAAGATATGTGGCAGCGGCTGGCTGGCTGCCAGTGCCGTCTGGTTTGCACCGAGGTTGGTCAGCCAGAACATTTGCAGCATCCCGGAGACAATTGCCGCCCCGTGGATACCCGCAAACCACAGCAAGTGGCCAATCAGTACCGCCAGCAGGATCGCCGGTAATGAGTCCGCCGCAGAGACCAGTGGTTTAAAGATAGACATAATGGCCTGTGGGATCAGCATCCCAAACTCAGACTGGATCAACAGGCTCAGAGGGTAAAGCGTCAACACCACAACCAGGACCGGGATCAGCAGGTCGAACGAGTTTTTGATCATCGGTGGCACCTGATCCGGCAGGCGGATACCGATGTTGTGCGCTTTCAGGAAACGCATCAATTCCACACAGTAAACGGCAACCAGAATGGCGGTAAAGATCCCTGTGCCGCCCAGGCTGTCTACCGGCAACGTGCCTTTGGTTTTCGGCGCAGCCACCAGCAGAAATGCCATCAGCGACAGCATGGCGCACATGAACGGGTCAAGCTGATGCGACTTAACGTAATGTTTGCCCAGGTTATAGGCGATGGCCGCACAGATATAAATGGACATAATGCCCATCGTCATATCAAACGGCGTCAGGATCTGGCCTTCAAATTGCTTCGCCATATCCAGCCAGGCGCGGGCAAAGCCCCAGGTGGTATCTGGCGAGAATGGTGGGTAAGCAAACACTAACAAGAATGAACCGACGATCATGAATGGCATGGCGGAGATAAACCCGTCACGGATAGCCATCACATGACGTTGGGAGGAGATCCGCCCGGCAATCGGGCTGACATAGTTCTCAACGAAACGGAAAATCAGATTAAACGCAGCATGGTTGGCAGACATAGCAGATCTCCTGTCAGACGTTCGTTTCGGGCGCATTCACGCCACACGTTGTTCCATACATCAGCTTCACAACCTTGCCGGGTCGTTTACCAGCAGTACTGCTCAAACGGAATGGTTTCATAATTTGCTCTTATTATTGGATACAGGGGACGTTACGTAATCAGTATTAATCTCTCACTCACGCTCTGCAACCGGTTACTGTAACCGGTTTCCGTGAATGTGAAGGCGATCCAGAAATCGGCCATATGGGATATTTGTTACTTAAGAGATATTTACAGAGCATAATTTCTTATGACAGATTACGCAGGATATTTGTCAGGAGGAAACAATGAGTTTGCAGTCTGTACAGCAGTTTTTTGCCGACAACGCACCCGAGATAGAAGTGATTGAGCTTAGCCAAAGCACTGCGACCGTTGCGCTGGCTGCTGCCGCTCATCACGTTGAACCGGGGCAAATTGCCAAAACGCTATCGTTAAAAGTGAAAAACGAAGTGATCCTGGTTGTCGCGAAGGGAGATGCGCGCCTGGACAACAAAAAACTGAAGGACACATTTGGCGCAAAAGCGCGAATGCTCAGCAGTGATGAAGTGGTCACCGTTACTGGCCATCCTGTAGGAGGCGTCTGCCCATTTGGGCTGGAAAACCCTCTCTCGGTCTATTGTGATGTCTCCTTAAAACAATACCCGGAAGTGCTACCTGCTGCGGGGGCCATTCACAGCGCAGTGCGCATTTCCCCGGAGAGAATGGCTGAGCTAACCTCGGCAAAATGGGTAGATGTCTGCATTTAATCGCAGCGCCAGAGCTCATCTGGCGCTGGATAGCATTACGAAAACGCCGGAACAGTTAATGCGGTTCGGCGACCTTCCCCAACGGGAAGATGTGTAAGAAGATCGGCTGCATCCAGCAACCCCACATCAGAATTCACCCCCAGCTTCACCATGGCATTAAACTTATGTGCGCGGATCGTTTTGATATTGCGTTCAAGCTGGGTCGCGATTTCCGGGATGGAGTACCCAAAAGACATAAAACGCAAAATCGCCCGCTCGGTAGGACTCAACAGCCGGTTATGGCTCACGTACCAGTGATTGAGCATATTGTCATTCACACGCCGGGTTTCACTCAGCAATGCCGACAGTTCATCCAGTAGCTCAATCAGCGGAACCGCTTTGTTGATGATGCCGTGAAGACGGGATGGAAAAAGGTGGCTAACCAGCTTCGCCTCCATCTCATCAGATGCCAATACAATCCGCTGTATATCGTTATGAGTCAGGGCAAGCTCCCGCATACAGGAAAGACAATTCCGGCGTTCTTCGCGCGCATCTGAGAGTGAATAAATAACCGAAAAAAAGGAAGTATGGGAAAATGCAGCTTTTAATCTGTCGGCACATGTAAACAGATGCAGCTTATAATCACTGAGTTGTGGCATAGCGAAGAGATGCATCAGCCCAATCGCACTCATTGTGCAATTTTCGATGAGGGCGATATGTCTTGTTGCAGTGGTCTTTTCCATTCCTCAAACTCCCCATAGGCTGACATCAGACTCAGCTCTCTCATTCCCTGTACACTGCTGATCCATGCGTACATGTCCGCATTACTGCGCAATGACAACCGTCGCATGGCACTGTTTTTTTGAGCACTGATCGTTTTGTTGCTCTTCTTGAGCAATGTAGCAATTTGATTAATTCCCCAACCTTTACCCAGCAGACGCAGTACCTTACGTTCCGAATGGGTTAGCGCGATAAACGATTCACTCTTTTCACCGAACTCCTGGGAATCAGGCGTGAGTAAGGTCTGGCTTATTCGTTCGGCACGTTCTCTGCCGGCGCGAATCGCAGTAATGACGCCTTCTATCGGTTCCATATCGGACAATAGCGTTGTTTCAGGCCGCATGAGCAGCTCGACCGCGCTTGCGTAAAGCGGACGAGAAACCAGGAATATCCAGTGGATCCCCCGGTATTGATTTAACAACCCATAATATTGCTCAAGGGTGCCGCGCGGGTTCCTGTAATCACCAGAAATATCCGCAATAATAACGTCAGCCCTGCGCAGCTGAAGCAACGTGAGTTCTTGTAACGAACAACAATAGGTCAGTTCATAGTCAGGGAAATTACGTGCCATTACCCCGCCCAGGCCAGACTGCATAACAGGTATCTTGCTGATGACTACTCCGTGTTTACCATTCAATGGCAACATAGACCCTCCGAATCCTTTCTTTTACTAAATAGTGTTAAACGCATTCAGATAAATGTTTATTCATTCCTGAATGAAAAGACGATTTTTACTGGCATATATTAAGATAAAGCTCGATGGTATAAGAATTGCCCCAAACAGGTCTAATATCTCACAAATAGAAATAAATTTTAATTACACTACCGTTATAATATTGAAAATATAAAATTAGCAAAACTAAATATATAATTTGAATATTCCAGAATTAAATATTCAAATTACGAATGTTTATTCGCCTGACGCCCCGGCACATCATCGCTGCAACTCTTTGCACAAATCTTGATCTGACCCAGAGCCAGCTATCCCGCACTTTGTGCTAAAAGTAAACATTCCGGGCCATCAGGCAAGCAATCCTTCTTCTCTTCAGGGTAATCATGCAGGCAGATCAGTCAGCGCAACGTGCCGTAACGCGGCTATGTATTCAGTGTGGGCTTTTTCTATTACAACACGGTGCAGAAAGCGCCCTGGTGGAAGAACTCTCTACTCGGCTTGGGCTGGCGTTAGGGATGGACAGCGTAGAAAGCTCCATCTCCTCCAACGCCATTGTGCTAACGACGATTAAAGACGGTCAATGCTTAACCTCAACCCGCAAAAACCACGATCGCGGCATTAACATGCACGTCGTCACCGAGGTGCAGCACATTGTTATCCTCGCTGAGCACAAGCTGCTGGATTTGCACGAGATAGAAAAACGCTTCAACCAAATCAAACCGTTACGTTACCCTCGCTGGGCGGTAGTGCTGATGGTTGGGCTCTCCTGCGCCTGTTTTTGCAAACTGAATAATGGCGGCTGGGACGGAGCAGTCATCACCTTTTTCGCCAGCAGCATTGCCATGTATGTCCGTCAGCTTCTGACACACAGGCAGTTGCACCCGCAAATTAACTTTTGCATCACCGCCTTTGTCGCGACAACCGTGTCAGGTTTGCTGCTGCGCCTGCCCACGTTCGCCAGCACGCCGACCATTGCAATGGCAGCCAGCGTATTGCTGCTGGTGCCGGGGTTCCCGTTGATAAACTCCGTTGCCGATATGTTTAAAGGGCACATTAATACCGGCCTCGCGCGATGGGCTATAGCCAGCTTGCTGACCCTGGCAACCTGTATCGGCGTAGTAATGGCAATGACACTGTGGGGGTTACGGGGATGGGCGTGATTGATTTTCTGTTAGCACTGGCCCAGGACATGGTTCTGGCCGCCATTCCTGCCGTTGGCTTTGCCATGGTGTTCAACGTACCGCGCCGCGCGCTGCCCTGGTGTGCGCTGCTGGGTGCTATCGGCCACGGTTCGCGTATGGTCATGATGACAACGGGCTTTAACATCGAATGGTCGACCTTTATGGCCTCGATGCTGGTCGGCTGCATTGGCATTCAGTGGTCGCGCTGGTATCTGGCACATCCGAAGGTCTTCACCGTGGCGGCGGTTATCCCCATGTTCCCGGGTATTTCAGCCTACACAGCGATGATTTCGGCGGTGAAAATCAGCCACTTCGGCTACAGCGAGCCGCAAATGATCCTGCTGCTCAGTAATTTCCTCAAAGCCTCATCCATTGTCGGCGCGCTCTCCATCGGGCTGTCTATCCCCGGATTATGGCTGTATCGCAAGCGCCCGCGCGTTTGATTTGTGTTCTCGCGCTGCCGTGGTGATAATCCCTGCATTCCGTTTGGTGACGATAAGGAAATGAAGTGGCTAACCCTGGCAGCGAATTCCCCGACCACAATGAAGGCAGCCTGAAGGATAAAATTTTTCACAGCGCCATCGAGCTTTTTGCCGAGTATGGGCTGAACGGCGCCCGCATGGAACAGATTGCGGAAAAGGCAGGCACCACCAAACGCATGGTGGTGTACCACTTCAAAAACAAAGAAAATCTCTATCTACTGGCGCTGGAGCACGTTTATACGCAAATCCGCGCCAGTGAAAAAGAGCTGAGCCTGGCTGGAATGCCGCCTGTTGAAGCGCTGGTGCACCTGGTTGAGTCCACCTTTGATTATCACGCCGACCACCCGGACTACATCCGTATTATCTGCATGGAAAACATGCAGCGCGGCCGCTTTATGCAGCAGTCGAGCTACCTGCGTCAGGTCAACCGCAGCGCGCTGGAACTTCTCGCCGGGATCCTGCAACGCGGAAAAGAAAAGCAGCTGTTTAATCAGACGGTAGAGGCGCGCGATCTTCACCGTCTTATCAGCAGTTTTAGCTTCCACTATGTTGCTAACAGCTACACCTTTACGCTGCTGTTTGAAGATGGCGCAGACGAGCAGGCGCAACGCCAACACTATCGTAAAATGGCAGTTCAGGTGGCGCTCCGCTATACCTGCCCATAAAATAGCTTGCAATTATATCGTGCACTATCTATATTCATCTCATGAACGCAAAAACGAACGACACCACCCCCGCGCTGCTGCTGGATAACCAGCTCTGTTTTGCCCTTTACTCGGCAAACCTGGCGCTTAACAAGCTGTACCGGCAACTGCTGGCACCGCTTAACCTGACCTACCCACAATACCTGGTGATGCTGGTGCTTTGGGAGCAGGATGATATTACGGTGTCGGAGATTGGCGAACGTTTGTTTCTTGACTCAGCCACGCTCACGCCTTTGCTGAAACGTCTGGAGAGCGCCGGGCTGATTAACCGCCATCGCTCCCGTAAAGATGAACGTCAGGTTGTGGTAACCCTGAGCGACGCGGGAAGCAGCCTGCAACAACAGGCCGTAGGTATTCCGCAGGCGGTGGGTTGTGCCGCGAAATGTGATACCGCCACCCTGGCAGAGCTTAAGCAACAGCTTGAGCTCTTGCGACAACAGCTACAGCGCGCGTAAGGCTATACTTTACGCGTATTTATTTACACATATATATCGCACGCTATTTAATAGCACATATAAATGCAAGATGAGGAACCTGCCATGTCTTTAGAAAAAGTTGTCTACACTGCCAAAGCAAAAGCAACCGGAGGCCGCGATGGCCGTGCAACCTCTTCCGACGGCGTACTGGATGTGAAACTGGGTGTGCCAAAAGAGATGGGCGGCATGGGTGGTGAAGTGACTAACCCGGAACAGCTTTTCGCAGCCGGCTATTCTGCCTGCTTCCTGGGTGCGATGAAGTTTGTTGCAGCCCGCGATAAATTCTCCCTGCCGAAAGACGCGTTTATCGAAGGCGAAGTGGGTATTGGCCCGCTGCCAACTGGTTTTGGTATCGAAGCGAAACTTAACATTCACGTTGAAGGTATGGATGCAGCCGAAGCGAAAAAACTGGTTGATGCTGCGCATATTGTTTGCCCGTACTCTAACGCCACTCGCGGCAATATCGACGTGACGCTGAATATCATCGCGTAATCACGGCCGATTAATTCCCTCTCCCGGTGGGAGAGGGTCACCTGCACTTTCCCCCTCCATCCCCTCTTCCTCTCTGTGCTACCATAAGCCCATATCACGCCCGTAGTAATCAGTAGAGAAAGTGTTATGTCTTCCAGAATCCTGACCACCAGCATTGCGGGTATCGATGCGTTTATGCACGATCCCCGTGGTGTACTGACCAACGCCGAAAACGGCACGCTCGCGGTATTCGCTGATAACGCACCGGCGTTTTATGCGATCACGCCTGAACGTCTGGCGCAGCTGTTGGATCTCGAAGCGCGTCTGTCGCGCCCGGTGAGCGATGTGACTCTGGATAACCAGTTCTTTGAAGAGCCGGGAAGCACCCCGGTCGCCGTGCCGATGGGGAAATTTGCCATGTACGCCGGATGGCAACCTGACGCCGATTTCCAGCGCCAGGCCGCGTTATGGGGGATTGCGCTCGCGCAAACCGTTACCCCCGAAGAGCTGGCGGCATTCACCGCCTACTGGCAGGCTGAAGGCAAAGTGTTCCACCATGTCCAGTGGCAGCAAAAACTGGCGCGCAGCATTCAGATGAACCGCGCCAGTAACGGCGGCCAGCCAAAGCGCGATATCAACGCCTTTTCCGAACCAGACAAACAGATCCCCAATGGATTCCGAGGTGCTAAATGAAAAACGTCGGCGACCTGATGAAACGTCTGCAAAAAATGATGCCTGCCAACGTCAAACCCGCGTTTACGACCGGTGAAGAACTGCTGGCCTGGCAGAAAGAGCAAGGTGAAATCCGCGCCGCTGCCCTCGCCCGTGAAAACCGGGCCATGAAAATGCAGCGCACGTTCAACCGCTCCGGCATCCGCCCGCTGCACCAGAACTGCTCGTTTGATAACTACAAAGTGGAATCGCAGGGGCAGATGAACGCCCTGGCCGCCGCACGTCAGTATGTAGACGAATTCGACGGTAACATCGCCAGCTTCATTTTCAGCGGTAAGCCCGGCACCGGGAAAAATCATCTTGCAGCCGCCATCTGTAACGAGCTGCTGCTGCGCGGTAAATCGGTGCTGATTATCACCGTGGCCGATATCATGTCCGCCATGAAAGACACCTTCAGCAACCGCGAAACCAGCGAAGAACAGCTGCTTAACGACCTGAGTAACGTCGATTTACTGGTCATTGATGAGATTGGCGTTCAGACCGAATCTCGCTATGAAAAGGTGATCATCAACCAGATTGTCGACCGCCGTTCCTCGTCAAAACGCCCAACCGGGATGCTGACTAACCACAATATCGACGAAATGACCCGTCTGCTGGGTGAACGCGTGATGGATCGTATGAAGCTCGGTAACAGCCTGTATGTCATCTTTGACTGGGATAGTTATCGCAGTCGCGTTACCGGCAAAGAGTATTAGGAAATTTCCAGGAAATACCGGCGCGACAAGAGGTATATACTGACTCCACTTTCGGCCCAAAACGGGCTTTGTTCGAGTAAGCAATTATGAAAAAACACGTTCTTCTCAGCACAGTATTAGGCGCGCTGCTGGTATCCGGCGTTGCGCAGGCCGCATCATGGCAAGATTCACTGACCAGCGCCGCCAACGAGCTTACCAAAGAGAGTAGCAGCAGCTCTCAGGGTGGCCTGTCCGCCTCTTCCCTCACCAGCCTGTTAGGTAGCAGCAGCCAGAGCCTGAGCGCGGGCACCATGAACAACGCAGCAGGTATTCTGGAATATTGCGCGAAGCAAAAACTGGCTTCCGTGACCGACACCCAGAACATTAAAAACCAGGTGCTTGGCAAACTGGGTCTGGATACGCAGGAGCAGAAACAAGATACCAACTATATGGACGGTATTCAGGGCCTGCTGAATGCGCAAAACGGCCAGCAGCTTAACCTCAGCACCCTCGGTAACTCTTCGCTGGCGAAAGAGGTGAAAACCAAAGCCTGCGATCTGGTGCTGAAACAGGGTATGAACTTCATCTCCTGATCGATCCCATTTTCTGCCACAACACGCCGCGTTTAATACGTTAGTCTTACAACGCGGCGCTAAATGAGCGTTTTCCCCACCTGCCACAGTCTCAGCGTCCGCCAGTCAGGATGCGACCGCCTTCAAAAAAATGGTTTTCTAAACCAAATCCTAACAACAGCACATTTTAGTGACACTAAAATTGCAGCTAAACGACATCGCAATTACATTGTATTACCAAAAAATAACCAGTTAGCCAGCTAAGCGCCTGGCGTCATGAGGATATGCTGTTGTCAGAGTTAATGTCCCTAACCCTTTTTCTTGCCTCCGTGGGCGTTTACGCCTGGAAAGCCGGACGCAACACCTGGTGGTTTATCGCCACGCTGGTGGTGCTGGGTATTTTTATTGTTCTCAACATTACCTTATATGCGAGCGATTACTTTACGGGCGACGGCATTAATGACGCGGTGCTTTATACTCTGACGAACAGCCTGACCGGCGCTGGTGTTGGTAAGTACATACTTCCTGGCCTGGGTATTGTGGTATCGCTGGTCGTCATCTTCAGTGCGCTTGCCTGGGTACTGCGTCGTCGCCGGCATCATCCACATCATTTTGGCTACAGCCTGCTGGCGTTGTTCCTGGCACTGGCCTCAGTGGATGCCAGCCCGGCCTTCCACCAAATCACCGAGCTGGTCAAATCCCAGTCGCGCGATGGCGATCCTGATTTTGCTGCGTACTACAAAGAGCCGTCGAAGAAAATCGCCAGTCCGAAGCTCAATCTGGTCTACATCTACGGTGAGAGCCTGGAGCGGACCTACTTTGATAACGACGCGTTCCCGAATCTGACTCCCGACCTTGGCCCGCTGAAAGACGAAGGTCTTGATTTCAGCCACACCATGCAGTTACCCGGCACCGATTACACCATCGCCGGGATGGTCGCGTCCCAGTGTGGTATTCCGCTGTTTGCCCCGTTTGAAGGCAACGCGTCGGCGTCCATGTCGAGCTTCTTCCCGCAGAATATCTGTCTTGGCGATATCCTGAAAAACTCCGGCTACGAAAACTATTTCGTGCAGGGCGCTAACCTGCGTTTTGCCGGGAAAGACGTGTTCCTGAAATCACACGGTTTTGATCATCTTTATGGCTCAGAAGAGTTAAAAACCACGGTAGCCGACCCCACCTATCGTAACGACTGGGGCTTCTACGACGATACCGTGCTGGATGAAACCTGGAAGAAATTTGAAGAACTTTCCCGCTCAGGCCAGCGCTTCTCGCTGTTCGCCCTGACGGTGGATACACACCATCCTGACGGATTTGTGTCCCGCACCTGTCAGCGCAAAAGCTACGAAATCGACGGTAAAAACAATAAGTCCTTTAGCGCCGTAACGTGCAGCCAGGAACATATCGCCGCGCTGGTCGAAAAAATCAAATCCTCACCCTATTTTAAAAATACGGTGATTGTTGTCTCTTCTGACCATCTGGCGATGAAAAACAGCGCATGGGATGAGCTCAACAAACAGGACCGTAGCAATCTGTTCTTCATTCTGCGTGGCGACCAGCCGCAGCAGGATGTGATTGCCACCAAACGTAACTCGATGGATAACGGCGCCACCGTGCTGGATATCCTGGGCGGCGATAACTTTATTGGCCTGGGCCGCAGCACCCTGTCCGGGCAGTCGCTGTCGGAAGTGTTCCTCAACATGAAGGAAAAAATCCTCGCGTGGAAGCCGGATATCATCCGCCTGTGGAACTTCCCGAAAGAGATGAAAGACTTCACCATCGATCAGCAGAAAGGCATGATTGCCTTCTCGGGCAGCCATTTCCGCCTGCCGCTGTTGCTTCGCGTGTCGGATAACCGCGTAGAGCCGCTGCCGGAAAGTGAATACTCTGCGCCACTGCGTTACCAGCTGGCGGATTTCGCCCCGCGCGATAACTTCGTCTGGGTAGACCAATGCTACAAAATGGGCCAGCTCTGGTCGCAGCCTCTGTCGCTTTCAACCGACTGGTGCGTCTCCCAGGGGCAGCTTGGTGGGGAACAGATCGTTCAGCACGTCGATAAAGCCCAGTGGAAAGGTAAAACCGCCTTTAAAGATACGGTCATCGACACAGCACGCTACCAGCGCAACGTCGACATGCTGAAAATCGTCGACAACGATATTCGTTATAAAGCCGACAGTTTTATCTTTAACGTGGCCGGCGCGCCGGAAGAGGTGAAGCAGTTCAGCGGGATCTCGCGCCCTGAATCCTGGGGTCGCTGGTCCAATGCCCAGTTGGGTGATGAAGTGAAAATCGAATACGCCCATCCGCTACCGGAAAAATTCGATCTGGTGATCACCGCGAAGGCATTTGGCCCTAACGCCCATCATCCAATCCCGGTGCGGGTCGGTGATACCGTTCAGGCGCTAACGCTCGGCAATGATGTCACCACCACCACGCTGCATTTCGACAACCCGTCGCGCAGCAATACCCTGGTAATTGCGCCGCCAGACCCGCAGTCTACCAACGAAGGCAATATCCTCGGCCACTCGCCACGTAAGCTGGGTATCGGGATGGTAGAAATCAAAATTGTGAACAACGAAGGTTAATCACACTCCGCGCCCGGCATCGTGTCGGGCGCACAAAGCACCACTCAAAATCCTATAGATAATTTATAAATCAGATTAAAACTCTTTATATAAGACAAATTTATTTATAAATATCCTGGAATTCTCCCTATCTCTACACTGCGTAACTCATCAACTTACGACGAGAACTCACGCAACCCCATCATGTTAACTGGCTACAAATTCGAATCCATCCGGGCATTACATACTGAAAATGTGATTGCCTGGGAAATGTTGTCCACGGCAAAACCGCACGTCAATCTTGAGCACTACTTCAGAGCGATGTGCTTTGCCCAGCGTAAACAGCATTTTTTTACCCAGCTTCGTCATGCAATGAACTGCAACGCGCGGGGGAAATATTACCTGAACGCTACCTCCGATCTGCTGCTGGAAGAGGACTTCTACACCCGCCTGATCCTGGAAACACCGCGCCCGGAACTACTTGCCATCGAAGTGACCGATCTTGAGCAAATCGTGCAGCTCAACGCGAAGGACACCCGCACCCTGCGCCAGCGGATAGCGTCCCTGCGCCAGTGGGGAGTTGAGGTGTGGGCGGACGACGTCTTTGAGGCCATTTTGCCGCAGCTGCTGGCCTGCCAATTTTTATTCTACGGCGTAAAAATCGACAAGCAGGCGTTCTGGTCAGGCAGGACGGAAACAGAACACTTCCTGCACCTGACGCAGCGCTGCAAATCGCTGGCCAGCAAGGTGCTGATTGAAGGCATTGAAACCTTTGCCGATTTTGCACTTGCGCGCGCCAGCGCGGCGGATTACGGCCAGGGTTATCTGTGGAATAAGTAAATGAACATGTCTCACACCACACACGCCGATTATCAAATCATCATTCTGAGCGACAACTATTTCCTGTGGCTCGGCCTTAAAGCGCTTATTTCGACGATGATGGCCCCCCGGCCAGATATTTTCTGGAGCAATGGCGTAAGCCCGGAAAGCATTCTGCGAATGCGCGAACAGGTCATGAAAAGTTCGCCCTATAAACACAGTCTGGTTTTTACCGAAGCCTCGCGAGTCAATGACATCCAGATCTACCTGCCTTCTGAGCAGGTGAAAGTGATGCCAACCAACCTGTCGGTGTCGCAGCTGATCCTGCGCTTAAGCACTGAAAATTTCACCAACGCAAGCGTACCCAACGCCACCCTGACCCGTTCAGAGCTGCGGGTCTGCACGCTTATCAGCAAAGGGATAAGCCTGGTGCGCATCGCACAGCTGCTGAACAAATCGCCCAAAACCATCTACACCCACAAGCGTAATGCGATGACAAAATTCCACTGCCACACCCTGGCGGAGTTTCACCGCAAAATCTGCCTGCTGGAACAGCAGTCGCTCTATTTTTAACGGAAAAAGACCATGAAACTTGTCCCCGCGCTGTTCTGCTGCACCACGCTTTTACTTCCTGCCACGGTGATGTCTGCGGATACCACCGCCACGGCGACCATGCACGTCACGCTCGAAGTCGTAAAATCCTGCACCATTAACGCCAACGACCTGAATTTTTCGCGCCACAGTTCTGATGAAACCGCTGAGATTCAGGCCAGTACGCAACTTAACGTCACCTGCACCAACGGCACGCCGTTTACGCTCTCAGCCCTCAGCCGTGACACCAGCGAAAACGGCACCTTCTGGCTAAAACCGGATGACTCCGGCAGCGGCGCGCAGAGCATCGCCTGGAAGCTTTATGCTGACGAAAACAAGCAGACCCAGATAACCGGCAGCGAGGGGCTCACCGGAACCGGTAACGGTCAGGAGCAATCGGAAACCCTGTATGGCGTGATTGAGGCAGGCGCACTCGCGACCGCTCAGGCAGGCTCATACAGCGATGACATCACCCTGAATCTGGTGTACTGAACATGCGACGCCCTTTTCTTCTGGTAGCCCTGTGGCTGCTGACGCTGATGCTGCTCTCACGCTACGCGCTTGCCGCAACCCTTCAGGTTGCGCCGGTGACGCTGGATCTGGACAACGATCAGCGGGCCACGGCGGTGTACCTCACCAACAGTGGCAACACCCCCATCCATGCGCAGATCCGCGTCTATGACTGGACGCAGGAAAACGGCCAGGACCGCCTCACCCAGACGGATGCTGTGGTCAGCAGCCCGGCCATGACCAGCCTGGCGCCCGGCCAACAGCAGCTGGTGCGCATCATTGTTTTGCAACCTGGCGCACGTGCGCAGGAGCAGAGCTATCGCCTGGTGATTGATGAGCTACCGGCCGAGGCTCCTGACGCGTCGCACCGCAATGCGGTGCACTTCCTGCTGCGCTACTCCATCCCGGTGTTTATCGCCGGGACTCAGGCACCCGGCAGCAACGACAGCGCCCTGCGCTGCGAAGTGGCCACCTCTGGCGCCACCATCCAGTGCCATAACACCAGTGACCACCATATTCGTCTAAGCAACGTGCAGGCTCTGGCCGCTGATGGGCAGGTCGTCGAAACACTGAAAGGCCTGGCAGGCTACGTGCTGCCGGGGCAGATGTATGTCCTTACACTCAAGAAGACGCCACGCCATCCGCTCAGCGCGTTGCGCGCCTGGCTCAATGAAAACCACCAGCCCAGCAAGATTGATTTACGCCCGCTCACTGCTGGCGTTACTTCTCTGGCTCGCGATAGTGCACTCAGCCCGCGCTGAGCCTCCGGCTGAGCAAACGCAGTGGCTGGCCATCACCCTGAATCACGCAGAGCGCGACGGGCTTTGGGCCTGCCGCGTGGAGGGTGATGCAGTGTGGATAGCCCGCAGCGATATCAAAAAACTGGGGCTGCGGGCACCAGCGGATAACCACGAGTGGATTGAGCTGTCGGCACTGCCCGGAGTGCAGGTCAGCGTGGATGCGCTGGCGCAACAAGCGACGATCCTGGCGAGCGCCAGCGCGCTGGATAATCAACAACATCTGGTCAGTGAAGCCCCTGAGCATATGTCCGGCTATCCGCTGGCCGAACCCATCAGCGCCCTGACGCTGGCTTACTCACTGTATGCCAGCGAAACTTATGCTGCCCGTCAGGCCAGCGCGCAAACCACGCTCACCGCATCCGGCGTGATGCCCGGTGTGCTGAGCAGCAGTTTTTCCAGCCGCGCGGGGGATGAGAGCAGCAGCACGAACACGCGGCTGATGACGCAATGGCAACGGGATAACCCGGCGTCGCTCACCAGTCTGACGCTTGGGGATAGCATTACCACCGGCACAAGCTGGAGCCGCCAGGTCCGCTTTGGCGGGCTCCATTTCGCGCGGAACTTCCAGCTCAATCCGCAGCTCAACACCGCGCCGCGGGCGCAATACAGCGACAGCGTGGTGTTACCTTCAACGGTCGATCTCTATATTGACGGACTAAAGCAGAGCAGCCAGAACGTTGCGCCGGGCGACTACCTTCTGGACACCCTTCCCACGTTTACCGGTAGCGGGCAGGCGCAGGTTGTGGTCACCGATATCAACGGGCAGCGCCGTACCGTGCTGCTCGATCTGTACGGTGCGCCGGGAATGCTGGCCGAAGGGCTGAGCAGCGGCGCGCTGGATCTTGGCTGGGCCCGGCAAAACTACGCGGTACGCTCAGACGATTATGCCGCTTCGCCAATGCTCGATTCAGGCTGGCGCTACGGCGTAAACAACCATCTGACGCTGGCACTGCATACCGAGCAACAGCGCAGACTGCATAACGCTGGTATTGGCAGCGACTGGCTGATTTCACCCCGGGCTGGCATTGTCAGTCAGCATATTGCCTACAGCGACAGTCAGTACGGCCAGGGCATCAAATGGGGAATGGGCTGGCAATGGAACGGCAACGGCACGGGCATTTCTGCCAGCACCGTTCGCAGTGAGAAAAACTTTGCCGATAATGCCCGCATGAGCGGGACTTTGCCCGCCAGACGCAGCGATACCCTGTGGGTTAGCCATTCGTTTCGCCACGCAGGCACGCTGGGTGCGGGTTGGGTGCAGCAAAATCTGCAAGGCAGCAAACAGCGCTATCTCAACGCCTCCTGGTCCGCAACGCTCCCGTTGCACATCTCGGCCACGCTGAGCTACACCCGCTCTCTCTCAGACGCCAGCCATACCGTGCAGCTGATGATGACCATTCCGTTTGGCAGCCACGATACCCTCTCCGTGCAGGCGAGCCGTAATACTCCCCGGCTGGATTATCGCCATCAACCGAACGAACAAACCGGCGGCTGGTCGTGGCAGGCGGGGCAATCCTTTGGTGAAAACGGCGAAAAGTATGCCGATGTGGGTAACCTGAGCCGCTACGGTGAATGGCACATCGGGATGGAAAGGGGCGACCATACCCGCAGCCAGTACGCCACCGGCGAAGGCAGCCTGACGCTGCTTGATAGTACCCTTCACGCATTGCGCTACAACGAGCAAGGGCTGGCGCTGATCTCCACGCGCGGTATCGGCCATGTCCCTGTGCTGCTGGAAAACAGACCAGCAGGTGAAACCGATGACGAAGGCTATCTGCTGCTGACCGACCTGCCGCGCTACCACAACAGTAAAGTGACCATCGATCCGCTGAGCCTGCCTGCGGATGTGATGACGCCGGTGACCAATATCTACGCCCGGCCCGGCACGGCGACGGCGGTGAAAGTCGATTTCGATGTGCATCACGCGGTGTCCGTGCAGGCCAGGCTGGTCAATTCCCGGCACCAGCCCTTGCCGATGGGTAGCGTTGTCTCCACGCCACGCGGGGCAACCATTGTTGGGCGCGATGGCTTTATCTGGCTCGAAGATCCCCCGCTCCCCGGCGAACTGGTGGTAACAATGGCTCAGGGGACGTGCCGCGTCGCCCTTCCCCCAACGCAGTCATCGACATCACGCCTCAACCTTGGAGAGCAACCATGCCGGTAAAAACGCTGATTTTCCTGATACTGTTCACGCCACTGCACGCTCTGGCCATGAGCTGCTGGATGACATCCGGGGCGGACATAAACTTCGGCAATATGGTGGCAGGGGAAGCCGTCTCAGCCAGTACAAAAGTGAAATTCAGCTGCCAGGCCGACTACGGCACCACGCAGTACGTCAATGTCTGTCTGAGCAGTACCGACACCCCACCGTTTCAGATGATGTCGGTGGGCGATGACCAGGGAAAGCAATACACCCTGCTGTTCCGGATATTCAGCGCCACCGACCGTGCGCAGGAACTTAGTCTACCCACCAGCGGCAACCTGATGCAGCAAACCCTGGTTGCGGCCAGCAACACCACCGTCAGCGGCAGTTTCCCGTTGCTCGCCACCATTCCTGGCGGGCAAAGCCAGCTCCCGGCTCGCAGCTATTTCAAATACAACATGGATTTGCGTATCGCCTGGCACAGCGCCAGCTCGCAGGAAACGTTAAAAAGCTGCCAGGACAGCTCTGCTGACGGCGAACAAATCCAGGGCTCCAGCCGGGCAGAAGCAACCCTTACGGACGGGTGTTTCATTCAGCGTGTCACCCCACTCAACTTTGGCACGCTCACCAGCTCTGCCACACTCAGCGCCAGCCGTTCGACCGCCACCCTTACGGCACGCTGCCCGGCGGGAACCGCCTTTTCGCTTGGCCTGAGCACGGGCGCGCACGCCAGCGGTAACCAGCGCCAGGTCTGTAACAACACAGGACAATGTCTGCGCTACGGGTTGTGGCAGGATGCCAGCGCCACACAAAGCTGGGGAGATCAAAGCAGCGGTAACACGATGAATGTGTCAAACGAACAAGGAGGAACTCAGAGCTACAGCATCTACGGGGTGGTCCCCGCGCAGCCTCTGACCGGCACAGGGGAGTTCAGCGATGACGTGGTGGTAACGCTCACTTATTAATCTGAATAAAAACCCGCCTGGATCAATGTTATCGGTAACAAGTCAGCTAAAATAACAACCTGACCTGATGAACTGTGCGCTCAACACTCACCGTTTGTATTCCATTCTCTCTGTCTGTTTTGCCATTATCTATGAAATACCTGCTTGCTGATGTCCTCGTCTATAGCGACGAAGACGGATCGTTTTCTCTTATCGGTGCGCCAGAAGAAGAGCCTCAGATGCTCACCGGCACGGCGAACGCCATCATGAAACTGCTGGTCGCCCACCACGGCAATGTCATTGAGCGCGAAGGTTTTTTGCGCGACGTCTGGGACGAACGCGGCCTTCAGGGCTCAAATAATTCGCTCAACCAGTACATCAGCATCCTGCGCAAAATGCTGGCAAGTCTTGTCCCTGATACCGGGTTCATCGTCACCGTGCCCAAAATGGGGTTTATGCTGAGTGCAGATATTCCGGTCACCCCGCTACGCAGTGCCGAAACGCAGAGTCTGCCGGTTAAAAAACCGCGCCGCTGGCGCTACGAACTGCTGTTTTGCAGCGCGCTGACCCTTTGCGTGCTGGCGCTGTGCATCTGGTCGTTCTTGATCAAGCAAAACCAGGATCACGCGAAAATGCACCTGCTGACCCACATCGGCGAGTGCCCGGTCTACACCTTTTCCCCGCTGGCAGATGTGTTTCACAGCAAGGCCATCACACTTGCTCAGAAGATCCAGCATGATGGCAACCTTCCCTGTCTGAAGAACTCCATCTTTTATCTGCACATTCAAAATACGCTTTTCTATGGTCACGAAGGGCGGTTAGTGCTCTCTCAATGCTCCCTGACACAGGGTAAAGCCAGCGCCTGCCGCACGCTTTACACGTACGAGTGGTAACCATGACGCGCAAAAAAATGGCGCTGATTATCGCCTTCAATCTGATCCTGGGCGTTGTGGCACTGCTCTGGTATCGCCACGCGCCGCCGTTTTCCCTTGTCTGCCAGGGAAATATAACTTTTTCCGACCTGCGTGCTACCAGCTCGTTCCGCTTTGAAGGGGGCGTTACCCTGCGTTTTCATACCGACGGCACCGGGTATTTCACCCTTAATGGGGACGTCTTCAATGACCAGCATCAGTGGCAGGTATCCCGCCAGGAAACGTTCAGCTGGCAGAAAATGCAAAATTCGCTCTATGAAATCACCATCCTGAAGATTGAAAAATTTGGTCACGATGAACTGCCGGCGGGCATTTTTGAGAAGTACATTGCGGGTTTAACGCTGGGCAAGAAAAGGCTGATCACGCTGGAACGCACGCCTGAAGATGCGATGGTGATCAGTAACTTCTACTCGCCACTGCTGATCTGCGCAGATTAAGCCGCGCAGATCGGAAAAAGAAAAAAACAGCGCCCAACCCACCCCCGGGCGCTGCATGGCAACTAGAAGGTGATCACCCCTTTTATCAGCTCGCGGTTGTTAATCACATCGTTCTCATAATGTTCAGCAAGGGTGGCAAACGGGTAGCGGTGGGTCAGCATCATATCGGCGGTCAGTTTGCCTTCTGCCATCAGCCGCCCCACTTTGGCGAAATCTTCCGGCGTGGCGTTTCGGCTGCCCATCATGGTGGTTTCTTTCTTGTGGAACTCAGGGTCAGAGAACTGTAAGTCGCCTTTAAACAGGCCAACAAAAACAATGCTTCCCCCATGGCGGATCAGGTTCACGGTGTTATTCATCGCGCGAGCGTTGCCCGTGGCATCAATGACTTTTTGCGCCAGTGAGCCACCAAACTGCGCGCGCAGCAGGGCATCAAAATCATCGGCTGACGGGTCGATAACCGGCACGCCCAGCCGGGCAATAACATGTTCCCGCCTTGCCGGGCTGGTGTCTGCCACCACCACCTGCGCACCGTCGGCTTTGGCAATTGCCGCCGCGCCCAGGCCAATCGGCCCGGCGCCCACCACCAGAACCTGCTCACCCACGGCAATAGCGGCCCGACGCACCGCATGAGCACTGATGGCGTAAGGCTCAATCAGCGCCGCGGCCTGGGGATCAATGCCTTCTGCAACCAGTAAATTATCAACCGGCACAGACAGATACTCACTGAAGCCGCCATCCTGGTGAACGCCAATCACTGAAATCTTCTCACAGCAGTTGGTACGCCCGCTGAGGCAGGCCGGACACTGCTGACAGGCGACGTAGGGAATAACCGCAACCTGCTGCCCGGGTTTAATTTTTTTAATATTTTCACCCAGTGCAATAACCTCACCACATATTTCATGCCCCAGCACCCGAGGGTAGCTGAAAAAGGGTTGATTCCCGCCCCACGCATGTATATCCGTGCCACAAATGCCTACCGTTTTTATTTTAATTAATGCCTCACCGTTGCCGGGCGCTGGAATTTCTCTTTCTTTCCAGATTAATTTTTTTGGCTCATGACAAATCAGCACATTCATTGTGGACATGGTTTTTCTCTCCCGTTTTTCTGTTGCCTCAGATATCGATGAAAAATAAAACGCGGGAGAAACCGAAAACATAAATTGTGAAAAGCCACTCATAAAAATGTTTTAAATCGGGTTTTAATACCCAAAAACGGAGGCCAGCATGAGTCGTTCACAAAATTTACGCCACAATGTGATTAACCAGGTGATTGACGATATGGCCCGCGGCCATATCCCCTCGCCATTGCCATCCCAGAGCGCGCTGGCAGAAATGTACAACATCAGCCGCACCACGGTGCGCCACATCCTGAGCCATCTGCACGAATGCGGCGTGCTGACCCCGGTGGGCAGCGACTACGTCATCACCCGTAAGCCCGATCCTGACGATGGTTTTGCCTGCACCAGCCAGTCACTCACCGAACAGACCCGGCTGTTTGAACAGGCTTTTTTCACCATGATCAATCAGCGTCAGCTGCGGGCCGGCGAGACATTCTCAGAATTACAGCTGGCCAGAACCGCAGGTGTCAGTCCGGTAGTGGTGAGAGAATATCTTTTAAAATTCGGACGTTACAATCTTATCCAGAGTGAAAAACGCGGTCAGTGGAGCATGAAGCAGTTTGACCAGGCCTATGCCGAACAACTGTTTGAGCTGCGGGAAATGCTCGAAACCCATGCCTTACAGCACTTTCTCAATTTGCCTGACGATGACCCCCGCTGGCTGGAAGCGAAAACCCTGCTGGAACGCCACCGGATGCTGCGCGACAGCATCGGCAGCAGTTTTCGCATGTTCTCTCAGCTCGACCGCGACTTTCACGCCCTGTTGCTTTCCGCTGCCGGGAATATCTTTTTCAATCAGTCGCTTGAGATAATTTCGGTGATCTTCCACTTCCACTATCAGTGGGATGAAAGCGATCTCAAACAGCGCAACATCATCGCAATAGACGAGCACATGACCATTCTCAGCGCGTTGATCTGCCGCAGCGACCTCGATGCCACTCTGGCCCTGTGTAACCATTTGAATTCAGCCAAACAATCGATGATTCGGTCGATCAACCAGAGCACTGCCGGTGCGCATTAAGAACAGATTAAAAACAGCAAATGTCTATCAACCGCACGGTTTCATCAAATTTAAAACGCCGGATAAATATCCCTTACCTATGCTCACGAACAGTCGACTGAATTTAAAAACATTTCGTGAGCGGTGGTGAAGGTTATTTCACTACTGATTTTAAAAATCCATTTCGGGCAACAACAGATTGCCCGAACAATAAAAATAGAACATTCAGGAGTCCGGCGTGGAAAAGAACAATATTACCCTGGATCCACGGTCGTCGTTTGATGCGGCCTCACCAAACGATATTCCCGTCCCGCCAGAGGGAATGGTTCAACGCAGTAGCAGAATAAAACGCATTCAGACAACCGCCATGTTCCTTTTATTTTTTGCGGCTGTCATAAATTATCTCGACCGCAGTTCGCTGTCGGTGGCGAATTTAACCATTCGTGATGAACTCGGGCTCAGCGCAACGCAAATCGGCGTGCTGTTGTCCGTTTTCTCACTGGCCTATGGGATAGCCCAGTTGCCCTGTGGCCCTCTGCTGGATCGCAAAGGCCCGCGGATTATGCTCGGCCTCGGGATGTTCTTCTGGTCGCTGTTTCAGGCCTGTTCCGGCATGGTACACAGCTTTACGCAGTTCGTGCTGGTGCGTATCGGGATGGGCATCGGTGAAGCGCCGATGAACCCGTGCGGCGTCAAGGTGATCAACGACTGGTTTAACATCAAAGAGCGCGGCCGCCCGATGGGGCTGTTCAATGCGGCATCGACCATTGGCGTGGCAATCAGCCCGCCGATCCTGGCGGCAATGATGCTGGTGATGGGCTGGCGCGGCATGTTTATCACCATCGGTGTGCTGGGCATCTTTCTGGCGATTGGCTGGTACATGCTCTACCGTAACCGTGAGCAAATCGACCTCACCGGCGTTGAGCAGGCTTATCTGAATGCGGGTAGCGTGAATACCCGCCGCGATCCGCTGAGCTTTGCCGAATGGCGCAGCCTGTTTCGCAATCGCACCATGTGGGGGATGATGCTGGGCTTCAGCGGCATTAACTACACCGCATGGCTGTATCTGGCCTGGCTGCCGGGCTACCTGCAAACCGCCTATAACCTGGATTTAAAAAGCACCGGCCTGATGGCAGCCATTCCGTTCCTGTTTGGCGCTGCCGGGATGCTGATAAACGGTTTTGTCACCGACTGGCTGGTAAAAGGCGGTATGGCCCCCGTCAGGAGCCGTAAAATCTGCATCATCACCGGGATGCTGTGTTCGGCTGCATTTACCTTTGTTGTACCCAATGCCACCACCTCAATGGGAGCGGTGCTGCTGATAGGTATGGCGTTGTTTTGTATCCACTTTGCCGGCACCTCCTGCTGGGGGCTGATTCACGTTGCCGTGGCTTCCCGCATGACGGCTTCCGTCGGGAGTATTCAGAACTTCGCGAGCTTTATCTGCGCATCGTTCGCGCCTGTCGTGACCGGTTTTATCGTGGATACCACGCATTCATTCCGCCTGGCGCTGATCATCTGCGGATGCGTCACGGCCATCGGGGCGCTTGCTTATATCTTCCTTGTGCGCCAGCCGATTAGCGATCCGGGAAACCGTTAAGCGCAGGCAAATCCCGCTATACTTGCCGCCATGAAAATGACATTTCGCCCTACCACAGAGAATGACGTTGCCTGCCTGCCCGCCATCGAGCGCGCGGCAGGCCAGCGTTTTCGTGATTACCCGGAACTGGCCTGGCTTGCTGACGGCGACGGTATTTCCGTTGAGCTGCATCTCGATTTTGCAAAGCGCGGGCTGAGCCTGCTGGCGCTGGCAGACGAGCAGCCAGTGGGCTTTCTCCTTGCAGAAGCACATCCATCATCGTTGTTTATTGTGGAACTGTCGGTGCATCTGGCGTGGCAGGGAAAGGGAGTGGGTCGGCAGCTCATTGCCTGTGCAGGAGAACATGCCCGCGCGTTGGGGTTGGCTTCACTGACATTGACGACATTTCGTGATGTGCCGTGGAATGCCCCGTTTTACACGCGGCTGGGATTTGAAAGGGTGGATGCGTTAACGCCTGAACTGCGGCAGAAAAGAGAGGAAGAGGCCGCGCACGGTTTAGCGTATGACTCTCGCTGCGCGATGCGTCTGCCTCTTTGATATTGCTACAACATCCAGAATCGTAGGCCGGGTAAGGCGAAGCCGCCACCCGGCACAACATGCAGGATTAGAACGTTTCCCAGTTATCGCCTGCATCGGTGGTCGCGGTTTTACGCGCCATCACCGGGGTCGCAACGGTTTTTGCCGAACCGAACTCGCGCGATTTCATCTGCTCCTGCTGAATGCGGAACACCGCAACAGCCTGGGTCAGACGGCTCGCCTGCTCTTCCAGCGCCGCAGCGGCCGCAGCAGACTCTTCCACCAGCGAGGCGTTCTGCTGGGTCACGCGATCCATCTCCGCCACCGCCAGGCCAACCTGGTCGATACCGCGGCTCTGCTCGTCAGACGCAGAGGCGATTTCACCCATGATGTCGGTGACGCGAGTGACTGCATTCACGATCTCGCCCATGGTTTCACCGGCGCTTTCTACCAGGGTAGAGCCCACTTCCACACGGCCAACAGAGTCTTCAATCAGGCTCTTAATTTCACGGGCCGCCTGGGCGCTGCGCTGTGCCAGGTTACGCACTTCACCGGCAACAACCGCAAAGCCACGACCCTGTTCACCCGCACGCGCGGCTTCTACTGCGGCGTTCAGCGCCAGGATGTTGGTCTGGAACGCAATACCGTCGATCACGCTGATGATGTCAGCAATTTTCTGCGAACTGCCCGCGATGTCACGCATGGTTTGCACCACGTTATCCACCACTTTACCGCCTTTCTGCGCGGTTTCAGACGCGCTCAGCGCCAGGTTGCTCGCCTGACGGGCGTTCTCGGCGTTCTGCTTAACGGTTGCGGTCAGCTGTTCCATGCTGGCAGCCGTTTCTTCCAGGGAAGCCGCCTGCTGTTCAGTACGGGAAGAGAGATCGTTGTTGCCCATTGAGATCTCGCTCGCGCCGCTGTAGATGGCATTCGCGCCGTTACGCACGTCGCCCACGGTACGCACCAGTTCACCCTGCATATGACGCAGCGTGTCGGCCAGTTCGCCCATCTCGTTGGTGCCTTCCACATCGATGCGCTTCACCAGGTCGCCGCTGGCGATATGGCGAATGCTGTCGATCAGACGGTTCAGCGGGGAGATAAGCGCCTGTTTGATACCCAGCCAGACGGCAACAATCACCACCAGCACGGCGATCAGTACGCTAATCAGCACCCAGATAGCCTGTGTGTAAGAGCTGTTGCTGTCCTCAACGGCGGTTTTGTACAGCTGGTCGTTCTGTTGCAGGTAGTTAACGTACTGCTTCTCAAAACCGTCCTGGTAGCTCTGGGTCGGCTGGTCGAAGAAGGCGTTGATTTTACCTGCACCCAGCAGCTGGATCAGCTCAGCCAGCGCACCGTGATAAATATCGTAGTTACGTTTAATTTCCATCGCCGCGGCATCGCTTTGACGCGGGTCGCGTGGCAGGGCTTCGTAATCCGCCCAGTTTTTTTCCGCCTGTTTCAGGGACGCAGAGGCAATCTGCATTAAATCAGAAACGGTCGCGCCGCTGCCGATATTGCTCTGATCCATCATGTAGCGGATGCCCGCGCGGTTCAGGGTGTTACGGGTTTGCAGCAACGCCACCCAGCTGCCGTTCAGCGTGGATTGTTGCTGGCGAATGGTTTGCAGGACGGTGAAGTTCTCTTTGTCATGCTTGAGGGCATTGAAGAAAAGACCACCGGAGGTGAGTTGTAAGAGGCCAAAAATAGCTAAGACCAGCAATAAACTGGTGACAATCTTGATACGGTTTAACATGTTTTCTCTTTCCATCAGACAGATAACAGAATTTTCGGCCTGGAAAAGGAAAACTTTACGAAAAACGTACTAACAAGAGGGACAAAATCCCCCTTGTTATGTTGATGAACCCGATGATTATTTCAGCAGCGCGGATATATCCCTGAAAAGTGAATGGGTTATCTCCACGCCGTCGCGATTTGCCCGCTCGCGGGATTGGTAACGACGCTCTCCTGGCAATCGCGCCCCCTGCTGCTGCATTCCGCTAAAGAGTGTTTCGGCGCGTGCCAGATGGGTTGCGGCGTCATCCCCCAGAAAACGCGTCGGGTCGAGCGCCAGGATCAGCTCTCCACCATAAGGCAGGCCGCCTGCGCCGTTATCCCACGCCAGCGATTCCGCACTGGTCATATCGCCGATCAGCGGCCCGGCCAGCAGTTCCACCATCGCCGCCAGCGCCGAGCCTTTATGCCCGCCGAAGGTCAGCATCGCGCCGTCGAGAATCGCTTGCGCATCCGTGGTGGCCTGGCCATCGCTGTCGATACCCCACCCTTCCGGCACCGCTTTACCCGCACGTTGATGTAGCTGTATCTCACCACGCGCCGCCGCACTGGTGGCCATATCAAAAATAAACGGCGGTTTATCGCCGCGCGGCCAGCCAAAAGCGATCGGGTTGGTGCCAAACAGCGGTTGTGTGCCACCCGCAGGAGCCACCCACGCATGGCTCGGCGTGGTCGCCAGCGCCACCAGGCCTGCTTCCGTCAGCGGTTCAACGTCCGCAAACAGGGCAGAAAAGTGCACGCAGCGGTTGATCGCCAGCGCGGCAATCCCGCTGTGCCGTGCTTTTTCCATCAGCAGCGGCAGCGCGCGTTCGAACGCCAGCAGGGAAAATGCCCCGCCCGCGTCCGCTTTCACAATGGCGGGCGCGGTATCGGTGATAACCGGCTCCACGTCTGGCGACACCTTCCCTTTACGCAGCGTTTCGACAATGCCCAGCAACCGCCACAAACCGTGCGAAGCGCAGCCATCGCGCTCGCCGTGGGTGACGTTTTTCGCCACCGCGGCGGCGTGCGCCTCGCTGAATCCGTTCCCGCGCAGCACCTTATGTGCCAGCGCATAAGCCTCTGTTAACGAGAGGTTTACCATCTCCATTACCGACTCCTCTACTCTTCTTCGTCTCCGGTAAAGTTAGCCTGTGGCAGGCAGGTTCGCTCGCCCCAGTAGTAAATTCCCAGCGACATCACCGCCACCAGCACCGTATCCCACGGATGACCAATCACCCCTGTGCCGCCAAAACTGCCAAGCCACGAGAAAAGCATAATCAGCGCGTAGAAAGCGATTAACCACAGGGAAGATTTCACCTGCTGCGCCAGGCTCACGGTGTGGACAGGCACTTTTGATTTACACAGTACGTAGACCACAAACATCACAATCTGCAATCCCAGCAACCATGACAGCGTACCCCAGCCAGACCAGAAGACAATCAGTGCTGAAATCACAAACGACACCGGGCCGATAATCCCGAAAGCACGCACGCGGAACGGACGTGGCAGATCCGGCGCATTACGGCGCAGCCCCGCCGCTGTGACCGGGGCAATGGCATAGCTCAGCACCAGTGCGGCCGACACCACGCTAATCAGTTGCTCCCAGGACGGGAACGGCAGCGTCCAGAAGATAGACATGGCGAAGGTCAGCCACAGCGCCGGACGCGGAATACCCGACTCTTTATCAATATGGGTGAACGCCTTAAAAAACGTCCCCGCTTTCGCCCAGCCATAAATCACGCGCGGGGTGGCGTTCATGTAGATATTGCCGGTGCCGCTTGGGGAGACAATCGCGTCGCACACCACCATAAACGCCAGCCAGCCCATCCCGAGCGTAATGGCAATATCGCGGTACGGCAGCGAGAACTGTTTGCTGATCTCCGCCCAGCCGCTACCAAGCATTTCGGTTGGGATACTGCCAAGAAACGCCAGTTGCAGCAGCACGTAGATAATCGTCGACAACACTACCGATAAAATCAGCGCCACCGGGATTGTCCGCTGTGGGTTCTGTACTTCGCTCGCCACCGAGATAATCGGCGTCAGCCCCAGGTAAGCAAAAATAATCCCCCCGGCGCTGATCGCCGCCTCAACGCCGGACATACCAAACGGCGCAAACCCCTGCACGTGCAGGTTTTCAGGCTTGAAAAAGGTAAACAGGGTGACGACAACCGCCAGCGGCACCAGAAACTTCAGAATACTGATAATGTTGTTGGAGCGAGCAAACGTTTTGACGCTGTAGTAGTTCAGTCCAAAGAAGAAACAGAGCAGTAAAAACTGCACTACCCAGCCCAGCAGCGTCGGGTCGCTTGAGCCTGGCTGCGTCAGCATCGGGAACCAGGCCGCCGCATACTGGCGCGCGGCAACAATCTCAATGGAGATCAGGCTGGAGAACGCAATCAGCGTAATAAAGCCCAGCAGATACCCCATCAGCTCACCGTGGGAAAACACCGGATAACGGATAATCCCCCCGGCACGCGGCAGCGCCGCCCCCAGTTCGCAATAGACAATCCCCAGCAGCAGTACGGCAATCCCGCCGATAATCCACGAGGCAATCCCCGCTGGCCCGGCAATGGAGGCCACATGGCTTGCGGCAAACAGCCAGCCGGAGCCAAATATCGCCCCAAGACCAATAAACGTCAGGTCGGTTAGCGTAAGCTGCTTTTTAAATTTCCCCGACTCAACAACGCGGGACGATGTTTGATGCGTAGAGTGAATCGTCATGGTCATGCCCTTCAGTCAACAGAGGGGGAAATGGCTTCCCGGGTCCACTGCCCGTTAATCAGGCGCAGCAGGTTCAGAGGGTTAGCATCCTGGACAGCAGGCGGCAGCAGTGCGGCGGGCACATTTTGCAGGCACACCGGACGCAAAAAACGTTCGATGGATTTGGTTCCGACGGAGGTTCCGCGTGAATCGGTGGTGGCAGGCCACGGGCCGCCGTGCACCATCGCATCGCACACTTCCACGCCGGTCGGATACCCGTTGAACAGCACGCGCCCGGCTTTTTCGCTCAGGGCAGGCAGCAGGCGTTGTGCCAGCGGGCCGTCGTCAGATTCCGCGTGAACCGTTGCGGTCAACTGACCCTGAATGGCGCGCAGAACCGCCTGCATTTCAGCCTCGTCAGCCACTTCCACCAGCACCGCCAGCGGGCCAAACACCTCATGCTGCAACAGCGGATCCTGCGCCAGCAGCAGCGAAACCGGAGCCTCATACAGACGAGCCTGCGCCTGCCCGCGAACCGCCTCATCATTGCCCGCCAGCCGTTGCATATCGGGATGTGCCTCAAACGCGCTGACGCCGTCTTGATAATGGGCAAGCGTTGGGGTATTGAGCATGGTCTGCGCCGGAGCCTGATCCACCGCCTCTTTCAGCGCCTGCGTGAAGCGGGCCATACCTTCGCCCCGCAAGACGAGGATCAGCCCGGGCTTGGTACAAAACTGGCCGCAGCCGAGGGTAAAAGAGGTCACCAGCTCCTTCGCCAGCGCCTCTGCCCGGGTGGCTAACGCCTGCGGCAGAATAAGCAGTGGGTTAATGGCCGACATTTCCGCAAAGACCGGGATCGGCTGCGGACGCTGCTGTGCAAGCTGCCAGAGCGCCTTACCCCCGCGCAGCGAGCCGGTAAACCCGACCGCCTGGATCGCCGGATGACGCACCAGCTCCGCGCCAATGTCGGTGCCGAAAATCATGTTAAACACGCCCGCAGGAAGGGCGGCTTTCTCCACCGCACGCACAATGGCCTGGGCGGTGAGCTCCGCCGTCGCCATATGCCCCGGATGGGCTTTCACCACCACCGGACAGCCCGCCGCCAGCGCGGAGGCGGTATCGCCCCCTGCGGTGGAAAACGCCAGCGGGAAATTGCTGGCACCGAAGACCGCCACCGGGCCCAGCGCCGTCAGGTACTGGCGCAGATCCGGGCGCGGCAGCGGCTGGCGCGCAGGCAGCGCGGTATCGATACGCACGCCGAAGGCATCCCCGCGACGCAGCACGCCGGCGAACATGCGTAGCTGATTGCTGGTCCTGGCGCGCTCTCCCTGCAAGCGCGCCAGCGGCAGCGCCGTCTCCTGATACGCGATGGCAAAAAAGTCCTCGCCGAGTAAATCCAGCTCGTCGGCGAGGGTATCGAGAAAGCGGGCGCGCACCTCAGGCGAGGTCTGCGAATAAACAGGGAACGCCTGTTCCGCCGCCAGTGCAGCAGCGGCGGCCTCCTCGCGAGAGGCCGGGTAAAAACGGTATCCGGTGGGTTCACCATCCGCGGCACGCAGGCCCGGCAGCGTCGCCTCACCGCTTGCCACGCGGCGTCCGGCGATAAACTGCTGGCCTGTTACAGAGAGAGGTAAAGTCATCGTCACTCCTTTACTTACAGGCCGACGTCAGGCAGCTGTGGTCGGGTCGCCAGCGCCTTCTCGACAATCGCCACCACTTCCGCACGGGTTTCCCCTTCCAGCGCCAGGCGCGGCGGACGGGTAATGGCGCTGCCACGACCCAGCAACTCTTCGCAAAGCTTGATGCACTGCACCAGATCCGGACGCGCATCCAGATGCAGCAGCGGCATAAACCAGCGGTAAAGCGCCATCGCCTCTTCATAGCGCTGCTGTTTTGCCAGACGGAACAACGTCTCCCCTTCACGCGGGAACGCGTTCGACATCCCGGAGATCCAGCCTTCCGCCCCTACGGCGATGCTCTCGACCACCACGTCATCCAGCCCGGCGAACAGCACAAAGCGGTCGCCAACGGAGTTACGCAGGTCGATAAAACGGCGGGTATCGCCGGAGGAGTCTTTAAAGCAGACAATGTTGTCGCAATCGGCGAGCGTCGCCAGGATGTCCGGCGTCACGTCGTTTTTGTAAATTGGCGGGTTGTTGTAGACCATAATTGGCAGGTCAGTGGCGGTTGCCACGCTGCGGAAGTGGGCCGCGGTTTCATGCGGTTTTGACGAGTACACCAGCGCAGGCATCACCATAATGCCGTCCACACCCACGCGCTCGGCCTCTTTCGCCATCTTCTGCGCGAAGGCGGTGGTAAATTCTGCGACACCGGCAATAACCGGGATCTGGCCGCCTGCCGCGTCTTTCGCCACTTCGATAATTTGCAGCTTTTCCTGCGTGGTCAGAGAGGTGTTCTCGCCCACGCTGCCGCATACCACCAGGCCGGAAACACCATCCTTGACCAGGTTTTTCATCACCGCATGGGTGGCATCCAGATCGACAGAATAGTCGCTACGAAACTGGGTGCTGACTGCCGGGAATACACCGCTCCAGTGAATGGCTTTCTTGCTCATGTTCGGTTCCTTGTCGTCAATTTGTTAAATCAAAGTGAATGAATGGTGAATATTCACTGACAGATTGACGTTTCAGGCGGCCGACGGCTTGGTGGTTTTCCTCCCCTTTGATGACGAAATTAGCACAGTGCGTTTCTCTTACCCGACCAGCGTGACGCGAAAATCACGCGGTGTGGAGCCAGTCATGGCCTTGAACTGGCGGCTAAAGGCGCTGTGATCGGTATAGCCACATTGCAGGGCAATATCGGTAATCGGCGTATCGCCCGCCAGCAATTCAGTCGCTTTTTCCAGTCGGACTTTGTGGATCATCTGACGCGGGGTGAGATGGAAAATGCGCTTACAGTAGCGTTCGATTTGCGCCACCGACATACCGCTCAGCGCGGTGAGCTCCTCCATCGCGATCGGCCGGTGATAATGATTGCGGATATGATCGTCGACGATCGCCAGCCGCTGCCACGCTGGATGACGCGCCTGCGCTTCCTGCAAGTCGTGCGAAATACCCGCCATGCCGATCACCTGGCCCTGCGCATCCCGCAGCGCTAGCTTCTGGGTCAGACACCAGCCGCGCTCGCGGCCGTTATAGAGATGCATCTCCAGCTGGTCGCGCAACGTCACCCCTTCGCGCAACACCCGCATATCCTGCGCGGTATAGCCCTGCCCCAGCGCGGAAGGGAAAACATCGGCCGAGGTTTTCCCCAGCAGAGAAACCACCGTCTTAAACCCGCAGCGACGCGCCAGGGTCATATTGACCATCAGATAACGCGCCTGCACGTCTTTGACAAAAAACACCACATTAGGAATGGCATTCAGCAACGGCGCAATCAACGCCATTGCATGAAGCAACGTCTGAATATTGTCCGGACGCTGGCGCGCCAGCCCTTCACAAATCTGGCTCAGTTCAGCCACTTCCAGCGCTGGCGACGGTGCCAGCACATCATCAATAACACAGGACATAACGCTTCCTCCCGATTAGTGAGCTGGATCTTTATTAACTTTTTGTTAACTCATCAAGCGCCCTAACCGCGTTTTGCGATCCTGCCACAGGTTTATGATTTACCCTGTTTCATCCACTGGCGCTGTTGCCCTTTTTGGTTTACCACACCATCAACAGAATGATTAATAAGAAATAAATATGAATTTCACTTAAGAATGAAACCGGTCACTGTGCTGATTTCGTCATTTCTGGTGGCGAAAGCGATCAAGCAGGAATGCCAGCCTTACGCCAGCATTTAGCAACAAGGTGTTAACTTTCCGGAGATCCCATGACAGCGCAGCATAGCGAACTGAGAGTAATTGACTCCCACACCGGCGGCGAACCGACCCGCCTGGTCATCGACGGTTTTCCGGACCTGGGCACAGGAAACATGGCCGAACGCCGGGATCGCTTCGCGCACGACTATGACGACTGGCGCAAAGCCATCATTCTTGAGCCACGCGGCAACGACGTCCTGGTCGGCGCCCTGCTCTGTAAGCCGGTTTCACCGCAGGCCACGGCGGGGGTTATCTTCTTCAACAACAGCGGTTTTCTGAACATGTGCGGCCACGGCACGATCGGCCTGATCGCCTCACTGGCCTGGCTTGGGCGCATTCAGCCGGGTAAACATCTGATTGAAACCCCGGTGGGTGATGTGACCGCCACGCTGCACGAAGACGGCAGCGTTTCGGTAGAAAACGTCCCGGCGTATCGCTGGCGCAAACAGGTGCAGGTTGAAACCGCGCACGGCACGGTAACGGGCGATATCGCCTGGGGCGGGAACTGGTTCTTCCTCGTCAACGATCATCCGTTCGCCGTGATACCGGATCAGATCCCGCAGTTAACGGAGTATGCATGGGCAATCCGGGAAGGGTTAGAACGCGCGGGGGTCCGCGGCGAACATGACGGCATTATCGACCATATTGAACTCTTCGCAGAAGATGACCGGGCAGACAGCCGCAGCTTTGTGCTCTGCCCAGGAAAAGCCTGGGATCGCTCTCCCTGCGGCACCGGCACCAGCGCCAAGCTGGCCTGTCTGGCAGAGGACGGCAAACTCCGGCCCGGGGAAAGCTGGCGGCAGGCGAGCATCATCGGCAGCGAATTTACCGCCCATTTCGTGCCACAGGGCAACAAAATCATCCCGACGATCCGCGGTGAGGCGTGGGTCTGCGGCGACAACCGGCTGATCCTCAATCCTGACGATCCGTTCCGCTGGGGGATCACGTTGTGACCGAAACCGACGTCATTGTCATTGGTGCCGGGATCATCGGCGCCGCCTGCGCCTGGCAACTGGCAAAGCGCGGGCAGCGGGTCACGCTGGTAGACGACGGCAACGCGGGCGCAACGGCGGCAGGAATGGGCCACCTGGTGTGTATGGATGACGATCCCGCCGAACTGACCCTTTCAACCTGGTCTCTGGCGCGCTGGCGGGAACTGACGCCCCACATGCCGGAAAGCTGCGCCTGGCGCGGATGCGGCACGCTGTGGCTGGCGGAAACGCCGCAGGAGCTTGCGCTGGCAGAGGAAAAACAACAGCGGATGGCGCAATACCAGGTCGCCAGCGACTTACAGACCCGCGACCAGCTTGCCGCGCGTGAGCCACTGCTCACCTCCCGGCTCAGTGGCGGGCTGTGGGTGCCCGGAGACGGAATTGTTTACGCGCCGAACGTCACCCGCTGGTTTATTGAAGATGCCGGTGTCACGCATCTTCGTGACCGCGCCCTCGAGGTCGATGCCCCTTACGTCACCCTACACAGCGGCAAACGCCTGCGCGCGGGCGCCATCGTCATCGCCTGCGGGCTAGGTGCCAACAGGCTGCTGGATGAAAACTGGCTGCGGGCGAAAAAAGGCCAGTTGGCGATCACCGATCGCTACGGCCCGTTGCTCAGCCACCAGTTGGTGGAACTGGGATACGGTGCCAGCGCCCATGCGGGCGGCACCTCGGTGGCGTTTAATATCCAACCGCGCCCGACCGGACAACTGCTGATTGGCTCTTCCCGCCAGTTTGACAACACCGACCGCGAGATAGATCTGCCCCTTCTGGCAACCATGCTGGCGCGCGCGCGTCATTTTTTACCCTCGCTGGAGAGTCTGAATATCATCCGCTGCTGGAGCGGTTTTCGGGCTGCATCGGCAGACGGCAACCCGCTCATCGGCCCGCACCCCACGCGCCCGGGGATCTGGCTGGCGCTGGGGCACGAAGGGCTGGGTGTCACCACCGCCCCCGCAACCGCCGAACTGCTCTGCGCGCAGATCCTCGGCGAACATCCGGCCGTTTCTCCGGATGCCTGGCTCCCCGCGCGGCTGCACAAACAGGAGGCCATCGCGTGACAACCCTGAACCTGATTATCGAAGGTGAACCCTGTGACGTTCCTGCGGGCATCAGCGTCGCAGCGGCGCTGGCACTGACGGGCGATGGCGTGACGCGCCGTTCGGTCAGTGGTGATCCGCGCGCGCCTTTCTGCGGCATGGGCGTTTGCCAGGAGTGCCGCGTCACGGTGAATGGACGGCGGGTGCTGGCCTGCCAGACGGAATGCCAGCCCGACATGGTGATAGAAAGGAGCCAACATGCGAACGTTTGACTGCGAGATCCTTGTCCTCGGCGCAGGTCCAGCCGGACTATCGGCGGCACTGGCCGCCGCACGCTGCGGAAAATCAGTTATCGTCCTGGACGACAACCCACGTCCTGGCGGGCAAATCTGGCGCGATGGCCCGCAGGTTTCGCTGCCTCCGCGCGCCTTACGCCTGCGTCAGGCGGTGGCGGAACAGCCTGGCATAACGCTGCTTAACGGCGCCCGGCTGATTGCCCGCCCTGCACCGCACTCCGTGGTGTTTGAAACCGCAGACACATACGGCGCGATCCGCTGGCAGCGGTTAATTTTATGCTGCGGCGCGCGGGAACTCTCCCTGCCGTTTCCGGGCTGGACGCTTCCCGGCGTAACGGGGGCCGGTGGATTACAGGCACAGATTAAACACGGCCTGCCGCTCAACGGCGAGCGGGTGGTCATCGCCGGAAGCGGGCCGCTGCTGCTGGCGGTTGCCAGTACGGTGAAACGCGCAGGCGGGAATATCGTTGCCATCATCGAACAGACGCCGGTCAGCGCGCTGGCCCGGTTCGCGGCAGGGCTCTGGCGCTGGCCGGAAAAACTGCTCCAGCTCAGCGAGCTTTTTCCGGCCCACTATCGCCCGGCAAGCCAGGTTATCCATGCCAGGGGAGATGCACATCTTCAGTCCGTGACCGTACGCCACGGCGGGAAAAATCAGGAAATAGCCTGTGACAGGCTGGCGATCGGCTACGGACTGGTGCCCAATCTCGAGCCGGGTCTTATCTTCGGCTGCGCAACCGGAAATCAGGCTATCCGGGTCGATGCGTCTCAACGCACCAGCGTGGAGGATATCTATGCTGCGGGGGAGTGCACCGGCTTTGGCGGCAGTGAGCTGGCGCTGGCAGAGGGGGAAGTTGCAGGCTATATGGCGGCGGATAACCCCGGGAAGGCAGAAAAAGCTCTCGCCGCCCGTGCCCGCTGGCAGCGATTCGCCCGGGCGCTCCATGCCACATTCGCCTTACCGGAATCGCTAAAAGACGTTATCACAGCGGATACCTTGCTGTGCCGCTGCGAAGATGTGCGCTGTGGCGATGTGCAAAATGCCGAAAGCTGGCAGGCGGCGAAGCTCGCCTCGCGCTGTGGCATGGGTGCCTGCCAGGGGAAAACCTGCGCCACCAGCGCCCGCTGGCTGTACGGCTGGCCGCTGCCGCACCCGCGCGAGCCGCTTTCCCCTGCGCGTATCGACACGCTCATCCATCTGGCAAAACCAGAGGCCTGAGTTACTCGTCTTCCCCGCGCTCTGCGATATGGCGGTTGCCGAGCGCGATAAACTCTTCCAGCAGCGCCGTCAGCTGCTGCATTTTCTCCGGCGTATATTCCGCCTCAATCTGCTGATAAGCCTCTTCTACCTGCGCCTGGGCGTGTTCATACAGCACGTTCCCCTCTTTGGTCAGCGACACGTACAGCTTGCGCTGGTCGTTCACCGGCTTTAAGCGCAGCACCAGCCCGTCGCGCTCCATGCGCGTGAGAATGCCCGTCAGGCTCGGGCGCAGAATGCAGGTCCGAAACGCCAGATCGTGAAAATCCATCGACGGATGTTCAGCCAGCACGCGCACAATGCGCCACTGCTGTTCGGTCAGGTTATGCCGCTTCACAATCGGGCGGAAGTAAGACATCGCCGCTTCCCGCGCCTGTAATAACGCGATGGTTAATGAGTCATGCATAGCCACTCCCGGAAATCATTAACAAGTAAACAATTCAAAAAAGCTGTTTTTATAAACAACACGTTTTCTGCCAAAAAGTCTAACAGAAACAACGCGATTTTGTTAACATCATGATAAATAAATAATTTTAATTTTATATGTAAATTTATTGTTATTCCTATCACAAAATCTTCACTTCTGATTGCGAAACAAACAGCAAAAGCATAAAACCAGATCATTAACATATTAATGAAATCGCAATCCGGACCTCCGGCCTGAGGAGTAGTCAATGAAAGGTACTGTTTTTGCCGTCGCGCTGAATCATCAAAGCCAGCGTGAAACCTGGCGTGAAGCGTTTGAAAAAGCCCCCTATAACACCCCGCCGAAAACCGCCGTCTGGTTTATTAAACCGGGCAACACCGTTATCCGCGCCGGCGAACCCATCCCGTTCCCGGAAGGTGAAACGGTGTTAAGCGGGGCCACGGTCGCGCTGGTGGTGGGGAAAACCGCCAGTAAGGTACTGGCTGAAGACGCGGCGGAGTACATCGCAGGATACGCACTCGCCAACGAAGTGAGCCTGCCGGAAGAGAGCTTCTACCGCCCGGCCATCAAAGCCAAATGCCGTGACGGCTTCTGCCCTCTGGGTGAGCTTGTCGCCGTTGATAACGTCGATAACCTGACCATCATTACCGAAATCAATGGCCGCGAAGCAGACCACTGGAACACCGCAGATTTACAGCACAGCGCCGCCGAACTGCTCTGCGCCCTGAGCGAATTTGCCACCCTGAATCCTGGCGATGCCATTTTGGTCGGCACACCGCAGGCCCGCGTGGCACTGCGTCCGGGCGATCGGGTGCGCATTCTGGCCGAAGGTTTCCCGGCGCTGGAAAACCCGGTCGTCAACGAACGCGATGTCCCCCCTGCGCAAAACCCACATTCACACCCTACGCTGTTTGCCCTCGGGCTGAACTACGCCGATCACGCCAGTGAACTGGACTTCAAACCGCCCACCGAGCCGCTGGTGTTTATCAAAGCCCCAAACACCTTTAACGGCGACCACCAGACGTCGGTACGCCCAAACAACGTCGAGTACATGCATTACGAAGCTGAACTGGTGGTGGTCATTGGCAAAACCGCGCACAAGGTGAGTGAAACCGACGCGATGGACTATGTCGCGGGCTATACGGTCTGTAACGACTACGCCATCCGCGACTATCTCGAAAACTACTATCGCCCGAATCTGCGCGTCAAAAGCCGCGACGGGCTGACGCCGATTTCCCCCAACATCGTTCCGAAAGCAGCCATTCCCGACCCGCACAACCTGGCCCTGCGAACCTTCGTAAACGGCGAATTACGCCAGCAAGGCACCACGGCGGACCTGATTTTCAGCATCCCGTTCCTGATTGCGTACCTGAGCGAATTTATGACCCTGCAACCGGGCGACATGATTGCCACCGGCACGCCGAAAGGGCTTTCCGACGTAGTGCCTGGCGACGAAGTGGTGGTGGAAGTGGAAGGCGTGGGCCGCCTGGTGAACCGAATTGTCAGTGAGGAGACAACAAAATGAAAAAGATAAACCATTGGATCAACGGCAAAAACGTGGCGGGAAGCGAGTACTTCCACACCACTAACCCGGCCTCTGGTGAAGTGCTGGCAGAAGTGGCCTCCGGTGGTGAAGCCGAGGTAAACCAGGCCGTTGCGGCGGCAAAAGAGGCGTTCCCGAAATGGGCTAACCTGCCGATGAAAGAGCGCGCGCGCCTGATGCGCCGCCTGGGTGATCTGATTGACCAGAACGTACCTGAGATCGCCGCGATGGAAACCGCCGATACTGGCCTGCCTATCCACCAGACCAAAAACGTGCTGATCCCGCGTGCCTCGCACAACTTCGAGTTCTTCGCCGAAGTGTGCCAGCAGATGAACGGGAAAACCTACCCGGTCGATGACACGATGCTGAACTACACCCTGGTGCAGCCGGTGGGCGTGTGTGCGCTGGTGTCGCCGTGGAACGTACCGTTTATGACCGCCACCTGGAAAGTGGCGCCGTGTCTGGCGCTGGGCAATACCGCAGTACTGAAAATGTCTGAACTTTCCCCGTTGACCGCAGATCGCCTGGGCGAGCTGGCGCTGGAAGCCGGTATTCCGGCGGGCGTGCTGAACGTGGTTCAGGGCTATGGCGCGACAGCGGGCGATGCGCTGGTACGTCATCACGATGTGCGCGCCGTCTCCTTCACCGGCGGCACCGCCACCGGGCGCAACATCATGAAAAACGCCGGGCTGAAAAAGTACTCGATGGAGCTGGGCGGCAAATCACCGGTGCTGATTTTTGAAGATGCCGATATCGAGCGCGCGCTGGACGCCGCCCTGTTCACCATCTTCTCCATCAACGGCGAGCGCTGCACCGCCGGCTCGCGCATCTTCATTCAGCAGAGCATCTACCCGGAATTCGTCAAACGCTTCGCAGAACGCGCCAACCGTCTGCGCGTGGGTGACCCCACCGATCCAAACACCCAGGTCGGCGCGTTGATTAGCCAGCAACACTGGGAAAAAGTCTCGGGTTATATCCGCCTCGGTATTGAAGAGGGTGCCACCCTGCTGGCGGGTGGGCCGGACAAACCCACCGACCTGCCTGCACACCTGAAAGGCGGTAACTTCCTGCGCCCGACCGTGCTGGCTGATGTGAACAACCGGATGCGCGTGGCCCAGGAAGAGATCTTCGGGCCGGTCGCCTGCCTGCTGCCGTTTAAAGACGAAGCGGAAGGCCTGCGCCTGGCCAACGACGTCGAGTACGGTCTGGCGTCGTACATCTGGACGCAGGACGTCAGCAAAGTACTGCGCCTGGCGCGCAATATCGAAGCCGGGATGGTGTTTGTGAATACCCAGAACGTGCGCGACCTGCGCCAGCCGTTTGGCGGCGTGAAGGCCTCCGGCACCGGGCGCGAAGGTGGCGAGTACAGCTTTGAAGTGTTCGCTGAGATGAAAAACGTCTGCATCTCGATGGGCAACCATCCGATTCCAAAGTGGGGTATCTGATATGGGCACCTTAGCGTTAGCAGCAAAAATCACCCACGTTCCGTCGATGTATCTTTCTGAGCTGCCTGGGAAAAACCACGGCTGCCGTCAGTCGGCCATCGACGGGCATAAAGAGATCAGCAAGCGCTGCCGCGAGCTGGGCGTCGATACCATTATCGTTTTCGACACCCACTGGCTGGTGAACAGCGCGTATCACATTAACTGTGCGGATCATTTTTCCGGCATCTACACCAGCAACGAGCTGCCGCACTTTATCCGTGACATGACCTACGACTACGACGGCAACCCGGAGCTCGGCCAGCTGATTGCCGATGAAGCGGTGAAGCTCGGCGTGCGGGCCAAAGCGCACAACATTCCAAGCCTGAAGCTGGAGTACGGCACGCTGGTTCCGATGCGCTACATGAACAGCGATAAGCACTTCAAAGTGATCTCCATTTCGGCGTTCTGCACCGTTCACGATTTTGCCGATAGCCGCAAGCTGGGCGAGGCCATCGTCAGCGCCATTAAGCAGTACGACGGCACGGTGGCGGTGCTGGCCAGCGGTTCATTGTCGCACCGTTTTATTGACGACCAGCGTGCGGAAGAAGGGATGAACAGCTACACCCGCGAGTTCGACCGTCAGATGGACGAGCGCGTGGTGAAGCTGTGGCGCGAAGGCCAGTTCAGGGAGTTTTGCAGCATGTTGCCGGAGTACGCCGACTACTGCTACGGCGAGGGCAATATGCACGACACGGTGATGCTGCTGGGGATGCTCGGCTGGGACAAATACGACGGCAAGGTGGAGTTTCTCACCGAGCTGTTCGCCAGCTCCGGCACCGGCCAGGTCAACGCTGTTTTCCCGCTGCCCGCTTAAGGAACCACCATGCCGCATTTTATCGCTGAATGTACTGACAATATCCGCGAGCAGGCCGACCTGCCGGGTCTGTTTGCCAAAGTGAACGAGGCGCTCGCCGCCACGGGCATTTTCCCGCTCGGCGGTATCCGTAGCCGCGCGCACTGGCTGGACACCTGGCAGATGGCTGACGGCAAACACGATTACGCCTTTGTGCATATGACGCTGAAGATTGGTTCCGGGCGCAGCCTGGAAAGCCGCGAGGCGGTGGGAGAGATGCTGTTTGGGCTTATCAAAACGCACTTCGCTGAGCTGATGGCCGCCCGCTATCTGGCGCTGTCGTTTGAGCTCGACGAGCTGCATCCGACGCTCAACTACAAACAAAACAACGTACACGCGTTGTTTAAATAACGCGCACGGTCTGTCCCCTCTCCCCTATGGGGAGAGGGTTAGGGTGAGGGGAAATCTCTGCGGTCTGATGCCCTCACCCCGGCCCTCTCCCACGGGGAGAGGGGGAAAACAATACAACAGGATATCGCCATGCTCGACAAACATACCCATACCCTGATCGCGCATCGTCTGCATCAGGCGGAGCAATCCCGCGAGCAGATCCGCCAGATCTCGCTGGATTACCCGACGATCACCATCGACGATGCCTACGCCGTACAGCGCGAATGGGTAAGCCTGAAAATCGCCGAAGGCCGCGTGCTGAAAGGCCATAAAATCGGCCTTACCTCCAAAGCCATGCAGGCCAGCTCGCAGATAAGCGAACCGGATTACGGCGCACTGCTGGACGACATGTTTTTCCACGACGGCAGCGACATTCCCGTCGATCGTTTTATCGTCCCACGCATTGAAGTGGAGCTGGCCTTCGTGCTGGCCAAACCGCTGCGCGGCCCTAACTGCACGATCTTCGATGTCTACAACGCCACGGACTATGTGATCCCGGCGCTGGAGCTGATCGACGCCCGCTGCCACAACATCGATCCCGACACCCAGCGCCCGCGCAAAGTGTTCGACACCATCTCCGATAACGCCGCCAACGCCGGGGTGATCCTCGGTGGACGGCCGATTAAACCCGATGAGCTGGATCTGCGCTGGATCTCCGCTCTGCTCTATCGCAACGGCGTGATCGAAGAAACCGGCGTCGCCGCAGGCGTGCTCAACCACCCGGCAAACGGCGTGGCGTGGCTGGCAAATAAACTGGCACCGTACGACGTGCAGCTTGAACCGGGGCAGATCATCCTCGGCGGCTCGTTTACCCGCCCGGTGACCGCCAGCAAGGGCGACACCTTCCACGTGGACTACGGCAACATGGGCTCGATTAGCTGCCGCTTTGTGTAGGAGTGCACCATGGAAAACGCATTTAAGACCGCGCTGAAAGCCGGAAAGCCGCAAATCGGCCTGTGGCTGGGGCTGACCAGCAGCTACAGCGCAGAACTGCTGGCAGGGGCCGGTTTCGACTGGCTGCTGATCGACGGCGAACACGCGCCAAACAACGTGCAAACCATCTTAACGCAGTTGCAGGCGATTGCGCCTTACGCCAGCCAGCCGGTGGTGCGCCCGTCGTGGAACGACCCGGTACAGATTAAGCAACTGCTGGACGTGGGCGCACAAACCCTGCTGGTGCCCATGGTACAAAATGCCGACGAAGCCCGTCTTGCGGTGAGCGCCACCCGTTATCCCCCTGCGGGGATCCGCGGTGTGGGCAGCGCACTGGCTCGCGCGTCGCGCTGGAACCGCATTCCTGATTACCTGCAACAGGCGAACGACGCCATGTGCGTGCTGGTGCAGATAGAAACTCGCGAAGCGCTGAAAAATCTGCCGCAGATCCTGGATGTGGAAGGGGTCGACGGAGTGTTTATCGGCCCGGCAGATCTCAGCGCCGACATGGGCTTTGCGGGTAACCCGCAGCACCCGGAGGTGCAGGCCGCCATCGAACAGGCCATCAGGCAGATCCTGAGCGCAGGTAAAGCGCCCGGCATCCTGATGGCTAACGAAACCCTGGCAAAACGCTATCTCGAACTCGGCGCGCTGTTTGTCGCCGTTGGCGTAGATACCACCCTGCTGGCCCGCAGCGCCGAAGCGCTGGCAGCCCGTTTTATCGACAGACCTGTTACATCAGTCAATAACAATAAATCCGTCTACTGAACGGACGATGTGGAGCGCAACATGACGACCTCTACCCTGCAAGATAATAAAGCTGTAGAACATCGCGTGATTAACAAGCTGTTCCGTCGTTTGATCGTATTTCTCTTTATCCTGTTTGTTTTCTCGTTTCTTGACCGCATTAACATTGGCTTTGCCGGGCTGACGATGGGCAAAGATCTGGGCCTGACGTCCACCATGTTTGGCCTGGCGGCAACGCTGTTTTACGTCACCTACGTGCTGTGCGGGATCCCGAGCAACATCATGCTGGCGAAGATCGGCGCGCGCCGCTGGATCGCCGGGATCATGGTGGTGTGGGGAATCGCCTCTACCTGCACCATGTTCGCCACCAGCCCGCAGACGCTCTACGTACTGCGAATGCTGGTCGGCATTGCCGAAGCCGGTTTCCTGCCGGGGATCCTGGTGTATCTCACCTGGTGGTTCCCCGCCTATCACCGCGCCCGCGCCAACGCCCTGTTTATGATCGCCATGCCGGTGACCATGATGCTCGGCTCGATCCTCTCGGGTTATATTCTGGCTCTGGACGGGTTGTGGAACCTGAAAGGCTGGCAGTGGCTGTTCCTGCTGGAAGGGCTGCCGTCGGTGGTGCTCGGCGTCGTGACCTGGTTTTTCCTTAACGACACGCCGGATCAGGCCACCTGGCTTGATGATGAAGAAAAACAGACGCTGAAAACAATGATCGCCCGCGAGCAGGAGCACGCCGTTGCGCACGCCGCGACCCCGCGCTCGACGCTGCGTGAAGTGCTGACCCCGGCGGTGCTGCTCTACACGCTGGCCTATTTCTGTCTGACCAACACGCTGAGTGCGATCAACATCTGGACGCCGCAGATCCTGCAAAGCTTTAACAGCCACAGCAGCAATATCGTGATCGGCCTGCTGGCGGCGATCCCGCAGTTTTGTACCATCCTCGGGATGATCTGGTGGAGCCGCCGCTCCGACAGGCTGAAAGAGCGAAAAAAGCACACCATCCTGCCGTATCTGTTCGCGGCGGCGGGGTGGATGCTGGCCTCGGCGACCGACCACAGCCTGATCCAGCTGCTTGGCATCATCATGGCCTCAACCGGATCCTTTACCGCTATGGCGATATTCTGGACCACACCGGATCAGGTTATTAGCCTGCAATCCCGTGCGGTGGCACTGGCAGTGATCAACGCCATCGGGAATGTGGGTTCGGCCGTCAGCCCGCTGTTGATCGGCATTCTGCGGGACGCGACCGGCAGCTTTAGCTCCGGGCTATGGTTTGTGGCCGGACTGCTGGTGGTGGGCGCGCTGGTGCTGACGCGCATTCCGATGACGCAGCGGGATCAACAGAGGAACGATCATGTGCCAGAGCCCTATCGCCAACATTGATATCAGCAAGGAGTACGACGAAAGTCTGGGCACCGACGATGTGCATTATCAGTCGTTTGCCCGCATGGCGGCCTTTTTTGGCCGCGACATGCAGGCGCATCGCCACGACCAGTTCTTTCAGATGCACTTTCTTGATACCGGGCAGATTGAGCTTCAGCTCGACGATCATCGCTATTCGGTGCAGGCACCGCTGTTTGTGCTCACGCCGCCCTCGGTGCCGCACGCCTTTATCACCGAATCCGACAGCGACGGGCATGTGTTGACGGTACGCGAAGATCTGATCTGGCCGCTGCTGGAAGTGCTCTACCCTGGCACGCGTGAAACCTTCGGCCTGCCGGGGATCTGCCTGTCCCTGGCCGACAAACCAGACGAGCTGGCGGCGCTGAAACACTACTGGCGGCTGATCGAACGTGAATCCACGGAACAGCTGCCCGGGCGCGAACATACGCTGGTACTTTTGGCCCAGGCGGTGTTCACTTTGCTATTGCGCAATGCAAAGCTCGACGACCACGCCGCCAGTGGGATACGCGGCGAGCTGAAGCTGTTCCAGCGTTTTAACCAGATGATCGACACCCACTACCACCAGCACTGGACGGTGCCGGACTACGCCTGCGAACTGCATCTCACCGAATCCCGCCTGACCGATATCTGCCGCCGCTTCGCCAACCGCCCGCCGAAACGGCTGATCTTCGACCGCCAGCTGCGCGAGGCCAAACGGCTACTGCTTTTTTCCGACAGCGCGGTAAACGAGATTGCCTGGCAGCTGGGGTTTAAAGACCCGGCCTATTTCGCCCGCTTTTTTAACCGCTTAGTGGGGTGTTCGCCCAGCAGCTACCGGGCGCAGAAAGTACCGGTGTCGTAATTTCCCCTCACCCTAACCCTCTCCCCAAAGGGGAGAGGGAACGATTACCCCCTCGCCCCTTTGGGGAGAGGGCAGGGGTGAGGGGACACCGATCACAATTCCAATACCCACCCGAAAAGTACCCGCCGTTGTCCTAATCGTCCCTTCACGCCGCCCCTCTCTCACGCTTCAATTAAACAACAAAAACAAAACATAAATTTAACAACCCTATTCCGATACGAGGTCCCTATGAAGCCTGAAGATTTCCGCGCTGATACCAAACGTCCATTAACCGGCGAAGAGTATTTAAAAAGCCTCCAGGACGGCCGTGAGATTTATATCTACGGCGAGCGCGTCAAAGACGTCACCACCCATCCGGCGTTTCGTAATGCGGCGGCCTCCATCGCGCAGATGTACGACGCCCTGCACAAACCGGACATGCAGGACACGCTGTGCTGGGGCACCGACACCGGCAGCGGTGGCTATACCCATAAGTTCTTCCGCGTGGCGAAAAGTGCCGACGACCTGCGCCAGCAACGCGATGCCATCGCCGAGTGGTCGCGCCTGAGCTACGGCTGGATGGGACGCACGCCGGATTACAAAGCCGCGTTTGGCTGCGCGCTTGGCGCTAACCCGGCCTTCTACGGCCAGTTCGAACAGAACGCCCGTAACTGGTACACGCGCATTCAGGAAACCGGCCTGTACTTTAACCACGCGATTGTTAACCCTCCGATCGATCGCCACAAACCCGCCGATGAAGTGAAAGATGTCTACATCAAGCTGGAGAAAGAGACCGACGCCGGGATCATCGTCAGCGGTGCAAAAGTGGTGGCAACCAACTCGGCGTTGACCCACTACAACATGATCGGCTTTGGCTCTGCGCAGGTGATGGGTGAAAACCCGGACTTCGCGCTGATGTTCGTCGCCCCGATGGATGCCGAAGGCGTGAAGCTTATCTCCCGCACCTCTTACGAGATGGTGGCAGGCGCAACCGGCTCCCCGTACGACTACCCGCTCTCCAGCCGCTTCGACGAGAACGACGCCATTCTGGTGATGGATCATGTACTGATCCCGTGGGAAAACGTGCTGATCTACCGCGATTTCGACCGCTGCCGCCGCTGGACCATGGAGGGTGGTTTTGCCCGCATGTATCCGCTGCAAGCCTGCGTGCGTCTGGCGGTCAAACTCGACTTTATCACTGCCCTGCTGAAGAAATCGCTGGAGTGCACCGGGACGCTGGAGTTCCGTGGCGTGCAGGCAGACCTGGGTGAAGTGGTGGCCTGGCGCAATATGTTCTGGGCGCTGAGCGACTCCATGTGTTCAGAAGCGACCCCGTGGGTGAACGGCGCGTATCTGCCGGATCATGCCGCGCTGCAAACCTATCGCGTTATGGCGCCGATGGCCTATGCGAAGATCAAAAACATCATCGAGCGTAACGTGACGTCCGGTCTGATCTACCTCCCGTCCAGCGCCCGTGACCTGAACAACCCGCAGATCGACCAGTATCTGGCGAAGTACGTGCGCGGCTCTAACGGTATGGATCACGTTGAACGCATCAAGATTTTAAAACTGATGTGGGATGCCATCGGCAGCGAGTTTGGCGGCCGTCATGAGCTGTATGAGATCAACTACTCCGGCAGCCAGGACGAAATTCGCCTGCAATGCCTGCGTCAGGCGCAGAGCTCCGGCAACATGGACAAAATGATGGCGATGGTCGACCGCTGCATGTCTGAGTACGACCAGCACGGCTGGACGGTACCGCACCTGCACAACAACACCGATATCAACATGCTGGACAAGCTGCTGAAATAACGCAGCGGGAGGATTCAATGCAATCAGATGAACAACGCCTGCGTTTTCGCGACGCGATGGCCAGCCTGTCGGCCGCGGTCAATATTGTCACCACCGAAGGCGATGCGGGTCGCTGCGGCATTACTGCCACCGCAGTCTGCTCGGTGACGGATACGCCGCCGTCGTTGATGGTGTGCATCAACGCCAACAGCGCCATGAATCCGGTTTTTCAGGGGAACGGTAGACTGTGCGTTAACGTGCTGAACCACGAGCAGGAGATCATGGCTCGTCATTTCGCCGGGATGACCGGCATGGCGATGGAAGAGCGTTTTACGCTTTCCTGCTGGCAAAAAGGCCCGCTGGCACAACCGGTGCTCAAAGGTGCGCTGGCAAGCCTTGAAGGAGAGATAAGCCAGGTGCAGACCATTGGCACACATCTGGTCTATCTGGTTGAAATTAAAAATATCATTCTGAGCCAGGAGGGCCACGGCCTGATCTATTTTAAACGCCGTTTCCACCCGGTAATGATGGAGATGGACGCTGTCATCTGACCCCCCCTACGCGCTGGCTATCCCCCGGCCAGCGCGGCTTCCCGCAAAAAATATTAAGGTTTCCGCTAAATCACGCCGTTATATAACCATAAGAGAAATTTACTGCGTCTGAATACTGACATCCCGTGTCAGTGCTGCCCGCATAATTCAGCGTAGATCCATTAAATTAACAGGAATACCTTATGGCTAATGCGACGCGGAGCCGCTCGGCTGAACGTCTGGTCGATATTCTGGTAGAGCTACATTTAAACGGTGTGGTAAACCGAAGTGCACTGATGGAAAAATTTAAAATTACTGAGCGCACCGTGTATCGTGATTTGAATGCACTTTCACCCATCGTTGAGCACACCGGTAATGGGCAATATCGCCTGATCCACTCACCACAAGCACCCTCCGGGCAGGGGTTGCATCACACCATTGCTAACTTCCTGAATGCTGATAACTTTTTCCCAGAGCGAAATGCCGACTTTTGGCAACAGCTCGAAACTCGCGTAGATGACAATCATATTCTCATTCTGGGCAACAATGCCGAACATACCGTGAAAATGGATATTCGCCGTCATTTACCCAATATTGAGAAATCGATTAAAAACTGTAATGTTTGCCAGATCGTTTATAAAGGCAAAACGCGTCTAATTAACCCATACAAACTCATTAACAAAAAAAATATATGGTATTTACAAGCCACCGAAAATAGCAGGCTGAAATCCTTTTCACTGAGCCAGATAAGCTGGTTTGATATTCATAGCGCCACATTTACCCCTGAAGAAAGCACCCTTACGCTGCTGGAAAAAAGTCCCGGCCCGTGGGCATCCGAAGATACTTTCGAGGTGAAAATATTCATAAACAATAATATTTCACACTACTTCAGACGCCGAAATTTACTGCCAGAGCAAGAGCTGATAGCCGAACAACACAGCGGCATAACGCTGCGTTGCCAGGCTGCGCACGAGAATCAGATCCTGCCGCTGATATTCTACTGGCTGCCCGACATTCAGGTTCTGGAGCCGCAATGGCTGAAAGAAAAGCTTCTGGATACGCTGGAAGGCTACCTGGCGAAAGAGACAGAGACGCTAACATAGTGATCTGAATCACATAATTTTTACCGCCTGCGGCGAGTCTGAACCACTCGCCCGCATCTTTGACCGCTTACCCACGACTTACAACCACTCGCCCATTTACCTTCCTTTACATGCGCGAGGATCTGGCACGATCCCACCAGCATTAATCAATACCTCCTCACAACGAACCCTGACCCTTTTTTCTTTACATAAAAAACCAGGTCTTACTATGGATACTAAAAAACTACTGAAGCACGTGCCCTGGGCCTTACTCGGGATCCTCGGCGCTTTCTGTCTGGCGGTTGTCGCATTACGCCGGGGCGAACACGTAAGCGCCCTGTGGATCGTGGTCGCGTCTGTTTCCGTCTACCTTGTGGCTTATCGCTACTACAGCTTGTACATCGCGCAGAAGGTCATGAAGCTTGACCCGACGCGTGCCACTCCGGCAGTCATCAACAATGACGGCCTGAACTACGTACCAACCAACCGCTACGTGCTGTTTGGCCACCACTTTGCCGCAATTGCAGGTGCAGGTCCGCTGGTCGGCCCGGTGCTGGCGGCGCAAATGGGTTACCTGCCAGGGACTCTGTGGCTGCTCGCCGGCGTAGTGCTGGCGGGTGCGGTGCAGGACTTTATGGTGCTGTTTATCTCTTCTCGCCGTAACGGCGCCTCTCTGGGTGAGATGGTCAAAGAAGAGATGGGCCGCGTACCGGGGACTATTGCCCTGTTCGGCTGCTTCCTGATTATGATCATCATCCTTGCGGTGCTGGCGTTAATCGTGGTGAAAGCGCTGGCCGAAAGTCCGTGGGGTGTGTTCACCGTCTGCTCTACCGTGCCGATTGCGCTGTTCATGGGGATCTACATGCGCTTCCTGCGCCCAGGACGTGTGGGTGAAGTGTCGGTGATTGGTATTGTGCTGCTGGTGGCATCGATCTACTTTGGCGGCGTGATTGCGCACGACCCGTACTGGGGCCCGGCGCTGACCTTCAAAGACACCACCATCACCTTCGCGCTGATCGGGTATGCGTTTATCTCTGCCCTGCTGCCGGTGTGGCTGATTCTGGCACCGCGTGACTACCTGGCCACCTTCCTGAAAATCGGCGTTATCGTCGGTCTGGCGATCGGTATCCTGGTGATTAACCCGGATCTGAAAATGCCAGCCGTGACGCAGTACATCGACGGTACTGGTCCACTGTGGAAAGGCGCACTGTTCCCGTTCCTGTTCATCACCATCGCCTGTGGCGCGGTATCAGGCTTCCACGCGCTGATTGCATCCGGTACCACACCGAAGCTGCTGGCGAACGAGAAAGACGCGCGTCTGATTGGCTACGGCGCCATGCTGATGGAGTCTTTCGTGGCGATCATGGCGCTGGTGGCAGCATCCATTATCGAGCCAGGTCTGTACTTCGCGATGAACACCCCACCAGCCGGTCTGGGCATCACCATGCCAAACCTGCATGAAATGGGCGGTGATAACGCGGCGCTGATCATGGCGCAGCTGAAAGATGCGAGCGCACACGCTGCGGCAACCGTCAGCTCCTGGGGCTTTGTGATTTCGCCTGAGCAGATTATGCAGACGGCGAAGGATATCGGTGAACCGTCGGTTCTGAACCGTGCAGGTGGCGCACCGACGCTGGCGGTGGGTATCGCCCACGTGTTCCACAAAGTGCTGCCGTGGGCGGACATGGGCTTCTGGTACCACTTCGGTATTCTGTTTGAAGCATTGTTCATCCTGACCGCGCTGGACGCCGGTACCCGTGCGGGCCGCTTTATGCTGCAAGACCTGCTCGGCAACTTCGTGCCGTTCCTGAAGAAAACCGACTCTCTGGTAGCTGGCGTGCTGGGAACCGCGGGCTGTGTTGGCCTGTGGGGTTACCTGCTGTATCAGGGCGTTGTCGACCCGCTGGGCGGCGTGAAGAGCCTGTGGCCGCTGTTCGGTATCTCTAACCAGATGCTGGCGGCTGTTGCCCTGGTACTGGGTACCGTTGTGTTGGTGAAAATGAAACGCACCAAATACATCTGGGTGACCGTGGTACCTGCGCTGTGGCTGCTGCTCTGTACCACCTGGGCGCTTGGCCTGAAACTGTTCAGCGCCAACCCGCAGCTGGAAGGCTTCTTCTTCATGGCTAACCAGTACAAAGAGAAGATTGCCGCAGGCGGCGCAGACCTGACTGCGCAGCAGATTGCCAACATGAACCATATCGTGGTGAACAACTACACCAACGCAGGCCTGAGTATTCTGTTCCTGGTCGTGGTGTACAGCATCATCTTCTACGGCATCAAAACCTGGATGAATGTGCGCAACGCGAGTGGTCGTACGGATAAAGAAACCCCGTATGTGCCGGTTCCTGAAGGCGGCGTGAAGACTTCTTCACACCATTAATCCATTCTCCTCCCCCTCTCCCTTTGGGAGAGGGTTGGGGTGAGGGGTAACACTGCCCGGCGCCCCCTGCCGGGCTTTTTCTATCTGGAACCTGCAATGTTTGGTAACTTAGGTGAAGCGAAAAAATACCTCGGTCAGGCGGCGAAAATGCTGATTGGTATCCCGGACTATGACAACTACGTTGAGCATATGAAGACCAACCATCCGGACAAGCCGTACATGACCTACACCGAATTCTTCCGCGAGCGTCAGGAAGCGCGCTACGGCGGAAGTGGAGAAGGCGGCGTTCGCTGCTGCTAAAGGAGAAAACATGACACCAATTGCTGTCACCTTGTTGACCGGTTTTCTGGGTGCGGGCAAAACCACCCTCCTGCGCCACATTCTGAACGCGCAGCACGGCTTCAAAATCGCCGTTATCGAAAACGAATTCGGCGAAGTCTCGGTTGACGATCAGCTGATTGGCGATCGCGCCACGCAGATCAAAACCCTGACCAACGGCTGCATCTGCTGCACCCGCTCTAACGAACTTGAAGACGCCCTGCTGGACCTGCTCGACAGCCGCGATCGCGGGGAGATCGACTTTGACCGCCTGGTGATTGAATGCACCGGCATGGCCGACCCCGGCCCGATTATTCAGACCTTCTTCTCGCATGAGATCCTTTGCCAGCGCTACTTGCTGGACGGCGTGATTGCGCTGGTTGATGCGGTACATGCTGACGAACAGATGAACCAGTTCACCATCGCCCAGTCCCAGGTGGGCTACGCCGACCGTATCCTGCTAACCAAAACCGATGTGGCGGGCGAGAGCGAAAAACTGCGCGAGCGCCTGGCGCGCATTAACTCACGCGCACCGGTTTATACCGTAACCTTTGGCGATATCGACCTGTCTCAGCTGTTCAACACCAACGGCTTTATGCTGGAAGAGAATGTCACCTCGAAGCCGCGCTTTCACTTTATGGCCGACAAGCAAAATGATGTGTCATCGATTGTGGTCGAGCTGGATTACCCGGTGGATATCAGCGACGTGTCCCGCGTCATGGAGAACCTGCTGCTGTCGTTCGCCGACAAGCTGCTGCGCTACAAGGGGATGCTGTGGATAGACGGCGAGCCAAACCGCCTGCTGTTCCAGGGCGTGCAGCGCCTGTACAGCGCCGACTGGGACAGACCATGGGGTGACGAAACACCGCGGAGCGTGATGGTGTTTATTGGCCTGCAGCTGCCGGAAGATGAGATCCGGGCAGCGTTTGCGGGTTTACGTAAATAGCGGCCCATCCCGTTAATCCTCTCCTCGAAGAAAAGGGTTAGCGGGAGCGTCTAATAAGCGCCGAGCTGCGTATAAATTAAACATTAAAATGTAAATTTAGGTATTCATCCATTACAACAGAAACATTTTTGGAAATTATAAGAAACACAATTAATTCATATCAAACCACTATCCCTTGCCTGTTCAACGTCTGTTTAGGGAAAAAATTAAACTGACTCTAAACGCTAAAACATTACGCATTGACGCCGCGACAAACCAACCTTTCACCAACATCAAAAGATAAATTTATTAACAAAATCAGCATAAAATTGCGAACCACCTCACATTTGCAGTCATAAACATCGCTTGTTAAGGTGTCCTCAGATTAATTTGATGACGAGGAAATACTCATGAAAAAACTTAACATTCTCATCCTTTCTGCTCTGACTGCTGTATCGGGTTCCGCACTGGCAATGGGCGGGAGTATTGAGCAGGGTAAAAACTTCACCAACCTGAATGTTGAAATGGGTAAATCGACCTCTGGTTTGTACACCGAAGGTAACTGGCTGAAAAATACCGATGACGGCACCACGACCGGTGGCGTTGGCGCAGGTTACAACTTTGAAGTTGGCCCGGTGATGCTGAACGCTGGCGCGAAAGCCCTCTACGTTGGCCCGAAAAAAGGCGATAACGGCGTGGCATTCCCAATCGGTGGCGGCGTGAGCGTTGCTTTAACCGACAGCATTAACGTGTTCGGTGAGGGCTATGTGGCACCAGACGGCCTGAACAACAGCGTGAAAAACTACGTGGAAGCAAACGGCGGTGTGAGCTGGACGCCGATCAAACCTGTGACGCTGAAAGTCGGTTACCGCCACGTGAGCGTTGATGGCAAAGACGGTCGTCCAAACCACACTCTGATCGACGGTGCCTATGTTGGCGGCGGCGTGAGCTTCTAAGCCACCTCAGAGATAAAAAAACCTGCCAGATGGCAGGTTTTTTTATGTCGCGTTGACTAAACACGACCAAATCAGAGAGTCTGTATAACGACTAATTTGCTTCCGTGCTGGCAAGAATAAATCCTTGCAACGTGTTTACAAAATCCCGAACGCGGTCACCGCCTAATCCACTCTCATTCATCGCCTTTAGATCATCCAGAACCTCTCTCAGCCCGTCATGACGGCTCAGCAGAATTTCAGCTTTAGAAATATCATGGAGTAAATCAATGCACAGTTTTTTACCTGCCGCCGTTATCCCACCATAGGCTCTGAAAGCAAAATCATTTGTGGCATAACTCATCCATGAAATATGATCATTATAGGAATGGTGGTTGCAATGAAATGCCGCCGTCAGTTGAGATCCCACAGGATAAACACCCGCGGGATTTATTCCACTCCACCAGACAGTTTTACTTTTCTTTAAATTGCAGTCATAGCAAGCAACGGCAAGATTTTTCATGGTTAACGAAAATCGAGGAAAAGAGTGACGAGGCAAAATATGCTCAATTGGCTTTGCATGGGCAATGTTATAAAGATAGCGCTGACAATAGCAGCAACGGTACTTCTGTTTTTTGGCCAGATAGTCTCGCAGATTTGTTGTAATCTCGGAGCCCTCAAGTTTCGTCGTTGTCTCATCTTCCGGGATAGATAAATCACGCAATTCCCCCCAGACATCCACCGCATCAGTAATCGCACGCTGATAGAGCCGAACAATCTCACGCTTAGCGACCGCTTTTTTGCCTTTCCGGAATGGAAGCTGCGCACAAAAATCATCAAACTGAGTCGTCATTTATCACCCTACCTGTTCATTTTGTTGGTAAGTTTGATACAGCTCCTCCACCGCATCCTGCGCTCTTCGAACCAGGGAAATTTCATTAGCTAGCGCTTGTTGGTTATTTTCATTAAGCTTCCTTGATAACTCGCGTAATTCATTTGTAGATTTCTGATATTGTATTCTAACGTCCTGATTACTGTTAACCGTCTCCATAAAGACTGAAACAGCTTTAGCGCAGGTTTCATATACACTTCTGTTATTCTTGGTAACGACATCAAAGCTATCAAAAATGGTAGACTCAACATTCCTTACACTATCTTTATCAATAACCTCAAGACCAGCCTGAGAAGCGGTGTAGCACTTACTTTTATTCATATCGACACTATTAATAATAATGGGTGAATGTGTCGCCACTACAAATGATGCCTGATACTCTTCAGAAATCATATCAAATAAATACGGAAGCTTTTGCTGCCACTCAATATGCATACTCACTTCCGGTTCATCAATGAGCATCACATCGCCATGCGCAATATTTGATATTATTCTTGAAAACATCAACAGGAGCTGTTGCTCACCTGAACTAAGGTTATCGAAAATCACAATTTGTTCATTATTCGTATGCCGTATAGATAATAAGTAACCATCGTTTCTCTCTTCCTGTGTAATAAAATCTTCCATCTTATATACATGACTATAATCAAATAGATTATTCTTGCTTGTCGTATAGCTAGTCGGAACACAGTATATATTTTCTGAGAATCCAAGTTTTTTAAGAATCGAATTAAAAAACTTATGGGTTGCGCTATCAGAGCAAATTTTCTTAATACACTCTAAAATCTCTTTATTTCTTTTTGTTAGTGAGATGTGTTTTTCACTCTGTTTATCACCAAGATAAACAATGCCGTTTTGACCTTTAAGAGGATGAAAACGATCGGTAAGCCCAAATGAAACCAGTAACAAGCGTTTATTTTCGTTAACTAATTTCTCTGCAAGAAAACGCAAGAGCAAACTTTTACCAACGCCGTTATTTCCAATAACATAATGTCCACCGGCGGTATCATCAGCCTTTATACCATGATAAATCATTGCGTAGTCAAGAGGAGAAAAGATGAGATCCTCATCTTTCGATGAAGAAACAAACCTGGATACGTTCATAGACTTATTGGCATAAATCTCATTTGGCGACGCTCTGTATACTAAACCCGGCACATCTTTGTATCCATCAGGAAAAAATCTTTTAATATATTCATTAATATGATTATTATCAGATGCCACCCAATTAACTGAATATCTATCAACGTCAAAGGATAACAATTCACTAATAAAAGATGCAAATAACAAATCATTTTTCTTGAGGAGAGAGTACAATTTATCTGAGTTTACAAAATAAACGCCAGGTATATTTTCTCCGTAAGAGTCTAATATATATAAATTCCTGGTCTTTGAGTCATAAGAACGAGGGAGTTCTATAACCGCACGCAAAATACCTAAATTAGCCAAATCCACAAGACTCCATCCGTGATTCCTGGCACTACCTAAAATGAACGCATGAAATTTCTTCTCCCTTGCAATATTAGCAAAATATTTAAAAGCATTGATATCCCCAGAAAAATAATGACCTTTTTGTCTAAAATAAATATCCTCAACATTTCTAACAAAGTAGACTTCGGAATCATCATTGCTTTTAATTGCCACTTCATGCAAGTACAATCGCATTCCCAGATACAGCGTCATATCAACCCGTTCTGGCAAAGAAATGCCCTTCGAGCCGTCGATCGCAATCTGTCCGGTTAACAATGGTATCTCTTGCACATAATTATTCTTCAGATATCCGCCGGAAAATCGTTGTATTAACGCGGAAATAAAACCATCTACCTTTTGACCAAATAAGTAATTAAAAAAGAAATCAAACAACCCTCCTTCATTTTCGAAGTTACTTATATTCCTTGATAACCAAAAGACTTCACGAACAACTTCATTATTTTTAATAAGGTCATCAGAATAATTAACACTCCAATAATCATGCAATATATTTTGTATGCTGACAACCAATTCAGAATACACATTAACTTTATGAGATAAAAAATCAGGTGATTCAACAGAATTCAAAAGATCATTAAATTTCTCAACCTCACGGAAGCGACCACGGTATTGACTTATATGAGCATACTCTTTCGCAAATAATAAAACCAAAAAACACTTAACAACCCGTGTGTAATCCTCCCCATAATTACTCGCTATATTTTTAAGTCTTTTTAAGCAATTACTTGCCTGGATATCAAATTCAGTAAACGATTCCATTGCTATGTCCGAATAGTGACAAAAGGTTGATTGACAGAAAGAACGGTTACAAATTATTAGGTTAAATCCACTATAACATCTACCCATTCACAATCAATTACATATAACAAAAAGTGTTAGATTTATATTCCATTATATTGCTAATCCCCGTCTACAAACGTCATCCTGTACATCGTTATCGCCCACCTTTGCACAACCCCCCTGCTTCCCTCTATCCTTACCCCATGGAAAAACAGACTGAACTCAAACGCGCCAAGCTGCTGGCGCTGTTGCTGCTGCTGATTGCTGGCGCAGCATTTATCGCGACGCTCTTCCTGCCTCAGACCCTCTGGGTGCGGGGTGTGAAGGCCATTGCCGAGGCGGCAATGGTTGGCGCGCTGGCGGACTGGTTTGCGGTGGTGGCGCTGTTTCGCCGTGTGCCGGTTCCGTTTATCTCGCGCCATACGGCGATTATCCCGCGGAATAAAGACCGGATCGGCGATAATCTCGGCCAGTTCGTACAGGAGAAGTTTCTTGATACGCAGTCCCTGGTGGCGCTGATCCGCCGCTATGAACCGGCAAAAATGATTGGCGGCTGGTTCAGCCAGCCCGACAACGCCCGCCGCGTGGGGCAGCATCTGATTCAGGTGATGAGCGGGTTCCTCGAACTCACCGACGACGGGCGCATCCAGCGCCTGCTAAAGCGCGCCGTGCATAAGGCTATCGATAAGGTGGATTTCACTGAAACCAGCGCCGTCATCCTTGAGAGCATGACCAGAAACAATCGCCATCAGGTGCTGCTGGACGCCATCATCAATCGGCTGATTACGCTGATTCAGCGGGAAAGCTCGCGGGAATTTATCGCCACACAGGTTGTTCACTGGCTTGAGACGGAACACCCGCGCAAAGCGATGGTGTTGCCAACCGAGTGGCTGGGGGAGCAGAGCGCAGAGATGATCTCCAACGCGGTGAATACCCTGCTGGACGATATCAGCCACGATCGTACACACCAGATCCGCCAGGCGTTTGACAGGGCCACGCTAAAGCTCATCGACAACCTGAAAAACGATCCGGAAATGGCCGCCAGAGCCGGGAATATCAAGCATTACCTGAAAAATGACGAAGCGTTTAACCGCTATCTGGGGGAGATGTGGGCCGACCTTCGCCAGTGGCTGAAGACCGATATGCAAAGCGAAGACTCGCGCGTGAAGCAACGCATCGCCAACGCCGGACAGTGGTTTGGCGAAACGCTGATGGCGGATGCCAGCTTGCAGGCTTCGCTTAATGAGCATCTGGAACAGGCAGCACACCGAGTTGCACCGGATTTTGCCGCGTTCCTTACCCGCCACATCAGCGACACGGTAAAAAGCTGGGACGCCGAAGATATGTCGCGCCAGATTGAGCTGAATATCGGTAAGGATTTGCAGTTCATCCGCGTCAACGGCACGCTGGTGGGCGGGACCATTGGTTTGATTCTGTTTTTGCTCTCGCAAATCCCGACGGTGCTGCATCTGTAAAAAGCGGGGCATTACGCCCCACTTTTCTCTTCCAGCCAGCCTCCCTGCTCCATCTCCAGCAACAGCAGCATCGTGAGCGCCTGCGCGTAAGGCACCGGCGCCATCGCGATATCGCAATAGTACTGAATATCCCAGCCGAGCATCGTACCGCGTGAGGCCTCAAGCACCAGTCCGCCGTCGTCGATCCGCGCGATCACCGCCTCAAACGCCTGCAGGGCAGAGCCGCTTATAGACTCATCGAGGATCCCCATGCGCACCGCGCGCAGTATCCCGTAGGCGATCCCCGCAGTCGCGGACGATTCCTGCGGGGAAAGAGGATCGTCCAGCACCGTGTGCCACATGCCGTTATCAGCCTGCAACGCGCACAACGTGCGTACCTGGCGGGCCACCACCTGCGACAGATACCGGCGAACACTGGCATCAAGATGCTCGTCCATCAGGGCAATAAATTCCGGGATGGCAACGGTTATCCACGCGTTGCCACGTGCCCAGAACGCACCCGCAAAGTGGTGTTTATCCACAAACGTCCAGCCGTGATACCAGAGCCCTGTCACCGGGTCGCTGAGATAACGCGTGTGCAGCAAAAACTGGTATCCCGCTTCGTCGATCAAGTCGCGTCTTTTGAGCACAATGCCTGCCACACCCAGGAACAGGCAGGTCATAAACAACGTGTCGTCCCACAGCTGCCCGGTGTTGGGTTGCTCCTTCACCACATGCTGAAAACCGCCCTCTTCGGTTCTGGGCAAGTCGCGCAGCAGGGTATCCGCCCAGTCATTGACCGTTGCCAGCAGATCCTGGCGCAGATGATGCCCGGCCACCAGCGCCAGGGCGATCATCGGCGCCGTGGTATTGATCTGCATCTCCGGCAGGCCCTTGCCGATTTGGGTTTCATACCATTCGAGGATCGACTGTTGCAGGACAGCGTCGTTCTGGAAATCGGCAAAGCGCCAGAAACCGTACAGCCCCACGCCGACCTCCCACTCCCACTCTTCAAAATGGATTGCAAAGCCGTCACTCACGCCCACTTCATCAAGATTTTTCAGGCGACAAAAACCACGTACCACGCGCTCCAGGGTACTCATCAGCTGTTCTTTATTCATGCGTTGACTCCTTTCAGGCGCATTTCACCCAGCCGCTGCTGCTGATGGCCAAAGCGTGAAGAGGCAATAAAACGTTCGTCAGGGAAAAGCGCCCCGGCCTGCATCTGGGCCGCGTGAAACGCTGGAGTTTTATCTTCACCCCAGAAATCCATCGCATCGCAACCGCGCTCATCGTGCCAGTAGCGATAACCCAGAATGGTCGATTTCACCCTTCGCCACAGCAGCTCCGGGAAATCCGCCTGCCGTGCGTTTTTCCACAGTTGTAAAAGCGTGAGCAGGGAAAACACCGACCCCTCTTCCCGCGCGCTCACCTGTTTTAGCAGGCGATACAGCAGCGCCTCGGCCTCGGGGCCGTACTCGCGTTGCGCTATCAGTGCCAGCAGGCGACTGCCATCAGGCGCAGGCGATACGGGGTTTGCCGGGAGTGGGTTTCCCGCCACCGGCATGATGCCGAGCGCGGGCTCATCAAGATAGGCCATGTGCAGCAAACAGTCGGTGTCGCGCTCAAACAGCTCATCGAGATGGATAAGCAGGTTGTTTTCCCCCTCGCACAGTGCCAGCCGCACGAGCACGTGCTGCATCTGATTGCGGGTAAACGGCGTAAAGCAGGCGAGCTGTTCGCCCGAACGCCACACCCGCACGCCGCCGCAGGTACCAAGTCGAAAGGCATATTCACCATCATGCGGCGCGACAATATCGACGGCCAGCCAGCGCTGGACGTGAAAGGGCAGAGCGCGGAAACCCGAGAAAGAGACAATGCCGCTGTCGTCGCTTTCAGCGATGTAATTCAGAGGCATTGCCTGCAAGGGATCCACAATGCGCCGGGCGTGAGTCTGGCAGAAAACCTGCCGGCAAAACGATACGCCTGGCTGCCCGCTGGCATCATGCAAACGCCCGTCAGCCCCTTCTCCCGTATAAAACTCAGCAAAACGCTCTTCTTTGGCGATGCTGACACGAAAATGCGTTATTGCATCACCCTGTTCCAACCGCCCTTCACCCTGAGACATAGTTTCCTCATATCAAGCAGAATCAATACATTACGCAGGTATCATCAGCGAGTTTGATCAATGCCGCGAGAGGCCATTCGCGCAGATTGTCGCGATCTGCCTGGTCACTCACAAAGCGGGAAGAGGTCAGGAATGTCGCGTGACATGCGTCACGCTATTTGCGGGCAGGGAAAGGTGTGATGCGAGAAGCGTCACACAAAAATATCCGGTCGGGATTTTTATGTGACGCGCATCAAACTACTTCAGCCCTTTCAGCTCATCGCCAAGGCTGTCGGCCAGTGCACGCACCCGGGAGGCATCGAAAAGCACATGCAGCCCCGGGGAAGCCTCCGCGTGTTTCGCGCAGTAATCTTCCATTTCGGAGGCACAGCGATACAGCTCCTGAATATTAATCTGGCAAATCTCTCTCATGCTCCAGCTGTTCTCCACCTCACGGGCAAAGCGCAGGGTGAAGAAAGCCTTCTGGGCGTGTAAAAACAGGTGGCAGTAAAGCGCCAGCCCTTGCCACTCTTCCAGCCAGCGCTGTTTAAGCGCCCACGGGAACGCGGCAGTTTCAGCAAAACGCAGCGCCTCTTCACGCAGGGCCGCAGATGTCGCCCCCGCGTCGTCTTTCTCTTTCGCGATACGTGAAAGGGAGGCCGCAGAGGCCTCAACATCGCTGGCACTAAAGAAGACATCACGCTCAGAGCCGGGCAGCCAGTGGTTGCGGTTTAGCTGCCCAAACAGGCTCCACACCGCCTGGCCGTAGCTTTCAGGGACCTGGCTGTGGCGATGAAAAACGTGGTCACGCACATAAATGGCCTGATAAAGCACCTGCCCGGCCTGCTCCAGTAAGGACTGGAACGTGCCGAGAGTCTGCTCATCCGGCCGCCAGCCGTAGCATTCGTCCAGCCAGTGCGTCAGCAGCTGCGCCTGGGTCTGGTGAGCACCGTCGCTCATCAGCATCTGGCTACAGGCCACCAGGTTGCACTCGCTGAGGGTACCGATAATCCAGTGGTTATCGACCCCTTCCCAGCTGGTTTTGCATACTGCGCCGCGGATAGCCGGATTACTGCGACACCAAAGCAACCGGCCCTGGAGTTCGTCAATGCGCGGGAACGGAAAAATGCCCCAGCCTACCTCTTCACCCACCAGATCGATTTCCGCCCAGACTTCGCGTTCGCGCACTGCCAGCAGCGCCGGGTTATTGGGGAATGACGGCCAGAAGCGTTCCGGGGTCAGTTTGATAGACACGCTCACGCTTTCGGGCAGCGGGCGGATGGCCTCCAGCACGTTACCGAGATCGTGATTCCCGGCCGGGAACACGCGCAGTACCAGATGTTTATCCTCGTGTTGCATCGCCCGGGATAACGCATTGAAACAGCGGCTGTAGAGCGAACAGCTGCGTTCATCGTCACGTTTCGCGCGGCTTTCATCATCCTGCGCCGACAGTTCCCAGTTCGGGCGCGAAATCGGCAACAGCCCGTCAGTATTGGAAATGGCCACCAGCAGACCGTGCAGCGAGGGAATGCGCTGGCAAATCAGGGAGACTTTTTCAGACAGATAAGCACACCAGAAATCCACGTCAAAGCGCACGCCCTGGCCCGCTTCAAACAGATGCGGGTGCGCCAGCAACAGATCGGTCGGGAAGTTGAACTCTTTCGCCTGAAGATAAAATCGCAGCCCTTTCTGCTGGCACAACAGCCCCAGGCGGTTGAGATACACGCAGCGGGCGCGCTGCTGGCTTGAGAGACGATCGTTGTAATGGTGCGGCGTGTAACCTTTGGGGGAAACCAGTTTGTCGAACAGATCAACCTGCCCGACAATCACGGTATTGAAATCATGTGCGACGGCGTAGTCGACCAGCTCGCAGGCCTTTTCCCAGTTCCAGTAAGCCTGATTATTTAGCTCAAGCGCACGTGTCTGCCACATTCATCCGTTCCTTTTGCCGCCAGATTAACCGGCCGACAGTGATAGCACAGAACGAAATAAATATGTGTGTCACGTATTGCGGATCACGTATCGCGTTGGCGCAAAACAGTTAAGTATCAGATGCACCAGAAAAACCAGCGTCAGCGTGGCGACCAGCGAAAAGGTCACGGAGGTGATGCGATACAGGTCGCTAAAGACCAGGTCGCTGTCCGGGTGCATGTTCTGCCCGAACATAATGCCGATGGTGGTGATACTGGCAAAGCCCACCCCGGCACCCACTTTTTCCATCACATGCAGACGCGCGCCAAACGCCAGCCCCAGGCCGATAAGCGGCATCATCAGCAGCATGTGGCTACTGTGATCGTAAAGGATGAGCTGCACCACCAGGATATAAAGACAACCCAGCACCACACCAGCCACACGCCAGATAGAGCTCATGACCGAACCGCGATAGTGCATCGGGAACAGGATCAAAATCCCGGCCATCAGGGCCGACAGAGAGTCACTCAGATCGCTAATCTGAAAAACCACGAAGATAAGCGTCGCCACGGTCCCGGAAAGCAGCGACTCGTGGCGCACGCGGGCATCGTCTTTCTCAATTAACGGTGGCGGCCTGCGGGGTTCAACGTCCGGCAGCAGATAGTTCATCAGCGCACTCAGGCATACCGCCATCACGCTGGCTTCGATGTTGGAAAAAATCAGCGTGTGCCAGTTGGTTGTGGGGTAACTCATAAAATTGAGCATTACGCTCTGACACACCACGCCCATCGAGCCGAACAGGAACAGCGGCCCTTTACTCATAAAGCGAAAACGCATCACGTACAGAGCAAATACCACCAAAGTCATGATCAGCGGCCATTGCGACAAATAACCGATGATAATCACCATTTCGATGCAGTTTAACGACGCACTGAAGATAAACTGCTTCGCCACGTGGCGGTTAAATACCGGCACCAGCGACAACAGCATGATGGGATAAACGACAAAAAACACGCCGTAACTGGTGTTGTAGAAACTTGAGATGCTGAGCGCAATCATCCCGGCAAAGACGATGCGCAATGTCTGGCGAAAGTCGTTTGCCGTGTAGACGATGTTGTCGTGCGGGGTAAAGACCCGCGCCAGAGTGCTAATCGCCATGGCGTTAATAAACATAGTGCAGCAGGCTCACGAGACGAATTTGCATCCCGGAGAAGAAGCGCGCGAACGGTCCTTCGCTGTTATAGAGCTGTACGGTGGCACGCGCCCCGGTGGGCAGATGCTTCGGCAGCGTCTCATCCAGCGCCAGGTGAATACGCATTCTCTGGGCATCACGTACCCAGCGGTTCGAGGTTTCTGGCTCGGAAAGTTCGCCGTTCACCGCTTCCTGCCCCGCTAAGATCCCCGCATCGCTGCTGGCAACGTGGGCGCGGAAAACCTGGCCCGGGAAGGCATCAAACACCACGGCAGCGTCCGTACCCTGATGGGTATGACGCAGGCTCTTTTCCCGGAAATCCGCCACGATGTCGGTTTGGTTGTTCACCAGCGCCAGCGCAGCAGAGCCCGACGAAGCATAAAATCCCGGGCTGAGCTGGAGGTTACTGACCGTGCCGTCCGCTTCGGCGTAGACCTTCGTCCAGCCGAGGTTCAGCTCCGCGTCATCCAGCGCATTGCGATATTTTTGCAGTGTGACGTTGCGGTGCTCATCCCGCTCACCGCGCTGAATACGCAGGTTGCGAATATTGGCATTCAACGAGCTGACAGACTGCTCGCTGCTCTGCCAGGTGGTCCGCACCTTATCCAGATCGGACTGGGAGACGTTTTGTAAAGTACTGAGTTTCTGATAGCGCTCAAACGTCACCTTATCGTTGCGGGCAGTCAGCTCGGCCGTTTTCAGGCTGGCCTGCGCGGCACTGATTTGGGCATCCAGCTGGTCGTTAGACAGACGCGCCTGTTCCAGGGCGATTTGCGCCGCTTCAACCTTGTTACGAAACGGCGTGGCATCAAGCTCAAACAGCAGATCGCCTTTCTTCACCTGACTGTTGTTGTGCACATGCACCGCCGCCACATAGCCGGAAACACGTGCCGATACTGGCGTGACCACGCGCATTACGGTGGAGTCCGGCGTCAGCGGGATCCAGATATCCGCGAGGATAAAATAGACAAACATCAGCAGGAAAGAGGCAATACTCACCCTTACCCAGCGGGCAAATTTCTGTTCAGGAGTCATGGTTATTCAGTCTTGTTATCTTCTTCGCGGATTGTCCGCAAATTGCAGGCGATTTGATTCAAAGTGGCGCTGAAAATCTCGATATGTTCAGGTGCGATATTTTGCGAGACGCGAGCCTGAAAGGTTTCTATCACCTGAGTGAGCGTATTCAGGATAGCCTTGCCCTCAGGTGTCAGCGCTAACAGCCGGATGCGCTTGTCATAAGGCGATGTGGTGCGCAGCAGATAGCCCTGCTTTTCCAACTGGGTGAGCGTGCGCATCAGCGGCGGCAGTTCAATGCCCTGCACTTCCGCCAGCTCGCTGACAGAGACGTTATCCCCCAACTGCTGAAGTTGCATCATCACCGTCCAGCTTGACTGGGTTAACCCGGTATCGACGATGGCATCGTCAATCACCGCGCGCCACTGACGCACGATCATCGCCATTCTCATGCCCATAGGCCGGCGGCTAAACAGATCGTCTTCACTCATAGGGGGGAGTCCTCTCATCTCACAGGAGCAAGATAATAGTTATCAGGGTAAGTATCAAGAAACGAGAGGTGAAAGAGCAAGAATTGCGAAAGCGACGTTCTCCCTCTCCTCTTTGGGGAGAGGGCTGGGGTGAGGGGGAAC
>NZ_LXES01000024.1 GCF_001654845.1 Enterobacter soli ATCC BAA-2102 | reverse complement strand
AGCTGCGGTAAGTCTTTTATTTCAATGGCGTAATGTCATCGCTGAATAAAGACAAACATGACTGGGATAAGGGCACCAGACCGCAGAGGTATTTAGCGACTAAAATACTTCCTGACGGCAGACCTCCCGGATGCCGTCACCACCACTTCCCTGTACCCCGCCACCCGCTGGATCCAGCCTTTGTTTTCCAGATGCGTGAGAAGCGCCGCGCCAGCCTCACCGCCCAGATGAAACCGCCGCTCGCTCCAGTCCAGGCAGGCGCAGCAGGCCTTGCGACGGGGATGAGCACTCAACAGAATACCGAGTTTCAGGAACTGCTCACGGCCATACAGCGTGAGCGCTGAACCGTCTGCCTCCAGCCAGCCTTCCGCCTGCATAAAATCATAGATCTGTACCGCCACGGTTCCGGCAAGATGGTCGTAACAGGTGCGGGCTTCGCGCATGCCTTTTGGCGCGGTGGTTTCCGGCGGCGTAATGCGGCTCCAGGAAAGCCCCATCATCTGCTCAACCAGCGCTGCCACGTCGTGCCCTGCAAGGTGATAATAGCGATGCCTGCCCTGAGACAGGCAGGTAATCAGCCTTCCCTCCACCAGCCGGGCGAGGTGCCCGCTGGCGGTCGACGGTGCAACATCTGCCGCCGTGCTCAGCTCGGTAGCCGTCCACGCCCGCCCGTCCATCAGCGCACAGAGCATTTTTACCCGTGACGGATCGGCCATCGCCGCCGCCACGGCCGCAATGGCTTGCTCCAGTGCAGCGCTGTTATCGGGAGGTAATTGGGTCTTTAACATAGGCAGCCCAGGGTTCGGTTATCTCTGCGGCCAGCTTATCATTATCCGTCAGCAGAATAAGGTGATTCGCATGGTCGCTGTACTGGGTAAGAATAGACACCCCCTGCACTGCCAGCGCGCAGGCAATCTCACCCAGTTCCCCCGGGCGCTCCTGTTTTAGCTTACGGATCAGCGGTTTTGTTACCGCCTGCACCCTGAACCCGGCAGCCAGCAATACGCGCCGGGCTTTCTCCCCCTCTTCCACCAGAAAATGTGCATCAACACCAAATACCCCGCCGCCCTCCAGCCCCACGCCATTACGCCCGAGCAGTTGCCCGAAGCGCGCCAGTTCACCGGGGGCATTCTCGAAAATCACGTGAATGTCATACATCAGCGTGTCCTCCGGTTTCGGAGGAATATTCCCGTATCACCTGCGCCACACGAATGCGGTAGAAGGCAAAAATCGACGCCCGCCCCTCCTCCTGTGCGGCCAGATGGAACACATTGTGTTTCCAGTTGCGGATGGCCTCTTCATCCCGCCACCAGGAGAGGGAGAGGATTTTGCCGTCGGTGGTCAGGCTCTGGAAACGTTCGATATCGATAAATCCGTCGATATCGGCCAGCAGGGGTTTGAGTTCAGCCGCGAGTTGCAGGTAGCGCGCCTGGTGTGCAGGCTCCGCTTTGGCTTCGAAAAGGACTGCGATCATGATGGTCTCTCCGTTGTGGTGTTAAGGAGAGAATGCAGGAAGGAAGAACGGGATGCTTCGGTGGATGGCGAAGTGTTGTTGCCCGAGAGCGCTGGCCCGAGCAGGCCCGGTAAGCGCAGCGCCACCGGGCAGGTTTTAGCTCAGGATCGACTTCGGCTCCATAAACGCGCTGATCCCCCACGTGCCCATCTCGCGGCCCACGCCGGAGTGTTTAAACCCACCGAACGGGGCTTTTGGCTCATGGGCTAGCGTGTTGACCAGCACCCGGCCGGACTGGATCTGCTCCGCCACGCGCTGCGCACGCCCGGCATCGCTGCCCAGCACCAGGGCGCTCAGGCCGTAGTCGGTATCGTTCGCAATGGCGATCGCTTCTTCTTCATCGCGATAGGGGATCACGCACAGCACCGGGCCGAAGATCTCCTCGCGGGCAATCGCCATCTGGTTATTCACATCGGCAAACAGCGTTGGACGGACAAACCAGCCATCCTGCGTACCTTTAGGGCGTCCTTCACCGCCCGCCAGCAGGCGCGCGCCCTCTTCTGTCCCTTTGCGGATATACCCCTGAACACGTTGCCACTGCTTTTCGCTGACCATCGGTCCCACCTCGGTGGCGCTGTCACGCGGGTCGCCAGACCGCACCGCCGCAACAGCCTGTGCCAGCGCGTGTTCCATTTCCGCTTTACGCGACTGCGGTACCAGAATACGGGTTCCGGCAACGCAGGCCTGTCCGCTGTTCATGAAACCCGCCTGAATCACCAGCGGAACCGCCTGCGCTAAATCGACATCATCCAGCATGATCGTCGGCGATTTACCGCCTAACTCCAGCGTCACACGCTTAAAGCTTTCCGCGGCATTACGCAAAATGGCCTTTCCGGTGTGAGTAGAGCCGGTAAAGGAGATTTTCGCCACATCCGGGTGGCGGCTGATCGTCTCGCCCACCGTGTCACCGCGCCCGGTCACAATGTTAAACACGCCCGGCGGCAATCCGGCATCGCGCAGCGCCTCAGTGATAATCTGGGTTTGCAGGGCGCTCATCTCGCTGGGTTTGATAACCGCCGTGCAGCCAGCAGCCAGTGCGGTTGCCAGTTTGCCGCAGATAAAACCTGCATCGCTGTTCCACGGGGTGATCAGCCCGGCGACGCCAAGTGGCGTCATCTGCACCCTGGCTGCACCTGCCGTGGTCGTAAATGCAAAGGATTCCAGTGCATCGATCGCCTGGGCGATAACATCCGCCGGGTAACTGGCCATCCACGCCGAACGCGACGCGGGCGCACCGTACTCCTCGATAATGGCCTCCAGCAGTTCGTCGTGGCGGGCAACGACCGCCGCGTGCATCCGCTTCAGCGCCGCAATACGTTCCTGCCGGGTGGTGTTTGCCCACGCCGGGAACGCCGCTTTGGCGGCTGCAATGGCACGCTCCGCATCAACCTCATCCGCCAGACGCACCTGGCCAATCACCTGTGCCGTCGCCGGATTGTACAAATCAAAACGCACAGTACCGTGTGGGGTGACAAATTCACCGTTGATAAAGATCTGTTCGATGTGATGCATAAGGCCTCCTCAGGCTGTGTGAACACAGTCTGGCACGCCTTTTACGTTTCGATAATCCACGCTATGCTGCAAGGGTTGTTTCGATAATCAGGACAATCTATGCATCGTTCAGGGCTCACAGAGCTGGAAGTGGTACTGGCCGTGGTACGTCGCGGAGGCTTTCGCGCGGCTGCTCAGGAGCTGGGCATGTCGGCTACGGCGGTGAGCAATGCGGTGGCCGGGCTGGAAAGTCGCCTGCAAACACGCCTGTTTAACCGCACCACCCGCAGCGTGGCGCTCACCGATGCCGGGCAACGGTTTGTGGCGCGTGTGGGGCCTGCGCTTCAGGAGATCCGCCAGGCCAGCGAAGAGATCCACAGCGATAACGATGCCCCTGCAGGTACGCTGCGCCTGAACGTTCCCAACAATATTGGCCCACTGTTTCTGGATAATCTGCTGATTGCGTATATGCAGCGTTACCCGAAAATGCGCGTCGAAACGGTCAGCGAAGCACGGATGATCGACATCGTGGCCGAAGGGTACGACGCCGGGATCCGCCTGGCGGAATCGGTGCCGCAGGACATGGTAGCGGTGGCACTCACGCCAGACATCCGCCAGCTGATCGTCGCCACGCCTGACCACTTTGCCCGTTACGGTATTCCGCAAACGCCCGACGATCTGCTGCATCATCAGGGGATTGGCATGAGGATGTCTCACGGCGGGCTGTATCGCTGGGAGCTGGAGCGACGTGGTGAGCAGTATGCTCTGGCGGTTCCGCCACGCTTTGCCACATCCGATCTGTTTGCATCAATACGCGCCGTGAAAGCCGGCCTTGGGGTGGGATTTTTACCGGAACTCTATATCCGCCAGGAGCTGGAAAGCGGGGAACTGGTGAGCGTGCTGGAAGACTGGACGCAGCCCTTTGCCGGACTGCGTCTTTACTACCCCGGGCATCGCCATGTCCCACCCGGGCTGCGGGCTTTAGTTGCCCTGGTGCGCGAACGCGAAATTACTCCAGATTAGCCTTATTCAGGCCATACGCCACATCCAGCGAGCCGGGCTCCATGCGGGACGTGATCCCCAGACGATTCCAGGCGTTGATGGCCACAATCGCGAAATTCAGCTCTGAAATTTCGACATCGGAGAAATGCTCCGCCACGCTGCGGTACAGGGCATCACTCACGCCGTGAACACCAATCTGGGTCAATGCTTCGGTAAACGCCAGGGCGGCTTTTTCACGGGCGCTGAACAGCGGGGACTCGCGCCACGCCGCCAGATGGTACAGGCGCAGTTCGCGCTCCCCGGCAATTTTGGCCTCTTTCGAGTGCATGTCCAGGCAGAAAGTACAGCCGTTCAGCTGAGAAACACGAATATCAATCAGGTGTTTCAGCGCCGGGTCGATGGAGGTTTTCGCCACTTCCATGCTCAGGTCGGACAGCGCTTTTGCGAGTGCAGGTGTAGCTTTATGGTGGTTAACGCGAGTGCTCATAGTCTTTCCTCTTTTGTATGCGGCCCAGGTAATGCGATGAGGTAAATTTACGCCGCTCATGACATAGTAAAAAGATACAAAAAACACAAAACGAGGTAGGACATGAAACCGGGCTATCACGATATCTATACCCGCTACCGCGACAACATTACGCGCGGCGTGCTGAAACCCGGCGACAAAGTGCCCGCGATCCGCGTGCTGGCCGAAGAGCTGAAAGTGGCGCGCAAAACGGTTGAAACGGCCTATGCCATTCTCACCGGAGAAGGGTATCTGGTCAGCCAGGGCGCGCGCGGCACGCGGGTAAACCCAGACCTGCTACTACCCGGGCACGACGCGCCTGCGGAACAGGCCACCGGCACGCTCCCGGAATCGCTGATTAGCCAGCGTGAACGCAGCGGATTTTTACGCCCGGGCATCCCGGCGCTCGACAGCTTTCCGTACAAAAAATGGCTGCTGCTCGCGGGCCAGGCCACCCGCTCCATGCGCCAGGAAGAGATGCTCAACCCGCCGGTCCTGGGCTGGTATCCACTGCGCCAGGCCATTGCCCGTTACCTGAATATCTCGCGCGGGTTGTCCTGCACCGCCGAACAGGTGCTGATCACCAGTGGCTATAGCGGCAGCCTGCGCCTGATCCTCGACACCCTTGCCAGCCGTAGCGACAAAGTAGTGTTTGAAGACCCTGGCTATTTTATGGGGCAACAGCTGCTCAAGCGCATCGTCCCGCGTCTGCACACCGTGCCGGTCGATCGTTCGGGCATGGATACCGGATACCTGCTGCGCCACCATCACGATGCCCGTTTTGCTATCGTCACGCCATCACACCAGAGCCCGCTGGCAGTCACACTCTCTCTGCCGCGTAAACAGCAGCTGCTCGACTGGGCAAGCCAGAACGAGGCGTGGATTATCGAAGATGATTACGACGGTGAATTTCACTACACCCGCAAGGTGCTGCCATCACTGAAAAGCCTCGACCAGCACGACCGGGTGATCTTTATGGGCACCTTCAGTAAAACCATCATGCCGTCACTGCGTATGGGCTATGTGGTGATGCCCGCCAGCACCGTGGCGGCGTTTACCGACTGCGCCGACATCGTGACCAGCGGCCAGCCGGTACTCACGCAAAAAATCCTGACCACATTCCTGAATGAGGGGCATTTTTTCCGCCATCTCAAAAAGATGCGCGCGCTGTATCAGATCCGCCGTGACTGGATGATCGCTGCCTTGCAGGAGGTGTACGGCGATCTGTTTTTCACCGAGCAGAACGACGGCGGAATGCACATTGTGGCGTTTTTATCCAAAGGCAGCGGCGATCGCGAGGTGGCGCGCTGCTGGCAACAGCACCAGCTACAGGTGAATGCGCTTTCCGAGTGGTATCGGGGGTCGGGCAAACGCTACGGACTGGTGATGGGCTATAACAACGTGCGGACGTATCAGGAAGCACTGAATTTGCTGGAAGGGCCGAAACAGCAGACGCTTGAGCTGCTGGGCTAAAAATCGCCGGGTGCCGGCTGCGCCTGACCCGGCCTACGATCTACACATCAAACCGCGACAACCCAACATCCTTGAGCTGTTCATCACTCATGCGGCTCAGAATGCGGCGAGTACGGTTGATGCGATACCAGTTCTTCACCGTTTTCCACATCCAGACAAATGCAATAAACGGACGTTTTGAACGATTCTCGTGAAATTCCATGATGTTCTCCTCGCTGTGCCAGTGGGGTTATCATCGTGGAAATCGGTGTATGCAATACAGACTCAAAAACAACTTTTATTTAACATACAGATCCGCTAAAACAGAATCTGAATGTCGTTTTTTGCGGCGATCTGTACTGGTTTGACAATCTGTATGGTGTAAAAAGAGGATACAGCATGACGCGCTATCAACATCTGGCCAATATTCTGGCCGAACGCATTGAGCAAGGGCTGTATCGCAGCGGCGAGCGTTTGCCCTCCGTGCGCGCCCTGAGCCAGGAACACGGCGTCAGTATCAGCACCATACAGCAGGCTTATCAGATCCTCGAAAACCTTCAACTCATTACCCCACAGCCACGTTCCGGTTATTTTGTTTCGCAGCGCAAGGCCCAACCCCCCGTTCCGGCGATGACGCGCCCGGTGCAGCGCCCGGTGGATGTCACGCAATGGGATGAAGTGATGATGCTGCTGGACGCGCGTGCCGACAAAGAGATGATCTCTTTTGGCGGCGGCTCGCCAGACCTGAACCAGCCGAGCCTGAAACCGCTGTGGCGGGAAATGAGCCGCATTGTGCAGCACAACCCCACCGATGTGCTGAGCTACGACGTGCTGGACGGGCGGTTTGAACTGCGTGAGCAAATTGCCCGCCTGATGCTGGACGGTGGTTCAACCGTTGCCCCCAACGAGATTGTGATCACCAACGGTTGCCACGGCGCGCTGTCGATTGCCCTGCTCTCGGTGTGCAAACCGGGAGATATTGTGGCGGTGGAGTCTCCGTCGTTTCACGGCACCATGCAGATGCTGCGCGGGTATGACATCAAGGCCATTGAAATCCCGACCGATCCTGAAACGGGGATCAGCATTGAAGCCCTGGAACTGGCACTGGAACAGTGGCCCATCAAGGCGGTGATCCTGGTGCCCAACTGCAATAATCCGCTGGGATTTATCATGCCAGAGGCGCGCAAACGCCAGGTGCTGGCGCTGGCACAACGCCACGATATCACGATAGTTGAGGATGATATTTACGGCGAGCTGGCGGCAGAGTATCCGCGACCACGAACGATCCACTCCTTTGATATTGATGGCCGCGTGATACTGTGTAGCTCGTTTACCAAAACCGTGGCACCAGGGCTGCGCGTAGGCTGGATTGTACCGGGGCGTTATTACGACCGGGTAATGCACATGAAATATGCCGCGGGCGGGTTTAACGTGCCGGGGACACAGATGGCGGTGGCGGCGTTTATCCGTGACGGGCATTACCACCGGCATGTGCGGCGGATGCGCCAGATTTATCAGCAGAATATGGAAACCTACACCTGCTGGGTGCGGCAGTTTTTCCCGGCAGAAATTTGCGTGACGCGCCCGCAGGGGAGTTTTTTACTGTGGGTGGAGCTGCCGGAAAAAGTGGACATGGTCTGCGTGAGTAAGCAGCTGTGCCGCCTGAAAATCCAGGCCGCAGCCGGGTCGTTGTTTTCCGCATCCGGGAAATACCGCAACTGCCTGCGGATCAACGTGGCGTTGCCGCCCACCGACAAAAACCGCGATGCGCTGAAAAAAATGGGCGAGGCGATCCATATTGCGATGGAGGCATAGTGCGGCCTGATGCCCTCACCCCAACCCTCTCCCACAGGGAGAGGGAGAAAACACTAAAAACGGCAACCGAGGTTGCCGTTTTGCTTTTACCTTGTGCGGCCTGATGCCCTCACCCCAACCCTCTCCCACAGGGAGAGGGAGAAAACCGGCTTACTCCTCGAAGTACCAGTAACCCTGGTTAATCAGGTCTGTCAGTTCTTCCACAAACGCCGGATTTTGCAATGCCGCGCCGAGTTCAGCCTGCCCAAGGCTGGTGAAGCGGCACAGCGCATCAGCAGCGTTTGCATCCACCGTTTCCAGCTGTTCGCTGTTGATGAAGAAACTGCCGCCAATATTCAGCACGCGCAGCCCGCTCAGGCGGGTGAGGGTTTCACCGCCCTGAAGGGCATCAAGCACCTCTTCTGGCGTGTATGGTGGTTCCGCAGCGGCAACATCCAGCTCATGACGCGGCGTAGAGACAAAGCTGCCGAACCATTTCGTGAAATCGTCAGGTTTACTGATCATGTCGATCATCATCTGGCGAATACGATCAAGCTCGTACTGTTCCACACGGCCTGGGTGTTCGCGGCAGGTCAGATCCGGATCGCTGTAATGCTCGCCGCCCAGATCGTTTTCCAGGGCGTAATCGGCAAAGCTGCTGATCAGATCGCGGCCGTTTGGCCCACGGAAACCTACGGAGTAGTTCAGCGCGGTTTCATGGGTAAAACCGTCGTGCGGGAATCCAGGTGGAATGTAGAGGATATCGCCAGGAGCCAGATCTTCGTCGATGATCGGCTCAAAAGGATCGACGTGCAGCAGCGCCGGATGCGGGCAGAACTGACGCATTGGCAGTTTATCCCCCACGCGCCAGCGGCGGCTACCCATTCCCTGAATGATAAACACATCGTACTGATCGATATGCGGGCCAACGCCACCGCCCGGTACAGAGAAAGAGATCATCAGGTCATCAAGACGCCAGTCCGGCAATACGCGGAACGGACGCACCAGCTCAGCCGCTGGCATGTGCCAGTGGTTCACCGCCTGCGCCAGCAGTGACCAGCCGGTTTCACCCAGATCGTCGAAATGCTCAAACGGGCCATTGCTGGCCTGCCATTTACCGTTGAAATGGCTCACCAGACGACTATCGACTTCCGGCTCCATCGCCAGACCTGCAAGCTCGTCAGGCGTAATCGGATCGACAAAATTCGGGAAGGCATTTTTCAGCACAACGGGTTGTTTTTGCCAGTATTTCTCGAGAAATTCCGGCCAGTTCAGGTTCAGTTGATACGCCATGGTTAGCACCAGTAAAAAGGTAAACAGGCGCGATTATGCGCAAGCCGAAGCCGGGTTGCCTTGTCGTGGGTCAAAGGGGGGTAAAAAGTCGCCACATTCAGCCATTCGTATGACACAGCCTGGCAGTTTCACGCTTTATCGTGAGCGCCAGATTTACAGCGACTTATATCGTTACCTTAAGAGAGCGTGTCATGAGGCCTGAGATGAGCGATTTCATTGAATTCCCGGCAACGGGCAACGTGAAGACCACCACGGGGGTCTATACGCGCAGGGATAATCCGTCCGTGTTCTCACCTGTCGCCTGTGAACTGCCCGCGGGAAGCCGCGTCACGGTTCTGGGAGCGGTGGTGGGCGATGCCGTTGAAGGCAATGCACACTGGTATCGCATTGATGAGGATACGTTTATCTGGGCGGGTGCCTGTACGCGGCTCGATCCCTATCCGGCGTTTCCGGAAAATAACAGGGTGAACTGGATGGCGGTGGTGTTTGAGGTGCGATAGCGCCCGTTGCCGGGCGCCGGGTGAGGCTTAATCGAGCTTCAGATCGTCATAATGGGTGATCATTTTACCCACAATGCCGTAATCCAGCGCTTCTGAAGGGGACATCCAGAAGTTGCGGTCGGTGTCTTTTTTCACCTTTTCCAGCGGCTGGCCGGTAGCGTCAGCAATCAGCTTGTTCACGCGATCCAGCATCCGGATGATTTCGCGGGCTTCGATTTCAATATCCGTCGCCTGACCACGTACACCGCCCAGCGGCTGATGGATCATGAAACGGGTATTTGGCAGGGAGTAACGGTGCTCTTTTTTCGCGGCCAGGAAGATGGTGATCCCCGCGCTGGCAACCCAGCCGGTGCCGATCACGTGCACTTCCGGACGGATGAATTTGATGAAGTCATGGATGGTGTCGCCCGCTTCAACGTGGCCGCCCTGGCTGTTGATGTACAGCTTAATAGGATCGTTACTGATGCTTTGCAACAGGATCAGCTGGGTGATCACTTTCTCGGCCAGCGCCTGGTCAATCTCGCCGGAGATAACAATCGAACGGGAATCCAGCAACTTCTGCTGTAAAGCGCCCGCGCCGTGTGTCCCTTCCGCTTTATCTTTGTTGTCGCTTTCTTTCATGGTGTAGTGCATTGTTATTTCCTCAGCATTTAGCGCTCAAAAGCAGAGTGTAGCCTGTTTTATAGGTCAAAGTCCTCAGCCCCATATCAGGATCCATCGCGCAGCCGCCAATAAAGGCCTGCTCGAAGATAATCCCCTTTCAGCCTTAAGCATGAAAAACCTTTTTTATTTCATGCTTTGTTGTTACAGCCGGAAAAATGCCTGCCGAGTAGGGTATTAACATCGCCTGTTATGAAAAAGGTATGGTGTATGCCTAAAGCATCCTCTGGCACGTTATTTTGGATCCTCGGTAGCCTGATTTTATTTATTGCTGCACCGGTCATTATCGAGAACCAACAGTTTGCCTGGCTCCTGACGCTCGTCGCGATGATTATTTTTTGTATGGGGGTTGGATACGCCATCAATGGCCGCCTCAATGGCATTTTTATTGATTACCGCAACCGCCTGAGCCTGTCTAAATTACAGGCACTGTGCTGGTCCATGCTGATTTTGTCTGCGATATATACCGCGGCATTGCTGAGGATCCAGAAAGGTATACTGAACCCACTCGAAATAACGCTAAATGAGCCTTTGCTGGCCATTATGGGAATATCGCTGACCTCACTGGCGGCGGCACCCGCCATTTTAAATGCCAAAGCCGATAATAATGTCACCGCTCAGGCTGCGCAGCAGGTTTCTCAGGCGCTGAATAAACCGGTAGAAGACATTATTCCTGCCGGGAAAATCTTTTCTTTCTCAAGCGCTGAGCTGGCCAGCTGGCTGGATCTTTTTCGTGGCGAGGAAAATACCAATGCGGGTTCGGCTGACCTGGGAAAAATACAGCAGTTCGTCATCACGTTTATTTTGTTAGCGATATATGGCATGTCGCTTTGGGACTTTTTTTCCCACCCCGTGGCAGAACTCAACACCTTCCCTGATGTCTCCGACCACATGTCCTGGCTGCTGGGCATTAGCCATGCGGGATACCTTGCCTATAAAGCTGCGCCGCACGGTGATGCATCCACGCCGCCTCCCTCAACAAACAACACAACGTCATCCGGTGCGGGTTAACACAGACTGCGTGCGAGGTAGCGATGAGCAACTATCCTGAAATTCCCTTAACAGGCAGTGTGACGACCACCGTGCTGGTCAATGTTCGCCAGGGCGCACCGTCGCTCCAGGCACCGGTGGTTCAAAAGCTGGCCGCCGGGCAAACGCTGGCGGTTCTGGCTGCCGTCATTGGCGATGCCTTTGAAGGTAATGCCCACTGGTATCGCATTTCCATCAGCACCTTTATCTGGGCCGGAGCCTGCACACCCGCTTCGGCGCACAGTATTACCGCGCCCCTTCAGGAAAGCAGCATCGACTTAAGCCCTGTCCCCCTGGTGGTGGATCTTTACCACGGGGATAGTGTGACCAGTTTTCAACAGGCGAAAAATGCCGGGCTGGCGGCGGTGATCCATAAAGCCACCACCGGGAGGAAAGGCCGGGACGATCAATACGATAATCGCAGGAGTGATGCCCTGGCCGCAGGCCTGCTGTGGGGAGCCTACCACTGGGGTACAGCGGCAAACATCGCGGAGCAGGTGGACAATTTTTTAACCTATGCCAACCCGGATCAGAACACGCTGGTTGCCCTGGATTTTGAAACCACCCCCGGTAATCAAATGACGGCCCAGGGAGTAAGGGACTTTAGTGACGCGATCTTTGCAAAACTGAATCGCCGCCCGGTGATTTACGGCAGCAATTTGCTACGGGAAGCGCTGGGTTCAACACGCGATGCGTTCTACCACGGCCATCGTTTATGGCTCGCGCAGTACGGCGCGCATCCTACTCTGCCGGTGCACTGGGATAACTACTGGCTTTGGCAATACACGGATGGCCCCACAGGCCCGGCGGGATGCCGCACGGTTCCCGGCATTCCTGGTAATTCGCGTGGTCACCTGGATTGCAATTATTTCCCGGGAACGCTGGCAGATCTCAAATCTCAGTGGGCATCGTGACTCCACGAATCCGCCCGGGGCGCTATCATGGTGAAACACATTGGGTTAGTTTTCGTCTCCGGCCTGCTCCTGGCAGGCTGCGTCCAGAACAACCCTCTGTATAAGGGGTTCTCCAGCCCTGAGGTGGATAGCACCATCACGACGACATCTGACACGCTGATGCAGATCCTGCTCAACCCGCCAGCTGTACCGGAAGGCACGACAAAGCCCGTAGACGTCGATCATCGGGATGCCATTATCACAAAAGAATGTGCCAATGCAGGGACTGCCGTCGACGATGAAAAGGGATGCCAGGCCCAGCGCAACGATGCCATTTACACCCTGATGACCGGTTCAGAGCAGGTTTGCCTGGCCCATCGCCGGAGCATTTATGGCAATGATGCGATGTTTAATATTTCCGCCGGCACCCTCACCAGCCTGTTCGCCGGCGTTGCCACCGTGGTGACGCCAACGGTCAGCAAATCCATTTTCTCGGCGCTGGCGATGTTCTCTAATTCGGAACGATCGCTGGTCAACGAAGTGGTCTATAAGCAGATGATCGTCACTGCCGTGGATACCAAAATCCAGCAAACGCGCGATACCAAAGCGGTGGCTATCGTCCAGCATTTAAAAACCGACAGCATGAAAGATTACCCGCTTAGCCGCGCCCTGAACGACTTTATGGCCTACCACAACAGTTGTTCGTTTATGGAAGGGTTACGCCTTGCGCTGGCGAATGGCACACAAAACCCGACAGAAAACAAAATCAATACTCTCAACAACCGCATGTTGCTGAACAACGCGCAGATGAACATTTACTGTAGCGGTAAAAAAACGGATCAGGCGATGTGTGATTCGCTTGTTGAACGCAATAAAGCCATCACCGATGAGCTAAAAACGCTGGAAGTTCAGTGAGAAAGAACGCGGAGCTTCCACTACACTGATTGTCTCCCCACGACACAGGGCAATGGTAATGGAACTGACCGCCGTGAGCGCACTTCACTTTAGTGCCGCCATTCTTACCGACATTCTGGAGCGTTGCTTTCAGGACTATTTCGTCCCGTTTTCGCTGACGCCCGAAGCCTTTGCCCTGCGCTTTGGCTCTGAAGGGTTAAGTTATGAGGACTCGTGCGTCTGGCTTCGTGGCGACGAGCCTGTAGCCATCGCCCTGATTATGCGCCGCGCAGGTGCGGCACGGCTGGGTGCGTTTGCCATTCTCCCGGAATACCGTGGCAAAGGGCTGGCACGAGGAATGCTGACACCGCTGTTCACCACGCTGAAAGCCAAAGGTATCAGCCCGTTTTATCTGGAAGTGATCCACGAAAATACGGCCGCGATCGCCTTGTATGAAGCGCTGGGTTTTCGCATCTCTCAGGGCCTGTGGGGCTTTAAAGGCGAAACAACAGATGTGCGGATGAACGGGGAGCTTCGCGAAGCCACGCTTAACGACCTGCTGCGGGCGGTGTGGTCCGCCCCCGGTGAACGCATGCCGTGGCAGCTTGATCCGCTTTCGCTGCACCTGATGCCTTGTGAAATTATCAGCGATGGCGCCGGAGCCTGGGCTGCCTTCACCACGCACAACATGAAACCGCTGCTGCGGTTCTTGTTTGTGGCGCCGGGATCGCGTGGCCAGGGCCACGCGCGCCGAATGCTGCAAAATCTCAGCGCCCTGCATCCAGGTATCTGCACGCCCGTTGCCGTACCTGAGCGGTTTGCTCCGCTGTTTGCCTCGGCCGGGTATCAGCCACTGGCAATCACCCAGTTTGAGATGACGCAGGGTTAACCCTGCAGATAGAACGTCATCCCTGCGTAGGGTTTTTCCCGACACGCCGCCAGCCGCGCGGCGAGGTTGCCCACGTGCAGCTCTAGCTTGTGCCCGTCCGGGTCGAGAAAATAGAACGACGCCCCCTCGCTTTTGTTCTGCTTCCAGACGGTAACGCCCGCCTGTTCAAGCCTGTGCGAGAACGGTTCAAAATCCTGTTCCGCCACGCTAAATGCGTAATGGGTATAGTCACTGTCCTGCGGCGGCACGACACGGCGCGTCTCATCGTAAGAGAGGCAGAGCCACAGATCGCCGCAGGTGAGATAGGCCCCGGTATCCCAGCGGGCATGGAGCGTTAAGCCCAGTACATCGTGCCAGAAGGCCAGACTTTTTTGCAGGTTGCTGACCGCAAGGGTCAGGTGGTTGAGCGATTGCAGCATGACATGCCCTGTTGTTTTTTGTGTGAGACATGGTACGGTAACCGGATGAACATAAACCACGCCGTGCTCACCGTAAACCGTTGGTGGCAGCCTTTTTAAGGCGGCCCGGAGTTGTTTTACCCATTTCCAGATAGCCGCCGAAAGGCGGCTATTGTGTTTTAAAGACCCCTTTCGGCATTGATACGTTAAGGAGTCTTTATGAGCACCACTATTCTCACCGGCGATCGCCCAACCGGCCCGCTGCACCTTGGTCACTATGTCGGTTCACTGCGCCAGCGCGTGGCGCTGCAACAGACGCACAATCAGTTTGTGTTGATTGCCGATTTGCAAGGGCTGACCGACAACGGCAGCAACCCGCAGAAGATCCGCGATAACATCCCCGAAGTGCTGGCCGATTACCTGGCCGCAGGCATCGACCCGAACCTGACCACCATTTGCCTGCAATCCGCCCTGCCCGCCCTTGCCGAGCTGACGATGCTGTATATGAACATCGTCACTGTTGCCCGCGTGGAGCGTAACCCGACGGTGAAAAATGAGATCGCGCAGAAAGGGTTTGCCCGCTCGCTGCCGGTCGGGTTTATGGCCTACCCCATCAGCCAGGCGGCGGACATTACCGCGTTTAAGGCCGAATGCGTGCCCGTGGGCGACGACCAGCTGCCGATGATTGAACAGACCAACGAGATTGTGCACAAGATGAACAGCCTGCTGCCCGCCCCGGTGTTGCGCCACTGCAAGGCAATGCTGAGCGACACCAGCCGCCTGCCCGGCATCGACGGCAGCGCCAAGATGTCGAAATCACTCGGCAACACGCTGCACCTTTCCGCCAGCGAAGAGACCATCCACCGTGCGGTGAGCGCGATGTACACCGACCCGAACCACCTGAAGGTGAACGACCCGGGACAGATTGAGGGGAATGTGGTGTTTACTTACCTCGACGCGTTTCATCCGGACAAAGACAAGGTTGCCGCGATGAAGGCGCACTATCAGACGGGCGGGCTGGGTGACAGGGTGTGTAAGAACGAACTGGAAGCGTGTTTGCAGGAGCTTATTGCCCCGATGCGCGAGCGGCGGGCGATGTATATGCGTGACAGGGGCGAGCTGATGGCGATGCTGAAACGCGGAACGGAACGGGCGCAGGGGGTGACGCAGGCGACGCTGCGGGAGGTGAAGGTTGGGCTGGGGGTGCCGGTATTTTGAAATAAACCCATGCAGCGTATACATTCGAATAATACATACGCTGCATAATATTATTTATTGGCCACTCAACGAATATTACATTTCTAATTAACAGGCCCCCTTACTTTCCCTTCTTTAAAATATGACCGGTATCAATCCGGATATTTATTTCGGATTTTAGCCCGACTAATTAACCACTTTATGTATATTCGCCATACAGTCTAAAACCTAGCATTGCTGCATTTACTCTTCTCCCCCTACAAGGAATTGTCATGCAGTTTTATACCAATGAATTCACCGCTGAGTTAAAAGCGGAAATAGATCGTTCGCCTTTTTCCGATGAAGAACTGGCCGCCATGCCTGAGGACGCGCGGGCCATCATTGCCGAACAGGAAGCCTTTCATCGACAACATCCCGTCACCGCCATCTGGCGGATCGCCACAGCTGGCAGCCAGACCCGACTGGGCGGCGTTGTTCTTCCCGTCGCTCGCGAAGCCACAATGCTCATGGACGATGGCAGTTACACCAGTCTAATTGTCAAAGGAGACCGTGTGGCCTATCCGGATGGAACGCTCGCCACGATTATGACCTCAGCGGGTTCCGCTTTTTCCTGGAAAAGACAAGGCGTTGTCCTGGTTGGCAGCCTGCTTGATAACGATGACGAGATTATCAGCACACCGCTCGGCAGTACTTATCTGGTCACCCGCGAAGGTATTCCACCTTATGAGGATTTCTTAACATGGCCCGGAGAATAGGCCATGGGCTACCGTTCCAATAACCATGGACGCGGTCAGGCGCTGCACGGCGACAGAACAACCACTGGCGCAATATGCTGCACCACCCTGCCCTACTGCACCGAGCACGGTCGCGGCATCGTTCGTGTTGGCGATAAAACCACGGCTTGCCCCAAATGTGGCAAGCAGGGCGTGATTGCTAACGGTGAGCCACGCGTCAACTGGATGGGGCAAGCCTCAGCCGTCGATGATTCTGTCGTCATTTGTGGCTGCCCGCGCGGAACCAACCGCGTGATCGCCCCATCGGGAGAGTGGCTCGGCTCTGGTCCCTCTCCTGAACAGATCGCACAGGAAAAGCACCAGGCTATGCTCGCAGCACGCCGAAAAGAGGAAGAGGCCGAAGCCCAGCGGCAAGCAGAAGAACACGATCGCAAACGGGTCTTTGCAAAATCCTGCCTGCGCGGTGAAGGATGTAACGATGTGGGTACCGGAAGCGAACCGCACACCAACTTCGCCGAGATGGCATTTTACCAGGCCATGCCTAACGACGCCCCGCAGCACGCCCAGGCGGCAAAGCGTAAGGCGATCCCAAAGCCGAAGCAACGCAGCGCACTTTATCTTTGGTGGAATGGGCATCACGAGGAGATGGACTATCAGGCTGCCGTTGCGGCCGAAGAAAGGGCCTGGATTGCGCGAACCGCAATAGCCGGTTCCAGCGAGCTCGCCCTGATTGGCGGGCGCACCGTCACACCCGGGACATGGGCCGTGCGCGGCGCTGCACTTGGCGAAATAGCCACGGGAGGCCTTGGCGCACCTGTTGCAGGGCTGCTGATAGGGATGTATCCCGGCAAGCTGAACGACGGCGAGCAGGATTTTATCGACCGGATGCGCGCCGAGCAGATGCGGGAAGCCCCTACCCGCGTTCGATTTACCTGGGAGAACGACGCCAGCGGCAACCCGACACCGCGCGGCTGGCATACGCCGCCAGGCAAGGACAGCGTGCGCGTTCGCAGGATGGAGTGGGACGGCCGACGCCAGGCGTACACCTTTACCACCGAAGAAGACCCCGGCATCACCCTCATCTGGACACCGGATCGCACCGGAGAGAATAAGCCGTGGGATACGGGCAACCAGAATCCGGTGCGGATACCGAACCCGGTTGTGGTTGATCCGCTCCCGGAGGATACGGGGATTGGTGTAACGACCAGCCCGACTCCGGAAGAGAAGACGTTTGCAGATTATATTCTGATTCTGCCGGTGGGCGGGGTGCCGCCGATTTATGTCTATATCCGCCACAATCCCGGACAGGTCACAGGCAAGGGGCAAAAAGTTAGCGGGGTTTGGTTATCTGATGCGAATGCGGGGAATGGCTCACCCGTGCCGAGTCAGATAGCGGATCGGCTACGTGGGCGCACGTTTGCGGACTTTGACCAGTTTCGTAAGGCGTTTTGGATGGAGGTGTCGAGGGATCCGGGACTGCTGGAGCAATTTATCATAAACAATCAATCAAATATTCAGAGCGGAGCTTCTCCTTTTACCCCAGCAAAAGATAAAGTCGGTAAAAGGAATCGGTATGAGATACATCACATTAATCCTATAAGTCAGGGTGGCGCTGTTTATGATCTAGATAATATGAGCATAACGACACCTAACCATCATATTGATATACATAGAGGAAATTAAGATGAAAACTATCAGTGATTATACTGAAAGTGAATTTTTGGACTTAGTAAGAAAAATATGCACTGCCGCAAGTGATACAGAAGAAGAAGGAAGTTTATTAGTTTTAGAGTTTGAACGTCTTTCTGAACACCCTAATGGATCTGATGTTATTTTTTATCCTGAGGAAGGTAAAGATTACAGTCCGGAAGGTATTGTTAGAGAAGTTAAGGAGTGGCGTAGAGAAAATGGTAAATCTGGGTTTAAGGAATAATCATGATTAACAATACCGCGCTTCCGAGCGCGGGTTGTGTGAAAAAACTCTCAACAATATAAAAACCATGAAAAAATTAAGTGATTATACTGAAAGTGAATTTCTATATTTAGTGCAGAAAATATGCTCTGCCGATTGTGAAACAGAGGAAGATGGCAATCATCTGGTTAGAGAGTTCGAACGACTTGCCGAACATCCCTCTGGGGCAGATCTTATTTTTTATCCCGAAGATGGAAAAGATGACAGCCCGGAAGGTATTGTTCGAGAGGTAAAGGAATGGCGTAGCGTAAATGGCAAATCTGGTTTCAAGGAATAAAGCCATCGTGTAGCTCATAAAATCGCGCTTTGATGCACGGTTTTGGCCTTGAGTACACCAGCGACAAGATTACTTTAGATAACAGGATCAATTGGTTATTTTCATGAAAACCTTAAAAGATTATACAGAGAACGAATTTTTGGAATTAGTACAGAAATTATTTGATGTAACTGAAACGACTGAAGCTGAAGATATCAAGAATATTCTCGAATTCAAAAGACTGGCTGAACATCCTGATGGCTCTGACCTGATTTACTATCCTCGGGATGGGCGAGAGGATAGCCCTGAAGGCGTTGTCAATGAGGTAAAGGAGTGGCGTAGTGCAAATGGTAAACCAGGTTTCAAACCATCGTTGTAGTGGGTTAGCACAGAGAATCATGCTTTCTGGACTTTTCTTAAGACGGGCATGAGATAACATGCCCGTATATTTTTATTGATTCAACGATTACCTGGGGTGGGAAGTCAGAAATTACTCAGACATCGCCAGCCCACTTCCCCGTTTCACAACCGGAATATCACCCGTATCATTCAGCGCGCCCGGAAACGCCTTCAACCACTGCGCGACTTTCTGTTTATTTATATTCACCACACTCATACCATCCAGGCATCCCCATAATTCTCTTGTATGTTGTGGCGTAATCACAATGCAGTCTTTCATCACCCGGATTTTGACCGGCATCCCGTTAATAAAACCCGCCCGGGATAACCACTCCCCCTCCAGAGGAAGATAATTATTGTCCACCCGTGAATAGAGTTCGCAGCAGGCCGAGCTCGCTTGCGGCGTCTCCGCCCTTGGATGGACGGGCGCGGTACGGGTCTGGTTGCCGTGAAGACGCCGGGCGCTGTTTTTGCGTACCAGCTCGTGGTTTTCAATCACGCCGGTAAAAGCGTCTGATTCTGTTTTGCAAACAGTAAACTCTGGCTTAAAATTCGTCGCAGCCATTTTCAACTCCTCAGTAGTTGGTTGTGGTTAGCGGTATGGGGGTGTTGCAGCACCTTCATATCGCGAATTCTTCTTTAAATAATCTTCGATACTTCCTTTGCCGTTCGGCGTAATTTCTGGTGCTCATTATACAGGACTGAGTATAAATACAGCGGTTTGATGTGGGGGAAATTTAAAAAATGCGAGAGGGCTTCAGAAAATAGATACTAAGAAGAACAGTCTCTAGCTATGTAAGGATACATTGAGCAGAGATAAAATATTAAAAAGAGGCCAATCGTTTTAAAATCAGCAAGTTACATCGATAACAAGAAGTATTGAGTAATACTTACTTACCAATTCCGCTACTAAAAAACATGATAATGTCTATAACAATATGAAAAATAGATTATAGTACATGCTAACAATTAGGCTCACAAAGTAATAACTAGTCCTCAAGTTCAAAATTAACAAAACCCTCAGACTCGAAGTATTAAACCCAAAGAAGATCTTGTTCAAAGTTATAGAATTCAACAAGCCCTCTTTCAACACCAATCCTTTTTTCAATCATAAAATCAGAGAGTTGCTGCCCATCGATTAAAATTATTGGAACACATGACGGCTTAAAAGATAGCTCAGCGGCTTCTTTGGTGAAACTACTCGTTGTAATGAAAATACCCTGTTCAAATTCACCAGTAATATTCCCTCTGAACTCAGAAATAGCGCGCCTACCAACTTTATTGGACGGTGAGTATTTTTTACATTGAACTGCGACACGCATATAAGATAAGCCAACTTTCAGAGCTCCCTTGACATCTATACCACCATCACGGCCTCTGCTCGTTAATTCCATTTCAAGAAAGCCATATTTTGTTAGAAATATCCGGCAAAACTCTTCGAACTGGTCCGGATGAAGTTGGACAAGGCATTCTAAAATCTCGCCTTTAACTTTATCCCTCTGCACAGAGGCTAAGGAATAAATATCTCGAATTGAACTCTCAACTTCATCAGCTTTGCTCTGCAAGCTATCCTCCATAACATTCTTTTCTGTGGAAGAGATGCTCACTAGTAATTCATAACAGCCATCTATAATTTTTTTATAGTACCGTTTCTGATGCATAACACCCAGATTTTTATTAATGCAGTGTCTATCAAGTGTTATCCTCAAAACAGATTTTGGATCTTTCGCACCAAACACGTACAAATTATTACTTATGATAGTTTCATATAATTCATCTATCGATGCAGCTTTTCCAATTATTGTAGAGGCCTTAATAGCAGCATCAATTATTGTCTTAGACATCACATTAACCCTTTGATTCGCTCATAAATCAAATCAAACGGAATATTTTCTGTCATATAGCACCAAGATATGCGAATGGCATTTTCTATCCGCTCATCATCAAAGCCCATCGAGGCAAGCACATGGCTTGCTGTGTAATTTTGCGATGTACAGGCTGACCCATTAGAAATTGAGATCAGTCCTTTCAAAGCAACCATGGCTGCTTCAGAATTAACATGCGGTATAGATATATTTAAAACATGGCTAGCGGTATTTGAACCATTAATCGTGCCCCCCAAAGAGTCGAATAGCGTTATCATGGATAATTTAATTTCTTCGCATTTAGAACGCCAAATTAAATAATTTTGTTGTGCATCTAAGCATGCCTGACCTAAACCGGCGATTAATGCGACAGGCAAAGTACCTGGGCGCAATCCTTTTTCCTGCCCACCACCAAACATTAAAGGCGCCAACGGAATTTTTGAAAACCCCCTTCTTCTGATTATAAGTGCACCAATGCCTTTTGGGGCATATAACTTATGGCCGCTTATACTAATCATATCTATACGAGGATTAATTAAATCCTCAGGGTACTTACCGTATCCTTGAGCGGCATCTACATGAAAATAAGCATCGTGGTTTTCTAATGCATTACAAATAGCGTTGATCGGTTGGATTGACCCTGTCTCATTATTTATATGCATTATCGAAACGAGGATAGTGTCTTCTCTCAATGAATTTTCGAGTGTGACAGGATCTAAGACTCCACTCTCTCCGACATCAAGGTACGTCACTTCAAAACCATTTGATGCAAGAAACTCAATAGGCTCAAGGACAGCTTTATGTTCTATACGAGTAGTAATTATGTGCTTTTTACCAGACTTTCGTGCTTCTGCCTGCAGGCCAAGAATAGCAATATTATTGCTCTCGGTAGCACCACTCGTGAAAACCACCTCGGACTTATCTGCATTAGCTAATGAGGCAACTTGGCTGCGAGCTTTTTCTACTGCCTGTTTTGCAACCAGTCCGAACTCATGTGTACGGCTACCTGCGTTACCAAATTCTTCATTTATAAAATGTGTAACTACTTGTGCTACAGAAGAAGATACTGGTGTAGTTGCATTGCAATCCAGATAAACGCTCATAGAATTCCCATTCGCAAAATTTGTTTAAGCCCACAGGCATGCTGACATACTGGCCAGAACACGGCAAGTTACTGTTTGTCCGTCACCACACTGAACACTGTACATGCAAACAGTATTTTTTACGGTTTTGTACTTGACGTAGGGCGTCATAACCTTAAGATAATCACCATGAAGTACAGCTAAGCTAGCCATCTTAATCTTGATACATCTTGTTGTAATCGGCTAGGCGCACATAATGTTCAAGCGCCCCTCTTGAGTAACTCCCCCAGGACCTCATACATTGCTAGTGAGAGACAAAACACTCCTTACATAGTAAAATGATCGGTTTGATTTTACACCAGGTGTTCCAACGCTTTTCTAAGGCTATCCGATTAACCAAAGGTAGAAAATGACAGTACAAGACCATCAACCAGCACGTTCAGCCTTTGACTCTCACGGATTTAGAGAGACGGTAGGTAAGCTGGTGCAGCAAACTAAAGAACTTTACTTGAGTGATGACATCCCTTGGGTGATCGGCTACAGCGGAGGTAAAGATTCCACCGCTATCTTACAAATTGTTTGGCAGGCGCTTCAGGAACTAGCAGCAGAGAAAAAAGCTCATAAAAAAGTCCATGTGATTAGTACCGATACTCTTGTCGAGAATCCTATTGTTGCTTTGTGGGTAACACGCTCATTGAAGCAGATGGAAGCTGCGGTCAAAGAGCAAGGCATACCTTTAGAGGCACACCGTTTAACGCCTGCAGTTAATGACCGTTTCTGGGTTAATCTTATTGGCCGTGGTTATCCTGCACCACGTTACAAATTTAGATGGTGTACTGATAGGTTAAAAATTAGTCCGTCAAACAACTTCATAAAAAGTGTTGTTCAGAATAATGGCGAAGCAATACTTGTACTTGGAACACGCAAAGCTGAGAGCTCAACTCGTTCAGCAACGATGGAAGTATATGAAAATCGAGCAGATAATACTCGCCGAGCTGCGGGATTAAGTGTAAATAAAGAATTAGATCGAGTTTGGGTATATACACCTATTGCTGAGTGGAGCAATGATGATGTGTGGCAATATCTCATGCAGGTGAAAAACCCGTGGGGTTTTAAAAACCAAGAACTTTTAACTATGTATCAAGGAGCCACTGAAGATGGTGAATGTCCTTTAGTTGTTGATAAATCGACACCTAGCTGCGGTGATAGCCGCTTTGGTTGCTATGTTTGTACGATGGTTGGTGAAGATAAGTCTATGGCTGCGATGATTCAGAATGATTCTGAAAAGGACTGGATGCTTCCCCTTTTGAACTTACGTAGCGAAATTGATGTAAATGATTCAAACAAGGATAAAAAATCTGCAAAATTAAAGGCCGATAAAGATCGTCGAGATTTTAGAAGAATGAACGGTTCTTTAACGGTTCATATAAATGAATATGGAGCAGATCTAGTTCGAGGCCCCTATCGCCAACACTTCCGTGAATACATGCTTAGGAAGGTTCTTGAGGCGCAGGAAAAAGTCCGCCAAATGGGCCCAGAAGAAGTCCGAAATATTGAACTTGTTTCGCTTGAAGATCTTGAAGCCATTCGAAAAATATGGATAGAAATAAAAAACGAGGTGGAGGATAACCTTCCTGCTATATATTTTGAAACAACAGGAAGAGTTTACCCTGGTGCAAAGCACAAAAGTCATCCCTTGTTAAATAGTTCTGTTTTGTCAAAATTAAAAGAAAAATGTAAGAATGTCGGTGATGAGGATGGATTGAAATATGAACAAGTTCGTGAACTTCTATCTATCGTAAGTAATCATAAGAGCCCTTTTCGCCGAGCTAAGTTGTTTGAAGAAATAGAAAATTCCTTAGACAAAGGTGCTTTTGAAAATATTACTAAAGCAAGGCAGTTTGCATTAAGAAAAAGATTGTCTGAAAATATTTTAAAGCTTGACAACCAAGATTTAGATGTTAATGAAAGGCAAAAGCTTCTTTGGGAAAAAGAAATAATCGAAAGCACATTGAGCCAAAATAAATACCTTCAATTAGAACATATTGACATTCAAGAGCTATAGTATGATTTTAGAAGAACTCAAACTTAATAATTTTGGAATATACAAAGGGATGCACGAGATATCCCTTGATAGCTCCGATCCGTTAAAGCCAGTAATTCTTATCGGGGCTCTAAACGGTGCAGGAAAAACTACATTTTTAGACGCTCTTCAATTAGCTTTATATGGAAAATTCGCTAAATGTTCTAATCGAGGAAGATTAAGCTATTCTGCATTCCTTGAAAAAAACATTAATCACTTTGCGGCACAAAAAACTGCATCCGTAACTATTAGATTTCGTCATAATGATAATACTTTTAAACCTCATGTTTATGAAATAGAACGAAGCTGGGAAAAAACAGATAAAAAAGATTGTAAAGAAAAGATAACTGTTTTTTATAATGGAGTACATGACTTACTTCTAAGTGAAAATTGGGATGAAATTGTTAATGAATTTATTCCACAATCCCTTTCAGAATTATTTTTCTTTGACGGCGAAAAAATTGAAAACATCGCAGATCCTAAGCGTTCGGCTGAATTTCTCAAAACAGGAATTGAAGCATTACTGGGGCTAGAAAATTTAAGTCAACTTTCTAATAATCTAAAAGTTATCAAAAGACGAAAGCAAGAAAAATTACTAAATAAAGAAGATAATTATGAGCTCCTAACTCTGAAGAATAATTTAGAGCAACTTACTACTAACCGAGATAAGTTACATGAAGAATTAAACACTCGAAATATTGAATTAGAAAGTGTCAATGGAGAATTAAGCTTATTAGAGAATGAGCTAACATCTAGCGGGGCTGATAAATTATCCTTACGTAAAGAAATCGAAAAGAAAATATTCGATTTAAATCAACAACGGTTTGAAATAGAGCATTCGCAATTGAAACTTGCTGCAAGTGTATTACCATTAAAACTTGTAAGCGATCTAATAAACAAATGCAATGTACAATTGAAAGCAGAGATTAAATTCAATCAATATAAAAATGCTGAAAAAATTATCATAGAACATCAGAACTCATTAATGGAGGCTATTTTATCAGTAATTACTGATTCTAAAATTAAAAAAGACATCTGTGATGTTTTTGATAGAAACAATGTGTCGCCTGCTATGGATGAAAATTTCTATTGTTATTTAAACTCGCCAGAAATTAATTTCGACTTCATAAAGGAAAAATTGAAAGTTGAAGATAAAGAGTTTAAAGAGTTTATTGACAAGAAAGCAGAGATATTAGAAGAGCTTGCTTTTTGTCATCAGAAAATGGCTATAATTCCAAACCTAGATGACGTTAAGCATTTAATCGAAAAAAACGCTCTTCTCAATGAGAAAAAAAATACCATTACGAATCAAACAAATACACTTAATGATGAAATAAACATTCTTAATGGAAAATTAGATACATTAACGCGAAAATATGAATCTTTACTTCATAAGTCTAATTCCGAAACATTCGAGCATGAAAGACAGCATGAGATCATTAATCATATAGACTCATTACAAACAATTGTAAATGAATTTAATGCACAGATGGTTCAAGAAAACATTAAGCGACTTGAAGGAAGAATTAAATCAAAATTTGATCAGTTGAAAAGAAAAGACAGTTTGATTGAGAGACTTACAATTGATCCTAGTGATTTTAATATAACTTTATACACACATGATTATCAAATTTTATCAGCTGATCGTCTTTCTGCTGGTGAACGGCAGCTATTTGCCATATCAATACTATGGGGTTTGGCCGATTGCTCAGGAAAAGAACTACCAACTATAATTGATACTCCAATGGGAAGGCTTGATGGTGTGCATAGAACTCGCTTAATCAAAAATTACTTTCCAAGAGCAGCCTCACAAGTAATTTTATTATCTACCGATGAAGAAATTTACGGTAAATATTATGACGATCTTGCTCCGGCATTAGCACAACAATACACTATAATTTATAGTGAAGAATGCAATAGCTCCGAATTTCATAAAGGATATTTGAAGGTAAAGAAATAAAATGACTATTGAGATAATAAGAGTTTCTGAAAAAGCTAAACAACAGCTAATCACATTGAAGAAACGTACAGGAATAGATCACTGGAACATATTATGTCGATGGGCTTTTTGTTTATCACTTGCAGAGGAAAGTATTCCTCCACATGAGGATATAATAACAAATAGCAATATTGAAATGTCTTGGAAAACGTTCGGTGGTGATTTTTCAGATGTATACATGGTGATGCTTCGTCAACGTACTTTCCAAGATTTTAATAACCTCGATGACGATATTTTGAACCAATCTTTCAAGCTACATTTGCATCGAGGTATTTCATATTTATTAAACAAGGTATATAGTCTTGATGATATTAAGAAGCTATGAATTTCTCCCGTTTGATAAATCGCTCTTTATCCTGAATATGATCATAACATAATACCTTCATACTTATAGGGTTAATGATTTTTCCCTCACCATGATACGATTCAATTGTTAGTGGTGAGTTTTCTAATGTTGCAGTACAGTTAGGATGCTCACATTTTCTCCGCATCCCTATTGCACGCAAAGCCCAATAATAGTTATCCAGACCGATATTCGATTTTCCAACATTTCCAGTACCCTTCATATAAAAGGATATTTGAGAGCTTTTGACTCTGTTTGCCCATCCACAAATCAATTTGAAATTTGCAAAATCATCGTCACCTCCACAATGAAAAGGATAAAGATGATCGATTTCAATTGTTAAATGTTGTTGCAAAAGGCCGATAGGTAAGTATTTATCCACAAACTCTGGAAGCATTATAGGACCAGGCTCGTAACCTAAGAAGAGGTCTATCGCATTATCAGAAAAAGGCAACCCCGTTAACCAACATCTCGGTTGGCTACTATATAATGATAATAAGAAAGATTTATCTTTATTATCTAATACCTTACGTTTCCTTGTTGATTTAACAAATTGAACCTGATCCAAAACATATTTTGTTATAATTCTCGCTAGAGTTTTAACTTTATCTTCTTCAAAATCCCAACTTAATATATTCTTCAAAATCGCGTTTACTTCTAAAAAAACTTTTGGATAATTAATATTTTCGATGAAATATCGTTCATCCATAAATTGCTCTATAAACCAACGACCCCACTCACGATGTATATCCCCCCGTAAAATTTCTTTTCGTCTTCCCAAAAGTTGATCAGGAAAATTCATTGAAGAAATTGAAGCTTGGGATGTTGTATTCCAAACATCATCTTGGTTTAATACGCTGCCTATTAGGGCAGCGATATCTGTTGATTGATATTGCATCATGATTTTTTAGAAATTCTATATTGCGTATATCTTGGTAAAGTATCCGGTGATTTACGATATTCCGCCCAAAGATATGCCCATTGTTCACGTATTCCTTTTGCATCTTTCTTAACACCTGAAAGTTGCCAGTCGCGATCGAAGTACTCTGGGCTGACATCCGTAAGCCATTCATTAACAAGATGCTTTATTTGTTCTTTAGAAGATAGCTCTATCTTCGCAACAACTAAATATTCAAAGAAATCTGCTGCCAAAATTGTCAAAGATATTTTGTTAAATAAATTGGATGTTCTTGGTTTACCCCAGAAGTTAAATCTTTCCGGATTTACATCCTGTGAGAAAAAGTTTTTAATACAGTTCCAAAATTCTATAAATATTTCACGCCATGGGCCTTCAAGAGAATGCCAATAATCGAATGGTGTTTCGTAGCCTTGATTAGCATAATCAGCTACAATTTCAGAGTTGGCTAAGAATTTATCTTTCCACCTTCTTGCATAATCATTACCTTCCCCAAATCTAGTTCCGCCAGAAAGTTCTTTAAAGATAGCAATTATTTTACCCATTACTGACCACTGTAGTAGATCATTTTTTTCATCTTCTACACCACGCTCGACTAATCTACAGAATGGGCTTTCTTCGCTTCTTGCCATCCAGGTAATAGCTCGAGCCTCCTCTAACTGTATACCAGATGAGCGTAAACGTTCCGATACCTGCTCCATCTCATCATTAGTGAGCGTTGTCGAGACAATTGTTCCCAATAATGATCTTTCAATAGGAGTCGCTTTTTGGTTAATTACCACGAACTGAAAAACTTGCTCCGCCGGATCCGATGAGAGAAGTAAAGAAACAGGCAACTTTCTAGAATATTTAGTTAAGAGTTTTTCATTTATTTCATCAGCAGGAATATCTTTCGCGTACAAACTTTCAATTTCATCCGCATAATATCCTTCATTTATTTTGGCTTGCGTCTCTTCAATAGCACCAGCTAATCTGTGTTGCCCATCAACAAGGCTAACGGGCAAGATAAATGATATAAGAGCGTCTCTATCAAATCCCAAGAAAGAATCATTACTATTATATTGTTCCCCAAGTTCTTTCAAAACTTCATGCCTTGAAGCAACTTCTTTAATAAAATCAAAAAAATGTGATTCATCAAGTACCACTTCATTTGAATCATTCGAATCAGATTCAGTGTCGTTTAATGATAAGCGCTCATCATTATTCGCTGATTCATCAAGAAACTCTTCTTGATAGTAATCGCCTGAGATCGAAAGAGCTCTTTTTATTTTCTGTATATCTAAGAGACTTGTTTTTAGTAAAGTCTTATCAGTAACACGTTCTTCAAGATTTTTCCTGAGAATTCCGAAAAGCTCAACTAAGGGCATTTTATAAAAATCTGGGAATTCTATAATAATATTCCCAGTATCTTCACCATCGAAAATAATTTTACATTCATCAATATTTCTTATTGCGCAAATTAATGTATTCTGCACAACATTATGACCATTGGTATAAAAGCGTTTTAATTCAGTTAATCTTTTTTCGTTTTTAACCCTTTGAAAACCAACGGACTCAACAACATCAAATTTTGTTTTCTGCGGGACACCTGCCCATCGACTTATTTCATAGGCAGATGCACCAAACAAAACAATCTCATTTGACTCTTTTGTTTGCTTAATTTTTATACCTGGATAACTAAATCTGATAGTCATAATATTCCCTAATTGTTTTGGGCGTCCAACAATTAAGCTATTCTCAAAACTTAACTTCTCAGATTGCTTATGAGCATAGCTTTAGATAGGGAGTACTTTACCCAATAATTAGGATATTGAAAAGCAGTCTAGTGATTGTAACAGACTAAGATAGCGTGGTGCCGAAGGCCGGACTCGAACCGGCACGTATTTCTACGGTTGATTTTGAATCAACTGCGTCTACCGATTTCGCCACTTCGGCACTGAAGGGGATGCGGAAACGTTGTGGATTATACCTGTCGCGCGCCGCCATGCAAGCAGCGACGCGCTAAACCCACGCTAAGTGCCCAAAAAACCAGCACACCTGTCAATCCAGCTCCGAAACCGCCAGTCGAATCACACCAGCCGCCTTCGGCTCTGGCAGCTTCAGCACCTTCGCCCACATATCCTGCACCATATCGCACGAAAGCTTCTCCTTGCCGACCGCTTGCTCAGGGGTTTGCAGCAGCTGGATGGCCTCGCCATATTTGTCGGCAAGTTCCTTCATTATGGGTCGTACATCGGCTACGGCGGCAGCACGCTCCTCAGGTGTCACGGTGTGGCGGTTTTTCCCGTAGGCGGCGCGCATCATGTCGGCATCGGCCTGCATTCGACGCTGCATCATCGGTTTATCGAGCACCCGCATCGGGTTCACGCCGCCCTTCACGCCGGGATACAAGAACCGGAAACAGGCATCGTCACTCACCTTCTGAATGGCGGCGGTCTGCTCCATATTGGCCTTCATATACTCCACCACGTTGGCATCCGGGGCGTATTGCAGGCGCGACATTTGCAGGTTGAGGATTTGCGGTTGGATCACATCGATGATGTGCTGTTCAGATTCGCCCGCCTTCTGCATCGTGAGGATCTGCTCGCGGATGCGCTTTTGCAGCGCCGGCTCTTGTTCTTTCAGCACCTGCCAGGCGGGCATGGCGTTCAGGGTGGTATCAAGCTGTTGTTCCGGATCTTGCTGCAAGCGCTGCTTATCAAAATAGACCCAGAACGCCACAGCGGCGGCCACTACGGCCACCACTACAATACGTATCCACGTTTTTTTCATCTCGATCTCGCATCCTTTTGCAGTGTCGGTTTACACCGGCACGCCACTATGGAAGCGGAACTCGTTGTCCGGTGTCGAGATAAGTGTGGCTTCAATTTCACCAAAAAGCTGTACCCGGGGTGAGATATCGTTGTCGCTCACCTGCTGGGCAAGGGTCAGATAGTCCTGATAATGGCGTGCTTCCGAGCGCAGCAGCGACAGGTAGAACTTCTGCAAATCGTCGTCGAGGAACGGTGCCAGTGCGGCAAAGCGCTCGCAGGAACGGGCTTCGATATAGGCCCCGCAAATCAGCTTGTCGATAAGCGTCAGCGGTTCGTGCGTGCGCACTTCTTTCAGCATCCCTTTAGCGTAGCGACTGGCGGTGATTTTGACGTACGGAATATCGCGCGCCAGCATCGCCTCGCGCACCTGCCAGAAGTGATGCAGCTCTTCTTTTATCAGCAGCACCATGCTGTCGATAAGCAACTGGCCCCACGGATCGTCGGTTTTGGGCATCACGCTTTTGCTAATCTGCTTGTGCAGGGCGATAAAGTCCGGCTCCGGGCCGTCGCGGAAGGTAAACACTTCGTAGGGTCTGAGCCAGTCGAGCAACGCGTCGGCACCACTTTCATCGGCGACGTATTTACGCACCAGCAGCAGCGCGGTCTGTGCGGCTTTAAGTTCGCACACCATGTGGTCGGTCAGCAGCAGCGGCAGGTTGGCCGGGTCGCGGGCTTTATCAATCCATGCTTGCGGGGTCGGGCACTGGAGGAAGTTGAGTACGGGGGCGAGTATCTGCGGGTAATCCATTCGGGTTCCTGAAGCGGCAGCCGAAGCTGCCGCAAAATACAATCAGTGACGCACGCCGTCGTCGTCTTCGTCGATGTAATCTTCGTCGTCTTCGTCGCCGTCTTCACCGTTCGGATCTTCGAAGTAGGTTCCCCAGCCGTCGTATTCCACTTCAAACTTCTCGGCCAGGTTCATCAGCTGTTCTACCTGCGCATCAATCAGCTCTGCTTTCAGCGCGCCTTCGCTCAGGATATCGCAGCAGATGACGGTGTCGCCCTCTTCCACTTCCAGCTCTTCTGGCTCGGTCACTTCGTAACCCAGTTTGAAAGCTTCAACCGCCAGCTTTTCCAGCGCTTCGAAATCGTCGGCAGAGAAATGGTGCTCGATGGTGTACAGCGCGTCCGGATCGCTGCCGTCTTCCAGCAGTTCCTCAATAATCAGACGCGTCTCTTCGCGTTGCTCTTCCAGTAGTTCCGGGTTTGCCATGGCTCATTCCTCTTTAAAGTGCGGCAGATACTTCTATTTTCACACACGGACGTGTTTGCCTCCACCTTTGTAAGAAAGATTTGTGAAACGGGGTTGCAAATGAATATTCATACATATAAAGTGAATTTTAATTCAATAAGTGGCGTTCGCCATGTGAGGATAAAATGTCTGATCTGTATAAGAAACACTTTCTGAAATTGCTCGATTTTACCCCTGCACAATTCACCTCTCTGCTGACACTTGCCGCACAGCTCAAAGCTGATAAAAAAAATGGCAAGGAAGTACAAAAGCTTACCGGTAAAAACATCGCGCTCATCTTCGAAAAAGACTCAACCCGCACACGATGCTCTTTCGAAGTTGCCGCATTTGACCAGGGCGCGCGCGTCACATATTTAGGGCCGAGCGGCAGCCAGATTGGGCATAAAGAATCAATTAAAGATACCGCGCGCGTGCTTGGCCGCATGTACGATGGCATTCAGTACCGTGGCCACGGTCAGGAAGTGGTTGAAACCCTGGCACAGTACGCTGGCGTGCCGGTGTGGAACGGGCTGACCAACGAGTTCCACCCAACCCAGCTGTTAGCCGACCTGCTGACCATGCAGGAGCATCTGCCAGGCAAAGCGTTTAACGAGATGACGCTGGTGTATGCAGGCGATGCGCGTAACAACATGGGCAATTCCATGCTCGAAGCCGCGGCGTTGACTGGGCTGGATCTGCGCCTGGTGGCACCAAAAGCCTGCTGGCCGGAAGAGAGCCTGGTGGCAGAGTGCAGCGCGTTGGCCGAAAAGAACGGCGGGAAAATCACCCTGACGGAAGATGTGGCGGCAGGCGTGAAAGGCGCGGACTTCATCTATACCGACGTGTGGGTGTCGATGGGCGAGGCAAAAGAGAAGTGGGCGGAGCGTATTGCGCTGCTGCGCGGGTATCAGGTGAACAGCCAGATGATGGCGCTGACCGGCAACCCGGACGTGAAGTTCCTGCACTGTCTGCCAGCATTCCATGACGACCAGACCACGCTCGGCAAGCAGATGGCGAAAGAGTTCGACCTGCACGGCGGGATGGAAGTGACGGACGAAGTGTTTGAGTCGGCGGCGAGTATTGTGTTCGACCAGGCAGAAAACCGGATGCATACCATTAAGGCGGTGATGGTGGCGACGCTTGGCAGTTAGTCCTCTGCGGGCTGGTGCCCTTACCCCAGCCCTCTCCCACGGGGAGAGGGAGCAAACACTAAAAAACGACAACAAAGTTGTCGTTTTTGCTTTTACCTTGCACTGGGAGAGGGAGCAAACCCGTTTCAGTTAATCAGCATCTTCACCACGACCTTGCGCACCTGCGCAGGCGTACCCACGGCGCACAGCGGCTTGTGCACTTCCCCCGGATAAAACACCACAAAATCCCCTTCGCTTAACACCACGGTTTTCTCCTGCTCACCTTCTGGCAGGAACGCGATGTCTTTATCCGCCAGCCAGTCGGTGTCCGGCGTGCCGCGCGGCAGGGTGCTGAAGGTCATCCCTTCCTGGCCTTTCATGATTATCTGGATATCCAGATAGCGCGCGTGATACTCCGCGCGGCGCTCAACAAACGGCTGAGTCATGTCCTCAGACACCAGATAAAACAGGTTGTTGCCGTTAATATCGTGCTTGCCGAGCGGGGTGGTATCGGTGACATGCGCTTTGATGTGTTCAATGGCCTGACGCAGTTCTTGCGGCAGCCAGGACTGTAGATGGTGGATGTTGCCAACAATCATGATCTAACCCTTAATATAAAACATCGTTTCATTTTTATCTTTTATACGAGAATTCCCACTGCCATACCACCACTTTTTAGAAGAGATTTGCGCAAACGCATGTTTATCGGGAAATCTGTTAATTGCCTGTTAACCTGCAACAAGAAAATATGCAGCGGTTATGCATAACCTCAGAATAGGGGCTTCACACGCACTAATCTAATCTGTTGATTCAAAAGATCTAATCACAAAAACCATCCCTACCTCACATTTCACCATTTTGATAATTTGCGGAATCAACAAATAAATATTTATTGATTTTCCTTAAGTCAAAAATAATTAATGTGTGTTTTTGCATAGTCATTCTACTGACTTAATTTAATACTTTAAAATCAATACGATAACCAAATATGTCAAAGCGTTAAATTCTACAAGTTAATAACAAATACAAATAAGACCGAAGAATACCGCGTAGTTATTCATCTCTGAATAATGCCTAGTTAATCATTATCTGATACGCGTCATGCAAATAAAAACAAACCATTCAATACCCCATTCCGCGTGAGCAACATCACAATATGAAATAACAAGTCGCCTAGTATGAGCCGTGAAATCAATTGAGCTAATCCGCCATGCAAATAACTACATGGCCCAGCCCTTTTTATTCTGAAAAACAGTTAAAGGAATAATTATGGAAAAGCATTACGTCGGTTCTGAAATTGGTCAATTGCGCAGTGTGATGCTGCACCGCCCTAATTTAAGTTTAAAACGCTTAACTCCTTCGAATTGCCAGGAATTATTATTCGATGATGTGTTATCGGTTGAACGTGCGGGTGAAGAGCATGACATGTTCGCAAACACGCTGCGCGAGCAGGGTGTGGAAGTCCTGCTGTTAACCGACCTTCTGACACAAACCCTTGATATTGCAGACGCCAAAGCCTGGCTGCTGGAAACCCAAATCTCTGATTATCGCCTCGGGCCGACCTTTGCGGGCGATGTTCGTGGCTGGCTGGCCGATATGCCGCACCGCGAACTGGCTCGCCGGTTAAGCGGTGGATTAACCTACGGCGAAATTCCGGCGGCAATTAAAAATATGGTCGTCGATACCCACACGGCAAATGATTTTATTATGAAGCCGCTGCCAAACCATTTATTTACCCGCGATACCTCCTGCTGGATATATAACGGTGTGTCGATTAACCCAATGGCTAAAGCCGCCCGCCAGCGTGAAACCAATAACCTGCGCGCTATATATCGCTGGCACCCTGCGTTTGCCGACGGTGATTTTATTAAATACTTCGGCGATGAAAATATTAATTACGACCACGCCACATTAGAGGGCGGCGATGTATTAGTCATTGGCCGCGGCGCGGTATTAATCGGCATGTCTGAACGCACCACCCCGCAGGGCGTGGAGTTCCTCGCCAGCAGTCTGTTCAAACACCGCCAGGCCGAACGCGTCATCGCCGTTGAACTGCCAAAACACCGCTCCTGTATGCACCTCGATACCGTCATGACCCACATCGATGTCGACACCTTCTCCGTCTACCCGGAAGTGGTGCGCAAAGACGCCCAGTGCTGGACGCTGACCCCGGACGGACGCGGCGGCCTGCTGCGTACCCAGGAAACCGACCTGCTCCACGCCATCGAAAAAGCGCTCGGCATTAACCACGTACGCCTGATCACCACCGGTGGCGATGCCTTTGAAGCCGAGCGCGAACAGTGGAACGACGCCAACAACGTGCTGACCATCCGCCCGGGCGTGGTGATTGGCTACGAGCGCAACATCTGGACCAATGAGAAGTACGACAAGGCCGGGATCACCGTGTTGCCAATCCCTGGCGACGAACTGGGACGTGGCCGCGGCGGCGCGCGCTGCATGAGCTGCCCGCTGGAACGCGACGGAATTTAAAGGAGCCATCATGGAAAGAAAACCCACTCTGGTCGTCGCGCTTGGCGGTAACGCGTTACTCAAACGCGGTGAACCACTGGAAGCGGAGATCCAGCGCCAGAACATCGAGCTGGCGGCCCGCACCATCGCCGGGCTGACCGAGCAGTGGCGCGTGGTGCTGGTTCACGGCAACGGGCCGCAGGTCGGGCTGCTGGCACTGCAAAACAGCGCCTATGACAAGGTCACGCCCTACCCGCTCGACATCCTCGGGGCCGAAAGTCAGGGGATGATCGGCTACATGCTCCAGCAAGCGCTGAAAAACAACCTGCCCCAGCGTGAGGTAAGCGTGCTGCTCACCCAGGTGGAAGTGGATGCCGCCGACCCGGCGTTTACTCACCCGACCAAGTACATCGGCCCGGTCTACAGCGAAGAACAATCCAGCGCGCTGGCAGCGGAAAAAGGCTGGGTGTTTAAGGCCGATGGCCGCTACTTCCGCCGCGTGGTGCCTTCCCCGCAGCCGAAACGCATTGTCGAGAGCGATGCCATTACCGCACTTATCCAGCGCGACCACCTGGTGATTTGTAACGGCGGCGGCGGGGTTCCGGTGGTGGAAAACGCCAACGGCTACCACGGCATCGAAGCGGTGATCGACAAAGATCTGTCCGCTGCGCTGCTGGCGCGTCAGATAGAGGCGGATGCCTTGCTGATCCTGACCGATGCCGATGCGGTGTATCTCGACTGGGGCAAACCCACCCAGCGCCCACTGGCACAGGTCACGCCGGAACTGCTCAGAGACATGCAGTTCGACGCCGGCTCGATGGGGCCGAAAGTGGCCGCCTGCCGCGAGTTTGTTGAAACCTGCAACGGCATTGCCGGGATCGGCGCGCTGGCCGATGGCGCGGAGATCCTCGCAGGCGAGAAAGGCACGTTGATTCGCAACTAAAACCCCTCACCCCTGCCCTCTCCCCAAAGGTGAGAGGGAGCAAACCATCCCCTCGCCCCTTTGGGGAGAGGGTTAGGGTGAGGGGTCAGGTCTTAGACATTAATTTTAAAAGGATTTCCCACATGACCATCAACCTGAAAAACCGCAACTTCCTCAAACTGCTGGACTACACCCCGGCAGAGATCCAGTACCTGATTGACCTCGCCATTGACCTGAAAGCCGCCAAAAAAGCCGGGCGCGAAAAGCAGACTCTGGTTGGCAAAAACATCGCGCTGATTTTTGAAAAAACCTCCACCCGCACGCGCTGCGCCTTTGAAGTGGGCGCGTTCGACCAGGGCGCACAGGTGACTTACCTCGGCCCAAGCGGCTCGCAGATTGGGCATAAGGAATCAATGAAAGACACCGCCCGCGTGCTGGGCCGTATGTACGACGGCATTGAGTATCGCGGCTACGGTCAGGCGATTGTCGAGGAGCTGGGCGAATACGCGGGCGTGCCGGTCTGGAACGGCCTGACCGATGAATTCCACCCGACCCAAATTCTTGCCGACCTGATGACCATGCTCGAACACGCGCCGGGAAAAACCCTGCCGGAGCTGAGCTTTGCCTACCTGGGCGATGCGCGCAACAACATGGGTAATTCACTGATGGTTGGCGCGGCCAAAATGGGCATGGATATCCGTCTTGTGGCGCCGAAATCCTTCTGGCCAGAAGCGGCGCTGGTTGAGCAGTGTCGCGCCATCGCCAAAGAAACGGGCGCACGCATCACCCTGACTGACGACGTGGAAGAAGGCGTTCACGGCACCGATTTCCTCTACACCGACGTGTGGGTATCGATGGGCGAGCCGAAGGAAGCCTGGGCCGAGCGCGTCAGCCTGATGACGCCGTATCAGATCAACGCGAAGGTGATGAAAGCCACCGGCAACCCGAATGTTAAGTTCATGCACTGCCTGCCTGCGTTCCATAACGAGCACACCAAAGTGGGTCGCGAAATTGAAATGGCTTACGGCCTGAAAGGGCTGGAAGTGACGGAAGAGGTCTTCGAATCCCCCAATTCCATTGTCTTCGACGAAGCCGAAAACCGGATGCACACCATTAAAGCGGTCATGGTGGCGACACTCGGCGACTAATCACCACCCGGCGTGCCGCGGGGTGCGCCGGGTTTAAGGAGAACACCATGGGCAAGTTTAAGTTTCCCTCCGCTTACACCATTCTCTTCTTTCTGATTGCCGTTGTGGCCGCGCTGAGCTGGGTTGTCCCGGCCGGTCAGTACCAGATGGCAATGAACGCGGCCCTCGGCAAAGAAGTGCCCATTGCCGGGACTTACGCCCACGTAGCCGCCCATCCGCAGGGCATTATTTCGGTGCTGATGGCTCCTATCGCCGGGCTGTACGATCCGGAATCCGGCCAGGCCGGTGCCATCGACGTGGCATTGTTTATTCTGATCATCGGCGGTTTTCTGGGGATCGTCACCAAAACCGGGGCGATTGACGCCGGGATCGAGCGCGTCACCACCCGGTTACGTGGTCGTGAAGAGTGGATGATCCCGATCCTGATGGCGCTGTTTGCCGCAGGCGGCACGATTTACGGCATGGCCGAAGAGTCTCTGCCGTTTTACACGCTGCTGGTTCCGGTGATGCTGGCTGCCCGGTTTGATCCGGTGGTGGCGGCTTCCACCGTCCTGCTTGGCGCCGGGATCGGCACGCTCGGCTCCACCATCAACCCGTTTGCCACGGTGATCGCCGCCAACGCAGCCGGGATCCCCTTCACCAACGGCATCGCCCTGCGCGTGGCGCTGCTGGTGATTGGCTGGATAATCTGCGTGGCGTGGGTGATGCGTTACGCCCGTAAAGTGCGTAAGGACCCCTCTCTCTCTATCGTCGCAGACAAACAGGAAGAGAACCTCGCCCATTTCCTCGGTAACAAAGGCGAACAGTCGCTGGAATTTACCCCGGTGCGCAAAATCATCCTGGTGATTTTCGCCCTCGCCTTCGCGGTGATGATTTACGGCGTGGCGGTGCTCGGCTGGTGGATGGCGGAGATCTCCGCGGTATTCCTCGCCAGCGCGATCATCGTCGGGCTTATCGCCCGCATGAGCGAAGAAGAACTTACCTCAACCTTTATCAACGGCGCGCGGGATTTGCTGGGTGTCGCGCTGATTATCGGCATTGCGCGCGGTATCGTAGTGATAATGGATAAAGGCATGATTACCCACACCATTTTACACAGTGCTGAAGGGCTGGTGAGCGGGTTGCCGACCGTCGCATTTATCAACGTGATGTACTGGCTGGAGGTGGTGTTGTCGTTTCTTGTGCCTTCTTCATCCGGCCTGGCCGTTCTGACGATGCCGATCATGGCACCGCTTGCCGATTTCGCTAACGTCAACCGCGACCTGGTGGTGACGGCGTATCAGTCAGCTTCCGGCATCGTTAACCTGGTCACGCCGACCTCTGCCGTTGTGATGGGCGGGTTGGCGATCGCCCGCGTCCCTTATGTGCGTTACCTGAAGTGGGTTGCTCCTTTGCTGGCGATCCTGACGGTGGTGATTATGGTGGCGTTGAGCCTCGGAGCGTTGTTGTGATCTTTTGACGTTGTAGGCCCGGTAAGCTTAACGCCACCGGGCATTTTGTTTCAGCCAATTACATGGGATTAAGTTATGACGGAATATGGTGATTACTCTCCAAAGGAACAGCTACAGCTGACGGTGTGTCAGCGTCTGATTACCGAAAAGAGTTATCTCTCCCAGGAAGAAATTCGCCGCGACTTACAGGAGCGGGGGTTCGACAGCATCAGCCAGTCTACCGTTTCACGTCTGCTCAAGTTGCTCGGAGTCATAAAAATTCGAAATGCCAAAGGGCTAAAGATTTATTCGTTGAATCACCAGTTACGCCCTGCTCCCGATGCTGCGCGTACGGTTTCCGAAATGGTGGTCAGCGTGGAGCATAATAGCGAGTTTATCCTTATCCATACCGTTGCCGGATATGGCCGCGCGGTGGCGCGTATTCTGGATTATCACCAGTTACCGGAAATTTTAGGCGTGGTTGCCGGAAGCAGTATTGTCTGGGTTGCCCCGCGCGTGGTGAAGCGCACTGCCCTGGTGCACAAACAAATTAATTATTTACTCAGAACGAATTAATATTCACAAAGAACCGTTTGCATTGAGTAAAGTGTGCATTAAATCGCTTGATCCGAAAATCGGGGTGCGTATAATGCCCGACAATTTGCCGGGAGGAAGCATGGTCAAGCGTGTACGACATAACGTCTTACCGCGTCTGAAATCAGACGCTGGCCTGCCGTTTTTCTTCCCGTTGCTAAACCTATTCCCAGAGCCCCTCATTTGAGGGGCTTTTTTTTGCCCGGCGTCAGGAGATAAACATGAATCCGCTTTATCAAAAACACATCATTTCCATAAACGACCTCAGCCGCGAAGAGCTGGAACTGGTTCTGGAAACCGCGGCAAAACTGAAGGCGAATCCGCAACCGGAGCTGCTTAAACACAAAGTCATTGCGAGCTGCTTCTTCGAAGCCTCTACCCGTACGCGCCTCTCCTTTGAAACCTCCATGCACCGCCTGGGCGCAAGCGTGGTGGGCTTCTCAGACAGCAGCAACACGTCGCTGGGTAAAAAAGGCGAAACGCTGGCGGACACGATTTCAGTTATCAGCACCTACGTTGACGCCATCGTAATGCGTCATCCGCAGGAAGGTGCGGCCCGTCTGGCGACCGAGTTTTCCGGCGGCATTCCGGTACTGAACGCCGGGGATGGCGCGAACCAGCATCCGACGCAAACGCTGCTGGATCTGTTCACCATTCAGGAAACCCAGGGCAGCCTGGAAAACCTGAACATCGCCATGGTCGGTGACCTGAAATATGGCCGTACCGTCCACTCCCTGACCCAGGCGCTGGCGAAATTTAACGGCAACCGCTTCTACTTTATCGCCCCGGACGCACTGGCGATGCCGCAGTACATCCTCGATATGCTGGACGAGAAAGGCATTCAGTGGAGCCTGCACGCCAGCATCGAAGAAGTGATGAACAGCGTGGATATTCTGTATATGACCCGCGTGCAGAAAGAGCGCCTGGATCCCTCTGAATACGCCAACGTGAAGGCCCAGTTTGTGCTGCGCGCCAGCGACCTCGAGGGCGCACGCGACAACATGAAGGTGCTGCATCCGCTGCCGCGTATCGATGAGATCACCACAGACGTTGATAAGACGCCACATGCCTGGTACTTCCAGCAGGCCGGTAACGGCATCTTCGCTCGCCAGGCGTTACTGGCACTGGTTCTGAATCGCGAATTAGCTCTGTAAGGGGAAATGACAATGACACACGATAACAAACTTCAGGTTGAAGCCATCAAACGTGGCACCGTGATTGACCACATCCCTGCGCAGGTAGGTTTTAAGCTGCTGACCCTGTTTAAGCTGACCGAAACTGACCAGCGCATCACCATCGGTCTGAACCTGCCGTCTGGCGAAATGGGCCGCAAAGATCTGATCAAAATTGAGAACACGTTCCTGACTGACGAGCAGGTAAACCAGCTGTCACTGTACGCACCGGACGCCACCGTTAACCGTATCGACGATTATGACGTGGTGGGTAAATCGCGCCCAAGCCTGCCGGATCGTATCGAAAGCGTGCTGGTCTGCCCGAACAGCAACTGCATCAGCCATGCTGAGCCGGTTTCCTCCAGTTTTTCAGTGAAAAAACGCGCCGATGACATCGCACTCAAATGCAAATACTGCGAAAAAGAGTTTTCTCATTATGTGGTGCTGGCCAACTAATTGAGGTTGGTAATGAAATCCCGGCTGTTATAATGGCCGGGACTCTTAAATCAGCTGTTATTCTGGAGAAATCATGACCAAAGTACTCGCGACGGAAAATGCACCAGCGGCTATCGGCCCATATGTTCAGGGCGTTGATCTGGGTAGCATGATTATTACCTCAGGCCAGATCCCGGTTAACCCGAAAACCGGCGCCGTGCCGGAAGACGTAGCTGCGCAGGCACGTCAGTCGCTGGAAAACGTGCAGGCTATCGTTGAATCTGCGGGTCTGAAAGTGGGCGATATCGTGAAGACCACGGTATTCGTGAAAGACCTGAACGATTTCGCGACCGTAAACGCGACCTACGAAGCATTCTTCACCGAACACAATGCCACCTTCCCGGCGCGCTCTTGCGTTGAAGTGGCACGTCTGCCGAAAGACGTGAAAATTGAAATTGAAGCGATTGCAGTACGTCGTTAATTCGTTTCCCCGTGAAAAAGGCAGCCTGGGCTGCCTTTTTTATTCCCGGTTACTGATTGCGCGTCGCGCGCAGCAGCGTCTCCAGCGGGTAAACCGCCGCTATCACCACTTCATCCTGGATTTTCGCCGCGTTATCTAGCTCCGCCTGAATCGACGCAATTTCTTTATCATCCAGCGTCCCCTGACGCGCCACCAGATCGGTTAAGCGCAACCCAATCGACGCCAGCTTATCCACTTCCTGAATCACCGGTTTAATGGCTTTCAGCTGATAATTGCTTCCGCTCAGCGCCAGCGCATCGCTGGTATTGCTCTGCCAGCGATTAAACACGTGGCGCAGCGCATCCGCACTTTCCGTGTCTTCGGCATCGCTCACCAGCCTGTCGACCCATTTATTCATCTGACGCACGGTTGCGCTTTCAGCGCTTAGCGCATCGGCAAAACGGTTGAGCGGCTCAAACTGATGGTAATTCCCGGCCTGGAATTTCAGGTGCTGACGGGTGTAATACTGGGCTGGCTCCACCGCCTGCGCGAGGATCTGCAGCGGCAGGCTGTCGCCATTGTTCGCCAGGCGGGTGAAGTACGCCTGCTGCTGGCTGTGCTGCAAAAGCCCCACCGACACCGTTGACCAGCTATCCATCGCCTGCAAACGGGTGTACATGTTGTCGGTATCGTTCACGTCCTGTGCCGACCACAAGCGTTCCGCCACGGCAAACGCGCGCGGCCAGAGTTTAATATCCAGCACCGGCGCCACCACGTTTTCGGCCCACAGCGCGGCTTCGCCACCCAGCAGATTGGCCTGCTGGGCAGTATCGGGCACGACCGGGGCGATACCTTTTGGCACCTCATCCAGCAGCTTGCCGCTGACCGGGTAACGGGCGTTGCCCAGCAGGAAATAGCCGCTCAGCGTATCCGTGCTCACCGTCACCACCGGGCGCGTTTCGCCCATCCAGGTATCGACGGTAAAGGTCACCTGGTCGTCGCTACGCCATTCGATATTCTGAACCGCGCGGCGCGACTTCCCGGCAAAATCAATAAATCCTCGCCAGCCGGAATCGCCTTTCACTAGCGTAAAGCTCCCTTCCACCGGCTTGCCTTTCAGGCGCGGCAGGGTGAAAGACCAGCTCTGCGGGCTGTCGTTATCGCCAATCACATCCACATTGTTTAAGCCCTGCGGCACAATCTCATTGCGGTAGTGATAGGCAGTAGACTGTGGCTGGTCGAGGTAAAAACCGGTCGAGAGAATGCCTTTGTAGCCTTTTTCGGCCACCTGCCCCAGCGCGTCCTGCCCTTGCCAGGACTGGATCAGAATGCTTTTTGGCAGGTCGGGATGGAAGATTTCGTCCCAGCCCACCATCTGCCGGTGATGTTTTTCGAGGATCGTTTCCAGCTTGCGGTTGAAATACGCCTGCAATGCATGGCTGTCCGCCAGTTTGTTGTCACGCATGAATTTCTGAATGGCGGCGTTTTGTTTCCACTGCGTGTCGTCTACCTCATCGCCACCAATATGCAGATAGGGATCGGGGAAGATCGCCGCCAGTTCGCTGACCATTGCCTCTGCAAAGGTATACGTCGCCTCTTTGGTAGGATCCAGCACCGGTTTCAGCACGCCCCAGTGGCGCTCCATTTCATAAGGCCCCGGTGCGCTCATCAGCTCGGGGTAGGCAACGGCAATTGCCGACGCATGGCCCGGCATGTCGATTTCCGGGACCACGCGAATGCCACGGTCGGTAGCGTAGCGCACGATCTCGCGCATCTGGTCCGGGGTGTAAAACTGTCCGTCGCTGGCAAGCTGCGTGAGCTTTGGATAGCGCTTCGAGGTAAATCGCCAGCCCTGATCGTCAGTCAGATGCCAGTGCAGCACGTTCAGTTTTGCCGCCGCCATTCCGTCAATCTGCCGTTTGATGTCGTTCAGCGGGATAAAGTGGCGGGCGGAATCAAGCAGCAAACCACGCCACGGGAAACGCGGCGCATCCTCAATGGTGACCCAGGGTATCGCGGTATTTTCTGGCCCGTTCTGGATAAGCTGAAGCAGCGTTTCCATCCCGCGCAGCGCGCCAAAACGGGTGTTGGCCGAGATGTTCACGCCGTCAGCGTCTACCTTAAGCGTGTAGCTCTCATCGCTGTCGGGCAGCGGTTGCGGCTTCACCTTTTTAGCAATGTCGATGCGGATGGTAGGTTTGTCTGGCTTATCGGCCTGCGGCCGGAGTGTCCAGCCGGTTTGCAGCGCAATGCGCTGGCGCAGGCGGTTAACCGCGTCACCCAGATCGTCACCGCTGACGCTAACGGAAATGTTATCGCTGAGCACCAGCGCGCCCTGTGTTGTCGGGCGTTCAACCTTTGCAGGCCAGGGCATCAGGGGGAGGTCACCTGCCGGAGCGGCAAACGCAGAAGCGCCGAGCATAAGCCCGGCGGTTAAGAGGCTGTACCGTAACATGAATGTTCCTTATTTGACGGGCCGAAAAAAGGCAAAACATTCTGTTAACATGCGCTCAATTTGTCGTCAAGAGAATGACACGACGGAGATCACAGGTTGTTGAATTTGAGAGGAAACCGCACCGGACGGTTCCCTCTCCCTTACAGGGAGAGGGCTAGGGTGAGGGTAAAACGACTTACTGCCAGCCATACCGGCGCGCATAGAACCCTTTCACCATTTGCGTCAGGACCATATAGCCCGCGAGGATCGCCACCAGCCACGGGAAATAGCTCAGCGGTAGCGCCTGCAATTGCAGGTAACTCGCCAGCGGAGAGAAAGGCAGCGCGATACCCAGCACCATCACAATCCCCGTCATCACAATCAGCGGCCATGCGGCACGGCTCTGAATAAACGGAATACGGCGGGTACGGATCATATGCACAATCAGCGTTTGCGACAGCAGCCCCACCACGAACCAGCCGGACTGGAACAGGGTCTGATGTTCAGGCGTGTTGGCATGGAACACAAACCACATCAGGCAGAAGGTCAGAATGTCAAAAATGGAGCTGATCGGCCCAAAGAACAGCATAAAGCGGCCAAGATCGGACGGGTTCCAGCGCTGTGGCTTCTGGATCTGCTCATCGTCGACGTTATCAAACGGGATCGCCACCTGAGAGACATCGTACATCAGGTTCTGGATCAGCAGGTGCAGCGGCAACATTGGCAGGAAGGGTAAAAACGCACTCGCCACCAGCACGCTGAAGACGTTACCGAAGTTCGAGCTGGCGGTCATTTTGATGTACTTCAGCATGTTGGCAAAGGTACGGCGGCCTTCGATCACCCCCTCTTCCAGCACCATCAGGCTTTTTTCCAGCAAAATGATATCCGCCGCTTCACGGGCAATATCCACGGCGCCGTCTACGGAAATCCCAATATCTGCCGCACGCAGCGCCGGGGCATCGTTGATACCGTCGCCCATAAAGCCCACCACATGGCCCTCGCGGCGCAGCAGCGTCACAATGCGCTCTTTGTGCATCGGCGTCAGTCGGGCAAACAGCGTGGTGCGCTGAGCAAGCCGGGCCAGCTCATCGTCAGAAAGATGTTCGATCTCGCTTCCCACCACCACGTCACCGGCATCCAGCCCCACTTCGTGACACACTTTTGCTGCCACCAGCTCGCTGTCGCCGGTGAGGATTTTCACGGTGATCCCGCTCGCCTTCAGGGCTTTTAGCGCCGGTGCCGTCGTCTCTTTTGGTGGATCGAGGAACGCGATGTAGCCTTCAAGGATCAGGTCTGATTCATCAATACGCTGATAATCCCCAACGCGCGCTGGCAGGAATTTGCTGGCCACCGCCACCACGCGCAGCCCCTGACGGTTCAGGTTGTCGGTCACGCGTTTGATGCGGCGCAGCATGGTGTCGTCCAGCGGGACGATGTCACCGTTGTACCGTACCTGGGTACACACATTGAGGATCTCCTGCAATGCGCCTTTGCAGATCAGCTGATGCACGTCCTGCTGTTCACTCACCACCACCGACATACGGCGGCGCTCAAAATCAAACGGGATCTCATCCACCTTCTGCCAGCGGCCAGACAGCGTACGGGCAGACTCTTCGTCCACACCTTCCAGCACGGCAACGTCGAGCAGGTTTTTCAACCCGGTCTGGTAGTGGCTGTTAAGCCAGGCGCTGTGCAGCACGCGTTCGCTGGTCTTGCCTGAGATATCGGTATGGTTCTCCAGCACGATTTTATCCTGGGTCAGCGTCCCGGTTTTATCAGTGCAGAGGATGTCCATCGCGCCAAAGTTCTGGATAGCGTCGAGGTGTTTAACAATGACTTTTTGCTTTGAGAGTTTTACCGCCCCGCGCGCCAGCGTGGAGGTGACAATCATCGGCAGCATTTCTGGCGTTAAGCCCACGGCCACAGAGAGCGCAAACAGCGCCGCTTCCCACCAGTCGCCCTTGGTGTAGCCGTTGATCAGAAGCACAATCGGCGTCATCACCATCATAAAGCGGATCAGCAGCATACTGACGCGGCCAATCCCCTTCTGGAAGGCGTTAGGTTCGCTTTCCTGCTCTGTTACGCGCCCGGCAAGTTGGCCGAACCAGGTGTTACCGCCCGTCGCCGTCACAATGGCCTGCGCGGTTCCGCTCACAACCGTGGTGCCCATAAAGCACAGGGTGTCGCATTCCAGCGGGTTCATCTGCTGCGGATCGCGGGTACGCGCCACTTTCTCCACCGGCAGTGATTCGCCAGTTAACGACGCCTGAGCGACAAACAGATCGCGCGCCTGAATGATGCGTAAATCTGCCGGGATCATATCCCCGGCGGCAAGTTTCACCAGGTCACCCGGAACCAGCTGATCGATAGGCAGTTCAAGCCAGGCGTTTTCACCGAGCTCGTTAATCACGCGCGAGACGGTGGCGGTGTTGCTGACCATTGCTTTCAGGGCATCGGCCGCTTTGGTGGAGCGGGCTTCCTGAATAAAGTTCAGCAGCGTGGAAATCCCCACCATCAGGGCGATAACGCCTGCGGCAAACAGGTCTTCGGTGGCATACGAGATAATGCCGAGCACCGTCAGCAGCAGGTTGAACGGGTTGCGGTAGCAAACCCACAGGTGCACCCACCAGGGCGAAGGTTTTTGCGCCGGGATTTGATTGTCGCCATGCTCGGCGCGGATTTTGTCGACTTCAACTGCATTCAGCCCTTCCGGGTGCCCACCAAAGGCGCGCCAGACTTCGTTTTCGTCCATCGCCGCCACGTTCAGGCAGCGTTCGGTCAGGGAAGAAGGAATAGCCGCGCCCGCCAGATTTTTGGCGTTTGGCATTGGGTCACGCTGGATAAGACGGCGTGGCAGGTGGCGGCTCAGCTGATCAAGCAGCTGCCGGGTGATATTTTTCAGCATAATAAGCTCTCCTGCGCGCGCAGCGGCGAACGCAGTTTTGCTGGCAGACACGGTTAATCCGTACCTGGCGGCACTTTAATTATTAGCAGAAACGTTTGGGACGTTGCTGCCTCACATCACCGGTGAGACAGCAAAAGGCTGGCTTACCGGAAAGAAAGCTCTCTCCCGTTCAGGAGAGGCGTGGGATCGGGATCCATGTAACCTCCGGTAAGTAAAATTGGTATTTCGCCGTGCAGTATAAGGAATTAACCGTACCGTTTGTGACGATTCGGGCGGTATTATAACCCCGCGCAAGTAAACCATACGTAAACCAGACTTTGCCCATAGCAAAATCACGCTATACCATTACGCTCAATTGACGACCGCCGTCGCTGTTACAGGGAATAGAGGATGCAAAACCGCCTTACCATTAAAGACATCGCGCGTTTAAGCGGCGTGGGGAAATCCACCGTGTCGCGAGTGCTGAACAACGAAAGTGGTGTCAGCGAGCGCACGCGCGAGCGCGTCGAGGCGGTCATGAATCAGCACGGTTTTTCCCCTTCCCGCTCCGCCCGCGCCATGCGTGGGCAAAGTGACAAAGTGGTCGCCATTATTGTGTCGCGCCTCGATTCCCTGTCTGAAAACCTGGCGGTTCAGACCATGCTGCCTGCCTTCTACGAACAGGGTTACGACCCGATTATGATGGAAAGCCAGTTTTCGCCGCAGCTGGTGGAAGAGCACCTGGGCATGCTGCAACGCCGCAACATCGATGGCGTGGTGCTGTTTGGTTTCACCGGCATTAAAGAAGAGATGCTTAAACCCTGGCAGCCATCACTGGTGCTGCTGGCTCGCGATGCCAGTGGTTTTGCCTCTGTCTGTTATGACGATGAAGGCGCTATCTTCACGCTGATGCAGCGCTTATACGATCAGGGCCATCGCCATATCAGCTTCCTCGGCGTACCCCATGCGGACGTGACCACCGGTAAACGGCGTCATGAAGCCTACCTGACGTTTTGTAAAAACCACAACCTCTCAGCTGTAGCCTCCTTGCCAGGGCTGGGTATGAAGCAGGGCTACGAGCAGGTCGCCAGCGTGCTGACTCCACAGACCACCGCGCTGGTGTGCGCTACGGACACCCTGGCGCTGGGCGCGAGTAAATACCTTCAGGAACAGCGTATCGATAATTTGCAGGTCGCAAGCGTCGGCAGTACGCCACTGATGAAGTTCCTTCACCCGGAAATTATCACCGTCGATCCCGGCTACGCCGAGTCCGGGAGACAGGCTGCCGCTCAGTTGATCGAGCAGATCACCGGTCGCATAGAACCGCGCCAGATAGTCATTCCAGCCCATCTTTCGTAAACCCCATTAAACGGTTTATTGTGATCTTCGCCTGATTTCGGGAACGTTCCCATTTTCCCGATGACGCTTAACGAGTAGGCTTGCTTTCAGGTCATTACACCCTTCTCCATCTGTCATGAGGTTTCATGATGAGCAAAGTCAAACAAGCAGATATCGACCAGTTGATCGTCCTGGTTGGCGGACGCGAGAACATCGCAACCGTCAGTCATTGCATTACCCGCCTGCGCTTTGTGCTGAACGATCCGGCCAAAGCTAACCCGAAAGCGATTGAAGAGCTTTCGATGGTAAAAGGTTGCTTTACCAACGCCGGGCAGTTCCAGGTGGTTATCGGCACAGAAGTGGGCGATTACTATCAGGCTCTGCTGGCCACCACTGGCCACTCATCTGCTGATAAAGAGCAGGCGAAGCTCGCCGCGCGTCAAAACATGAAATGGCACGAGCAGCTGATCTCGCACTTTGCAGAGATCTTCTTCCCGCTGCTGCCGGCGCTCATCAGCGGGGGCTTGATCTTAGGGTTCCGTAACGTGATCGGCGATGTGCCGATGAGCGACGGAAAAACGCTGGCGCAGATCTACCCGTCACTGAAAACCGTTTACGACTTCCTGTGGCTGATTGGTGAAGCCATCTTCTTCTACCTGCCTGTCGGGATTTGCTGGTCGGCAGTGCGTAAGATGGGCGGCACGCCAATCCTGGGGATTGTCCTTGGCGTCACGCTGGTGTCTCCGCAGTTAATGAACGCTTACTTACTGGGTCAGCAGGTGCCGGAAGTCTGGAACTTCGGCCTGTTCACTATCGCGAAAGTGGGCTATCAGGCGCAGGTGATTCCGGCGTTACTGGCAGGTCTGGCGCTGGGCTTTATTGAGACTCGCTTAAAACGCATCGTCCCGGATTACCTGTATCTGGTGGTGGTGCCGGTTTGTTCCCTGATTATCGCCGTGTTCCTTGCTCACGCCTTTATCGGCCCGTTTGGCCGCATGATCGGCGACGGCGTGGCCTTTGCGGTACGTCACCTGATGACCGGTAGCTTCGCGCCGATTGGTGCTGCGCTGTTTGGCTTCCTGTATGCGCCGCTGGTGATTACCGGCGTGCACCAGACCACGCTGGCCATTGATATGCAGATGATTCAGAGCATGGGCGGCACGCCAGTCTGGCCAATCATTGCGCTGTCTAACATTGCTCAGGCCTCTGCGGTAACCGGCATCATCATCATCAGCCGTAAGCATAATGAACGTGAGATTTCCGTTCCGGCGGCTATCTCTGCCTACCTCGGCGTGACCGAACCGGCGATGTACGGTATCAACCTGAAATATCGCTTCCCGATGCTGTGCGCCATGATCGGCTCTGGCCTTGCAGGCCTGGTGTGTGGCCTGAACGGCGTGATGGCGAACGGGATTGGCGTGGGTGGCCTGCCGGGCATCCTCTCCATTCAGCCAGCCTTCTGGCAGGTGTTTGCGCTGGCCATGGCTATCGCGATTATTGTCCCGATGGCGCTGACCACCTTCGTTTATCAGCGTAAGTACCGTCAGGGCACGTTGCAGATTGTTTAACTTCATCTTTCGGGGCGCAATTGCGCCCCTTCGCATTTGCAGGAACGAACTATGAATACCCTTCCTCAGTGGTGGCAAAACGGTGTCATCTATCAGATTTACCCAAAGAGTTTTCAGGACACCACCGGATGCGGTACCGGGGATTTACGCGGCGTAACGCAGCGCCTCGACTACCTGAAAAATCTCGGTATTGATGCCATCTGGCTGACCCCGTTCTATATCTCTCCGCAGATTGATAACGGCTATGACGTGGCGAATTACACCGCCATCGACCCGGCATACGGCACGCTGGATGACTTTGACGAACTGGTCGCGCAGGCCCATTCTCGCGGCATCCGCATTGTGCTGGATATGGTGCTTAACCATACCTCAACCCAGCACGCATGGTTCCGCGAATCATTGAACAAAGAGAGCCCGTATCGCCAGTTCTATATCTGGCGCGACGGCACGCCGGATGGCCTGCTGCCGAACAACTGGCGCTCTAAATTTGGCGGCAATGCCTGGCGCTGGCACGCGGGCAGCGAGCAGTACTATCTGCACCTGTTCGCTCCGGAACAGGCGGATCTGAACTGGGAAAACCCGGCAGTGCGCACCGAGCTGAAAAAAGTGTGCGAATTCTGGGCCGATCGCGGCGTGGACGGTTTACGTCTCGACGTGATTAACCTTATCTCCAAAGATCAGACATTCCCGAATGATGAGCACGGCGATGGCCGTCGCTTTTACACCGACGGGCCGCGCGTTCACGAATATTTGCAGGAGATGAGCCGCGACGTCTTCACCCCGCGCAGCCTGATGACGGTGGGCGAGATGTCTTCCACCTCGTTAGAAAACTGCCAGCAGTACGCCTCCCTGGATGGACGCGAGCTGTCGATGACCTTTAACTTCCATCACCTAAAGGTGGACTACCCTGACGGCGAAAAATGGACGAAAGCGCAGCCCGATTACGTGGCGCTGAAAACCCTGTTCAGCCACTGGCAGCAGGGAATGCATAACGTGGCCTGGAACGCCCTCTTCTGGTGTAACCACGATCAGCCGCGCATCGTGTCGCGTTTTGGCGATGAGGGCGAGCATCGCGTCCCGGCCGCCAAAATGCTGGCGATGGTGCTGCATGGAATGCAGGGCACGCCGTATATCTACCAGGGTGAAGAACTGGGCATGACCAACCCGCACTTCCGCCAGATCACGGATTATCGCGATGTGGAAAGCCTGAATATGTTCACCGAGCTGCGCGCCGCGGGCCGTGAAGCGGATGAACTGCTGGAGATCCTCGCCAGTAAATCCCGTGATAATGGCCGGACGCCAATGCAGTGGGATGCCTCGCCAAACGCCGGTTTTACGGCGGGTGAACCGTGGATTGCGGTCTGCGATAACTACCAGAGCATTAACGCCAGCGCGGCACTGAGCGACCCGGATTCGGTGTTCTATACCTACCAGTCGCTGATTGCGCTGCGTAAAACGCTGCCGGTCCTGACGTGGGGGGATTATCAGGATCTGCTCCCTGAGCATCCATCCCTGTGGTGCTACCGTCGTCAGTGGCAGGGGCAAACCCTGATCGTGGCGGCAAACCTCAGCAATGCGTGCCAGCAATGGCAGCCAGACATACAGAGCAGCGAATGGCAGGTAGTGATGAGTAACTATGCGGAAGCGGCCAACGCACCGCAGGCCATGACCCTGCGTCCGTTTGAAGCCGTCTGGTGGCTTCAGTCGTAATTTTCATCGCCGGGCATTGCAATATGCCCGGTTTACCTTACTGTTTTTGTTGAATAATTAATCAGATTTTTCCCACGACAATTTACAATCGCTGTAGCGCCCGTCATTTGTACTCTCGTCTTTTTACTTTGTTCTGCATCAAATAAAACGCAAACATGTTTGATGCAAATCACTATATGTAGCACTTAAAATGCACGCCGACCCAACATCTTGTATTTATCGTCTACTATTCCTACAACAAGACGGCGACTCAGCTCTCCGGAATTGTGGATAACAACTGTCGGGAACGAGGGAAGTGACTGGGCTATCAATACATCAGCCCGGTGCAGTCTTCTCCACCTCTGTGGATAACCTGTTTTTAAAATGGAGTGATCATGACACCGCATGTGATGAAACGTGATGGCTGTAAAGTGCCGTTTAAATCAGAGCGCATCAAAGAAGCCATTCTGCGTGCAGCTAAAGCAGCGGGAGTCGATGACGCAGATTATTGCGCCACCGTCGCAGAAGTCGTTAGCAGCCAGATGACCGAACGTAGCCAGGTGGATATCAGCGAGATCCAGACCGCTGTTGAGAACCAGCTGATGGCGGGCCCGTACAAGCAGCTGGCCCGTGCTTACATAGAATACCGTCACGACCGTGACGTCCAGCGCGAAAAACGTGGTCGTCTGAACCAGGACATTCGCGGCCTGGTCGAGCAAACCAACTCTGCGCTGCTCAACGAAAACGCCAACAAAGACAGTAAAGTGATTCCTACCCAGCGCGACCTGCTGGCCGGTATTGTTGCCAAACACTATGCCCGTCAGCACCTGCTGCCGCGCGATGTGGTTTCCGCGCACGAGCGCGGTGAGATCCACTACCACGATCTCGACTACTCGCCGTTCTTCCCGATGTTCAACTGTATGTTGATCGACCTGAAAGGGATGCTGACCCACGGCTTTAAAATGGGTAACGCCGAGATTGAGCCGCCAAAATCGATCTCTACTGCCACGGCAGTAACCGCGCAAATTATCGCGCAGGTTGCCAGCCACATTTACGGCGGCACCACCATTAACCGTATTGATGAAGTGCTGGCGCCGTTCGTGACGGCGAGCTTCAACAAACACCGTAAAACTGCTGAAGAATGGCAGATCCCGGACGCGGACGGCTATGCGCATTCGCGCACTGAAAAAGAGTGCTATGACGCATTCCAGTCGCTCGAATATGAAGTGAACACGCTGCATACCGCTAACGGCCAGACCCCGTTTGTGACCTTTGGCTTTGGCCTGGGCACCAGTTGGGAATCGCGCCTGATCCAGCAGTCGATTCTGCGCAACCGTATTTCTGGTCTCGGCAAAAACCGCAAAACCGCCGTGTTCCCGAAGCTGGTATTCGCTATCCGCGACGGTCTGAATCATAAGTTTGGCGATCCGAACTACGACATCAAACAGCTGGCGCTGGAGTGCGCAAGCAAGCGTATGTATCCGGACATCCTGAACTATGACCAGGTGGTGAAAGTCACTGGTTCGTTCAAAACGCCAATGGGCTGCCGCAGCTTCCTCGGCGTGTATGAAGATGAAAATGGCGAGCAGATCCACGACGGGCGTAACAACCTGGGTGTGATCAGCCTTAACCTGCCGCGCATCGCGCTGGAAGCCAAAGGCAATGAAGCCGCCTTCTGGACACTGCTGGATGAGCGCCTGCAACTGGCCCGTAAAGCGCTGATGACCCGTATTGCGCGCCTGGAAGGGGTGAAAGCCCGCGTCGCGCCAATCCTCTATATGGAAGGGGCCTGCGGCGTGCGTCTGAAAGCGGACGATGACGTATCAGAGATCTTCAAAAACGGCCGTGCGTCTATTTCTCTGGGTTACATCGGCATTCACGAGACCATTAACGCGCTGTGTGGCGACACGCATATGTACGACAGCGAAGCCCTGCGTGAGAAAGGCGTCGCTATCGTCCAGCGTCTGCGAGATGCGGTTGACCAGTGGAAAGATGAAACGGGCTACGGTTTCAGCCTGTACAGCACACCAAGTGAAAACCTGTGCGACCGTTTCTGTCGCCTGGACACCGCAGAATTCGGCATTGTGGAAGGGGTAACCGACAAAGGTTACTACACCAACAGCTTCCACCTGGACGTTGAGAAAAAGGTTAACCCGTACGACAAGATCGACTTTGAAGCGGCTTACCCGCCAATCGCCAGCGGTGGTTTCATCTGTTACGGCGAGTACCCGAACATCCAGCACAACCTGAAAGCGCTGGAAGACGTGTGGGATTACAGCTATCAGCACGTGCCGTATTACGGCACGAACACGCCAATCGACGAGTGCTACGAGTGCGGTTTCACCGGTGAGTTTGAGTGCACCAGCAAAGGCTTCACCTGCCCGAAATGCGGTAACCACGATGCGGCTCGCGTTTCCGTCACCCGCCGCGTGTGCGGTTATCTTGGTAGCCCGGATGCGCGTCCGTTTAACGCCGGTAAGCAGGAAGAGGTGAAACGCCGGGTGAAACATCTGGGGAATGGGCAGATAGGTTAAGTTTTTCGCCGGATTTTCCCCCTCACCCTAGCCCTCTCCCTCAAGGGAGAGGGAACCGATCGAGCACATTGTTGAGCCTGACGCCGGTTTTCTCCCTCTCCCTGTGGGAGAGGGCCGGGGTAAGGGCATCAGGTTAACGTTATGAATTACCACCAGTATTATCCCGTCGACATCGTCAACGGCCCCGGCACCCGCTGCACCCTGTTCGTTTCAGGCTGCGTTCACGAATGCCCTGGCTGCTACAACAAAAGCACCTGGCGTGTAAATTCCGGGATGCCATTCACCCAGGAGATGGAAGACCGGATCATCAACGACCTGAACGACACGCGCATTCACCGCCAGGGGATTTCGCTGTCGGGCGGCGATCCGCTGCATCCGCAAAACGTGCCGGAGATCCTGAAGCTGGTTAAACGCATTCGCCGCGAGTGCGCGGGAAAAGATATCTGGGTGTGGACGGGCTATAAGCTGGATGAACTGAACACCGCCCAAATGGAGGTGGTGGATCTGATCAACGTGCTGGTCGATGGCAAGTTCGTGCAGGATTTAAAAGACCCGGCGCTTATCTGGCGCGGCAGCAGTAACCAGGTTGTGCATCACTTGCGGTGATTGAAGGCGGATATCCTCTCTCCGCCTTCATCTCAAAATCGGCTCAAACTCTCCATCGCCACCGCCTTAAACCCGGCAAAATCCTTGCAGCCACAAAGCCGCGTCATGGCCCGTTCGCGCAGGAAAGTGACGAAAATATCGTAGATCGCCATCGCCTCTTCATACTCGCTTTTGCTGATGGCGAGCAGGAAAATCACGTGTGCGGTTTCATCGCCCCACGGGATGCCGTGCGGTGCCAGCACCGTATAGACCACGGTTTTCTGCGCGAGCAGGCCCAGGGAGTGCGGCAACGCAATCCCTTCACCGAGCATGGTGCTCACGATCGCCTCACGCTCGACCACGGAATCGAGAAACTCCGCGCCGACAAAGCCTTCGCTTTCAAGCTGTCCGCACAATTCACGGAACAGCGTCTGCTGGTCGATAGGTTTATCGATAATGCGGAAATGGGCGGCGTCGAAGTATTTATCCAGCATCCACGGTCGGGTGCGGTCCACCAGCACCAGCTTGCCGATTTGTTCAAGCTGGTAGTCGGTCGGGAACGGGGCGATCATCACCACCGGTTTCGCCTTTTCGCTGATGCGCGCCGTTGAGATCACAAAATCTTCGCTGAGGCTTTCTGCCTGCTCGTACTCGCGCAGCGTGAGGGTGCGCGTCACCTCAATCTGTGGATATTTACGCTGGAGCACCGCCTCAATCATTCTCACCATCGCGTTGCCCGCATCGCACACCAGCAGCACGCGGGGCTGGCGCTGGTAGCCAATGTTGTAGTGGCGTTCCAGTCCGACGCCGATATGCAGTACCAGGAAGCCAATCTCGTTTTCGCTGATCACATACGGCGTGTATTTACCCCAGCTTGATACCGCCGCCAGAGTCATATCCCAGGCCATCGGGTAGTGCTGTTTGATGTTATCCAGCAGCGGGTTGGGGATCATGATTTGATACCGCACGCGAGTGATCATGGTTTTAATGTGCGTGAGCAAATCCGCGTGCAGCTGCTCATCACTGAGCAGGTTGTAGTTATAGTGCGTGTTGATATAACGCAGGATGTAATTGACCAGCGCTTCATCGTCGTCGGCGTTGATGGCGCTTGGGGCAATCTCCTGGATCTGGCGCGCGGCAATGTGCACGCAAAGCCAATTCTCTTCCGAGGGGGCCAGCGCCTTGCCCGCCAGTTGTTGAATGGTCACCGCGATGTCTTTCGCCGCTTCCCGCACGTTCTCTTCCACATCTTCCGCGTGGAACTCCGGCAGGGGATAACCTTCGCTGATACGGCGCACCGACACCGCGCAGTACAGGCGCAGGAACAGTTCGCCTTCGTCCGTCAGGCGGATGTGGTGACGGGTTAACGCATCATGCAGCACCATGACCATCTGTTCAGGCACGCCTGCATTCAGCGCCACTTCGGTGACCAGCGGGTTCAGGCTGTCCTGCTGCGCCAGCTCCCAGAGCAGGTCGGTCAGACAGGCGCGGGTCGCCATCTCGCTGCCAAACAGCTTCATGCCGTGGCGCGGACGGGTTTCCAGAGTCAGATTGTAACGGTGGAACCACTCGCGCACTTCCACCATGTCACTTTGCAACGTGGCGCGGCTGACAAACCATTCGTCGGCCAGATCTTCAAGCTTAAGCGAAAAGGCCGATGTCAGAAAACGCACCACCAGATAGTGCACTCGCTCCGGCCCCGTGCGAGGAATACGCAGCGCGCGCGGGTGAGAATCCTGAAGCTGCTGATAGCGCGCCGCATCGTCGATTTTGAGCTGGTAACCATTACCCCGGCTCAGAATAAACTGTGCGCCGTGGCTCGCCAGCAGCGCATTCAGGGCAGTGATATCAGCACGGACGGTACGCGTGGACACCGACAGCCGCTGCGCCAGTTCGTCCTGTGGCAGCGTTTCGTTTTGCAACAGTTCGAAAAGTTGCGCTAAACGTTGGTTCGGGAATCGCACGTCGTTGTCCTCTTACAGCTCAGGGAGAAGGTGAAATGACCATCTGGGATGGACTGCCAACCGGCGTATAGTCCGGTTCGAAGCTGAGTTTGCCGTCTTCCGCTACGCGGAATCGGGTGATGTTGTCACTGCGCTGATTCATGACGTAGAGCCAGCGTCCTTGTTTATCCAGCGTCAGCGAGCGCGGGTAATCACCACGCGTCCAGACATCGTCCTGATGCGTCAGCGTGCCATCTGCTGTTACGGTAAAGTGCCCGATGCTGTTATGCAAACGGTTAGCCACATACAGTTGTTTACCGTCTGCACTTAATGCCAGCCCGGCGGCAAAACTGGTGCCTTTATAGCCTGCTGGCAATGCCGAAAGCGTTTTGCCCTCTTTCAGGGTGCCATTTGCATTTACGGCATAATGGGTCAGCGTAGACGCCTCTTCGTTAATCAGCCACAGGGCATCACCTTTTGGCGTAAAGACGAAATGGCGCGGCCCGGCCCCTTTTGAAGAGGCGCTGATAAACGGCGGATCGTTCGGCGTCAGCTTTCCGCTTTGATCGTCAAAACGGTACTGATAGATGCGATCCAGCCCAAGATCGGTGGAAAAAACATACTTTCCGCCAGGATCGGCGGCGATCATGTGCGCATGTGGGCCATTATGATCGCTTACCGCAAAACTCCCTTCCGCTGCGGCTTGCGGTTTAGCAGCGCCCGGTTCACCCTGATCCTGATGGGTATCCGATGCATCCCCCAGGCTGCCGTCCGCCTTCACGGGCAACACGGCAATGGAGCCACTCACATAGTTTGCCACCAGCAGATGACGGCCATTGGGCGTTAAAGAGAGATAAACCGGGCCAGCCCCACCGGAAGCCACCTGATTTAATTCACTCACCGCGCCGTTATCCCCCACGCGTAATGCCTGCACCACGCCCTGCTCCACTTCGCTTGCCACGTACAGCGTTTTGCCATCGTGCGAGATGGTGAGCTGCGCAGCATTGGGCAGTTTACTGACCAGCGTTTTGTTGCCGAGTGCGCCGGTTTGCGGGTCGACGGTAAAGCGGTACAGCCCTTCTCCGTTGGGATTATAGGTTCCCACCCAGGCGTACTGCGGCTGGGCGATGGCGGCGGTGGCAAGTAAAGAGAGTGAAGCGACAAGCAGGCTACGGGTGTGCATGGTGGCTCCTTTGGGTTTGTGCGTCATTTGCCCCCTCACCCTAACCCTCTCCCCACAGGGGAGAGGGGACGATTACACCCTCTCCCCTTTGGGGAGAGGGCTGGGGTGAGGGGTGTTGTTTTTACTTAACCAGTTTCTTCGTCATCTCAAGCAGCGTGCGCACATCTTCCGGGCGCGTGTCGCCGCTGGCTTTGTCGATAATTGAGCTGTAGATATGCGGGATGATTTTGCTCACGCCAGCATCCAGCGCAATCTGCAAAATCTCCTCGTAATTTTCCAGATCGATACCGCCGGTCGGCTCCAGCCAGAAGTCGTGGCGGGCGCAGGCTTCCGCTACCGCTTTGTACTCGTCACGGCATTTCAGGCCGCCCATCGGGAAGTATTTAATAGAGCTGCCGCCGAAATCTTTCAGCAGAGCAATCGCCGTTTCTACCGGCACGATGCCGTCCGGGGCCGTGCTGCTCAGCGGGCCGGTGGAGATTTTGACCATCCCGACAGTCCCGGTCGGAGAGACCAGACCGTTAACCACAGACTCATTTTGCCCCAGCAGCGCGCGGCTGGTCGCCACGCCGGTAAAGACCTGATTCACGTGCTGCGGCTGTACCTGACGGGAGATCTCACTCACCATCGCCGACTGGTTCGGATCGCCCGCGCCCAGGCCAACAGACAGCGCGTTATCAATCAGCTGCGCATATTCGCGCATATCGGCCACCGCGCTTGCCACGTCCGGGTAATTTTTGGAGAGCACACCCACCAGCACATGGCCTTCTGCCGCTTCGTAAATGGCGCTGGCGTTAGCTTTTGAACCCGCCAGTACGTTCAGGCAGACACGGTCACGGTAAAAGTTGGGGGTCAGTTTCATGCTTTTTTCTCCTGTCCTAAAACTTCGCTAATGCGGCGGTACACAATGTTCAGCTGCTCTGCGTTCACGCTGCGCACATCCGCTTCGATAATCCCTTCGTTGGCCTTGTAGCCACGGAAATAAATCGCATATTCGCCCTGCTTCAGGCGGTTCACCAGCTCGCCAGTGCCCACGCCGGTGGTGGCTTCGTCGAACTTGATTTCAGCGCGCGCGATGTCGCGACCCGCGCTGTCCCAGACCACGCGAGCGGTGACACCGTTCAGGGTGTTCAGCGCATCGATAAACGGCGTCATCTTCGCCACCATCTCTGCACCACTCTCTTTGGTCGCTGTCAGGTAGTGTTCGATGGCGCAGGTCAGGCCAAGAATGCCCTCTTTACCCACCTTCATCGCACGGCCAATGCCCGCCGTCTGGCGTTTCACCCACTCAACATACTGCGTTTTGCCGATCACCAGACCGCTGGTTGGGCCTTCGATCGCCTTCGCGCCGCTGTAGATCACGAGATCCGCCCCGGAACGGTAATACACGTGCAGATCCTCTTCTGCCGCCGCATCGACGATCAGCGGAAGATCGTGTTTACGCGCCACCACGGCGGCCTGCTCTACGCTGAGCATACTTTTCTGCACACAGTGGTGAGATTTGATGTACAGGATCGCCGCCGTGCGCGGGGTGATGGCAGCCGCCAACTGATCGGCTGAGCATTCGTTGGCATAGCCCGCTTCCACCAGCTTGCCACCGCCCAGCGCCACCATGGTGCCGACCGGCGCGCCAAAGTTAACGTTGTGACCTTTCGGCAGCACGATTTCGTTGTTCTCAATCGGGGTGACGTGCAGGTTTTCCAGCAGCCAGTCGCTGTCTTTCACCAGCACCGCCGCCACGGACTGGGCAATGCCCGCAGAGGCGCAAGAGACAACGGTCGCCCCTTCCACATCCAGCAGGTTCGCAATGTATTCACCGGTTTTGTTCACCAGGTCTTTCATCTCGAAGTACTGGTTCATCCCGTCCATTGCCGCCTGCACCACTTCCGGGCGTGGCGTGGAGACACCCAGCGCCGTCATGCGGCCAGAGGTGTTGATGACCTGCTTTAAATTGTACTTCTCATAAATCGAAGGCATGTTCCGTGCTCCCTTGTTCGGTCATGTAGCCCTTGCCTGCGCGGATCGCGGCAAGCGGCACCAGAATGTGTTCAGCCTGAAGGCTTTCGTTTTCGGCATCGGTTAATACCGTTGGCTGGCGCTTAATGGTGAATAGCGTCAGGTCAGCGTCGAGACCTGGCTGGATGCGCCCTTTGCGCGTCAGGCGCAGGCCGTCGGCGGCATTTGCGGTCACGCACTCAATCACCTGCGGCAGCGACATACCGATGGCGAGGAATTTCGACATCACGCTCGCCAGCGACCCGACCGGGCCATTAATGCGGTTGCGGCAGTAGATATCTGAGCTGATGGTGTGCGGCAGAATGCCCATCGCGATGGCGCGTTTCGCCACCTCAAAACTGAAGCTCGCCGTACCGTGGCCCACGTCCAGACGCACACCGCGTTTCAGGGCGCTGGTGATGGACGCGCGCAGCTCGCCGGATGGGGTCAGAATGCGGTTCGGTTTGCCGTTGTAGCAGTGGGTAATGATGTCCCCGGAACTCAGCAGCTCGGCAATTTCGTCGAGATTTGGCGGGTTGTTGCCAATGTGCACCATCAGCGGCAGGTCGCCGTTCTCTTTCTGGATAGCTTTGGCACGCTCCAGCGGGGTGATGCCATTTTCGCCGACCACGCTGCTGCTCATGCGCGCTTTCAGACCGACGATAAATTCAGGGTGGCGTTTAACGGCCTGCTTCACGGCATCCGCGTCAATATTGGCCATATTGGCCAGCTCGTTCTGGGCAATCAGCCCCACGCGGGAGATATTCAGCAGGGCAAAGACCTCGGTTGAGGCTTTGCGGGTGATTTCGTAAAAATCGTCCACGTCATCCGCGCCGGTACTGCCCGCATCCACTACGGAGGTCACGCCAGTGGCGATGCCTACGCTGTCCGGTTCGTCGTGGTAAATCGGGGAATTCGGGTAGCAGTGAACGTGGGAGTCAATCCAGCCTGCGCTGACGAACACTTCGCCATTAAGCTCAACCGTTTTACGGGCGGGGGCGTCAATCTCGCCAAGCGCCGCGATTTTCCCGTCCTGAATGGCGATATCGGTCAGGGTATCGTCGGTAAGGCGCGCACGGCGCAGGAGTAAATCAAACATGGGGTTCTCCTGATAAGACGGGCGCCGGAGCGCCCGCAGGTATTAAAGGGCGACCGGGAACAGCCAGCCCAACAGCATCGCACCGAGGATTGCACCGCCGGTGATTGGCTTCTGCCAGATATAGAACAGCAGCGCGCCCAACAGTGAACCGACACCGATTGGAATGGAGGCGGTCATGGCGCTGAGGATAATCAACGGGCCGAGGAAGCGGCCGGAGGCGTTACCCGCGCCCATCATCACGTCAGCCCCGTAGGTGGAGTTGCTCTGATTGATGGTGAATTTACGCGCCAGGATGATGACGTAACCAATCGCCAGACCAATCACCAGGCCGGTAATCAGCGCAGCAATGAAGTTGGTCACCGGGAACATAATGCCCGCGCCCAGCAGCAGCGCTGGCACACCAAGGCCTACGCCGGTCTGGATTGCGCCGCCGATATCAAGAATACCGACCAGAGAGCCTTCGATAATACGGGCGAACAGGAAGCTTGCGCCGAACGCCGCTACAGCCCCGTACACGCCGGTATCGATACCCGCTTTCAGCATCGCCACAAAGGCCACTTCGTTAAACGCGCCAATGCCATACAGGTAGTACATGTGCGTCCCGGCGAACACGCCGGAAGAGAGCAGGCCAACGAAGATCGGGAACGACCAGTCGGCATACCAAAAACCTTTATTCTGTTCCATTTAGAGGCTCCTGTTACTTGCCGCTGAGCGAGTTGTGGATCATATCGAGCCAGTTCGGCACGGTCAGATGGAAGGATTCGATCATCTTCATGTCGAAGCCGCGGAAGAAGCCGCTCAGCACGAACAGTGCGATGATGGCTGCCATCATCACTTTGGTGACGTGGTTCCAGCCGCTCTCTTCAACGCCTTTACCAATCAGGATACCCAGCACCAGACCCGGTACGGCGTTACCCATAATCAGCTGCGCTGCGCCGCCAAATACGGTGGCCCAGAAGCCGGATTTTTTGCCCGCATCGATAGCCGCCAGCCAGAAAATCACCGGCATCACGGTGTTCACCAGCAGGTTAGCTGCCGGTACCAGCACCTTAACGGCCGTCACCTGAAGTGCAGCCGGAACGGAAGAGGCGGTAAGGTTAAGGAAGGTCACGACGATCATGCCGATCACGCCGCAGGCAATCGCCATTTTGCGTGGGTCGTGGAGTGTTTCACCGACATTACGGTTTTTGATCATCAGCGCCGCCGCGCCCCAGTTCGGGATAATGCGGTGGTCAACGTCCTGAGTGAACGCACCTGCGGCCACGGAAGAAGCCCAGGCGTTAAAGAAGAAGCCTAACCCAAAGGAGAAGTGAGAAGCCGGATCCCCTTCACAGGAGTTCAGTTCCCCCAACGTACGAAACGCGCCCATACCCTGAGTGGTAGGCGCATGAAACATGCGTGCAGCCCCGGCCCCAACACCGACGCCAACCAGGCCGCCAATGATGAGCGATTTTATTAATATAATTAAGAACATCAGTCTGCCCTTTTATGAATAATCAGCGTTGCGTGACGAAATCCACCTGGTCGAGATTGATGGCGGTCACGTTGACAGTCACATCCAGCTCCACGCTGTAGGTGCGTCTTTCCCGACGCAAAAAGAAGAACAGAAACGCTTCTTTTCGCACCGCTTCTTGCGCCTGAACGACCTGCACATCCTGTGGCTCAATACGCAGTAAGATATGCGGTGAGGCTTTCATCACCGCGGCCTGAACGTGGTTGAGTGCATCGGCAAAGGCGCGCGCTTTGGCATCGCCTTTTCCCTTCACTCTCACCGTGGTAGTGAATTGTTCTTTCATGCTTACGCGCCGTGCTTCTTCTGCCACGCCTGTACCAGACGCTCGCCCAGCTCTTCTTTATCCATAAAGCCGAAGCCGAGTACGTTGCAGCCTTCATTGATGGCGGTTACGCCTTCTTCTACTGAACGCATACCGTATTTGGCTTTGTAGCCATATTTGGTTTGGGCAGTGATGGCACCCGCGCCGCCGCTGCCGCAGAAGGAGATGCCGAAGGTTGCGTTTTCCGCTTTCATCACGTCACCCAGCTTCATATCCGCTGCCATACCCGGCACAACCACCGCGCGTCCACCTGCTTTTTCGATACCGGCCGCCACTTTCTGACCTTTACCCAGGCGATCGCCAATCACGACTGTAATTTGTTCCATGTGTTGCTCCTTAAAGGTTGTCTTTTGCGACTTCAAAGTGAACGGAAAGCAGCCAGGCTTCTTCATCAGGAAGGTTGCCAAACTGCGCCACCACTTCGCGGGCAAGTCGCATTGAATCGGGTGAAATTTCGTCGAACAATTCCGCTTCGACTTCCGGCAGCGGCTCGCCGGTCACGGACCGGTGCGCCATCGCGCGAACGTGTGAAGTCAGCATCTGTTCCTGTACTGCATTGGGGATGATGTTGTGCCGGGCCAGCAGGGCATAAACCTGCTTAAGCATGGTGGTTGCGAGCTGCTCTGTTTGCACCGCCTGGTCTCCAACGTCGTTCATTACCGCTCCGTTAATCACTCGTCTTACCCCGTTAATGTCTCTGGGATAAAACTAACGTTGGCGGTTGATTGTTTGTAGCGAGTTGTTTTCCACTTCGAAGTGGAAAGGAGAGCGGCGGCAGTGATCTGTGCCACATAAATGCGCTGAATAATGACAATTCGCTGGATTTACGTGATGAATATCACGCAATCCTTCGACAAAACGGCAGGGCAGAAAACGAAAACATCTGGAGGGGGAGTCGCAGAAATGTGACAGCGATAGGGTTTACTTATTACGATGCATAAAAAAAGCGAGAGCATTACGCCCTCGCCTTCTGTTGTGTCAGATGCTGAATCTGTTAACGATATTTTTTGTGATAGGTGTTGCGGGTGGTCACGAACTGCTCAGCCGCGGCCTGCGCCTCTTTCACTTTACCTTCATTCGCCAGCTTCAGTGCACCGTCAATCTGGCCGACCAGGATGTCAAAACCGTGGCGGTAATCTTTCATTTCCGCGCTGTCTGCCGCTTTGCTTTCCAGCTTTGGTGGCGTTGCTTTCTGCGCGTCCAGAGCCGCTTCACGCATTTTGGTTAATGCATCTTTCATTTCAGACGCATTATCGGTTTTTTGCACCACTTTCAGATTGGCGCTGAGGGTGTCCATATTGTCTTCAAGATCGGCAGCAAACGCAGTCGAACCAAGAACCAGCGTTGAAGCCGCGACGATCGCTAACAGGTGTTTACGCATTGCTCACTTCCTTTTTTATAATTAACAAAACGCCAAATCTATTGTCCGGCAATTTTCATTTCAGGCAGAAGAACTGAACCACACTGTATATTGCTACGTGTTTCAATATCGTTACCGACCGTAACGATATTGCGCCACATATCCTTCAGGTTGCCGGCGATGGTAATTTCGCTCACCGGATACTGAATTTCACCGTTTTCAACCCAGAAGCCTGCTGCACCGCGAGAGTAATCTCCGGTGATGCCGCTCACGCCCTGCCCCATCAGCTCGGTGACCACCAGACCGGTGCCCATCTCTTTCAGCATCTGCTCAAAGTTCAGGCCTTGGCCGGCAATACGCCAGTTGTGGATACCGCCCGCGTGACCGGTGCTTTTCAGCCCCAGCTTGCGCGCAGAGTAGTTGGTCAGCAGCCACTGGGTCAGCACGCCATCTTTGATGATATCGCGACGCTCAGTGCGCACACCTTCGCTGTCGAACGGCGTGGAGGCCAGCCCTTTCAGCAGATGCGGGTGCTCTTCAATGGTCAGCCATTCCGGCAGGATCTGTTTGCCGAGTGAATCCAGCAGGAACGTGGACTTACGGTAAACTGAACCGCCCGCAATCGCCCCCACCAGGTGACCAAACAGACCGGTAGCCACTTCGTTGGCAAAAATAACCGGCGCTTTCATGGTGGAGAGTTTACGCGGCGACAGGCGTGACAGCGTGCGCTCGGCGCACTCTTTACCGACCCACTCCGGAGACTGCAAATCGCCCAGCGCACGGCCAATGGTGTAGGCGTAATCACGCTCCATATCGCCATTCTCTTCGGCAATCACGCAGCTCGAAAGCGAATGGCGGGTTGAGCAATAGCCCTGCAACATGCCGTGGCTGTTGCCGAAAACTTTGATGCCGTAGTGGCTGTTAAAGCTGCCGCCTTCGGTATTGGTGATGCGTTTATCCGCTTGCAGAGACGCCTGTTCTGCACGCGCCGCCAGTTCGATGGCCTCATCCGGGGTAACTTCCGCCGGGTGGAAAAGATCCAGATCCGGTGCGTCGAACGCCAGCAGCTCTTTATCCGCTACGCCTGCGTAAGGATCGGGTGAGGTATAGCGCGCAATGTCCAGCGCGGCCTGCACCGTACGGGCAATGGCATCCGGGCTGAGGTCGGTCGATGACGCGCTACCTTTGCGATTCTGGTGATAAACCGTGATCCCCAGTGCGCCATCGCTGTTAAATTCAACATTTTCCACTTCGCCATAGCGGGTACTTACGCTAATGCCGGTGGTTTTGCTTACCGCCACTTCGGCGCCATCTGATTTACCTGAAGCCAGCGCCAGCGCTGTGGAGACTGCTTCTTCCAGAATCTTACGCTGCGCTTCAACTTGTGAGGTTACTTTCATCGCAAATGCCATACTGTAAGAGAGAGTTAAGTGAAGTCTATCAGAGAACCGTTTTTCAGTGCGCGTCTTAACTGGTAACATTAGCCTCTTTTTTTAAGGAGCCTGACATGACTAAGCAGCCCGAAGACTGGCTCGACGACGTTCCCGGTGATGACATCGAAGACGAAGATGATGAGATCATCTGGGTCAGTAAAAGTGAAATTAAACGCGACGCCGAAGAGTTAAAACAGCTTGGCGCGGAAATGGTAGAACTGGGTAAAAACGCGCTGGATAAGATCCCGCTCGACCAGGATCTGCGTGATGCCATTGAACTGGCACAGAAAATCAAAAAAGAAGGCCGTCGCCGCCAGCTTCAGCTTATCGGAAAAATGTTGCGTCAGCGCGACGTTGAACCGATTCGCCAGGCTCTGGACAAGCTTAAGAACCGCCACAACCAGCAGGTTGCGTTTTTCCATAAGCTTGAGCAGATCCGCGACCGTCTGATTGAACAGGGCGATGACGCGGTACCGGAAGTCTTGAATCTGTGGCCAGACGCCGACCGCCAGCAGCTGCGTTCTTTGATCCGCAATGCGAAGAAAGAGAAAGAAGGGAATAAGCCGCCGAAGTCTGCGCGCCTGATTTTCCAGTATCTGCGCGAGCTGTCAGAGAACGACGAGTAATATCGAATCGTCTGTTCCCCTCACCCCGGCCCTCTCCCCTGTGGGGCGAGGGAGAAAAGAATGAAGGCCCGGTAAGCGCTAGCGCCACCGGGCTTTTTTTTACTCTGCGGCTGCGGCTTTAGACTTTTTCGCCAGGCCATCCAGCAGTTTCTGATGGATGCCGCCAAATCCGCCGTTGCTCATCACCAGGATGTGATCGCCAGGCTGGGCGGTTTTCACCACCATATCTGCCAGGGTATCCACATCCGCACTCCAGTGTGCGGGCTGTACGCAAGCTTCAGCAACTTCCGCCACCTGCCATGGAATATGCTGAGGTTGCAGCAGGAACACTTCGTCCGCACGCCCTAAAGACGGCGCCAGATCGTCTTTACAGACGCCCATCTTCATGGTGTTTGAACGAGGCTCCAGCACGGCCAGGATACGTGCCGTTCCGCCAACTTTACCGCGCAGGGCAGCAAGCGTTGCCAGAATAGCCGTTGGGTGGTGTGCAAAATCGTCATACACCGTTACGCCGTGGGCTTCACCGCGCAGCTCCAGGCGACGGCGGGCATTCACGAATGACCCCAGCGCATTGGCCGCGTCCGCAGGCACTACGCCCACATGACGTGCCGCAGCAATCGCCATCAGGCCGTTGTGCATGTTGTGTTCGCCCACCAGGCCCCACTTCACCTCAGCCACTTTTTCGCCGTCGAGCAGCACTTCCCACTCAGAGGCATCGGCATTGAGTTTTTTCGCCTGCCAGTGGCCTTGCTCGCCCACCAGCTCCTGCTCGCTCCAGCAGCCCATCGCCATCGTCTGTTTCAGGTTAATGTCGTTTTCCGGCAGGATGATACGGCCCTGGCCCGGGACGATACGCACCAGATGGTGGAACTGTTTCTGGATGGCTTTCAGGTCGTCAAAAATGTCTGCGTGATCGAACTCAAGGTTATTGAGGATCAGCGTGCGCGGGCAGTAGTGCACGAACTTGGAACGTTTATCGAAGAACGCGCAGTCGTACTCGTCGGCTTCGATCACAAAGAACGGGCTTTCACCCAGACGCGCAGAGACGTCAAAGTTGCCCGGCACGCCGCCGATCACAAAACCTGGCTTGTAACCACAGGCTTCGAGGATCCAGGTCGCCATCCCGGCGGTCGTGGTTTTACCGTGCGTACCCGCAACGGCCACAACCCAGCGATCGCGCAGCACGAAATCGTGCAGCCACTGCGGGCCAGACATGTATGGAATATTGCGTTCCAGCACCGCTTCAACACACGGATTGCCACGGGTCATGGCATTGCCAATGATGACCAGATCCGGCTGCGGGTCTAACTGGCTGGCATCATAACCCTGAATAAGGTCAATGCCCTGATTCTCCAGAAGCGTGCTCATCGGCGGATACACATTGGCGTCCGAACCTGTTACTTCATGGCCCAGCGAGCGCGCCAGCATTGCCAGCCCGCCCATAAAAGTGCCACAAATCCCCAATATATGAATGCGCATACGTCACTATCCTTCTTCAATGTGGCGCACATTTTACTCACATGTCAGCGGGTGTGAAACGCATTTCAGGTAAATCCGTATTTTGCTGGCGCGATTCACCTCTGCGCTAATATTTGAATGTTTGTTAAGATTGTTGGGCTTTAGTCGTTTTAGTGAACATACGATCGCTCTACTCACATAAGATGCAGGGAAAGTGTTATGAAAACGTTAGGTGAATTTATTGTCGAAAAGCAGCACGAGTTTTCTCATGCTACGGGTGAACTCACTGCTTTGCTGTCGGCGATAAAGCTTGGCGCTAAGATCATCCACCGTGATATCAACAAGGCCGGTCTGGTCGATATCCTGGGTGCCAGCGGTGCCGAAAACGTGCAGGGCGAGGTTCAGCAGAAACTCGACCTGTTCGCGAATGAAAAACTGAAAGCTGCACTGCGCGCGCGCGACATCGTTGCGGGTATCGCCTCTGAAGAAGAAGATGAAATTGTCGTTTTCGAAGGGTGTGAACACGCAAAATACGTTGTACTGATGGATCCGCTGGACGGCTCCTCCAACATCGACGTTAACGTTTCTGTCGGCACTATTTTCTCCATTTATCGCCGTGTCACGCCTGTTGGCACGCCGGTGACCGAAGAAGACTTCCTGCAACCAGGCAGCAACCAGGTGGCGGCGGGCTATGTTGTCTACGGTTCATCCACCATGCTGGTGTACACCACTGGTTGCGGTGTTCATGCCTTTACTTACGATCCTTCACTGGGTGTGTTCTGTCTGTGCCAGGAGCGTATGCGCTTCCCGGAGAAAGGCAACACGTACTCCATCAACGAAGGCAACTACATCAAATTCCCGAATGGCGTGAAGAAGTACATCAAATTCTGCCAGGAAGAAGATAAAAATACCCAGCGCCCGTATACCTCTCGTTATATCGGCTCACTGGTGGCGGACTTCCACCGCAACCTGCTGAAAGGCGGGATTTATCTCTACCCAAGCACCGCCAGCCACCCGGACGGGAAGTTGCGTCTGCTGTACGAATGCAACCCGATGGCGTTCCTGGCTGAACAAGCCGGCGGCAAAGCCAGCGATGGTAAAGAGCGTATTCTGGATATCGTGCCAGAAAGCCTGCACCAGCGCCGTTCGTTCTTCGTCGGCAACAACCACATGGTGGAAGACGTAGAACGCTTCATCCGCGAGTTCCCCGACGCGTAACACCTCTCTCCAGGGGAGCCGATCCGGCTCCCCTTCTCATTTATATATTTTACCGTATAAATGAATATAAAAATGACGCTTTAATATTCAGCGCTGCTCCTGCATTATTTCCATAACAGTTTGACAAATATTTCCTGGAGCAAAATAAAGATGAAAAACTTTTCTCGTGCCAATACCGGCATTGATTTAAATCTTATTCCTGTTTTTATTGAAGTTGTTCGTTGCGGCAGCATGGCAAAAGCGTCTGTACGCCTTGATATGTCTCGCCCAGCAGTGAGCCTGGCATTGAAGCGCTTTAATCAACTCTTTAACGAGCCATTATTTTTCCGTAAAGGCTTATATCTGGAACCTACCGAAAAAGCATTAGCCTTAACCAGCTCACTGGAAATATTAATGGGTGATATTCATGATAATATTGCTGAGATAAATTCATCAAATAAAACCCTGGCACAGAATGCACCAGGGCGGGATATTATTATGCAGCAGGCTGAGTCGTCAGTTTGAATGATGACATCGCTTCCATCAGTTCGCGCGACTGCTCTTCCAGAGAGCGTGTCGCCGCGGAGGATTGCTGTACCAGCGCCGCATTTTGCTGTGCGGTTTCATCCATCTGATTCACCGCGATATTAACTTGCTCAATGCCACGACTCTGCTCCTGAGACGCGTTGGCAATCTCGCGCATCAGTTTGGTCATGCGCAGCACTTCAGTTGCGATCTCATCCATGGTTTCGCCCGCCTGTTGCGCCAGTTCGCTTCCCTCATTCACATGCGTCTGCGAATCGCTGATCAGCGTGCGGATCTCTTTCGCTGCGTCGGCACTGCGGCTGGCGAGGTTGCGCACTTCACCGGCCACCACGGCAAAGCCACGACCCTGCTCGCCGGCACGCGCCGCTTCAACAGAGGCGTTCAGCGCCAGGATATTGGTCTGGAACGCAATGCCGTCGATAACGCTCAGGATGTCGGCAATTCGGGCTGAACTGCCTGAGATATCGCGCATTTTCTCAATCACATAGCAGACCATTTCGCTGCCATGATCGGCGGTATCAGACACCGCCTTCGCCATCTGATGCGCCTGTTCGGCGTTATCGGCATTTTGTTTCACCGTGGCGGTGATCTCTTCCATGCTGGCGGCGGTCTGCTCAAGCGACGTTGCGGTAGATTCGGTGCGCTGGGCAAGGTTCATGTTCCCCGCGGTTAACTCGCGGCTGCCGGTATCAATCTGCGAACTGGCGTCACGTACGCGCAGCACCGAGCCCATCAGCGACTGGCGCATCTCTTCAATGGCCGCGTTCAGGCGGTTGAATTCCTGGCTCGCAGAAGCGTTCAGGTTATGGGTTAAATCCCCCGATGCCACGTTTTCAAGCTGGGCAATAGAGGCCGTGAGCGGCTTAAGCAGCATATGGCGCAGCGCCAGCCACGCCAGCACAATAATGCCTGCCGTCAGCAACGCCGCAACGATAATCAGGACCAGAACCCGGTTTTTGCTCGACTGCACGGCGCTGACTTCCGCCTTGCCGCGCGCTTCACTCCATGCCTGGAACGCCTGCATGTCGTTATCAAACTGCTTCGCCACCGGGATAAGCTTGTTCTCCAGCAGATCGTAATAGCTGTCGGCGCTCTGTTCATTCAGGGCTTTCAGCATCGGGGTGATCCCCTGCTGGTTGTAGGCGTCAAGGCTGGCTGCGACCTTATCCAGAAGCTGCTGCCCCTGTTTATCCGCCACGCCGCCATCAATCACGCCTTTCAGCGTTTTTTGCGCCTGGGCGACTTCCTGGTTAATGGTTTTCACCGATTTTGCCGCATCGTCCAGCATCCCGATTTCCATCATGCGAACAGCCTGACCGGCCTCATTGCGCGCACGTAAAATCAGCGTATAGCCAGAATTAAGCTGCACCATCTGCTCACCCTGAAGGTGATTGATGCGCTGGAGAGAAGTCGAACTCTGTGTGAGGGCATAAATGCCAATACCGCTGACAATCAGCAGCAGAAGGGTCATAACGGCCAGTAACGAAAGCAAGCCGGTACGAATCGATAGCGTTTTAAGCATGATGTTATTTCCGGTAGCGAGATATTTCTGGGCATAAAAAAAGAGTATCGGCCGCTACCGGAAAATGTTTAGACTTTAAGCAAATTCAGTGTGTTATCGCCCTGTTACCGATGTGTTTACACGGGTAACAGGTGAGCTCTGGCGGTTCTCCCACAGCACCGTCAGGCCGCGCTGGAGCGCAATAAAGATGAATAACAGAATACCGATGGCGATTTTCGTCCACCAGGAACTGAGCGTGCCGTCGAAGTTAATATACGTCTGAATGAGCCCCTGAATGGCCACCCCAAACAGCGTGCCCAGAACTGTGCCGACGCCCCCGCTAAGCAGCGTACCGCCAATCACGACTGAGGCAATCGCATCCAGCTCCACCCCGACGCCCGCCAGCGCGTAGCCTGCCTGGGTATAAATCGAGAATACAATGCCCGCAAGCGTCGCAAGCCCGGTAGAGAGCATATAAATACGAACAGTGGTGCTGCGGGTCGAGATCCCCATCAGGTTTGCCGACGTCGCGCTGCCGCCAATCGCGTACACCTGATTGCCAAACCGGGTGCGGTGGGCGAGGAAGATACCTATCACCACCACGCCGAGCATCAGCAGGCCCATCGCGCTCAGACGCCCGCCACCGGGGATTTTCCACGCCAGGCTTGAGAGCGTGTCATACACCGGGTGGTTAATCGGGATCGACTCTTCTGACACCAGATAACTCACGCCGCGCAGGAAGAACATCCCTGCGAGGGTGATGATAAACGCCGGGATTTTCAGCGCGTCGATAAGCAGCCCCATAAAGGCACCAAACGCACAACCCATCATCAGCACCAGCGGGAAGGCCAAAAACGGTGAAATGCCCCAGAAGCCGATCGCTTTCGCCAGGAAGACCCCGGTAAAGGCGATCACCGAGCCCACAGAGAGGTCAATCCCACCGGAGAGGATCACAAAGGTCATCCCCACGGCGATAATGCCTAAAAAAGCGTTATCTGTCAGGATGTTGCAAATTACACGCGTAGAGGCAAAACCCGGGAACTGCGTCAGACAGTAGAGGTAGCCCAGCACGAACACGCCCAGCGTGATCATTAATGGCAAATTACGTTTTATCATGACCGCGGATCCCCTTAATGAGACTGATAAAGCGCGGCGACTGAACGACGAGCACGCAGAGCACCACCACGGCTTTAACCACCTGATTCAGCTCCGGCTGGAAGCCCGACAGCAAAATGCCGGTATTCATCCCCTGAATAATGAGCGCGCCAATCACCGACAGCAGCAGGTTAAAGCGTCCGCCCATCAGCGAGCCGCCGCCAATCACTACGGCCAGAATGGCATCCAGCTCCAGCCACAGCCCGGCGTTATTGGCGTCCGCCCCACGGATATCCGCCGTGACAATCACCCCTGCGATGGCGGCACACACACCGCTCAGCACGTAGGTCAGCATCACCATCAGCCGGGTATTCACCCCGGCGTTTCTCGCCGCCCGAATGTTAATCCCCACCGCTTCAATAAACATGCCGAGCGCCGTTTTACGGGTGAATAGCCAGAACACGACTAATGTCACCAGCGCAATGATGACCGGCGTCGGGAAGAACAGCAGCTTGCCGCTGCCGATCCACGCCAGGCTCGGCGAATCAAAGGTCACTATCTGCCCGGAGGTGATAAGCTGCGCCACGCCACGCCCGGCGACCATTAAGATCAGGGTGGCGACAAACGGCTGGATTTTGAGAACCGCCACCAGAATGCCGTTCCACAGCCCGGCGAGGATGCCAGTGCCCAGCGCGGCCAGCAGCACCACGGGCAGGCTGTGCCCGGCAACGGTCATGGAGGCGGCCGTGGCGCCCGAAATTGCCATCACCGCACCAACGGACAGGTCGATCCCGCCAGTGGCAATCACCAGCGTCATACCAATCGCCAGCAGCGCCACCGGTGCGGCGCGGTTTAAAATATCAATCGGGCTGCCAAACAGGCGGCCATCCTGCACAATAATCTGGAAGAAGTGCGGCGCGACCAGGCTATCAACCACCAGCACCAGCAACAGCGCGATGATTTGCGGCGTGCCGGTTGGCCAGTTGAAGCGGCGCTTCGACTCTCCGGTTTGCGAAAGAGAACGGGGCATCACGGTTAACTCCTTATGCCGCAATGGCATTCATGATCGCCGGAACAGACAGTTCATCCAGCGGGATCTCTGCCACCTGCTTGCGATCGCGCATGATGATGACGCGATCGGCATACCCCACCAGCTCCTCCAGTTCAGACGAAATCACCAGCAGCGCCAGCCCGTCTGCGCACAGCGTTTCAATCAGGCGGATAATTTCGGCGTGCGCGCCCACGTCAATACCGCGTGTCGGCTCGTCGAGGATCAGGAACTGGGGTTTGGTCAGCAGCCAGCGTGAAAGCAGCACCTTCTGCTGGTTACCCCCGGAGAGAAATTCAATGGGTTGTTCCGCACTCGGAGTACGGATACCCAGCTGGCGGATAAAGCGCTCGGCAATGGCATTCTGTTCCTTGCGCGGGATCGGGCGTAACCACCCGCGCTGCGCCTGCAACGCCAGAATGATATTTTCCCGCACCGATGCCGCGGCAATAATCCCGTCCGTTTTCCGGTCTTCCGGGCAGAAGCCGACGCCCAGACAGGATGCCTGATGCGGCGATCGCAGTGTTTGTGGTTTGCCTTTGATAAGCGCTGTGCCGCTGTCGGCCGGTTTGATCCCGAAGATCACTTCGGCGGTTTCTGTGCGCCCGGAACCTAACAATCCCGCCAGGCCGACAATTTCGCCGGGGCGAACCTCAAGGTTGAAAGGCGAAATCGTGCCTTTTTTGCCGAAATCACTGAAAGCAGCAACCGGTTTATCGCTCAGCAACGTGCGGCCGGCGCGCTGTAGCGCGTGGGTGTCCAGTTCACGTCCGAGCATCATTTTGACCAGTTCAATCTGCGGGAGCTCGCGGGTTTCACGGCAGCCGACAAAACTGCCGTTGCGTAGCACCGTAATGCGATCGCTCACCTCATACACCTGATCGAGGAAGTGGGTCACGAAGATCAGGCTCACGCCCTGATCGCGCAACTGGCGCATCAGGGTAAAGAGCATTTCAACTTCCTGGGTGTCGAGACTGGCGGTGGGCTCATCGAGGATCAATACTTTCGCCGAGAGATCGATTGCCCGACAGATAGCGACAATCTGCTGCATCGCCACGGAAAAGCGGTTCAGCGGTTCACGCACATCGAGGGAGAAGCCGTAAGATTCCATCAGCTTTGTCGCCCGCGCTTCCATCTCTTTGCGGCGCAACAGGCCAAAGCGTTTTGGCTCGCGGCCAATAAACAGGTTATCTGCCACCGACATATTTGGCAGCAGGTTCACTTCCTGATAGACCGTCCCGATCCCCAACTGTTGGGCATGGGCGGTGTTTTTTGGCGAAATGGCGTTGCCTTCCAGCCAGATGGTGCCGCGATCGGCATGGTATACGCCGGTCAGGGCTTTAATCAGCGTCGATTTTCCTGCGCCGTTTTCCCCCAGTAACGCCATGATCTCGCCGCGACGCAGGCTGAAATCGACGTTATCCAGCGCTTTTACGCCCGGGAAGAATTTACTTAATCCTTCTGTGCGGAGGATTTCCTGGTGTTGTTCTGTTGTCATGATTCCCCCTCACCCTAACCCTCTCCCCACAGGAGAGAGGGCAAAAGGCATCAGTAGCCCATATTTTTCTTCTTCTCTAACTCTTCTTTCGCGGTATCTGGCAGGTAGAGAGTGGATTTGGTGATGGTCAACTTCTCAGGCATGGTGCCGTCTTTCTTGAATTTCTCCAGCGCGTCAAATGCCGGGCCCGCCATGTTTGGCGTCAGCTCAACGCTGGCGTTGGCTTCGCCATCCATCATCGCTTTGTAGATGTCAGGCACGCCGTCGATAGAGCCGGTGAGGATATCTTTGCCCGGTTTCAGGCCCGCTTCTTTGATGGCCTGGATGGCACCGATCACCATGTCATCGTTATGGGCGTAAACCATGCAGATGTTCTTGCCGTTGTTTTCAGCCTTGATAAAGCTTTCCATCACTTCTTTCCCCTTACTGCGGGTAAAGTCGCCGGACTGAGAACGGATAATCTTGATGTTTGGCGCTTTAGCGATGGCTTCAGCAAAACCTTTCTTACGGTCGATTGCCACGCTCGCACCCACTGTGCCTTGCAGTTCAACCACGTTACACGGCTTGCCGTCGACCTGTTTAACCAGCCAGTCACCGATCAACTGACCTTCAAGAATGTTGTTGGCGGTAACGGTGGTCATATAGAGAGATTTGTCTTTTACATCGATGGAACGATCGAGCAGGAAGACCGGAATCTCCGCGTCTTTCGCTTCTTTCAGGACCGGCTCCCAACCTGTTGCCACAACAGGGGCAATGAAGATGGCGTCAACGCCCTGCGCGATAAAGGAACGAACGGCTTTGATCTGATTCTCTTGCTTTTGCTGACCATCGGCGATTTTCAGCGTGATGCCACGTTTCTGGGCCTCACTTTTCGCAACGTTGGTTTCTGCCGCACGCCAGCCAGATTCAGAGCCGACCTGAGAAAATCCTACGGTTAATGGTGCTGCCATCGCCATAGACGACATGGCTGCTGAAACTGCTGTGACAAGAAGTAAGCGCTTCCACATAAGTGCGTCCTCGTAGGGTAGGTTATTGTTGGTTAAAAGATGTTCTGCGGGAAAACTATAGACAATGAGAGATGTAACGGATTGCGTTACATCACACTTCGGAAAAGTGAATAAAACGTTAATCACAAGTTTGTAATCGCTTTCATTCCGTCATGAAAAATGCGGCTGAGTTTATGGATTTTTCTGTCATGGAATCGGTCTGAAAATGGCAAACAACGGCGGGCGATGGCGAAAACAAGCGAAGACATTCAGCGCCAGTTGGCTATAATACTCGCCACTTGTTTACCATACATTTTAAAGGATACAGACATGAGCTTACTCAACGTCCCTGCGGGTAAAGAACTGCCAGAAGACATCTACGTTGTTATCGAAATCCCGGCTAACGCAGATCCTATCAAATACGAAGTGGACAAAGAGAGCGGCGCACTGTTCGTTGACCGTTTCATGTCTACCGCAATGTTCTACCCATGCAACTATGGCTACATCAACCACACCCTGTCTCTGGACGGTGACCCGGTTGACGTGCTGGTCCCAACGCCATACCCACTGGAGCCAGGCTCAGTCATCCGCTGCCGTCCAGTTGGCGTGCTGAAAATGACCGACGAATCTGGTGAAGATGCGAAACTGGTTGCAGTACCGCACACCAAACTGAGCAAAGAGTACGATCACATTAAAGATGTGAACGACCTGCCAGAACTGCTGAAAGCGCAGATCACTCACTTCTTCGAGCACTACAAAGACCTCGAAAAAGGCAAGTGGGTTAAAGTTGACGGCTGGGACAACGCTGAAGCTGCAAAAGCAGAAATCATCGCGTCCTTCGAGCGTGCAGCTAAGAAGTAATTCTTACCGCTGATTGCTAAGGCCCCGCAATGTCGGGGCTTTTTTGTATCGATTGCAAATTGTCACAAAAACGTCACAAAGAGATTTTAGTTCGCGATATTAATTAGATAGCGCTTTTTGCCTGCCTTACCTCCACTTTCCCCCCTTAAAGTCTGCCTTTCCCAGGTCGATACCTCCCCTGCGTGATCGCGATCGCTTTTTCACTTAACGGGAAATCATGAAACTCAACACACTCACAATTGGACAACGCCTGGGACTTCTGGCGTCGCTTCTGCTGCTTGCTACGCTGTTCATCGGCCTGCGGGGTTTGGTTATTAACAGCGACAGCCGGGCGCAAAACGAGCAGATAATGGCGATGGAACAAACCATAACCGACAGTATCGATACTGCGCGTAATGCCCAGGTTCAATTCAAAATTCAGGTTCAGGAGTGGAAAAACACACTGATTCGCGGTGCTCAGGGACAAGAGGCGTTCAACAAATACAAGAGTGCGTTTATTGCAGAAAGCCAGAACACGCAGGCACTGCTGACGCACCTGGGAGAACTGCTGCCAAAGATTGGCATGGATAACCAGCAGGTGATGGAAACACGTGAAATCCATGCGGGTCTTGAACAAAAGTATCTGGCAGCACTGACGACTTATCAGGTTGGTGATGCCACTAGCGCCCAGCAGGTCGACAAACTGGTAACGGGGATCGACCGTGAACCCACCAAAATGATCGACAACGTGGTGACCCGCACGCTGCAACATGCTCAAGAGCTACACAAGCAGACTATCGCGCGTAACCAGGCTAAGTACGAAGAGACAAAATGGATGCTGATGCTGGCAATGGCGCTCACCCTGGCTGCCGGAATGCTGGTCACCTGGTGGCTGGTGCGTAGCATTACCCGCCCGCTGGCGCAGGCGGTTACCATTGCTCGCACGGTCGCCGCAGGGGATTTGCAATCTCACTTTGCCGTAGCAGGCCGTGATGAGACAGCAGAACTGATGCGCGCCCTGCAAGAGATGAACGACAACCTCACCCGCATTGTCTCTGGGGTACGTAGCGGCACAGAAACGATCGCCACCGCGTCTGCCCAGATTGCCAGCGGTAGCCATGAACTTTCATCCCGTAACGAGGCACAGGCCAGCGCGCTGGAACAAACTGCCGCGTCAATGGAAGAGCTGACGTCGGTGGTGAAAAGCAATGCGGAAAACTCACGCACCGCAAGCGATCTTGCCCAGAATGCGCGCCAGGTTGCCCGCCAGGGTGAAGAAGCCGTCGAGCGCGCAGTACAGACCATGAGCGAAATCCACAATTTCTCCAGCGAAATTAATAACATTATCGGCATGATCGACAGCATCGCCTTCCAGACCAACATTCTGGCGCTGAACGCTGCCGTAGAGGCAGCGCGTGCTGGTACCGAGGGGCGTGGGTTTGCGGTTGTTGCAGCTGAAGTCCGCGCCCTGGCACAACGCTCAGCCGCCGCGGCGAAAGAAATTCGGGTGCTTATCGATCGCTCCGTTAACCGCATTGATGAGGGTAACGGGCAGGTAAAACAAGCCGGTGAGGCAATGGCTGATATTCTGCATAGCGTCAGCAAAGTGAGTGAGCTTATCGAAGCTATCTCACACGCCAGTCATGAACAGAGCACGGGTATTGATCAGGTGAATGTCGCGGTAACGCATATGGATGCGGCGACGCAGCAAAACGCCACCTTATCGCAAGAATCCTCTGCTGCGGCGCAGGCGATGCATCGCCAGGCCGAACAGCTTCTGGATACGGTGCAGGTCTTCAAACTACGTCAGGAAGCCTAAAAGCGCGCACAAAAAACAACGCCACCTCACGGTGGCGTTGTCGTTTATCAGTACTGGTCTCTGTCTAACCAGTTACCGCTTTCAATCCGCGTTAACCCTTCAACCGGACGCTGGTAGACGTACATCCACGCGCTTCCGTACGGTGTCTGGATCAACTGGCGAGCGTACTCACCGCCCCTGGTGCGCAAGGCATCAAGTTCGGCAAGCGTGGCATTATCAATACGATAAACCTCACCTTGTACCGTTCCGTTCCCCGGAACTGCGCCTGGATAGTGGCCCAGACTGTACAACTGGTAGTTCTCGATATTGTAATTCCCCAGCAACTGGGCGTTCGTCATCCAGTGGCTGTTACCTTGCTTAGTTCGTAAACTGCCGTAAACAAATATTCGCATTGCTAAAACTCAAACTGATAGAGCAAATCCAGTGCCTGATCTACGCCGGACACTGCTTCCAGATATAGCTTAGGCATCAGACGATAGCGTAACGTGAGTGTAGCGAGTGAGTCAAAGATCCCCACACCATATTTTACCTGTAGACCCGGCAGTACATAGCCGCTGACCACCACCTGTGAAGAGTCACCAACGCCCTGGGTGTCCAGTGCCAGATTGCTAACGCCGAACGTCTCGCCGATTTTACCCACAACCTGCCCACTTTGTGCAACCCCCAGACCCACTAACATTGATGTCATCGCGGCACTATCGCTTTGGCCGCTTTCCAGACCCTGTCCACGCAGCAGATAAGAAAGCGCTTCTTGCTGCGACATTACCGGGTCGGAGAAGATTTCCGCTTTTGGCTCGTCGGCGGTGCCCGTGACGCGTACGCCAGCAATCACGTCGTTTTCGGTGGCATCCGGGTTACGAATGGCTTCGATATTCAGCAGCGGCTGATCGGGTGGCCCTGAGAACAACAGCTCACCTTTACGGACAATCAGATCCTGACCGTAGGCGTGGAAGCGCCCGTCAGGAATGTTGATCTGCCCGTTCAGGCCAAGCCCTTGTTTATCCTGAGCCACTTTCAGGTCGCCCGTCAGTCTCGCCTTCAGCCCAAACGCCTCGAGGCGCACGTTGTTCCCGACGTGCACGATAAGATTACTGTTGATCGGGATACCCGCGCTCTTCTGTTCCACCGGCTTCAGGTTTTTATCGAGCATCACTTCATCACTGGATACCCCAACCGCGCTTTCCGGCACGTCGTGAACCACGATACGCGCCCACGGCACGTCTACGCGTCCGTCCAGCGTAAAGAGGCTCGGCGTGGCTTCAAACACCACATCCGGTGACACGTCCAGACGCACCATCGGCGGTACGGTAATACGCACTTTGCTGCCTTTTGCCGCAATGCGCGCACGCCAGTTATCAAGCTGGCTCCAGTCGGCATCACCGCTCAGGTTGATTTGCCCTTGCTGGGTGCGAACCACCCCGGCAAGCGTGGAGCTCATGCCGTTAAAGTTCATCGCAATCTGGCTTGGCTGCATATCAAACGGCATAAAGTTACCGTCGATATCCACGCCATTCAGCTGCATCTGCCCGAACAACTGCGGGCTTTGCGCCGTCCCCGCCAGCCGCAGATTGGCATTCAGCATCCCGGCGGCTTTTTCACCGCGCGAGAAAATTGCATTCGCCATCGCCAGGTTGAAGTTGCGGATGTTGACGTTGCCGCCCAGATTACGTCGCCCTTGCGGATCGGTTATCTGCACTTGTCCGTCGAACTGACCGTTGTTAGTCAGGCGAATAAGCCACCCCAGCTCTGCACGGTTGTTATGCAGGTCGGCGCTCAGATTCAGGGTATCAAATGCCACCGGCAGCGGTGCGTCATTCACCTCCTGCGTCACCTTCACGTTGCGCCCGGACAGGGTCACACTTCCCTGCGGCAGCCCCTCTTTGGTGGTGTCCCACGCCACATCCGCTTTACCGCTAAAGACACCGCTCGCCTGGGTGGTGTCCGGCATAAAGGGTTTCAGCATCGCCAGATCAAACCGGTTGAGGTTTATCTGCGCGCGCCCTTCCGCACCGGCATCAATGGTTTGCGGCACGCAGAGTTCGGCATTCGGGTTGGTCCAGCAGTGCGGTCCGATACTGATTTTTTGTTCGGCATTGCGGTAATCCAGCGCGATGGAGCGTGACAGCGCCAGAGGGCCAACCGGCGTGTTGAAACGGGTATTATCAAGCGTTCCCTTCCAGCGCTCTTCCTTGCGGTCGAAACTGCCCGTCAGGTGCAGCTGCCCGGAAACCGGCTCACCCTGCACGTTCAGCTGGAGGTCATGCTGTTTCTCGTTGCCTTTCGCGGCCAGCGTTACCAGATTAATGTTCACATCCGGCTGGGCAATACGCTCTACGCGCAGGTTCAGATTCCCGCCAATCTGATCGGTGGATTTTACATCCCCTTCCACACGGACGCGGGCAATGGTCAGTTCCTGCCAGCGCAGGGCATTCGCGGTGATATCTGCCAGCAGCTGCGGTGCATCCACCGTACCGCGCACCTTCACTAACCCTTTCGCCGTACCGCCAAGACCCGGCAGGGCATTATCCAGATTCGGCGCGTCGATGGTGGCATCCAGATTGAGGTCTTTAACGCCAAGCTCACCTTTGATGTCCGCCGTATTGCGCCCCAGCGCCACATGCAGCCCCGGGATCACCCATTGCAGGTAGCTGTTACCTTTTACCGAACCTTCAACGTTGACTTTGTTTTGCTTCACGTTGCCGGTGAGTTTGATTTCCGGCACGTCCATCTGCCACGTCCCACCGTACAGGCTGCCACGGGTTTTGATCAGGCCATCAAGTTTTGATGGCCAGTCCGGCACTTCTTTGGCGGTGTTGATGCCCGTCAGTTTTAGCTCACCGCGCCAGCTGATCGCCTGCTGCCAGTCGAGCAGCGCCGTCAGCTCTGTTTTTCCTTCCAGCGCCGCGACGGTCAGTTTGTCGAGATTAATCTGGCGTTCGTTACCCTTCGCATCCAGCGTTATGCCGGCAGGCGGTACACCCTGCCCCTTCACATCAGTGCGGAACGACAGCGTGTAATCGGTCATTTTGCCGCTGAGTTTGAGCTTCAGGTCATCGGCCTGGAACTGTTTTTCACCGGTAAACGGCCAGTAAAGCTGCTGGCTGACAATCTCCAGATTCAGCGGTAAACCCGCTTCTGCCAGCTGCGTTTGCCCGCGCAGTACCATATCCACCGGGCCAGACAGGTTAACGCCAAACTCCAGTTTCTCGCGCAGCGCCCCGCCCACTTTCAGCTTCACCTTCTCGCCTTTGAGCGGATCAATGTTCAGCGCGCTGTTAAGCGTGATATCCACCGGCCAGTTGTCACGCAGCAGCGCATTCCCGCTCGCATTCACGGAACCCTGATTCGTATCGATATCCATCGCATCGAGCTTCATATTGCCGTCGATACTGCTGACTTTAAGCAACAGGTTGTAGACCGTCAGGTCAGTGTCACCCGTCAGGCGCAGCTGTGCGCCTTTGAACTCTTCAATATTGAGGTTCAACGGCAAGTGCACGTCGGTCATTTCCGGCAGCACCGGTTTTGCGAAGAGTTCCGTCAGCGTTTCACCAAGCGGTTTTTCTTCTGGCTGCGGGTTCTGGATCTTCGGTTCAACAATCTCTTCCTGCGCCACTTTTGCCACTTTCGGCAGGGCAATCAACAGCCCTTGCAGTGAGGTTGGCGTCAGAGTGAGATTTTTTTCCTGCCAGCGCAGACCAGAGGAGAAGTCCATCACGGACACGGTGGTGTCGTCGATTTTGATATTGACGTTATTCAGCGCCACCCGGTAGAGCGCGATGGGGTAAGGCGTGGAGAGATTAAGCGGGCCAGTATCCTGTTCTTCTACCGGCGCAGACTTCGGCATTTTTTTCGAATCTATCGCCACGTTCACATCTTTTAGCGATAGATCGTTCACGCACAGTTTGCTGTCGCGTAAACATCCAGGCTTGACCGCCAGATGGAATTCGCCCGCGTTAACCGCCACACCGGGCTGTTGATAGCGAATATTCTTCAGACGCAGATCGCGCCAGCCGCCTGTCACCTGGCCAATCTCCAGCCCCGGAACCCAGCGGTTAGCCGCGTTAAACAGCAGATGCAGGCCGGTAGTGGTCCCCACCAGGAACGCCACGGTACCGAGCAACAGCACGATAAAAATCAGCACCCCGAGGCTTATCTTCTTCCATAAACTCATAATTCAGGCCCCAGACCGATATAAAACTGTAAACCGTGTTCGTCTTTGTCACCCACAGGCACGGCAAAATCGAGTTTGATTGGCCCAACAGGAGACTGCCAGCGCACGCCCACGCCCGCGCCGGTTTTGAAATCGCTGCGGCGAATATCACTCACGGCTTCACCGCCATCCACAAACATAGCGCCCCACCATTTTCCGCTGACGTTGTACTGGTATTCCAGTGAGCCTGTCGCCAGCTTGGACGCACCGATCAGCTTGCCGCTGTCATCTTTTGGCGCGATGGATTTGTACTTATACCCACGAATACTGCGATCGCCACCGGCGAAGAAACGCAGGTCAGGCGGGACTTTGTCGAAATCGCCGGTTTCAATCCAGCCAAGATTGCCGCGCATGACGAAGCGGTGTTTATCGTAGAGGGTTCGGATCCAGACGTTTTGCGCCTGCACCACCGTGAAGTCGACGTCAGAGCCCCACATCGTGTTGGAGTAATCGATGGAGTAGCGCTGGGAATCGCCCCAGTCTGGCATCAGGCCACCTCGCGAACGGGTGCGGCTAATCATCACGCCGGGATACAGCAGCATGGTGGTGTTCGTGACATTCGCCTGGGTAAAGTGATCGAGGCTCCAGCGCAGGTTAATGGCGCGCTGCCAGCCGCTCGAAAGATCCCAGAAGCGCGACAGCGCAAGCGTGGTGGAATCTGATTCGGTATCGTTCAGATCGGTGCGTTTAAAACCACCCTGCACCAGATAGTACTGTTCCAGCGGATTTTTCAGCAGCGGCATTTTATAGCTGAAGTCCAGCTGTTGCTCTGGCGAAGAGATACTGGCGCTGGTCGTCAGGCTGTGGCCGTAGGAGTTCATCCACGGTTTTTTCCACGTGGATTTCACCCGGGGGCCCACGTCCGTCGAATAGCCTATCCCCGTCTCAATGGTGTTCTCGGTGCGCGGCGATACAACGCCATGCAGCGGCAACACCTTGGTCTTGCGGGATTTATCAAACTCCGGGGCAACAACAACCGAGTTAAACCATCCGGTCGCCGACAAGCGACGGTTTAACTCCGCCAAATCCCTCGACTGATAGTAATCACCCTTTTTAAACGGGATCAGATTTTGCAGATACTCTTCGCGGATTTGCGAGCCTTCAAAGGTCACATCGCCGAAGCGGTAGCGTTCGCCGCTGTCAAAGTCGATATCCCAGAAGGCCTGATGCCTTTCCAGTGAGATCCCCAGCTGGCTTTTGTTGAACTGGCTGTCGAAATAGCCCTTTCGCAGCGAAACAGAGGTGAGTTCTTTTTTGAAATGGTCGTAATCGCCATGATCCAGCACCGTACCGATTTTCGGACGTGTGCCGAGCAGATCCAGATAATCCCTGTCGGTACGCGCACCACCGCGCAGTACCACATCCGTGCCGCCAATCAGTACCGGCTCGCCCGGCGAAACACGGGCGATCAATACCTGCCGGCCTTTGGCCGGTGGCGGACGTAAATCGAAATCGATGGTCGGCTCGTAATAGCCGAGCGCTTTTAACCCTTCGCGGATCGCGTCATCAACACGTGCGCGAAAACGCCGGTCCGGCGTCACTTCGTCTCCCTGAATCGTAGACAACTGTGCACGCACGTTCTTTTCCAGCGCCCCGGATAACCCCTCAACCTGCAAACGGACATTCGCCGCGCTGGCGACTCCGCTTGTCAGCAATAAACTGACCAAACATAACTGGCGGATCTTTGGCACGTTTTCTCCTGAATATCCTTGTTTCCACCCTGGAAGCAAATGAAGTGCCGCTCCGCGGCTCCATACGGCTTTACAGCCCAAAACCCAATTAGCGGGTTGAAAAAGGGTTAAACACCCAAATATTTCTTATGATTAAATCTAGACTCATTCAGCGTATTTATTGTGTTCAATTAAACGCTTCATGACAACCTTAACCGAAACATCGCTGCCCGGGAGGCCAAACCGTGAGTTTATTCGACAAAAAGCATCTTGTTTCTCAATCAGATGCATTACCGGGACGGAACACCCCAATGCCTGTAGCGACTTTACACGCCGTAAACGATCATTCAATGACTAACGTCCCGGAAGGAATGGAAATCGCCCTGTTCGCCATGGGCTGCTTCTGGGGTGTGGAACGCCTGTTCTGGCAGCTTCCGGGCGTTTACAGCACCGCTGCGGGTTATACCGGCGGTTACACACCGAACCCAACCTACCGCGAAGTGTGCTCAGGCGAAACCGGACACGCCGAAGCGGTCCGTGTGGTCTATGATCCGTCCATCATTAGCTATGAACAACTGCTCCAGGTGTTCTGGGAAAACCATGACCCGGCCCAGGGGATGCGTCAGGGCAACGACCACGGCACCCAGTACCGTTCTGCGATCTACCCGCTGACCCCAGAGCAGGATGCCGCTGCGCACGCCAGCCTGGAACGCTTCCAGAGCGCCATGCGTGACGCCGGGGATGACCGCCAGGTCACGACGGAAATCGCTTCCGCAAAACCGTTCTACTATGCCGAGGACGATCACCAGCAGTATCTGCATAAAAACCCGTATGGCTACTGCGGTATTGGTGGCATCGGCGTGTGCCTGCCGCCACAGCTGGCCTGATCACTTGTATAGCGCCACACGACCCGTGTGGCGCGGTATTTCCTGCACAAACCACTCAAAATGTGACCTCTGGCAGGTTTACACTCCTTTACGCTATACTACCCGCTGAAATAATCAGCTCAACGCTACGAGCTGGTGTTCAATGTGTTTTCACACAAACGTGATCAACTTCCCTTCCGAGGATCTGGCGAGAAGCCGGATAAACTATGTTAAACAGTATTTTAGTAATACTTTGTCTTATTGCCGTTAGTGCATTTTTCTCAATCTCTGAGATCTCGCTGGCTGCGTCCCGAAAAATCAAACTTAAGCTGCTCGCCGACGAAGGCAACATCAACGCGCACCGCGTTCTGAAAATGCAGGAAAACCCGGGGATGTTCTTCACCGTGGTGCAAATTGGCCTGAACGCGGTCGCCATCCTGGGCGGTATCGTGGGCGACGCGGCGTTTTCTCCGGCGTTCCACAGCCTCTTTATTCAGTACATGTCCGCAGAACTTGCCGAGCAGTTGAGCTTTATTCTCTCTTTCTCGCTGGTGACCGGTCTGTTCATTCTGATCGCCGACCTGACCCCGAAACGCATCGGTATGATTGCGCCAGAAGCTGTAGCTTTGCGTATCATCAACCCGATGCGCTTCTGCCTGTACGTGTTCCGCCCGCTGGTGTGGTTCTTCAATGGCCTGGCGAACATGATTTTCCGCGTCTTTAAGCTGCCAATGGTGCGTAAAGATGACATCACCTCCGACGATATTTATGCGGTAGTGGAAGCCGGGGCGCTGGCGGGTGTTCTGCGCAAACAAGAACATGAGTTAATCGAGAACGTTTTTGAACTGGAATCCCGTACCGTACCGTCTTCCATGACCGGGCGCGAAAGTGTTATCTGGTTTGATTTGCATGAAGACGAACAGAGCCTGAAGAGCAAAGTGGCGGAACACCCGCACTCTAAATTCCTGGTCTGTAACGAAGATATCGACCACATCATCGGTTATGTGGACTCCAAAGACCTGCTGAACCGCGTGCTGGCGAACCAGAGCCTGGCGCTGAACAGCGGCGTACAGATCCGTAACACGCTGATTGTGCCGGACACCCTGACGCTCTCAGAAGCGCTGGAAAGTTTCAAAACAGCGGGCGAAGACTTCGCGGTTATCATGAACGAATACGCGCTGGTGGTGGGTATTATCACGCTGAACGATGTGATGACCACACTGATGGGCGACCTGGTTGGCCAGGGCATGGAAGAGCAAATTGTTCAGCGTGACGAGAACTCATGGCTGATCGACGGCGGCACGCCGATCGAAGACGTAATGCGCGTGCTGGACATCGACGAATTCCCGCAGTCCGGCAACTATGAGACGATCGGCGGCTTTATGATGTTTATGCTGCGTAAAATCCCGAAACGTACCGACTCGGTGAAGTTCTCTGGCTATAAGTTTGAAGTGGTGGATATTGATAACTACCGCATCGACCAGCTGCTGGTGACGCGTATCGACAACAAACCAACCGTGCTGGTGCCGAAGCTGCCAGACGCGGAGGAGCAGGTTTCTGCGTAAGTCCCCATAAACATCAACGGCTCCCATTGGGAGCCGTTTTTTTAACTACTGCATAGCACGTTGGTTAAGCCATCTCAGTTTGCAGACGCATAACCTGACGGTTGACTTCGGACATCACAGACAAGTGCTGCTTATCCTTGACTTTCGGGATAAGGATCTTGCCCTTATCGAACTCGAAAGCGCCAACATCCTTGATATACAACCGTCCACGGAACAGGATCTTCACGTACTTCGCCACCTGAAGCGGGTTGTAGCGTTGGAAAATTTTCATTCTTGTATCTCCTGCGAATCATACGCTCTTGCGGTGCCACAATCGGCCCGACTGTCCTGAGCGCAAATTTATTGCCCAATGACTATAGACCAGAACTACCGTTGATACCCAGTGTGCATAAGTTTATTTACCGTTTGATTACAATTAATCAGAATATTCTTTGCAAACCATGACTAAGGGCAGTATAAGCCGTCGTTTTTTCGTGGTTATGTGCGTTCGCCCGCAATCTGGCATTGGGATTGCGGGTAAACCCTCTTGATCGCACTTATGCTTAAAGCGTAAGACCAAGTGGTCGGATCACCTGCTAAAAAATAAGGAAACACCATGACCCTACGTAACATCCTGGCAGCAGCATTTCTGCTTCTGCCACTGTGGGCCGGCGCGCACAACTTTGAAAACGGACAACGTGTACCGCCAGTCGGTATTGCTGACCGGGGAGAATTGATTCTCAACAATGATAAGTTTAGCTACAAACCCTGGAATAGCGCGCAGCTCGCGGGCAAAGTGAGAGTTGTACAACATATTGCCGGTCGTACATCTGCAAAAGAAAAAAACGCAACCCTGGTAGAAGCGATCAAGGCCGCAAAATTCCCTCATGACCGCTACCAGACCACCACCATTGTGAACACCGACGATGCCATCCCGGGCTCCGGGATGTTCGTACGCTCAAGCCTGGAGAGCAATAAAAAGCTCTACCCGTGGTCGCAGTTTATTGTCGACAGCAATGGTGTGACGCGTAAGGCCTGGCAACTGGAAGAAGAGAGTTCTGCGATTGTGGTGCTGGATAAAGAAGGTCGCGTGCAGTGGGCCAAAGATGGTGCCCTGACGCAGGAAGAGGTGCAGCAGGTGGTTGCCCTGCTGCATAAGCTACTGGCTCAGTAAATAGATACCCTGAAGCCTGGGTTTAAAAACGACTCGCGCGGGGTGTAGTCAAGCGGCTTGCCCTGCCAGTCATGAACATGCGCACCGGCTGCGGCGGCCACAGCATGGCCTGCGGCCGTATCCCAGACGTTGGTTGGCCCGAAACGGGGATAAAGCTGCGCATGGCCCTCTGCCACCAGACAGAATTTCAGCGATGAGCCAATCGACGTGGTCTGGTGCTCACCCAACTGTTGCAGGTACTCTTTCAGCTCGTTGTCACTGTGCGAACGGCTGATCACCACCAGCGGTGGCCGCGCATCGCGCACCTGGATCTGCTTACGCACACCGCACTCTTCTTTCCAGGCTTTGCCATCGGCGGCGCTGTACATCACCTTCATGACCGGCGCGTACACTACGCCAAGTATCGCTTTCCCTTTTTCAATCAACGCGATATTGACGGTGAACTCACCGTTACGCTTAATAAATTCTTTGGTGCCATCCAGCGGGTCGACCAACCAGTAGCGCTGCCAGTGCTGGCGTTCATCCCAGCCTTGCGGCGCCTCTTCTGAGAGTACGGGAATATCAGGCGTTAGCGCCTGTAACCCTTTCAGGATCACGCCGTGCGCCGCGATATCAGCCGCGGTGACCGGGGAGTCATCCGCTTTACTCACGACGTCCATCGGTTTTGCACCGTCATACACTTGCATAATGGCATCACCCGCATCCCGTGCGAGCTGACAAATCTTATCTAACATTCTCCACCTCTTTATTAACGCAGTGGGCATAACTCGTTGTTTTATTTATATCGTAATGTGAACAATTCCGCTATCTGTGAGGCAATACTGATTTCAAAATGCTTTTTTCTGGCAGGATTCACAATTCTGTAAGCAACAAAATATACATACATATTCTTTTGTGGCTTGGATCGAAAAAAGGACTCCTCTGATGATTAAGTTTAGCGCAACGCTCCTGGCAACGCTGATCGCAGCAAGTGTACAGGCGGCGACGGTGGATCTCCGCATTCTGGAAACCACCGATCTGCACAGCAACATGATGGACTTCGATTACTACAAAGATACGCCAACGGAAAAATTCGGACTGGTACGTACGGCAAGTTTGATCAATGCCGCGCGTGCTGAAGTGAAAAACAGCGTACTGGTCGATAACGGTGATTTAATTCAGGGCAGCCCGCTTGGCGACTATATGGCCGCTAAGGGGCTGAAAAAAGGCGAGATCCATCCGGTGTATAAGGCGTTGAACACCCTGGATTATACTGTCGGCAACCTGGGTAACCATGAGTTTAACTACGGTCTGAAATACCTTCACGATGCGCTGGCTGGCGCGAAGTTCCCGTACGTTAACGCCAATATCATCGACGTTAAGACCCAAAAACCCTTATTTACCCCTTACCTGATTAAAGAAACTGAAGTCGTCGATAAAGACGGTAAAAAGCAGTCGCTGAAAATCGGTTATATCGGCTTTGTACCGCCACAGATAATGACGTGGGATAAAGCCAACCTCAGCGGCAAAGTGACCGTTAACGACATCACCGAAACCGCCCGCAAATATGTGCCGGAGATGCGCGAGAAAGGGGCTGACCTGGTGGTGGTGGTCGCCCATTCGGGGCTTTCAGCCGACCCGTATCAGGTGATGGCGGAAAACTCAGTGTACTACCTGAGTGAAGTGCCGGGCGTGGATGCCATTCTCTTTGGTCACGCTCATGCCATCTTCCCGGGTAAAGATTTCGCCAGCATCAAAGGGGCAGATGTTGAAAAAGGGACGCTGAACGGCGTGCCGTCGGTGATGCCTGGCATGTGGGGCGATCATCTTGGGGTGGTGGATTTGGTGCTGAATAACGACAGCGGCAGCTGGAAAGTGACCCAGTCTAAAGCCGAAGCGCGCCCAATTTATGATGCCTCCGCCAAAAAATCACTGGCCGCTGAAGATAAAAAACTGGTCGACGTGCTGAAGCACGACCATGACGCCACGCGCGAATTCGTCAGCAAACCGATCGGTAAATCCGCCGACAACATGTACAGTTTCCTGGCGCTTGTACAGGATGATCCAACTGTACAGGTGGTCAACATGGCGCAGAAAGCCTACGCGGAACACTTTATTCAGGGCGATCCGGATCTGGCAAAACTACCGGTGCTTTCTGCCGCCGCACCGTTCAAAGTGGGTGGGCGTAAGAATGACCCGGCAAGCTATGTTGAAGTTGAAAAGGGCCAGCTCACCTTCCGAAATGCCGCCGATCTCTATCTCTACCCGAACACGCTGGTGGTGGTAAAAGCAACGGGTAAAGAGGTGAAAGACTGGCTTGAGTGCTCTGCCGGGCAGTTTAATCAGATCGATCCGCACAGCAGTAAACCGCAGTCGCTGATTAACTGGGACGGGTTCCGCACCTATAACTTCGACGTGATCGACGGAGTGGATTATCAGATTGATGTTACTCAACCTGCGAAATATGACGGCGAGTGCCAGGCCATCAATCCGCAGGCAGAACGCATCAAACACCTGACCTTCAACGGTAAGCCACTTGATCCTGAGGCGACCTTCCTGGTGGTCACCAATAATTACCGCGCCTACGGCGGTAAGTTTGCCGGAACGGGTGACAGCCATATCGCCTTTGCTTCGCCAGACGAGAACCGCTCCGTGCTGGCAGCCTGGATCAGCGCAGAGTCGAAAAAGGCGGGTGAAATCCATCCGGCGGTGGATAACAACTGGCGTCTGGCGCCGATCCACAGCGACACGAAGCTGGATATCCGCATTGAAACGTCACCGTCCGATAAGGCAGCGACGTTCATTAAGGATAAGGCGCAGTACCCGATGAATAAGGTCGGAACAGACGATATCGGGTTTGCAATTTATCAGGTGGATTTGAGCAAGTAGTCATTGTGCCGGGTGGCGCTTGCGCTTACCCGGCCTACGGGGTGGAAAATTACGGGTAGGCCGGGTAAGGCGAAGCCGCCACCCGGCTTTTACGCCGCACGATCGTCCCGATTAGCCATCACCTTCGGCGTATTCACCTCAATCCAGTCTGCCAGTGCGGCCACTTTCTCGCTCACCTCAACCCCTAGCGGCGTCAGGCTATACTCTACATGCGGCGGCACGACCGGATACGACACGCGATCGATAAATCCGTCCTGCTCCAGCGCCTGAAGCGACTGGGCCAGCATCTTCTCGCTCACGCCGCCCATTTTACGGCGCAGGTCGCTAAAGCGGTGCGTGCCATCGCGCAGCGCCACCAGGATCAGCACGCCCCAGCGGCTGGTGACATGCTTTAACACTTCACGCGATGGGCACTGTTCGGCAAACAGGTTTCCGTCCCGTAACTGTTCACTGAGCGTTGGCGTCGTTTTCATACTTACCTTTTTGTGCGTACTTACTAAAAGTTAGTGTTGGTGATAGTGTGCCACAACACAAGACAAACACGAAGGAGTTCCCTCATGATCGCGATTACCGGTGCAACCGGCCAGCTTGGCCAACTCGTTATTGAACACCTGCTGAAAACCGTTCCGGCCAGCCAGATTGTGGCCATTGTGCGTAATCCGGCAAAAGCCGGAGCACTGAGCCAGCAAGGTATTGTTGTGCGTCAGGCGGATTATACCGACCAGGCGGCATTCACCACGGCGCTGAACGGTGTGGATAAGCTCCTGTTGATCTCATCCAGCGAAGTGGGCCAACGCGCAACGCAGCACCAGAACGTTATCAACGCTGCTAAAGCTGCGGGCGTGAAATTCATCGCTTATACCAGCCTGCTGCATGCCGATAAATCCCCTCTGGGGCTGCACGTTGAGCACGTCGCCACCGAGAAAGCGCTGGCTGAATCTGGCGTGCCTTACGCCCTGCTGCGCAACGGCTGGTATACCGAAAACTATCTGGCAAGTGCACCGCCTGCCCTTGAGCATGGCGTTTTCATTGGTGCCGCCGGTGAGGGCAAAATTGCCTCCGCGACCCGTGAAGACTATGCCGCTGCCGCCGCAACGGTTATCTCGCAGGAGGGTCACGCGGGTAAGGTGTATGAACTGGCGGGAGATAACGCCTGGACGCTGAGCGAACTGGCCGCGGAGCTGAGCAAACAGAGCGGTAAAAACGTGGCGTATCAGAACCTTAGCGAAGCCGACTTTGCCGCCGCGCTGAAAGGCGTTGGTTTGCCTGCCGGGCTGGCAGATATGCTTGCTGATTCCGATACCGGCGCGTCTAAAGGTGGCCTGTTCGATGACAGCCATACCCTGAGCAAGCTGATTGGCCGCCCAACGACGCCACTGGCTGAGAGCGTCAAAGCGATCCTGTAATTGTTACAAACTGGTTATTTTTTGTGGCATCCCCTCGGGTCATCTCTGATAATGAAGAGATGACCCACGAGGAGGTTCACCGTGCAAGGCGTACCAGAACAGTTCACTGATGAGAGAGACAGCGCGCGCTTTCGCCACCTGGCGCAGGTGCCGGGCATCGAACTGTATCATGCACATATTTCAGACTACGCCTTTGAGCCTCACACCCACGAAGCCTTTGGTATCGGCACCATAGAAACCGGTGCCGAGCGCTTTCGTTATCGCGGGACTCAGTATCTTGCCCCTGCGCAATCTGTTGTCACCATGAACCCAGACGAGATCCACACCGGCGAGTCCGCCACTGACGACGGCTGGCGCTACCGGATGGTCTATCTTGAACCCCAACTTCTTGAAGAGGTGACCGGCATCCGCCACTGGTGGTTTAACGATGTGACACGCCACGATCCCCTTCGCTCACAGCACATCGGCCAGCTAATATACGGCCTGTGGCACACGGACGATCCGCTGGCGCAAAAAGGGATGCTGCTGGAGCTGATAGAGACATTCCAGCCGCTCGCTCGCCATGCCCCCGTGATTCAGGAAGGCGCACATCGCTTCGAACGCGTGCGTGATTATCTGCACGACAACTATATGCATCCGCTCACATTAGATGAACTGGCAAATGTGGTGTCGCTAAGTCCGTACCATTTTCAGCGCCAGTTCAAAGCCCATTTCCATGTCACTCCGCATCAGATGCTGATGGCAATCCGTCTCTGGCGTGCCAAAGCGTTTCTGACTCACGGAATGCCCGCCGCAGAAGTGGCCGCCGCAACCGGCCTTACCGATCAGTCCCATTTAACCCGCGCGTTCACCCGTCGCTATGGCATCACGCCAGTGCGCTACCAGAAGCAGGTCGTTAAGCGCTAATGCGCAATCTCATACAATACGGCGCTGATTTCCCTTTCTACACTGATGTCAGAGTGAATGAATGTGGATGGAAAAATGATTAGCGGCGTGTTGTATGCCCTGCTTGCAGGTTTGATGTGGGGGCTGATTTTTGTTGGCCCTGTTATCGTGCCGGAATACCCGGCGATTTTGCAGTCTACCGGGCGCTATCTGGCACTTGGGCTGATTGCCCTTCCTCTGGCCTGGTTTGGCCGCGGGCGGTTGCGCCAGCTTAGCCGCCAGGACTGGGGAACCGCGCTGGCATTAACCATGATGGGAAACCTCATCTATTACGTGTGTCTCGCCAGTGCCATTCAGCGCACGGGCGCGCCGGTTTCCACCATGATTATCGGCACGCTGCCGGTAGTGATCCCGGTGTTTGCCAACCTGCTTTACAGCCAACGCGATGGCAAACTGGCGTGGTCAAAAATGGTGCCTGCACTGGTCTGCATCGCCGCCGGGTTAGTGTGTGTGAACGTTGCCGAGCTCAGTCACGGGCTTACTGATTTCAGCTGGTGGCGTTACGGCTCTGGCATCTTACTGGCGCTGGTTTCCGTGGTGTGCTGGACGTGGTATGCCTTGCGTAATGCCCGCTGGTTGCGGGAAAACCCGGACAAACATCCGATGATGTGGGCAACGGCGCAGGCACTGGTTACGCTGCCCGTCTCGCTGGTGGGATACGTGGGAGCCTGTGCATGGTTAGGTGTGCAGCAACCTGAATTCGCCCTGCCCTTCGGGCCGCGCCCGTGGGTGTTTGTCGGATTAATGGTGGCTATCGCGGTGCTCTGCTCCTGGGTGGGCGCGCTTTGCTGGAACATCGCCAGCCAGAAGTTACCCACGGTGATCCTGGGGCCACTGATTGTCTTTGAAACCCTTGCCGGGCTGCTTTACACCTTCCTGATGCGCCAGAGCGTGCCGCCGCTGCTGACAGCCTGTGGAATACTACTGCTGGTGGTTGGTGTGGTGATTGCGGTGAGGGCAAAGCCGGAAAAACCGATGGTCGTTCCGGCATCTGAGATGTGAGCATTGCCCAGCGGCGCTGCGTTTGCGGGGCCTACAAAACAGTAGGCCGGGTAAGCGTCAGCGTCACCCGGCATGATGTCAGAAGGTTTCCCAGTTGGCTTCCGTTGCCGTGGCTACGGGCTGTGTTTTTGGCACATAGGTTTTTACCGGAGCCGCTTTCACTGCCTGGCCGCGTGCAATTTTAAATACCGCGACCGCTTCGTTCAGACGTGCAGCCTGATCTTCCAGCGCCGCCGCCGCCGCCGCAGACTCCTCCACCAGCGAGGCGTTTTGCTGAGTCACACGATCCATCTCTGCAACAGCCTGACCGACCTGGTCGATACCGCGACTCTGCTCGTCAGACGCAGAAGCAATCTCACCCATAATGTCCGTCACGCGGGTCACGGCATTGACGATTTCCGCCATCGTGGCCCCCGCTTCGTTCACCAGCTGAGAGCCCGCGCTAACGCGTTCGCCGGAATCATCGATCAGCGCTTTGATCTCTTTCGCGGCCTGAGCGCTGCGTTGTGCCAGGGTACGGACTTCACCCGCCACCACTGCAAAGCCACGGCCCTGCTCACCCGCGCGCGCCGCTTCAACCGCTGCGTTCAGCGCCAGGATATTGGTCTGGAAAGCGATACCGTCGATAACGTTCGTGATCTGGGCAATTTTGCTGGAACTGGTAGCAATTTCGTCCATGGTACGTACCACGCCTTCCACTACGCTGCCGCCTTTCTTCGCAGTTGAAGAAGCATCCAGCGCCAGGCGGGAAGCCTGACGTGCATTATCGGCGTTTTGTTTAACGGTTGCCGTCAACTGTTCCATGCTGGCTGCGGTTTCTTCCAGAGAAGCGGCCTGTTGTTCAGTACGGGAAGAAAGGTCGTTGCTGCCCGCGGAAATTTCACCGGCCCCGGTATAGATGGTATCGGCCCCCTGGCGCACCACACCAACCGTATTTGCCAGTGCTTTTTGCATCTCCTGGACATTGTGGGCCAGCAGCGCCATCTCATTTTTACCACTCGCTTCAACCGGCTGAGTCAAATCACCGGCGGCAATGGCACGGATATGACCGATGACATCCTGCAACGGCAGCAGCAGGACACGACGCATTGCAATCCAGCTGGCGATAATCACACCCACGACGATCAGCATAATGACAGAGAGCGCCCACAGGATGCGCTTATAGTCACTTTCATTGTCCTTGATCCCTTTGTTGGCGAGCTTCGCCTGGGCAGTACGCCACTCGTGATAGACTTTCTGCATCGCGTTCTGCTTCTGCTCGGCATTCTGTTTGAACATGTCTTCCAGATTGCCCTGCCCCAGCAGTACGTTCATTTGTGTCAGCGTGGCGGAGTAAATGCGGTACTGTTCTTCCAGCTGCTTTGGCAAGTCTTCACCCAGCCCTGGGGTATTTGGCAGCGCGTAGTATTTATCGAAATGCGCTTGTGCATCCGCCAGCAGATTTTTTGCCGTCTCTACCAGCTCATTCAGCTGACCGCCGTTAATCTGGGTCGCCACGCTGCTTTGCAGACGCAACATCCCGCGGTTCAGGGTAACACGCGCCTGGTTGAGGCTGATCCACGCATCGGTGAATTCCGCCACGTTTTGGCTCGCCACCTGAGAAACGGTGAAGTTATCTTTGTCGTTATTTAGCGCATTAATAAAAATGCCGGCGGAGATCAGTTGCATGATGCCGAGCACAAGCAGCACCGAGACCAGGAGGGTAATCACTTTTATACGTTTAAACATTCTTCGCCTTTTTTATATGCAGGATATTGTCTGACGTGTAACTATCGGCAGGCAGGCCGTGTTGTTTAATGTTTCTTCAGTTTCAAAACCCCCTTACCTGGAATTTTTTGAATTCATTCAGAAGCTTAAAACATAAGAAATTTTTGTGATTCCCCTCACATTTTCGTGCGTGCCACTAAAGGGTTATAGTATCGGCTTAAAGATGCATTTAAAATGCATCTTATATTATTGATGATGAGGTAACTGCTATGGCCTTCCGCGACAAACCACTCGGCGAGCTGGCGCTCTCCATCCCTCGCGCTTCTGCGCTGTTTCGTAAATACGACATGGATTACTGCTGCGGCGGTAAGCAAACACTGGCGCGCGCAGCTTCGCGCAAAGAGCTGGATGTAGAGATTATCGAAGCGGAGCTGGCAAAACTGGCCGAGCAGCCTGTCGAGAAAGACTGGCGCAAGGTTGAGCTTGCAGAGATCATCGACCACATCATCGTGCGTTACCACGACCGTCACCGTGAACAGCTGCCAGAACTGATTTTACAGGCGACCAAAGTTGAACGTGTTCATGCTGACAAACCTTCAGTTCCACGCGGTCTGGCAAAATACCTGACCATGCTGCATGAAGAACTTTCCAGCCACATGATGAAAGAAGAGCAAATCCTCTTCCCGATGATCAAACAGGGAATGGGTAGCCAGGCGATGGGGCCAATCAGCGTGATGGAAAGCGAGCACGACGATGCGGGCGAACTGCTGGAAGTGATCAAACACACCACCAACAACGTCACTCCGCCGCCAGAAGCCTGCACCACCTGGAAAGCGATGTACAACGGCATTAACGAAATGATCGACGATCTGATGGAACACATCAGCCTTGAAAATAACGTTCTTTTCCCGCGTGCATTAGCAGGTGAATAAAAAAGGCCGCTGCGGCATGATGCCCTCACCCCAACCCTCTCTCACAGGGAGAGGGCGCAAAAACTAAAAACGGCAACCGAGGTTGCCGTTTTGCTTTTACCTTACGCCTGCCATGCGTTTCTTACCGATAAACAGCCAGCCCAGACCCAGCGCGATGAACCAAAGCGGCGTAACAATCAACGCCTGACGGGTATCATCTTCCAGCGTCAGCAGCACGATAACGAACGCGAAGAACGCCATGCACACCCAGCACATCAGCTTGCCCAGCGGCATCTTGTAGATCGATTTTTCATGCAGGTGCGGACGCTGTTTGCGGTACACCAGGTATGAACACAGGATGATGGTCCAGACAAACATGAACAGGATCGCAGACACCGTGGTGATCATGGTGAACGCGCCAATCACGCTCGGGTTAACGTAGAGCATCACCACGCCGCCCAACAGACACATACAGGAGAAGGTCAGCCCTTTCGCCGGTACCGCACGCTTAGACAATTTCGCGAACGCGCTCGGCGCAACACCTTCCTGCGCCAGGCCAAACAGCATACGGCTGGTAGAGAACACGCCGCTGTTTGCCGAAGAGGCCGCAGAGGTCAGCACCACGAAGTTAATCAGGCTTGCCGCCGCCGGCAGACCCACCAGCACAAACAGCTCGACGAACGGGCTCTTGGTTGGCACAACAGAACTCCACGGCGTGACCGACATGATGATAATCAGCGCGAACACGTAGAACATAATGATACGCACGGGGATGGAGTTGATGGCACGAGGCAGGGATTTCTCCGGATCTTTGGTTTCCGCAGCGGTGGTGCCCACCAGCTCAATACCCACAAACGCAAACACCGCAATCTGGAAGCCGGCAAAGAAGCCGCTCAGCCCTTTCGGGAACCAGCCACCGTCATTCCACAGATGGGTAAAGGAAGCCTGAACCCCCGTAGGCGACTGGAAGTGCGTGAGAACCATGACCAGCCCCACCACAATCAGCCCCACGATGGCGACGATTTTGATCATCGCAAACCAGAACTCCATTTCACCGAACATTTTCACGGTAGCCAGGTTGAGGCTCAGCAGCAGAACAATCACCGCCAGCGATGCCACCCAGTCAGAAAGGCCGGGGAACCAGAACTGGGCGTATGCGGTAATGGCAACCACGTCGGCCATCCCTGTGACAACCCAGCAGAACCAGTAAGTCCAGCCCGTAAAATAACCTGCCCACGGCCCTAACAGGTCGGATGCGAAGTCGCTGAAGGATTTATATTCGAGATTCGAGAGCAGCAATTCACCCATTGCGCGCATCACGAAGAAGAGCATAAAACCAATGATCATATAAACGAAGATGATCGACGGCCCGGCAAGACTGATGGTTTTGCCCGACCCCATAAACAGCCCGGTACCAATGGCACCCCCGATGGCAATAAGCTGAATATGACGGTTTGTGAGATTGCGCCGTAGCGACTGTTCAGACGGCGCTTCTTCTTCAGCGACGACTTTGACCTGATCTACCATGTGATATTTTCCTGTTTATGCCTGTCTGTGTTGTTAAGGCTCTTCTGGCCTTTAAATACGTCAAAAAAATGACGTTCCCCGTGTAAGGGCTAATCGATATTAGGTAAGAATCGGCGGGATGAATACTATGAATTGGATATTATGTTAACAATATGTTGAAAGTGAGTGTCATATCACTCATACAGCGCGAAACAGCTCACAAAAATACACGCAACAGTTTCGTTTGCAAGATAAAATATTGATTCCGTCGTAACTATAGGTTTTATCACTATTTTCCTCTCCCCGGGCGGAGAGAGGAAATAAGAAAAGCCGATTACAGGATTTCCAGCAGCTCGACTTCAAACACCAGGGTGCTGAATGGCGGGATAGACGCGCCGGCGCCACGCTCGCCGTAGGCCAGGTTTTGCGGGATAGTCAGTTCCCATTTGGAACCCACTGGCATCAGGGTCAGCGCTTCGATCCAGCCAGCGATAACGCCATTTACCGGGAATTCAGCCGGTTCGCCGCGCGCAACAGAGCTGTCAAACACAGTACCGTCGATAAGCTTACCGGTGTAATGCACGCGAACGTGGTCAGTACGAGCCGGAATTGCGCCCTCGCCCTGGTTGATTACGCGGAACTGGAGGCCAGATTCGGTGCTGTTCACGCCTTCGCGCTCGCGGTTCTCTTCCAGGAATTTAACGCCTTCTGCTGCCATCTCTTCGAAACGTGAGCGACGTACGGCGTCAGCACGTTCGTGGATTTCGCGCAGCGCACGGTGCACAACATCGACAGGAACAGCAGGGTGTTTGCCTTCCAGCGCGTCAGCGATACCCGCCACCAGCGCTTCCGGTAACAGTCCTTCCAGGCCGGATTCGCTCAGCTGCTGTCCTACCTGCAAGCCGATACCGTAGCTTGCCTGCGCTTCGATGGTGTCAAAAGTCGGGGTGGTCATGGGTTTTCCTTCCATCACATTTAAAGTAGCGGGCAGCATAACAGTCACACCCCATCGGGTAAAACTTTGTCTTAAGTTAAGATGACAAATCGCGGGGAAACAGAAACAATAGAGCCCGTCAGGATATTTCCTAAATATGTGTCACGGAAGCCGACTTTGTTACGCCCTTCAGGCAGTTAGCAAACTACACTTCTCAGGACAGGATAAAAAAGACGCGGAGCAGGAGGAAAGCCATGCCCGGGCGATTTGAACTGAAACCTACCCTGGCGAAAATCTGGCAAGCACCAGACAATTTTCGCCTCATGGACCCGCTGCCATCTTTGCATCGCAAAGGCATCATCATTGGGGCGCTGCTGGTTATTCTGGGCTTCCTGCTTCCTTCTGGTGGCGATAACAGCGATAGCGCGCCAGTCGCCCGCAACGCGCAGCTGGATATCCAGTCTCAGGCGCAGCCGCAGCCAGACCCTCAGCCAATGCAGACTCAGCTGGTCACCCCCTCTAACGATCCGGGCCAGGTCGCTCCCGTTGAGCCAGAGCCAGTACAAGACGAACAACCACAGGAGCAGGCATCGGCTCCTGAACAACCGCAAACCCAGCAACCGACAGGTATCGAGCAGCAATGGCGCTCGTATCGTGTAGAGCCGGGTAAAACGCTCGCGCAGCTGTTCCGCGACCATAACCTGCCGCCAACAGATGTCTATGCCATGGCACAGGTTGAAGGGGCGGGTAAACCGCTTAGCAATTTACAGAATGGCCAGATGGTGCAGATCCGCCAGAATGCCAGCGGTGTCGTGACCGGGTTAACGATTGATACCGGAAATGGTCAGCAGGTGCTGTTTACGCGCCAGCCCGATGGCAGTTTTATCAGAGCACGTTAACTTACAGGCCGGGTAAGGCGAAACCGCACCCGGCCATGTTCTTCTCAGGCACTGCGCTTATTTACCCACCAAATCCCTGAGCACACCAGCACCAGCGCCACCGCGTATTTGATATCCAGGATATTCTCACCGAGGAAAATCGCGGAAAGCACCGTCCCTGCCACCGGCACAACGAAGTTGAACGGTGCGATCATACTGACGCGGTTCACCTTCAGTAACACGCTCCACAGCGCGAAAGCCACCGAGGAAAGCAACGTCAGATAGCCGAGCACCGCTACGGCCTTCAGGCTATGCACTTCCAGCGTACCGCCCGTTGCGTAGCCGCCAGCCACCAGTACCGCACCACCGATAGCAAGCTGCCAGCCCGTCATTACCGTTGGATCGACCGTCTGGGAGATGCGTTTCCCGTATAGCGTGGCGGCAGAAAGAATAAAGGCCGCCAGCACCACGAAGCCATCGCCGTTCCAGACAAAGTGGAATTCACTTAACCCACTGTGGAAGTTGACCAGCATGACCCCGGCAAACCCCAAAATACAGCCCAGTGTCTTGTTATAGCTGAGCTTGTCGTTGTGATAGATGAAATGCGCCAGCAACACGCTAAAGAAAGTGCCAGTGGCATTCATGATCGAGCCGTTGACGCCTGTCGTGTAGGCCAGCCCTATATAGAAGAAGGTATACTGAATCGATGTCTGGGTCAGCCCAAGAAGAGTGAGCTGGCCGAACTGCTTTGTTGTCAGCCGGGCGATAGGCTTGCGCTGCGCCAGAGCAAACAGCAACAGGATCAGCCCCGCGAAAAGAAAACGGTATCCGGCGAAGACAACTTTTGACGGAATATCATCAGTCGCAATGCTAAAGAGTTCATAACCACTTTTTATTGCCGGGTAAGAGCTTCCCCAGAGTAAACAGCACAGGGTGGCACAGGCATAAGCGACATTTTTACGGGCGAAAATCGGTACGGATAAGGGGGTGTCCATAGCAAATCTCAAAGATAAAATTGCGTTTCATTTTATTATCTGAGAATGCGTCAGGAATAGCTACCATACAAGAAGAAAAGATGATTTCGGGTAGCCTTAAAAAGCAAAACGCCGGCACAAGGCCGGCGCTTCGACGAGAGCAGAGTAAAAAATTACTCAGCTACAACGTTAACAACCAGTTTAGCGAACACTTCGCTGTGAACCTGGAAGTCAACTTCGTGCTCACCAGTGGTACGCAGAACGCCGTTCGGCATGCGAACTTCGCTCTTCGCCACTTTAACGCCTGCTGCAGAAACTGCATCAGCGATATCGCGGGTACCGATGGAACCGAACAGTTTACCTTCGTCGCCAGCTTTAGACGCGATGGTAACGGTGCCCAGTGCGTTGATTGCTTCAGCGCGAGCGTTAGCAGCCGCCAGAACGTCAGCCAGTTTGGCTTCCAGTTCAGCACGACGTGCTTCGAAAAACTCTACGTTTTTCTTAGTAGCTGGAACAGCTTTACCCTGTGGAACCAGGAAGTTACGTGCGTAACCCGCTTTAACGTTAACCTGATCACCCAGGCTGCCCAGGTTTGCTACTTTATCAAGCAGAATAACTTGCATTACCTTATCCTCTTAAAGTCGTATTAATGGACTGTGCCCGATTACTGATGACGATCAGTGTACGGCAGCAGGGACAGGTAGCGAGCGCGTTTGATAGCGCGAGCCAGCTGACGCTGGTATTTTGCACGAGTACCGGTGATACGGCTTGGGACAATCTTACCGCTTTCGGTGATGTAGTTTTTCAGCGTTGCGATATCTTTATAGTCGATCTCTTGAACGCCTTCCGCGGTGAAACGGCAGAACTTGCGACGACGGAAATAACGTGCCATATGGCTAGTCTCCAGAATCTATCAAATCAATCTGCTCGGCATGCAGAACCATTTTGCTCAGGCCGTTCTTTGCCTTGTGGCAAGAAATGAACCCCTGAACGATTACTGCACTACCGACCGTTATACTGTGAGTAATGGCCTGGTTTTCGTGTCCGCTAATAATAACGGGCATTTGGCACCACGCCTGCCGGTGAAACCCGGCTTCCTCTTGCACAGAACGATGCTCAAGCACGAACTGGCAATGCGGAATTCCTGATGGACTGACCTTTCGAAGGGGGGTCCTGCACACAGTGCCTGACAACACCAGACGGTTGGTCATCAGAAATTACTCTTCAGAATCCCCAGCATCAGAATCATCTGCGGTTTCGTTTGCGAAATCATCGCGACGCTCACGGCGCTCGTCTTTCGCTTTAACCATCGGAGATGCTTCGGTAACTGCGTTTTTGGTACGCATAACCATGCTGCGGATAACGGCATCGTTGAAGCGGAAGGTAGTTTCCAGCTCATCGATCACTTCCTGCGGCGCTTCAACGTTCATCAGAACGTAGTGTGCTTTGTGCAGTTTGTTGATCGGGTAAGCCAGCTGACGGCGGCCCCAGTCTTCCAGACGGTGGATCGTACCTTCTGCACCAGTGATGGCAGCAGAGTAACGCTCGATCATACCCGGAACCTGTTCGCTCTGGTCAGGATGGACCATAAAAACGATTTCGTAATGACGCATCGAATTGCTCCTTACGGATTATTCAGCCTCCTGTCTGGGTCAGCCGAGGCCCGGGGAGGCAAGGAACGTGTTAAAGGTCGGCTGAAAAATTGACGCGTCATAATACTTGCGTGCCCCCGGAAACTCAAGCTGATTGCGCAAAAAATTCGCACAAAGCGTAAAGATGAACTAAGTGGATGATTTAAAATTAATCACATCAGGAAGCGTTGTTTTTTTGAACAACAGCATCAGAAATGGTCACCAATCCCCTTCTGAGAAGCGATTAAACTTTAATCAGAGTTCATCCAAAGGCAAAAGGAGATGTTTCAACCGTCACACAGCACGCAGTCGTGGAGCGCATATCATGAAAAAAATCGCAATCGCCATTATGGCTGCGCTTTTGCTTAGTGCAAACGCGATGGCAGCCATCAAGATAGACGGCCGGCAGGCCAGAAACATGGATGATGTGCAAAGCTTAGGCGTAATCTACATCAATCATAATTTCGCCACTGAAAGTGAAGCAGATCAGGCAATTAACGAAGAAACCGATGCCCAGGGTGCAAAATACTATCACGTCATTCTGATGCGTGAGCCCGGCAGCAACGGCAACATGCATGCAAGTGCAGATATCTACCGATAACGCTTTAACGCTAGCACCAGGAAAGCCAACAAAGACAACATAGCCATAGTTTGACTTGCCCCCTGCCCGGGGGCTTTTTTTTTGCGAATGGCTCTGAAATACCACCGGTTACAACTGTTTTTCGGTATTCCAGAGCACTTATTCACTTCTGCCCGTAGTAAGCATTTGGGCCATGCTTGCGCATGAAATGTTTGTTCATCAGGTAATCATCTATGCCCTGGAGATGGGGATTAATCCCGCGGGCAATCCACGCCATTCGCGCCACTTCTTCCATCACCACCGCGTTATGAACAGCATCATGGGCATCTTTTCCCCATGCAAATGGGCCGTGCTGATAGACCACAATACCCGGCGTATGCAGTGGCTCACGTTCACCCAGCGTTTCGATAATCACTTTCCCGGTATTTAGCTCGTATTCACCTTCGACTTCAGCAGCCGTTAATGCGCGCGTGCAGGGGATGTCGCCAAAGAAGTAATCGGCATGCGTAGTTCCCAGTGCCGGTATTGCCAGACCTGCCTGCGCCCAGGCCGTGGCATGCGTTGAGTGCGTATGCACAACGCCGCCAAGAGACGGATAACGCCGGTAAAGTGCCAGATGAGTAGCAGTATCGGAAGAAGGCCGCCATTTGCCCTCAACAACATTTCCGTCAAGATTGACCACCACCATATCGTCAGCTTGCATGGCCTCATACGCTACGCCGCTGGGCTTGATTGCAATCAGCCCTCGCTCGCGATCGATAGCGCTGACGTTACCCCAGGTAAACGTCACCAGGCCATAACGCGGGAGATCCATATTGGCGTCAAAGACCTGCTGTTTAAGCTGCTTCATGCCCGGCCTCCAGTAGCCCTGCCCGCGCCATGCGCTCGCGCACCCAGTCTCGGGCTTTTGCCACTTCACCCGCCGGGTCGTCCGATGTTTCACTCCACATCTCAATCAGATAGGGCCCGCAATAGCCGGTCTGCTTGAGCGTCTCGAAGCACCGTTCGAAATCCACCACCCCGGTGCCGAACGGAACATTTTTGAACACACCCGGACGCGTATCTTTGACGTGTACCGCCACGATATGCCCCATCCCCGCCTGCAACTCCATCTGTACATCGTTATCCCACGCCGACAGATTGCCGATATCAGGATAAAGCTGGAACCAGGGGTTATTCAGGTAGTGCGCGTAACCCAGCGCCTTGCTGATGGAGTTCATCAGCGGATAGTCCATGATCTCCATCGCCAGCGTCACCTGCGCACGGCTGGCCATTTCCACGCTCTCTTTCAGCCCGTCACGGAAACGACGGCGCGTCTCATCGTTGGCTTCCTGATAATAGACGTCATATCCGGCAAGCTGGATAACGCGAATACCGACATCCTGCGCAAAGCGGATAGCTTTACGCATGATCTCCAGCCCCTGTGCGCGCACGGCATCATCTTCACTGCCAAGGGGAAAACGACGGTGAGCGCTCAGACACATAGACGGCACGCGCACGCCCGTTTCGGCTACGGCCTGCACCAGCGCCAGACGTTGTTCACGGCTCCAGTCGAGGCGGGACAGGCGCTCGTCAGTTTCATCCACTGACATTTCGACAAAATCAAAACCCAGCAATTTTGCCAGCTTTAACCGCTCAATCCAGCACTCCCCCGCAGGGAGTGCCTTTTCGTAAATGCCAAGCGGGACTTGTTTAGACAACATACCCGCTCCTTAGCCCCAAAGCTGAGCGATTGAACGTTTGAACTGACGCGCAGCTTCCACCGGAGACACCGCATCACGGATGCTACGGCCAGCAATAAAGACGTGAATGGGAATGCCCTGGAACAGCGGCAGGTCTTCCAGCGCCAGGCCGCCGGTCACGGTGACTTTGAAGCCCATATCCGCCAGACGCTTGATGGCACTGATATCCGCGTCGCCCCAGGCCACACCCGCCGCCTGCGCATCACGGCTACGGTGGTAAACCACCTGCTGAATGCCCGCATCGCGCCACTCCTGCGCCTGCTCCCAGGTCCAGAAGCCGGTCAGCTCAATCTGCACGTCGCCGTTGAACTCTTTTGCCACGTCCAGCGCGCCTTTGGCGGTGTTGATATCCGCACAACAGATAACGGTGACCCAGTCAGCATTGGCTTCAAAACACATGCGAGAAAGAATTTTGCCTGCATCAGCGATTTTGGCATCCGCCAGCACGATTTTATGCGGATAGAGCGCTTTCAGGTCGCGGACGGCGCGAACGCCTTCGCCTACGCAAAGGATGGTGCCGACTTCAATGATGTCCACTTCTTCTGCAATCAGGCGGGTGGTTTCATAAGCGTGGGACAGCGTTTGGTTATCCAGCGCAACCTGCAACATTGGTAATGACATTTTGTGTGTTCCTTTTAAACAGCCGCCGCAGTGGCGTTATCAATTAAATCCAGCACTTCCTGCTCGGTACGGCAGGCGCGTAAACGGTCAAAATTGGCTTCATCATCAAACAGATTGACGATCTGCATGATGCCGACTTCCTGATGGGTGTTGGCATCAACGGCCGCCATGGTGATCAGAATATCGACCGGGTCGTTATCTTCATGGTTGAACACCAGCGGCTCTTTTAATGTCACCAGCGCGAAACCTGTTTTTTTGACGCCCTCTTCCGGGCGGCCATGCGGCATTGCCAGCCCTGGCGCAATGACGAAATACGGGCCGTGCTGCGCAACACCATCAAGAATGGCCTGGTAATAACGCGGCTCGACAACGTCAGCCTTAACCAGCAGATCCACGCTCAGCTTGACCGCTTCCTGCCAGGTGCTGGCTTCGGCCTGTAAAAGGATGGAGTTATTGTCTGCCAGCGAATCACGTAGTTTCATGTGGCATCCTTACTTCACGTCTTGTGGGAAGTGCGCGTGGATCACTTCCAGAAGTTTTGGACCAAAGTCAGCGGGCGACAGCATATTGCGAACACCCACCACATATTTATTGCCCGTCACGGTGATCTCCCCAGCGATATGGGTAGAGGCGATGATGATGTCCGCGCCGTTCAGTTCACTTTTGTATTCACCCACTGCGCAGCTGTTCACCGTGTGGTCGATGTTTGACTGGGTTAAAAACTGGTCCACTTTCATCTTCATGATCATGGAGCTACCTTGCCCATTGCCACACACAGCCAGGATACGTACGGTCATAATCGAAACTCCTTAGTGAGCAGACACTTCTGCTGTTTGTTTTTCCGCATCTTCTTCAGCTCGCAGCGAACGGCCAGCGAAGAACATATAAGTCAGTGCAATCAGGATGATGACGGCCATAAAGACCAGCCCGACAGAGGCAAAGCCCTGCATCATCGGCGGTGCCAGAATTGACCAGTCCGCCATGCCCATCCAGGCGCTCATGCCGGTGAGCTTGACGGCCCACACGCAACCGAAGATCTCGATCATGCCCATCACCAGGCAAATCTTGAGCGCCGCGCGCCAGCCGCCAAAGTGGTTAGCAAAGACGCCGATAGTGGCGTTGGAGAAGAACATCGGGATAAAGCCAGGAATAATCAGGATTGAGGAGCCACAGCCCACCAGAATGCCGACGGCAATCAACTGACCGATGGTGCCCCACATAAAGCCCCAGACGACGGCGTTCGGCGCAAAGCTATAGATAGCGGCGCAGTCAATTGCCAGGACAGCGCCAGGGATCAGACGTTGGGAGATACCGTTGAAGGCTTCTGACAGCTCAGCCACGAACATACGCACACCCTGGGTGATGATGAAAATCGCCACCGCGAACGAGAAGCCGGTTTGCAGGATGTAGACTGTCCAGTGCGTTTTGCCCGCCATCGCCTGGACAACGTCGATGCCGAAAGAGAGCAGGATCGCCCCGAAGAAAATGGTCATCACAATCGCGGTAGAAACGATGTTGTCATGGAAGATATTCAGCCAGCCAGGGAGCTTAAGATCTTCAACACTCTCTTCTTTTTTCCCCAGGAATGGCGCGACTTTGTAGGCAATCCAGGACGCGAACTGCTGCTGGTGACCGATTGAGAAACCGCAGCCATCGGTCACGTCTTGCGTTGGCTTGTACATCATATTGGAGGTGATCCCCCAATACAGCGAAACCAGAATCGCGGTGCAGATGATCGTTGTCCACATCGGATAACCGAAGATATAGAGAGACACGGCAATCAGACCGGCCTGCTGGAACATGATGTGGCCGGTCAGCATGATGGTGCGGATACCGGTGATACGCCGCAGCAGAACATAAATAATGTTCAGCGCCAGTGCGAGCAGCACGGCGTACCCCACCCAACTATATGCATCACCCATACGATCGATGGTAGCCATCATTGAGGCGTAGGTGTCAGAGATGGCGCCATTGATGCCGTACACTTCCGACATTTTGGCGACCACAGGCTTAAATGTGCCCGTTAAAATGCCGGACCCTGCCTGTAACAACATAAAACCGATAATCGTTTTAATGGTGCCTTTGATAATCACGCTGACGCTTTTACGCAGAAGGATGTAGCCCAGGCACGTCACGATACCCAGCAACAGCGGGGCGTTAGTCATTACCTGATTAAAAAATACGGTAAAGACGTTGTAGAGGATCTCCATAACTCTCTCCAGAAATGAGAACACGAGGGGCAATCCCTGTGTGGTTGGTGCCACCACTCTAGTAATCACAAATAATCACCACAAGATTGCATTTGATTATTTGTGACGCATCACGCAATTTATTTCCACGGTGTTAGTAATGATTTTCATTACTGCGTTAGTGGAATAATTTAACCCTTATAATTCATTAGGTTGATGTTTAATAACTGATATATTAGCAACCTAAAAACGGATTTTACGTGATGTCGCAAAGATAATTTTCCGCGATTTACCCGTTGCAAAGCGGTTCAAAGAGTGCCAGAGTTAATCACAACAAATCACCATATGATTACTTTTGATTAATACCAGGAGTCAAAACGATGAGTAAAGTGAACACCATCACCCGTGAATCATGGATTCTGAGCACCTTCCCGGAATGGGGTTGCTGGCTGAACGAAGAGATTGAGCAGGAACAAGTTGCTCCAGGCACGTTTGCAATGTGGTGGCTGGGCTGCACCGGCATCTGGCTGAAATCAGAAGGTGGTGCGAATATTTGTGTCGATTTCTGGTGCGGCACGGGCAAACAGAGCCACGGCAACCCGCTGATGAAAAAAGGTCACCAGATGCAGCGTATGGCAGGTGTGGAAAAGCTCCAGCCAAATCTGCGTACCACGCCATTTGTGCTCGACCCGTTCGCCATTCGTCAGATTGATGCGGTTCTGTCTACGCACGATCACAACGATCATATCGACGTGAACGTGGCCGCTGCGGTCATGAAAAACTGTGCTGATGACGTTCCGTTCATTGGGCCGCAAACCTGCGTTGATTTATGGATCGGCTGGGGTGTGCCAAAAGAGCGTTGCATCGTAATGAAGCCGGGTGATGTGGTGAAAATCAAAGACGTTGAGATCCACGCGCTGGATGCCTTTGACCGTACTGCCCTGATTACCCTGCCGGCAGACCAGAAAGCAGCAGGCGTGCTGCCAGACGGCATGGACGAACGCGCGGTGAACTACCTGTTTAAAACCCCTGGCGGTTCCCTCTATCACAGCGGCGATTCCCACTACTCCAACTACTACGCGAAGCACGGCAACGAGCACCAGATTGATGTCGCGCTGGGTTCCTACGGTGAAAACCCGCGCGGTATCACCGACAAAATGACCAGCGCCGATATGCTGCGCATGGCGGAAGCGCTGAACACCAAAGTGGTGATCCCGTTCCACCACGATATCTGGTCAAACTTCCAGGCCGACCCGCAGGAAATCCGCGTACTGTGGGAAATGAAAAAAGACCGCCTGAAATACGGCTTCAAGCCATTCATCTGGCAGGTCGGTGGCAAGTTCACCTGGCCGCTGGACAAAGACAATCTTGAATACCACTATCCACGTGGTTTTGATGATTGCTTTACCATTGAGCCTGACCTGCCGTTCAAGTCCTTCCTCTGATTTTGAAGCCAAATAGCCAGACCTCTGTGTCTGGCTATTTCATATTTAGCTTAGTAATTTCACGCTATTTCAAATATCATCTTTTCAAATCAATTTTTATCGGAATAGCTCATGACGGAAGCGCAACGGCATCAAATTTTACTGGAACTCCTGGCGCAAACAGGGTTTGTCACCGTCGAGAACGTCATCGATCGTTTAGGAATTTCCCCGGCGACGGCACGACGAGATATCAACAAGCTGGATGAAAGCGGCAAACTGAAAAAAGTCCGCAACGGTGCAGAGGCCATTAGCCAGCAGCGCCCACGCTGGACGCCAATGAACATCCATCAGGCGCTGAATCACGATGAAAAAGTGCGTATCGCCAGAGCGGCTTCGCAGCTGGTGAATCCCGGAGAGAGCGTGGTGATCAACTGTGGCTCGACTGCGTTTCTGCTGGGGCGGGAGATGTGCGGGAAACCGGTACAGATCATTACTAATTATCTGCCGCTGGCCAACTATCTTATCGACCAGGAGCATGAAAGCGTGGTGATCATGGGCGGTCAATACAACAAAAGCCAGTCCATCACGCTAAGCCCACAGGACAGCGAAAACAGCCTCTACGCCGGACACTGGATGTTTACCAGCGGCAAGGGCCTTACCGCTGAAGGCCTGTATAAAACTGATATGCTGACGGCGATGGCAGAGCAAAACATGCTTAACGTAGTGGGCAAGCTTGTTGTGCTGGTCGATAGCAGCAAAGTGGGTGAGCGCGCCGGAATGCTGTTTAGCCGCGCAGAGCAGATCGACATGGTGATCACCGGGAAAAATGCCGATCCCGTAATCCTCCAGAAGCTGGAAGATCAGGGCGTCACAATCCTGCGCGTTTAAAGGTGCTTACGGAAAAACGCGACCGTGGCATCCAGCGCGGATGGCGTAATGCGGTGCCGCACACCGGCTTCCCACTGGCAGGTTAACTTCCCGTCCAGCCCTTCGCTTTTGAGTGCCTGCTGCAAGCGGAAGGTTTCAACGGCAGGCACAATGTCGTCTGCTTCGCCGTGCCACAGGAATAGCGGCCTGCTCGCCAGCTGTGGCAATGCATGGGTTACCTCCCATTGCGCCAGTGCCGCCATCACAGCCTCAACATCATCCTGCTCGCGAGGTGGGAACAGCGTCTGCGAGAGGGAAGTGAAATATCCGGAACCCATCAGGCAGGCCACAGATTTCACCTCTGGATGATGGGCCATGATCCCAAGAGCCGTCATGCCCCCCATTGATGCCCCTGCCACCGCCAGACGGTTATCCGCCACCAGCCCCGCCTGGTGCAATGCATCTCGCAGCGCGGCGAACTCGTTAAGGCTGCCGTGAAGGATTTGCCAGAACTGCCCAAGACGAGCCTGTTCATCACCCGTAAAGCGTGCGCCGTGATCGGGGGCATCCGGCATTACCACACGAAAACCGGCCTGCGCCAGCGCGACCGCAAAGTAGCTGTAAACCAGCTTAGATGAAGTAAACCCATGATAAAAAACCACAACGGGCAACGGTTGCTGACCTTTTCCCGCCGGAAAAGCATGTAAAATTTCGTGGTCACCGAGTCGTTGTGTTTCAAGTTCTATCATTGTCGATCCTTTGCAATTGAATGATTCATAATGTTGAGAACTGGGTTACGCTTTCACGACATTTTCATTCGAAATTTACGCCCCAGATAACACTTCGGGAACATTCCCCCAAAACTAAATTTACAGACAACTACACTATGGCTATCAGGAAACGAGATATGGTTATGCGCAGGTTTGCTGCTTTATTGCTGGTGTCACTGCTTAGTGGCTGTAGCGCGCTGCAAGGCACGCCACAACCCGCTCCCCCGGTTGCCGATCACCCGCAGGAAATTCGTCGTAATCAGACGGAAGGATTACAACGAATGGGTACTGTTTCCGCGCTTGTTCGCGGCTCCCCGGATGATGCGCAAGCCGCAATAAAAGCCCAGGCCGTCGCTGCAAAAGCAGATTATTACGTGATCATCATGGTTGATGAAACCATCATTACGGGACAGTGGTACTCACAGGCGATTTTGTACCGTAAGTAATGGGCTTCATTTGAACGACATTTACACTGCTTTGCGTCCATAGACATTTTCCTGTCCACAATAAACTCCATGCCCGCAACAATGGAAGTGAGTTTATTCGCGAAGGATTGCCCGGCGGATACCGGAGACATGTGAAATGGAGCTGACGATGAAACGAACTCTTGCTTTGACCTCTCTGTTGCTCTCAGCAGGCCTTGTGAGCACGACTGCGCAGTCAGCTGAATTCGCCAGTGCTGATTGTGTTACTGGCCTCAATGAAATTGGCCAGATCTCCGTGAATAACATTTCGGGGAGCCCGCAAGACGTTGAACGTGTAGTTGCATTAAAAGCAGATGAACAGGGTGCTTCCTGGTATCGCATCATCCAGATGCAGGAAGATAACCACGTCGATCAGTGGCGGGTACAGGCCATTCTCTATGTGTAATTCCTCCAGATAAAAGCCACTTATTTTTAGTGGCTTTTCGTTTTTGCAAATCTTTTATCCTTTAATAAATCATTCAAAAACAATTGAATAACATTTTGTTACATTAAGAAGATAAATGTTATCTCTGCCCTGCCGTTGAAGAGCCATACCTTTTCAATAATGAGCAATTTATGAACAGTTTTTTCCGCCGTGCGGGTCTGGGCACTAAGCTATCGCTGCTTACCGGCGTGAGTGTCGCTATTCTTTTCCTGTTCTTCACTTTTCTGCTTAGCCATAAAACCAGCCAGCAGCTTGAAGCCCTTGCAGTCGAAGACCTGCACAACCAGTCCACCGGCATGGTTGATATGGTTCAAATGTTTAACACCAGCCTGAGCGAAGAGGTTGAAAGTTATACCCGACTGTTCAGCACCTTTTTACCTCAGCCGCTCAACATCGATAATAGCCAGAATCGCACAATCAATGGGATGAACGTCCCCCTGCTGAAAGGTGGTGAAACGGAACTTCATGAAAATAATAGCCTTTCTGACGACTTTCTGAGCCGTACAGGCGCTATCTCAACCCTGTTTGTACGCAGCGGTAACGACTTTGTCCGCGTGGCCACCTCGCTGCGCAAGGAAAACGGCGATCGGGCCATTGGCACCGTGCTGGACACGGCAAGCCCGGCCTTTGCCGCCGTTAGCAAGGGCGAAGTGTATCGCGGCCTGGCATTGCTATTCGGCAAACGCTACATCACCCAATATCAACCCGTTAAAAACAGCGATGGCCAGGTCATTGCCATTATGTTCGTCGGCGTGGATATCACCCACTCCTGGAACGTCATGCGCGAGAAAATCCTCAACCGCCGTCTGGGTGAGAGCGGCCATTTCTTTGTTCTGGATCGCAGCAACGGAAAAACACACGGGCAATTCCTGTTCCATTCCAGCGAAGAGGGCCAGTTACCTAAGTGGAGCAACGCAATCCAGCAGCAGTTGATGAGCGATAAATCCGGCACGCTGGAACGCGAAAGCGATGATGGCCGCACCTTGAAAATGGCCTGGACGCCGATGCCTGGCTGGAACTGGACCATTGTGGGCGAAGTGGATAAATCGGTACTTCTCGCCAGCGTGACGACGTTACGTGACCGTTTCCTGCTGGCGGGCGTGGTGTTATCCGCGCTCTTCGCGGGCCTGTTTGTCCTTATCATTCGCAGGATGCTGACGCGCCCGCTGCGCGATGTTATCCACCTGGCACGTCAATATGCCGCTGGCGACCTCCGCGCCAACCTCCCCGTCACCCGTCGTGATGAAGTGGGCCAGTTGATCACCGCCATTAACGGGATCGGTGCCGGATTACAAAAAATCGTGCTTCAGGTTCGGGAAGCCGCGGGCGAGATCCACATGGGCACGAACGCACTGGCCTCGGATAGCGGGGAGATCTCAGAGCAGATCAACAAACAGGCCAGCAGCGTGGAAGAGACATCGGCCAGCATGGAGCAACTTGCCGCGACCGTGCAGCAAAATGCTGCCAACATGGAGCAAACACAGCAACTGGTGGGCGAAACCTCACAGGCCGTGCATCAGGGCGGCAAGACGGTCACCCACGCGGTAGCCACCATGGATGATATTCGCGACGCATCGAAACGTATCGAAGACATCACGCGCGTGATTGAATCAATTGCATTTCAGACCAATATTCTGGCGCTCAATGCGGCGGTTGAGGCGGCGCGCGCCGGGGAGCATGGCAAGGGTTTCGCCGTGGTGGCGCAAGAAGTTCGCGCCCTGGCAGCACGTAGTGCCAATGCGGTGAAAGAGATTGAGCAGCTGATTGGCGACACGCTGAATAAAGTGAGCGAAGGCCACGCGCTGTCTGAACAGACGCGTCTGGCGATGGATGCCATCATCCTTCATATCGATAACATCAGCCAGCTGGTCACGGAGATTAACCACGCTTCCCACGAGCAGTCGGCGGGGATCCATCAGGTTAACCTTGCCATGACGCACATTGGCGAAGCTTCACATATCAACGCCGACCGCGTTTCACGCAGCGAGCAAACCGCACAAACGCTGCGTGAGAAAGGCTCACACCTTACCCAACTGGTCAGCCTGTTCCAGTTAAAAGACTAACCCACCCTGCCCGTGGCACGCAGCAGCAGGTCATTCTGTACCTGTTCGCTCAGAAGTGAGCCGCCACGGGTATCGAGCATCATGCGGCACCACGCCTGCGCGACCGGCGGCGATGCGTGCCGCAGCATCTGGCTTCCGGCGCCCAGCAAAAAGAGCTGTTGCGTGATCTCCCTGCTCTGCGCCTCCTGAGGTTTACGCAGTTTTTGCTGAAGCTGACGCCAGCTACGATCAAAATGCCGATCCTGCCCTTTTACCTGCACAAAATCGTCGGTGAGCAGCTCAAGAATGCCGGGCTGCTTTGTCAGTACTCGCAGAACATCCAGGCACATGATGTTGCCCGAGCCTTCCCAGATGCTGTTCACCGGCATTTCCCGGTACAGGCGTGGAAGTTCACTCTCTTCGCAATAGCCAATCCCGCCCAGCACCTCCATCGCCTCCGCCACAAACGGGATACCAGCTTTGCACACGCCATATTTTGCTGCTGGGGTGAAAAGCCGCGCCCAGGCCGCTTCCTGCACGTCTTCCCGCGAGTCCCAGGCACGGGCAAGGCGAAACAGCAGCGCGGTTTGTCCCTCAAGCACCAGCGCCATCCGGCTCAGTACATCGCGCATTAAAGGCTGATCGATAAGGTTCTTACCAAATGTCTGTCGCTGATGGGCATGGTACAGCGCCACAGACAACGCCCGGCGCATCAGGCCGTGGCTGCCAAGCGCGCAGTCGAAGCGCGTCATGCCGCCCATCCTGAGGATTTGTCGAATCCCTTCGCCCTCTTCACCCAAAAGCCAGCCGACGGCGTCCAGAAGCTCCACTTCGCTGCTGGCGTTGGAGCGGTTGCCCAGCTTATCTTTCAGCCGCTCCAGACGTACGGCATTGCGCTGCCCGTCAGGTAAAAAGCGCGGGACAAAAAAGCAGGATAACCCCCCTTTCGCCTGGGCCAGCACCAGGTGCGCGTCACTTTGTGGCACCGAGAAAAACCATTTGTGGCCCACCAGCCGGTAACTGCCGTCACTGCTTTTCTCCGCTTTGGTGGTATTGCTGAGAACATCCGAACCGCCCTGTTTTTCGGTCATCCCCATACCAATCAACACCCCACGCTTTTGTCCACCTGGCGCGAGATGCGGGTCATAGCGATCGCTGTGCAAAGGCGTGAGCCAGTCACGAAAGATTTTGGGCAGTGCCTGCTGAAGCAACGGCGTGGCGGCGAAGGTCATGGTGACGGGGCAAAGCGTACCCGCTTCTACCTGCGCATGGAGGATAAAGCGTGCCGCCCTGGCAACGAACGAGCCTTTGCGCGCGTCCTCTTCCCACGCCAGGTTGTGAACCCGGTTGGCACATAGCCCCTGCATCAGTAAATGCCAGGCAGGGTGAAAACGCACATCATCCAGCCGTTCGCCCGTGGCGTCATAGCGCAGAAGTTCCGGCGGATTGACGTTCGCCAGCCTGCCAAGCTCCAGGGATTCTGCCGTACCCAACTGCTGGCCGATGCTGGCGAGCAGTTCCATGTCCCACTCCGCCCCTTCGCGGTTTACCGCTTCACGCAAAGCGCAATCCGAGAGGAAAAGATTGCTGTTGGAAAGCGGCACAGGCTGATTAAAAACCGTATGCGTTTGCCAGTTCATGTTGTGTCCCTCCTTCAGTGGCAATGAAGGTAAGTATGGACAGCACAGGCTAACGCTGCATGGGAGTGGGGTCACAGGGTGGCAATCCCACTGAAATCATTCGTGAAATAGCTCACATAACATAAGAATAAACTATTTCATCACCGATTATTTGTTGAATAATTTATTCTTACTCTTCCAGTGAGGATCCTTATGCAACCTTCACACTTTGCGCCGGATGCGCACAAGCGCGCACTCATTGCCGGCTCTATAGGTAATTTCATCGAATGGTATGAATTTGCGGTGTACGGTTTTCTGGCGACCGTGATTGCGAAGAACTTCTTCCAGCTGGAAGGGGACGCGGGGCTGACCAGCCTGATCCTCACCTACGCCTCGTTTGCCATCGCCTTCTTCTTTCGCCCGCTCGGTGCCGTCGTGTTCGGCCGGATAGGTGACAGGATTGGCCGCAAACCCACGCTGATTATAGTCCTGGTGCTGATGACGCTCGCCACCGCCGCGATTGGTATTGTGCCAGTGTATGCGAGCATCGGGATTGCCGCACCGCTGATGATGACGTTGCTTCGCATATTGCAGGGGCTGTTCGCCGGGGGTGAATACGGTGGCGCGGTCTCGCTAATGACCGAGTTTGCTCCACGAGGCAAACGTGGCCTGTACGGCGCATGGCAATCTTTCACCGTGGCGCTGGGGCTGCTGGCGGGTGCGGGTATTGTCGCCCTCCTCTCTGCGTTGCTTACCCCGGAGGCACTGCACGACTGGGGCTGGCGTATTCCGTTCTTCCTGGCTCTGCCGATGGGCGCAGTTGCCCTGTGGCTGCGCGTGAGCATGGAAGAGACGCCAAGCTTCGTCCAGCAACAGGAAAAGCCGGTTGTCGCTCAGGCTCACACTGCGGCGACGCTGAAAGCCATCGTGATGGGGATTGGCCGGGTCATGGTGTGGTCGGCAGCGGGCTATACCTATCTGGTGATCATGCCCACCTACCTCCAGTCTGCGCTGCATACCGGGTTTAATCAGGCATTGTTGATTGCGGTGATTTCCAATATCGGCTTTGCACTGACCATCATTCCGTCGGGGATCCTGAGCGACCGGATCGGCCGACGTACCGTGATGCTCATTGCCACCGGGCTGCTTCTGATCCTCGCCTTGCCGCTGCTTAAAATCCTCCAGGCAGAGTCCAGCACGCTGGCGGTAAAAGCAATTGTAGTGCTGGTTGCAGGCGGTCTGGTGGGAATGCTGGCAGGGCCGGGGCCTGCGATGCTCTCCGAGATGTTCCCGACCCGCGTGCGTTATACCGGGCTTGGGCTGGCCTACTCGCTCTCAAACGCTATTTTTTCGGGCTGTGCGGGTTTGATTATCACCGGGCTGATTAAAGAGACAGGCAACCTGGACATTCCGGCGTATTACGTCATGGCAACGGCGGTGGTGAGTATTGTGGCACTGATGACGCTCAGAAAGGATGACCATTTGCGGTCACTGGAGGAGTAATGCTGTCACCGTCTGGTGCCCTCACCCCGGCCCTCTCCCACCGGGAGAGGGAGAAAACACAAAAGGCCGTCCATCGGACGGCCTTGCTGTTTATTCTCCGCGCTGACGCACTGCTTCAAACAGGCAAATACCTGTGGCCACAGACACGTTCAGAGACGACACGCTGCCCGCCATCGGGATGCTGATCAGCTCATCGCAGTGTTCGCGCGTCAGGCGACGCATTCCTTCACCCTCTGCACCCATCACCAGTGCCAGACGACCGGTCATTTTGCTCTGATACAGAGTATGGTCGGCTTCACCCGCGGTGCCCACGATCCAGATGTTCTCTTCCTGAAGCAGACGCATGGTACGCGCCAGGTTGGTAACACGGATCAGCGGAACGTTCTCTGCCGCGCCGCAGGCCACTTTTTTGGCCGTGGCGTTCAGCTGTGCAGAGCGATCTTTTGGCACGATAACCGCGTGCACACCGGCCGCATCAGCACTACGCAGACACGCGCCCAGGTTGTGCGGATCGGTCACGCCGTCCAGGATCAGGAAGAACGGGTTATCCAGTTCGGCAATCAGATCCGGCAGATCGTTTTCCTGATACTGACGGCCCGGCTTCACGCGCGCAATAATGCCCTGGTGAACCGCGCCTTCGCTTTTCTCATCCAGGAACTGGCGGTTCGCCAGCTGGATCACCACGCCCTGAGCTTCAAGCGCGTGGATAAGCGGCATCAGACGTTTATCTTCACGCCCTTTCAGAATAAAGACTTCCTGAAAACGCTCCGGCGCGCGCTCCAGCAGGGCTTGCACCGCGTGGATGCCGTAAATCATTTCACTCATTGATGGTTCTCATTATAACGATACTTTTCCCTCTCCCCGTGGGGAGAGGGTCAGGGTGAGGGGCGGAATTACTCCGCCTGCGTTTTCTTCGCCGCGCGCTTCGCTTTGGTGGCGGCAGCAATTTTTTGGGTCTTAGCGGAAGGCTTTTTCGCTGAGCGAGCTTCTTTCTTCGCGGCCTTCGGTTTCTTTTTCTTTTCGCCACGGAAGGCGCTGTCCGGCTCAAAGTTTACCTTTTTACCAGCCTGGCGACGCTTGCCGCTGGTGTTACCGTTGCCGCCTTTTTTGGCTTTCTCACGCGCAGTTTTGCCAACATTACGTGGGCCACGCTCGCTGGAAATCAGGCTAAAGTCGATTTTACGCTCGTCCATATTAACGGCTTCGACTTTCACTTCGACACGATCGCCCAGGCGATAAGTCTGGCCGCCGGATTCGCCAATCAGACGCTGGCCAACCTGGTCAAAGCGGTAGTAGTCGTTATCCAGACTGGACACATGTACCAGGCCATCGATAAACAGATCGTCGAGACGGACAAAGAAACCAAAGCCGGTCACGCTGGCAATCACGCCCTTGAAGACGTTACCGACCTGATCCAGCATAAAGTCGCATTTCAGCCAGTCGGAGACTTCACGCGTGGCTTCATCAGCGCGGCGTTCGGTCATGGAGCAGTGCTGGCCCAGTTGCAGCATCTCTTCCATCGAGTAGTGATAACCACCCGTTTCCGTAGTGTTGCCCTTATGCCCCTGCTCCTGCGCCAGCAGATACTTAATCGCACGGTGCAGGGAGAGATCCGGATAACGGCGGATAGGGGACGTGAAGTGTGCATACGACTGCAACGCCAGGCCAAAGTGACCCCGGTTTTCCGGATCGTAAATCGCTTGCTTCATAGAGCGTAGCAGCATGGTTTGCAGCATTTCTGCGTCAGGGCGGTCGCCGATGGACTCCAGCAGTTCAGCATAATCACGCGGCTCCGGCTTGTTGCCGCCCGGCAGTTCAAGACCCAGCTCGGCCAGAACAGTACGGAATGCGGTAATCGCTTCGGTGCTTGGTTTATCGTGGATACGGAACAGTGCTGGCTCTTTGGCTTTTTCAACGAAACGCGCCGCTGAGATGTTCGCCAGAATCATGCACTCTTCAATCAGTTTGTGCGCATCGTTACGCTGCGTCTGCTCAATACGCTCGATACGACGTTCGGCGTTGAAGATAAACTTCGCCTCTTCGCTTTCAAACGAGATCCCGCCGCGCTCTTCGCGCGCCTGATCCAGCGTCTTGTAAAGGTTGTGCAGTTCTTCGATGTGTTTGACCAGCGGTGCGTATTGTTCACGCAGATCCTGGTCGCCCTGGAGCATATGCCAGACCTTGGTATAGGTCAGACGCGCATGAGAGCTCATCACCGCTTCGTAGAACTTATAACCGGTTAAGCGGCCTTTGGTGGAGATAGTCATCTCACACACCATACACAGGCGATCAACCTGCGGGTTCAGGGAGCACAGGCCGTTAGAGAGTACTTCCGGCAGCATCGGTACAACCTGGGACGGGAAGTAAACCGATGTACCACGGCTGCGGGCTTCATTATCCAGCGGCGTATGCGGGCGAACGTAATAGCTTACGTCGGCGATAGCCACCCACAGGCGCCAGCCGCCACCGCGTTTTTTCTCGCAGTACACGGCGTCATCGAAGTCACGCGCATCTTCACCATCAATCGTGACCAGCGGCAGGGAGCGCAGGTCCACGCGGCCTGCTTTGGACTCTTCCGGCACCACTTCTTTCAGGCCGACAATCTGCTCTTCAACGGCTTTTGGCCATACATAGGGGATTTCATGGGTACGCAGCGCCATATCAACCGCCATACCCGTGCCCATGTTATCGCCAAGCACTTCAACAATTTTACCTACCGCTTTGGTGCGACGAGTCGGGCGCTGGGTCAGTTCGACGACGACCACAAAGCCCATCCGCGCGCCCATGACTTCTTCAGGCGGGATCAGGATATCGAAACTCAGGCGGCTATCATCCGGCACCACAAAACCCACGCCTGCATCGGTAAAATAGCGGCCGACAATCTGGCTGGTCTTCGGTACAAGAATGCGCACCACGCGCGCTTCGCGACGACCTTTACGATCGGCACCCAGTGGCTGAGCCAGAATTTGATCGCCATGAATGCACATCTTCATCTGTTCGGATGACAGGTACAGGTCGTCTTTACGTCCTTCCACGCGCAGGAAACCGTAGCCGTCACGGTGACCAATGACGATCCCTTTCAGCAGATCAAGACGTTCAGGCAGGGCGTAGCACTGGCGGCGGGTAAAGACCAGTTGCCCGTCGCGCTCCATGGCACGCAGGCGGCGGCGAAGGGCTTCAATTTGCTCTTCACCTTCAATGTTTAATTCAACGGCAAGTTCTTCACGATTGGCGGGTTTTTCGCGCTTTGTTAAGTGTTCAATGATGAACTCGCGGCTTGGGATTGGATTCGCGTATTTTTCGGCTTCGCGTTCCTGGAAAGGATCATGTGACATAGCGGTTCCTCCGTTGTCAGCTCCAGTGGAAATTTTCTTCATTCCACCAGCAATAATTTATAAAGCGGTTGATTCTCTTCAACCAAATCGGCCAGCGTGTAGTTATCCAGTTCCTTGAGAAAACTTTGCACGGCCTTAGAAAGCGCCTGTTTCAGACGACAAGCGGGCGTAATGTGGCAGAACTCGCTGCTGCAATTCACCAGAGACAATGGCTCCAGTTCACGTACCACATCCCCAACCCGGATACTCTGCGCCGGTTTCCCAAGGCGGATCCCGCCATTCTTCCCGCGGACGGCAGCAACATATCCGGCACGACTAAGTTGATTGATTATTTTGACCATATGATTACGGGACACACCGTAGACCTCTGTTACTTCAGAGATGCTGGTCATTTTCCCATCGGGTAACGACGCCATGTAAATCAGCGCGCGTAAGCCGTAATCGGTGAAACTTGTTAACTGCACATCAACCTCAGGAAAAAGGGAAAACGCGGTAAAACCGCAGAGATATTCATTAATGATGATAAACCAGCCAGATAGTTGGCGGCTAATTTATTTGACAGACGGGGCGAAAAAGCGGGGATCTCAGAGCGTTAACCGGATGGCGCTACGCTTTATCTGGCCTACAGGTTTCCCCGCAGGCCAGCAGTCACGAAGATTATGCGTCGAACGGGTCGCGCAGGATCATCGTTTCAGTACGATCCGGGCCGGTAGAAATAATATCAATCGGCACTTCGGTCAGTTCTTCAATACGCTTGATGTAATCCAGTGCTGCCTGTGGCAGGCCACTACGCTCTTTCACACCGAAGGTGGTTTCAGACCAGCCCGGCATGGTTTCGTAGATTGGCTCGATGCCTTCCCAGTCGTCAGCTGCCAGCGGAGTGGTCGTCACTTCGCGGCCATCTGGCATCCGGTAGCCCACACAGATTTTTACTTCTTTCAGGCCGTCCAGCACGTCCAGCTTAGTCAGGCAGAAGCCAGACAGGGAGTTGATCTGCACTGCGCGACGCACTGCAACCGCATCCAGCCAGCCGGTACGACGACGACGACCGGTGGTCGCGCCAAACTCGTTACCCTGCTTGCACAGGAACTCGCCGATATCATCAAACAGCTCAGTCGGGAACGGACCCGCACCCACGCGAGTGGAGTATGCTTTGATGATGCCCAGAACGTAATCCACATAACGCGGACCCAGGCCAGAGCCGGTCGCCACGCCACCTGCGGTGGTGTTAGAGGAGGTTACGTACGGATAGGTACCGTGGTCGATATCCAGCAGCGTACCCTGCGCACCTTCGAACATGACGAAATCGCCACGCTTGCGCGCCTGGTCCAGCAGATCGGACACATCAACAACCATACCGGTCAGGATGTCAGCAATCGCCATGACGTCATCCAGCACTTTCTGGTAGTCAACAGCGTCAGCTTTGTAGAAGTTCACCAGCTGGAAGTTGTGATATTCCATCACTTCTTTCAGTTTGTCAGCGAAGGTTGCTTTGTCGAAGAGGTCGCCTACGCGCAGACCGCGACGTGCAACTTTGTCTTCGTAAGCTGGCCCAATACCACGGCCAGTGGTGCCGATAGCTTTCGCGCCACGCGCTTTTTCACGCGCTACGTCCAGCGCCACATGATAATCCAGGATCAGCGGGCACGCTTCAGAGAGCAGCAGACGCTCACGAACAGGGATACCACGGTCTTCCAGACCTTTCATCTCTTTCATCAGCGCAGCTGGAGACAGCACAACGCCGTTACCGATGATGCTGGTGACGTTTTCGCGAAGAATACCTGATGGAATAAGATGGAGGACGGTTTTTTCACCGTTGATTACGAGAGTATGGCCTGCGTTGTGACCGCCCTGGTAGCGTACAACATATTTAGCCCGTTCAGTCAGAAGATCAACAATCTTCCCTTTACCTTCGTCACCCCATTGGGTGCCCAGTACGACGACGTTGTTACCCATTTTTTCAAAATCACCGTTTGCTTAAAAATGGATTCTACCATCGCTTTTTCAGATATACAGCACTTTTTGGCCCCAAAACATGCCAAATCCGACCACTTTTTGATCAGCCAATCGTTTTCCTCAACATGTAGTAGATAACGATGCCGGCAACCACAAGACCACCGCCAAATCGGCGCAAAATATTATCCGGAAGCTGGCTCATTGTGGCGATCATACGACGCCAGGCACGCGGATAAAGCATTGGGCCCAACCCTTCCAGGACTAAAACAAGAGCCAGCGCCAGCCAGATCGTTGAATTCATTTTGGTTCCTTATAAAAGAAAACCACCGCTCCGTTGAGAGCGGTGGTTTGAAAACTCAAACGAGCCTGAGTTTATCGCGTTGCGTTAGCTGGCGTCTTCATATAACGGAAGAAATCGCTGTCCGGGCTGAGCACCATCACATCCTGGTTGCTCTGGAAGCTATTCTCGTAAGCACGCAGGCTACGGATGAAGGCATAGAAGTCTGGATCCTGGCTGAAGGCATCAGCGAACAGTTTCGCCGCTTCGGCATCACCTTCACCGCGCAGGATACGACCCTGACGTTCAGACTCAGCAAGCGTCTTGGTCACTTCGTAGTCCGCGGCAGCGCGCAGCTTCTCAGCCTCTTCCTGACCCTGCGAACGGTGACGACGGGCTACCGCTTCACGCTCAGCGCGCATACGGTTGTAAATCGCCTCAGACACTTCAGCAGGCAGGTTGATTTGCTTGATACGCACGTCAACCACTTCGATACCCAGTGCAGCCATACTGTTCGGGTTAATCACCGGCACTTTGCCGTTGGTTTCAGCCTGAACACGTTCTGCTGCTTTGGCAATCGCGTCATCCGCGGCCGGAGTAGAGACTTCGTCTTCCGTGCCCGCTGTACCGGAGTTCAGCGCATCACGCACTTCCAGCGTCAGACGACCGCGGGAGTCGGTCACGATGTCTTTCACATCCAGACGACCAATCTCAGAACGCAGACGGTCAGAGAACTTACGTTTCAACAGTACTTCTGCCTGAGAAACATCGCCACCGCCTGTCGCCAGGAAGTAACGGCTGAAATCACTGATGCGCCATTTGATATAGGAATCAACGATCAGGTCTTTCTTCTCTTTGGTCACGAAACGATCGGCCTGGTTATCCATGGTCTGGATACGCGCATCGAGCGTTTTCACAGACTGAATGAAAGGCACCTTGAAGTGCAGACCCGGCTCATAAATCACCGGACGCTTGTCACCATCACGGACGACGCTGCTGAACTGGAACTTAATCCCACGTTCACCCTCTTTCACAACGAAAATAGAGGTATAAAGCACGACCAATACGATGATGATGATCGCAATAACTGACTTACGCATCCTTATTCCCCCTGACGCTGGTAGTCGTTACGCTGCGCGTTAGCACGGCGTTGGTCCATGATGTCACCATCGTTCGAAGAAGGCGTTGTAGTCGCACTGGAGCTACCTGATGACGCTGGCGGCAGACGCAGCAGGTTGTTAGCACCGCTGTTGTCTGACGACTTCGCCGCAGGCGCAGAACCGCCTTTCAGCATCTGATCCAACGGCAGCACCATCAGGTTTCCACCTTTGCTGTCGTTAACCAGCACTTTACGCGTATGGCTCAGCACTTTTTCCATGGTCTCGATATACAGACGTTCACGGGTAATTTCCGGAGCCGCTTTATATTCAGGCAGGATCTTCGCGAAACGAGCCACTTCACCCTGAGCTTCCAGGATGGTCTGAGTCTTGTATGCACGCGCTTCTTCAAGAATACGCTGCGCCTGACCGTTAGCACGCGGCTGAACTTCGTTGGTGTAGGCTTCCGCTTCACGGATGTACTGCTGTTCGTTTTCACGGGCAGCAATCGCATCATCAAACGCCGCTTTCACTTCTTCCGGCGGACGAGCAGCCTGGAAGTTAACGTCCAGCAGGGTGATACCCATGTTGTATGGGCGAATGGTCTCTTCAAGCTCACGCTGAGTATCGCTACGAATAACGGTACGACCTTCGGTCAGGATGCGATCCATGGTGTATTTACCGATAACACCACGCAGCGCGCTGTCGGTTGCCTGACGCAGGCTGTCATCCGCACTGGTCACGCTAAACAGATAACGTTCAGGATCGGTCACGCGGTACTGCACGTTCATCTCAACGCGCACCACGTTTTCGTCAGACGTCAGCATCACGCCAGATGCGGCCAGTTCACGCACGGACTCCACGTTTACCGCGGTCACGTCGTCAATGAACGTTGGCTTCCAGTTCAGGCCTGGTTCAACCAGATGGCTGAACTTACCGAAACGAGTGACTACGCCGCGTTCTGCTTCTTTAATGGTGTAGAATCCGCTGGCAGCCCAGATGATCACCACAGCAGCGGCAGCAATGCCCACTATGCGGCCACCCATTTGCGGGCGCGGCCCCTGTGGAGCATTTCCACCCGAGCCAGAACCTTTACCTCCGCCAAGACCACCAAGCTTCTTGCTTAGTTTGCGGAAGATATCATCCAGATCCGGCGGCCCCTGCTCGCGACCACCTTTGTTGCCATTTCCCCCAGAGTTGCCGCCTTGATTATTGCTGCTTCCCCACGGGTCGCGGTCTTGTCCGTTATTACCGGGCTGATTCCACGCCATGTATATGCTCCATATTTGTTATGCAAGGGCGAATTATTCAGGCATCCCCTTTCTGGTCAGACGATATAGTCCACCAGCGCAGGTTCTTGTTTACAGAGGCGACGCCAGTCAACGATCGGCATACGCACCTGCATCCCCACGCTGCCGTCATCCTCCATCCACTCTTTTTCTATCGCCTGAAGCTGATAAAACCGGCTGCGCAGCCTGCCTTCCTGTGGCGGCAATCGCAGCGTGTGCTGGGCTACCTCACCGGAAAGACGTTCTGTCAAAGCCTGGAAAAGCAGTGGCACACCAATACCGGTCTGAGCGGAAAGCCAGACCCGAATCGGTTTGTTCTCTTCATCTCGATCAATACGCGGCTCAAAATCTTCCAGCATATCGATCTTGTTCATCACCAACAGCGTTGGGATTTCGTGGGCGTCAATTTCTTCCAGCACCACGTTTACTGCATCAATATTTTCCTGCACACGAACGTCTGCTGCGTCAATAACGTGCAGCAACAGGGTTGCTTGTCGTGTTTCCTGCAATGTGGCCTTAAACGCCGCCACCAGGTCATGCGGCAGATGGCGGATAAACCCAACCGTATCCGCCAGAACAGTTTCACCTACGTCTGCAACATCAATACGACGCAGCGTAGGGTCCAGGGTCGCAAACAGTTGGTCTGCGGCATAAACCTGGGCCTCAGTAATCTGGTTAAACAGGGTGGATTTACCGGCGTTGGTATACCCCACCAGCGACACCGTCGGGATGTCGGCTTTTGTTCGCGCCCGACGCCCCTGCTCACGCTGTTTCTCTACTCTTTCCAGCCGCGAGAGGATCTGGGTAATACGGCCACGCAACAGACGGCGGTCGGTTTCGAGCTGGGTTTCACCCGGACCGCGCAAACCAATCCCGCCTTTTTGTCTTTCAAGGTGGGTCCAGCCACGCACCAGGCGCGTCGCCAGATGACGCAGCTGCGCCAGCTCAACCTGCAACTTACCTTCGTGGGTACGCGCACGCTGAGCAAAAATATCTAAAATCAATCCCGTGCGATCGATAACACGGCATTCGCAAAGGGCTTCCAGGTTGCGCTCCTGGGCTGGAGACAGCGCATGATCAAACAACACGACTGACGCGCCGGTTGCTTTTACGGCATCCGCAATTTCGACTGCTTTACCTTCACCAACAAAATACTTCGGGTGCGGCGCTTTACGGCTACCGGTAATCACCTGCATTGCTTCGACACCGGCGGAAGAGACCAGAGATTCAAACTCCTGGAGGTCTTCCATATCTTTGTCTTGCGAAAAATAGATGTGTACCAGCACCGCCTGCTCACCGGCATCATAACGGTCAAACAAGCGTATAACCCTCTAAAAAGATCAGCGGGGAACGCAGGATCGCTGGCTCCCCGTGTGGATAACAGCCGGAGAACTTATTCGTTCTCTTCGCTGTCCTGCGCCGGCGTTGAAGAACCCTGCGCGTTGCTGCCATGATGGTAGTTACTGCCTGTGCCGCCGCCAGCGTTATTGCTGTGATGGGAGACCGGACGGGACGGAACAACAGTAGAGATAGCGTGCTTGTAGACCATCTGACTGACCGTGTTTTTCAACAGGATCACGAACTGATCGAAAGACTCAATCTGACCTTGCAGCTTAATACCATTCACCAAATAAATAGAAACTGGAACACGTTCCCGACGCAATGCGTTCAGGAACGGATCTTGTAAAGATTGCCCCTTAGCCATTCTATCTTTTCCTTATATGCTTGTTTTGTACTTAGAACCTTGCGATTCTGAAAAATTGCGCACGATACGGCTTAATTGTACACATTCAGTGAGCGATATCACCAACAACCTCAATCACTTCGTTTAGCGCTTGTTGCGGTTTTTCACTGTCTAACCAGTGAACACCCTCCCAACCGCGTAACCAGGTGATCTGGCGCTTCGCTAACTGTCTCGTGGCGCAAACACCTCGATAAACCATTTCATCGTATGAAATCTCACCTTCAAGATACGACCACATCTGGCGGTATCCCACACAACGAATGGAAGGCATATCCGTATGCAAATCTCCACGGGCAAAAAGCGCCCGCACTTCTGCTTCAAAATCTGAAGCTAACATCTGATGAAAACGCTGCTCAATTCGCTGATGGAGCAGTTCACGGCTCGCCGGGGCGATGGCGAACTGATGCACCTGATACGGCAGAGCTTCTCCTGACGTTTGCGTCAGTTCCGTTAAAGTTTTACCCGAAATGAAAAAAACTTCCAGTGCCCGGGAAAGCCTTTGCGGATCATTTGGATGAATCCGTGCTGCGGCAACTGGGTCAATCTCCTCCAGTTGCTTGTGCAAAACGTCCCATCCTTGCTCTGCCGCCTGCTGCTCAATCTTCGCTCTTACCTCGGGATCCGCTGATGGCAAAGGTGATAACCCTTCCAGCAGCGCCTTAAAGTAGAGCATTGTCCCGCCAACCAGCAGCGGAATTCGTCCCGCAGCGGTTATCTCGGCCATCTGCTCAAGCGCATCGCGGCGAAAATCAGCGGCGGAATACGCTTGCGACGGGTCGAGAATATCCAGTAACCGGTGCGGTGCCGCGCGCAGTTCTTCTGCGTTCGGCTTTGCCGTGCCGATATCCATCCCTCGATAGATGAGGGCAGAATCGACGCTAATCAACTCTACGGGCAAAACTTTACGTAACTCAATGGCTAATGCCGTTTTGCCGGAGGCCGTTGGCCCCATCAAAAATAGTGCCTTAGGCAGGCTCGCCTTGCTTACATCAATCATGTTTCAGGGCGGTCATCGCCGTTTGTAAATCAACAGGTTGCAATAATCCACCCGGCGGCGTTTTCACCAGTTGCGGACAAAGGCGCTCGACCTCTGCCAGCACGGTAATCGCCTGCGCCATACTCCACGGATTGTGTTCACTCGCCAGATGGCGGGCTATCCACTGCGCGATATTGGCGGCAACAAACGTTGTTTGCTGCGCCAGGTAGCCTATCAGTTCAGGAATCAAGTTTTGTAAATTTTGTTGGCGTAAGGGTAAAGGCACTGCACGAATTGTCACATGCTGTGCTTCTAACACAAATTCAATGCCCATTTCCGCGAGTTGCTCTGTAGCACGCTGTAATACTGACAGTTCTTGTGGGGATATTTTTAAGCGCACCGGAATTAACAGCGGTTGTGCACACGCCGCATTTGCCCCCGGCGTCAGCTGCGCTTGCTTGAGCCAACGCTCAGCAACCGGCAAAGCGAGTAGCGCCAGCTTGCCCTCACGTTCAAGCAGCGCCATATCCGGAGCGACAATCGTCAATACCCGGCCAAAGCTCTGGCTATGCCCTTCCAGTGAAGGTGTCGGAACCTCAATATGCTCTTTACGTTCCACGGCTGGGGTGTCGAGCAATTTACGGTACAACGCCCCCTGCTGTTTTTGGTAGCCGGGCTGAGCGTTTGGATAGTTAGCCCCTGTCGGGCGCGGAGTGTTCCCCACCGACGAGAAACGCGGCGCCGCTGGTTCACGCGCAACCGCAGGTTCAGCAAAATGGTTACGCCCCGCGGCGACACGGTTTTCCGGCAGCGGGCGCGGCACAGGTTCTTCGTTTTGCAGCGGCAGCGCGGGTTCGGCCTGCTGCTGCAATACGCTCAGCACGCCCTGATAGATAAAATCATGCACCAGACGCGACTGGTGAAAACGCACTTCATGCTTGGCAGGATGCACGTTCACGTCGACCTGATGCGGGTCAATCTCCAGATACAGCACAAACGCGGGCTGCTGGTCGGCCCCGAGTTTGTCTTCACACGCCTGGCGAATAGCGTGGTTAATCAGGCGGTCGCGCATCATACGGCCGTTCACATAGCAATACTGGATCTCCGTGAATGCCGCACTGGATGCCTTAGGATCGGCCACCCAACCATGCAGGGCCAGATCGCCATGCTGCCACTCGATCGCCAGTGCTTGCTCCAGAAACGGCATCCCGCAAATAGCGCCCAGGCGGCGCTCTTTCTGCCCACCTTCCGCTACGGCACGATACTGGCGCATCACCTTGCCGTTATGGCTGAGATTAATGGTGACATCAAAGCGAGCCAGTGCAATACGACGGATAATTTCATCGATATGGCCAAACTCGGTTTTTTCGGTGCGCATGAATTTGCGCCGGGCAGGGGTGTTGTAGAACAGATCTAACACTTCCAACGTGGTGCCAACAGGATGGGCCGCGGGCTTGACCGTCACGTCCATGTCGCGCCCTTCGGCGTAGGCTTGCCAGGCTTCTTGCTGTTCAGCCGTGCGGGAGGTCAGCGTCAGACGGGAAACGGAGCTGATACTGGCCAGCGCCTCGCCGCGAAAGCCGAGGCTAATGATGGCTTCCAGATCGTCAAGCGAGGCAATTTTACTGGTGGCATGACGCGCCAGCGCCAGCGCCAGCTCGTCTTTTTTGATGCCACAGCCGTTGTCACGAATGCGGATAAGCTTTGCGCCACCGCGTTCGATATCAATATCGATGCGGGTTGCCCCCGCATCAAGACTGTTTTCCACCAGCTCTTTCACCACCGATGCAGGTCGTTCCACCACCTCACCGGCGGCGATTTGGTTCGCAAGCTGCGGCGGTAGAACCTGAATCGGCATGAATGCTCCTTAGTTTGTCGCGGTCATCTCACCCGGCAGCGCCGCACTGGCCGTCTGCCCTGCACCGCCCCGTGGCGCGGACTGCAACGGATGCGCATTAAAGTATTTGCGCAGACCATTATAAATCGCATCAGCAATCTGCTGCTGATAGCTATCGCTCCCCAGCAAGCGCTCTTCACCGTTATTGCTGATGAAGCCCGTCTCGACGAGGATGGATGGAATATCTGGCGAACGTAACACGCCCAGGCTTGCATGTTCCGGGCGACGTTTATGCAACACACCCACGCTTTGCAACTGGCTCAATACGTTAGTCGCCACATCATACCCGACGCGTTGCGAATGGCCGAATTGTAAATCCAGAACCGCCTGGCTGAGGTACGGATCAGACTGACTATTTGCCAGCACATCACCCGCGCCGCCTAACAGTTCGGACTGCTTCTCATGCTGTTCCAGCCAGCCGGCCATTTCGCTGTTAGCGCGACGGTTGGAAAGCACCCAGACAGACGCCCCGGTGGCATCACGGTTTGGCGCAGCATCCGCATGAATCGACACCAGAAAGTTCGCATTCTGTTTACGCGCCACATCCGAACGCCCCATCACGGAGATAAAATAATCGCCGTCACGGGTCAGCACGCCTTTGAACATCGGGTCATCGTTGAGCAATGCACGTAACTTACGGGCAATCGCGATAGTGACATTTTTTTCCTGCGTGCCGCCCGGCCCGATAGCGCCCGGGTCTTGCCCGCCATGCCCGGCGTCGATAGCGATAATCACTTTATCGCCACTCACCGCACGCGTGCTGGCCGCAGGGCGTGTTGCCGTATTGCTGCTGGTCACGCTAGTGATACGGTCATTCTCTGATTTAAACGGATTCCGCGCCGGCGTGGATGGACGCGGCGTATATACCGGCTCTTCCACACGTTTTACCACCACTGGTGGTGGTGGCGGCGGCGGTGGCGCGTCAGCATTGATGGTAAAGACCACCGTATAGTTCGCGCCATTCTGCTGCTTCACCGCCTGCGTTTTGCCCTTTTCGGTCAAATCGACCACCAGCCGTAACGACTGATCGTCTTTTGCCGTGCCAGAGCGAATACGTTTTACCAGGTTATTCCCGCTAAATTGCAGCGGCAACCCCTGGACCACACCCGTTTGCTTGATATCCAGCGCCACGCTGTGGCTATCGATTTGGGAAAACGCATACTCAGGATCGCCCATAAAGCTGAACGTAATCCGCGCCTGGTTTTCACCGTTCGATACCTGAATATCCGAGAGACTGGCCGCGCCGGCGTGCGCGCACAGCAACACCGTTGCAGCCAATAACCAACCTTTAACGCGATTAATCATCCCGTTATCCCTAAGCTCAACCGGCTAAACGAGCCAGTAAGGAATTACCTGATGAGGAAACAGCACTGATGCGTGCCTCACGCCCTTGTGCCTGGTAATCTAAGTGAATTTCGACATCCGGGTCAGGTAACACACCCGCACCTTGTTGCGGCCACTCCACCAGGCAGATGGCATCGTTGGCAAAGTAATCGCGGATCCCCATAAACTCCAGCTCCTCAGGGTCCGCAAGACGGTATAAGTCGAAGTGATACACCATCAGGTTTTCAAGCGTATAAGGCTCGACCAGCGTATACGTTGGGCTTTTTACATTGCCGTTATGGCCTAACGCCTGTAAGAAGCCACGGCTGAAGGTTGTTTTACCCGCGCCTAAATCACCATACAGATAAATGACGGTTGCACCCTGACAGGCCTGCGCCACACGCTTGCCGAGATCTAAAGTTGCCTGTTCGTCAGGTAAAGGAATCGCTCGATTAGTCATTTTCTACGTCAATCACATCCGGGTTAACAACACGCCTTAGCGTGCAAAAAAGATCGGTGGCCAGCATTCCGCGCGTACCATATTGTGCCGCAAGCTTGTCTGCGGCCGCACCGTGCGCCACGCAGCTCGCACAGGCTGCATCATATAGGGGAAGTTTCTGTCCGAGCAATGCACCTATGATGCCAGAGAGCACATCGCCCATACCGCCGCTCGCCATTCCCGCGTTACCGGCATCGATAATGCCCAGCGCATCGTCACAGGCCACGACGGTTCCCGCCCCTTTTAAAACGGCAACACCCCCATAACGTTTTACCAGACGCTGTGCAGAAAGTAAGCGATCGTTTTCAATTTCTGCAACGCTGCAATTGAGTAATCGCGCGGCTTCGCCGGGGTGCGGCGTCAGGATGCGATTGTGACGCTTATCAGGATTGATTGCCAGAAGGTTCAGCGCATCGGCATCCCACAGCATCGCTTTACGAAAATTCTCGGTTTTTTGTAGCGCCTGCTTACCCCAGGCCTGCTGTCCAAGCCCGGGGCCAATGACCACGACATCCGCCCATTCCAGGCTCTCTTCCAGCGTCTGAGGGGTTAACTCATACACCATCAGTTCCGGGCGCGCGGTTATAATGGGGGCGATATTTTCGATGCGAGTAAGTACTCGCACTAATCCTGCACCACTGCGCACTGCGGCCTCTCCCGCCATGCGAATGGCACCAGCGGTTCCGTAATCCCCGCCAATAATCACCAGCCTGCCATGATCGCCCTTATGGGATGTCGGGCGTCGCGGTGGCAACCACTGCGCAAGCTGTGAGACATCAAAGCGGGCGATATGTGTTTCCTGCCCGGCAAGCCAGTTTTCCAGCCCCAGCGCGTTATGGTGCAGCACACCCACCACGTCACGTGCTTTACCGGTCAGCAGACCAGGTTTGAGGGCGATAAACGTCACCGTGTGGCTGGCATGGATAACCGCGCCGGGTGTGGCCCCGGTTTGCGCGATAAGCCCGGATGGAATGTCCAGCGCCACCACCGGCGCAGAGTGGGCATTGGCTTGTTTTATCAACGCCGCAACACCCTCGCGCGGCGCGCTGCGCAACCCGGTGCCCAGCAGACCATCAATAATCACATCGATGTCATCGGGCCAGACGATATCAGACGCATGAATAACACCACCCGCGTTCAGCCAGGCTTCACGTGCCGCGCCGGCTTCTTCCGGCAGCGGTTTATTGTTCTCCAGCGCCAGTAATGTCACTCGAATACCCGCCGCCACGGCCAGCCGGGCGACCACATAGCCATCCCCGCCGTTATTGCCGTGTCCGCATAAAATAAGCCAATGTGTCGACTGGGGATAAAGGGCGTGGAAAACGGTAAATGCCGCCTCGCCTGCGCGTTGCATCAGTTCATAAAGGGTAAGGCCTAGACTGTCTGCCGCCTCTTTTTCAGCGCGGCGGAGGTCATCCGCATCCCAGATGGAATGTGGTATACTTGCGGGGTTTTTCTTCACTGTATGGTCCGTCATGTCACAGCCCCTCGATCTCAATCAGTTAGCGCAAAAAATTAAACAGTGGGGCGCTGAGCTTGGCTTTCAGAAGGTCGGTATTACAGACACAGACCTTTCCGCCAGCGAGCCTAAACTTCAGGCCTGGCTGGACAAACAATACCACGGCGAAATGGAGTGGATGGCGCGTCATGGCATGATGCGTGCGCGTCCACACGAGCTTTTGCCGGGCACATTACGTGTCATTAGCGTGCGTATGAACTATCTGCCGGCCAACGCGGCGTTTGCCCGCACGCTAAAAAATCCCTCTTTGGGTTACGTCAGCCGTTACGCCCTGGGGCGTGATTACCATAAACTTCTGCGTAACCGCTTAAAAAAACTTGGGGAAACTATTCAGCAGCACTGTGTTTCGCTGAATTTTAGACCCTTTGTCGATTCTGCGCCTATTCTTGAGCGCCCAATCGCTGAAAAAGCCGGGCTTGGCTGGACAGGTAAGCACTCACTTATCCTGAGCCGCGATGCCGGATCATTCTTCTTTCTGGGTGAGTTGCTCATTGATTTGCCGCTGCCGGTAGACGGCCCGGTGGAGGAAGGTTGCGGGCGGTGCGTGGCCTGTATGACCATCTGCCCGACAGGCGCGATTGTTGAGCCCTACACCGTTGATGCTCGCCGCTGCATCTCTTATCTCACTATCGAGCTGGAAGGCGCTATCCCGGAAGAGTTCCGCCCGCTCATTGGCAACCGGATATACGGTTGCGACGACTGCCAGCTAATTTGTCCGTGGAACCGCTATTCACAGCTTACCGATGAAGAGGACTTTAGTCCGCGCAAGGCACTGCACGCCCCGCAGCTTATCGAGCTGTTCGCCTGGACCGAGGCCTGGTTCCTGAAAGTCACTGAAGGTTCAGCTATCCGTCGTATCGGGCACTTGCGCTGGCTACGAAATGTGGCTGTTGCCCTGGGCAACGCCCCCTGGGATGAAGCCAATGTTCAGGCACTGGAAAGTCGTAGAGGTGAGCACCCACTTCTCGACGAACACATAGAGTGGGCGATTGCGCAGCAAATCGAGAAGCGAAATGCCTGCGTAGTTGAAGTGCAATTACCGAAAAAACAGCGTCTGGTGAGAGTGATCGAAAAAGGACTTACACGTGACGCCTGAACTATTCACAGCCTGTGTATAAAAATAAAAACTCAGGCGCCATCAGGCTTAGCAGACAGGTCAAGTGATCTCTTTAACATTTTGAAATCAAATTTTCTTAATAAAATTCAATGCATTAAATAGATATTATTCACCTTGCGAAGTTTTTACCCCATTCAGGTAAACGACAGGATCTGTGGATAACTCTGTTTATAGTAGTATTTCAGATGCAATAGAAAACGTCCCCAACGAAATATTTCGCTGTGGATATTTTAGAGACGAAGAAGAATTTGGAGCGGGAAACGAGACTCGAACTCGCGACCCCGACCTTGGCAAGGTCGTGCTCTACCAACTGAGCTATTCCCGCTTGGGTGTTCTGGTGCTGACGTATCTTCCGATACTTTCAAATTTTGGAGCGGGAAACGAGACTCGAACTCGCGACCCCGACCTTGGCAAGGTCGTGCTCTACCAACTGAGCTATTCCCGCTTGGGTGTTCTGATGCTGGCGTATCTTGCGATACTTTCAAATTTTGGAGCGGGAAACGAGACTCGAACTCGCGACCCCGACCTTGGCAAGGTCGTGCTCTACCAACTGAGCTATTCCCGCAAATCTGTACTGCTTTTGTTGCTGTCGTAACGCGTAATTCTCTGTCGTTACGGGAGGCGCATTATACGAGAAATCCTTTTAGCTGCAACCCCCCTGAAAGCGATTTTTTCGAAATCTTGTTCAAGTGATTAATTAATCAGCAAGCTGCACAATTTAACGACAAAAACCCGGCAACGCAAGGGTGCCGGGCCTCAAAAATCACAGCTTAATAAAATTCTCGCGGTAGTAAGCCAGTTCCGCTACAGACTCACGGATATCATCCATCGCCTGGTGGGTGCCCTGTTTTTTAAAGCCGTCCAGAATTTCAGGTTTCCAGCGACGCGCCAGCTCTTTCAGGGTGCTGACATCCAGGTAACGGTAGTGGAAGTAAGCTTCCAGTTCCGGCATGTACTTAAACAGGAAACGGCGATCCTGGCCAATACTGTTACCGCAGATAGGTGATTTCCCTTCCGGAACCCACTGCTTCAGAAACTCAATGGTCGCCAGCTCCGCATCACGATCGCCCTGCGTGCTGGCCTTCACGCGATCCACCAGCCCGCTGCCGGTATGGGTACGCACGTTCCAGTCATCCATCAGCGCAAGTTGTTCATCAGACTGATGAACGGCAATGGTTGGCCCTTCAGCCAGAATATTGAGGTTTGCATCGGTGACCAGCGTGGCAATCTCAATAATGCGATCGCGCTCGGGATCCAGCCCGGTCATTTCAAGATCAATCCAAATCAGGTTGTTTTCATCTGCGCTCATGTTATTTTCCACCCTTCTCGCATAACCGGCGGTAGCAGGTTAACTAGTATTAATTAGAGTGTATCATAGAGGTTTTGCCCATCACGGGCGACCAGGAGCCAGTGCGATTGAGTAAAAATAAACTCTCCAAAGGGCAGCAGCGCCGCGTCAACGCCAATCACCAGCGCCGTCTTAAAACCACTTCGGAGAAGCCGGATTACGACGACAACCTGTTTGGCGAAGCGACAGAAGGTGTCGTGATTAGCCGTTTTGGTATGCATGCCGATGTCGAATCCGCCGACGGGGATATCCACCGTTGTAATATCCGTCGCACCATCCGTTCACTGGTTACCGGTGACCGCGTGGTCTGGCGTCCAGGCAAAGAAGCCGCGGAAGGTGTGACGGTAAAAGGTATCGTTGAGGCCGTACATGAACGCACATCGGTGTTAACCCGCCCGGATTTCTACGATGGCGTAAAACCGATTGCCGCCAACATTGACCAGATCGTCATCGTTTCGGCGATTTTACCGGAGCTTTCGCTCAATATCATCGACCGCTACCTCGTTGCTTGCGAAACGCTTCAGGTTGAACCGATCATCGTGTTGAACAAAATCGATCTGCTGGATGACGACGGCATGGCCTTTGTTAACGAGCAGATGGATATCTACCGCAAGATTGGTTATCGCGTGCTGATGGTCTCCAGCCACACCAAAGATGGCCTGAAACCGTTAGAAGAAGCGCTGACCGACCGGATCAGCATCTTTGCGGGTCAATCCGGCGTGGGTAAATCCAGCCTGCTGAATAACCTGCTTGGCCTCCAGCAAGAGATCCTGACGAACGATGTCTCGAATGTTTCAGGTCTGGGCCAGCACACCACCACCGCCTCGCGTCTGTATCACTTCCCGCACGGCGGCGACGTGATCGACTCCCCGGGCGTGCGCGAATTCGGCCTGTGGCACCTCGAACCGGAACAAATCTTCAATGGTTTTGTCGAATTCCATGATTATTTAGGCGCTTGCAAATATCGCGACTGCAAACACGATAACGACCCAGGTTGTGCTATCCGTGAAGCGGTAGAGAACGGTGAAATTGCGGAAACCCGCTTTGAAAACTATCACCGAATTCTTGAGAGCATGGAAGACGTAAAAACGCGTAAAAACTTTTCTGATTCGGATAACTGACAACTAAGCTAAGCATCGCTAAAATCGTCCCCTTTTTTCAGGTTCCGGCAGCGTAATGCCGGATCAGGAACGACAAAACAATGGCCTGGAGGCTACCTTGTTAAACTCATTTAAACTTTCGCTTCAATACATTCTGCCAAAACTGTGGCTCACTCGCCTGGCGGGCTGGGGCGCGAGCAAACGAGCAGGCTGGCTGACCAAACTGGTCATCGACCTGTTTGTGAAATACTACAAGGTCGACATGAAAGAGGCGCAGAAGCCGGACACCGCCAGCTATCGCACTTTCAACGAGTTCTTCGTCCGTCCCCTGCGCGACGACGTTCGCCCGGTAAACACCGACCCTAACGTGCTGGTCATGCCTGCTGACGGCGTCATCAGCCAGCTCGGTAAAATCGAAGACGACAAAATTTTGCAGGCGAAAGGCCACAACTACAGCCTGGAAGCGCTGCTGGCGGGTAATTACCTGATGGCTGACCTGTTCCGCAACGGGTCATTCGCCACCACCTATCTTTCGCCGCGCGACTATCACCGCGTGCATATGCCATGCAACGGCATCCTGCGTGAAATGATCTATGTGCCAGGCGACCTGTTCTCTGTGAACCACCTGACCGCGCAGAACGTCCCGAACCTGTTCGCCCGTAACGAACGCGTCATCTGCCTGTTTGATACTGAATTTGGCCCAATGGCGCAGATTCTGGTGGGTGCTACCATTGTAGGCAGCATCGAAACCGTCTGGGCGGGCACCATCACCCCGCCACGCGAAGGTGTTATCAAGCGCTGGACATGGCCTGCGGGCGAAGCAGAAGGCTCCGTGGCGCTGCTGAAAGGCCAGGAAATGGGCCGCTTCAAGCTGGGCTCTACGGTTATCAACCTGTTTGCGCCGGGTAAAGTAAACCTGGTAGAGCAGTTGGAAAGCCTGTCAGTGACCAAACTGGGTCAGCCGCTGGCCGTTTCTACCGAAACCTTCGCCACGCCGGACGCAGAGCCTGCACCGCTGGCAGAAGAAGAGATTAAAGCAGAGCACGACGCCAGCCCGCTGGTTGACGACAAAAAAGACGAAGGCTAACAACAGAAGGACCGCTGACGTGCGCCCGATTATCGTACTACTGATGGCCTGGTGCCTCAGCATGGGGGCGTACGCAGCGACAGCCCCCGACGCCAAACAGATAACCCAGGAGCTGGAGCAGGCAAAAGCGGCAAAACCCGCGCAGCCTGAAACCGTCGAATCGCTCCAGGCCGCGCTGAACGCGCTCGAGGAACGCAAAGGTTCCCTTGAGCGTGCTCAGCAATATCAGCAGGTTATCGATAACTTCCCCAAACTTTCGCAAACGCTGCGCTCGCAGTTGAATAACCTGCGCGATGAACCGCGCGAGGTGCCTGCGGGCATGACCTCCGACGCGCTTAATCAGGAGATCCTGCAAGTCAGCAGCCAGCTTCTGGAAAAGAGTCGTATGGCTCAGCAGGAGCAGGAGCGCGCACGTGAAATTGCCGATTCGCTCAACCAGCTTCCACAACAGCAAACCGATGCCCGCCGCCAGCTCAGTGAAGTTGAGCGACGTGTCGGGACACAGACCGGTAATACCCCGCTTAACCAGGCGCAGAATCTTGCCATTCAGGCTGAATCCGCCAGACTCAAAGCCCTGGTGGATGAGCTGGAGCTGGCGCAACTGTCTGCCAACAACCGCCAGGAGCTGTCGCGGATGCGTTCCGAGCTGGCGCAAAAGCAGAGTGAGCAGCTTGATGCCTGGTTACAGACCCTGCGTAACCAGCTAAACAGCCAGCGCCAGCGTGAAGCTGAAAAAGCGCTGGAAAGCACGGAATTACTTGCCGAAAACAGCGATAACCTGCCCGTCGGGATTGTCGATCAGTTTAAGGTTAACCGCGAGCTTTCTGCCGCCCTGAACCAGCAAGCACAGCGTATGGATCTGGTGGCGTCGCAACAGCGTCAGGCCACTAACCAAACCTTGCAGGTACGTCAGGCGCTGAATACCCTGCGCGAGCAATCCCAGTGGCTTGGCTCCTCAAACCTGCTGGGCGAAGCATTACGCGCGCAGGTTGCACGCTTGCCGGAAATGCCAAAGCCACAACAGCTTGATACTGAAATGGCACAACTGCGCGTCCAGCGCCTGCATTTTGAAGATCTCCTCAACAAACAGCCGCAAATCCGCCAGATCCGTCAGGCCGACGGGCAGCCGCTGACCAGTGAGCAAAACCGCATTCTGGACGCGCAGATGCGCACCCAACGCGAGCTGCTGAATTCACTGCTTCAGGGTGGCGATACGCTTATCCTCGAGCTCACCAAGCTGAAAGTGTCTAACAGCCAGCTTGAAGATGCGCTGAAAGAGGTGAACGAGGCGACGCACCGCTACCTGTTCTGGACTTCCGACGTCCGCCCGATGACCTTCTCCTGGCCAATTGAAATCGTGCAGGATCTGCGCCGCCTTATTTCACTGGATACCTTCAGCCAGTTGGGCCAGGCCAGCGTGATGATGCTCACCAGCAAAGAGACGATCTTCCCGCTGCTGGGGGCATTGATTCTGGTGGGTTGCAGTATTTATTCGCGCAGGCACTTTACCCGCTTCCTGGAGCGCTCCAGTGCGCGCGTCGGCAAGGTGACGCAGGATCACTTCTGGCTAACGCTACGCACGGTATTCTGGTCGATTCTCGTTGCCTCGCCGCTGCCGGTGCTGTGGATGACGCTCGGCTACGGCCTGCGGGAGGCCTGGCCTTATCCGCTGGCGGTGGCGATTGGCGATGGTGTGACCGCCACCGTTCCGCTGCTGTGGGTGGTGATGATTTGCGCCACGTTTGCCCGTCCGAACGGCCTGTTCATAGCCCACTTTGGCTGGCCGCGGAATCGCGTGGCGCGCGCCATGCGTTATTACCTGATGAGCATCGGGCTTATCGTGCCTCTGATCATGGCGCTTATCATGTTCGATAACCTCAATGACCGTGAATTCTCCGGCTCGTTGGGTCGTCTGTGCTTTATGCTGATTTGCGGCGCGCTGGCGATGGTTAAGCTCAGCCTCAAACGTGCCGGTATTCCGCTGTATCTCGATAAAACCGGCAGCGGCGATAACATGTTCAACCGCCTGCTGTGGAACCTGATGCTCTCTGCTCCACTGCTCGCGATCCTGGCGGCAGCCGTGGGTTATCTGGCTACTGCGCAGGCGCTGCTGGCGCGGCTGGAAACGTCAGTCGCCATCTGGTTCCTGCTCCTGGTGGTCTACCACGTTATTCGCCGATGGATGCTTATCCAGCGCCGCAGGCTGGCGTTCGACCGTGCCAAGCACCGCCGCGCGGAGATCCTCGCGCAGCGTGCCCGAGGTGAAGAGGAATCGCACCATACCAACAGCACGGAAGGGAACACCGATGCGGATGATGTTGAACTGGATCTCGATGCTATCAGTACCCAGTCCCTGCGACTGGTACGCTCGATCCTGATGCTGATTGCCCTGCTCTCGGTGATTTTCCTGTGGTCTGAGATCCACTCTGCATTTGGCTTCCTCGAAAACATCTCGCTGTGGGATGTCACGTCGACGGTACAGGGTGTTGAAAGCCTTGAGCCTATCACCCTGGGCGCGGTGCTGATTGCGATTCTGGTGCTGATCATCACCACGCAGCTTATCCGTAACTTCCCTGCTCTGCTGGAACTGGCGCTGCTGCAACACCTGGATTTAGCGCCAGGTACGGGCTATGCCATTACCACCATCACCAAATATCTGATCATGCTGTTTGGTGGGCTGGTTGGGTTCTCGATGATTGGTATTGAGTGGTCGAAGCTACAGTGGCTGGTTGCTGCCCTCACCGTTGGCCTGGGCTTTGGCTTGCAGGAGATTTTCGCCAACTTTGTTTCCGGCCTGATCATCCTGTTTGAAAAACCGATCCGTATCGGCGATACGGTGACGATCCGCGACTTGACCGGCAGTGTCACCAGGATCAACACCCGTGCGACGACGATCAGCGACTGGGATCGTAAAGAGATCATCGTGCCAAATAAGGCGTTTATCACCGAGCAGTTTATCAACTGGTCGTTGTCAGACTCCGTTACGCGTGTGGTGCTGACCGTGCCTGCGCCATCAGATGCAAACAGCGAAGAGGTGACGCAAATCCTGTACACCGCCGCAGAGCGCTGCTCGCTGGTGATAGACAACCCGGCACCGGAAGTCTTCCTGGTCGATTTGCAGCAGGGGATCCAGATTTTCGAGCTGCGTATTTATGCGGCTGAAATGGGGCATCGAATGCCGCTGCGCCACGAGATCCACCAGCTGATTCTGGCAGGCTTCCGCGAGCACGGTATCGATATGCCGTTCCCTCCATTCCAGATGCGCCTGGAAAGTCTGGATGGTCGTAAGACGGCAAGAACGGTGACATCAGCGGCGCGTAAGCGCCCGGCGGGAAGTTTGTAGCCCTGACCCCTCCCATCCGGGAGGGGTTTTTTATTCACTACGCCACTTCGGCAACAAAGGCCGTCGAACGTCGACGGTAGTTCTCATAAATTCCCATCGCCAGCAGCGAGAAGAAGATCGGCCCACCCACCATCCACAGCGCGCTGTTCCAGTCATTCGCTTCGATCACCGGCTGGATAATGGTAAAGATATTGGCGAATGCGACCACCAGCACCACAACCATTGTCGCCAGCAGCGTTGCAGCGCGCGTTTTGAAAATCACAAACGGACGCTCAAGATCCTGCTTCGCCTTGAAGAACGGGAACGCCAGCGTCAGGAAAAGATAAGGCAGCGTCATCGACACGTTCGCCATCAGGGTCAGCTTGTTATAAAACGCGGATGCCGTATCCCCACCAAACGACACCAGCAGAATGAACACGCAGACCAACAGACACTGCATCCACATGGCGTTGGCAGGCATACCCGCGGTATTCAGCTGTGTCATGCGTGCCGGCCACAGCGCTTTTGGCGTGCCCTGAATAATGGCTTTGAGCGGCGAATAGATAAGCGTGAAGAATGCGCCGGTATAGGCAAGGAACATCGACAGACCGGTTATGCGTGCAAACCAGACGCCCATTGTTGCCGCGGCGTCTGGCGACAGATGCATTGCCTGCCCCAGTGTCACCCCCAGGCTTTTCATCAGCACATACGTAACATTGCCGAGATTAGTGGTGTTGTTACTCAACACCTGCTGCCAGTTGGTGCTCACGCCCCAAAGGAAAATCGCCAGCGAGTAGCCAACGGAGATAACAATGGCGGCAAAGATAATCCCTTTGGCAAAGTTCTTCTCTGGGTTCTCGGTCTTATCAACCAGGCCGCCCACAGCCTCAATACCGCCGTAGGCAAAGATGGCAAATACCACAAAAGAGAGCATGGCGAGGCCAGACTGGTAGCCCGGATTAGGCGATGAAACGAAATTCACCTCCTGCGCGAAATGCCCGCCGTTCAGACACAGAATGGCGATACTCACCAGCAACAGTACCAGGTTCAGGCACATCACTGCGATCCCCCCCACGGCAGTAATGCGGGCAATTTTATTGATACCTTTCGACGCCACCAGCGTCACCACCACCATCCAGAGGACTGCCAGGATCCCCACAACCTGCGTGGAGCTCAGACCCGCCAGCGACCAGACCTGTGTTTTATCGGCCCCAAACAAAAACGTGGAAAACGGCACCCAGACTTTCGCCGCCGTGCTGACCATCCAGACCACGTAAGAGGAGAACCACATAAACGTGCCGATAAACGCGTAGCGCGGGCCGACGCTGTTATTCATCCACGAATAAATCCCACCCTCTTCTTTCCGGTAAGCCGAGCCCATTTCCGCCATCATCAGCGCAAACGGAATAAAGAAGAACAGAGCAGAAACGATATAGAACGGCGTCGCGCTGTAACCCATCAGGTAGAACGCAGATGGGCTATTCGCAAAGCCAAAGACGGAGGTAAAAATCATCAGAATGAGCCCGATGAGGGTCATCTTTTTGAGTGAGTGGGACATAGAGCCATCCGAAGGAGAAGTAAACTGCGCGGATGGTAGCAAAAGACCGGATAAATGATGTGGCTATGCGGGTCAAATTAAGAAATTGACCCGTGTATAGAGAGCGTGGCAGTTTTTAATGTTGTCGTGCGGAAATGGAAAGGAATATTGCCAGTCGATAAGAGCCGGGTAAGCGCAGCGCCACCCGGCATGTTGTTACGCGCGGTCGACGGTAAACGCAATCACATCGCCCAGTTGCTCGGCACCCAGCGCCAGCATCACCAGACGGTCAACACCCAGCGCCACGCCAGAGCAATCCGGCAAACCGGCTTTCAGGGCTTCCAGCAGATGAGTATCAATCGGCTGCTGCGGCAGGCTACGCGCATTACGCTTGCGGTTGTCCTGCTCGAAGCGCTGCTGCTGTTCGCGCGCGTCGGTCAGTTCGTGGAACCCGTTCGCCAGCTCAATGCCTTTGTAGTAAACCTCAAAGCGTTCCGCCACGCGGTGATCTTCAGTGCTGATCTGCGCCAGAGAAGCCTGGCTTGCCGGGAAGTGGTAAACAAAAGCAGGCCGGTCTTTGCCAATCTGCGGCTCAACGCCAAAGGTGAACAGCAGTTGCAGCAGCGTATCGCGGTCTTCTTCAGTATCCGCCACGTTGCTCAAATCAAGCTTCGCCGCCACTTCACGCAGCTGCGTTTTGTCGGCAGACAGCGGATCAATTTCCAGATAGCGCTGGAACGCCTGTTGATAGGAGAGCGTTTCGGCTTCTGCACAATCCAGTACCTGTTGCAGCAGATCGTCCACCTCATTCATCAGGCGGTACATATCATAATGCGGGCGATACCACTCCAGCATGGTGAATTCCGGGTTATGGTGACGCCCCATCTCTTCATTGCGGAAGCTGCGACACAGCTGATACACCGGGCCACAGCCCGCCGCCAGCAGGCGCTTCATATGGTATTCCGGGCTGGTCATCAGATACAGATTCATGCCCTGAGAGTGACCAGGACCAACAAAACGGGTTTCGAACGGGACCAGATGAATATCGGTAACCGTTGCCTGACTCATGCACGGCGTTTCCACCTCAAGTACACCGCGATCGGCAAAGAAGCGGCGGATCTCCGCCATAATTGCTGCGCGTTTTAACAAATTAGGGATGGACGCGCTCGGCTGCCAGGTGGCCGTTTCGCTCATGAGTTCTTCTCCGATTTCAAACAAGGGCACGAAGTCTACTCGTTAGCAGGGACAGAGACAAATTTTGCGCAGTAAATTAGCGGATTTCATTGAAGGCGATAATTCCGTGACGCAATTCATCAATCACAATGATAAATCACCGCACATAACAGCAAAAAAATCGAACACGTCAAATTTCCCTCACATCCACGCGGTTATACTGTTTTACCCATAAAGGAGCAGTGGAAACGCTTTCGCGATAGCCCGTCCGGGCAGGTGAGCTACCTTTAGTTCATCGCATTGCGAAATAACAAAAATCTGGAGGAATGTCGTGCAAACTTTTCAAGCCGATCTTGCCGTTATAGGCGCTGGCGGGGCTGGATTACGTGCTGCGATTGCAGCCGCTCAGGCTAATCCAAACGCTAAAATCGCACTGATTTCAAAAGTCTACCCTATGCGCAGCCACACGGTTGCCGCCGAAGGGGGATCCGCCGCCGTTGCGCAGGATCATGATAGCTTCGAATACCATTTCCACGACACGGTTGCAGGGGGCGACTGGCTTTGCGAACAGGATGTCGTTGACTACTTCGTGCACCACTGTCCCACGGAAATGACCCAGCTCGAACAGTGGGGATGCCCGTGGAGCCGCCGCCCGGATGGCAGCGTGAACGTTCGCCGCTTCGGCGGGATGAAAATCGAACGTACCTGGTTCGCCGCCGATAAAACCGGCTTCCACATGCTTCACACCCTGTTCCAGACCTCCCTTCAGTTCCCCCAGATTCAACGCTTTGATGAACATTTCGTTCTCGACATCCTCGTGGACGATGGCGAAGCGCGTGGCCTGGTGGCGATGAACATGATGGAAGGCACGCTGGTGCAGATCCGCGCGAAAGCCGTGGTGGTGGCAACCGGCGGCGCTGGCCGTGTTTACCGCTACAACACCAACGGCGGGATTGTGACTGGCGACGGGATGGGCATGGCGCTCAGCCACGGCGTACCGCTGCGTGATATGGAGTTTGTTCAGTATCACCCAACTGGCCTGCCGGGTTCCGGCATCCTGATGACGGAAGGTTGCCGTGGTGAAGGCGGTATCCTGGTCAACAAAAACGGCTATCGCTATTTGCAGGATTACGGCATGGGCCCGGAAACCCCGCTCGGCGAGCCGAAGAACAAATATATGGAGCTTGGCCCACGCGACAAAGTGTCCCAGGCTTTCTGGCACGAGTGGCGCAAAGGCAACACCATCCCTACCCCGCGCGGCGATGTGGTCTACCTTGACCTGCGTCACCTGGGCGAGAAGAAATTGCTGGAACGTCTGCCGTTCATCTGCGAACTGGCAAAAGCCTACGTGGGCGTCGATCCGGTGAAAGAGCCGATTCCGGTGCGTCCAACCGCGCACTACACCATGGGCGGTATCGAAACCGATCAGCAGTGTGAAACCCGTATCAAAGGCCTGTTCGCCGTGGGCGAGTGTTCCTCCGTGGGCCTGCATGGCGCCAACCGTCTGGGATCAAACTCACTGGCAGAGCTGGTCGTCTTTGGTCGTATGGCGGGCGAGAGCGCGATGGAACGTGCCGCCACCGCAGGTGAAGCGAATAGCACCGCACTGGATGCACAGGTTGCAGACGTTGAAAAACGCCTGAAAGACCTCGTTAATCAGGAAGGTAACGAAAACTGGTCGAAAATCCGCGATGAAATGGGGCTTTCCATGGAGGAAGGCTGCGGTATCTACCGTACGCCAGAGCTGATGCAAAAAACCGTCGACAAGCTGGCGGAGTTGCAGGAGCGCTTCAAACGCGTGCGTATCACCGATACCTCCAGCGTGTTCAATACCGACCTGCTTTACACCATTGAGCTGGGACACGGCCTGAACGTGGCCGAATGTATGGCGCACTCTGCGCTGGCCCGTAAAGAGTCACGCGGCGCGCACCAGCGTCTGGATGAAGGCTGCACCGAACGTGACGATATCAACTTCCTGAAACACACCCTCGCCTGGCGTGATGCGGATGGAACCACGCGTCTGGACTACAGCGACGTGAAGATCACCACGCTGCCGCCAGCGAAACGCGTTTACGGTGCAGAAGCAGAAGCCGCCGAGAAGAAGGAGAAGGCGAATGGCTGAGATGCAAAAACTGAAAGTTGAAGTGGTGCGCTACAACCCGGAAGTGGACGCCGCCCCGCACAGCGCTTTCTACGAAGTCCCTTACGACGAGCAAACTTCCCTGCTGGATGCGCTCGGCTACATTAAAGACAACCTGGCGCCTGACCTGAGCTACCGCTGGTCCTGCCGTATGGCGATCTGCGGCTCCTGCGGCATGATGGTCAACAAGGTACCGAAGCTGGCCTGTAAAACCTTCCTGCGGGAATACACCAAAGGGATCAAGGTTGAAGCACTGGGCAACTTCCCGATCGAGCGCGATCTGGTGGTCGATATGACCCACTTTATCGAAAGCCTGGAAGCGATTAAGCCGTACATCATCGGCAACCCGCGCACGCCGGATCAGGGGCCAAACACCCAGACCCCGGCGCAGATGGCGAAATACCATCAGTTCTCCGGCTGCATCAACTGTGGCCTGTGCTACGCCGCCTGCCCACAGTTTGGTCTGAATAAAGAGTTCATCGGCCCGGCGGCCATTACCCTGGCGCATCGCTATAACGAAGACAGCCGCGACCACGGTAAAAAAGAACGTATGGCGCAGCTTAACAGCCAGAACGGCGTCTGGAGCTGTACTTTTGTCGGCTATTGCTCCGAAGTCTGTCCGAAGCATGTCGATCCGGCCGCCGCCATTCAGCAGGGTAAAGTTGAAAGCTCGAAAGACTTTCTTATCGCTACCCTGAAACCACGCTAAGGAGTGCATGATGACGACTAAACGCAAAGCCTACGTGCGGCCAATGCCGTCCACCTGGTGGAAAAATCTGCCGTTTTATCGCTTCTATATGCTGCGTGAAGGCACGGCTGTACCGGCGGTCTGGTTCAGCATTGAACTGATGTACGGGGTGTTCGCTCTCAAACACGGCCCGGAAACCTGGGCGAATTTTGTGGGCTTCCTGCAAAACCCGATTGTGGTGATCCTGAACCTCATCGTGCTTGCAGCGGCGCTGCTTCATACTAAAACCTGGTTTGAACTGGCGCCAAAAGCAGCGAACATCATCGTAAAAGGCGAGAAAATGGGGCCAGAGCCGGTGATTAAAGGGCTGTGGGCGGTGACGGCGATAGTCACTGTGGTCATTCTGTTTGTCGCACTGTTCTGGTAAGGAGACTACTGTGATCAATCCAAATCCAAAACGTTCAGACGAGCCGGTCTTCTGGGGTCTGTTTGGCGCAGGCGGCATGTGGAGTGCCATCATCGCGCCGGTGATCATCCTGCTGGTTGGCATTATGCTGCCGCTGGGGCTGTTCCCGGGTGATGCGCTTGGCTACGATCGCGTGCTGGCGTTTGCGAGCAGCTTTATTGGCCGCGTATTCATCTTCCTGATGATTCTCCTGCCGCTGTGGTGTGGCCTGCACCGTATTCACCATGCGATGCATGACCTGAAAATCCATGTGCCGAGCGGCAAGTGGGTCTTCTACGGTCTGGCAACCATTCTGACCGTGGTGACGCTGATTGCCGTGGTCACCATCTGAATCATCTGGCCCGCCATCCGGTGGGCCTTTTTATTTCTGCATCTTCCCCACCAGCCACTGCGCAAACTCGTGCATGGCAGGGGTTTCAGTCCGGGACTGCAATCGCGTTAGCCAGTAACTGCCCAGATCGATCTGGGTGGCAAACGGCTGCACAATACGCTCGCTGTTCAGCAGATGGGCAAACATGCCGACCGGTGCGATGGCAATCCCCACGCCCGCCTGCGCGGCTTCCAGCATGGTCACGGATGAATCAAATACCATCACCCGATGTGTCGGCGAGGGTGGCGGCTCACCCGCAGCCTGCATCCATGCCGACCATTCATCGCGTCGATAGGAGCGCAGCAGGGTAAATTTCAGAATATCAGCGGGCGCGTGTAGCCTGTCGGCAAACTCCGGCGAGCAAAGAGGGGCCAGCGGTGCTGCGCAAAGAAAAATGGCCTCAGTGCCGTGCCATGCACCGCCACCGTAGCGGATGGTGTAATCCAGCCCTTCGGCAGCCGGATCGACCCGGTTGTTATGCGTGGAAAGCTGGAGGTCAATATGCGGGTAACTGCGGCGAAAATCCTCCAGCAGCGGGAATAAGCAGCCAGTGGCGAAGGTCCCGACAACGCCAATTTTGAGTTTTTCCTGCGCCCGGTGACGACTAAAGCGGTCCAGCATTCCGGCAATGCGATCAAAAGAGTCGTTCAGTACCGGCAATAAATTCTCACCTTCCGTGGTCAGCATCAGGCCGCGAGAGACGCGCACGAACAGCTGGCAGTTGAGGTGCTGTTCCAGAGCTTTCACCTGCTGGCTAATGGCGGAATGGGTGACATTCAGCTCGATCGCCGCATGAGTAAAACTGAGGTGCCTGGCGGCGGCTTCGAATGCCCGAAGCGAATTAAGGGGAATATAGCTGCGCGTCATGGTCTTGTCCGTTAGAAAAATTAACAGCTCCTGCTAAATTTAACCGTTTGTCATGCACAGTCAAATCCAACAGACTACGCTCGTCTGATGGGCCCGGACACTCCCTTGACTCGTTATTACGGAAGATATCTCATGAAAAAATCACTTTGCTGCGCTCTGCTGCTCACCGCCTCCTGTTCTGCCCTTGCCGGGACGATGTCAGAAAAACAGTTGGCTGATGTGGTGGAACGTTCCGTGACTCCCCTGATGAAAGCACAGGCCATTCCCGGTATGGCGGTGGCGGTCATTTATCAGGGCAAACCGCACTATTTCACCTTCGGCGAAGCCGATGTCGCAGCCCACCTGCCCGTTACACAACAGACGTTATTCGAGCTGGGCTCCATCAGTAAAACCTTCACCGGCGTGCTGGGAGGCGATGCCATTGCTCGCCATGAAATCTCACTGAGCGACCCGGCAACGAAATACTGGCCTGAACTGACGGGCAAACAGTGGCAAGGGATCCGTCTGCTGGATCTGGCAACTTACACCGCCGGCGGCCTGCCGTTACAAGTCCCGGATGAGGTCACTGACAACGCTTCACTGCTGAATTTCTACCAGCACTGGCAGCCACAGTGGAAACCCGGGACAACGCGCCTTTATGCAAACGCCAGTATTGGCCTTTTCGGCGCGCTGGCAGTTAAGCCTTCCGGCATGAGCTTTGAGGAGGCCATGACGAAGCGGGTCTTTAAGCCGCTCAAACTGGACCATACGTGGATTAACGTTCCGAAAGCAGAAGAGGCGCATTACGCCTGGGGATACCGTGACGGTAAAGCGGTACGCGTATCACCGGGGATGCTGGACGCTGAAGCCTATGGCGTCAAAACCAACGTGAAGGATATGGCGAACTGGGTGATGGCCAACATGGCGCCAGATACCGTCGCGGATGCGTCTCTTAAGCAAGGCATCGCCCTTGCACAATCGCGCTACTGGCGCGTGGGTGCCATGTATCAAGGGTTAGGCTGGGAAATGCTTAACTGGCCGGTCGATGCCAAAACCGTGGTCGGGGGCAGCGACAATAAGGTGGCGCTGGCACCGTTGCCCGCGGCAGAGGTCAATCCACCCGCTCCCCCGGTCAAAGCGTCCTGGGTACACAAAACAGGCTCTACTGGCGGGTTTGGCAGCTACGTGGCATTTATTCCTGAAAAGCAGATCGGTATTGTGATGCTCGCGAATAAAAGCTATCCGAACCCGGCGCGAGTTGAGTCGGCATACCGTATTTTGAGCGCTCTGTAGTAAACATTGCCGGGTGGCGCTAACGCTTATCCGGCCTTCATAACGCATCGGTGTTGTAGGCCGGGTAAGGCGAAGCCACCACCCGGCGGAACACACCGCACGTCCCCCACATTTTCCTTGCCGTCATCTACACTTAACAAAAAACAGTAAGGAAACACCTATGCGCATTCTGCCTGTTATCGCCGCAGTGACAGCCGCGTTTTTAGTGGTTGCCTGTAGTTCTCCGACCCCACCAGCGGGTGTCACCGTCGTCAACAATTTCGATGCTCAGCGATTCCTGGGAACATGGTATGAAATTGCCCGTTTCGATCACCGCTTTGAGCGGGGTTTGCAGAAGGTCACCGCGAACTACAGCTTGATGGATGATGGCGGGATCCAGGTAATTAATCGCGGCTATAACCCTGACCGCGGCATGTGGCAACAGGCAATTGGACAAGCCTACTTTACCGGCGACCCAAATCGGGCGGCGCTTAAAGTCTCTTTCTTTGGTCCCTTCTATGGCGGGTATAACGTCATAGCCCTGGACAGAGAATACCGTCATGCACTGGTTTGCGGGCCGGATCGCGACTACCTCTGGATACTCTCCCGCACGCCAACCATTTCCAGTGAAATGAAACAGCAGATGCTGGACGTCGCGACCCGGCAAGGGTTTGATGTGACGAAATTAATCTGGGTTGAACAACCCCATTAATGTGCGCTGAGTTTTAAACCAATAATTCCTGCGACAATCAAGGCGAGGCTGGCAATACGTGCCAGACTCGCCGATTCACCCAGCAGCAAAATGCCCGTAATTGCCGCTCCGACAGCGCCGATCCCCGTCCACACGGCATAAGCCGTGCCTACCGGCAGCGTGCGCATCGCCCACGACAGCAGCGCAATACTGACAACCATCGCGGTAACGGTAATCAGGCTTGGCATCAGGCGGGTAAAACCGTGGGTGTACTTCAGACCGATTGCCCAGACAACCTCAAGCAAACCGGCAATGACAAGAATAATCCAGGACATATCTGGCTCCTTAACTTAAATACAAGTTGGGGCCGTCCCCGATGAACAGATGCACTTACGGGTCGTCCCGAAAGGCAGAGATTAGGTGGCATATTTTGGTTAACGACCGATTTTTTTTCAATCCATTTATGCTGAACTTGTTAAGGCAAGAAATAGCCGCAGTATGGCGCGTAGTTCAGGCATTTATCACTCATCCGACTTCTCTATGATGATGTGCTTTCTGATGGCAGGAAGCCAAACCACTAGCCGACTGCGAAAAAAATATGTTCAAAATTCTTTTGATTGACCGTTGTCACTTCACCCGTACCGGGTTTGAAGCATGGCTCAATCATTCAGGCCTGTTCCCGGGTAGCTACGTTGTGACCGGTTTGAATAATCTTTTCCTGGCCAGGGAGCACATTCTACAGTGGAAGCCGACGCTGGTGATTGCTGACTTGCACGGCTTCAAACAGGATATTCACCATTTCCAGCAGCTCTCTTCTTTGCTGAAAGCCTGCGAAACGCTGCCCTTTATTTTGTTGCAGTCAGGCGAAGAGCCGGAGATGGCAAATTACCTGGAGCAGTTCCCGGTCTGGTCCTGTCTGTTGAAAAATGCCGAACTCGAGCAGCTGGCCACGGTGATTAACGATGCGCTGACATCCTGCGCCAGCATTGAAATACCGCAAATTGCAGCACCGTTATTAACCCGCCAGGAAGAAAAAGTGCTCACGCTGTGGATGGATGGCGCAAGCAATCAGAAGATTGCCAGCCATTTGAGCATTAACGGGAAAACGGTTTATACCTACAAACGCAACATCCGTATGAAACTACATATGGATACACGTTTTTCGCCGTTTTTATCCCTGCAAGAAGTGGAAAATTGACGGTACGAGGAGATCGACACAACGTACCGTCTGAACTTCATTAGTTCTGCGCTTTTGTTGCTGCACCAGAAATTGCGCTGCCACCTTCAGAAATATCCTGACCGACGCCACGCGTGGTATTACAGGCGGTTAAAACTGAAGAAAGAACCAGAACAGAAAAGATCGCTGCAATTGTCTTCTTAACCATAATATCTTCCTTTTATAGCCAAAGTTATTTTGTTGAATAGCAACTTAAGGATAGACAAGATCCCGTCATTTGACGGCTCAGGAAGCGATTTTAGGAGAATTAGACGAAATTAGCTGGCTGCGTGAGAAATCACATGGCCAAGATCTTTGATATCTTCGCCGACACCGCGTGCGGTATTACACCCGGAAAGGAACGCGCCGGACAGCGCCAACAGAAGCAGAATTTTAACGGTACGTTTCATCATCCCTGCCTGCATAAAACAGGCGCAGCGGGCGCTGCGCCATCAATCATTTACATGATTACTTCACGCGGGATACGTATTCGCCGGAGCGGGTATCCACTTTGATCACTTCGCCAGTCTGTACGAACAGTGGAACTTTAACCACTGCACCGGTAGACAATTTAGCAGGCTTGCCGCCAGTACCTGCGGTGTCACCTTTCAGGCCTGGATCGGTTTCAACGATTTCCAGCTCTACGAAGTTTGGTGGGGTCACAGCGATAGGCTGGCCGTTCCACAGGGTCACGATGCACTCAGCCTGATCCAGCAGCCATTTAGCGCTGTCACCGACTGCTTTCTCGTCAGCAGACAGCTGTTCGAAAGTAGAGTTGTTCATGAAGTGATAGAACTCACCATCGTTGTAGAGGTAAGTCAGGTTCATATCAACAACATCAGCGCCTTCAGCGGAGTCAGTAGACTTGAAGGTTTTTTCTACACGGGTACCGGTCAGCAGGCGGCGCAGCTTAACACGCGCGAATGCCTGGCCTTTACCTGGTTTAACGAATTCGCTGGCTTCAACCGCATACGGTTCGCCGTCCATCATGATTTTAAGACCAGCACGAAAATCGTTGCTATAGTACGTTGCCATAAGGCCCTCTAAATTTGTTAACTGGTAGCTAAGCCACAAAATGGCGCATATTGTAACCCTAAACACCCCGTCCAGAGAAGATTGGTTATCGCAACTTGCCGATGTAATCACCAGTCCTGATGAATTACTGCGTCTTTTAGACCTGGAAACGCATGAAAACTTGCTCGCGGGTCGTGAGGCTAAACGCCTCTTTCCCCTGCGAGTTCCTCGCGCATTTGTGGCGCGCATGGAGAAAGGCAACCCTGACGATCCCCTGCTAAAACAGACGCTTACTGTTCAGGATGAGTTTGCGACTGCGCCGGGTTTCAGTACCGATCCACTGGAAGAACAGAACAGCGTTGTGCCCGGTTTGCTGCATAAGTATTTGAACCGCGCATTGCTGCTGGTAAAAGGCGGCTGCGCCGTAAATTGTCGCTATTGCTTCCGACGCCACTTCCCGTATGCCGAAAATCAGGGTAACAAGCGGAACTGGCAGGTCGCGCTGGACTACATTGCCGCGCATCCTGAGCTGGATGAGATTATCTTTTCCGGTGGCGATCCGCTGATGGCAAAAGATCATGAACTGGACTGGCTGATAACCCAGCTTGAAGGTATTCCTCATATCAAACGTCTGCGGATCCATAGCCGTTTGCCGATTGTTATCCCGGCCCGCATTACTGACGAACTGGCCGCCCGGTTCGAGCGTTCTTCCCTGCAAATTCTGCTGGTGAATCACATCAACCATGCCAACGAAGTGGATCAGGATTTCCGTATGGCTATGGCAAGATTGCGCAAGGCAGGCGTCACGCTGCTGAACCAGAGCGTGTTATTGCGTGGGGTAAATGATAATGCCCGCGCGCTGGCCAATCTGAGCAATGCGCTCTTTGATGCGGGCGTAATGCCTTACTACATTCACGTGCTGGATAAAGTCCAGGGCGCTGCGCATTTCATGGTGTCAGATGAGGAAGCAAGAGCGATTATGCGTGAATTGCTGACACTGGTGTCAGGTTATATGGTGCCTAAACTGGCACGTGAGATTGGCGGCGAGCCAAGCAAGACGCCGCTGGATTTGCAGCTGCGACAGAGTTAGTTTTCCCTCTTCCTTTGGAAGAGGGAAAGGTCATCAGTTCGGGCACTTATAAACCTGGCCATTCATCTGGCTGGCGGTTGGCACAAAGCTCGACAACATCCCCTGCGACGGGCTGCTCACGCCATAAATCACGTTACCGCCCATCGCTGCCGCCTGGTTACGCAGGGCGTTCGCCGCGCCACGCATAGAGCCGCCTTCTTCACCGTGCTGGCCCGACATCCAGTTGCTTTGTTCGCCGGTTGCCGTGCCCAGCAGCTGACATTCGCTGCCCGGCTTATCTTCCACAAAGCGAACACCCTGGCCCGCTGCTGACAGCTCATTGCTGGAGCTACAACCCGCCAGCAGCAATGCTGCCCCTACAATCCCTGCACAGACTTTTACGCGCATGTTATTCCTCGTTTTCAATAAGCTGGACAGTAGTTGTCCGTGTGTGAATCTTATACCTAAAAGATGACCAAAAGAAAAACCCCCAGGCATTTCTACCCAGGGGTTTCTCATTTTTTCGCGAGATATGTTATTTAATCGAATAATTCAAGTTGCAGGAAGGCGACAAGTTCGTGAATCCCCAGGAACTTACTCAAGTAAGTGACTGGGGTGAGCGAACGCAGTCAACGCATCTGCGGCTTGAAGTATGAAGATTAAATTACATCATGCCGCCCATACCGCCCATGCCACCCATACCAGCAGCACCTAAGTCAGGTGCGTCGCCTTTAGGCATGTCGGTCACCATGCACTCGGTGGTGATCATCAGGCCAGCAACAGATGCCGCGTACTGCAGTGCAGAACGGGTCACTTTAGTTGGGTCCAGGATACCGAAGTCGATCATGTTGCCGTATTCTTCAGTTGCTGCGTTGTAACCGTAGTTACCTTCGCCCGCTTTCACGTTGTTGGTCACAACAGATGGCTCTTCACCGGCGTTGGACACGATCTGACGCAGTGGTGCTTCCATTGCGCGCAGCGCAACTTTGATACCCACGTTCTGATCTTCGTTCTGTGCGGTCAGGCCTGCCAGCTTAGCGGCAACACGCACCAGCGCAACACCACCACCAGCAACCACGCCTTCTTCTACCGCAGCACGGGTCGCGTGCAGGGCATCGTCAACGCGTGCTTTTTTCTCTTTCATTTCAACTTCAGTTGCAGCACCAACTTTGATAACTGCTACGCCGCCTGCCAGTTTCGCTACGCGCTCCTGCAGTTTTTCACGGTCGTAATCGGAAGTTGCTTCTTCAATTTGCTTACGGATCTGACCCACGCGGCCCTGAATAGCGGCTTCTTCACCCACGCCATCGATGATGGTGGTGGTGTCTTTGTTGATGACAACGCGTTTCGCCTGGCCCAGGTCTTCCAGAGTTGCTTTTTCCAGCTCCATACCGATCTCTTCAGAGATAACAGTACCGCCGGTCAGGGTAGCGATATCCTGCAGCATAGCTTTACGGCGATCGCCGAAGCCAGGTGCTTTAACCGCAGCCACTTTCACGATGCCACGCATGGTGTTAACCACCAGGGTCGCCAGCGCTTCGCCTTCAACGTCTTCAGCGATGATAACCAGTGGTTTGCCTGCTTTCGCAACGGCTTCCAGAACTGGCAGCATTTCGCGGATGTTGGAGATTTTTTTGTCAGCCAGCAGGATGAACGGGCTTTCCAGCTCAACAGCGCCAGTCTCTGGCTTGTTGATGAAGTATGGGGACAGGTAACCGCGGTCGAACTGCATACCTTCAACCACGTCCAGTTCGTCTTCCAGGCCGGTACCGTCTTCAACGGTGATCACGCCTTCTTTACCGACTTTATCCATCGCTTCAGCGATCAGTTTACCTACGGTTTCGTCGGAGTTAGCGGAGATAGTACCAACCTGAGCAATGGCTTTAGAGTCAGAGCACGGTACAGACAGCGCTTTCAGCTCTTCAACGGCAGCAGCGACAGCTTTGTCGATACCACGTTTCAGGTCCATTGGGTTCATGCCCGCAGCAACGGCTTTCAGGCCTTCGGTGATGATCGCCTGTGCCAGTACGGTTGCAGTGGTAGTACCGTCGCCTGCTGCGTCGTTCGCTTTAGAGGCAACTTCTTTCACCATCTGCGCGCCCATGTTTTCGAACTTGTCTTCCAGCTCGATTTCACGTGCTACAGAAACACCATCTTTGGTGATGGTTGGTGCGCCGAAGGATTTATCCAGCACTACGTTACGGCCTTTCGGGCCCAGGGTCACTTTAACTGCATCTGCCAGTACGTTTACGCCGCGGAGCATTTTTACACGAGCGTCGTTACCGAATTTTACGTCTTTAGCTGCCATGTTCTTATTTCCTCAAATTCTCGTGCGTAAATTACGCTTCAACAATTGCCAGAATGTCGCTCTCGGACATGATCAACACTTCTTCATTGTCGATCTTCTCGGATTTCACGCCGTAGCCATCGTTGAAAATTACGATGTCACCAACTTTAACGTCCAGTGGCTGCACAGTTCCGTTTTCCAGGATGCGGCCCTTACCGACAGCGATGATTTCGCCACGCGTTGATTTTGCTGCTGCGGAACCGGTCAGAACGATACCGCCAGCAGACTTGGTTTCAACTTCTTTACGTTTGACGATCACACGATCATGTAACGGACGAATACTCATTGATAGCTCTCCTTTGAGAAAGTCATTATCAGTTATGGATGACGCCGGGCCGTACACGGTTTTCCGGCTAGTGCCCTGAGAGATGGGGATAGCTTTTTACCCCTTCAAGGGGTAGTCGAAAAAAAATTTGCGAAAGTGTTACCATCGCCTCTCTTTGGGTGGTGGCAGGACGATGTCAATGAGTGGACTCAAACAGGAGTTGGGGCTGGCACAGGGCGTGGGCTTACTCTCAACTTCCTTGTTAGGCACAGGTGTTTTCGCTGTACCCGCGCTCGCGGCGCTGGTCGCCGGGAATAACAGTCTGTGGGCGTGGCCGGTATTAATTGTGCTGGTGTTTCCTGTCGCGATTGTCTTTGCCGTGCTCGGGCGGCACTTTCCCAGCGCAGGCGGCGTCGCGCATTTTGTCGGCATGGCGTTTGGCCCGCGCCTGGAGCGCGTGACCGGCTGGCTTTTCCTTTCGGTGATCCCTGTTGGGCTACCTGCCGCGCTGCATATCGCAACGGGCTTTGGGCAGGCGCTGTTTGGCTGGCATGACGAACAACTGCTGTTTGCTGAGCTGGGAACGCTGGCGATTGTCTGGTGGGTCGGCTCGCGTGGGGCAAGCTCCAGCGCCAATCTGCAAACGCTGGTCGCGGTGCTTATCGTCGCCCTGATTGCCGCTATCTGGTGGGCAGGCAACATCACCGTGGCGGAAATCCCCTTCCCGGCGGTGAGCGATGTCGACCATTCACAGCTGTTCGCAGCGCTTTCGGTCATGTTCTGGTGTTTTGTGGGTCTGGAGGCGTTCGCGCATCTGGCATCGGAATTTAAACAACCCGAGCGCGATTTCCCGCGCGCGCTGATGATTGGCCTGCTGCTGGCAGGCACTGTCTACTGGGCCTGTACCGTGCTGGTACTGCACTTTAATGCCTTTGGTGAAGATAAAGCCGCAGCGGCATCGCTGCCGGGCATCGTGGTGACACTGTTCGGCGTCAAAGCCCTGTGGGTGGCCTGTGTGATTGGTTATCTCGCCTGCTTCGCCAGCCTCAATATTTACATTCAGAGCTTTGCTCGTCTGGTATGGTCGCAAGCGTTGTACAAGCCGGGAAGCCGCCTCGCGCAGTTGTCAAAACGCCAGCTTCCGCTGAATGCGCTGAACACGGTGCTGGGTTGTTGCGTGCTGAGTACCCTGGGGATTTACTGGCTGAATATCAATCTTGATGCGTTGATCGTCTATGCCAACGGCATTTTCATCATGATCTATCTGCTGTGTATGCTGGCGGGTTGCCGACTGCTGAAAGGCCGCTTCAAAGCACTGGCCATTATCGGTGGGGTGCTCTGTTTACTGCTACTGGCGATGGTGGGCTGGAAGAGTTTGTACGCCATTGTGATGCTGGTCGGGCTTTGGCTGTTTTTGCCGAAGCGAAGTTCAATCTGAATAACGCCCGGTGGCGCTAAACCACCGGGCATGAAATCAACGATCGTCTTTATTATCTAACCGGTCGTGCTGTTCGTCTTTACGCTGGTATTCACCATCAAACGTATTGCCCGGCCCGGTACTGAAACCACCGCCCGGCATCCGGCTGAAGCTCAGGTGAGGCATTAACTTCATGGTCAGGTGCTTTTGCACCGGCGGTAACAGCAGCAACAGCCCCAGGAAGTCGGTAAAGAACCCCGGCAGGATCAGCAGCAAGCCGGCAATAATCAGCGACACGCTTTTGATCATCTCCGCGGCCGGGCTTTCACCTGCCGCCATCTTCTGCTGCATTAACAGGAAATTTTTGAAACCCTGATTACGCACCAGCGACATACCAATCACCGACGTGAAGATAACCAGGATCAACGTCAGCAGGACGCCAAGCACATGGGCGACCTGGATAAAAATCGAAATCTCAATGTAAACATAGAGAAAAAAAGCAATAAACGGTATCCAGCGCACTGGCATCTCCTGTGTGGCAGAGGCGTCTGGCCTCTGTCTGAATGTGTTCGCAACTCGCGTGTAGAAGAGATGGAGGCGGTTAGCCAAAATTCAATCAGTTTGCACGGATATTTTTTTTGGAAATATTAAAGCGGTGACTCATTTCACAGATTAATAATTATCATGTAATCGGCTCGATAATAAGTGATCCAGATTACGGCAATTCGCTATTATCAGCATATGATCTCGAGCATGTGGCCGATTGAGGGAATAATCGTCGGTCATAAAATATTCAAAACCACATAAATACTGTGTGTTTAGTACAATCCATCGGCAGCTTGAAAAGAAGGTTCACATGTTAAACAACATTCGTATCGAAGAAGATTTGTTGGGTACCAGGGAAGTTCCAGCGGATGCCTACTACGGTGTTCACACTCTGAGAGCGATTGAAAACTTCTACATCAGCAACAGCAAAATCAGCGACATCCCTGAGTTTGTGCGTGGCATGGTAATGGTGAAGAAAGCCGCAGCACTGGCAAACAAAGAGCTGCAAACCATTCCGAAAAGCGCTGCAAATGCGATTATCGCCGCGTGCGATGAAGTGCTGAACAACGGCAAATGCATGGATCAGTTCCCGGTTGACGTCTATCAGGGCGGCGCGGGTACCTCCGTCAACATGAATACCAACGAAGTGCTGGCAAACATCGGCCTGGAGCTGATGGGTCATCAGAAAGGTGAATACCAGTACCTCAACCCGAACGACCACGTGAACAAATGCCAGTCCACTAACGATGCCTACCCTACCGGTTTCCGCATCGCAGTGTACGCCTCCGTGGTGAAACTGGTCGACGCTATCAATCAGCTGGGTGATGGCTTCCAGCGTAAAGCTGTTGAATTCCAGGACATCCTGAAAATGGGGCGCACCCAGTTGCAGGACGCGGTTCCAATGACCCTCGGTCAGGAATTCCACGCGTTTAACGTTCTGCTGAATGAAGAAACCAAAAACCTGCTGCGCACCTCTGAACTGCTGCTGGAAGTGAACCTGGGCGCAACCGCCATCGGTACACGTCTGAACACCCCGGACGGCTATCAGCAGCTGGCGGTGCAGAAACTGGCGGAAGTCTCTAATCTGCCGGTTGTCCCGGCTGAAGACCTGATTGAAGCCACCTCCGACTGCGGCGCATACGTGATGGTACACAGCGCGCTGAAACGTCTGGCGGTGAAACTGTCCAAAATCTGTAACGACCTGCGCCTGCTCTCTTCCGGTCCACGCGCTGGCCTGAATGAAATCAACCTGCCAGAACTCCAGGCGGGTTCCTCTATCATGCCAGCCAAAGTCAACCCGGTGGTGCCAGAAGTGGTGAACCAGGTCTGCTTCAAAGTTATTGGTAACGACACTACCGTGACCATGGCCTCTGAAGCCGGTCAGTTGCAGCTGAACGTGATGGAGCCAGTGATTGGCCAGGCGATGTTTGAATCCATCCACATCCTGACCAACGCGTGCTACAACCTGCTGGAAAAATGCATTAACGGTATCACCGCGAATAAAGAAGTGTGTGAAGGCTACGTGTACAACTCCATCGGTATCGTCACCTACCTCAACCCGTTCATCGGCCACCATAACGGCGACATCGTCGGGAAGATTTGTGCGGAAACCGGTAAGAGCGTGCGTGAAGTAGTGCTGGAGCGCGGTCTGTTGACTGAAGCGGAGCTGGACGACATTTTCTCGGCGCAAAACCTGATGCACCCGGCGTATAAAGCGAAACGTTACACCGATGAAAGCGAACAATAGCAGTTCAGGCTAAGCTTGCGAAAGGCACGTCACTTGTGACGTGCCTTTTTTCTTTTTAAGCGTTACCAATTACACAACAATTTAATATCAACTTGTTAATAAACAAGGAAGGCACTTATGTTTGGAGCAGAACTCGTTATCGTCTTGTTGGCGATTTATTTGGGAGCACGACTCGGGGGTATCGGCATCGGTTTTGCCGGTGGTCTTGGGGTGCTTGTTCTTACCCTTATCTTTCAGATCAAACCCGGCGCAATCCCTTTTGACGTTATCGAAATCATCATGGCTGTTATTGCCGCTATCGCTGCCATGCAGGTGGCGGGAGGCATGGACTACCTGGTGAGCCTGGCGGAGCGTATGCTGCGCCGCCATCCAAAATACATTACCTTCCTTGCCCCGCTGGTGACATGGTTTATGACCATTCTCGCCGGAACGGGCCACACGGCGTTCTCCACGCTGCCGGTCATTACCGAAGTGGCAAAAGAGCAAGGCATTCGCCCGTCTCGCCCGCTCTCCATCGCCGTGGTGGCGTCCCAGATTGCGATCACCGCTTCACCTATTTCCGCTGCCGTGGTCTTCTTTGCGGGCATCCTGGAGCCAATGGGCGTGAGCTACCTGACGCTGCTGGGGATCTGTATTCCGGTCACGCTGATTGCGGTGATGATCACCGCCGTGCTGTGTAACTTCCTCGGTACCGAGCTGAAAGACGATCCGGTTTACCAGGAGCGTCTGGCAAAAGGCGAAGTGAAACTGCGCGGCAGCCAGGTCTTCGAACTGAAACCGCACGCGAAACGCTCTGTGCTGCTGTTCCTGATCGGCATTGTGGCAGTGATGTTCTACGCCACCGCCATCAGCGATACCGTGGGGCTGATTCAAAACCCGGTTCTGCCGCGTAACGAAGCCATTGTGGTGTTCATGCTGACCATCGCCACGCTGATTAGCATCACCTGTAAAATCGACACCGGCGAAGTGCTGAATGCCAGCACCTTTAAGTCTGGTATGAGCGCCTGCGTGTGCGTACTGGGTGTGGCCTGGCTTGGTGATACTTTCGTGAAAGCGCATATCGCGGATATCCAGACCGTTGCCGGTGACCTGCTGCACAACTACCCGTGGCTGCTGGCTGTGGTGCTGTTCTTCGCGGCCACGCTGCTGTACTCCCAGGCGGCAACCACTAAAGCACTGATGCCGGCGGCGCTGATGCTGGGCGTCACCCCGCTGACAGCGATTGCCTCTTTTGCGGCGGTGTCTGCGCTGTTCGTACTGCCGACTTACCCAACCCTGCTGGCGGCGGTTGAAATGGATGACACCGGCTCCACCCGTATCGGTAAGTATGTGTTTAACCACGCGTTCCTGATCCCAGGTGTGGTCGCGATTTCACTTTGCGTCATCCTCGGCTTTATCATCGGCGGCGTCGTGCTGTAAATCCTTTACGGTTGTAAAAATAGTTAAAATCGGGTCGCTCTGCGGCCCGATTCATTAATGAGCAGCGCCCTCGCATGGTATAGTGTTTTTTTTCGCGATAACGAGGTCGACCTGTGAATACACCAGACGCTGTTGTTGTGCTTTGTACCGCTCCCGATGAAGCTTCTGCCCAGGATCTTGCCGCCAAAGTACTGGCCGAAAAACTGGCTGCCTGCGTCACCCTCCTTCCCGGCGCCACCTCCCTGTATTACTGGGAAGGCAAACTGGAACAGGAGTACGAAGTACAAATGCTGCTGAAAACCAACACGGTGAATCAGCAGGCGCTCCTCGATTGTCTCAAGTCTCATCATCCTTACCAAACCCCAGAACTGCTGGTACTCCCGGTGGTCCACGGCGATAACGATTATCTCTCATGGCTCAACGCGTCCTTACGCTGATCCTGCTGCTGTGCAGCACATCAGTTTTTGCCGGGTTATTCGATGCACCCGGCCGCTCTAACTTTATTCCCGCCGACCAGGCGTTCGTCTTCGATTTTCAGCAAAACCAGCACGACCTGAATCTGACCTGGCAGGTCAAAGACGGTTATTACCTCTATCGCAAGCAGGTCAGCATTACCCCTGCCCAGGCGAACGTTGGCCCGCTTCAGTTACCCAAAGGCGAGTGGCACGAAGACGAGTTCTACGGCAAAAGTGAAATCTATCGCCAGCGCCTGAGTGTGCCGGTGACGGTGAATCAGGCCGATAAAGGCGCCACGCTGACGGTCACTTATCAGGGCTGTGCGGATGCCGGTTTCTGCTATCCGCCGGAAACAAAAGTCGTGCCGTTGAGCGAAGTCAACATGGCCGCCGACATTTCCCCTCAATCTTCCGGGAAGAGAGTCGGGAGTGAACCGGGGTCTACGCTTCCCTTCTCCGCACTCTGGGCTTTACTGATTGGTATCGGCATTGCCTTTACGCCGTGCGTGCTGCCGATGTATCCGCTGATTTCCGGCATTGTGCTTGGCGGTAAACAACGGCTGTCCACCGCCCGGGCGCTGCTGCTGGCCTTTATCTACGTGCAGGGAATGGCGCTCACCTATACCGCGCTCGGCCTTGTGGTCGCCGCCGCCGGGCTTCAGTTCCAGGCGGCGCTGCAACATCCGTATGTGCTTATCGGCTTGTCGGCTATGTTTACCCTGCTGGCGCTGTCGATGTTTGGCCTGTTTACGCTGCAACTACCGTCATCGCTACAAACACGCTTAACGCTGATGAGCAACCGTCAACAGGGCGGCTCAGCAGGCGGTGTATTTGTAATGGGGGCGATTGCCGGGCTGATTTGTTCTCCGTGCACCACGGCACCACTGAGCGCCATCCTGCTGTACATCGCACAAAGCGGCAATACGTGGCTTGGCGGGGGCACGCTTTACCTGTACGCACTCGGTATGGGGTTACCGCTGATCCTGGTGACGGTGTTCGGTAACCGCCTGCTGCCGAAGAGCGGCCCGTGGATGGAAACCGTAAAAACAGCATTTGGATTCGTGATCCTGGCGCTGCCGGTGTTCCTGCTGGAACGCATCATCGGTGACATCTGGGGTCTGCGCCTGTGGGCAATACTGGGCGTGGCGTTCTTCGGCTGGGCGTTTATTACCAGCCTGGGCGCGAAAAAACCGTGGATGCGCCTGGTGCAAATCCTGTTGCTGGCCGCTGCACTGATAAGCGTACGCCCATTGCAGGACTGGGCGTTTGGCACCCCCACCGCACAAACGCAGGCGCACCTGAACTTCACGCAGATTAAGAACGTTGATGAGCTGAACACGGCCCTGGCTCAGGCGAATGGCCGACCCGTTATGCTTGATCTCTATGCCGACTGGTGTGTAGCCTGCAAAGAGTTCGAGAAATACACCTTTAGCGACCCGCAGGTGCAAAGTGCACTGAAAGAGACCGTGCTGCTTCAGGCGGATGTCACGGCGAACAATGCGCAGGATAAGGCGTTACTGAAACAGCTCAACGTGCTCGGCCTGCCCACCATCCTGTTTTTCAATAAACAGGGCGAGGAGCAGCCTGCGGCACGCGTGACCGGGTTTATGGATGCCGCGGCATTTAGCGCACATTTGCATGATCGCCAACCGTAAACGACACTTTAGATGGAACAAACCGTTGGGAAAAACGGAGGAGAACACCGTGCAACGCGAAGACGTACTGGGACAAGCCCTGCAATTGCTTGAGATTCAAGGGATAGCCAGCACCACGCTTGAGATGGTAGCCGACCGTATCGATTACCCTCTGGATGAACTGAAGCGTTTCTGGCCCGATAAAGAGGCGCTGCATTATGATGCCCTGCGCTACCTTAGCCAGCAGGTCGATATCTGGCGCCGCCAGCTCATGTTAAATGAAGAGCTGACGGCCGAGCAAAAACTGCTGGCGCGCTATACCGCACTGACCGAATGCGTGAGCAACAACCGTTACCCTGGCTGCCTGTTTATCGCCGCCTGTACGTTTTATCCCGATCCTGAACATCCGATTCACCAGTTGGCCAATCAGCAGAAACGGGCGGCGCATGACTTCACCCACGAACTGCTCACCACGCTTGAAGTGGACGACCCCGCCATGGTCGCCAGGCAGATGGAGCTGGTGCTGGAAGGGTGTCTGAGCCGAATGCTGGTGAACCGTAGCCAGGCTGACGTGGATACGGCGCACCGTCTGGCAGAAGATATTCTGCGTTTTGCGCAGTGCCGCTCAGGTGGTGCGTTAACCTAAGCCAGCATCCCGGCCCAGGCGGAAACCAACAGGCACACCGCCATCAGCCGCTGAAAACGCACCATCGCCACGGTGGTGCGAAAAATTCTGTTCACCGCTTTGCCAAGCCACGCCCAGCAAAACAGACACGCAATCGAGATCATCAAAAACCACAACGCCATCAGGGCAATATCCCGCAGTGCGTTATCGCTTGCCGGGGCAAACAGGCTGACAACCGCCAGCGCCATCATCCAGGTTTTCGGGTTAACAACCTGCAATAGCGCCGCTGCCTGGGCGGTAAAGCGGTTAGGGCTTTTCGACGACAGATTCGCCGCTGGCGCGCTAAACAGCTGCCAGCTCATCCAGCTTAGCCACAGCACACCGGCCCAGCTCATTACCTGACGGATCAACGGATACTGACGCAACACCTCACCTGCACCCGCCCCTGAAATCAACACGATGGCACTCGCGGCAATACAGCCCCCCAGAATGGCGGGCACGGTATTTTTCACACCAAAATGCTGGCTGTTGGTCAGGACCAGAATATTGGTTGGCCCCGGCGTTATCGAGGCAACAAAAGCAAACAGCAGGAAGGGGATCAGACTCACAGGTGGCTCCTTTTTATAAGAGCCATGAATGTGACGCTATTTTCTGGAAACGTCTGGAAGGTTTGTGCACAACCGACGGTAATGGGCTGGCGAAATACGGTATGCCCGCTGGAACCAGCGCCCGAGGTGGCTTTGGTCGGCAAAGCCCAGAGCCGCGGCTACATCAACCGGCTGCTCACCGCGTGCCAGGCACTGTCGTGCTTTTGCCAGCCGCAGCTGGATAAGCCAGGCGTGCGGAGCAAGGTGGAATTCGCGTTTAAAACAGCGCGTCAGGGTAAACCGGTCCGTCCCGGTTTCACGCGCAAGATCGGACAACCCGATGTTATCGCCAATATGGGCATACAGGTAATCGCGTGCGCGATGGGCCACCGCCGCGCTCTGTAACTGCGAGGGCAATCTTTTACGCCAGTGGCAGTGTGAGGTAATTTGCGCCAGCAAACCGTCCATTGTGCTTTGCTGGACAATTTTCATCTCATCGCTGTGAAGCGCGGTAAACGTCTCGCCAATCGAACGCACCAGCTGCGGCTCTCGCGTCAGCGTTTGGGCAAAGTGCAGCGAATAGCTGCCAGGTATGGTGTCATACAGCCCATGCAGCGTTTTCGTCAGCCACTGTTCATCCAGATAAAACGTCAGATAGGTAAAACCGCCTTCTACCGGCGCATCCCCGTCGTGGATCTCACCAGGCTCCAGTAAAAACGCATCTCCGGGATGGCTACGATGGCGCTCACGCCGACAGTGAAACTGCTGAGTACCGGAAAGGGTAATACCGACCAGGTAGCTATCGTGCCAGTGTGGATCAAACGCATGACCTTCAAAGTGCGCTTTAATCGTTTCAATGCCCGTGTCTGAATGCTGACGCAGCTCAAGCCAGTCGTTCGCCATACTGCCCTCCTCTTCTCATCAGCATTGTCACACTGCGCCAAACCTGTCTGGAAGATTTGTGCAATTTCGCCGCGCAAACCGACAGATTGCCGCAAAGTTAAGCAGTTGAACAGCTTTTCCAGAAATAGTGTTGACGACCGTGCGTGATTGCGGTTTAATGCGCCCCGTTGCCCGGATAGCTCAGTCGGTAGAGCAGGGGATTGAAAATCCCCGTGTCCTTGGTTCGATTCCGAGTCCGGGCACCACTATTTAAAGAACCCGCCCAAAAGGCGGGTTTTTGCTTTTGGAAATCCAACACTCCCCTGATTATTTGCATCAAAGATTGCCCACGCTTAACTTGCTATACTTCCCGCAGAGTCCACTCCCGTTGCAGGCCAACTCATGACCACTCAACGCCTTAGCTACGACTGGCGCATCCCTACCGCAGGGCTGATGTTGCTGGCAATCCTGGTGGCAGGTTTTACCCTGCATTCTCACTGGAATGCCTTTATCCAGTGGTGTCTCGCCACCCAAATCACGCTGCATCGCTACCTTGTCATGTATCTGCTGCAACTCAATAACCACCAGTACAGCGGTGGGTTATGGCTGCTGACGGGCGCGTTTTTTTACGGCGTGCTGCACGCGATTGGCCCGGGGCACGGCAAATTTATTGTTACCACCTATCTCAGCACCAACAAAGAGAGCCAGCTGGCTGCCCGGGTAGTCCCCTTCCTCGGCAGCCTGATGCAGGGCGTAAGCGCGATCCTGTTTGTCTTTATTCTGGCCGTCGGATTTAACCTGGCGTCCGGCGATCTCAGCACCAGCCGCTGGTATGTGGAGAAAATCAGCGCGGTGCTGATTGGCGCATTCGGTGCCTTTGTCATTTACCAGGCGCTGAAAAGCCTGCGTCCGCGAAAACTGACCATCAATGCCATCAAGCCCCTGCACCAGCACGATGAACATTGTGGCTGCGGCCACCACGGCGTAGGCGCTGACCTGACTCAGGGCGACTGGAAAACGCGCCTGGGGGTGATTCTGGCGATTGGCGCACGCCCGTGCAGCGGGGCGATCATGATTTTGATGTTCTCTAATGCGCTGGGGATTGTGACCTGGGGAATTGCAGCGGTGATGACCATGGCGCTGGGCACTGCGCTGTCGATCATGGGGCTGTCACTGGCGGTGCGTTATGCCCGTGAGCGCACTGTCGCGTACTTTGGCGGGAATTCGTCCCTGAGCTGGCTGGTGCCGGTGGTCAAAATTGCCGGCGGGATTGTGCTGATTCTGTTTGCAACGGTTCTGTTCCTGACGGTTATCCCCATCAGCGCCAACGGCGATTACATCGCAGCGGGATGCTAACCCCATAAAGAAAAACCCGCCATCGGCGGGTTTTTTATCTTACTCGTTGATGCGTGGATGCTGATCCACCAGGCGCGAACGCTTCGTCTGCAATGCCTCAATCTCGGCATCGATATCTTCAATCTTCTGCTCGATATTATCGTGATGCTCGCGCAGGATCTCCTTCGCTTCCTGGAGGTCAGACGCCGCAGGCGTAGCCCCTTTCAGCGGCAGATTCGCCGTTTCCTTCATCGTTAAACCGGTAATCAGGCCGATAACCGCGATAACCATCAGGTAATAGGCCGGCATCATCAGGTTCTGCGTGCTTTCCACCAGCGAAGCAGCAATCGTTGGCGTCAGACCGGCAACCAGCACCGAAATGTTAAACGCAGCGGCCAGCGCACTGTAGCGGATATGCGTCGGGAACATGGCAGGCAACGTTGACGCCATCACCCCGATGAAGCAGTTGAGGATCACAGCCAGCATCAGCAACCCGGCAAAAATCAGCCCCAGCACATCGCTGTTAATCAGAATAAAGGCCGGGATCGCCAGCAGTAACAGCGCAACACTGCCCAGAATGATAAAAGGTCGACGGCCAAAACGGTCGCTCATGAGCCCCATAATCGGCTGAACAAACAGCATCCCCACCATGATGGCGATGATAATCAGCACACCGTGATCTTCCGAGTAGTGCAGGTTATGCGACAGATAGCTCGGCATGTAAGTCAGCAGCATGTAGTACGTCACGTTGGTGGAAATCACCATCCCGATACAGACCAGCAGGCTGCGCCAGTGTTTGGTCGCAATCTCTTTGAACGAGACTTTAGGACCTTCCTGGAGGCCTTCACGATCGCCCTGCTCCAGCTTTTCGACGTGCTGCTGGAACGCTGGCGTCTCTTCAAGAGCATGACGCAGATACAGACCGATAATCCCCAGCGGCAGCGCCAGGAAGAACGGAATACGCCAGCCCCAGTCCAGGAAGTTATCTTCGCCCACGACGGTCGAAATCAGAACGACGACCCCCGCACCCATCACAAACCCGGCAATCGAGCCGAAATCCAGCCAGCTTCCCATAAAGCCGCGTTTTCTGTCCGGAGAGTACTCTGCGACGAAGATCGACGCGCCGGTGTATTCACCGCCCACAGAGAAGCCCTGCGCCATCTTACAGAGCAGCAGCAGAATGGGTGCCCAGATGCCGATGGAGGCGTAAGACGGTATCAGGCCGATACAGAATGTACTGATCGACATAATCACAATGGTGATGGCGAGTATTTTCTGGCGACCGTACTTATCGCCGAGCATCCCGAAGAACAAACCGCCAAGCGGTCGGATCAGGAACGGCACGGAGAACGTACCCAGCGCGGCAATCATCTGCAAGCTGGGGTCGGCATCCGGGAAGAACACCTTACCTAACGCATAGGCGACAAAGCCGTAGACACCGAAATCGAACCATTCCATCGCATTACCGAGCGAGGCGGCAGTGATCGCTTTACGCAGTTTCGCGTCATCAATAATGGTGACATCGCGAAGGGTGATGGGTTTTACTTTTTTCCTTTTAAGCATTGCTTTCCTCGTAGAGTTGGCCCTGTCCACACAACAGAAATTCCAGCAGTCTGTGGACCAGGTTGAGCGCCTCTTGCGCATGTCCTCTTCAAGCGTAGCAGGTTTACTTACATTGACGTTTTACGCCTATACAACCGAACCTGTTGACGCCTGCCTGGGCAGTTAATGACATCTTTACCCTACCAGTGTTTATATTTGTGATCAACTTCACACATATTTTCCCTGTTCGTCAGTTGCCTTCAGGATTTGTCAATTATCCCTCCCCTACCCCATTTCAGATGACTCCAGAAAAATATCCTTGCGGGGGTTATTATTTTTCCCCTAACAAAAAACAATCCACATTTCTTCACACCAAATTTACAGATTTTTTAATTATCAACCAGCAATACGAATGTTTACACGAAATATGTGATTTGGATAACTAAAACATTATTTTATTTTCATTGAATCATAATTCCGATGATCGCATCATAAATCCGAACACCACACTTTGAGTGCTTCCGTCGAACGTTAAGCGGAAGCAACTTATTTAAATTTATTGCATGGATAACGAATTAACGGCTGTCGCAAACCATCAATTCGTTGAATTAATTGAATTATTTTTTCGCCTTTTTCGCCAACCACGCGGGGTGAGATGTGAGGGTTAAACATGAAAATTAAAGCCACGATTGAACGTATTCCTGGCGGTATGATGCTGGTCCCGCTGGTGCTTGGTGCGATCCTAAATACTCTGGCACCGAATACCGGGGCTTATTTTGGTGGTTTCACGAAAGGAATGATCACCGGTACGGTCCCGATTCTGGCGGTATGGTTCTTTTGTATTGGCGCCTCTATTAATTTACGTGCAACAGGGACGGTTTTGCGTAAATCCGGGACGCTGGTTCTCACTAAAATCGCGGTAGCCTGGGTGGTCGCAATGGTCTGCGCCCTGTTTATTCCTGAGAATGGCGTACAGACCGGTTTCTTTGCCGGATTATCCGTTCTGGCTATTGTCTCGGCGATGGATATGACCAACGGCGGGTTATATGCCAGCCTGATGAACCAGTACGGCACAAAAGAAGAATCCGGCGCTTTCGTCCTGATGTCTCTGGAATCCGGCCCGCTCATGACTATGCTGATCCTCGGTTCCGCTGGCCTGGCGACGTTTGAACCGCATCACTTTGTCGGGGCTATTCTGCCATTCCTGATCGGTTTTGCGCTGGGCAATCTGGACCACGATCTGCGTGATTTCTTCAGCAAAGCGACGCCAGTGCTGATCCCGTTCTTTGGTTTTGCGCTCGGCAATACTATCAACCTGAACGTTATCCTTGATACCGGTCTGCTGGGTATTGTGCTGGGCGTGGCTGTCATCGTCATCACCGGGATCCCGCTGATTATTGCCGACCGGGTGATTGGGGGAGGAAACGGAACCGCAGGTGTTGCCGCCTCGTCAGCCGCGGGGGCAGCCGTTGCAAACCCGGTCATTATTGCCCAGATTAACCCCGCCTTTGAACCTGTTGCCGCCTCAGCGACTGCGCTGGTTGCAGCCAGCGTGATTGTGACGGCTATTCTGGTGCCGATCATTACCGCGCTGTACGCTAAACGCTTCGGGAGTGTAGAGGCTCAGAAAGTGGAACAAAAAGCGGTAGAGTTGCATCACTAATACGCCGTAGCGAACGATACCCTCTCCTTGTGTGGAGAGGGTACGTAACAAGAACGTCAGCCAAAAATCTCTTCTACCATGGCATCCACCAGCCGTTTCGCTGAACAGAGTCTCGGCATCCCTAAGGCGACAGTTTGCCAGTTCTGCGTCACCGACCAGCTCACAGGGTGTTTATCTGCCTGACACCAGTCACCGAGCCATCCCAGCATATCTTTGTGATCAACCAGCCCCGGAGAAGCAGGCGTTGTCAGCCATTGATGATAAAAATGCCGGGTCGCGGGAGAAGCATTAATGCCCTGTGCAAGATAGTTTGCCGCCATGCTGCGCAGGTTATCTTTGAGCATCTCCGCCACATCTTCATTTGCCAGGCGACATGCATCGCCAAACGGCCCCCAGCGCAACTCCTCCAGCACGATGTAGCACCGCCCGGCAAGTGACCAGCCGTCATAATGCCCGGCTCGCCAGCGGGTAAAAATCTGTTCGCTGTGCTCACCCGCCTGCACCGTCAGGCCGCGTTGTGTTAACGCTTTTTCTTTATAGTTTGCGCGCTGCTGAAAATGAGATGAGAGTTCGTCGTATTGCTGCATCAGCGCCGGCGACTGCGGCGCACGTGGGTTAGTCTGCTGGCGCAGCGCGGTCAGTTTATCCGTCATTCGCGTCAACGCCAGGTGCCCCGGGTCGAGCATCCCCGCCAGCTTCTCGGCCAGGCCCAGACGCAATGCCGCATTTTCGTTGAGCATTCCCGCCATAGCCCATGGCCGCAGCCGGGTGTGCGTCATGATCTCCTGAGTCAAACGCTCACGAAATTGCAGCTGTTGCGGCCCCAAAGGGGCATGACGCACCGCGTCCACCCCCTGAACCAGATCGACCATAAATTTAGGATGAATACACTCCAGCGTCCGCCCGGGACCGTCCAGTAGTTGTGTTGTCATGGTTGCTCTGCCGCGAATAGAGTTTGAATATCATCGCGTAACAGTCGGGTATCTTCCTGAATCCACGTCGCAGTAGTGATGCTTTGCTTCAGCAACTGACTGAGCGCTCGGGTCGAATGCTCATTTTGCTGGCGCACTGCGAGGCTATCACGCAAGCTTTCCTGTAACCCGGTCAGGCATAACGAAAATTCTGCAAAGAACGTTGCCATACCCGCCGTAACAGAGACATCGACCTGCGCGGCCAAAGCTTTACGGATTTGTTCACAAAACTGATCAATATGTTGCTTAAATTTGTCATGAAGCTGCCCAACATCGATAACATATCGGGTGCGCGTCTCGACGTAATCTTCCCAGCCCCAACCCGGATTGTTCAGCCAGCGGGAAACCGTTTCACGCACGCTCCCCGCGGCTGACGGCTGTCCCGCAGGGCGGTTATCCATCGCAATCGCATCATTAAAGAGCGCGCGGGTATTGAAATTCAGCTGGTTTGCCTGAAACGCCGGGAAGCTGATCCGTGCGCGGAACCCGGCGTGGCTCAGCTGTTCTTTAATACGCGTTTCGATAGGACGCATCGCCTCATTGAGCGAACGTGCCAGCGTGGACTCCAGCTGATCAAAGCGCAGCGCCAGCTCCCGGCTAATTTTACTCTGCGCATCCAGCATAATCAGTTCGCAGGACGAGCGGATTTTACTCAGGACAATCTGGGCCTGGCCTTCATCTTCCAGCACCAGCTGTTGCAGCCCTTCCTCGGCTTTGTGGCGTAAATCGCGCGAATCAATCCCAGCCAAATCAAGAATATTGCCGTTGCTGAAGACATGCTCAATCGACGTTTGCAGCCAGAGTTTTTGCTGAGCGATAGAGTAGTCGGTAGCGCACAGCGCCTGGCCGACCTCATGTTGTACTTCATCGCTGACCACATTCTGCCGGGTCTGTAGCAGTGCCATATCCTCTTCGAGGCGCGCAATGTTCAGCTCCAGCGCCTCAAAAGCAACCGTCAATCCCTGATAGCGAAACTCGAGGTACTCCCTGGCGTTTTGCGCATAGTTCAACAGCTTATGGGAGGCCGAACGCAGGGCAAAGAGTGACGCATTAGCATAGGCGGCATAAATCAGCTTACGGATAGGCTGCTCAAACAGCGAGTCTTCCCACAGCAGATCCGCCGCATGGCGAATATGTTCGGCATTGTCCAAATCAGCCGTACGCCAGCGCCGCCCCAGCGCCGCTTCGGCAAAATCCTGCACCCAACGCTGCTCCTGATGATTCGGCAGGCAGCCGTTTGCTGTCATCTCAAAACGCGCGCGGTTTGCAAGGTAGGCCCACATTGAAGAAACCGGGTAAATCTGCCCCGGTGAGATATTCCCTTTCATCAGCGTGCCGGAAATCATCGCCCTGACCTGTTCTTCATCGTCGCTGTTGCGGTCTTTCTGATCAAACTTATTGACCAGGGCGTACAACGGCACCGATTTTCCAACCGCGGAAATCGCCTGGCGAACCTCGTGATCGGAAATCGATTTAAGCTGGGTGTAATCCATCACCGCCAGCACCGCGGACGCGCGCGCCAGTTGCTCACTGAGCATTTTTTGCAGATGGGGCTGCCCGGCCTCGTTCGGCCCCGGGGTATCCAGCAGGGTCAATTGCCCCAGATGGGGATCCATTCCGGCAAGATGCACAAACTCCACTTCAATCACCGGAATATATTCAATGGAGGCATATTCGGTAAACGGAAAATCAACGCCCAGCGCCTGCGATAACCTCACCAGGTCGTTCAGGTTTTTCAGGCAATGAAATATAGGTTGTGCACCCAGATGGTGTTTTTCAAACGCTTCGCCTTTTTCGATGCGCTCCAGGAGCGCATTCATATCTTTATCAATTTCAAGACGACGCGTCAGTTTGCCGCGATCGGAGTTACACAGCTTTTGCTGAAGCTGCTGGATCAAGGCATCAATAGGCGCAACATGGCTGAAATGTAGCACAGGCTCTTTCTGGCCAGGGGTATGGCGAATCAGCGTGGGCAGTGCCGTCATCGGGCGATTGCGGTTCGGTAAGACCTCCGTGCCCACAATCGCATTAATGGTTGTCGACTTACCCGCCTTCATGGTTCCAACAATTGCCAATACCATTTCAAGACGGGTTATTTTCCGTAATTCATTATTCAGCATCGCCTGCTGAGCGTCGACGCCACGCGCGCTGAAATGCAAAGGTAAAACGTTGTTATTTCCACCAGATATAGCGGCAGTCGCACTATCCAGCATTGCTACTGGCATTGATTTCAACGTATCAAGATTCTGCAAAGCAAGCTGGAGCAAGCGCTCCGCTTCCTGGCTTAATTCAAAAATGGTCTGTGTGTGCATGATAAAAGCCTTTCCTTAACGCAAATTTATTACTTTTATTAAGCCACTTCGTTTTAATTATGCTGTTTCGGCTTATATGATCACGTGTGGAAAACATGGTCATTTAAATATAACTGATTGATGATAATCAGAATTATATTCTTATCATTGTATTGCGTGTAAAACTCCCCTCTTGGTCAGATAACCAAAAGATAAAAAGCGTAGTGCATTTTTAGGAAATTTCAGGATATATCCTCATTATTTACCCACCTAAAAAGAGAGGTAATTCACCGCCGCCATTTGCTGCATGGCAGTAGAGACTGTGGATAAATAACGAGTTACTGCTTAACCTTATCCGAAATGAAGGTGCGTAGCAATTTGATGTAATCAAATAATCGATATATTTAACATCAACGTTTTCCACGGTCTTAATGCAGTAAGAATCGCTTATCTGACTGACAGGAAGTGTCATTCCCGACAGAAATTTTGCATTTTTTTATTATGGAATATCACCGACAAGATTGTGGATTTGCGCTATACTTGCCGCCTTTTTCGGCACCATGCCGTCATTTAGCTGGCACTTTCCAGCCTGTTAAGCACTTTTTTGAGGATCCCGACATGCAACTCCCACACTGCCCGAAATGCAATTCTGAATACACTTACGAAGATAATGGCATGTTCATCTGCCCGGAATGCGCCCATGAATGGAACAATGCAGAACCTTCACAGGATAGCGATGTGCTGATCGTTAAAGATGCTAACGGTAATCTGCTGGCCGATGGCGACAGTGTTACCGTCGTTAAAGATCTGAAAGTGAAAGGCAGCTCTTCAATGCTGAAGATTGGCACCAAAGTGAAGAATATCCGCCTGGTCGAAGGCGACCATAATATTGACTGCAAAATTGATGGTTTTGGCCCAATGAAGCTGAAATCTGAATTCGTGAAAAAGAACTGATTTACCTGCCCGGTAGCGCTTCGCTTACCGGGCCTACTGAAACTACACTTATTGGGCTTCTCTTACCTGAGGTAAAGAATATGCCATTAAGTCCCTACATCTCTTTCGCCGGCAACTGTGCAGAGGCAAGCGCCTTCTACCAGCAGGCCGTAGGCGCAGACGTTCTCTACAAAATCACCTTCGGCGAAATGCCAAAAGACGAAAACAGTGAAGAAGGCTGTCCGTCAGGGATGAAATTCCCGGATTCCGCAATCGCTCACTCGAATGTCCGCATCGCGGGCAGCGATATCATGATGAGCGACGGGCTACCGCCTGGAAGTAAAGCGCAGTACGCCGGCTTTACCCTTGTCCTCGACACCCAGGACGTGGCGGAAGGCAAACGCTGGTTCGATAATCTGGCCGCCGGCGGCAACGTTGAAATGGCCTGGCAGGAAACCTTCTGGGCGCACGGTTTCGGTAAAGTCACCGACAAATACGGTGTGCCATGGATGATTAACGTCATCAAACAACAGTAAACCTGTGGCGGTGGGCAGTCTGCCTCCGCCTGTCATCAAATTCCGCTCAACTCTTCAACTTCCCGCAACCTGCACTTAACCCAAATGTCACATTGATACGCCAGCATGAGGCCACATTTATTCTGAGGCCTGTGCACATGCAAACTGTCATCCGCGTCGAGAAACTGAGCAAGACCTTTCATCACAATAAGGCTCTTCATGCCGTTGATCTGACCGTCCAGCAGGGCGAAATGGTGGCACTGTTGGGCCCATCCGGCTCAGGTAAATCCACCCTTCTGCGTCACCTGAGCGGCCTTATCACCTGCGATAAAACCCCTGAAAGCCACGTCGAACTGCTGGGTAACACCGTGCAGCGCGCGGGCCGTCTGGCGCGTGATATTCGCAAAAGCCGGGCGCAAACAGGCTACATCTTCCAGCAGTTCAACCTGGTAAATCGCCTGACGGTACTGGAAAACGTCCTGATTGGCGCACTCGGCAGCACCCCGTTCTGGCGTACCTGTCTGCGCTGGTTCTCCCCTTCACAGAAACAACAGGCGTTGCAGGCGCTGACCCGCGTCGGTATGGCCCATTTCGCCCACCAGCGCGTGTCCACCCTGTCCGGTGGCCAGCAGCAGCGCGTGGCGATTGCCCGTGCGCTGATGCAAAAAGCCAAAGTGATCCTGGCCGATGAGCCAATTGCCTCGCTCGACCCGGAATCCGCCCGCATCGTGATGGAAACCCTGCGCGACATTAACCAGAACGACGGCATCACCGTGGTGGTGACGCTGCATCAGGTTGATTACGCCCTGCGCTACTGCGAACGCATCGTCGCGCTGCGTCAGGGGCATGTGTTCTTTGATGGCGCAAGTCATCAGTTTGATAACGACCGTTTCGACCATCTCTACCGCAGCATTAATCGCGTCGATGAGAACGCGCAGGCTGCATAACCCAACCCGATCCGAGGAAAGTACATGAGCTACAAAGCCGTTGCCGCGCTGGCCTTCACCAGCATGTTCAGCATCAGCACCCTGTTAAGCCCTGCGTACGCGGAAGAACAGGAAAAAGCACTGAACTTCGGCATTATTTCGACGGAATCACAGCAGAATCTCAAACCTCAGTGGGAACCGTTCCTGAAAGATATGGAAACCAAACTGGGGATCAAAGTGAACGCCTTCTTCGCCCCGGATTACGCGGGCATCATCCAGGGGATGCGCTTTAACAAAGTGGACATCGCCTGGTACGGCAACCTCTCTGCGATGGAAGCGGTCGATCGCGCGAACGGCCAGGTGTTTGCCCAGACCGTTGCGGCAGATGGCTCCCCGGGTTACTGGAGCGTGCTGATCGTCAATAAAGACAGCCCAATCAATAACCTCAACGACATGCTCGCCAAACGCAAAGATCTGACGTTTGGTAACGGCGACCCGAACTCCACCTCTGGTTTCCTGGTCCCTGGCTATTACGTCTTCGCCAAGAACAATGCGTCTGCCAGCGACTTTAAGCGCACCGTCAACGCCAGCCACGAAACCAACGCGCTGGCTGTGGCGAACAAGCAGGTGGATGTTGCCACCAACAACACCGAAAACCTCGACAAGCTGAAGACCTCCGCGCCGGACAAGCTGAAAGAGCTGAAGGTTATCTGGAAGTCCCCGCTGATCCCGGGCGACCCCATCGTGTGGCGTAAAAACCTCTCCGAAAGCACCAAGGACAAGGTGTACGACTTCTTCATGAACTACGGCAAAACGCCGGAAGAGAAAACCGTGCTGGAACGTCTGGGCTGGGCGCCGTTCCGCGCCTCAAGCGACCTGCAACTGGTACCGATTCGCCAGCTGGCACTGTTTAAAGAGATGCAGGGCGTGAAGGACAACAAAGGTCTGAAGGACGAAGAGAAGACCAGCAAAGTGTCTGAAATTCAGGCCAAGCTGGAAGACCTGGACCGCCTGACTGCGGCGCTGAGCGCGATGACCAGCGTGAATAAAGCGGTTCAGTAACGCTTTTCTACCCCTCACCCTAACCCTCTCCCCATAGGGGAGAGGGGACTGCCCGGTGCGGTCTTTTCCCCCTCGCCCCTTTGGGGAGAGGGTCGGGGTGAGGGGACATAAACCAACGGAGTTATCATGCAAACCATCACCGTCCCGCCACCAAAGCGCAGCTGGTTCTCGCTCTTTAGCTGGGCCATTCTGCTGGCGGTGCTCGTTATCTCCTGGAAGGGCGCGGAAATGGATCCGCTGCTGCTCTTCAAAGATTCCGGCAACATGGCAACCTTCGCCGCCGACTTCTTCCCGCCGGACTTCAGCCAGTGGCAGGACTACCTCGGCGAGATGGCCATCACCCTGCAAATCGCCGTCTGGGGTACCGCCCTTGCCGTCATTCTCTCCATTCCGTTTGGCCTGATGAGCGCCGAAAACATCGTGCCGTGGTGGGTGTACCAGCCGATGCGTCGCCTGATGGATGCCTGCCGCGCCATCAACGAAATGGTCTTCGCGATGCTGTTCGTGGTCGCCGTGGGACTTGGCCCGTTTGCCGGGGTAATGGCGCTGTTCATTCACACCACCGGCGTGCTCTCCAAGCTGCTTTCGGAAGCGGTTGAAGCCATCGAACCCGGCCCGGTTGAAGGCATCCGCGCGACCGGCGCCAACAAAATCGAAGAAATTCTTTACGGAGTGCTGCCGCAGGTAATGCCGCTGCTGATCTCCTACTCCCTGTACCGCTTCGAATCCAACGTCCGCTCCGCCACCGTGGTGGGTATGGTTGGCGCAGGCGGTATTGGCGTGACGCTATGGGAAGCGATTCGCGGTTTCCAGTTCCAGCAAACCTGCGCCCTGATGGTGCTCATTATCATCACCGTCAGCCTGCTGGATTTCCTCTCTCAACGTTTGCGTAAGCACTTCATCTGAGAAGCGAGGCTTTGATTTCTATGCACTTATCCAGACATCCGACCAGTTACCCTACCCGCTGGCAAGAGATTGCGGCAAAGCTCGAAGTGGAACTGCGCACCCACTACCGCTGCGGGGATTACCTGCCTGCCGAACAACAGCTTGCCGACCGTTATGAAGTGAATCGTCATACCTTACGCCGTGCCATCGATCAGCTGGTCGAGCGCGGATGGGTTCAGCGCCGTCAAGGCGTGGGCGTGCTGGTGCTGATGCGCCCGTTCGACTACCCGCTCAACGCGCAGGCCCGCTTTAGCCAGAATCTGCTCGATCAGGGCAGTCATCCCACCAGCGAAAAACTGCTGTCGGTACTGCGCCCGGCCTCCAGCCACGTGGCGGACGCGCTGGGCATTCAGGAAGGCGACAACGTGGTGCACCTGCGCACGCTGCGCCGGGTCAACGGCGTGGCGGTCTGCCAGATAGACCATTACTTCGCCGACCTGAGCCTTTGGCCAGTACTGCAAAACTTTTCCAGCGGCTCGCTGCACGACTTCCTGCGCGATGCCACCGGTATTGCGCTTAAGCGCACCCAGACGCGCATCAGCGCCCGCCGCGCACAGGCCAAAGAGAGCAAAGTGCTGGAGATCCCCAACATGGCCCCGCTGCTTTGCGTGCGCACCCTTAACCACCGTGACGGTGAGATCAACGCAACGGAATACTCCGTCAGCCTGACCCGCGCCGACATGATTGAATTCACAATGGAGCATTGAATGCACTTTGATACCTCCACCCGCCAGCGCTGGATGCGCGTGCTCGCTCATAGTCAGCCTGTCGCGCTGTGTGGCCGCATGAATGCGCTCAGCCTGACGCCAGATTACGAAGCCATCCGCGCGCCGGAGATTGGCCTGGTGCAGATCCAGGCGCGCATGGGCGGAACCGGCGATCGCTTTTTTGCCGGAGACGCCACGCTCACCCGCGCGGTCATTCGCCTGAGTAGCGGCACGCTCGGCTACAGCTACGTGCTCGGGCGCGATAAAGCGCACGCCGAACGCTGTGCGGTCATCGACGCCCTGTTGCAGGAACAACCTCATTTCCAGTCATTAATGGAAACCCTCATTGCCCCGCTGGAAGCTGACCGTGCCGCACGCCTTGCCGCGCGTCAGGCCGAAGTGAATACCAGCCGGGTCGACTTCTTTACGCTCGTTCGCGGAGATAACGCATGACGCTTCAACCCGCTTTTACCCTGGCCGTCCAGGATGCCCAACACAGTTTTCGTCGCCTGCTGAAAGCCATGAGCGAGCCGGGCGTTATCGTGTCGCTGCATCAGCTTTCACAAGGCTGGCTGCCGCTAAACCTGGCCACCACCAGCGTGCTGCTGACCCTTGCCGATAACGACACCCCGGTGTGGCTTTCTGGGCGGATGTCGAACGACATCGCCTGCCAGAACCTGCGTTTTCACACCAATGCCACGCTGGTAGAGCAGCCGCATCAGGCGGTATTTGCCGTGGCGGATGAGCAGATAAGCCACGAGCAGCTCAACGCCCTGAGCGAAGGCAGCGTCGTGGCACCGGAAACCAGCGCCACGCTGATTTTGCAGGTATCCAGCCTGAGCGGTGGTCGCATGTTACGCCTGACCGGGGCGGGGATCGCCGACGAGCGCATGGTCGCGCCACAGTTGCCGGAGTGCATCATCCATGAGCTGACGGAACGCCCGCACCCGTTCCCGCTGGGTATCGACCTGATCCTGACCTGCGGCGAGCGCCTGCTGGCGATACCGAGAACCACCCATGTGGAGGTGTGCTGATGTACGTTGCCGTTAAAGGGGGCGAAAAGGCGATAGCCGCCGCCCATGCGTTGCAGGAACACAGACGACGGGGTGATGAGCAGCTTCCCGAGCTGAGCGTTGCCCAGATAGAACAACAGCTGAATCTGGCCGTCGACCGGGTAATGACCGAAGGCGGTATTGCAGACCGCGAACTGGCCGCGCTGGCACTCAAGCAGGCCAGCGGTGATAACATCGAAGCCATCTTCCTGCTGCGCGCCTACCGCACCACCCTTGCCAGACTGGCGGTAAGCGAGCCCATTAATTCAGCCGACATGCGCTTAGAGCGCCGTATCTCTGCGGTGTACAAAGATATCCCCGGCGGCCAGCTACTTGGCCCGACCTACGATTACACCCACCGTCTGCTGGATTTCACGCTGCTGGCAAATGGTGAAACACCCTCCCTGAACACAGCCGAGCCACAGCAGGATGCCTCTCCGCACGTGTTTAGCCTGCTGGCACGTCAGGGGCTGGCAAAAGCCGAAGAAGATTCCGGCAGCACGCCAGACGACATCACCCGCACGCCCCCGGTTTACCCCTGCTCACGCTCATCGCGCCTGCAACAGCTGATGCGCGGCGACGAAGGTTATCTGCTGGCGCTCGCCTACTCTACGCAGCGTGGTTACGGGCGTAACCACCCGTTCGCCGCGGAGATCCGCAGCGGCTATATCGATGTGGAAATTGTGCCGGAAGAGCTGGGTTTTGCGGTGAACGTCGGCGAATTGCTGATGACCGAATGCGAAATGGTCAACGGCTTTGTGGCGCCAGAAGACGACGAGCCGCACTTCACGCGCGGCTACGGCCTGGTGTATGGCATGAGCGAACGCAAGGCGATGGCCATGGCGCTGGTCGACCGCGCGTTGCAGGCCCCGGACTACGATGAACATATTTCCGGCCCGGCACAGGACGAGGAGTTCGTGCTGGCTCATGCCGATAACGTGGAGGCCGCAGGCTTTGTCTCGCACCTCAAACTGCCGCACTACGTTGATTTCCAGGCCGAACTGGAACTGCTGAAACGCCTGCAACGGGAGCGATCGCATGGCTAACTTAAATGGCTACAACTTCGCGTATCTGGATGAGCAAACCAAACGCATGATCCGCCGCGCCATTTTAAAAGCCGTGGCGATCCCGGGCTATCAGGTGCCGTTTGGCGGCCGCGAAATGCCGATGCCCTATGGCTGGGGCACCGGTGGTATTCAGATCACGGCCAGCGTGATTGGTGAAGCCGACGTGCTGAAAGTCATCGACCAGGGCGCGGACGACACCACTAACGCCGTGTCGATTCGTCACTTCTTTAAGCGCGTAACGGGCGTAAACACCACCGAGCGCACGGAAGACGCAACGCTTATTCAAACCCGACACCGCATTCCCGAAACACCGCTCACCGAAGATCAGATCCTGATTTTCCAGGTTCCTATCCCGGAGCCGCTGCGTTTTATCGAGCCGCGCGAAACGGAAACCCGCACCATGCACGCCCTGGAAGAGTACGGCATCATGCAGGTGAAGCTGTATGAAGATATCGCCCGCTTCGGCCATATCGCCACCACCTACGCCTACCCGGTAAAAGTCAACGGTCGCTACGTGATGGACCCGTCGCCAATCCCGAAATTTGATAACCCGAAAATGGACATGATGCCTGCACTCCAGCTGTTCGGCGCGGGGCGCGAGAAGCGCATCTACGCCGTGCCGCCATACACCCGGGTGGAAAGCCTCGATTTCGACGATCACCCGTTTACGGTGCAGGAGTGGGATGAGCCATGCGCCATCTGCGGGTCAAAACACAGCTATCTGGATGAAGTGGTGCTGGATGACACCGGCAAACGGATGTTTGTCTGTTCCGACACCGATTTCTGCCGCCAACAGAGCGAGGCGAAAGGCCAATGAAACCGCTGCTTTCGGTCAACAATCTGACCCACCTTTATGCGCCTGGCAAAGGCTTCAGCGATGTCTCTTTTGAGCTATGGCCGGGGGAAGTGCTCGGGATTGTCGGCGAGTCCGGCTCGGGCAAAACCACTCTGCTGAAGTCTATCTCTGCGCGCCTGACGCCGCAGAATGGCGACATTTTATACGAAGGCCAATCCCTGTACGGCATGAGCGAAGCCGAACGCCGCCGCCTGCTGCGCACCGAGTGGGGCGTGGTACATCAGCACCCAATGGATGGCCTGCGCCGCCAGGTATCCGCAGGCGGAAACATCGGCGAGCGGCTGATGGCAACCGGCGCGCGCCACTACGGCAATATCCGCGCCACTGCGCAGCACTGGCTGGAAGAAGTTGAAATCCCGGCTTCGCGTATCGACGACCTGCCGACAACTTTTTCCGGTGGGATGCAGCAACGTTTGCAAATCGCCCGCAACCTGGTCACGCACCCGAAGCTGGTATTTATGGATGAGCCAACCGGGGGGCTGGACGTTTCTGTGCAGGCTCGCCTGCTCGACCTGCTGCGCGGCCTGGTGGTAGAGCTGAACCTTGCCGTGGTGATTGTTACCCACGATCTGGGTGTTGCGCGCCTGCTGGCCGACCGCCTGCTGGTGATGAAACAGGGTCAGGTGGTGGAAAGTGGATTAACCGACCGCGTGCTGGACGATCCTCACCATCCGTACACCCAGTTGCTGGTGTCGTCGGTATTGCAGAATTAAGAGGCCAACATGATCCGCGTAGAAAACGTGAGTAAAACCTTTGTGCTCCACCAGCAAAACGGCGTGCGCCTGCCTGTCCTGCAAAATGCCTCTCTGGAGGTCAGCAATGGCGAATGTGTGGTGCTGCACGGCCACTCCGGCAGCGGTAAATCCACCCTGCTGCGCTCGCTTTATGCCAACTATCTGCCGGATGAAGGCCACATTCACATCCGCCACAATGATGAGTGGGTGGATCTGGTGCAAGCCCCGGCACGCAAGGTGCTGGAAGTCCGCCGTTCAACGATCGGCTGGGTAAGTCAGTTTCTGCGGGTGATCCCCAGGATCTCCGCGCTGGACGTGGTGATGCAGCCGCTGCTGGATCTGGGCGTGCCGCGTGAAACCTGCGCCGCCAAAGCCGCGAGCCTGCTGACGCGCCTCAACGTGCCGGAACGCCTGTGGCATCTCGCCCCTTCGACTTTTTCCGGTGGTGAACAGCAGCGCGTGAACATTGCGCGCGGGTTTATCGTCGATTACCCGATTTTACTGCTTGATGAACCTACCGCCTCGCTGGACACCAAGAACAGCGCAGCCGTGGTTGAACTGATCGAACAGGCCAAAGCACGCGGCGCGGCGATCGTGGGGATCTTCCACGACGAAACCGTGCGTTCGCGCGTGGCAGACAGATTGCACCCGATGGGGACCAACGCATGATCGTTAATAACGTAAAGCTGGTGCTGGAAAATGAAGTGGTTGGCGGCTCGATTGAAATCCAGGACGGGGTGATCCGCGCGTTTGCTGAAACCCAGAGCCGTTCGCCTGAAGCGATGGACGGTGAAGGCGGCTGGCTGCTGCCGGGGCTTATCGAGCTGCATACCGATAATCTGGATAAATTCTTTACCCCACGGCCAAAGGTTGACTGGCCCGCCCATTCGGCAATGAGCAGCCACGATGCGCTGATGGTCGCCAGCGGGATCACGACCGTGCTGGACGCGGTAGCAATTGGTGACGTGCGCGACGGTGGCGATCGCCTGGAGAATCTGGAAAAGATGATCAACGCCGTGGAAGAGACGCAAAAGCGCGGTCTTAATCGCGCTGAGCATCGTCTGCATCTGCGTTGCGAACTGCCGCACCACACCACCTTACCGCTGTTTGAGAAGCTGGTCGGGCGCGAGCCCGTCACCCTGGTGTCGTTAATGGATCACTCGCCGGGGCAGCGCCAGTTTGCCAATATCGAAAAATATCGCGAGTACTACCAGGGAAAATACTCCCTCACCAATGAAGAGATGGCGCGTTACGAGGAAGAACAACTCGCACTGGCTGCCCGCTGGTCACAGCCTAACCGCCTTTCCATTGCGGCCATGTGCCGTGACCGTAATATTGCGCTGGCCAGCCACGATGATGCCACGCATGAGCATGTGGCGGAGTCTCATCAGCTTGGCAGTGTGATCGCCGAATTCCCGACCACATTCGATGCCGCAGAGGCCTCGCGCAGGCATGGTATGAACGTGCTGATGGGCGCGCCAAACATCGTGCGTGGAGGTTCCCACTCCGGCAACGTGGCCGCCAGCAAACTGGCCTCGCTCGGCCTGCTGGATATCCTCTCTTCCGATTACTACCCCGCCAGCCTGCTGGATGCGGCGTTCCGGGTGGCGGATGACGAGAGCAACACCTTCACCCTGTCGCAGGCGATCCGTCTGGTGACGAAGAACCCGGCCGACGCTTTACATCTTCAGGATCGCGGTGTGATTGGTGAAGGTAAACGGGCGGATCTGGTGCTGGCGCATCGTAAGGGCGAGCACATCCATATCGACCATGTATGGCGTCAGGGAAAACGGGTGTTCTGATGGGAAGATTAATCTGGTTAATGGGGCCTTCGGGCTCCGGTAAAGACAGCCTGCTGTCGGCGTTACGCCAGCGGGAACATTCGCAGCTGCTGGTCGCGCATCGTTACATTACCCGCGCGGCAAACGCCGGAAGCGAGAACCATATCTCACTGAGCGAGCAGGAATTTTTTACCCGCGCCGGGCAGAATTTACTGGCGCTGAGCTGGCACGCTAACGGCTTTTACTACGGCGTTGGCGTGGAGATAGATTTGTGGCTCCACGCCGGGTTTGACGTGCTGGTCAACGGTTCGCGTGCACACCTGACTCAGGCCCGCGCCAGATACGAATCCGCGCTGCTTCCGGTGTGCTTACAGGTATCGCCAGATATTCTGCGAAGCCGGCTGCAAAACCGTGGGCGTGAAAACGCACGGGAGATAGACCTGCGGCTGGAGCGGGCGGCGCGGTATACCCCTTCGCAATGTCATATCCTCAACAACGACGGAAGTTTGTTACAGTCAGTGGATAATTTCCTCTCACTTATCCGTCAAAAGGAAAAACAACATGCCTGAGTGCCAGCTTCGCCCTGCCACACCTGATGATGCTTCCGCCGTTTACGGCCTGATTTGCGAGCTAAAACAGAGCGAGTTCGACCATCAGGCGTTTCACGCGGGGTTTCTCGCCAATCTTCAGGACCGTAATATGCACTATCAGCTGGCGGTGCTCGACGGAACGATTATCGGCATGATTGGGTTGCATATGCAGTTTCATCTGCACCACGCCAGATGGATTGGTGAGATCCAGGAGCTGGTGGTGATGCCCCAGGCGCGAAGCCTGGGAATTGGCAGCCAGCTGCTGGCGTGGGCGGAAGATTACGCTCGCCACGTGGGTGCCGAGTTGACCGAGTTATCCACCAGCGTGAAGCGTACTAATGCGCACCGCTTTTACGTTCGTGAAGGATATACCCAGAGCCATTTCCGGTTCACTAAACCGCTGTAGAGGTGCGTTATGAGTCTGACAATCACGCTGACGGGTACAGGTGGGGCACAGCTGGTGCCGGTGTTTGGTTGTGACTGCGCGGCCTGTCGCCGGGCGCGTTTGCAGGATGAACACCGCCGCCGCCCCTGTAGCGCGGTGGTCAAATTCAATGACGCGGTAACGCTGCTGGATGCGGGGATCCCGCACCTGATGGACGACTGGCCAGCTGGCAGCTTCCAGCAGTTTTTACTCACTCACTATCATATGGATCACGTCCAGGGCTTGTTCCCGCTGCGCTGGGGGGTGGGAGCCACCATTCCGGTGTATGGCCCGCCGGATGAAGAAGGATGCGACGATCTTTTCAAACACCCTGGGCTGCTCGATTTTAGCCGCACCGTTGCGCCGTTCGTGGTGTTTGAACTTCAGGGATTGCGGGTCACCCCGCTGCCGCTCAATCACTCAAAACTGACCTTCGGCTATCTGCTGGAAAGCGCGCACAGCCGCGTGGCGTGGCTGTCGGATACCGCCGGGTTGCCGGATAAAACGGTGAAGTTTCTGCTCAACAACCAGCCGCAGGTCATCATCATCGACTGTAGCCACGCGCCGCGTGAAGAGACGCCACGTAATCACAGTGATTTAAACACAGTGATCGCCCTGAATGAGGTGATTGGTTGTCCACAGGTGATACTGACGCACATCAGCCACCAGTTCGACGTATGGATGATGGATAACCCCCTGCCGGACGGGGTTGAGGCAGGGTATGACGGAATGGTATTGGTGCTGGATTAAGGCTTTCTCCCTCTCCCTGTGGGAGAGGGCCGGGGTGAGGGCACCAGACCGCACCCAATCAACGATCGTAATCTTCTTCTAATCGCCGCTCATCATCTTCCAGGCGACGTCTGTCGTCATCAAGCTGGCGCTGACGTTCATCCAGACGGCGACGCTGATCCTCAAGCAGCCTGCGACGGTCGTCATACTGACGGCTATCCGTGGAACGACGGGTGTCATAACGATCGTCGTCATCACTGCTGCGATCGCTGCTACTGCTGCTGGGGTTATAGGCGTCATTAATCGCCTTTTGAATGTTGCCAATGGCATCATCAACGATATCGGCGTGAGCCAGCGGGCTGGTCAGGGACAGCAAACTCAATAACAGAGCAGTAGAGTAACGTTTCATAAAGCCAGTCTCGCAGGGGGGCTGGCTTTACTGTATTGAACGGCAGGAGCAGGAGGTAGCGGAGGAATCTCAATTCTTCTCGCGTTCAATCGCCGCAATCGCCTCTACCCGGGTCTGATGCCGCCCGCCTTCAAACTCTGCATCAAGCCAGGCATCGACAATCATTTTTGCCAGCTCCAGCCCAACCACGCGCGAGCCAAATGCCAGCACGTTGGTGTTGTTATGCTGGCGGGAAAGCTGTGCGGAATACGGCTCGCTACAGACCACCGCACGAATGCCGGGAAATTTATTGGCAGTGATAGAGATCCCAACGCCAGTCCCGCAGATCAAAATACCGCTTTCAGCCTCCCCATTGATAATAGCCTGGGCAACAGCGCTGGCATAATGTGGGTAATCCGTTCGCTCTTGTGACCACGTCCCCTTATCCACCACCTCAACACCACGGGCGTTCAGGTGGGCCATGATCTCTTCTTTCAGGATAAAACCAACGTGATCGCAGCCAAATGCAATCCTTCTCATGATATGCCTCGCTATGGGTTAACTTTACGAACTCGATGAGTTTTGTGATTTAGACCGGTTTGTTGTGCAAGAAAACCCCAAAACCATCGAGTTCTGTCCGTGTTCTACACCCCTGATTTTCACATTTCAATAGCGAATCTGAATCCTCTCGCCTTCTCTTGTGTAAAGCGATTGAAAGAAAAACAATACAACAATATGATTTTAAACGAATTAATAAAACAGCATTACGCAGGAACTTCACAAACAATAAAACTTTATGAATTTATAATTATTGTGAAGTAATCAGCATATTTCCCCGCGCGGATGTGGTGATATAGTGTCGTCTTCATTTTTAAGGACAAAAGAGAGCGATGAGCCAGTCAGAATTTGAAAAAGAGTTACCCAATGGCATCGGCCTTGCGCCTTACCTGCGTATGAAGCAGGAAGGAATGACGGATAACGAAAGCCGTATCGTCGACTGGCTGCTTCAGCCAGGCAATATGAGCGGTGCATCGGCTATCAAAGATGTGGCCGAAACGCTGTTGGTATCTGAAGCCATGATTGTGAAAGTGGCAAAGCTGCTGGGCTTTAGCGGTTTTCGCAACCTGCGCGCGGCGCTGATCGACTACTTTTCGCAATCCGAACAGGTGCTGCCTGCCGAGCTCGCTTTCGATGAAGCGCCACAGGATGTGGTCAATAAAGTGTTTAACATTACGCTGCGCACCATTATGGAAGGCCAGTCGATTGTTAACGTGGATGAAATTCACCGCGCGGCGCGTTTCTTTGCTCAGGCAAACCAGCGCGATCTGTACGGCGTCGGCGGCTCCAACGCCATTTGTGCCGACATCCAGCACAAGTTTTTACGCATCGGCGTGCGCTGTCAGTCCTACCAGGACGCGCACATCATGATGATGTCCGCATCGCTGCTGAAAGAAGGTGACGTGGTACTGGTTGTCTCCCACTCCGGGCGTACCAGCGATGTGAAAGCCGCAGTCGAGTTAGCGAAAAAAAATGGGGCAAAAATTATTTGTATTACCCATAGCTACCATTCACCGATTGCGAAACTTGCCGATTATATTATTTGTTCGCCAGCACCAGAGACGCCTTTATTAGGGCGAAACGCCTCCGCGCGTATATTACAACTCACATTATTAGATGCGTTATTTGTTTCCGTAGCACAACAGAATATTGAACAGGCCACACTAAACATGCAAAAAACGGGCGCAATTGTGGATTTCTTTTCCCCGGGTGCGCTGAAGTAAATAAAAATGTTGATCCCGTTTAAAAACGGGATCAACAAAAATAGACCCTACATTGAGAACACTGCTATGAATAAATATCTGAAATATTTCAGCGGCGCCGCTATGGGCTTAATGTTATCCACCAGCGCGTTTGCTGCCGCCGATTACGCGGTGGTGTTAAAAACACTCTCCAATCCATTCTGGGTGGATATGAAGAAAGGGATTGAAGATGAAGCCAAAACCCTTGGCGTCAGTGTCGATATTTTTGCCTCCCCTTCTGAAGGTGATTTCCAGTCTCAGTTGCAGCTTTTTGAAGACCTGAGTAATAAAAATTATAAAGGCATTGCCTTTGCCCCTCTCTCGTCCGTGAATCTGGTGATGCCCGTGGCCCGCGCCTGGCAAAAGGGTATTTATCTGGTGAACCTCGATGAAAAAATAGATATGGATAACCTGAAAAAAGCCGGTGGTAACGTCGAAGGTTTCGTCACCACAGATAACGTGGCCGTAGGCGCAAAAGGCGCCGGCTTTATTATCGATAAGCTCGGTGCGCAGGGGGGAGAAGTCGCTATTATTGAAGGGAAAGCCGGTAACGCATCAGGCGAAGCACGCCGCAACGGCGCGACGGAAGCCTTCAAAAAAGCAAGCCAAATCAAGCTGGTTGCCAGCCAGCCTGCCGACTGGGATCGCATTAAAGCCCTGGATGTAGCGACAAACGTTCTGCAACGAAACCCGAATCTGAAAGCGTTCTACTGCGCAAACGATACCATGGCCATGGGCGTGGCACAGGCCGTGGCGAATGCCGGTAAAACAGGTCAGGTGCTGGTCGTTGGCACAGACGGTATCCCGGAAGCCCGCAAAATGGTGGATGCCGGACAGATGACCGCCACCGTGGCGCAAAACCCGGCGGATATTGGGGCAACCGGTCTGAAGCTGATGGTCGATGCCGCAAAGACCGGGAAGGTGATCCCGCTGGAAAAAGCGCCTGAATTCAAGCTGGTGGATTCAATTCTGGTGACGAAATAATAAAGCCCTCACCCCAGCCCTCTCCCACGGGGAGAGGGTGAACAGAGAAGGAAGTAAACATGGTCACGCCATATATATCCATGGCGGGGATCGGCAAATCCTTTGGTCCGGTTCACGCATTAAAATCGGTTGATTTAACTATATATCCCCACGAGATCCACGCGTTATTAGGGGAGAATGGTGCCGGTAAATCAACCTTAATGAAAGTATTGTCGGGAATACATGAACCGACCAAAGGCACGATTACTATTAATGAAACCCATTACGACAAACTCGATCATAAACTGGCTGCACAACTGGGCATCGGCATTATTTATCAGGAACTCAGCGTCATTGATGAATTAACCGTGCTGGAGAATTTATATATCGGCCGTCATCTGACGAAAAAAGTCTGTGGCATCAATCTTATCGACTGGAAAGAAATGCGTATTCGTGGCGCGATGATGTTATTACGCATCGGGCTAAAAGTGGATTTAGATGAGAAAGTGGCGAATTTATCCATCAGCCACAAACAGATGCTGGAAATTGCCAAAACCTTAATGCTCGATGCCAAAGTGATCATTATGGATGAACCGACCTCTTCGTTAACCAATAAAGAAGTCGATTATCTGTTCCTGATCATGAATCAACTGCGCAAAGAAGGCACGGCCATTGTCTATATCTCACATAAGCTGGCGGAAATTCGCCGCATTTGCGACCGCTACACGGTCATGAAAGACGGCAGCAGCGTGTGCAGTGGCATGGTAAGCGACGTCTCCAACGACGATATCGTGCGCCTGATGGTGGGCCGCGAGCTGCAAAACCGCTTTAACGCCATGAAAGAAAGCACCGGCAACGTCGAGCGCGACACGGTCTTTGAGGTGAAAAACGTCACCAGTCGCGACAAGAAAAAAGTGCGCGATATTTCGTTCAGCGTGAATCGCGGTGAAATCCTCGGCTTTGCCGGGCTGGTCGGCTCTGGGCGTACCGAGTTGATGAACTGCCTGTTCGGTGTGGATAAACGTGCAAGCGGTGAAATCCGCCTTAATGGCAAAACCATCTCCCCACGCTCGCCGCTGGACGCACTGAAAAAAGGGATGGCTTACATCACCGAGAGCCGCCGGGATAACGGCTTTTTCCCCAACTTCTCTATCGCCCAGAACATGGCCATCAGCCATAGCCTGAAGAACGGGGGCTACAAAGGGGCAATGGGGCTATTTCGCGAAAGCGAGGAGCGTAAAACTGCCGAAGCACAGCGGCAGCTGCTGGCGCTGAAATGCCATAACGTTGAGCAAAACATTACCGAGCTCTCCGGCGGTAACCAGCAAAAGGTACTGATTTCCAAATGGCTGTGCTGCAACCCGGACGTCATTATTTTTGACGAACCCACCCGCGGCATCGACGTCGGCGCAAAAGCCGAAATCTACAAGGTGATGCGCGGGCTGGCCGACGAAGGCAAGGTCATCCTGATGGTGTCATCTGAATTACCTGAAATTATCGCCGTCTGCGACCGCATCGCCGTGTTCTGCGAAGGGCGACTCACGCAAATCCTGACCAATCGCGACAACATCAGCGAAGAGGAGATCATGGCATGGGCATTACCACAAGAGTGAAAAGCGATATGGCCGAGAAAAAGCCGTTCAACTTCGCGTTGTTCTGGGACAAATACGGCACCTTTTTCATCCTCGCGATTATCGTGGCCATCTTTGGCACGCTGTCGACGGAATATTTCCTGACCACCAACAACATCACCCAGATTTTTGTCCAGAGTTCGGTGACGGTGCTGATTGGGATGGGTGAGTTTTTTGCCATCCTGGTCGCGGGCATCGACCTGTCCGTGGGTGCCATTCTGGCGCTGTCCGGCATGGTGACCGCCAAGCTAATGCTGGCTGGCGTCGACCCATTCCTCGCGGCACTGATTGGCGGCGTGCTGGTCGGCGGTGCGCTGGGGGCGATTAACGGCTGTCTGGTGAACTGGACCGGACTACATCCGTTCATTATCACCCTCGGCACTAACGCCATTTTCCGTGGCATTACGCTAGTGATTTCCGATGCTAACTCGGTGTACGGCTTCTCGTTCGACTTCGTGAACTTCTTTGCCGCCAGCGTGTTAGGTATCCCGGTGCCGGTTATCTTCTCGCTGATTGTGGCGGTGATCCTGTGGTTTCTCACCACCCGAATGCGGCTCGGACGCAACATCTACGCCCTGGGCGGTAATAAGAATTCAGCGTTTTACTCCGGTATCGATGTGAAGTTTCACATTCTGGTGGTGTTCATTATCTCCGGCGTGTGTGCCGGGCTTGCGGGCGTAGTCTCAACCGCGCGCCTGGGCGCTGCTGAACCGTTGGCCGGGATGGGTTTTGAAACCTATGCCATTGCCAGCGCCATTATCGGCGGCACCAGCTTCTTCGGTGGCAAGGGTCGCATTTTCTCGGTCGTGATTGGCGGTCTTATCATCGGCACCATCAATAACGGACTCAACATCTTACAAGTACAAACCTATTACCAGCTGGTGGTGATGGGCGGGTTGATTATCGCCGCTGTCGCCCTCGATAGACTGATCAGTAAGTAAGGAATTCACTATGAAAATTTCACCCTCCCTGATGTGTATGGATCTGCTGAAATTCAAAGAACAGATCGAATTCATTGACCAGCACGCGGACTACTTCCATATCGACATCATGGATGGCCATTTTGTGCCTAACCTGACGCTGTCACCGTTTTTTGTCAGCCAGGTGAAGAAGCTCGCCACCAAACCGCTGGATTGTCACCTGATGGTGACCCGCCCGCAGGATTACATCAGCCAGCTGGCACAAGCCGGGGCCGATTTCATCACCCTGCACCCGGAAACCATCAACGGCCAGGCGTTTCGTCTGATTGACGAAATCCGCCGTCACGGCATGAAAGTGGGCCTGATCCTCAACCCGGAAACCCCGGTTGAGGCAATGAAATACTATATTCATAAGGCGGACAAAATTACCGTGATGACCGTAGATCCAGGCTTTGCCGGACAGCCATTTATCCCGGAAATGCTGGACAAAATCGCCGAGCTGAAGGCCTGGCGCGAGCGCGAAGGGCTGAGCTACGAAATAGAGATCGACGGCTCCTGTAACCAGGGCACCTATCACAAACTGATGGCCGCAGGCGCAGATGTGTTTATCGTCGGCACTTCGGGTCTGTTTAACCACGCTGAGAATATCGGCGATGCATGGCAGCTGATGGCCGGGCAGATCCTGTCGGCAAGAAACGAGGTCGTTCCTCATGCAAAATCAGCCTGATGTCGTAGCCGGAGTGGATATGGGGGCAACCCATATCCGATTTTGCCTGCTGGCAGGCGATGGCACCGTGCTGCACTGCGAAAAACAGCGCACGGCCGATGTCATTCGCACAGGTGTGGTGAATGGCGTGGCAGAGTTGATTCATACGCAGCTTCGGCACTGTCAGGTTTGCTGCCGGGGCCTGGTGATGGGGTTCCCGGCACTGGTTGGCAAAGACAAACGCACCATTATCTCAACGCCAAACTTACCACTTCAGGCAAATGCGTTGCTCGACCTGGCCGGGAAACTGGAAGCGGCCCTGGGCTGTCCGGTGGAGTTTTCCCGCGACGTTAACCTGCAACTCTCGTATGACGTGGTACAACACAACTTACAGCAGCAACAGGTTCTGGCGGCTTATCTCGGGACGGGAATGGGGTTTGCCGTGTGGCTTAATGGCGCCCCCTGGACGGGTGCGCACGGCGTGGCGGGTGAACTCGGCCATATTCCGCAGGGTGATATGTCGCGCCAGTGCGGCTGCGGTAACGCCGGGTGTCTGGAAACCGTCTGTTCGGGTATTGCCCTGAAACAGTGGTATGAGCAAGAGCCGCGTGAGTACGCCATTGGCGATATCTTTACCGCCGCTCGCGATGAACCTTTTGTTCAGCAGCTGCTCGACCATGCAGCACGCGCCATTGCCACCAGCGTGAACCTGTTCGACCCGGATGCGGTGATCCTCGGCGGTGGAGTGATGGATATGGCCGATTTTCCACGCGAGGCGTTGATAAGCAGCATTAAGCGTCTTCTGCGTCGTCCTCTGCCTTATGAAGCCATGCGGTTTATTACTGCTTCATCGTCCGCATTTAACGGGGCACAAGGGGCCGCCGCTCTCGCACGCAGCCAGTTTATGCCGTCACCTTACGTAACGCCTGTGCCAGCTGTACACGGGTAAAAGGTTTACGTAGTAACGCCACGTCCGGCAGCTGCGGGTTATGCGCCGGACGGAGATCCTGGCCGCTCATCAGCAGCACCGGTAGCTGCGGGAACTGGGTTCGCACCTGGTTAATCACCTCTGCGCCACTTAAGCCGCCTGGCAACATTAAATCACTGATAAACATGCCAATATCCGGCGAAGCATTCAGCATGTCCAGCGCCTGCTCACCGCTTTCGGCTTCAAGCGTCAGGTAACCTAGCTGGTGAAGCTGCTCGCACAGGGTCTGGCGAACATCACTCTCATCTTCCAGCACCAGCACCAGCCGATCGCTGTCTGCTGCGGTGGCAGCCGCCAGCGTCTCATCCCGGGGAACGGGCGCAAGCGTTGAACGCGGCAACTGTAGCCGCACCGTGGTTCCCTGCCCCGGCGCGCTTTCTATCTCCACGCGCCCCCCGGACTGGCGCACAAATCCGTAAACCATCGACAACCCCAACCCACTGCCGCTGCCGGTCTGTTTAGTGGTGAAAAACGGCTCGAAGACCTGGGATTTCACCTCCTGCGACATCCCGCTGCCATGATCGATGACCTCCAGCGCTACCATGTCCTGCCTGCGTCCGTCGCTGCGGGTGACGCGCTGGTTCCAGGTGCGAACCTTAATCACCCCAGATTGCCCTTCCATGGCATCACGGGCGTTCATCACCAGGTTGATAATGGCGTTTTCCAGCTGGCTGACGTCAATCCACGCCGGCCAGGCCGGGGACTGCGCTTCGATATCCAGCGTGATGGTGGCGGGCAGCGAGTGACACATCAGTTCGCCGAGGTTTTCCAGCAGCGGTTTCATCTCAACCGCGTGGGGATTCAGGGACTGTTTGCGGGAGAACGCCAGCAGACGCTGAGTCAGCAATGCCCCGCGTTCGGCCGCCTTGAGCGCCCGGTTGATACGCAACGCATCCGGCGAGGCGGGATCGGTTAATTCCAGGCTGCCGATAATCACCGCCAGCAGGTTGTTAAAGTCATGCGCCAGCCCGCCCGTCAGTTGCCCGACGGCCTTCATCTTCTGGCTGTGCAGCAGCGCCTCCTCCAGCCCCTGACGCTCTATGCGGTCTATCTCCATCTGCGAGGTTTTTTGTTTCAGCAGCCGGGTGGTGTGCTCAAGCGACGCCATGTTGCGGGCAAAAACGTTAAACGCGCGCGCCAGCTCCCCCAGCTCATCGCGCCGTTGCAGTGCGGGAACAGAGACATCCTGCTCCCCGTGGGCAAGGCGCGACATCGCTCTGGAAATCGCCGTCAGGTTAGTGCCAAGATTGCGGTAGATATACCAGCAGGCGCAGCCGGTGATAATCAGCGCCAGCAGAGCAAACACGCTGATAAAAACGCTGATGGAGCGCAACTCCTGATGGCTCTGGGCGGTACGCAGGGTGGAGGCTTGCGCGACCTGCTCAACGTACTGATTGATGTCGCTGTTTAAAATAGCCACCAGCGCCTTGATGTGAAACATATACCAACTGATAGACAAATCGCTCTCTTCCAGCTGGTTAGACAACGGGCCGAGCTTGCGCAGTTCGTTGACAAAGTCGGGCAGTACCATGTTCACCACCGGCTGTGCGGCACTGCGGGGTAAGGTTGCCGTTACCGCATCCAGCTGTTGAACCGTGGCGCGCGGCGAAGGCGTTTCGATGGCGGCGATGATAAGCCGGTCCATTTCCATAAGCTGCTGCGCATCCGGCACATTGCTGCCGAAGCGGCGGTTAATGTCCTGCAAATGGCGCAGGTAGCTTTGGCTCTGGTAGAGCGAGCTGAGCAGCGCATTACGCTCCAGATGCCGGCGCTGCCCGCGCTCCAGCATCCCCGTCACGCTCTGCTGTAATTCATTGCTCCTGCGAATAATTCGCGCCACCAGCGCCGGCTCCTGCTGGGCCAGTGGCGCATCGGCAAGTTGCTCCAGCGAATGACGCAGTGCCATTTGCGTTTGCTTCAGCCTGTCGGCTTCACCTTTGTATTCCAGCGCCCCCACCACCTGAGAGAGCCGCACTGCCGCCGTGGCCACATTCGCCGTATCGCGCGCAAGGTTCATGCTGCCGGTCATGTCATCCAGCGTTTGCTGCTGCACCTGCTCCTGGATCTGGCTGGCATGGCGAAAGCCAAGCACCGCCACGCCGCTGACCATTAACGTCACCGCGACCACCAGCAGATTAAAAATCAGCAGGCGTCCGCGGGCACTGGCGAAGAACGGGGGACGGCGTGATGGCATCTGTTTAGGCTCCTTTGCGGTCTGATGCCCTCACCCTGGCCCTCTCCCACGGGGAGAGGGAAAAGAAAAATGTGACGGCGATTAGCTATTCATAACTATGACAAATATGAACAGCTTCTGACATTTTGCATTTACGAACCTGTGATGAAGTGCGGATATCGACATTTGCAGGAGATCCGCCATGAGCAGAACCCCGGTATTAGAGATGCGCAACATTGCCAAGACATTTGGCAATTTCCACGCGCTCAAGGGTGTGGATTTGACGGTTTTCCCCGGTGAGATCCACGCGTTAATGGGTGAAAACGGCGCAGGTAAAAGCACGCTGATGAAGATCCTCGCCGGGGCCTACACCGCCACCAGCGGCGAGATCCTGATCGACGGCCAGCCGTTCCATATCAAAGGTCCAAAAGATGCGCTGGCCGCAGGCATTACCCTGATTTATCAGGAGATGCAGCTTGCTCCCAACCTGACCGTTGCCGAAAACATCTTTCTTGGCAGCGAACTGTCGCGCGGCGGGCTGGTGCAGCGTAAAGAGATGGCCGCCCAGGCTCAGGCCGTTATTGACCGCCTGGGTGCACACTTCAAAGCGACTGACCTGGTGATGAGACTCACCATCGCCGAACAGCAGCAGGTGGAGATCGCCCGCGCTCTGCACCGCAACAGCCGTATTCTGGTAATGGATGAACCCACCGCCGCCCTCTCCTCGCGCGAAACCCATCGCCTGTTTGAGCTGATTTTGCGCCTGCGTGATGAAGGGATGGCGATTATCTATATCAGCCACCGCATGGCGGAAGTGTATGAACTCTCCGACCGCGTCAGCGTTCTGCGTGACGGGCAGTACGTCGGCAGCCTGACACGCGACAAACTCAACGCCTCTGAGCTGGTCAGGATGATGGTAGGGCGCCCGTTAAGCGACCTGTTCAACAAAGAGCGCGATATCCCGCTCGGCAGCCCTCGCCTTAACGTGCACCACCTGACCGACGGCAAAAAAGTGCAGCCCTGTAGCGTTCAGGTCCGTTCCGGCGAAATTGTCGGCCTGGCCGGGTTGGTGGGTGCCGGGCGTTCCGAGCTGGCACAGCTGATTTTTGGTGTGCGCAAAGCCACAGGCGGGATGATCGAAGTGGACGGCGAACCGGTGGTGATCCACTCCCCGCGCGCCGCCATTGAAAACGGCATCGGTTTTCTGACCGAAAACCGCAAGGAGCAAGGGCTGTTCCTGGAGCTGGCGGCGCAGGAGAACATCACCATGGCGACGCTTGAACGCGATGCCACCTTCGGCATGTTGAATCGTAAAAAAGCCCAGTCCATCTCCGATGATGCCATTGCCCTGCTCAATATTCGCGTGCCCCACTCCCAGGTGCGGGCGGGTGGGTTGTCCGGCGGGAATCAGCAAAAGCTGCTGATCTCGCGCTGGGTGGCGATTGGCCCGCGCATTCTGATTCTGGATGAACCGACGCGCGGCGTGGACGTGGGCGCTAAAAGCGAAATCTACCGCATCATGAACCAGATGGCGCGCAAGGGGGTGGCCATTTTAATGATCTCCAGCGAGCTGCCGGAAGTAGTGGGCATGAGTGACCGGGTCTATGTGATGCGCGAAGGCAGCATTGCGGGCGAGCTGCACGGGCACGACATCACCCAGGAAAACATTATGACGCTGGCAACCGGCGTGAACGACTCTCATCATCAGGCGGTGTAATCATGACCAATTCAACCAATCCGCAACAGGTGGCGAAATCCGCCTCCGCTAAAAAAATGCTGATGAGCGATCTGATGCAAACGGTCGGGATTTTGCCGATATTAATTCTGATTGTGGCGGTATTTGGCGTTATCGCGCCTAACTTCTTCACCGAAAGCAACCTGCTCAACATCACCCGTCAGGCGTCTATCAACATTGTGCTGGCGGCGGGGATGACCTTCATCATTTTAACCGGCGGGATTGACCTCTCCGTGGGGTCGATTCTGGGCACCACGGCGGTGGTCGCCATGGTGGTGTCGCTGATCCCTGAGTTCGCCATGCTGTCGATTCCGGCGGCGCTGATGCTGGGTATGGTGCTGGGATTATTCAACGGTGCGCTGGTGGCCTTTGCCGGACTACCGCCGTTTATCGTCACCCTCGGCACCTACACGGCCCTGCGCGGCGCGGCCTATCTGCTGGCCGACGGTACAACGGTGATCAACTCGAACATCAACTTTGAGTGGATCGGCAATAACTATCTCGGCCCCGTACCGTGGCTGGTGGTGATCGCGCTGGCCGTCATTGCGATTTGCTGGTTCATCCTGCGCCGGACCACGCTGGGCGTTCATATCTACGCGGTGGGCGGCAACATGCAGGCGGCACGCTTAACCGGTATCAAGGTATGGCTGGTACTGCTGTTTGTGTATGGCATGAGCGGGCTGCTTTCGGGCTTAGGCGGGGTGATGAGCGCGTCGCGCCTTTACAGCGCCAACGGCAACTTAGGCATGGGCTATGAACTGGACGCGATTGCCGCGGTGATCCTCGGCGGCACCAGTTTTGTCGGCGGGATCGGCACGATCACCGGCACGCTGGTGGGCGCATTGATTATCGCGACGCTTAACAACGGCATGACGCTGATGGGCGTCTCCTATTTCTGGCAACTGGTGATCAAAGGGGCGGTGATCATCATTGCGGTGCTGATCGACAAATACCGTACCCGACACCATCAAAGTGCATAACAACAAAACCCTACGAGTGAGGAATACAGCATGAGATTGAAGCCCTTAGTGACCGCGCTCTGTGCTGGCGCACTGCTTGCCGCAGCTCCGTTTGCGCAGGCGAAAGACCTGAAATCCATCGGCGTAACGGTGGGTGATCTGGCCAACCCGTTCTTCGTGCAGATCACCAAAGGTGCCGAGCTGGAAGCGCGTAAGCTGGCCGGTGATAACGTCAAAGTGACGCTGGTATCCAGCGGTTACGATCTGGGTCAACAGGTGGCGCAGATTGATAACTTTATCGCCGCAAAAGTCGACATGATCATCCTCAACGCGGCGGATTCCAAAGGGATCGGGCCGGCGGTAAAACGCGCGAAAGATGCCGGGATCGTCGTGGTGGCGGTTGACGTGGCGGCGGAAGGGGCTGATGCAACGATCACCTCCGATAACACCCAGGCGGGGGAAATGGCCTGTAAGTACATTACCGATCGCCTCAAAGGCAAAGGCAATGTGGTGATCATCAACGGACCACCGGTTTCTGCGGTACAAAACCGTGTGGAAGGCTGCCAGACCGAGTTTAAGCGCCACCCGGATATCAAAGTGCTGTCGGACAACCAGAACGCCAAAGGCAGCCGTGAAGGCGGGCTGGAGGTGATGACCTCTCTGCTGGCCGCCAATCCGAAGATCGACGGCGTGTTCGCGATTAACGATCCAACCGCGATCGGGGCCGATCTGGCAGCAAAACAGGCGCAACGCAGTGAGTTCTTTATCGTTGGCGTTGACGGATCGCCGGATGGTGAAGAGGCGCTGAAACGGGAAAATTCTCTGTTTGTGGCGACCCCGGCACAAGATCCACAGGTGATGGCGGCAAAAGCGGTAGAAATCGGCTATGACATTCTACAGGGCAAACCTGCGCCGAAAGAGCCTGTGCTGATCCCGGTGACGATGATCGATAAAAAGAACGTCGGTTCGTATAAGGGATGGACGGTTAAGTAAACCCCTCACCCTGCCCTCTCCCCATAGGGGAGAGGGTGTTCAAGTTCCCTCTCCCCTATGGGGAGAGGGCTAGGGTGAGGGGCAAGGTTTTGCACATAACTCAAGGAGTCCCCATGAAACGCTCCGAAATCAATGAAATCCTCGGCCATACGCGGCAGTTCTTTTCCATGCACGATGTTCACCTGCCGCCCTTTGCCAGCTTCCCGCCAACCCAATGGCAGCAGCTTGATCAGGGTGCATGGCGTGAAGTATTCGACCTCAAGCTCGGCTGGGACGTCACCGCGTTTGGCGGTAACAATTTTGCCGCCCAGGGGTTAACGCTGTTTACGCTGCGCAACGGCTCCCCCAACGGTATGCCGTATGAAAAATGCTATGCCGAAAAAATCATGCACGTGCGCGACGGCCAGGTCACTCCCATGCATTTTCACTGGCGTAAACGCGAGGACATCATTAATCGCGGCGGTGGCAATCTGATTATTGAGTTATGGAATGCCGGCGTGCATGAAGAAACCGAAAATACCGACGTTACCGTGACCATCGATGGCTGCCTTCAGACCCACGCGCCGGGCAGCCAGCTGCGTCTGGCACCAGGGGAGAGCATCTGCCTGACGCCCTGCCTGTACCACAGCTTCTGGGGCGAGCGCGGTTTTGGTGATGTGCTGGTCGGCGAAGTGTCGTCGGTCAATGACGATGAACACGACAATCACTTTTTACAGCCGGTCGCCCGCTACAACAATATCGAAGAAGACGAACCGGCGGTGCTGGTGCTGTGCAACGAATACAACCTGTTTCGGATTTAAGGAGTGAATGATGCCATTAATTTCTCTTGCCGACGGTCTTGAGCACGCCAGGGAACACCATTACGCGCTGGGTGCATTTAACGTTCTCGACTCCCACTTCCTGCGCGCGCTGTTTGCCGCGGCAAAGCAGGAACGGTCGCCTTTTATCATCAACATCGCGGAAGTGCATTTTAAATATGTGTCGCTGGACTCGCTTGTCGAAGCGGTCAAATTCGAGGCCGCACGGCACGACATCCCCGTGGTGCTTAACCTCGACCACGGACTGCACTTTGACGCGATTGTGCGTGCCCTGCGCTTAGGATTTAGCTCGGTGATGTTCGATGGCTCCACCCTGAGCTACGAAGAAAATATTCGCCAGACCCGGGAAGTGGTGAAGATGTGTCATGCGGTGGGGGTTTCCGTTGAAGCCGAACTGGGTGCCGTGGGCGGCGATGAAGGTGGCGCGCTATATGGCCACGCAGATGAAGCCTTCTTTACCGATCCACACCTGGCGCGGGAATTTGTCGATTTGACCGGCATCGACGCGCTGGCGGTCGCGATCGGCAATGCGCACGGCAAATACAAAGGCGAGCCCAAACTCGATTTCCCGCGTCTGGATGCCATTCGCCAGCAAACCGGTCTGCCGCTGGTATTGCACGGCGGCTCTGGCATTAGCGATGCCGACTTCCGCCGCGCCATCGAGCTGGGGATCCACAAAATCAATTTCTACACCGGTATGTCTCAGGCGGCACTGGCGTCGGTGGAACACCGGATGTCACATCGACAGCCACTGTATGATGAATTTGCCGAGCTGCTGTTGGGCATAGAAGAGGCCATTACCGACACGGTGGCCGAACAGATGCGCATCTTCGGTAGCGCGGGGCGGGCATAATGGAACGTAAAGGGATCATCGCCGCAGGTAATATGCTGGTGGATCATGTTCACCAGATAGTGCAATGGCCGGAGCGCGGCTGGCTGGCGGAAATTACCCACAGCGAGCGCTCAACCGGCGGTGCGCCGCTAAACGTTTTGTTGACGCTGGCAAAAATGCATGTCGGCCTGCCGCTACAGGCGGTGGGGCTGATTGGCGAAGATGGCGACGGGGATTACATTCTGGCGATGCTCGACCAGTATCACGTCAACCGTCAGCGGGTACAGCGCACCACCTTTGCCCCAACCTCGATGTCGCAGGTGATGACCGACCCCAGCGGGCAGCGCACCTTCTTTCACTCGCCTGGGGCAAACCGCCTGTTGGATCTCCCCGCTTTCGACCGGCTTGATGGCACAATGAAAATCTTCCATCTGGGGTATTTGCTGCTGCTCGACAGCCTGGATATGCCGGACGATGAATTTGGCACGCGCAGCGCGCGGCTGCTGGCTCAGATGCGCGACCAGGGATATGAAACCTCGCTCGACCTCGTCTCCCGTAAGGGCGATCCACGCTATCAGCCGCTGGTGCTCCCTGCCCTGCGCCATCTCGACTATCTGGTCATTAACGAACTGGAAGCCGGCGAGTTTAGCGGTCTGGAGATGCGCGACAGCAACGATGCCCCGGATATCGCCCACATTGCAGACGCGGCTGCGCAATTACTGGCGGCTGGCGTCAGGCAGCGCGTGGTGATCCACTGTCCGGAAGGCGCCTGGGGTGAAACCCCGGGTGAAGCGGGTCGCTGGATCCCGTCATGGATGCTGGAACAAGAAGAGATCATTGGCAGCGTGGGCGCAGGCGATGCGTTTTGCGCGGGCTTTTTATATGGCTGTCATGAATCGCTGCCGCTGGCAGAGAGTATTTATCTGGCCCACGCCTGTGCACGGGCGAGCCTGCTGGCCGCCAACGCCATTGATGGCGCGAAGACGCTGGCAGAGTTGCAGATGTTTATCAAAGAGAACCGTTAAGCGGCTTTTTCGTTGTGGGAAACATCGGTGGCAAAGACATAACCCAGCCCGCGAATGGTTTTAATCAGCGCTGGCTGATGCGGGTTGGCCTCGATTTTACGCCGCAGACGCATAATCAACACGTCGATAGTGCGGTCGAACACCTCGGCGCTTTCGCTGTGGGTAAGCTCAAGCAGTTGCTCGCGGCTCAGTACCCGGCGGGCGTTTTGCGTCAGCGCCAGCAACAGGCCGTACTCACCCTGCGTTAACGACACGGTATTGCGCTGCGGATCGCTCAGTTCACAACGGGTGGTATCCAGCGTCCAGCCGTTAAAGGCGATCCCCGGCGCGCGCGGAGCAGCGGCTTCAGTTGCCAGCACGCCAGTGCGGCGCAGTACGGCTTTGACGCGGGCCACCACCACACGCGGGTTAAACGGCTTACCGATGTAATCGTCAGCCCCCATCTCCAGGCCAACCACCACATCGGACTCACTGCCAAGCCCCGTCAGCATGATAACGGGCAGCTCCGGGCGCAATTTCTGTAGCTGCAATAACACCTGCAAGCCGTTGATATCCGGCAACATCATATCCAGCAATACCAGCGCAATGTTGGGTTCCTGCTGCGCCAGGCTCAGGGCATCCTGGCCATTATGACAAACCAACACCGTAAAGACGTGCTCGTTAAGCACGTCCTGTAGCAGTTCGCACACTGCGGTATCGTCATCAACCACCAGAATCGCCGGTTTCATCGCATCTTCCATCAGAGCAGTAGAGTTAAGTCTGATCCATTCTGCAATCGGCTCCAGCCAATTCCATTTTTTCGTGATGGAATTTCAATCCAGGTCACATCCCCTGCCCCTTCGACACGTCAATTTTGACGATTGCCTGTTTTTCGTCAGCGTTTTGTCCAGAAATAGGCCGTAAAGTCTGGGTATACCCACAATAAAAACATGGCATAGAAGCTGCATAATAGGTGCAAAGAACTGTTTAACTGGAGCAAAAGCGATGAAAAAAGTCGTCACGGTTTGCCCTTATTGTGCCTCAGGTTGCAAGATCCACCTGGTGGTCGATAACGGTAAAATCGTACGGGCGGAGGCGGCACAGGGGAAAACCAACCAGGGCACGCTGTGCCTGAAAGGCTACTACGGCTGGGATTTTATTAACGATACCCAGATCCTGACCCCGCGCCTGAAAACCCCGATGATCCGCCGCGAACGCGGTGGCAAGCTGGAATCCGTCTCCTGGAGCGAAGCGCTGGATTACGTCGCCACGCGCCTGAGCGCCATCAAAGCCAAGTATGGCCCGGATGCGATTCAGACTACCGGCTCATCACGCGGGACCGGTAATGAAACCAACTATGTAATGCAAAAATTCGCGCGCGCCGTTATTGGTACCAATAACGTCGACTGCTGCGCTCGCGTCTGACACGGCCCATCGGTTGCAGGTCTGCACCAGTCGGTCGGTAACGGCGCAATGAGTAATGCGATCAACGAGATAGATAACACCGATCTCGTGTTTATTTTTGGCTATAACCCGGCAGATTCTCACCCTATCGTTGCAAATCACGTGATTAATGCAAAACGTAATGGGGCGAAAATCATCGTCTGCGATCCACGCAAAATCGAAACTGCGCGCATTGCGGATATGCACATCGCACTGAAAAACGGCTCGAACATTGCGCTGTTGAATGCGATGGGCCACGTCATTATTGAGGAGAATCTGTACGACCAGGCGTTTGTCGCCACCCGTACGGAAGGCTTTGAAGAGTATAAGAAAATTGTCGAAGGCTATACGCCAGAATCGGTTGAAGCGATAACCGGCGTCAGCGCACAGGAGATCCGCCAGGCTGCACGGATGTACGCGGCAGCAAAAACCGCCGCTATTCTGTGGGGGATGGGTGTGACCCAGTTCTATCAGGGCGTGGAAACCGTCCGTTCCCTGACGAGCCTCGCCATGCTGACCGGCAACCTTGGTAAACCGCATGTCGGCGTGAACCCGGTACGTGGTCAGAATAACGTGCAGGGTGCGTGTGATATGGGCGCGCTGCCGGATACCTATCCGGGCTATCAGTACGTGAAGTTCCCGGAAAACCGTGCCAAGTTCGCGAAGGCCTGGGGCGTGGAAAGCCTGCCTGAACACACTGGCTATCGCATCAGCGAGCTGCCGCATCGTGCGGCGCATGGCGAAGTGCGTGCGGCCTACATCATGGGTGAAGATCCGCTCCAGACCGATGCCGAGTTATCAGCGGTGCGTAAAGGGTTTGAGGATCTGGAGCTGGTGATTGTCCAGGATATCTTTATGACCAAAACCGCGGCGGCGGCGGATGTGATTTTACCGTCAACGTCATGGGGCGAGCATGAAGGTGTCTATACGGCGGCAGACCGTGGCTTCCAGCGCTTCTTTAAAGCGGTAGAGCCGAAGTGGGATTTGAAAACCGACTGGCAGATTATCAGCGAAATCGCTACCCGTATGGGGTATCCGATGCACTACAACAACACCCAGGAAATCTGGGACGAGTTGCGTCATCTGTGCCCGGACTTCTACGGGGCCACCTATGACAAAATGGGTGAACTGGGGTATATCCAGTGGCCTTGCCGCGATGAGTCAGAAGCCGATCAGGGGACGTCGTATCTCTTCCAGGAGAAATTCGACACCCCGAACGGACTGGCACAGTTCTTCACCTGCGACTGGGTCGCGCCAATCGATAAACTCACCGACGAGTATCCGATGGTGCTCTCCACCGTACGTGAAGTGGGTCACTACTCCTGTCGTTCGATGACCGGCAACTGTGCTGCTCTGGCCGCTCTGGCGGATGAACCAGGCTATGCACAGATCAACACCGCCGACGCTGAACGCCTTGGCATTGAGGATGAGGCGCTGGTGTGGGTGAACTCACGCAAAGGCCGCATCATCACCCGCGCGCAGGTCAGTGACCGACCCAACAAAGGGGCGGTCTATATGACCTACCAGTGGTGGATCGGTGCCTGTAACGAACTGGTGACGGAGAACTTAAGCCCGATAACCAAAACGCCGGAGTATAAATACTGCGCCGTGCGCGTAGAGCCGATTGTCGATCAACATGCTGCCGAACAGTATGTCATCGACGAATATAACAAGCTGAAAGCCCGTCTGCGTGAAAGTGCAATGGGGTGAAGCCGTTAATTAATCGGTGAATAAAAGGGGTGATATATTCACCCCTTTTATATTTCAAATATATATATTTATTTTATCAATATTCATTACGGAATGCGTTTCGCAGAAATAATGTAATTAACGCAAAAAAGAATTACATCTTTGCATTTTATTTCAGAGAGATAAGATGTGCTGCGGGTGCTTAAGACTTTCTGTCTTAAGCATTGTTGAGGGACAGAAAGTGGAAAGCCCCGGGAAATCTTCATTCACCCGAGGCTACCCCCTCAACTCCCAACAAGTTGAGGGTAGCCTCTTATTCTTTTTTACACAAGGAGTAAAAGGCATGACGCCATTAAAAACTGTGTCAGGCATTGTCTTTATTATCTGCCTGACCATCGTGATTTTTACCTTTATTAATCGCGGAAGATTGTGCGAGCTGACAATAAAGAGTGAACATCAGGAGGTGGCGGCGAAATTAGCCTGCCTCGCAGGCTAACCTCATCGGGCGGAACATCTGTTCCGCCCGGCTTGTCGGATGCTGAGGTCTTAATGCACCCGTTTTTTTATTTTGTGCGCACGATTATACTGCGCGGCATGTACCCAGATGATAACGATCCATGAAACCACTTTTTCTGTTGTTGTTCCTTATTACGTCATTCGCTTACGCAGATGAAATTGGCAATCAATACAAAGAGCAAGCCGAGGCCGGTGATGCCCATGCCCAGTATTATCTGGCCGATACTTACTTCAGTTCTGGCGATAGCAAGCAGGCCACGTTCTGGGCAGAGAAAGCGGCAAAAGGCGGGGATATCGATGCGATGGCGTTACTGTCCCAAATCCAGTTTACCCATGGCGATTACGCTCATGCCAAAGCGCTGGCCCAGCAGGCCACCATTGCGGGCAGTAAGCGCGGTGCGATTATGCTGGCGCGCGTGCTGGTGAACACTCAGGCGGGTAAAACCGATTACCCACAGGCGATCAAATTGCTGCAAACCGCCACCGAAGATATTGATAGCGACTCCGCAGTCGACGCCCAACTGCTGCTGGGGCTGATTTATGCCAACGGTGTTGAAGTGGCTCAGGACGATGCAAAAGCGGCATCCTGGTTCAAACGCAGTTCGTCTTTGTCGCGCACCGGATATGCCGAATACTGGGCGGGAATGCTGTTCCAGCAGGGCGAAAAAGGCTTTATCACGCCGAATAAACAGAAGGCGCTGTACTGGTTAAACCTGAGTTGTTCCGAAGGGTTTGATACGGGGTGTGAAGAGTTTGATGCGTTGAGCGGGGAGTAAAATCCCCTCACCCTAACCCTCTCCCCAAAGGGGAGAGGGAAGAATACGTTACATTACTGATCGGCCGTCTTATCAAAACGACCCAGCACTTCACGTTCATACGCCAGCGCTTTTTTGCGGTCGAATTTGTGTTCCCACTTGGCGATAACCAGCACCGCCAGCGCGTTACCCACCACATTCAGCGCCGTACGCGCCATGTCGAGGATACGGTCAACACCGGCAATAAAGGCCAGGCCTTCCAGCGGAATACCGACGCTGCCCAGCGTTGCCAGCAGCACCACAAATGAAACGCCCGGCACGCCTGCGATACCTTTTGAGGTCACCATCAGGGTCAGCACCAGTACGATTTCCTGCCACAGCGAGAGATCGATACCGTACAGCTGGGCAATAAAGATGGCGGCAATACTCTGGTACAGCGTTGAGCCATCCAGGTTGAAGGAGTAACCGGTCGGCACCACGAAGCTGGTAATAGACGCTGGCGCACCGTAGGCCTCCATCTTCTCGATAATACGTGGCAGCACGCTTTCAGAGCTGGCGGTAGAGTACGCCAGAATCAGCTCGTCCTTCAGAATACGGATCAGGATCCAGATACTCAGCCCACAAATGCGCGCCACAATCCCGAGCACCACCAGCGCGAAGAACAGGATCGCGAAGTGCACCAGGATAACCAGCTTCGCCAGCGGCCACAGGGAAGCAAAACCGAAGTTCGCTACCGTGACGGCGATGAGGGCAAACACCCCTACCGGCGCGTAACGCATCACCATGTGGGTGACTTTGAACATGGTTTCAGAGATAGAGCGGAATACCGTCACCAGCGGTTCACGGTGCGTTGCTGGCAGGGAAGAGAGCCCCAGGCCAAACAGCACAGAGAAGAAGATGATCGGCAGCATTTCGCCTTTCGCCATCGATGCCACAATGTTGGTCGGCACCAGCGACAGAATAGTCCCCATCAGCCCGTGGGCATGGCTTTGCACATCCGCGGTCGTACTTTGGTATTTCGAAATATCCACGGTCGCCAGCTGCGACATGTCGATCCCGGAGCCTGGCTGGAACACGTTCGCCATGGTGATACCCAGGATAATGGCTATCGTCGTGATCACTTCGAAATAAATGATGGTCTTCGCGCCGATACGGCCTAACTGTTTTGCATCGCCCACGCCCGCAATGCCAACCACCAGCGTAGAGATAACAATAGGCACAACAATCATCTTGATCAGATGAATAAAGATATCGCCTGCCGGAGAGAGCAGGTTCGCAATCAGCCACTCGCGGCTGTCGCTATGATAATGGAGGTAACTCCCCAGCAGGATACCCAGCACAAGGGCTAGCAAGATTTGCCAGGCCAGGCTGACTTTAACGTTTTTCATAGAAACAGACTTCCTCAATGAAGCATCCAGTTCACCAAAACTGCATGAATATGGAAACATACTGAAAGGGTATGAATTGTGTTGCGTTGGTTTATGGGATTTTTTAACGCGGCGTATGAGTATCATTTGTACGGCATCCTGCGCAAGCCTTAAAGAACGAGGCTTTTCACTACAAAAAGGTGCTATGACGCTAATTTGTAATAATTCTTATAAATAACCTTTTGTTATAAAAACGCTTTTTTCCGCACAAATGTAAATAATCCTTCAACTAAATTATTTCCCTTCAAAGTTTCATTCGCTCATTTTTCACACTATTCAAACAATGCGTGATCTGCCGCCCAAATAATAAACAAAGCTTGTAAAGCCCCTACAATTAACGTTTTTGCGACATATTATTAACATCTTACAAGGAGAAAAAAAGCCATGAGCCAAATCCATAAACACGACATTCCCGCAAATATTGCGGACCGTTGCCTGATCAACCCGGAGCAGTACCACGAGAAGTATCAGCAATCCGTCTCCAGCCCGGATATCTTCTGGGGTGAACAGGGTCATATTCTTGACTGGATCAAACCTTATCAGAAGGTGAAAAACACCTCCTTTGCGCCAGGTAACGTCTCCATTAAATGGTATGAAGATGGCACACTGAACCTGGCGGCGAACTGTCTGGATCGCCATCTTGCCGAACGTGGGAACGAGACGGCTATCATCTGGGAAGGCGACGACGCTTCTCAGAGCAAACACATTACCTATAAAGAGTTGCACCGTGACGTGTGCCGCTTTGCCAAAGTGCTGCTGGAGCAGGGCATTAAAAAAGGCGACGTCGTGGCGATTTATATGCCAATGGTACCGGAAGCGGCGGTGGCCATGCTGGCGTGCGCGCGCATCGGCGCCATTCACTCCGTCATCTTCGGCGGCTTCTCGCCAGAAGCGGTTGCCGGTCGTATTGTCGATTCAAATTCTAAACTGGTGATCACCGCCGATGAAGGCGTGCGCGCCGGTCGCGGTATTCCGCTGAAGAAAAACGTCGACGAAGCGCTGAAAAACCCGAACGTGAAAAGCGTCAGCAACGTTGTGGTGCTCAAGCGTACCGGCGGCAAGATCGACTGGAAAGAGGGTCGCGACCTGTGGTGGAGCGATCTGATTGAAAACGCAAGCGACCAGCACCAGCCAGAAGAGATGAACGCGGAAGACCCGCTGTTTATCCTTTATACCTCTGGCTCTACCGGCAAACCAAAAGGCGTATTGCATACCACTGGCGGCTATCTGGTTTATGCGGCAACCACCTTCAAATATGTGTTCGACTACCACCCGGGTGACATCTACTGGTGTACCGCCGATGTGGGTTGGGTCACCGGGCACAGCTACCTGCTTTACGGCCCGCTGGCCTGCGGCGCGACCACCCTGATGTTTGAAGGCGTACCGAACTGGCCGACCCCGGCGCGTATGTGCCAGGTGGTCGACAAACACAAGGTCAACATTCTCTATACCGCGCCAACGGCGATCCGCGCGCTGATGGCGGAAGGCGACAAAGCCATCGAAGGCACTGACCGCTCTTCCCTGCGCATTCTCGGTTCCGTGGGCGAGCCTATCAACCCGGAAGCCTGGGAGTGGTACTGGAAGAAAATCGGTAACGAGAAATGCCCGGTGATGGACACCTGGTGGCAGACCGAAACGGGCGGCTTCATGATCACCCCGATGCCGGGTGCGACCCAGCTGAAAGCGGGTTCTGCAACCAACCCATTCTTCGGCGTACAACCTGCACTGGTGGATAACGAAGGCCATCCGCTTGAAGGGGCAACCGAAGGTAACCTGGTCATCACCGACTCCTGGCCTGGCCAGGCGCGTACCCTGTTCGGCGATCACGAGCGCTTCGAGCAGACCTACTTCTCCACCTTTAAAAACATGTACTTCAGCGGCGACGGCGCGCGTCGTGATGAAGACGGTTACTACTGGATAACCGGACGTGTGGACGATGTGCTGAACGTTTCCGGCCACCGTCTGGGTACGGCGGAGATTGAATCTGCACTGGTGTCGCATCCGAAGATTGCCGAAGCCGCCGTGGTGGGTATCCCGCATAACATTAAGGGCCAGGCGATTTACGCATACGTTACGCTGAACCACGGTGAAGAGCCGTCGCCAGAGCTGTATGCCGAGGTGCGCAACTGGGTACGTAAAGAGATTGGCCCGCTTGCCACACCGGATGTTCTGCACTGGACGGACTCCCTGCCGAAAACCCGCTCCGGCAAAATTATGCGCCGTATTCTGCGCAAAATTGCGGCCGGTGACACCAGTAACCTCGGTGATACTTCAACGCTCGCCGATCCAGGTGTGGTGGAAAAACTGCTCGAAGAGAAGCAGGCCATCGCAATGCCATCGTAACCCCTCACCCTACCCCTCTCCCCATAGGGGAGAGGGAATAAAAACAACCCTCCCCAAAGGATTTCGCGTTGCAGGAAGGCGGCAAGCGAGAACATCCCCAGGAGCATAGTTCACTATGTGACTGGGGTGGTCGAGTGCGGCCAACGCACCTGCGGCGCGAAAGACGAAGGGGAACCTCTGGAGACTCTGTGATGAATGACCATATTTGTCAGCAGATAGAGAATAGTGCGCACTACAGGGAGCTCGTCGATAAACGGCAACGGTTTGCCTTCTTTCTTTCCATCATCATGCTGATTATTTACGTCGGCTTTATTCTGCTTATCGCCTTTGCCCCGCACTGGCTCGGCACCCCGCTGCATGAGGGGACCAGCGTCACGCGCGGGATCCCTATTGGCATTGGCGTGATTGTCATTTCGTTTGTGTTGACCGGCGTGTATGTCTGGCGTGCGAACGGCGAGTTTGATCGTCTTAATAAAGCAGTCCTGCGTGAGGTAAAAGCATCATGAAGCGAGTCCTGACGGCGCTTGCCGCCACACTTCCCTTTGCGGCAAACGCAGCCGATGCCATTACCGGCGAAGTCCAACGCCAGCCAACTAACTGGCAGGCGATCATCATGTTCCTGATTTTCGTGCTGTTGACGCTCTATATCACGTACTGGGCGTCGAAACGCGTACGCTCACGAAATGATTACTACACCGCGGGCGGCAACATTACTGGCTTCCAGAACGGGCTGGCGATTGCCGGTGACTTTATGTCTGCCGCATCGTTCCTCGGGATCTCGGCGCTGGTTTACACCTCCGGTTATGACGGCCTGATTTACTCCCTCGGCTTCCTCGTGGGCTGGCCAATCATTCTGTTCCTGATTGCCGAACGTTTACGTAACCTCGGGCGTTTCACCTTTGCTGATGTGGCATCGTATCGCCTGAAACAAGGGCCGATTCGTATCCTCTCTGCCTGCGGATCGCTGGTGGTTGTGGCGCTGTATCTGATTGCCCAGATGGTGGGTGCAGGCAAGCTTATCGAACTGCTGTTCGGCCTGAACTACCACGTTGCGGTAGTGCTGGTCGGTGTGCTGATGGTGATGTACGTGCTGTTCGGCGGGATGCTTGCGACCACCTGGGTACAAATCATCAAAGCCGTGCTGCTGCTGTTCGGCGCAAGCTTTATGGCCTTTATGGTCATGAAGCACGTTGGTTTCAGCTTCAATAACCTGTTTACCGAAGCGATGGCGGTGCACCCGAAAGGGGAAGCGATCATGAGCCCGGGTGGGCTGGTGAAAGACCCGATATCGGCGCTCTCTCTCGGCCTGGGTTTGATGTTTGGTACCGCGGGTTTACCGCATATCCTGATGCGTTTCTTCACGGTGTCAGATGCGCGTGAAGCGCGTAAGAGCGTTTTCTATGCCACCGGTTTTATGGGTTACTTCTATATCCTGACCTTTATCATCGGTTTTGGTGCCATCATGCTGGTAGGGGCAAACCCGGCGTTTAAAGATGCTGCGGGCGCACTGATTGGCGGTAACAACATGGCGGCGGTGCATCTGGCCGACGCGGTGGGCGGTAACCTGTTCCTCGGCTTTATTTCTGCCGTGGCCTTTGCCACCATCCTTGCGGTGGTTGCCGGGCTGACGCTGGCCGGTGCGTCAGCGGTATCGCATGACCTGTATGCCAACGTGTTCCGTAAAGGGGCCAGCGAGCGCGATGAGCTGAAAGTCTCCAAAATCACGGTGCTGGTGCTGGGTGTTGTGGCAATCCTGCTGGGCATTTTGTTCGAGAAACAGAACATCGCCTTTATGGTGGGGCTGGCCTTCTCGATTGCAGCAAGCTGCAACTTCCCGATTATCCTGCTCTCTATGTACTGGTCAAAACTGACCACCCGTGGTGCGATGATTGGCGGCTGGCTGGGTCTGCTGACGGCGGTGATCCTGATGATCCTCGGCCCGACGATTTGGGTGCAGATCCTCGGTCACGAGAAAGCCATCTTCCCGTATGAGTACCCGGCGCTGTTCTCTATCGCCGTGGCGTTTATCGGTATCTGGGTCTTCTCCGCAACAGATAACACGGTGGAGGGGAACCTGGAACGCGAAAAATTCCGCGCCCAGTTTATCCGTTCGCAAACCGGCCTGGGCGTCGAACAAGGCCGCGCGCACTAACCTGCTCTTCCTCCCCGGCCATCCGGCCGGGGAGTTTAAAACATCACCCACGCCACCAGCGGCGCAATCAATACCATCACCACTCCCGACAGCATCATCACCAGGCTTGCCACCACGCCCTCCTGCTGACCCAGTTCGTAAGAACGTGCGGTTCCTGCACCGTGGGAAGCCGCGCCAAACCCGGCCCCTTTTGCCATCCCTTCGCGGATAGACAAGCGCAGAAACAGCATATCGCCTACCGCCATACCGAAGACTCCGGTGACGACCACAAACAGCGCCACCAGATCCGGCTGCCCGCCGAGCGGTTTAGCCGCCGCCAGTGCAAACGGCGTGGTCACCGACCGCACGGCCAGGCTGCGCTGAATTTCATCCGACAGGGTAAACAACCGCGCCAGCCAGACCGAGCTGCACACCGCCACCACCGTGGCGGTAATCACGCCCGCACTCAGCGACATCCAGTGGCGTTTGATGATCGCCAGGTTGTCGTACACCGGCACCGCAAAAGCGATAGTTGCCGGGCCGAGCAGCCACAGCAGCCAGTGGGATTCACCGATGTAGTTCTGCCAGGAGATGTGCCCGAACACCAGCATCAGTACCAGCAGGATCGGCGTGAATACCAGCGGCATCAGCGGCAGGGCGTGAAAGCGGCGATACAGACGCTTGTTGGCAAAGTAGATAACCAGGGTGGCAATCAGGCACAGCACGCTTATCTGAAAGTTAGTCATGCTTCTGCCTGCTGATTTCAAAGCGATAGACTTTATCCACCACCCAGGCCGTTGCGCCCAGCACCATCAGCGTGCTCAGGGCGATCACAGCAAAAATGCGCCAGCCGTCGACCATCAGCAGTTGCGCGTAGTTCACTACCGCCACCACCGCCGGGACAAAGAACAGCAGCATTTCTGCCAGCAACCAGCGTGCGCCGGCGCGGACCCAGTTGAGGGGAACAACGCGGCAAAGAATGAGCGTCAGCATCAGCACCATCCCGACCAGATTGGCAGGCAGAGGCAGGTGTAACCAGCTGACAAGATATTCCGCGAAAACAAACAGCGCGGCATAGAGCAGTACCTGAACCGATACCTGAAGTCGTTGCATAACGGCAGGCGTAACACGACTTAACGCCACGGCCATGGGTGATTTCCTCAAAAATGCGATGAAGCGCCAGTATAGTGACCGCACGTAATGGACTGAAATGAATTAAAATCATCAAATGCATAGTTTCGAGGAATAATCATGGACATAAGAACGCTGCGCTATTTTGTCGAAGTGGTTCGCCAGCAGAGTTTTACCCGCGCAGCGGAGAAGTTATTTGTCACCCAACCTACCATCAGCAAGATGCTGAAAAACCTCGAAGATGAACTGAATTGTACGCTGCTTATTCGCGATGGCCGCAAGCTGCTGCTGACCGATACCGGCCGCGTGGTGTTTGAGCGCGGGCTGGCTATCCTGGCGGAGTTTCGCCAGCTAGAAGCGGAGCTTGGTGATATTAACCATCTGACCAAAGGGCTGCTTCGTCTGGGCATCCCGCCCATGGTGGGGATGATGATGGCCGGGCCCATCAGCCTGTTCCGCCAGCGCTACCCTGGCGTGGAGCTGAAAATTTCCGAATTCGGCGGCTTAACCGTGCAGCAGGCCGTCACCAACGGTGAGCTGGACGTGGCGATGACTGCGCTTCCCGTTGAGGAAGAGAGCGGACTGGCCACCCTGCCGCTCTTTAGTCATCCGCTATGCGTGCTGGTGCCACGCTCCGGCGACTGGCTGAAGATAGATTCGGTAAAACCCGAACTGCTGGGCGAGCACCCGCTGCTTATCTACAACGAAGATTTTGCCCTTAGCCGTCAGTTGATGGCGCTGTTTAACCAGCACAACGTGAAACCGCGCATTGCGGTACGCAGCGGTCAGTGGGACTTTCTGGCGGCCATGGTTCAGGCAGGCGTGGGGATTGCGATTTTGCCGCAGCCTATCTGCGAGCGGCTGGATAAAAACACCCTGCGCTGGATCCCGCTGGAGAGCGATTTGCACTGGCAGCTAGGAATGATTTGGCGCGAAGGAGTTTATTTGTCGCACAGCGCGCAGGCGTGGCTGAAGTGTTGTGAGGGGTTTTGGGTCCAGTCTGAATAGTGCCCCTTCCCCCTCTCCCTGTGGGAGAGGGCCGGGGTGAGGGCATCAGCCCGCACAGACTACTGATTTTCTATCAACAACGCTTCCAGCAGATCCAGATCGTGCAGCAGTTTTTGCAGCGTCTCATTACTTATCTGACGCGTGGCACGCAGGTGATACAGCTCGGCACGCTCTGAACGCAACGCCGCCAGGCGGAAGCGGCGCTCCAGGTTCTCTTCCTGAAGCGAACTCTCCACATCATTTCGCCCGTCGGCACGGCGGCGCAGGTTCCCGATAACGCGTGAACTCACTTCCGTCAGCAGCTGATTGTCGATGTTCTCTTCGGCATCTGACGCCAGACGTTCTTCCATTTTCTGGATCGCGACAATCGCCACTTCTGCCGTTGCTGCGCGGGCAATACGCTCCTCTTTATGTTGCTGAGTCGAGTCGCCCGTGTCGATATGCTGGAGCAGGATCGGCAGCATGACCACGCCCACAAACAGCGAGAACAGAATCACCCCCGCCGCCAGGAACACCAGCTCGTAACGGGCCGGGAAGACATCGCCCGTCGGCAGCAGCAGCGGAATGGAAAGCACACCAGCAAGGGTGATCGCCCCGCGCACCCCGGCAAAGGAGGCAATCAGCAGCTCGCGCGTGGTCCAGGAGCCAAACTCCATCGGTTTTTTGGTCAGGAAGCGCACGCTGAATTTCTTCATCGTCCACAGCCAGCCAAAACGAACCAACATCAGCGCAAGGTAGATAAGCACGATATCGGTGAACAGCATCCAGGTTTCGACGTTAGGGTCGGCTTCTGCCGCCACCAGTGAAGATTCCAGAATGCCCGGCAGTTGCAGGCCTAACAGCAGGAACACCATGCCGTTAAACACGAACTCCAGCATCGCCCAGGTACTGTTTGCACGCAGACGCATCGCCAGCGGTGCACGACGCATCACACCCGCACGGGTGATGGTCATCCCTGCCGCAACTGCCGCGAGGATGCCCGACACGCCAATATGTTCAGCAATCAGGTAAGAAGCGAACGGCAGCAGGAACAGCAGCACGATCTGCGTGGCAGGTTCATCACCGCCCCAGCGGCTGAGAAAGCCCAGTGAACGGCCATACAGCCAGCTCACCACGAAGCCTGCCAGGATACCGCCAATCGCCACCTTAAAGAATTCCAGGGTCGCGCCACCCACGGTGAAGACCATCGTCCCCATCGCCACCGCCACGGCAAACTTCAGGGCAACCAGGCCGGAAGCGTCGTTCATCAGCGCCTCACCCTGCAAGATGCCCATGATTTTCTTCGGAATACGGCCTTCACCTACGATACCGGAAAGCGCCACGGCATCGGTGGGCGATAGCACCGCCGCCAGCGCAAAGGCCGGGATCAGCGGGATACCCGGCACCGCCCAGTAAATCAGGAACCCTATCCCCACCACGGTTACTACCACCAGCGCCAGCGCCAGGCCGAAGATCTCTCGCCCGTGCTCCAGGAATTCGCGCGTCGGGGTTTTCCAGCCATCAGCAAACAGCAGCGGCGGGATAAACAGTACGAGGAACAACTCCGGGTCGAACTCGACGTGTAAACCAAAAGTCGGCCATGCCAGCAGCGCGCCGATGGCAATTTGCATTAATGGCAGGGGTAACTGAAAGGGCAGTACGCGAGTGACAACCCCGGATAGCGAGACCACAAGGGTCATGATGAGTATTGTGAAGAAGATTTCCATGCGTTCCCTGTTTGCGATGATTCTTGTGTACAACGGAAGGCGTCGTGCCTCTATTCTATCTTCCAGAGAGTAACGCAATTGGCAACGATGTGTGTTCCGAAAATAAAAACGGGCGGCCAAAGCCACCCGTTTTCGCATAAATCGATAACTTAAATCGCCCAGCCACCGGCGTAGAACGCGACCAGTGCAATTGCGATGACCACAGTACCGATGTTCAGCTTACGCCACTCACCGGATACCAGGCGGCCAATCACCAGCGATGCGAAACCGATCATGATGCCGGTAACGATGTTACAGGTCAGCACGATGAACACCGCAGTAATCAGGCCTGACATGGCATCAACGAAATCTGCGAAATCGATTTTAGCCACGTTGCTCAGCATCAGCAGGCCGACATACATCAGCGCCGGAGCCGTTGCATACGCAGGTACCAGGTAAGAAAGCGGGGAGAGGAACAGGATCAGCAGGAACAACACGCCAACGGTGATGGCTGTCAGGCCGGTTTTACCGCCTGCCGCCGTGCCCGCTGCGGACTCGATGTACACCGCTGCTGGCGCTGCACCTACCAGGCCTGAGAAAACGCTGCTCAGGGAGTCGGTGGTCAGTGCTTTACCGCCGTCGATAATCTGGCCGTCTTTGTCCAGCAGATTCGCCTGGCCTGCTACCGCACGGATAGTACCGGTGGCATCAAACACCGCCGTCATCACCAGCGCCAGTACGCTTGGCAGGATCACCGGGTTCAGCGCACCAACGATATCCAGGCTACCAATCAGGGAGTTGCCTTTGTCATCGCTCAGGGATGGCATGGCGAAGATACCGGAGAAATGAACGTTCGGATCGAAAATCAGGCCAACAACGGAAACACCGATAATGGTCAGCAGGATACCGCCCGGAACTTTCAGTTTTTCCAGACCGATAATCACCGCAAGGCCAATCAGAGACATGATAACAGGGAAGCTGGCGAAGTGACCCAGGGCAACCGGCAGGCCGTCCAGTGGGTTTTTGATAACCAGGCCGACACCGTTAGCCGCGATCAGCAGCAGGAACAGGCCGATACCAATACCGGTACCGTGCGCCACACCTTGCGGCAGGTTGCGCAAAATCCAGCTACGAATGCCGGTTGCGGAGATAACCGTAAACAGGACACCCATCAGGAACACGGCGCCGAGCGCAACAGGCACGCTGATGTGCTGACCCAGTACCAGGCTGAATGCGGTAAATGCGGTCAGAGAGATAGCGCAGCCGATGGCCAGTGGCAGGTTCGCCCACAGGCCCATCACGATGGAACCCACACCGGCCACGAGGCAGGTGGCAACAAAAACCGCCGCAGGCGGGAAGCCCGCTTTACCGAGCATCCCCGGCACAACGATGACGGAATAAACCATCGCCAGAAACGTTGTCAGACCGGCAACGACTTCCTGGCGCACGGTGCTGCCGCGTGCAGAAATTTTAAACATGGCGTCAAGTGAACCGCCAGTACGCGCAGATGGCGTAGACATAGAAAACATCCCCTGAGAGTTTTTATAGAAAGTCCGTAAACGTGGTGGAGACTCCACTGCCAGCAAAACGTCAAATCCTTGTGCTACGTTTGTGACGAATAGGGGCGTCACAAAAAAAGCAAACGTTTAGCTCCGCGCTTACAAAACGGGTGGTCAAATTAAGGCAAACGATTATCTAGCCTAATCACCGCCCTTTTCAACTTAACTTTCTCGTTTTTCGCTAAAATTAGCTTATGACGCTGAAGAATTAACCAGAGTATGCGCAAACGTTATCGTCTATGCGCAATTTAGTAACATTTCAGCCTTCGCCTGGAATATCGAACGGCCCGCCTTGTTCGAGAGTACGTTGCCATCCTGGGCGCATTTCCACCCTTTTCTTCCAGGCATGAATATGTGGCAGGTTTTCAACGCCACCTCGCGCAAGCAGCGCAAAAACCGGAAAACTCATCTGAATATCAGCCATGCTGAAGTGCTCACCGGCAAACCAGCTGTTTTCGCTAAGATAAGATTCGATATAGCGCGCGTGGGTTTCCAGCTGTCGATTGAGCCAGGCCTTTTGTACCCCTTGCCCCAGCACCTTCCCCAGTGCCCGCAGTCCAAACGGGATAGGTGGTTTTCCCAGGCTTGCAAAAACCAGCTTCATCAACAGCAGCGGCATAAGCGAACCTTCTGCGTAGTGCAGCCAGAAACGGTATTGCACTTTATGCGCCGGATCCCGCGGCTTAAGCTGAAACTCTGCGTCATAGGTTTCCTGGAGATATTCCAGAATGGCACCCGACTCCGCCAGGATCAGTCCGTTATCTTCAATCACCGGGGATTTACCCAGCGGATGCACTTTTCGCAGCGCCGCAGGTGCCAGCATGTTCTTTTCGCGCTGGTAGTGAACTATCTGATAAGGCAAAGAAAGTTCTTCCAGCGCCCAAATCACACGCTGTGAACGCGACTGATTAAGATGGTGTACGGTGAGCATCATGTTCTCCTGTGATTCATACTGATTAACTATAGAAAATTGAATAACACCGCGAAAATAATTTGGCTAAAAAGTGAACTCCCGCACTGGCGAAAATCAGCTCCTTGCATAGAATTAAAGTGTCAGCACAATCCGGAACCTCCCCAACTTGCTCGACATGAGGGGTGCTGATGTCGGGGGAAACCCTCCCGTGAACCAGCGGGATAGAGTGAAAGACAAAGACCGGGAAAAACTAAAGCGCCCTTTATGTGGCGCTTTAGTTCTTTATAGGGTGCGGTGTTTTTGCCGGGTGGCGACTGCGCCTTACCCGGCCTACATTCACTGCGTTACTGGCGAACTGCCCAAATATCCTCAATCCTCTTCCAACAACCGTGCCCCTGTCCCCTGCTCGCCGAGCTTATCGCCCGGGTTACGCAATGGACAATCGCTGCGTGATAAACATCCGCAGCCAATACACCCGTCCAGTTCATCACGCAATGCCACCAGGGTATGAATGCGCCTGTCCAGTTCGTCACGCCACTGGGAGGAAAGCTCCTTCCACTCTTTTGCGCTCAGCGTGTGCCCTTCCGGCAGAACGCCAAACGCATCGCCGATGGTGGCCAGGGGAATTCCGATTCGTTGCGCAATTTTGATAATAGCCACGTAACGGAGCACATCGCGCGTGTAGCGACGCTGGTTCCCGCCGTTACGAATACTTTTAATTAACCCTTTGCTTTCATAGAAGTGGAGCGCCGATACCGCCACACCGCTTCGCTTTGCTACTTCACCAGGGGTTAAGAGCGCTTTGATGCGCGGTAATCTCTTTTCCATAAAACCTCTTTACCTCAAGTTAACTTGAGGAATTATACTCCCCCGCAGAGAAAACGACGAATCAACAGAGATAGTTGTATCTACAGAGGGGCAACCTTATGTCGCATCAGCAAATTATTCAGACACTTATTGAATGGATTGATGAACATATCGACCAACCGTTGAACATTGATGTGGTCGCTAAGAAGTCGGGCTATTCGAAATGGTATTTACAGAGAATGTTCCGCACAGTCATGCATCAAACGCTGGGCGATTACATTCGTCAGCGCAGACTACTGCTGGCAGCGCAGGCGTTACGCTCTACGCAACGGCCTATTTTTGATATCGCCATGGATCTGGGTTATGTATCGCAACAGACCTTCTCCCGCGTGTTCCGTCGCGAGTTCGACCGCACGCCGAGCGATTATCGCCATCAGTTGAATTAATGCGTTTAGCGTAAAGGCTGCTGCTGCCAGGTCATAAATTCCTGCGGCGGCATCGCTTTCGCGAAGTGCCATCCCTGACAGTACTGTACACCACGCTTTAACAGCCAGCTCACCTGCTCTGCCGTTTCCACCCCTTCCGCGATGGTTTTTAAGCGCAGGCTTTGTGCCATTTCGATAATGTGCTCAGCGATCAAGTGGCTGGTACTGTTGGTTGTCAGCGTGTCGACGAAAGATTTATCAATCTTGAGGATATCGACGTTCAGGGAATAGAGGTTATGCAGGTTCGAGTAGCCTGTACCGAAGTCATCGATAGCCACTTCATAACCCGCCTGGCGGAACGCCTGGATAACCGGCGTCGTTTTAGGGACATCGATAAACCCGCGCTCCGTCACTTCAATTTTGATCTGCTGTGCGCGAACCGAGTGGAAGCGGGCCTTATCCGAGATCAGGGCGATCAGGCGCGAAGAGTGGAAATCCGCAGCCGATAAGTTGATCGAAATATAAAGATGAGGATTTGCAGCCAGGAAATTACCCAGATCGCTAAAGACCTCTTCAACAACGTAATCGGTAATGCGTTCGATCATCCCTTCTTTTTCGGCCAGCGGAATAAAATCCGCAGGGCTCATCACAATCTGACCGTTAAACCCAGGCCATCTCAGCAGGGCTTCTGCACCCACGCAGCGGTTATTTTTAATATCAATAATGGGTTGATAATGAACGCACAACTGGCGCTTATTCAGCGCCCGGTGCAACAAGCGCCCTGGTGAATTGAGCTCACGATGAGTACGTGACCACACCAGCAGTATAATAATGCTGCAAATCATCCCCAGCGGCAGCGTCAGAGTTGCCTGATGATAGAGCGTTTCATAAAAACGTTTATTCGATGTCGAAACGATGGCGGCAATAGGGCGTTTTTCGGAATTTACAATCGTGTAGAAACGCTCATCTTTTTGAAATGTCGATTCCTTATGTCGAATCATCGAATTTAATAATGAAACGTTGGCCTGCGCACTGACTGAAAAAAATGCATTGGTAACGGTGTCATATACTCCCCACGACAGCGAATGATCGTTTGACATCACCTCGCTGTAAGAAAGTGGATTAACCACAACGACATAATTCCCACGCTGCATATACGTCATTTTATAACCGGTAAAAAATGGCGTATCGCGATAATAATAGATAGCAACGTCAGGCTTACGTTTGTAATTGGCGGGAGATATTAAGTAAGGGTGTTCAGGCGTAAGAACTGTCGAACAAAGAAAATTCTGACCTTCGGCATAAATTAAATCAGCGACGAACAAACGACCACGCACAACGTTCAACATATATTGACGATGTGTTGGCGTACACAATTTGCCCCGATATTTTTCGGCGTCATCACGCGCCAGGTCAACTTGTTGAATTACAAGTTCTGTTTTATCTAACGCCAGCTCGGCAAATGTTCGTAATTGGGCACTTGTTTCGGTTACGGCTCTGAGCTGGGCAAACCATAGCGCAAGCATCACCGGTAGCAGAACTACCATGATGATCCCTACCACTCTTAGCATCTTGCGCCGTGCGCTACGATTCATTTCCCGCCCTATATCCCTGCATTTTGCACGCCTGTAGTAATGAAGGCCGGATGCTTTGATAAACAGGTGATTACGTTGCATGAATCATGCGAAGTTAGCAACTGACTTTTAGTATTAAAAATCTTAATTTTCGTTATGCCGATAATATTCTCCCGTAAGCCAAACTGAAAGTATTCGTTCCGTTTCTATTAAGGAACATAATTATCCAGTCTGAGCGGGAGGTTTTAAGATAACACAACAGAGGATCGGTGATTAAGCTAAACTATTGGCAGCATGAAAAAAGAACGCGTTGAACATGAAATTTTATGCCATTTGGCGATAAGTCATCCCTGATTCGATTTATAAATAATCAGAAGCCAGCACTGTTTTCCCTCTTCCGGTACGCTTCGCATCATATAATGCTTTATCTGCTCGCGTGAGTAATGCCGAGGTATCGCGTTGACCCAGACCCACTTCAACCACACCGGCACTAAAAGCAAGCTCCAGCTTTCTGTCGCCGACCAGCAGGGGTTTTGCCTTCAATATGTGACGTAACTGGTTGGAGAGTCGTGTTGCGGCATCGCCGTCTGTTCGCGCCAGCAACAATAAAAATTCTTCACCACCCACTCGCCCCAGAGCCGATCCGGCCGGGCTGATTTCCCGTAGTCGATCGCAAAAATGGATCAGTGCGGCATCGCCAACCAAATGCCCCCATTCATCGTTGATTTGCTTAAAATAATCCAGGTCGAACATCAGTACGCAAAATTGGCTGTCGGCATCCTGTCGCGAATTCGCCGCCAGCGCCGATTTCAGCTTCTGCAAAATTGCTGAGCGGTTAAAACAGCCGGTGAGATCGTCAGTGGTAGCCTTAACCGCCAGTTGCAGCTCTGCTTTTTTCCGCTCGGTAATGTCCAGACCAATATTCAGAATCGAGTTGTCGGGTAACAAGATGTTAGACCACAGAATGGTCAGTTGCATCCCGTCTCTGCGCAGAGGATGCCATTCATACATGTCTTTTAGGGGAGAAACATGCACAGACTCCCGCACCCGTCGGCGCTCTTCAGGATCAGGATAGAAAAGTACCAGCGGATCGGAATGCGCAGCGACCTCCGCCATACTCCAGCCAAATACTTTTTCACACTCTGCATTCCACAATACACAACGGTTATGTTTGTCGAAGGAGTTCATGAGTACCGGGGCTCGCTCGAACAAGGTTTTATACTGCGTGACTACCCGCTGCATTTCTTGCGCCGTTTTTTCTCGCGCAATAATTTCTTCAAAATAGTCTTTTAGCTTCTCAACCAGCACCACCACGATATTTTTAAGGATCGGGAGCGAATTGAGTCGTTCATCAAACGCTAAAAAGAAATAGCCGCTACAGTGCCAGTCGTGTGAAGAGAGTTTGCATAAAACACCGCTTTGTAATTGCGTGTAACCCGGGTGCTGAGGGGGAAAAAGTGCGCGGCCGATATGCTCTTTCCAGTACACCACCCGCCATGACCGGTTATGGCGTTGCAGCGTGGTACTGGCAAGAAAATCAGTTACTTCAAAAGAGTGACAGGTGACGTCACCTGCGCACACCACCCGTTGCAATCCGTCATCGTCATCAACGCTGACCCAGGCAAGTGTTGAACCTAAAACCCGGTTAATGGTGCCCAGCATTTCCGATAAAGAGCACTGAGAATTAAGCAGTGGCATAAGCTTAGCCAGTGCGTGCAGCGCCTGCATACTGTCATTAACAATATCGCGTCGTTTTTCTTTCATCATTTGTTCGCAGGTCATTAAATGATAGACCGACCGCAACATATATTCAGATTAAAAAACATTAATTACTGAATAAAAATTCAGAATAATTAAATAACACTCTGTGTGTAATGAAAATGATACGCATCAGAAAAAAACCAAAAAATTCAAAAACCTGAATTATTAGCTACGAGTACATTTATTTGTCCACTCAAGCATAATCTATAGGGTTTATGCTGTAAACGTTATACAACTTTTGAAATATTGCAGAGGTTTGGCTATCTCAATGAATTCATTACAAAGAGTGAAGGAAGCCCACCATTAGCCTGCAAAGATATATTTTCATTTGCGTTCAAAAGCATATCTCGTGTCTATGTCTGCGACTATTTTCATCATCCTGACACTGGCGAATAAAACAGCAAGTGTGATATAGTTCACACATATTATGTAACTCAAAACGCTGTTTCAGTCGTTAGTCTGTTTTTCGAGGATAGGTTTATGGCAACCATTACCACCAGCATGGTTCTCCTGCGCTGGCCGTTGTTCAGTGCGGTTTTGATGTTTTTAGCCAGCACGCTGAACATTCAATTTCGTAAATCTGACTACGCTGGCCTTGCGGTGATCAGCACCGTGCTGGGACTGGGCGCGGCATGTTGGTTTGCAACGGGCTTGCTTGGCATCACCCTGCTGGATATCGCAACCATCTGGGAAAATGTGAAAGTCGTCATGGTTGAAGCAATGAGCCACACTCCGCCGGACTGGCCGATGGTGATTACCTGACAGAGTCATTCCTGCGGGTACTGATGGGCACAATAAAAAACCTCGCATTTGCGAGGTTTTTTTATGCCTGACAGAAATCAGAACGGGATATCGTCGTCGAAGTCCATTGGCGGTTCATTAGATGGCGCCGGCGCAGACTGCTGCTGCGGACGAGACTGTGCACCGCCGCTGAACTGGTTGCCGCCCTGTGGCTGCTGAGGCTGACCCCAACCGCCCTGCTGCTGGCCGCCACCTGCTGGTGCGCCACCGCCCTGACGGCCACCCAGCATCTGCATGGTGCCGCCGACGTTTACCACAATTTCGGTCGTGTATTTTTCAGCGCCGGACTGATCGGTCCATTTACGGGTACGCAGCTGGCCTTCGATGTAAACCTGAGAACCTTTACGCAGGTACTCACCCGCCACTTCAGCCAGTTTGCCGAACAGCACAACACGGTGCCATTCGGTCTGCTCTTTCATTTCACCGGTCGCTTTATCACGCCAGGATTCGGAAGTAGCCAGCGTAATGTTGGCAACTGCGCCACCACTCGGCATATAGCGTACTTCCGGGTCCTGGCCCAGATTACCGACGAGAATCACCTTGTTTACGCCTCTGCTGGCCATGTTCGTGTCTCCTGAATACGTTTCTTAATAGTGTAAACGCGCGAGTGTACCATTTCCATACGCCACTTTGATAGTTGCGTAGCACGTTCCAGACTTCTCTCGCGAACTGAACATTGTTACACAGCGAATCAGAAAATGCATTCCAATACTGTATATTCAAACAGGTCAATTTGTGTCATAATTAGCCGTTTCTGACAGCCGGTTGTCCTTCAAACAAACCAGGCAAACAGTGTTCCTACCGGGAAAGGTGAATGGATAAGATCGAAGTTCGGGGCGCCCGCACCCACAATCTCAAGAATATCAACCTCATTATCCCTCGCGACAAGCTCATCGTCGTGACCGGGCTTTCGGGGTCTGGCAAATCCTCACTGGCTTTCGACACTTTATACGCCGAAGGACAGCGTCGTTACGTTGAATCGCTCTCTGCCTATGCCCGGCAGTTCCTGTCGTTAATGGAAAAACCGGACGTTGACCATATTGAAGGGTTGTCACCTGCTATCTCTATTGAGCAGAAATCGACTTCACATAACCCGCGTTCAACGGTGGGTACGATTACCGAAATTCATGACTACCTGCGCCTGCTGTTTGCACGCGTAGGTGAGCCGCGCTGCCCGGATCACGACGTGCCGCTGGCCGCGCAAACCGTGAGCCAGATGGTCGATAACGTGCTGGCACAGCCGGAAGGCAAACGCCTGATGCTGCTCGCGCCAATCATTAAAGAGCGTAAAGGCGAGCACACCAAAACGCTGGAAAACCTGGCAAGCCAGGGCTACATCCGTGCACGTATCGACGGCGAAGTGTGTGACCTGTCTGATCCACCGAAGCTGGAATTACAGAAGAAACACACCATCGAAGTGGTGATTGACCGCTTCAAAGTGCGCGAGGATCTGGCGACACGTCTGGCCGAATCCTTTGAAACAGCGCTCGAACTCTCTGGCGGCACCGCCGTGGTGTCCGACATGGACGACCCGAAAGCCGAAGAGCTGCTCTTCTCAGCGAACTTTGCCTGCCCGATTTGCGGCTACAGTATGCGCGAGCTTGAACCGCGCCTGTTCTCGTTCAACAACCCGGCGGGGGCATGTCCGACATGCGACGGGCTGGGCGTCCAGCAGTATTTCGATCCAGACCGTGTGATTCAGAACCCGGAACTGTCGCTGGCTGGCGGGGCGATTCGCGGCTGGGACAAGCGTAACTTCTACTATTTCCAGATGCTCAAGTCGTTGGCTGAGCACTATAAATTCGATGTGGAAGCCCCGTGGGCCAGCCTGAGCCCAACGGTACACAAAGTGGTGCTGTACGGTTCCGGCAAAGAGAACATCGAATTCAAATACATGAACGATCGTGGCGATACCTCCGTGCGCCGTCACCCGTTTGAAGGCGTGCTGCACAACATGGAGCGCCGTTACAAAGAGACGGAATCCAGCGCAGTGCGCGAAGAGCTGGCGAAATTTATCAGCAACCGCTCCTGCGCCACCTGCGATGGCACGCGCCTTCGTCGCGAAGCGCGTCATGTGTTTGTCGAAAATACCGCGCTGCCGACCATCTCAGACATGAGCATCGGCCACGCTATGGACTTCTTCACTAACCTGAAGCTTTCCGGTCAGCGCGCGAAAATTGCAGAAAAAGTACTGAAAGAGATTGGCGATCGCCTGAAATTCCTGGTGAACGTCGGTCTGAACTATCTGACGCTTTCCCGTTCGGCTGAAACGCTCTCAGGCGGTGAAGCGCAGCGTATCCGTCTGGCAAGCCAGATTGGTGCGGGCTTAGTGGGCGTGATGTACGTGCTGGATGAGCCCTCTATCGGCCTGCATCAGCGCGATAACGAGCGCCTGCTCGGTACGCTTATCCACCTGCGTAATCTTGGCAACACGGTGATTGTGGTCGAGCACGACGAAGATGCTATTCGCGCCGCAGACCACGTTATCGACATCGGCCCGGGCGCAGGCGTGCACGGCGGCCAGGTCGTGGCGGAAGGGACGCTCAAGGATATTATGGCGGTGCCTGAATCGCTGACCGGCCAGTACATGAGCGGTAAGCGCAAAATTGAGGTGCCGAAACAGCGTGTCGCGGCGAACCCGGAAAAAGTACTGAAACTCTCCGGTGCTCGCGGCAACAACCTGAAAGACGTGACTCTGACGCTACCTGTTGGCCTGTTCACCTGTATTACCGGCGTCTCCGGTTCCGGCAAATCGACGCTTATCAACGATACGCTGTTCCCGATTGCGCAGACCCAACTTAATGGCGCTACGCTTGCTGAACCAGCACCGTACCGCGATATTCAGGGACTGGAGCATTTCGATAAGGTTATCGATATCGATCAGAGTCCGATTGGCCGCACGCCACGTTCCAACCCGGCAACCTATACCGGTGTATTCACGCCTGTACGTGAACTGTTTGCCGGTGTGCCGGAATCGCGTTCACGCGGGTATACGCCAGGACGTTTCAGCTTTAACGTACGCGGCGGCCGTTGTGAAGCCTGTCAGGGTGACGGTGTTATCAAGGTAGAGATGCACTTCCTGCCAGATATTTACGTGCCGTGCGACCAGTGCAAAGGTAAGCGTTATAACCGCGAAACGCTGGAGATTAAATACAAAGGCAAGACCATCCACGAAGTGCTGGATATGACCATTGAAGAGGCGCGCGAGTTCTTTGATGCCGTGCCTGCGCTGGCGCGTAAACTGCAAACGCTGATGGATGTGGGGCTGACCTATATCCGTCTTGGGCAGTCAGCGACCACGCTTTCCGGCGGTGAGGCGCAGCGCGTGAAGCTGGCGCGCGAATTGTCCAAGCGCGGCACCGGCCAGACCCTGTACATTCTGGATGAACCGACCACTGGTCTGCACTTTGCGGATATTCAGCAGCTGCTCGACGTGCTGCATCAGTTGCGCGATCAGGGCAACACCATTGTGGTGATTGAACACAACCTCGACGTGATTAAAACCGCAGACTGGATTGTGGATCTCGGTCCGGAAGGCGGTAGCGGCGGCGGCGAAATTCTTGTATCCGGTACGCCAGAAACCGTTGCAGAGTGCGAAGCGTCGCACACCGCACGTTTCCTCAAGCCTTTGCTGTAATCGTCACACGGAGAGCTGTTGTCGGGTCGATTCCGGCAACAGCTCAACGGCCTGCTGATAAGACGCATCCACCAGATAGTAAATTTGCGAGCCGGGCAGCGAGCCATCAAGATAGACGGTGCTCCAGTGGGCTTTATTGAGATGCTTGCTTGGCCGGACATCATGGTGCTGCTCGCGTAGCAGTTCAGCCAGCTCCGGGCTGGTTTTCAGCGATGCCGCCGGGCGACCTTCAACCTCTTTCACCATGGCAAACAGCACATCGCCAACCTTTATCTGCGTGGCTTTCCAGTCACTGTGGACGCTTTGCTCTGCGCCGGGCTTATTCATGCAATATTGAAGTATCTCCGAGATTGTCATCTTTGCTCACCTGTAAATGGGTTGAACGCGACCTGAGTACCTGCCTCTTTAAGTGTGCAGCAAGACGACAAAAGGTAAACCCGGCAGGCCTGATTTGTACAAAAAATCAGCATACCTCAGTATTCAGAATTCACAATCACCTCTTCGCCAAAACTCCCCGCCATTGGCAGCGGTCGGTAGGTCGAATTAGAGGCGCGTAACACCCTGATCCCTCTGGCACCGACATCACGAGCGGCGGTGATATCGTTATCTGAATCACCATAAAATACTTTGATATTTTTCTGCTCCAGCCACTGCGTTTTGGTGTTCTGACCGGGTTTATCACCCGCAAATATCACCAGGTTCATGTTGGCAGCAGGGATCAGAAAATCGTCCTGCAAGGTTTTGGATACCGTTTCGGTTTTGGTCTGGCTGCGTCCGGTCACAAAGAAAATGCTGTCGCCGCGCTTAACGTGCATGGCAATTAGCGAGCGAGCGACCTCTTTAGGAATGCTGAATTCATCCCAGCCATTATTCATTTTTTCCCAGAATTCCGGGGTTTTCAGATAGGCTTCGCTGTCTGGTGAGTACATTTTTTTACCGCGCCAGAAGCCCGGGCTTGAGAACAAGACGGTGTCGTCGATATCAAACCCCACGGCCATCGGCGGGCGACCCATCAGGCTGTTTTCAATCTGTGCCACAGAAACCCAGTGGATCGGTGCTTGTTCAGCAAGGATGGCGGCGGTGGTTCCGGTGTAAACCGGTGTGGGCGCGGAAGCTCGCGCAACGACGGCACTATTAAGCGAGAACAATAAGCAGGCGGCGCTGAGCGCCAGTGTGATCTTGCGCATATTTTCCCCTGAATATTCAGTTTGTTATCGTTTTATTTTGAGCGAATGGTCAAAAAACTACCCGACCATAACCCCAGCGGCAGGTGAAGGGAAGGAGTTTTTGCTTATGGAGCGGAATAAAAAGAAGAAGATCACAGAGTGTAGCCTGATGCCCTCACCCTAACCCTCCCCCATAGGGTTGAGGGATCCCCACAAAAAATACGAGCACGGACGGCTCCCTCTCCA
>NZ_LXES01000023.1 GCF_001654845.1 Enterobacter soli ATCC BAA-2102 | reverse complement strand
AAACGCTTCGGCGATTTGCAGCCGGACCATGAAGCCGCTAGTAGTCTTTTATTTCAATGGCGTAATGTCATCGCTGAATAAAGACAAACATTACTGGTGTTGCCTCTCCCACAGGGAGAGGGCACACAATGTAAGTAAGTAAGTAAGTACTTACATTACAGCAGCAAACGCCTGCGCTACGCGCTGTACGTTACTGGCATTCAGACCGGCTACGCACATACGGCCGCTGGCAATCAGGTAAACGCCGAACTCATCACGCAGACGGTCAACCTGTGCCGCACTCAAACCGGTGTAGCTGAACATCCCGCGCTGTTTAAGCAGATAGTCAAAATTGTGTCCCGGTACGGCCTCTTTCAGCACGTTGACCAGCTCCTGACGCATAGACAGAATGCGTTTGCGCATCGCCTCCACTTCGGCAAGCCAGGACGCTTTCAGCTTATCGTCACCCAGAACGGTCGCTACAACCTGCGCACCAAAGTTTGGAGGGCTGGAGTAGATACGGCGCACGGTCGCTTTCAGCTGGCCCAGCACGCGCCCTGCGGCTTCAGCATCTTCACAGACCACAGACAAACCGCCAACGCGCTCGCCATACAGGGAGAAGATTTTAGAGAACGAGTTGCTGACCAGTACAGGTAACCCGGCGCTGGCAACGGCGCGAATCGCATAGGCATCTTCTTCCATACCTGCGCCAAAGCCCTGGTAGGCAATGTCGAGGAACGGGATCAGGTTACGCGCTTTCAGTACCTCAATCACCGCATCCCATTGAGGATTGGTGAGGTCTGCGCCCGTTGGGTTATGGCAGCAAGGGTGCAGGAGCACAATACTGCGCTCTGGCAGGGTGTTCAGTTTTTCCAGCAGTGCCTCTACGCGCACACCGTTGGTTTCGTTGTCGAACCACGGATAAGTTGCGACCTTAAAACCTGCACCTTCGAAGATAGCAACGTGGTTTTCCCACGTAGGATCGCTGACCCACACGCCGGAATCCGGGAAGTATTTTTTCAGGAAGTCTGCACCAACCTTCAGCGCACCCGAGCCGCCCAGCGTCTGGATGGTGGCGACACGTTTTTGCGTAAGCACCGGATGTTCGGCCCCAAACAACAGCGGCGCAATGGTGCTACGGTAAGCATTTAACCCTTCCATCGGCAGATAAAGCGATGCGCCATGTGGCACAGCATTAAGACGCGCTTCGGCTTCTGCCACCGCCTGCAACTGAGGAATAATGCCATCCTCGTTGTAATACAGGCCAATGCTCAGGTTCACTTTGTCGCTGCGAGGATCTTCTTTGAAACGCTCCATTAAGGAGAGAATGGGGTCGCCGGCGTAGGCGTCAACTTTCTGAAACACGCGATGGTTCTCCGGAAATCGATGAGGCAGGGATTTCAACAATAAACCGGAACCTCCCGTAAAACCACCCTTTCCCCGCATCCTGCGATCGGCATAGGTTTTTTGCACTCTCGCCCCGTGTCATTTGCCCAATATTTCACAATCTCCCCCTGCCGTAATGTGAATCCTGCGCATCCGCGCATTCACTGATTCAAGGAGTTCACATTATGGATTCACAATTTATTGGTTCAGTCATTAACGCCCTGCCGCTGGAACATATGATCGGCGGCCCGCTGCAGGCGATGATCAAAGCGCAGGTTCAGGCCAGCAAGTCGTATACCGATTTCCTGCTTTCCGTCTGTATTAAAGACGGTAAAGCCGTCGCCATTGAGTTTGATTACGACGAAACCGTGGTGGACGAGCAAGGCGTTAATAAAGGCAGCGTTACCCGCAAAATGAGCATCCCGCTGCTGGCGGCTATCACTCACCCCATCATTTGCATTGAAGACGGCACCATCGACTTCGAGCTGGAAGTGAGCCAGAGCGAAGCCAGCTCCAGCAGCACTGAAGCGGAAGCCTCCGTTGAAGCGTCCATCGGCTGGGGCGTGTTCAAAGCCAAAATGACCGGCAAGGTATCGCATAAATCGGAGCAAACCCGCTCCACCGACACCCGCGCCAAGTATTCCATTCACACACAGATCAAACGTCAGGAACCGCCTGAAGCGCTGCAGCGCGTGATTGATTATCTCACCAACGCCAAAACCAAGCCTGTCGCGGCGCAGTAACGGTCCGCCAGCAGAGTATTGCTTTTCCCTAACGCATGAGGCTGCCGTCGGCGGCCTCACTTCAGGAGTGAACTATGTCTTTTAAAACGTGGCTACGCGGCAACAAGGATGAGGAGCCAGAGAATAAGACGGAGAAAGAGGCTGATGGAACGCCGCCTCCGGTAAAGGGAAATACTCCACCGCCTCCCGCGGATATTCCGGGCGTACCCGTCACGCTTGAAGATATTACCCGGGGAATGCAATACGCGGCGACGGCAGCTAATGAAATGATCGCCCAGCAGTATATGAAGGCGCTGGATCCTTTTTTTGAACCGGCGGACGACGGCTCGCTGATCCCCCGCACCATTCAGCTGGCATTGGATGAAAAGCACTATTTCGACCTGCCGCTGGTCGCACTTTCCACCCCGCGCGGCCTGATGCTGGAAAAAATGAAGGTCAACCTCACGATCCGCACCGAAGGGATGCAAACCCCGTCGCAGCAGGCGGGTGAAAACGAGTTTGGTCGCTTTCATGTCAGCCTTTCGCCCTCAAGCGACAGCAAAGGTGGACGCGATAGCCGCCACGTTGACGTGGAGATGCAATTTACCGCATTACCCCCGCCGGAAAGCGTGATGCGTTTGATTGACGAATACACCAACAAAGTCATTCCCCGTCCCAGAGCAGAGGAGACTCCATGATGCAAAAACAACCTGAAAGCACCGGCGATAAAGGCGTCGAGCTGATTTGCCATTTTGAAGGACTGAAGCTGGAGCGTTATCGCGACGCCGTGGGTTTGTGGACCATCGGCTACGGCCATTTGATCCTCAAAGAGGAGATGGAAAAACTCACCAAAATCACCACTGGCGAGGCCAAAACCCTGCTGCGCAAAGACCTGAAGCGCACGGAGGATGGCGTTAAAAAGCTGCTGACCCACAGTGCAACTCAAAGCCAGTTCGATGCGCTGGTGTCGTTTGCCTTCAACCTCGGCGTCGGCAATTTAAAGAAATCGACCCTGCTGAAGAAATTTAACACCGGGGACATCGACGGCGCAGCGCTCCAGTTCAAAAGCTGGAACAAAGCGGGCGGTAAAGTGTTGACGGGCCTTACCCGACGCCGCGAGGCGGAAATGAAGTTGTTTCTCAGTTAATTAAAAAGGAAAACACGATGAAACACGGCTTATTGATCAAAGCGGCTGTCCTGGCCGTCACCCTTACCGCTGCGATGCAGGCCAGCGCGGCCCTGAAAACCTGCGAAGATGAAATTAAAGAGACCAATACGTTTTTATCTGAGCAGGGCGTCGCGCCGATTAACGACGTGACGGACCTGGCGACCACGCTGCGAAACATTAAAAACTTTGGCCGGCTGCCCGATCGCTATATCACTACCGATGAAGCAAGGCGGCTTGGCTGGTCTGGCAAAGAGACGGAGACACTCTGGGGGTTAAAACCTACCAATAAAAAGTGGATTGGCGGCGATAGCTACGCAAACCCGGCCCTGCCCGCAAAGCAGCAGTGGCTCAGCGCTGATATTGACGTTCAGAAGGGTTATCGCAGCCCTAAGCGCGTGATTTACAGCCTTTCCGGGCAACAGCGGTTTATCACAACCGATAAGTATCAGCATTTGGCTGAGCTGGAACCTTGCCAATAATCCGCCCCTGTCACGGTGATAAAACCCCTTTTACTGGGGTTTTTATCTTGTTGAGGATAACGTCATGTCTGACATCTATCTCCCTACGCTTATTAGTGAAGCATTACTGGCTTTTTCAGGTTTATTTGGTGGTGTAAGTATTTCTTTTTTCTGGCAACCACAGCGGTTGCACCAGCACAGCCGGTTTATGGCGGGCATCATTTTTGGTGGGATCAGTATGGGGGCCGCGGTGGCGTTAGGTGGGTTAGCCGCCCGCTGGCTGAAAATAGATCTTAACCAGGCCGATATTACGCTGGGCTTAGGATACATATTGGGCGCCATGAGCAATGGGCTGATTGTTTGGCTGGCTAACTTCTTTCGCCGCCATGAACAGCGCGATATTTTTGACGTTGCCAGCGTGATCAAAAGCAAAGTCAGAAATGAGTCACTTCCTCAGCCTGATTTAAATAACAACAAACTTGATGGGGAATAAGATGCTTAACATGATGAACGGATGGGTTCTGCCTTTTATTATTGTTGTCGATCTGGTGACGTCGCTATTGATATTATTTGCGGCCTACAGCCGACGCGTACACGCTTTACCGACACTGTGTAAAATCGGTTTAGCGGCACTGGCGTTTGGCTTTTTTGGCGAAAGCAGCTTAAACGTGAAGTTTATTTTGACAGGCGCTGACATTCTGAGCGACAGCTTCCCTTTTTGGTTACTACAGGATTTCGGAACCTTAATTGTTGTTATCTATTACTTCAAATCACAATCGCACTAAACAAGATAAAAGCGCAACAAAGCCCACTTGTTGCGCTTTTATTTAACATGACAATCACTGCACGAAATTTTACGGCGTGTCGCCTAATTAGCAATATATTTAAAATAGAGCATTGCAGCCTGGGTGCGATTGTTTACCTGAAGCCGATGAAAAATTGACTCAAGGTGCACTTTGACCGTACCCGCACTGATGTTGAGTTGTCTGCTGATTTGCTTATTCGTTCCTCCGTTGGCCAGAAGTTTGAGAACTTCCTGCTGCCGACGACTCAGAGAGTGGATCGGCAATGCGCTAACGGGCTGTTCCCGGTGAACCACCGCCTGCTCGGGGAAGCAGACTACCCCGGAAGCGACCATGCTTAATATCTGGCTGATTTTCTCTACCGGAAGCTCTTTGGTGAAAATACCTTTTACATTTTGTCGAATGTAAAAATTAAATATTCTGTCTGTCGCTTTTCTCAACATCACGACAATCGGCAACGTAGGCCAATTGGACGTCAGACTATGGATGAAATCACTGCATTTCATTTCACCGTCGAGCAAAATAATGTTTACCGGCGTTGACGCCAGAATAACCTGTGCATCTTCAAAGCTGTTTGTAGCAAAAACGGTACATTCCGGCATGACTCTTTTCAGCTCAGTCTTCATACCGTGAATGTAGATCGGCAATTCATCGATCATCAATATATTCATCGCAACGTAACCTCGTGTGATTTCCATTCCCTTGAATTATTCAATCAACCTTTTCCGAAAATGAGTATGAGTGCTATTTCCGAACTGTAAAAACAGCATTCGGCATAAGGCGAATGCCATATTCCCTGACTAAGAAGTTAAGTAGCACTTAACGAAAAATACAGCCTTAATAAAATAGAACCCAAGAAACCATTTCTATCAGAAAAAGCCCAGGCTTATCGGCATATTTTCAATACAAACCTGACACTTATTATTAAAAGGCAGTTGTGTCATCCACCTATACAGTAATATTTTAACGAGGTTATTTATGACGACATTAACAGTATTTTTTTGTGGTACCGGATCTAATAAATTCGATGATTCTCATGCTAATTACTGGAGTGGCGAATTAATTTCCACATTGGCCGCGAACAACAAAGGCAAAGAGTTTGCCGAATGGGTCATTCTTGATGGGCCAGGAAGCGGTAATTTGCAAAGCGATGAGCTTTGGGTAAAAAGCGGCGATTATTCACAACTTCGCGGGCAGCTTGTGGGCAGCGGCTGGAAGGAAAACGTGCAGCATGCCATCAATATCATTAAAGGCCACGTTGACTGGCAGCGCGAAAAGCTGACTCAGGAGAATTATGAACAGCTAAAAAAAGCGGGGGTGCCCATCCAGGACGTCGAAGTGACCGGATCTTTCTGGTGGCGTAAATATGACTATGGCGATCGCAAAGTGACGCAGCAGGCGCTTCAGCAGCAGATCATCAAGACCTTCCGCAAAGGGCAAGTCCTGCCGACTCAGGTTAACCTGGTAGGCTGGAGCCGCGGGGGAATTAGTTGCCATATGCTTGCCAATGCCATGCTGGCCGATCCGCTTTTGGCCACGATTCCGGTGAACATTTTTGCCATCGATCCAGTGCCGGGTATGGGGAACTTCCAGACGGAGAAAGTCACGCTTGGCCGCAACGTCAAAGAGTATGTGGCTTTCTACGCCAGAGACGAGCGCTCGAAAGGCTTTTCGTGCGTGGTTCCGGATACCGACAACGCAACGGCAGTGCATATTTACCCGATGCCAGGGCGACACGCGACGCTGGTCGGCAATGCCTCCGCAAATGGCAATAGTGGAGAAAAAGTACTGCATGAACCGGGAATGATCGTGCGGCATTTCGCAGAAGTGTGCCTGCAAAGATGGGGTGTAAGCCTGGATAAAACGCTGAACCTGGGCGGACTACAGCTGCTGGAACTGCATCAGGCGAACCAGCGTAATGCGGGGCAATTCGCGCAGATGCAAAAAACGGTGTACACCGTTTCTGAGAACGATCAGGGCGAGCGTTACGTTTCTCTGGGCAGCACCGGAAAACCGTTCTCATCCGTGCAGGGCGCGCGCTTTAGCCCGGCATCAGGGCTGGCATCGGATTATTTAACCAACCAGGCGATCTACAACGTGTTGAAATAAGTCTGGTGACGGAATCGCGTCCAGCGGCACCCGGGGCGGCTGGACGCGAACGCCATAACTTACTCGACGTATTTCATTGCTACCCTTGAGGTGAGCCGCGTGATAAGTTCGTAAGCACTTACTTTCGTTATTTCCGCGATGCGTTCAACGGGCAGCCCTTCGCCCCACATCACTACCGAATCGCCTGCTTTATCTTCGGCATCTGGCCCCAAATCCACGCAGATCATGTCCATTGCCACGCGACCGACAATTGTCACTTCACGGCCGTTGACCAGCACCGGTGTACCGGACGGCGCAGCGCGCGGATAACCATCGCCATACCCCATCGCCACCACGCCAAGCCGCGTATCGCGCTCGCTGACCCAGGTTCCACCGTAACCCACAGGCTCACCCGCTTTGTGCTCACGCACCGCAATCAGGTTAGACACCAACGACATCACCGGCTGGAAGCCAAAATCCGGCCCCCAGGGCTTGTTGTCCAGCGGTGAAACGCCATAGAGAATGATGCCAGGACGTGCCCAGTCGAAATGCGACTGCGGCCAGAGCAAAATACCGCCGGATGCGGCAATAGAGCGCATTCCCGGCTTGCCTTCACAGAAGGTGTTGAAGATATCGAGCTGTTGCTCAGTGGCGCCACATTCTGGCTCATCGGCACGGGCAAAGTGGCTGACGATATTGACCGGCTGGCGCACGTTTTTGCACTGACTCAGGCGCTGGTAAAACGCATCCGCCTTCTCAGGGCGCACGCCCAGACGGTGCATCCCGGTATCGAGCTTCATCCACACGGTTACTGGCTCGCTGAGCTCAGCGGTTTCCAGCGCGGCAAGCTGCTCTTCGTTATGGACCGCGGTATGCAGATGCTGGTCGGCAATGGTGGTGAGGTCGCTGGCTTCAAAGAAGCCTTCGAGCAGCAGAATAGGCTGGGTAATTCCGCCTGCACGCAGGCGCAGAGCTTCTTCTAGACGGGCGACGCCAAAAGCATCGGCATCGGGGAGCGTTCGCGCGGTCTCAAGAAGACCGTGTCCGTAAGCGTTCGCTTTCACGACTGCAACGAGCTTGCTGGCGGGTGCCAGTTCACGCAGACGTTGCAGGTTGTGTCGCAGAGCGCGGCGGTTAATAACAACAGTTGCCGCTTGCATTTGAATTCCTTAGAAATTACTCATCATCATATTGAGGGCCGGCATAGTTGTCGAAACGCGACCACTGTCCGTTAAAGGTCAGACGTACCGTACCGATTGGGCCGTTACGTTGTTTACCGATAATGATTTCCGCGATCCCTTTCAGGTCGCTGTTCTCGTGATAAACCTCATCACGGTAGATAAACATGATTAAGTCCGCATCCTGCTCGATGGAGCCGGATTCACGCAGGTCGGAGTTGACCGGGCGTTTATCCGCACGTTGTTCCAGGGAGCGGTTAAGCTGTGACAGGGCCACAACAGGAACCTGTAGCTCTTTCGCTAACGCCTTCAGCGAGCGGGAAATTTCTGCGATTTCGAGCGTACGGTTGTCGGAAAGTGACGGCACGCGCATCAGCTGGAGGTAGTCGATCATGATAAGGCCAATGCCGCCGTGTTCGCGGGCAATACGGCGCGCACGGGAGCGCACTTCCGTTGGCGTCAGGCCGGAGGAGTCATCGATATAGATGTTACGTTTTTCCAGCAAGATCCCCATGGTGCCGGAGATGCGCGCCCAGTCCTCGTCATCAAGTTGACCGGTACGAATTCGGGTCTGATCCACGCGCGACAGCGATGCCAGAGTACGCATCATGATCTGTTCTGATGGCATCTCGAGACTGAAAATAAGAACCGGCTTATCCTGCAACATCGCCGCATTTTCGACGAGGTTCATCGCAAATGTCGTTTTACCCATCGAAGGTCGCGCCGCGACGATAATCAAGTCCGACGGCTGTAGGCCTGCGGTTTTCTTGTTGAGGTCGTCGTAGCCGGTATTGACGCCCGTTACGCCGTCGTGCGGCTGCTGGAAGAGCTGTTCGATACGCGCGACGGTGGCGTCGAGCACATCGGCAATATTTTTGGGGCCTTCGTCTTTATTCGCGCGACTTTCGGCAATTTTAAACACGCGTGATTCAGCCAGGTCGAGCAGATCTTCGCTGCTGCGCCCTTGTGGATCAAAGCCCGCTTCGGCAATTTCGTTGGCCACCGAAATCATTTCACGAACAACGGCACGTTCACGCACGATATCGGCATAGGCACTGATGTTCGCCGCACTTGGCGTGTTTTTTGAGAGTTCTGCCAGATAGGCAAATCCGCCACAGCTATCGAGTTGCCCAAGTCGCTCCAGCGATTCCGCGAGCGTAATCAGGTCAATCGGGCTGCCCGATTCTTGCAGGCGCGCCATTTCGGTGAAGATATGGCGGTGTGGACGGGTATAAAAGTCCTCGGACACCACGCGCTCGGCGACATCGTCCCAGCGTTCGTTGTCCAGCATTAAACCGCCCAACACCGACTGTTCCGCTTCAATCGAGTGCGGCGGGACTTTTAACCCGGCGACCTGATAATCACGCTCACGGGGTTCAGTCTGTTTGTTGAAGGGTTTGTTTCCTGCCATAGTGAATGGAGTTACCGAGATAAAGAGTGGGTCGAAAGATTACCACATTTTCTTATGGAGGAAGCATGGCAACGCGTATTGAATTTCACAAGCATGGTGGCCCTGAGGTACTCAAAGCAGTGGAGTTTACCCCCGCCGCACCGGGTGAAAACGAAGTCCAGGTTGAAAACAAAGCCATCGGCATCAACTACATCGACACCTATATTCGCGGTGGGCTCTATCCGCCACCGTCTCTGCCAAGCGGGCTGGGAACCGAAGCGGCAGGTGTGGTAATTAAAGTGGGCAGCGCCGTTAAGCATCTTAAAGAAGGTGACCGCGTGGTGTACGCGCAATCGGCACTGGGGGCTTACAGTTCCGTGCATAACGTGCCGGCCGATAAAGCCGCCCTTTTGCCAAATGCCATTTCGTTTGAACAAGCGGCGGCCTCGTTCCTGAAAGGCCTGACCGTTTACTATCTGCTGCGCAAAACCTACGAGATCAAACCCGACGAACAATTCCTGTTCCATGCCGCCGCGGGTGGCGTGGGCCTGATCGCCTGCCAGTGGGCAAAAGCATTAGGTGCGAAACTGATTGGTACCGTAGGCAATGCGCAAAAAGCACAGCGTGCATTGCAGGCTGGCGCATGGCAGGTGATTAACTACCGTGAAGAGAGCATTGTTGAGCGGCTAAAAGAGATAACCGGCGGCAAAAAAGTTCAGGTGGTGTATGACTCGGTGGGCAAAGACACCTGGGAAGCCTCGCTGGATTGTCTGCAACGCCGCGGCCTGATGGTGAGCTTCGGTAATGCATCAGGCGCCGTGACCGGCGTTAACCTGGGCATTCTGAACCAGAAAGGCTCGCTGTATGTCACGCGCCCTTCTCTTCAGGGTTACATCACTAACCGGGAAGAGCTGGAGGAAGCCAGCAACGAGCTGTTCTCACTGATTGCAAGCGGAGTGATTAAAGTGGATGTGGCAGATGCGCAGAAATATCCGCTGGCGGATGCACAGCGCGCGCATGAGGTGCTGGAGAGTCGGGTGACGCAGGGGTCGAGTCTGCTAATTCCCTGAGCCCTAAAAAGAAATTGGGCTTCCTTTTCAGGAAGCCCTTTCTTTTTTTAGTTCGGCTGTATGTAGGGTACAGCTCGATGAATTCTTTAGCGGCAGTCATAGTGACAGAATCGATAACTAAATCCTATTCTGTTCTAAGCGATGATGCCGGAAAAGTTGCAGGTATGTGACGAACCCCTCAATACCTTAGTAACGAAAGCGGTTATTGCGCTGATAATTTTGGACTTTTGGTGATTTAATCGCCCGAATCACCCACACAACAGCAATTGCCAGCAGTAACCACGGAAGTAACTTGATCGTCAGGGCAAACAACCCGCCGATAAACATCACCGCTGTCGCCACAACGATCGCGGCCAGAATGCCGAGCAGTGAAACACCCGTCACCAAAAGCATGACAAAAAAACCAATCACAAAAAGTAGTTCCAGCATGATGTTCTCCCACGAGTTCCCAGATAATGCAGAGAACATTACAAAAAGCATGCCAAAATTAACTCATTGTTTTGAAAACAAAACGCCCCGCAACAATGTGCAGGGCGTGGTGAATTTAACTATCTTTTGGTGAAATTTATCGCTTATCAGCAACCAGACGCAGCGCGTGCTCCAGTACCTCGATGTCTGCACCGGCTTTATGTGCGTTCTCGCTGAGGTAACGACGCCACTGACGCGCCCCCGGGATCCCCTGGAACAGGCCAAGCATGTGGCGGGTAATGTGGCCAAGATAGGTGCCGTTGCTCAGCTCGCGTTCAATGTACGGATACATGGCTCGCACCACGGAGACCGGGTCAGTATCAGCCCCTTCCACGCCAAAGATTTCACGGTCAACCGTCGCCAGAATACCCGGGTTCTGGTACGCCTCACGGCCCACCATCACACCATCCATATGCCCGAGGTGCGCTTTGGCTTCTTCCAGCGATTTAATTCCGCCGTTAATCGACATCGTCAGCTGCGGGAAATCACGCTTCAGCTGATAGACGCGCGGGTAGTCCAGCGGTGGAATTTCGCGGTTCTCTTTCGGGCTAAGGCCAGAAAGCCAGGCTTTACGCGCATGGATGATAAACATCTCGCACTCGCCTCTTCCGGCAACGGTATTGATGAAATCACACAGGAATTCATAGCTGTCCTGATCGTCGATACCGATACGGGTTTTGACCGTTACCGGTATGGAAACGACATCACGCATCGCTTTGATGCAGTCTGCAACCAGCTGCGCATTGCCCATCAGGCACGCGCCAAACATGCCGTTCTGCACGCGATCGGACGGGCAACCGACGTTGAGGTTAATCTCGTCGTAACCCCGTTCCTCAGCCAGCTTCGCGCACTGCGCCAGCGCGGCCGGATCGCTCCCGCCAAGCTGCAACGCAACCGGATGCTCTTCTTCGCTGTACGCCAGATAGTCGCCCTTTCCGTGAATGATCGCGCCAGTTGTCACCATTTCGGTGTACAGCAACGTGTGGCGGGAGAGCTGACGCAGGAAGTAGCGGCAATGTCTGTCCGTCCAGTCGAGCATCGGCGCAATGGAGAAACGGTGTGCAGGATAAACAGTCTGTGATTCTGACGACATGGCGAAGTTTTAAGCATCTGGTGGAAAAGGGGCGCTACTATAGCACAGGCTCAAAAAGGATACGATTCGGCTTGATGTGATATCAAAAAATGATATCATCATTCTCAACTTGGCGGAGGATTAACATTAAATGGAATATACAAATGATGAAAACATTGAACGCCCGCCACCAAAAAACATTGCAGTTAATTTTCTCTTTACCAACACCTTGTTCTCTGGAATGGCGCAAAATTGAAGCACTTTTTATCGCGCTGGGTGCAAAAATGTCTGAAGGTAACGGCTCAAGGGTGAGATTCGAAATTAATGGAGTTGTAGCTTCGTTTCATCGTCCTCATCCGGATAAAGAAGCGAAGGTTTACCAGGTTCGCGACGCAATGGCTTTTCTCATCGCAACAGGAGTCTCTCCATGATTAACACCATGACTTATAAAGGCTATGCCGCAAAAATCGATTACAGTGATGAAGACCTGTGCTTCGTTGGGCATGTAGCAGGTATAAGAGATGTTATTGGTTTTCATGCAGATAATGTTTCTGGCCTCCGTACAGCCTTTGAAGAAGCCGTTGATGATTATCTTGCTTACTGCACAGAACAGGGTCGAGAGCCCCTGCGCCCGGCGAGCGGGAAAATCAGTTTACGAATAGCGCCGGAAATTCACTCTGCGATTAATATCGCAGCTGAAGTGTCAGGTAAAAGCGTTAACCAGTGGATCAGCGATACGCTCACTAAAGCGGCGCATGGATAAGTAAAAAGGCACCATTGCTGGTGCCTTTTGTTTTTAGAATGTCAGAGTCAGCTGTGCTCCCGCCCCCCAGGTTTCGTCTTCACCGTACAGACCCATCAGGTCGACATGAACCGTGTTGAGCGGTGCGAACCCGACACCCGCCGTAAAGACGTTGCTGTCGTTATTCTTGACGTCAGCCCGGTAACCGGCGCGAACAGCCAGCCAGCTCAGCGGAGTGACTTCAGCACCTACGCCCACATACTGAGAGTTCTCTTCGCTTTTAAAGCCTTTGGTTTCCGTCAGATCGCCATCCGCGGTCAGGGTCAGAAGATCGGTATGCCATGCTGCACCCGCAGTAACAACTGGGCTTATCTGGTAGGTATCGCGCACGCCGTCCACCTCTTTGGTGTCGATATCGCGCGAGAAGAGGTTATGCCCGGTCAGGCCGACCGTCCAGTTATCACCAAAGTCAGCGGCAATACCCGCATCGACGTTAAACCCGGTGTCATCGTTACGGTAACGGCTGCTGTTGATGTCGTCACTGTTGAAGTTGTAGATAGACACCGTGTAGTTATACAGCCAGGTTTGTTGCAGCTTCGGGGTGATCCCCACAGATACTGGCACACCGCTGATATCAAACTGACGCGCCACTGCCACGCCGTAGTCTGAAACAATGGCCGCGCGACCAAAACCTTTTGATTTCAGATCGTTCGGGTCAACGCCAAACACAGCAGATGGCGCGGCTTCCACTGCCCGTAGTTTATCGATATCGCCCTGATCGATGTAAGAACTCACGCGTGCACGCGCGTTGGCTTTTGCCACAAAGGCCACCGAGAGCACGTCATTAGGAATGCTTACAGCGATCCCACCACCCGCTTTACCGCTGGCGGTTTTTCCTTTCAGTGAATCCAGCTGGTCGGCCAGGTCGCCTGCCGCAGAAGAAACCTCCCGCGATGCAGGGCTAAGAGGATTTAACAGATCGATAAGATTGATGCTATCCAGCGTGCTGCGATAACGGTTCACGTCATCGCTGATGTCATCAATCTTTTCCCGCAGATTGTCCTTATCAGAAATCTGCGCACCAATGGAGGGCAAAATAAGGGTGACGTCATCGTCAGGTTTCGCTTTTGCCAGCAATGCCGGGTTGATTAACACCCCGCTGCCATAGCTGCCCGCCGCTACGCCCGTGCCACCCATCGCGTCGCTACGCGCTTCTGTCCAGGTATTGGCTGCTCCCGCCTGATTTGCCATAAACAGGGAGACAGCGATGCTAACCACCGAAAATTTAAAATGTTTCTTCACAGTATGCTCGTCTAATAGTCTGTTATGAAATAACCCCTGTCTGTTATCACCCAAACAGGAACGAACTATTGCTGTGAATAAGTACAAAAAGACCCGCTATTTCCCTAAGTTAAATCACCACCGGGCCTGTTGTTTTTTGTGATGGCCCTCAATATTTATAGAAGAGGAAATTATTTTCGCCCAGGTTTTCCATCGTGTGGGCCAAAAAACTGCGGCGGATGGTCTACCCACCGGTCTTCCCGCGTGGCGGCATATACCGGATTCAGCGGATAATAGATGCGGTTGTACTTTTTGTTGGCTTCGCCGACGACCAGCAGCCGGACCTCTTCATCTGTATTGTTGATAAAGGTATGGCACACCCCGGTTCCGGCCGGAAATCCCACGCTATCACCCGGCTCCAGCTTCCACAGATAGCCATTTATCCAGGCCTCCGGGTAGCCTTCCAGCACATAGATAAACTCCTCTTCGTCGCTTTCCGCATGGGGATACGACGTACGTCGCCCAGGCGGCAGACGTTCGTGATGGATACCAATCCGCCCCAGGCCAAGTTTACGGGCCAGCGGCGCGCCAATGGAAAAACGCTCAGTGCTGTCGGGATAAGTAGAATCATCTGCGCCTTCTACATCGCGCCAGTGTCGAATACAGTCAGGTCTTTTCATCAGGTGTTTCCCCGGATTGCAATGCGTCAGGTATAGCACACCTGGCGGCTCTCGGTGTTTTTATCAGAACATGATAAAGTGAGGGTTTTCCATCCCATAGACAGCCGAGGTGCTAAATGGATAAGTCCACAAAAGAGCTGCTGGCGCAAGCTGAGAAGCTCTGTGCGCAACGCAATGTGCGCCTGACCCCACAGCGCCTTGAGGTATTGCGTCTGATGAGCCTGCAACAGGGTGCCATCAGTGCGTATGATTTACTCGACCTGCTGCGTGAAAGCGAGCCGCAGGCCAAGCCGCCTACCGTCTATCGCGCGCTGGATTTCCTGCTGGAGCAGGGCTTTGTGCACAAGGTCGAATCAACTAACAGCTATGTGCTGTGCCATTTGTTTGATCAGCCGACCCATACCTCGGCCATGTTTATCTGCGACCGCTGTGGCGTGGTGAAAGAAGAGTGTGCGGAAGGTGTTGAAGACATTATGCATACGCTGGCAGCCAAAATGGGCTTCGCCCTGCGCCATAATGTGATTGAAGCACACGGATTATGCTCTGCGTGCGTGGAGGTCGAATCATGCAGCCATCAGGATGCCTGCCAGCATGACCACTCCATTCTGGTAAAGAAAAAACCGCGCTAACGGTAATAAATAAGGCGGCTCAGGGCCGCCCTCAGGGTGTACATCCTTGTACTTGCGGGTATAACCGGTCTACCAGCGATAGTCGTTACGCTTTTCCCAGTCGCCGACTTCTTTCTCCGCCTGATCTTTGGCGTAGCCATAGCGTTCCTGAATTTTACCGACAAGCTGATCGCGCTTACCTTCGATGACCGTCATATCGTCATCTGTCAGCTTACCCCATTGCTCTTTCGCTTTACCTTTGAACTGTTTCCAGTTGCCGCTGATTTCGTCTTTATTCATCATCAGGTCCTCATCGTTAAAGAGTGAAAGGGCCGCCCGAAACCTTCATTTCATGCTGGACGTGATAATAATTTTAGACGCGTATCTGGCACTCAGGAATTTATTCAGAATCTTTTACCATCATGAGAGATCGTGATGCGATGAAAACCAGGTATTTTTTCTCCAGTGACGACGCCAGATAAACGCCAGCGAGAGGCCACGCAGAAGAAGAAAGACTGCAAGGGCCAGCCATAACCCATGATTCCCCAGATACGGCAATGTGAGCAGCGTTAAACCAAACCCAGCCGCCGCGACCGCCATGCTGTTACGCATTTCCGCGCCACGCGTTGCGCCAATGAACATCCCATCAAGCAAATAGCACCAAACGCCCACCACCGGTAAGATCACCTGCCAAATGATGTAGTGGCTTGCCAGCTCGCGCAGCGCAGGTAGTGACGTGAGCAGGGCAACAATATGCTCACCAAAGCAGGCGTAGATGAGCGCAAATGCCAGCGCCACCAGCCCAGCCTGACGACATGCGGCGCGCCATACATCCTGCAATTGCCCGCTTTCACGTGCGCCATACGCTTGCCCGGAATGGGCTTCTACCGCATAGGCAAAGCCGTCGAGGGCGTAAGCGGTAAAGGTCAGCTGCGTCATCAGCACCGCGTTAACGGCAACGATTTCCGGGCCAAGCCGCGCGCCAAAGACAGTCAGCGCACCAAAGCACAGTTGCAGTAACAGCGAGCGCAGCATGATGTCGCGGTTAAGTGCCAGTAGCTTGCGGATATTGCCGCGCCAGGCGGCCTTTAGCAGCGCTGGTGTAATGCCCCGCATCACCAGCACACGCCAGACCATCCACAGCCCGATAATCAGCGTGCCGTACTCGGCAATAGCCGTTGCCAGCGCCGCGCCCTGCACATTCATGTGCAACCCCATGACCAGCCAGAGATCGAGCACTATGTTCAGGACATTCCCGACAACCAGCAGGATAACGGGGGCACGGGCATACTGGACGCCCAGCAACCAGCCCAGCAGAACCAGATTTGCCAGCGATGCCGGGGCGCTTAGCCAGCGAATATCAAGGAAGCGCCATGCCTGCTCCAGCACCGCTTCACTGCCACCTACAATGTGTAATGCCAGCTCAATCAGTGGGGTACGCAACAGAACGATAAGCACGCCCGCACCCAGCGCCAGAATTAACGGCTGTACCAGCGCACGTGCCAGACGCAGGGGATCTTTTGCGCCAAAGGCCTGTGCCGTCAGCCCGGTGGTGCTCATGCGTAAAAAAAGCAGCAGCATAAAGAGGAAGCTGGTGGCCGTTGCGCCAATCGCCACGCCACCCAGATACACCGGTGAATCCAGATGACCAATAACCGCCGTATCGACCAGCCCCAATAGCGGAACGGTGATATTGGAAAAGATCATCGGCAGTGCAAGACGCCACAATGCCTTATCAGAAGCAGTCAGCAGTGACATGAAAAATACCGGGAGTGAGAAATGAATCAGGCTACAGAGGTTCCGTAGCCTGTCAGGAAGAGATTACAGCCATTCTCCGTTGCGGATGACGCCAACCGCCAGACCTTCAATGGAGAAGCTCTGTTCGCGAAGATCCACCACGATGGGGGAGAATTCGCTGTTTTCCGGCAGCAGCTGCACGGTGTTGCCCTGTTGTTTCAGGCGCTTAACGGTGACTTCATCATCAATACGCGCTACCACCACCTGGCCGTTGCGTACATCTTGTGTCTTATGAACCGCCAGCAGATCGCCATCAAGAATACCGATGTCTTTCATGGACATACCGCTTACGCGCAGCAGGAAATCCGCGCTCGGTTTGAACATGCCAGGATCAACCTGGTAGTGACCTTCAATATGCTGTTGTGCGAGCAAAGGTTCACCTGCCGCGACACGGCCAACCAGCGGAATGCCCGTCTCTTCTTCTACCAGCAGACGGATGCCGCGCGAAGCGCCAGAAACAATCTCAATCACGCCTTTACGCGCCAGCGCTTTAAGGTGTTCCTCAGCAGCATTTGGAGAACGGAAGCCCAGACGCTGCGCGATTTCCGCACGCGTAGGTGGCATTCCCGTCTGGCCGATATGATCCCGGATGAGATCAAACACCTCTTGCTGCCTGGTCGTTAACGCTTTCATTCCGCCCCCTGGGTGTATATACAGTTATGCTGTGAGTATATACAGTTAAAGGCGATTTTGGAACCAAAAAGTGCACAAAAAACCAGGGACTTAATTATTCCTCGAGGCTCATCGGAAATGCGACCAAAGCAGCGTGACCCAGGTGATCACCGCAGTGATAATCGCCAGCAACACGGCGGCAGACCCCATATCTTTTGCACGACCAGAGAGTTCATGGAAATCGGAGCCAATACGATCAACAACGGCCTCAATAGCGCTATTGAGAATTTCCACTATCATCACCAAAAGCACAGAACCAATAAGAAGAACGCGCGTGATGGCATCGACATCAAGGAAACAGGCAATGATGACCGCCACGATAGCGGCAACGCCTTCCTGACGAAAAGCGGCTTCATTGATCCACGCGGCACGGAAACCTTTCCATGAATAGCCGGCAGCTTTGATGATTCGGGTTAACCCAGTGGTATTATTGGCCATTAAAAGAACCTTTTATTAGAAATAGCGTCAGTAACTATAGACGCAGTGCGTTTACTGCCGCCCGAAGTATGACGGGTAACAACAGAAATTCTGCGCGCTTTCTGTTATCCTTGCGCCGCAATTGCATTATTAACCAGAGGCTTTACATCGTTTATGTCTGGCTGGCCACGAATTTACTACAAATTACTTAATTTACCATTAACCGTTCTGGTAAAAAGCAAGTCTATCCCAGCAGAACCCGCGCTGGAATTAGGGCTCGATACCTCTCGCCCTATTATGTATGTTTTGCCTTACAACTCGAAGGCAGACTTGCTCACGCTCCGCGCCCAGTGTCTGGCGCATGATTTACCCGATCCGCTTGAACCACTGGAAATCGACGGTACTCTGCTGCCGCGCTACGTGTTCATCCACGGCGGGCCGCGCGTGTTTACCTATTACACGCCAAAAGAAGAGTCCATCAAGCTGTTCCATGACTACCTCGATCTGCACCGCAGCAATCCTGATTTGGATGTGCAGATGGTGCCGGTATCGGTGATGTTTGGTCGTCGCCCTGGCCGCGAAAAAGGGGAAGAAAACCCACCGCTGCGGATGCTCAATGGCATCCAGAAATTCTTTGCGGTGTCCTGGCTTGGCCGCGACAGCTTCGTGCGTTTCTCGCCTTCTGTGTCGCTGCGCCGCATGGCAGATGAACACGGTACGGATAAAATCATCGCACAAAAACTGGCTCGCGTGGCACGTATGCACTTTGCGCGCCAGCGTCTTGCAGCCGTAGGGCCGCGCCTCCCGGCGCGTCAGGACCTGTTCAATAAGCTGCTGGCGTCTAAAGCCATTGCCCGCGCCGTGGAAGACGAAGCGCGCAGCAAGAAGATTTCGCACGAGAAAGCGCAGCAGAATGCCATTGCGCTGATGGAAGAGATCGCCGCGAACTTCTCCTACGAGATGATTCGCCTGTCCGATCGTATCCTGAGCTTCACGTGGAACCGTCTCTATCAGGGGATCAACGTCCACAACGCCGAGCGCGTGCGTCAGCTGGCGCATGATGGCCACGAAATTGTCTATGTGCCCTGCCACCGCAGCCACATGGATTACCTGCTGCTTTCCTATGTGCTTTACCATCAGGGCCTGGTGCCTCCGCACATCGCGGCCGGTATTAACCTGAACTTCTGGCCAGCAGGGCCGATCTTCCGCCGCCTGGGTGCCTTCTTTATTCGTCGTACCTTCAAGGGCAACAAGCTCTATTCCACCGTGTTCCGCGAATATCTGGGCGAGCTGTTCAGCCGTGGTTATTCCGTTGAGTACTTCGTGGAAGGCGGACGTTCACGTACTGGCCGCCTGCTTGATCCGAAAACCGGCACGCTGTCGATGACTATCCAGGCCATGCTGCGCGGCGGTACTCGCCCAATTACGCTGGTGCCGATTTACATCGGTTACGAGCACGTGATGGAAGTGGGTACCTACGCCAAAGAGCTGCGCGGTGCGACCAAAGAGAAAGAGAGCCTGCCGCAGATGCTGCGTGGCCTGAGTAAGCTGCGTAATCTGGGTCAGGGCTACGTGAACTTCGGCGAGCCAATGCCGCTGATGAACTACCTTAACCACCACGTCCCGGAATGGCGCGAGTCAATCGACCCCATCGAAGCAATACGCCCTGCCTGGCTGACGCCAACGGTGAACGGCATTGCTGCCGAGCTGATGGTGCGTATTAACAACGCAGGTGCGGCTAACGCCATGAACCTGTGCTGTACCGCGCTGCTGGCATCGCGTCAGCGCTCACTGACCCGTGAACAGCTTACCGAGCAGCTCGATTGCTATCTGGACATTATGCGTAATGTTCCGTACTCAGTGGATTCGACGGCGCCAGCCAGCACGGCCAGCGAGCTTATCGATCATGCCTTGCAGATGAATAAGTTCGAAGTTGAGAAAGATACGATTGGCGACATCATCATTCTGCCGCGCGAGCAGGCGGTGCTGATGACTTACTATCGTAACAACATCGCGCATATGCTGATGCTGCCTTCGCTGATGGCCGCCATTATTACCCAGCACCGCCGCATTTCTCGTCAGGAACTGCTGCGCCATGTCGACGCTCTGTACCCGATGCTGAAAGCCGAGCTGTTCCTGCGCTGGAGTAAAAACGAGCTGGCGGCAGAGCTGGATAAACTGACCGAAGAGTTGCGTCGTCAGGGGCTTATCACTGTTAATAACGACGAGTTGCATATCAACCCGTCTCGCTCCCGCACCCTGCAATTGCTGGCGGCTGGCGCGCGTGAAACCCTGCAACGCTATGCCATTACGTTCTGGTTGCTGAGTGCTAACCCATCCATCAACCGCGGCACGCTTGAGAAAGAGAGCCGCACGCTGGCACAGCGCCTGTCGGTACTGCACGGCATTAACGCGCCGGAATTCTTCGACAAGGCGGTATTCAGCTCTTTAGTGCTGACGCTGCGTGATGAAGGGTTTATCAGTGATACCGGCGATGCCGAGCCGGAAGAGACGCTGAAGGTTTACCAGATGCTGGCTGACCTGATTACGTCTGATGTGCGCTTAACGATTGAGAGTGCGACGCAGGACGAGTGATGAAAAAACCCGGTGGCGCTACTGCTTACCGGGTTTTATATGTGCCGTAAATCAATTCGGAGCTATTTGCCAAAAAATTGTGTACCACTATCATCATGCTCTGCTCTGAACATGGACAAATGCGGCTCTCCCTGGATGGCTGCTGTGCCAGTAAATTCATAATAAAGCACTTCTGCCACTTTTCTGTTAATACCTTATCCAACACTTACCAGCCCTGTTAAGCACTGAGACTTCGCACCGCCGACGGAGCCATCACGAACCGCTTAATGACGGAACATCTGAATATCCTCATCTGCGCCCTTACGCATTTTGAGGCTTTCCAGTATCCAGAGGATCAACTCTTCGCCGCTGACCTTATCACGCAGTTCTGCCGGAAGATCATGAGTATCAAAGCGGCCGGCAATCTTAATCAGCGGCTTCATGCGGTTTCCAGCCTCACTGTCGCCAGGGATCCACTGAAATTCACGGGCGGAAGGCGTACTGCTGTCACGGCTGATGTAAAGCTCACCTTTAATACCGCCCACATCCACGGTGGTGCTGGAGAAAAAAGTCCGGAGCAGCTTACCTTTGGAAATACGGCTTTCCAGCTTATCCTCTTCGCCTTTGTCATAGCTTTCCACATCTACCGACAGGAAGGTTTTTGAATTTTCAACGTTCGAATGCCAGACCATATGGTAGTAGTCTCTTTTTTCCAGTCGTCCTGAATAATAGAGGTATTCGTTATCCAGACAGTACCCTGGGGCATAATGCGGATAAGGTTTGTAGGTTATTTTATTAATATCGTCCATCTGGGAATCAAGTTTACGCTGAACCTGCTGGCGAAGCTGGGCATCTGGCATAGGTCTGGGTAATTCTATACCCTGGCCATCAATTACAAGCCATTCTTTTCTTTCCGTAACTTCTTTGAGATAAAATGTTCTAAACATATATAACGAGCTTAATGAGCTTACGTCATTCGTTGTTTCCATATATTCCATTAACACACGAGGATTGCTCTTCATATCCTGATGTGCAATTTTACTGCCATAAGAACTTGTACCTTTACGCATGTCAGGGGCAATCGTATTTTTTACATATCTTACCCAATCTTTTTCTATTGTTTCATAATCAGTTCGTACTGCCCTTACCACTTCAACTCTGAAATTATCAAAACTATAATTCCCGCTATACATAAACATATAATTTGGCAACTCTACTTCGTAGCGACCAAAACAGTGTTTTTGTGCCAATATTTTATTATTCATTCCAGCATCCTTATTTTTAGATATATGTCCACACCCCTGCAATACTAAAGCAGCACAACATATCGAGAAAAATATCTTTACTCCTTTCATTTTATATTCCTTTATCATTACTTTTTTCAGATTTATAATCCCATGTAGCCTGCTGAATCGTCTTATAAACAGATTTGCGGATATTCTCATCCTGACAGATATCGGTATGGTGCTCGCTACACTCTACCGAGTCCCCTCCAGTTACGGATTTAAAAGAAACCTGACCATCACCATCTCCAGAGCCTGGCGGTAACACGAATTTAACTGGCTGATTTATTGAACAAACCGCCTTTTCGGAGAGATAGACACTCCCTTCACCACTATCCGCACACTTGCTAAGAAGGTTTGAACCAAACAGATGATTGATCCCCTTAACCAGTACATTTTCACTGGCGACATTCTGCCAGTAAAAAACCCATGTTTCAGCATCACCATTGGGTGTATCCTGGCTTTGAGCCTGCCAGACAATTTTATCCCTTGTAGAAGGCTTACTATTTTTCCCAAAGATGAACTTATCCGTTTTTAAACATTTTGAAGCTACATTTAAACTCTCATAAAAGGATGAAGTCTTATCATGGAGTAATTTTACATTAAAATAATTAGAATCAACCATTGCAGCATCACAACATAGAAGTTTTTTATCTAATAATTTATACCAATGAATGTCATTTTTATATTCACTATAAATCTCTTCATTTAATTTTATCAGAGTCGAAGCTGGCGATTTTTCCCCTTCCACAATATCAACCGGCAAAGGCTGCCAGCAAATCCAGCCTTTCGGATAATCATTATTCGGTAATGCCTCCAGAGCACACTGGCTGTAAGACAGTACCGCCGTAATTTCCGCCGCATTTGCCCCCAGCACCTGGTTCTTCACATAAGCCACCGCCATATCTGACAGGCTGTCTGACTTCACTGGCGTTTGCATGCCGGCACGGAACCAGGCATAGATTTCCGGCATACCTGTCTGCGGAATACCAACGTGAATAGCCTTCAGTAATTCCAGCTCCTTACCAAATGGATTTGGTTCCGGTTTAATACTGACCTGGGCACGCTGATTTTTCTTGTCTTCTTTTGCAGCATCCGATTTTTTTGTCGAATCAGCCTGGCTAAAGTCATGTTCAGATGACGGTTTCCCTTCCGCCTCCTTACCACCAGATTGAGCATTTTCACTGTTTTCCGCAGTCCCTCCCTTCCCGTCCGTTTCCGGTGCCACCTCTGCCAGTAGCGCACGCAGCACCTGTCCTCCCATCCCGTGCGTGATTACGATCACCTGGCTTACCGGTTCTTTCGTCATCCACGTTTCATCCGGGTTACCGGGCGAGTATGAACCCACTATCTGCGTGATTCGCCGCTTCAGCCGCTGCGCACCGTCGGCACACCCCTGCATCCAGTTATACCCCACAACATGCAGGGGAAATGCAAATCCAGCCATCTGTTTTGCGTAGTTCGCATCTGCACCCCACGCTGGTGGCATCTCTTTCTTCGCCGCACCGGCAGCGGTCGCTGTCGTCGCCGTTGTGGAGGGGGTCGAGGGGGGAGGCCTGGACGCGGCGGTTGTTGTCGAAGCCGTGCCAAAATCAAACAGCGACTCTATCGCCGCCAGCAGTTCTTTCAGTGCTTTACCCGTCACCAGCGAGGGTTTCGGGATACTCCCCAGCTCCGTCGTTCCCCCTGACTGCGCCACCTCCCGCAGGTTAAACCGCGCATCCAGATGACGCTGCAGCGTCATCAGCAGTTCCCCATACTGCGCCCAGCACACCTCCCCCCAGCCACGTTTATGCCGCTCCTCCGACTCCTGCGGATGGATCGCCGTTTTCCCCAGATAATACTTCTTATCGTACTTACCCTTTTCTGCATCCTGAGGAAGGGCCAGCAACTCATCATCACGACCAATTTTTTCCCCAACCAGAAGCTTCCGACGTTCGCCTGCATCGCGGAACATCCACTCCAGCACCGAGATCATTCCCCATGTGTTACGCGCGATCCTGAGCACCTCTTCCAGCTGACCCAGCTTCTCAAAGGCATCATTGATCTCCTTCTCAACTCGCGCGATTTTCCCCTTAATATCCGCCAGCTCCGCCTTTACCTTCGCCACGGCACTTTTACTGTCCTCATTCGCGTCCTGACCCGCCGCCGCAAGCCGTTTCGCCACACTGTTCAGGCCCACCGCGTTGAGCACCCGGCTGCTCAACGCGTACAACTCCGTCAGCGTTCCCTGCAGCCCTTAATCAGCTTCTGCAGATCCGTCAGCTTTGCGATCAGCGGTGAACCCGTTATCGCCGCCGTGGTCTTCGACACCTTACCGCTCATAGCCTCCACCGCCGTTCCCAGCGGCGTGTGATAGCTCCCCATTCCCGCCAGCGGATCCCAAACCACCTGGTTCTCCGCCACGTTATACAACCGGGTACCCAGCAGGTCCGGCACAAAAATCACCGGAATGACCTGTTTTTTACACTGACACCCCTGCCGGCATTGATGCTCACTCATTCCTTTACTCCCTGTTCTGTTACCTGGGTCACATACAGTCCCAATGGCTCACGGTACGGCAGCGTCATGCCGTAATAGCCGACATATAGCGGGACTCATCCATCTGGAATATATCCATATATATTTAATATTTTAAATAATTACTAATTCAGCAAAATTATATTTTAGAAAATATCAGAATGAATTATTAATACTCATAAATAATTCATGTTACATATATATAAATAACTTAATCGCATCGCTAAATATAATTAGCAGAACGTGGAATGGTGAACAAAGCTCAAAAATAAGTAAGCGTTCAATACCATTTAAAATGGGATTGAACGCTCTTTGTCCTGATTCGTCAAGGCAGCAAGAACAGATTACTCATTAATACCAGTAACTCATCGCCAGCCCTAAAAACAGCACCAGGCCCACGTAGTTATTATTCAGGAACGCTTTAAAGCAGGCTTCACGCTCGCGCTTCGCAATCAGCTTTTGCTGATACACAAACAGCATCCCGGCAACCAGCACTGACCAGTAAAATTCCCAGTTCAGGGCGTTCAGGCGACCAATCGCCACCATCAGCGCCAGCACTGCAACCTGCAAAATCCCGATAATCAGTTTGTCCTGACGGCCAAACAGGATCGCCGTTGATTTAATACCGATCTTCAGGTCATCGTCACGGTCGACCATCGCGTATTGCGTATCGTACGCCACGGCCCACAGGATATTGGCGAGGAACATCAGCCAGCAGCTGAGCGGCACCGATTCGCTGACCGCCGCAAATGCCATCGGGATCGACCAGCCAAACGCCGCACCTAGCACCACCTGCGGCAGATGGGTATAGCGCTTCATAAATGGATACACCCAGGCCAGCGCCAGTGCCGCGACAGAAAGCAGGATGGTCATGGTGTTGAGGGTTAACACCAGTAAGAAGGAGAGCACCACCAGCACGATAAACAGCGTGCGCGCTTCTTTTTCCGTGACCTGGCCGCTTGGCAGTGGGCGGTTGGCCGTACGTTTCACATGGCCGTCGAATTTACGGTCGGCATAGTCGTTTACCACGCAGCCTGCCGCACGCATCAGCCAGACGCCCGCGACAAATACCGCCAGGATCCACAGCGGCGGCAAACCCGGGGTTGCGACCCACAGCGCCCACAGGGTCGGCCATAGCAGCAGTAACGCGCCGATGGGTTTATCAGTACGCATTAAGCGGTGATAGGCCAGCAGCTTGTTCTGCTTCAGACTCCACTCCATTTTTTTCTTCCTCTCAGTACAACGGCGATGCCGGTAAAAAAAGCTCCGTCAGCATTAACGGTTTACCGCTCAGGCGAAGGCGGGAACGGCGCCCCCACAGTTCGGCATCGCGACCAATCTCAATAAAATCACGGGTAAGTTCGGAGGAGGTGAAAAGATACCGCCCCAGCGGTGTTTTCCCCAGTTGTTGCAGTGCTAATTCCGGCCCGCACAAGGTGGATTCTGGCACAACCGTCCGCCCGGCCAGCCACGGCTCGCCATCAGCACAGAGTAAAATCTCACGTAGCCAGTAGCGTTCTTCTTTTGGCAGCAGCGGCAATTCACTGGCAATCGCCTCAGGGGTAACAAACCCTTCCTGAATCAGCGTCACGGTGACCGTTTTGCCCTGTTGCTCAAAACGTTTAGTCATGGAATCTTCCAGCAGCAACCAGTCAAGTTGCTCCGGGTCAAGCGCAGGTATTTGGTCGAAATAGCGCAGCGCACGCAGTTGCGTTAGCGCAGGGTGTGACATGCCAGACTCTCCGATACATAACGTAATGGCATTGTATCGCAGAAAAGCAGATTGAGGGCGGCCAAACGTTATTTAGCGATCACTATCGCAACAATGGCGCAACAGCGCGGACGACACCAAAAAAAGTGCGCCCACTCAGGCGCACTAAAACTAACAAATCAGCACTGTGGGGATACGGTTACCCCTTGCCTTTTACACTGCTGATAAAGGTGGAACGGGCAGTGGTTGAACCTAAACGCTCAGCTTCATCTAGCAGTTTCAGCGCCTTATCGACATCGCCTTTCTTAACAGCCTGCTTAATGGCGTTGTTAAAGTACGATTCGGTATCGTTGAGCACCGGTTCGGATGGTTTTGCCGGTGCCTGAGAGGCAGCGGCAACCGGTGCAGCTGCCGCTGGAGCAGCATAAACAGGTGCGGCGGTATTACCCACGGTCACAGGACCAGTGCCGGAGGAGCCAAACAGTGGGCCCACCAGGACGCTGGACGCATTGTTAGTTGAGACTTTCAGCTTCAGCAGGCCATCGGTGACGTGGCGCGCTAACGGGTCCGGGATATCCGGTACCGAGTTACCAGTGCCTTTGGCATAGGCTTTTGCCGGGTCGATAAGCTTGGTGGTCTGCTGCAAATCTTTCTCGGTGGTGAAGACCAGAACATAAATCTTCTGCTGACCCAGTGCAGGCGTCAGGCGCATTTTCCCTTCCAGACGGTCAGCGCTCATCACGCCAGGCTCCTGGTAGCTAAAGTACTCGCTTGGGAAGAAGGCGGATGGCGTCATATTTTGATCAAGGATCAGCACGTTTGGCGCAAATACGCTGGTTTGCTTGTTCACTTCACTGGTCAGGGTCAGCGTCAGCTCACCGATGTTTGCCGGTACGCTAAAGGCGGCGACCGGGCCGGTGATCCCCGGCACATTCAGCTGTTGGCCGCCCGCAGAGAGCTGCGTTGACTGGACTTTAGATTGATCAACCGGGGTCCAGGTGAGTTGCTGGAGCGCCGCCGCCGGGATGCCCGGCGCAGCACTGGTATTCTGAGGAACGAAATTCACATCTGCAAAGGTGACAGCCGGAACACTGGCCAGCAGCCCCGCAGAGAGGCACAGCGCGACGAGACTTTTCTTCATTTTCATTGTTATTACCTCTGATAGCGTGAGCACTGCGGTGGCCAGGCAATAGCGCGCAGCACCCTAAGGATAGAGGGGCTTTCGCCCCTCTTTTTAGGTCATTACGTCAGGTCTTACGTATTACCACCAGATTTCCATCTGGGCACCGAAGGTCCACTCATCAGAGTCGCCACGGCTGAAGGTTTTCGCGGAAGTGTCGCTGTACGCTACGCCGGAATCATAACCAGCACCGGAGTCGCTGTTCGCGTAACCCCATTTCTCATCCCACTTCGCGTAGGTTGCGAAGACACGGATAGCCGGACGGGACCAGATGCTGTCGCCTGCCTGCCATTGTTGTGCCAGGGTGATTTTGTATTGGCTGTTGGTATCGTCAGTTTTCTGAGATTTGACGTTGTCGTAACCAACTTCCAGCAAGGTGCTCATGATTGGCGTCCATTTGTACATAGGACGAACACCGACGGTCCACCATTTGGTGCCGTTGTTGTTATCCAGGTTGATGTCCTGGTACATACCCACGTACATCAGGTCCCAGGAGTCGCCCAGGGAGATCGCACCGTGGTCCAGCACGCGCCACATGTCGCCGTTGTTGTTGATGCTACCACCTTCAGGACGGCCTTTACCGTTGGAGGTCATAGAGTCAGTTGCGTATTGCAGAACGAACTTGTTGAAGCCCTTCAGCATACTTTGGGTATGTTCAGCGGTGAACATCCAGCCGTCTTTAGACGCGCCAGGTGCCAGAGAGTAGTCGTCTGGCAGGTTGGTATGACCGTAGTCAACACCGAACTCCAGCGTACCGCCTGGGTTGATTTCCATCTGCGCTAAACGGACGTCGAAGACATCGTTCGGTACCAGGTTGTCATAAATACGGTTACCCAGTGCATCACGGTCAGCAAAGGTGCCTGAACCGCCCGCTTCAGAAGAACGGGTTGCTGCCAGAGAGAGTTTACCGAAGCCCAGATCGATGTTTTCGATACCCGCACCAGGACCAGAAATATCCCAGTAGTAGAAGTCGATCATGTGGACGTCATGACGTTGATAGAAACGCTTACCTGCCCAGATGGTAGAACCTGGCAGTGCGTCGATGAGGTTTTTACCCTGCACGTTAGCTTCACGGAAAGCCGGGCTGGTGGATTCCCAGTCGTTCTGCTGAGAAACGGAATACGCGACGTTAGTATCGAAATAGAAGCTCTTATCGCCTTCTTTCCATACTTCCTGGCCCAGTTTTAACTCGGCATACGTTTCACATTCGTTACCAAGACGGTATTTACTTTGAGCACCTGTTGCCTGGAAACACTGTTGTTCACCGCCACTCCCGGTCCAGCCAATGCCGGAACGAGCATAACCTTTAAAGTCTACGGCTCCTGCCTGGGCAGACAGGATGCCTGCCGCAATGGCGATCGCCAGAGGGACTTGTTTGCGCAGAGTAATCATCATTCTATCTCCTGAGATCATTGCTTTTCTTTGAACACTTCACCTGATGGTTTCGTGCCTTTTATTGGGATTGCTTAAACGCCTGGCTCTTTGTGCAACCGACGACATGCAGTGCCATCCTCACGGAACAGATGGCAACGCTCTGGCGGCAAGCCGATAGCGAATGTGGCACCCTCTTCTACCAACACCACGTCATTCTGGCGGTAAACCAGGTTCTGACGGATGGCGGGGATCTGGATATGAATCTGTGTTTCGTGACCAAGCTGTTCTACAACCTGAACTTCACCTTCCAGCGTCACATCAGCGATGTGGCTTGGCAGTAAATGTTCAGGACGAATTCCGAGGGACATATTCGCCCCTACCTGTACGTTGGCGCTGTCAACCGGCAGCCAGACTTGCTGACGGTTTGGCAGCTCCACCTGTACCTGTTCAATCGCGGTGGCTGTCACTTTGACCGGCAGGAAGTTCATCTTTGGCGAGCCAATGAAGCCCGCAACAAAGCGGTCTGCCGGGTAGTGATAAAGCTCCAGCGGTTTACCCACCTGCGCCACGCGACCGGCGTCCAGTACCACAATCTTGTCGGCCAGGGTCATCGCTTCGACCTGATCGTGGGTGACGTAAACCATGGTGCGGCCAAGGCGCTTGTGCAGACGGGAAATTTCGATACGCATCTGGACACGCAGTGCGGCATCCAGGTTAGAGAGAGGTTCATCGAGCAGGAACACGCGCGGTTCCGCCACCAGCGTACGGCCAATTGCCACACGCTGACGCTGACCACCGGAGAGCGCTTTCGGTTTACGCTCCAGCAGGTGCGCCAGCTGTAACACTTCGGCGACCTGAGTCACGCGCTGGTTAATCACCTCTTTTTTCGCCCCTGCCAGCTTCAGGCCAAATGACATGTTTTCGGCAACGGACAGATGCGGATAAAGTGCATAAGACTGGAACACCATGCCTACGCCACGTTCGGCAGGCGGGATGTCGTTCATACGGGTTTCACCAATAAACAAATCGCCACTGGTGATCGTTTCAAGACCGGCAATCATACGCAGCAGAGTTGATTTACCGCAGCCTGATGGGCCAACAAACACCACGAATTCACCTTCGTGGATGTCCAGATTGATGTCTTTCGACACCACTACGTCGCCCCAGGCTTTCGTTACATTACGCAGCTGTACGCTCGCCATGCCCTTCTCCCTTCGTTACAACCTGTCACCGACAGAAACATTCAAGATAAGTTCACTATGGGGTATCCATTACTTTCGTGAATCCTCCACCCCCCGGCTTTTTTATGGGGGAGGAGGCGGGAGGATGAGAGAGCAGGCTCTGCGACCGCGTCTGGGGCGCTGATACGAAAATCGTGAAGCGGCCTGCAAAATTCAGCGTGTTTTTGTGTGCGCCAGCACTCATAACTTAAATTTATGCAACAGAGATCACACAAACGGGGGGTGGGGCGTAGGGCTCAGGAGGATGGAAAGAGGATGTCAAATAAGGAGACTGAGTCACGTTGAACCACCTCAGTGTATCCACGAGCACATCACCAAAAAAGGATGGCAGATATGAAGATCAAGACTGGCGCACGCGTTTTCGCATTGTCCGCCCTGGCAGCAATGATGATTTCCGCACCGGCTCTCGCCAAAATTGAAGAAGGTAAGCTGGTTATCTGGATTAACGGCGACAAAGGCTATAACGGCCTGGCCGAAGTGGGTAAAAAATTCGAGAAAGACACCGGTATCAAAGTCACCATTGAACACCCGGATAAACTGGAAGAGAAATTCCCACAGGTTGCTGCAACCGGCGATGGCCCGGACATCATCTTCTGGGCACATGACCGTTTCGGCGGTTACGCACAATCTGGTCTTCTGGCTGAAGTGACGCCAGACAAAGCGTTCCAGGACAAACTGTTCCCGTTCACCTGGGATGCCGTTCGCTATAACGGCAAGCTGATCGCTTACCCAATCGCGGTTGAAGCCCTCTCTCTGATCTACAACAAAGACTTGGTGCCAAACCCACCGAAAACCTGGGAAGAGATCCCAGCCCTGGATAAAGAGCTGAAGGCGAAAGGTAAATCTGCGCTGATGTTCAACCTGCAAGAGCCGTACTTCACCTGGCCGCTGATTGCTGCTGACGGTGGCTACGCGTTCAAATTTGCAAACGGCAAGTATGACGTGAAAGACGTGGGCGTGGACAGCGCTGGCGCGAAAGCGGGTCTGACCTTCCTGGTTGACCTTATTAAGAACAAACACATGAACGCCGATACCGATTACTCCATCGCGGAAGCAGCGTTCAACAAAGGCGAAACCGCGATGACCATCAACGGTCCGTGGGCCTGGACCAACATCGACAAGAGCAAAATCAACTACGGCGTAACGCTGCTGCCAACCTTCAAAGGCAAGCCGTCTAAACCGTTCGTTGGCGTGCTGAGCGCAGGTATCAACGCCGCCAGCCCGAACAAAGAGCTGGCGAAAGAGTTCCTGGAAAACTACCTGCTGACCGATCAGGGTCTGGATGAAGTGAACAAGGACAAACCGCTGGGTGCTGTTGCGCTGAAATCCTTCCAGGATCATTTAGCGAAAGACCCACGTATCGCGGCAACCATGGATAACGCCCAGAAAGGCGAAATCATGCCGAACATCCCACAGATGGCCGCATTCTGGTATGCCACCCGTACTGCGGTTATCAACGCCGCAAGCGGTCGTCAGACTGTCGATGCTGCGCTGAAAGATGCTCAGGGTCGTATCACCAAGTAATGCCGTAGTTCCCTCTCCCTTTGGGAGAGGGTTAGGGTGAGGGTTGTCGCTATCCGGAC
>NZ_LXES01000022.1 GCF_001654845.1 Enterobacter soli ATCC BAA-2102 | reverse complement strand
TTGTCGCTATCCGGACGCCCTCACCCCGGCCCTCTCCCCCAGGAGAGGGAGAAAAGATCAAACGTTGTAGAGGAAGAACCCCATGGATGTCATTAAAAAGAAACACTGGTGGCAAAACGACACACTGAAATGGTCAGTGATAGGTCTGTTATGCCTGCTGGTGGGATACTTGATTGTTTTAATGTACGTACAGGGGGAGTACCTGTTCGCCATCATGACGCTGATTTTAAGCTCTGCTGGCCTGTATATTTTCGCTAACCGTAAAGCCTACGCCTGGCGTTACGTTTATCCGGGTGTCGCCGGGATGGGGCTGTTCGTCCTGTTCCCGCTGATTTGTACCATTGCTATCGCCTTCACCAACTACAGCAGCACCAACCAGCTGGCGCAAGAACGCGCAACGCAGGTGCTTCTGGACCGCTCATACCAGGCGGGTAAAACCTTCAACTTCGGCCTGTATCCTGCGGGTGACGAGTGGAAGTTAGCACTCACTGACGAAGAGAGCGGTAAAAACTTCGTTTCCGACACCTTCAAATTCGGTGGTGAACAGAAGCTGGCCTTAAAAGAGGCTGCCCTGCCGGAAGGTGAACGCGCCAACCTGCGTATCATTACCCAGAACCGCCAGGCGCTGACTCAACTGACCGCCATGCTGCCCGATGAAAGCAAAGTGACCATGAGCTCACTGCGCCAGTTCTCCGGTACGCAACCGCTCTACACGCTGGCCAATGACGGAACACTCACCAACAATCAGAGCGGCGTGAAGTACCGTCCGAACAACGACATCGGTTTCTATCAGTCCATTACCGCCGATGGCAAATGGGGTGATGACAAGCTCAGCCCGGGTTATACCGTGACTATCGGCTGGGACAACTTTGCCCGCGTCTTTACCGACGAAGGGATCCAGAAACCGTTCTTCGCCATTTTCGTCTGGACGGTGGTGTTCTCTGTACTGACCGTGATCCTGACCGTTGCCGTGGGCATGGTGCTGGCCTGTCTAGTACAGTGGGAATCCCTGAAAGGCAAAGCGATTTACCGCGTGCTGCTTATCCTGCCGTATGCCGTACCATCGTTTATCTCGATTCTGATTTTCAAAGGGCTGTTTAACCAGAGCTTCGGTGAAATCAACATGATGCTGAGCGCGCTGTTCGGTATCAAACCGGCCTGGTTCAGCGACCCGACGACGGCCCGTTCGATGATTATCATCGTGAACACCTGGCTGGGTTATCCGTACATGATGATCCTGTGCATGGGCCTGCTGAAAGCCATCCCGGACGACCTGTATGAAGCCTCGGCAATGGATGGCGCTGGCCCGTTCCAGAACTTCTTTAAAATCACGCTGCCGCTGCTTATTAAACCGCTGACGCCGCTGATGATTGCCAGCTTTGCATTTAACTTTAACAACTTCGTACTGATTCAGCTGTTGACCAACGGCGGCCCTGACCGTCTTGGCACCACAACGCCAGCAGGCTATACCGACCTGCTCGTGAGCTACACCTACCGTATCGCCTTCGAAGGCGGCGGTGGTCAGGACTTCGGTCTGGCGGCGGCGATTGCCACCCTGATCTTCCTGCTGGTAGGTGCTCTGGCGATTGTGAACCTGAAAGCTACACGAATGAAATTTGACTAAGGAGGGCATCGATCATGGCTATGGTACAACCCAAATCTCAGAAGCTGCGCCTCCTCGCGACGCATTTAGGCCTGCTGATTTTTATCGCGGCAATCATGTTCCCGCTGCTGATGGTCATCGCCATCTCCCTGCGTTCGGGTAACTTTGCGACAGGTAGCCTGATCCCGGATGAAATCTCCTGGGAACACTGGAAGTTAGCGCTTGGCTTTAGCGTGGAACATGCGGATGGCCGCGTCACACCACCACCGTTCCCGGTGCTGCTGTGGCTGTGGAACTCGATAAAAATCGCCGGGATCACCGCGATTGGCATCGTCACGCTCTCGACTACCTGTGCGTATGCTTTCGCCCGTATGCGTTTCCCGGGCAAAGCCGCGCTGCTGAAAGGGATGCTGATTTTCCAGATGTTCCCGGCAGTACTGTCTCTGGTCGCGTTGTATGCCTTGTTTGACCGCCTGGGCCAGTATGTACCCTTTATCGGCCTGAACACCCACGGCGGTGTGATCTTCGCCTATCTTGGCGGTATCGCCCTGCATGTGTGGACCATCAAAGGCTATTTCGAAACCATCGACGGCTCGCTGGAAGAAGCGGCGGCGCTGGATGGCGCAACCCCGTGGCAGGCGTTCCGTCTGGTACTGCTGCCACTGTCGGTACCTATCCTGGCGGTGGTGTTTATCCTGTCGTTTATCGCCGCTATCACCGAAGTGCCGGTCGCGTCTCTGTTACTGCGCGATGTAAACAGCTACACCCTGGCCGTTGGGATGCAGCAATACCTCAACCCGCAAAACTACCTGTGGGGCGACTTTGCCGCGGCGGCTGTACTCTCTGCCATCCCGATTACCGTGGTGTTCCTGCTGGCGCAGCGCTGGCTGGTTAATGGCCTGACGGCGGGCGGTGTAAAAGGTTAAGTTTCATTGTGTTATGCCACTGCAACCCTCAACTTTGACGTATTGTATTGACCCAACTTGTGACTGTTATTAGGCGCTCCTCGGAGCGCCATTTTTTTATTCACGTTTCAGCCGTTTAGAGTTGCACAGCCAGAGGGTGATCACCAAAAGCAGGATCGCCGCCGAGTAGATCAGCACATCAAGCGGGGATTTGTGGTCAACGATGATCAGCCGCACAATCGCCGTGATCCCAATGTAGACAAAATAGCGTAGCGGGAAGTGAAAACCTGACTGAAAATACTTCACAATCAGGGCAATAAATTCAAAGTAGAGAAAGTAGACCACCAGTCCTTCTACCAGCTCGTATTTGCTGGTTTGCTCAGGGGCAAACAATACATCCGCCAGATGCACCGTTTCTTTGCCCAGAAAGACGACCAGTATCAGGCCAAGGCTCAGCAGACCGAGGTTCAGCACGGTCTGGAGGATTGTTGAGATAAACTCAACGCGCGGACGAGTCAGGGATGTCATACAGCACCTCATTCTCCAGGGCGAGGTTCCTGTATAACGCAAAAATGTGACGCGGATCTATATTTTTTAATTATGTTTTATGTAAGGAACACGCCAATGAAGTGCAAACCAACCGGCATTCGCAACGTGACTTACGGCGACAATGTGACGGTATACGAACCCGCTAACCTGTATGACTGCATGTTGGGCAACGGGGTGTTCGTCGGGCCCTTTGTTGAAATCCAGAGCAATACACGCATTGGCGACGACAGCAAAATTCAGTCGCACACGTTTATCTGTGAATACGTCACTATTGGTGAACGCTGTTTTATCGGTCACGGGGTCATGTTTGCCAACGATATGTTTCGTGACGGTAAACCTAACGCAGACCGCGACAGTTGGGGGCGTATTACCGTGGGTAATGATGTCTCAATAGGCAGCGGCGCAACCATTCTGGCAGTCTCCATCTGTGATGGCGTGGTGATTGGCGCAGGAAGTGTGGTAACAAAATCGATTGCAGAGAAAGGGGTTTACGCCGGGAATCCGGCAAGGCTTTTGCGTCGCTTGTGATTCGCCCGGTGGCGCTGCGCTTACCGGGCCTACAAAAAACGTAGGCCGGGCAAACGCAGTGCCACCCGGCTTGAAGCGCTAGCGGAAGTTAATATTCTTATCGCTGGTCATGTCGTACAGCTGGAACTTACGCCCAAGCTGCTGACCACCGTCACGCGTGAGCGGCGTCCAGCCGATTGCTGCGCGGCTGCGCGTCGCCCCGGTGGAGAACAGATCCAACGGAATCGACACATAGACACCTTTAGTGAAGTCCCCTTCCCCGTATTCATCCGGTGACACGTTGGTGATGGTGGCATAACCGCCCACCACAACGCCGCTGTCGAAGTGTTTAGAGATATCCAGCGTACCGCCTTTATCCCCCGCCAGATACTGCCCGACGCTGGCTTTGACCAGCACATCTGGTGCGAACGATGGCGTCCAGTAGGCCGTCAGGTGACCCGTCTTCACACTGTAATCGGTGAACTTCATCATGTCCTGCGCACTGCGCCAGTCACGCTGTTTCACATAGTTGGCATCCACACCAAACGCCCAGTTGCTGTCGACAGGACGGTAAAGCACCTCTGCCCCCGCGCCGCCGTACATGGTTTCCAGATAGCCACCGTACACCTGTCCGTAGAAACCGTTGCCGAAGTACTGGAAGTAGTTTGCCTGGAGGTTGTTCACGTAGGCATTATTCTGCACGTACTCACGCACGCGGGTACGCACCCGCGGTAGCTTCGAGTCGTTCGGCGGGTTGGTATAGTTGAATTTGTCGTAGTTGTTGGCGATGTTGCCAAACAGACTACCGGTGGTCAGCAGGTGGTCAGTGACCCACAGATCCGCCGTGGCCATGACGCCCAGCTGATACATGTAGAAGTTTTCCGGCCCGCCGACGGACTGGTTCAGTACCGGATCGATATGGAAATCAAAGCGCGATTTATCGATATACCAGCCCTGCTCGGTGGTTTCAGGCACCACGGGCTCAATGCGTTTTTGCACCAGCTCGGTTTCATGCCCAAGCGGTTCGCCTTCAAGATGGCGCTTCAGGCTGGCCACATCCGTTTCCGTGGTCACCTGCGGCAAGTTAAGCCGGTTTTCCGTTACGCGGATCGTGCGGATCCCGTCCGGCAGATCGTTCATGATGATCCGGTTGGCGCGCTCGATCCCTTCGCGCGAGTCGCGGTATTTCACCTGCTCGCCGGTAACGTAAAGCGTATCGCCTTTCACCTGAATTTTCGGATCCGCGAGGCCCGCGTTGTATTTCAGCAGCGTGAGCTGGTTAGCCACCACGGAGTGCTGAATAATGGCGTCCTGCGGCTCCGGTCGGTATGCAGGCCGTGCGTTGTCGTTGTAATGCGGCCGCATATCGTTGAAGTTGGTGCGCAGGGTAAAACCAAACATCACGGTGTTACCGCGCTCATAGCTGAGGTTAACGTCGGCCCAATCGGTGACGCGGTAAATGGCGCCGACGTTAAACTTGCTCTTCTGCTCAATTTTTCCGGCGAAATCTTCGCTGTAGTTGTTACCTTCGTACTCCAGCTTCAGGCGTAATGGCTGCCACGGCGTCTGGTATTCTACGCCGCCAAACAGCGAGGCCGGGCCGTGGAACATCTGGTCGCCGTTGATCGAGCCGGCTTTCTGGTAGCTGTTGTCGCGATAACAATATTTGTCGCTGTAGGAACAGAACGGGTTTTTCACGTTACCGCTAGTGCCGAGATAACCCCAGCCCATACCCAGCGAGAAATCAAACGGGCCCCAGGCTTTGCTGGCAACGATATACTCCGCATCAAACAAGCCCGTACCGCCGATATCCCGCGCCCCGACGGACACTTGCGGCATCCAGTAGCTCTCTTCCCACAGGCGCAGTTTGACGTCGAAAGCTTTATCTTTGTATGTCTGGTCGCCGGAGAATGCCTCTACGCTGCTGTATTGTTTGGTACGCACATCGGTATAACGCAGCGTGGTTTCAAGCCACGGAAACAGCTGCACAGAAGCTGAGTAATAGCGGTACTGATCGTTATCACGATAGTTAAGGCTCAGTTCCCCTTCACGCGCCATGCGTGCCGTGGGCGTTTGCATTAAGCCGACACCGCCGAAGTCCGATTGCGATGGACCCACCGGCGCCGGATACGTTTCTGCATGGCAGGCAGCGCTTACGCACAGCGCCAGCATGCTGTAGAGATAAGTTCTTTTCATTAATCCGGTATCCGCTGCATCAGGGTGTGAAGGATATCGGCGTTGAGTCCGTCATATGCCTTCGTCCAGAAGTGGTCGGCAAAGCCGACAAAAATCACGCTGCCGGGCATGGGTTCGATATGGCGCTTGTTCCAGTAGGCCACGGGGACTTTTTGTGTGCGCCCGTCGGGATAAACCACCCAGGCGTAGCTGTTATCCGCACCACTCAACGCGCTCTGCTCATCAAGGTAACTCGCCACATCGCGCCCTGGCGTGAAGGGCTTTTTACCCGGACTGCTGACAAGCCCCATCACGGTGATGGTTGAAGGCTGAGCAGGAAGCCAGAGCGTGTACTCCCCTTCAAGCGTTGGGTTGCCGTTCTCTGCCACTCTCACCGCATCCGGGTCGAGGTTGATCTGCTGGCGGCCGGTTATCTTCAGCGCCTGCAACTGCTGGCGAACGCTGTTGATTGCCGCCGCGTCATCGCCATCTTCCTGTTCTGCAAGGCCGGTAAGCCTTGCGAGCAATGCGCGCTGTTTTTGTTCTGCCAGCACCGTTGCCTGGTGCTCGCTGATCACAGCCCCGGGCCACCAGCTGTTTGCCAGCCTGGGCTGGCCGACAAGATCCAGCAGATGCCCGGCATTGGTTAAGGTTTTGGGTTGTGTGCTGTCAGGCGTGTAAACCTTCACCGTGCCCGCAGACCAGGCCAGCGGCGCGGCAAGGCACAGGATCAGCGCCATGCTAGTGCGGATTTTCATGGTTTCGCCGCCTTGATCAGAGTGGTTTTTACCGGGAAGAAATTGGCGCCGAGGTACTGTAGCGACTGGCGGATCTGCCCTTCATCATCCACCCAGTAGCGGTTATGCCAGCTTGTCTGATCGGTGGTGACCGCTTCATCCAGCACGCGAACCTGGGTTTCATCACTGCCAACCTTTACGCTGTCCGTGCCGTCCCAGCGGAATACAGAGTGTGCCGTGGCGTAGCGTACCTGCTTGTGTTCCGTCCAGCCCATCGTGCGCGTCCAGCTTGCACCATCGGTTATCTGATTCGGTTTGATGAGCGGGTCGGCCGCAAGATTGTTCACCTCAAGCAGGTTATCGCCGCCAAGCAGCGTTTTTACGATTCGACCATGCTGCGTCACGATGGTGGCCTGATCCTGCGTCACCCATTTCTGCTGCCCGTTTTCATCGAAAGCGAGCACCACAAACAGTTGCGGGCCATCGTTTAACTGCATGTACTGGCTGGCATAGGGCATGTTCTGGATATCGTCATCGGTAAGATGCACGCCAGGCGTACCAAACATGCTGTCCCACAGCGAGTTTCCCAGCCCTTTAGTGGTGGCTGAACACGCCTGTAAAAGCAGGCAAATCAGGATGATTGCAGGTCGCTTCACGACTCTTCTCCGAAGGGGCGAAATAACCACACCGAAGTGTGGTTATGATTAAAACACCCGGTATTACTGGGTGCTGGTCGTCGTGGTGGTCGTGGTTCCGGTATTGGAGCCATCACCGCCACCGGTTGCCGCCAGCGCGACACCCACGGCTGAACTTACGGTGCTGGTGCTGGCTGCGGTAGAACTCCCCGCAGACGCAGACGTCGCTGCCGACCCTGCCGCTTCCCCGACCTGAACCGGAGCCGCATATACAGATGTCGCCGCAAGCGCAGATATGGCAAAAATGCCATACAGTACTTTCTTCATAACAATTTCCCTTCATTGAATGAATGGAGATGTGCCCAAAAAGAATTTCGAGCGGAATCGAGTATACACAACTAAAGCAGAGGGATTGTCGTACGGGTAAATAGAGGGGAGGTTTTCAGAATATTGGATATTTGCGATGAAAGAGAATAATTAAACTAATATAAAATCATTTTTATTCAGCAAGTTATAATAACAACATACCAATTTCATTCTCCGTATATTCCTAAAATAAACCGCAGTAATTAACAGGTTAACGGCCTTTTTCAGATTAAACTCATCACGGGAATTTGAGTTAAATAACAGACATCAGGAATTATCCGATAAAAAAATGCCGGCATTTCGCCGGCATTTTTCATGACATATTAATTATGCACGCCATGCTTTATAACGATTAATCAAACCGTTTGTAGAGCTGTCGTGGCTGTTAATCGCTTTGTCATCACCCAGCTCTGGCAGAATGCGGTTTGCCAGCTGTTTGCCCAGCTCAACGCCCCACTGGTCAAAGGTGAAGATGTTCAGGATCGCGCCCTGAGTAAAGATTTTGTGCTCATACAGGGCAATCAGCGCACCCAGGCTGAACGGAGTGATTTCGCGCAGCAGGATGGAGTTGGTTGGGCGGTTGCCTTCGAACACTTTGAACGGCACAACGTGATCCAGGGTCGCCGGATCTTTACCCTGGTCGCGGTATTCCTGTTCAACCACGTCACGAGACTTGCCGAACGCCAGCGCTTCAGTCTGAGCGAAGAAGTTAGACAGCAGTTTCGGATGGTGATCCGACAGCGGGTTATGGGTAATCGCTGGCGCGATGAAATCGCACGGTACCATTTTGGTGCCCTGGTGGATCAGCTGGTAGAACGCGTGCTGGCCGTTGGTGCCAGGCTCGCCCCAGATGATTGGGCCAGTCTGGTAGTCCACGGCATTGCCGTTACGGTCAACGTATTTACCGTTGGATTCCATGTTGCCCTGCTGGAAGTAGGCAGCAAAGCGGTGCATATACTGGTCGTATGGCAGGATAGCTTCGGTTTCAGCACCGAAGAAGTTGTTGTACCAGATACCAATCAGTGCCAGCAGTACTGGCAGGTTTTTCTCAGGCGCGGTGGAGGCGAAGTGTTTATCCATCGCATGTGCGCCGGAAAGCAGCTCAACGAAGTTGTCGAAGCCAACAGACAGGATGATGGACAGACCGATTGCAGACCACAGAGAGTAACGGCCGCCAACCCAGTCCCAGAACTCGAACATGTTTGCCGTGTCGATACCGAACTCGCCAACCGCTTTACCGTTGGTAGACAGCGCGGCGAAGTGTTTCGCGACGTGTTTGTTGTCACCGGCGGTTTCCAGGAACCAGTCACGCGCGCTGTGGGCGTTGGTCATGGTTTCCTGGGTGGTGAAGGTTTTAGACGCCACCAGGAACAGAGTGGTTTCTGGGTTCACGTTCTTCAGCACTTCAGCGATGTGCGTGCCATCGACGTTAGAAACGAAGTGCATGTTGAGGTGGTTTTTGTACGGGCGCAGCGCTTCGGTGACCATGAATGGGCCGAGGTCAGAACCACCGATACCGATGTTCACCACGTCGGTGATGGCTTTACCGGTGTAGCCTTTCCAGCTACCAGAGATGATCGCTTCAGAGAAGGCTTTCATCTTCTCCAGTACCGCGTTCACTTCTGGCATCACATCTTTGCCATCGACGATAATTGGAGTATTGCTACGGTTACGCAGTGCAACGTGCAGCACAGCACGGTCTTCGGTGCGGTTGATCTTCTCGCCAGAGAACATGGATTTAATCGCATCGCTGAGCGCGGTTTCTTTCGCCAGATCCTGCAATTTTGCCAGTGTCTCTTCGGTAATGCGGTTTTTGGAGAAGTCCACCAGCATCAGGTCGTCGAAGGTCGCGGAGAACTTGTTGAAACGATCGGCATCTTTCGCGAACAGATCCGCGATAGTGACGTCTTTCATTTCATCATAATGTTTCTGTAGTGCCTGCCAGGCAGCGGTCTGCGTTGGGTTGATGTTTTTCATTAGCAATACTCTTCTGATTTGAGAATTGTGACTGCGGTCGATTGTAGCGCCTGCAAATAAAAATTGTGATGGTTTTTATGCCATTGCCCTGGCCTGCATCAAACGCAGGTGAAAAGACCCGAAAAGTATAGCTGCTAAAACCTGCCCCCGAGGGGGTTGAATGTCGTTCAGAATGTCCTGGTTTGCAGAATAAAATAGCGACATGTTATAAGTCCTGTTACTGAGGGGTGCCCCCCCATGAAAAATCCGCATAATCCCAGCATTGACAGGACCTCCCCCACATTTTATTTATAGGGCCGTATTTGCGCCTGCACCTGTTTTCGTTTCATTCTTGTGCCAAGGTCGCTTTATTCATTCCCTGACACGAGGTTGTTATGACGAGTTTTGTGGTCGCTAAGTTTGGCGGCACCAGTGTGGCTGATTACGATGCCATGAACCGCAGCGCCGATGTGGTGCTAGCCGATCCGAATACCCGCCTGGTGGTGCTTTCAGCATCCGCTGGCGTGACGAACCTGCTGGTTTCTCTGTCTGAAGGACTGGAAGCGACAGAACGTTTCGTGAAGCTCGATGCGCTGCGCAAAATTCAGTTCAACATCCTCGAACGGATGCAGAATCCGAACGTCATCCGCGAAGAAGTTGAGCGCCTGCTCGAAAACATCACCACGCTTGCGGAAGCCGCATCGCTGGCAACCTCTACTGCCCTGACTGACGAACTGGTTAGCCACGGCGAGCTGATGTCTACCCTGCTGTTCGTTGAGATCCTGCGTGAACGTGAAGTTCAGGCGCAGTGGTTTGACGTCCGCAAAATCATGCGCACCAGCGACCGCTTTGGCCGCGCCGAGCCGGACGTCGACGTGCTGGCTGAACTAACCAACCAGCAACTGACACCGCGTCTTGCTGAGGGTATGGTGATCACCCAGGGCTTTATCGGTAGCGAAGCGAAAGGCCGTACCACTACCCTTGGCCGTGGTGGCAGTGACTACACCGCCGCACTGCTGGGCGAAGCGCTGCATGCGACCCGTGTGGATATCTGGACCGATGTCCCGGGCATCTACACCACCGACCCGCGCGTGGTGTCCGCGGCGAAACGAATTGATGTGATCGCGTTTGAAGAAGCGGCAGAAATGGCCACCTTCGGCGCGAAAGTGCTACATCCGGCGACCCTGTTACCTGCTGTTCGCAGTGATATTCCGGTGTTCGTTGGCTCCAGCAAAGATCCGAAAGCGGGCGGTACGCTGGTCTGTAAAAAAACCGAGAACCCACCGCTGTTCCGCGCGCTGGCCCTGCGCCGCCGCCAGACGCTGGTGACACTGCACAGCCTGAACATGCTGCACTCCCGCGGCTTCCTGGCGGAAGTGTTTGGGATCCTGGCGCGCCACAATATCTCCGTAGACCTGATCACGACGTCCGAAGTGAGTGTCGCGTTGACGCTGGACACTACTGGTTCAACTTCTACTGGCGATACCCTGCTGACGCAATCGCTGTTGATTGAGCTGTCTGAACTGTGCCGCGTGGAAGTGGAAGAGAACCTGGCGCTGGTTGCCATCATCGGTAACAAGCTGTCACGCGCCTGTGGCGTGGGCAAAGAGGTCTTCGGCGTGCTCGACCCGTTCAACATCCGCATGATTTGCTACGGCGCATCCAGCTACAACCTGTGCTTCCTCGTCCCTGCCGATCAGGCTGAGCTTGTCGTGCAAAAACTTCATCAGAATTTGTTTGAATAAAATTCGTTAGCACGATAAACAATATCAATAAGCCGGGCACAGACCCGGCTTTTTCATAACTAAACAACACGACAATACTGCAAGGAATTAACTATGTTATCCGCCATCACCCGGCTGTTCCCGTTATGGGCACTGCTGCTCTCTGTACTCGCGTATTACACCCCCACCAGCTTCACGGGCATCGGCCCCTGGGTCACCACGTTGCTGATGCTGATTATGTTCGGTATGGGCGTGCATCTGAAAATTGACGACTTTAAACGCGTGCTGTCGCGCCCTGCACCTGTCGCTGCGGGTATTTTCCTGCACTATCTGGTGATGCCACTCGCGGCCTGGCTGCTGGCGATGGCCTTTAAGATGCCGCCTGATTTATCCGCCGGGATGGTGCTGGTCGGCAGCGTGGCGAGTGGTACAGCATCAAACGTGATGATCTATCTGGCGAAAGGCGATGTTGCGCTCTCCGTGACCATCTCGTCCGTGTCTACTCTCGTAGGCGTGATTGCCACACCGCTGTTAACCCGCCTGTATGTGGATGCGCATATTCAGGTAGACGTCATGGGGATGCTGCTCAGCATTCTGCAAATCGTGGTGATCCCGATTGCGCTGGGGCTGATTATCCACCATCTGTTCCCGCGCGTGGTGAAGGCGGTCGAACCCTGTCTGCCCGCGTTTTCGATGGTCTGTATTCTGGCAATCATCAGCGCCGTGGTAGCGGGTTCCGCCTCGCACATTGCGTCTGTCGGCTTTGTGGTGATCATTGCGGTGGTACTGCATAACACCATTGGCCTGCTGGGTGGTTACTGGGGTGGCAAACTGTTTGGCTTTGACGAATCCACCTGCCGCACGCTGGCGATTGAAGTGGGAATGCAAAACTCTGGCCTGGCCGCGGCACTAGGTAAAATCTACTTCTCGCCGCTGGCTGCCCTGCCTGGCGCATTGTTCTCAGTGTGGCATAACCTTTCAGGCTCTCTGCTGGCAGGTTACTGGTCTGGCAAACCTATTGAAGAACAACCGAAAAAAGATGTGGTGAAACAAGGTTAATTGCCGCCACTTGTTTTACACTGAAGCCTCTTCAACAGGAGGCTTCAGCGATGGCGACACCACGATTGACCCAGCAAGATATGACGGAAGCCGAGCAGCGTGAACTTAAGACGCTTCTCGACCGCGCCCGTATCGCCCATGGCCGCACACTGACTAACGGCGAAACCAATCAGGTAAAAAGAGAGTACATCGACAAACTGATGGAACAGCGTGAAGCAGACGCAAAAAAAGCCCGCAAGTTGAAGAAACAGCAGGCTTATAAACCCGATGCAGAGGCGACGTTTTCCTGGTCGGCAAATACCTCTACCCGTGGACGGCGCTGATTAGCGCCCTTTCTTTTTGCGCCCGGGCTGGGTAAAGCGTTTTCCATTAGCCGGTTTACCTCGCCCTTTGTCTTCTGCCTGCGGGGCTTTCACCACCGGGCGCTTAACCACCTGGGTCTTCGGTTTGGCTTTCGCTTTTGGTTTCGCTTCAGAAGACGAATCCTCAATCAGCTTAAACAGCTCAATCAGTTCGTCACCGGTTAAATCACGCCACTCGCCCAACGGAATACCGGACAGGCTGACGTTCATGATTCGGGTGCGCTCCAGCTTCGTCACATCATAACCAAAGTGCTCGCACATACGACGGATCTGGCGGTTTAAGCCCTGCACCAGCGTAATGCGAAACGCGAACGGAGCTTCTTTCTTCACCTTACACTTTTTGGTGACGGTACCCAGAATCGGCACGCCGGCACCCATTCCACGGATAAACTCATCAGTGACCGGTTTATTCACCGTGACGATGTACTCTTTCTCGTGGTCGTTTCCGGCACGCAGAATTTTGTTTACCAGGTCGCCGTGGTTGGTGAGAAAAATCAGCCCCTGGGAGTCTTTATCCAGACGACCAATCGGGAAGATACGACTGCTGTGGTTAACGAAATCAACAATGTTGTCCCGCTCGCCATCTTCCGTGGTACTAACGATACCAACCGGTTTATTCAACGCGATAAACACCAGGTCTTCGGCATCGCGGGGTTCGATGACCTGACCATTCACTTTGACCACATCGCCAGGTACGACCTGGTCGCCGATGGTGGCGCGTTTGCCGTTGAGGAACACGTTACCCTGTTCAATGTAACGGTCAGCCTCGCGACGTGAGCAGATCCCGCTCTCGCTAATGTATTTATTTAATCGGGTTGATTGAGTTGGCAGCATAGTTTCTCCTGTAGAGGCGAAATATACCTTACCTTGTGGCTGAGAAAAAATGCCTTAGTAGCCATTGATAAGAAAATCGAGCGCATCCCGCAAAGAAGCCCTTTTATCAGTCAGATCAGCCACGCGCTCACCTAACTCTTTTGCGGAGATACCCGACATCATATGCATCATTACCACACAAGGTTTTCCAGCGATTTCAACCACCGGGAACACTTTCGCTGGGGGATGAATGCCACCGAGTTGGCTTAATTCAAGTGCAGGAGCAACCAGTACATGTTTCATCACATTCGCAACGGGATGCTGCATGTTGATCAACCACGGATAAACCGCCTTACCGCTACCAGCATTCTCATAAGCAAAATATTGCTCCATCAGAACGACCTTTGAAAGTTGCTGAAAGAGCCGTTTTCATCCACCCATTGGTTAACTGCCTCAATGGCTTCTTTATTTTCTTCCAGCCACGCAGCACGATGTCTTTCACGAAACTTCTCCTGCAATGCTTCCGTTAATACGGCAGAAAGATTGAGTTCAAGTTTGCGCGCCTCGTCCAGAATCTCTGGCGCAAGTGAAACATTGACCGATTTTTTAACGCCTTTAGCAGCGCGCATGACAACCCCCATTGGAATGCGCATGAATTGGCGAAGTGTAGCGTAGTAAACAAGCACTTTCTATTCCCTCTCAATAGTAAGGCTTTCAGGCTAGAACACATTTAAAAAGGAAGCACGCCTCGTAAAGCAGTTCTGCGAGGCGCTTTCAGAGATTAATACTCGTCCCGCTCGTCGTCTTCATCCGGCTGTTCCATCACGCTGTAGGCAACGGAACAGAACAACGAGTTAAGACGTTTCATATCGCCCAGCAGCCCCAGATGCAGGGAGCTGGTTTCAATGCTTTGCACGTTTTGCTGATGCAGGCGCTCAACGTGCGCATGAGAGTAGCGGCGGTTAAGAATGCGGAAACGGTGTTTATTACGGCGTAAACGGCGTGCACCAGGCACATCGCTTGAGAAAAAGACCAACATCGCCAGCTTGAGGTTACTCAATAGCTGTTCGTGCAAGGCTTCCAGCTCTTTCAGACCTTCAACCGAGAATGCACGGCGTGCAGCCAATGATTTATCGGCTATTTCACTGCCCATACGTTCGACGATGTCAGAGGCCTGCTCCAGGTTCAGGGACATTTCGATGATTTCCGCCCACCGGCGCGACTCCTCTTCCGCCAGCTCGTCCTGAGGCATTCGCGCCAGATAGAGCTTGATGGCGGTATAAAGCACGTTGATATCATCTGCCAGCCTGCGCAGCTCTTTTTCTTCGCGAGGCTCGCCGTGCATGACCCTTTGCAGCCCCTCCAGCATCGTTTCCATCGCATCGCCCATGCGCAGTGTCTCACGGGCGGCATTGGCTAAGGCCAGGGCCGGGGTGTCCAACGCAGAGGTGTCCAGATGCTTCGGTTTCAGCCGGGCGTCCAGCTCAGGTTCATCGCGGATAAGGCGTTCGCAGAAGCGGGCCATTGGCGCAGCGAAGGGAACCATCGCCAGACAGCGCACCAGGTTGTAGAACACGTGAAAATAGATAACCAGCTCGGCGTCCGACAAAGGCAGCTTTTGCATGATCCCTGCCAGCAGGTGAACAAACGGCAGAATAATCAGGCTTCCCACCAGCTTAAACAGCAGGCTGCCGAGCGCAACGCGGCGGGCGGCGGCATTGGCGGCGCTGTTGTTGAGCATCGCCAGCAGGCCGGAGCCGAGGTTCGCACCAATCACCAGACACAGCGCCACCGGGAACGAGATAGCCCCGGCACTCGCAAGGGTCGCGGTCAGCAGCACGGCGGCCAGGCTTGAATAACTGACGATAGCAAAGACGGCACCAATCAGCGCATCCAGCATGATATCGCCCGTCAACGAGGCGAAAATCACCTGCACGCCATTGGCCTGCGTAATGGGCGTCACCGCCTGCACAATCAGCTCCAGCGCCAGCAGGATCAACCCCAGGCCAATGCCCACTCGCCCGAGCTGCCCTGCGCGGGTCTGCTTACGGCCCAGGAAGAAGATAACGCCGATAAAAATCAGCAGCGGCGACAGCCACGACAGATCGAACGTCAGGATACGCGCCATCAGCGCGGTCCCCACATCGGCACCCAGCACAATCACCAGCGCAGGCGTGAGCGCCACCAGATCCTGCGCCACAAACGAGGTAACAAGCATGGTGGTGGCGTTACTACTTTGCACCAGCGCCGTCACGCCGATGCCTGCACAGAAGGCGAGCGGTTTCTTCTCAACGCTGCTGCTGAGAACGGTTCGTAGGCGCGCACCGAATACGCGCATCACACCGGTACGGACAATATGTGTGCCCCATACCAGCAATGCCACTGCGGAGAGCAGGTGTAACAGAGTCAGCACAGAAGGGGGTCCTCCTTATCGTTATCGATTTTCCTGAGGTTCAGCGCGCGTTGTCTTGCCGGATGGCGGCTACGCCTTATCCGGCCTACGCACAGGCCCGGTAAGCAAATCCCACCGGGCGATGTGGAAAGAACCTTCTTTCAGTATAAGGGTTTAAACGTAAGAAAGAGACAGGGCGCCCAATGAGCGCCCTGTTTGTTGTAAGGAAAAGTGACCTTAGTCCGCGTCGTAGCCTAAATTCGGCGCTAACCAGCGCTCCACTTCTGAAACGCTCATCCCTTTACGCTGCGCATAATCTTCTATCTGATCGCGCTGAAGCTGGGCCACGGCAAAGTACTTGCTGTCCGGGTGACTGAAGTACCAGCCAGAAACTGATGCCCCAGGCCACATGGCGAAGGATTCGGTCAGCTTCATGCCGGTGTGTGTTTCCACATCCAGCAGCTCCCAGATGGTGCCCTTCTCGGTGTGTTCCGGGCAGGCCGGGTAGCCCGGTGCCGGGCGAATGCCCTGGTAGTTTTCGCGGATTAACTCCTCGTTGCTGAGGTTTTCATTGGCCGCGTAACCCCAGTGCACCTTGCGCACGCGCTCGTGCAGGTACTCCGCGAAAGCCTCCGCCAGACGGTCGGCAATCGCTTTCACCATGATTTTGTTGTAATCATCGTGCTGCGCTTCGAACGCATCCGCCAGCGCATCTTCTTCCAGACCACCGGTTACGGCAAATGCGCCGATGTAATCGGCTTTACCGGAAAGCTTCGGTGCCACGAAATCGGCCAGACAGTAGTTCGCAAAACCCACCTTCTCGGTTTGCTGGCGCAGATGGCGGCTCACGGCCAGCACATGGGTGCGGGTTTCATCACGGTAGATTTCAACATCGTCACCCACGCGGTTTGCCGGGAACAGCCCCACCACGCCACGCGGGTTGAGGGTTTTCTCCGCGCTCAGCATATCGAGCATCTCGTTCGCATCTTTGAACAGGCGCTGTGCTTCTTCACCCACCACTTCGTCTTCGAGGATGCGCGGGTATTTTCCCGCCAGCGACCAGGTCATAAAGAACGGCGTCCAGTCGATGTAGTTACGCAGCGTTTCAATACTGGCCGTCACATCCTGCACGCCCAGACGGTGCGCAACCGGCGGCGTATAGCTGGACCAGTCGAACGCCAGATCGTTATCGCGCGCAGCCTGCAACGTAACCGGTGGCGTGCGGGGCTTTTTACGCGCGTGCTGAACACGGACGGTTTCGTACTCTTTGCGGGTGCGTGCCACAAAGTCATCGTGCTGCGTGGCGGATAGCAGTGAAGAGACAACCCCCACAGTACGCGAGGCGTTTTGCACGTAGACCGTCGGGCCACTGTAGTTCTGCTCGATTTTCACCGCGGTATGCGCTTTAGAGGTGGTCGCTCCGCCAATCAGCAGCGGAATGGTAAAGCCCTGACGCTCCATCTCTTTCGCCACGTTGACCATCTCGTCCAGCGACGGAGTGATCAGCCCGGAAAGGCCAATCAGGTCGGCGTTCACTTCACGTGCGGTTTTGAGGATTTTGTCCGCGGGCACCATCACGCCAAGATCGATAATTTCGTAGTTATTACACTGCAACACCACGCCGACGATATTCTTGCCGATGTCGTGAACATCGCCTTTTACGGTGGCGATAACCATTTTCCCGTTGCTGGAGCCTTTCTCTTTACTGGCTTCGATAAAGGGTTCAAGGTAGGCCACAGCCTGCTTCATCACGCGGGCGGATTTCACCACCTGTGGCAGGAACATTTTGCCCTCGCCGAACAGGTCACCGACCACGTTCATGCCGTCCATCAGCGGCCCTTCGATTACTTCAATCGGGCGCGCGGACTGGAGACGCGCTTCTTCGGTATCCAGTTCGATAAACTCGGTAATCCCTTTAACCAGCGAATATTCCAGACGCTTTCTCACATCCCAGGAGCGCCATTCGGCCTGCTGAACATTGACCGCTTCATCCGATTTGCTGCCACGGTATTTTTCAGCCAGATCCAGCATTCGCTCGGTGGCATCATCACGACGGTTGAGGATAACGTCCTCCACCGCATCGCGCAGTTCTGCCGGCAGGTCGTCGTAAATTGCCAGTTGCCCGGCGTTCACGATCCCCATATCCATCCCGTTGCGGATAGCGTAGTAAAGGAATACGGCGTGGATAGCCTCACGCACCGGGTCGTTACCACGGAATGAGAACGACACGTTCGACACACCGCCGGAGATCAGCGCATGTGGCAGCTCGCGTTTGATGTCCTCACAGGCACCGATAAAGTCCTGGGCGTAGTTGTTGTGTTCTTCAATCCCGGTCGCCACCGCGAAGATGTTCGGGTCGAAAATGATGTCTTCCGGCGGGAAGCCCACCTCTTCGGTCAAAATTTTGTACGCACGGCGGCAAATCTCAATCTTGCGCTCGCGGGTGTCGGCCTGACCGACTTCATCAAAGGCCATGACCACCACGGCTGCGCCGTAACGGCGTACCAGCTTCGCGTGATGGATAAAGATATCGATCCCCTCTTTCATCGAAATGGAGTTAACGATGCCTTTACCCTGAATGCATTTCAGCCCTTTTTCGATGACTTCCCACTTCGAGGAGTCAATCATAATCGGCACGCGGGCGATGTCCGGCTCGCCGGCAATCAGGTTGAGGAAACGCACCATCGCCGCTTCGGCGTCGAGCATCCCTTCATCCATGTTGATATCGATAATCTGTGCGCCGCTTTCAACCTGCTGGCGGGCAACGTCCAGCGCTTCGCTGTACTTCTCTTCTTTAATCAGGCGCTTGAACTTCGCGGAGCCAGTGACGTTTGTACGTTCACCGACGTTCACAAACAGGCTATCGTCGCCGATGGTCAGCGGCTCAAGGCCAGACAAACGGCAGGCGACGGGCAGCTCTGGCAGCTTGCGCGGCGGCAAGCCGGCTACCGCATTGCTCATGGCCGCGATATGTTCTGGCGTGGTACCGCAACAGCCACCCACGATATTCAGGAAGCCTGACTCGGCCCACTCGCGGATTTGCGCCGCCATGGTGTCGGCATCCAGATCGTATTCACCAAAGGCGTTTGGCAGACCGGCGTTCGGGTGGGCGGTGACGTAGCATTCCGCAATACGCGAGAGTTCCTGCACGTACTGACGCAGTTCATCAGGCCCCAACGCGCAGTTCAGGCCGAAGGAGAGCGCTTCGGCGTGGTGCAGTGAGTTATAAAAGGCTTCGGTTGTCTGGCCGGACAAGGTACGGCCGGAGGCGTCGGTAATGGTGCCGGAAATCATGATCGGCAAGTCAACGCCCAGCGCTTCGAACTCCTCTTTTACCGCGTAAATCGCAGCTTTGGCGTTGAGGGTATCGAATACTGTTTCAATCAGGATCAGATCGGAACCGCCTTCCACCAGCGCTTTTGTGGATTCGCGGTACGCGGCCACCAGCTGGTCGAAGCTAATATTACGAAACGCGGGGTCGTTCACGTCAGGTGAAATCGACGCCGTGCGGTTTGTCGGGCCAAGTACCCCGGCAACGTAGCGTGGTTTATCCGGCGTGCGGGCCGTCCATTCGTCTGCACAGGCGCGCGCCAGCTTCGCAGCGGCAAAGTTGATTTCCGCCGACAGGGATTCCATCTGGTAATCCGCCATGGCGATAGTTGTCGAGTTAAAGGTGTTGGTTTCAACGATATCCGCACCCGCTTCAAAATAGGCGTTGTGGATATCCGCAATCACTTGCGGCTTGCTTAACACCAGCAGGTCGTTGTTCCCTTTCAGGTCACATGGCCAGTCGGCAAAACGCTCGCCGCGGAAATCGTCTTCACTCAGACGATAGCCCTGGATCATGGTGCCCATGCCGCCGTCCAGCACCAGAATTCGTTCATTTAACTGCGCACGCAGTTGCTCTACTTTGCTGCTCACACTTGCTCCCGACAACGCTCAACCAGGCCAAAAGGCCAGCAGTCCATACTGGCATAATCTGGCAGGGTGGAAAAGTCACACAGCGGTAACATGAGACATGTTCACCATCACTCATCCGATCAGTCAGGATAACGGTTGCAAAACCAGCAAATAAAACGAAAATGATTTCCACGATACAGAAAAAGGAGATCGTCATGGTCGCTACCGTTCCCGCTAAACGCGGCAGAAAACCTGCTGCCACCACCGCCACACAACAGGGCGGACAGGTTCAATCGCTGACTCGCGGTCTGAAGCTGCTGGAATGGATAGCCGAGTCGCACAGTAGCGTGGCCCTGACGGAGCTGGCGCAACAGGCTGGCCTGCCAAACTCCACCACTCACCGCCTGCTCACCACCATGCAGCAGCTGGGCTTTGTGCGTCAGGTGGGCGAACTGGGGCACTGGGCGGTGGGCGCACATGCGTTTATCGTCGGCAGTAGCTTCCTGCAAAGCCGTAACCTGCTGGCCATTGTGCACCCTATTCTGCGCAAGCTAATGGAAGAGTCCGGTGAAACAGTGAACCTGGCCGTTCTGGACCAGAGCGACCATCAGGCGATCATCATCGACCAGGTACAATGTACCCAGCTGATGCGTATGTCTGCCCCCATTGGCGGCAAACTGCCGATGCATGCCTCCGGGGCGGGCAAAGCGTTTCTCTCGCAGCTGAGCGAAGAACAGGTAACCGGCTTATTGCACCGCAAAGGGCTGCACGCCTACACCCATGCGACGCTGGTTTCCCCAGTCCATCTGAAAGAAGATTTAGCCCTGACGCGCAAGCGTGGCTATTCGTTTGATGATGAAGAACACGCGCTCGGCCTGCGCTGTCTCGCGGCCTGTATTTTTGACGAGCACCGCGAACCGTTTGCGGCCATCTCCATCTCCGGGCCAATCTCCCGCATGACCGATGACCGGGTAACCGAGCTGGGTGCGCTGGTGATTAAGGCGGCAAAAGAGGTGACGCTGGCGTACGGTGGGATTCGCTAGGATTGAGTGCGACCTGATGCCCTCACCCCGACCCTCTCCCACAGGGAGAGGGAGAAAACATGATGACCTCACCCTGCGGGAGAGGGAGAAAATCTGATGCTAAACCGCTGCTTACGCCGGTAAGCGTACACATCCTCCACGTGCCCGTTCTTAATCCGCGTTTGCAGTCCACGCCAGTAGCTCGCATGGAACAGATCGTCGTGCATCTCTTCAAATAACGGCCCGATGCGCGGGTCAGCACATAGCCAGTGACGAAACTCCTCCGGAAAAACATCCCCCGGCGAGACGCTATACCACGGCTCGCTGGACATCTCGTCTTCCGGGTAGCGCGGCGGCGGTATGTCGCGGAAATTCACTTCGGTCATATAGCAAATTTCATCATAATCATAGAACACCACACGCCCGTGACGGGTGACGCCAAAGTTTTTAAACAGCATGTCGCCCGGGAAGATATTGGCGGCGGCAAGCTGGCGGATAGCATTGCCGTACTCTTCAATGGCATCCCGTAATCCTTGCCCTTCCGACTGCTCCAGCCAGATATTCAGCGGCACCATGCGGCGCTCTATGTAGAGGTGGCTGATGACAATTTTATCGCCCAGATCGGTTATCTTACCCGGCGCTTCCTGAAGCAAAAGCGCCATGAGCGCCGGGTCAATCTGCTGCTTATCCAGCACAAAGTTTTCGAATTCCTGGGTGTCCGCCATGCGCCCGACGCGGTCGTGTTCTTTCACCAGCTGATAGCAGGCCCGGACATGGGCGGCAGTCATCTCTTTCTGTGGCGCGAACTTATCTTTGATAACTTTAAACACCCGATCAAAGCCTGGCAGGGTAAACACCAGCATCACCATCCCGCGAATGCCGGGGGCTTCGATAAACTGCTCATCAGCCGCGGAGATGTAGTGCAGATATTCCCGGTAGCTTTCGGTTTTGGCGTGCTTCTGACAGCCAATCGCCATATACAGCTCGGCGGTGGTTTTCCCCGGCAGGATCTCACGCAGCCACTCCACCAGAGCCGCTGGCAGCGGTGCATACACCATGAAATAAGAACGGGCAAAACCAAAAACAATGCTGGCCTCAGCGCTGGTTGTCAGGCAGGTATCGACAAACAGCTCGCCCTCATCGCTGCGGTGAATGGGCAGCAGGAACGGTACGGTAGCGGTGGGCGTAATCAGTTTGCCGACCAGCCAGGCGGCTTTATTACGGTAAAAAAGCTCATTCGCAACGTGAAGATGGCTGTGAGCGAGTACCTCTTCACCGAACGTTTCACCGAGATGCGCGATGATAAAACCGATGTCTCTGGTTTTGTTCTGCCAGGGCAAGCGCAGCGGTAAATCGGTTAACACGCGGTGTAGCAGAGACGCCCAGCCGTTATCGGGAAAGAAGTCTCTCGCCAGCGGCCGCGGGATGGTACGAAAACGGCGCTCGGGCTGGGAGCTGAAAATAAATAACCGCTCGGGAGATAACGAGCGGTGGTCAAATAACCGACAATAAACAGAATTAAAAAAGCTCTCCGCAATTTCGAAGCGCGGGTAATCGGGTAATAAATGGGTGTAGTGCTCTTTAACGCGCAGCAAAAAAGCCGCATCAGGGCTTTTGCCATCGGTTATACAGCGCAGCTGTTCCACCACCAGACCCACATGGTGATCGTAAAGGTGGATACGCTGCTTCATGGCCTGCTGGACGGCGTGCCAGTCGGCGTGTTCAAAACGCTGCTGTGCGCCGGACGTCACTTCCAGAAAACGACCATACTGCGCATCAAAGCCTTGCAGGATGGTTTGTGCAATCAATAATTCCAGGCCACGCGACATCTTATTCCCCCTCACCCCAACCCTCTCCCCACAGGGGAGAGGGGGAAAACATCAGAACTGTGCTTCTTCCGTCGATCCCGTTAAGGCCGTCACAGAGGAGGCGCCCCCCTGAATGATGGTGGTGACTTTATCGAAGTAGCCTGTTCCCACCTCCTGCTGGTGAGAAACAAAGGTATAGCCCTCTTTACCGGCCTCGAACTCTGGCTGTTGTACTTTCTCAACATAGTGCTTCATGCCCTCGCCCTGCGCATAAGCGTGGGCCAGGTCGAACATGTTGAACCACATGCTGTGAATACCCGCCAGGGTGATGAACTGGTATTTGTAGCCCATATCCGACAGCTGTTGCTGGAAGCTGGCGATCGTTTTATCGTCCAGATTCTTCTGCCAGTTGAAGGATGGCGAACAGTTATAGGCCAGCAGTTTGCCGGGGTATTTCGCATGAATAGCATCGGCAAAGCGTTTTGCCAGCGCCAGATCCGGTGTTGAGGTTTCACACCACACCAGGTCCGCATACGGTGCATAGGCCAGACCGCGGCTGATAGCCTGTTCAATGCCAGCATGGGTGCGGTAGAAGCCTTCGCTGGTACGCTCGCCGGTAATGAACTCGCTATCGTACGGGTCGCAGTCAGAGGTGATCAGGTCAGCCGCGTCTGCATCGGTACGAGCAATCACCAGCGTCGGAACCCCCAGAACATCCGCAGCCAGACGCGCTGCAACCAGTTTCTGAATCGCTTCCTGAGTCGGAACCAGCACTTTACCGCCCATATGTCCGCACTTCTTCACCGATGCCAGCTGATCTTCGAAGTGTACGGCCGCTGCACCGGCCTCAATCATCGATTTCATCAGCTCAAAGGCATTCAGCACGCCACCGAAACCGGCTTCTGCATCGGCGACGATCGGCAGGAAGTAATCCACAAAACGCGGATCGTTTGGCTCAATGCCCGCAGACCATTGGATCTGATCCGCACGACGGAAGGTGTTGTTGATCCGCTCCACCACTGACGGCACAGAGTTTGCCGGATAGAGCGATTGATCCGGGTACATACTGGAGGCGAGGTTGGCATCCGCTGCCACTTGCCAGCCCGACAGGTAAACCGCCTCAATACCCGCCTTCGCCTGTTGCAGCGCCTGACCACCCGTCAGCGCCCCCAGGCTGTTGATATAGCCTTTTTTTGAACCGCCATGCAGCAGACGCCACATTTTTGCCGCACCCAGCTGCGCCAGCGTGCACTCCGGATTGACCGAGCCACGTAATTTCACCACTTCCTCGGCGCTGTAAGGGCGACGAATGCCTTCCCAGCGCGGCTGTGTCCACTCTTTTTGTAATTCTTCGATCTGTTGGGTACGTGTTTTCATGTGCAGATGCTCCATATTGTTATGTGGTGGATTACGCAAGCAGGCGGTAGCCTGGCAGGGTGAGGAAGTCGATTAAGTCATCTGATGTGGTGATTTGCTCCATCAGGCGCGCAGCGTCGTCAAAACGCCCGCTGCTGAAGCGGTGCTCGCCCAGTTCGTCCTGGATAACCAGCATCTCTTCGGCCAGCATCTGGCGGAACAGGGATTTGGTTACCGGCTTACCGTTACTGAGCGTTTTTTGGTGATGGATCCACTGCCAGATAGAGGTGCGGGAGATCTCCGCCGTGGCGGCATCTTCCATCAGACCGTAGATTGGCACGCAGCCGTTACCGGAGATCCACGCTTCGATGTACTGCACGGCAACGCGAATATTGGCGCGCATCCCCTCTTCGGTGCGTTCACCCGTACAAGGCGCCAGCAGCTGCTCTTCTGCGGTTGGTGCATCCTCTTCGCGCGTGACAAACAGCTGGTTTTTGTTGTCCCTCAGTACGCGGTTGAACACCTCCATCGCCGTATCGGCCAGGCCCGGGTGTGCAATCCACGTGCCATCATGGCCGTTACGTGCTTCCAGCTCTTTATCGGCTTTCACCTTGTTGAGCACCTGGTTGTTTCGCTCGGCATCTTTGCTTGGAATAAATGCCGCCATACCGCCCATCGCAAACGCACCGCGCTTGTGGCAGGTCTTAATCAGCAGACGCGAATAAGCGCTGAGGAACGGTTTGTCCATGGTGACAACCTGACGATCCGGCAGCACGCGGTCGGCGTGATTTTTCAGGGTTTTGATGTAGCTAAAGATGTAATCCCAGCGTCCGCAGTTCAGGCCAACAATGTGGTCGCGCAGCGCGTGCAGAATTTCGTTCATCTGGAAGACCGCCGGCAGCGTTTCAATTAACAGCGTGGCTTTGATGGTGCCGCGCGGCAGGTCGAAACGATCCTCTGCATAGCTAAAGACTTCACTCCACCAGGCCGCTTCCTGCCAGGCCTGAGTTTTTGGCAGGTAGAAATAGGGGCCGCTGCCTTTCGCCAACAAGCTTTTGTAGTTGTGGAAGAAATAGAGGGCAAAATCGAACAGGCTGCCAGGGATGGCTTCACCGCGCCAGGTGACATGCTTTTCAGGCAGATGCAGGCCACGTACACGGCAAATCAGAACAGCCGGGTTCGGTTTGAGCTGGTAGATTTTCCCGGCTTCGTTGGTATAGCTGATGGTGCCGTTCACGGCATCACGCAGGTTGATTTGCCCGTCGATGACTTTTCGCCAGTCCGGAGCCAGAGAATCTTCAAAATCGGCCATGAAGACTTTAACGTTAGCATTCATGGCGTTAATCACCATTTTGCGCTCTACCGGGCCGGTGATCTCGACGCGACGATCCTGCAAATCTTCAGGAATGCCGCGGATTGTCCAGTCGCTACGACGAATGGAAGTAGTTTCCGAAATAAACCCAGGCAACTTGCCATCGTCAATTTCCTGCTGTTGATGGATGCGTGCCGCCAGCAGTTTATTGCGCTTTGGCGTAAAGCGGGTCACCAGCTCGGTCAGGAATTCGACGGCTTCTGGCGTTAAGATTTGCTGTTCTTGTTCGCCATGCGGCTGGTTAAAGGCCAGTTCATCGGCCGTGGTTGCCTGTTGAGTCATTATTCTGCTCCTCATCAAAGATCCAAAAACACTCCCCCGATGCGAGCGAAAGATCGTTGTGTGGTTTTCGCTCAGCAGAATTAAGACTATCTATAATTTTTCCAAAATCAAAAACAATTTCCATTTTAATTATTAATTGAATGCAACGTGCTGATTAATATGGAATTAAAGTTTTTATCGATGTTGGGTGTTATTTCGGAAATAAAAAAGGCACCCGAAGGTGCCTGATCTGAATAGCTGAAACGCTTTAGGATCGTCCGGAGTAGTGAATTACTCCAGCGTCGGATTCATGTGGCGCAGATCGTATGGCGTGATTTGGTAGACATAATAGTTGAGCCAGTTAGTGAAGAGCAGATTTCCATGGCTGCGCCAGGTGGCCCGGGGCTTGTTTTGCGGGTCGTCCTTTGGGAAATAGTTATAAGGAACTTCCGGGCTCAAACCGGCTTCAACATCACGGAAAAACTCCGCTGCGAGGGTGTTTGGATCGTACTCAGGATGCCCGGTCACAAACGCGATACGTTTGTCTTTGCTGGCAAACAGGTAAGCATCTCCGTCTTCCGTTTCCGCCAGGATCTCGAGATCGGTGTAATCACGGATCAGCTGTGCCGGGAAATCGGCATAGCGGGAATGCGGGGCGAGGAAGGAGTCATCGAAACCACGCGTCAGCAACGCATGAGGATGAAGAATGTGGTGTTCGTATACGCCAGAGAGCTTTTCAGTGCGGGTTTGTTTGGGGATGCCATACAGAATATTCAGTGCGGCTTGTACCGCCCAACAGACAAAGAGAGTGGAGGTAACGTGATCTTTTGCCCACTCCAGCACCTGCTTGATCTGCGGCCAGTAGGCGACATCATTAAATTCCACCAGACCCAGCGGTGCGCCAGTCACGATCAAGCCATCGAAGTTTTCGTCGCGGATATCGTCGAAGTTACAGTAGAAGTTGTTCAGATGCTCAGAAGGGGTGTTGCGCGACTCACGGGCATCGATACGCAGCAGCTGGATATCCACCTGAAGCGGCGAGTTCGACAGCAGACGCAGGAACTGATTCTCTGTTTCGATCTTTTTCGGCATCAGATTGAGAATAAGCACCTTCAGCGGGCGAATTTCCTGACCTGTTGCACGTGAAGCTGTCATTACGAAGACATTTTCTTCACGTAAGAAATTGACGGCTGGTAGCTCGTCCTGCACCCGAATCGGCATAACCTTATATCCTCACAGCATACGTATAAACGTTTAGACATCCAGACAGCTAACGATACGCAGAAATGGCCTGAATGTCGAGTCTGCAAGTGAAAGGTGAGAAAGTTTCAAGGAAGGATCGTGCGGTCCACATTGCCGGGTGCCGGCTTCGTCTTACCCGGCCTATAAAAACCGGTGGTTCAGAAA
>NZ_LXES01000021.1 GCF_001654845.1 Enterobacter soli ATCC BAA-2102 | reverse complement strand
GTTCTCTGCAGGCCGCAATAGAAAAATTGCAGAAAAATGACTGACTGCTGCATTCCACAGCAAAACCCCGCCTTATACCTTTTTACACACAGACTTATCCACAATGCTACGAAAAAGTGAAAATTCGCGAGCGTTGCGCAAACGTTTTCGTTAAAATGCTCGCGCCTGACAAGGATGTCCCGTTAGGGGTGTTAGCTGAGTTTTTTTGTGGAAAATTCATCTAACGCTCTCTGTAATCGTGAAATCCAGGGGATTTACCATGCAACAACGTCGTCCAATCCGCCGCGCTCTGCTCAGTGTTTCTGATAAAGCCGGTATCGTCGAATTCGCTCAGGCACTTTCTGCACGTGGTGTAGAGCTGCTTTCTACTGGCGGTACAGCTCGTCTGCTAGCAGATAAAGGCTTGCCGGTTACCGAAGTGTCCGATTACACCGGTTTCCCGGAAATGATGGATGGACGCGTGAAAACCCTGCACCCGAAAGTGCACGGTGGCATCCTTGGCCGTCGCGGCCAGGATGACGGTATTATGGAACAGCACGATATCGCGCCGATCGATATGGTTGTTGTTAACCTCTACCCGTTTGCCCAGACCGTTGCCCGCGAAGGCTGCTCTCTGGAAGATGCAGTAGAGAATATTGATATCGGTGGCCCAACCATGGTGCGCTCCGCTGCCAAGAACCATAAAGATGTCGCCATCGTAGTAAAGAGCAACGACTACGCTGCCATTATTAAAGAGATGGATGCCAACGAAGGCTCCCTGACTCTGGATACGCGTTTCGACCTCGCCATTAAAGCATTCGAACACACCGCCGCTTACGACAGCATGATCGCCAACTACTTCGGTAGCCTGGTCCCGGCTTACCATGGTGAAAGCAACGAGCCGTCTGGTCGCTTCCCACGTACCCTGAACCTGAACTTCATTAAGAAGCAGGATATGCGTTACGGTGAGAACAGCCACCAGCAGGCTGCCTTCTATATAGAAGAAGAAGTCAAAGAAGCGTCTGTGGCCACTGCAAAGCAGGTTCAGGGCAAAGCGCTCTCTTATAACAACATTGCCGACACCGATGCCGCGCTGGAATGTGTAAAAGAGTTCAGCGAACCTGCATGCGTTATCGTGAAGCACGCAAACCCATGCGGCGTGGCGGTCAGCACCTCTATTCTGGACGCCTACGATCGTGCGTATAAAACCGACCCGACCTCAGCGTTCGGCGGCATTATTGCCTTCAACCGCGAACTGGATGCTGAAACCGCACAGGCCATCATCTCCCGTCAGTTTGTTGAAGTGATCATCGCGCCATCCGCAACGGAAGAAGCCCTGAAAATCACCGCCGCAAAACAGAACGTACGTGTACTGGTTTGTGGTCAGTGGGCTGAGCGTGTACCGGGCCTGGACTTCAAACGCGTGAACGGCGGCCTGCTGGTTCAGGATCGCGATCTGGGTATGGTGACAGCAGCCGACCTGCGCGTGGTAACCAAACGTCAGCCGACCGAGCAGGAACTGCGTGATGCGCTGTTCTGCTGGAAAGTGGCGAAGTTCGTGAAATCCAACGCCATTGTTTATGCAAAAGAGAACATGACCATCGGGATAGGCGCAGGCCAGATGAGCCGCGTCTACTCCGCGAAAATCGCCGGTATTAAAGCAGGTGATGAAGGTCTGGAAGTGAAAGGCTCCGCCATGGCGTCTGACGCCTTCTTCCCGTTCCGTGACGGTATCGATGCTGCCGCAGCTGTGGGTATCACCTGTGTGATCCAGCCTGGCGGTTCCATTCGTGACGACGAAGTGATTGCCGCAGCCGATGAACACGGCATTGCGATGATCTTCACCGACATGCGCCACTTCCGCCATTAATCCACGGAGCAGACAATGAAAGTATTAGTGATTGGTAACGGCGGACGCGAGCACGCTCTGGCGTGGAAAGCGGCACAATCCCCGCTGGTGAAAACCGTGTTTGTCGCACCAGGCAACGCCGGTACGGCGCTGGAGCCTGCGCTGCAAAACGTGGCTATCGGCGTGACCGATATCCCGGCGCTGCTGAGCTTTGCCCAGAACGAGAAGATCGACCTGACTATCGTTGGCCCGGAAGCTCCGCTGGTCATTGGCGTAGTTGATGCATTCCGCGCTGCGGGCCTGAAAATCTTCGGTCCAACCGAAGGCGCCGCGCAGCTCGAAGGCTCCAAAGCGTTCACCAAAGATTTCCTCGCTCGCCACAATATTCCGACTGCGGAATACCAGAACTTCACGGAAGTGGAGCCAGCTCTGGCGTATCTGCGTGAAAAAGGCGCGCCGATTGTGATTAAGGCCGACGGCCTGGCTGCCGGTAAAGGTGTTATCGTCGCGATGACCCTCGAAGAAGCAGAAGCCGCGGTCCAGGATATGCTGGCAGGCAACGCATTTGGCGACGCTGGCCACCGTATTGTTATCGAGGAGTTCCTCGACGGTGAAGAGGCGAGCTTTATCGTCATGGTCGACGGCGAGCACGTACTGCCGATGGCCACCAGCCAGGATCACAAACGTGTTGGCAATGCGGATACTGGCCCGAATACCGGCGGTATGGGTGCATACTCCCCGGCTCCAGTTGTGACTGATGAAGTGCATCAGCGCACGATGGATCGCATAATCTGGCCAACCGTAAAAGGCATGGCCGCCGAAGGTAACACTTACACAGGCTTCCTCTATGCGGGCCTGATGATCGACAAGCAGGGCAATCCGAAGGTTATCGAGTTCAACTGTCGCTTTGGCGATCCTGAAACTCAGCCGATCATGCTGCGCATGAAATCCGATCTGGTTGATCTGTGCCTGGCGGCCTGCGAAGGCAAGCTGGACGAGAAAAACTCCGAGTGGGACGAACGCGCTTCTCTGGGCGTGGTGATTGCTGCGGGCGGTTATCCGGGTAACTACAATACCGGTGACGAAATCCACGGTCTGCCGCTGGAAGAGACTGAAGGCGGTAAGGTATTCCATGCGGGTACGAAACTGTCTGATGACGATCGCGTGCTGACTAACGGTGGCCGCGTGCTCTGCGCGACTGCGCTTGGCAATACCGTTGCAGAGGCTCAGAAGCGTGCGTATGCGTTGATGGCAGATATTCGCTGGAATGGCAGCTTTAGCCGCCAGGATATTGGTTACCGCGCGATTGCGCGTGAGCAGGGCGAGTAATCCCCATCACTCTACCCTCTCCCTGTGGGAGAGGGGATTGTTCGTAGGCCGGATAAGCGTTAGCGCCATCCGGCTTAGTCCACAGAATTCAGAAACTCTTCTCCATCGGCTGCCAGGTGCAGAAATCTTCGTTCGCCACCAGCAGCAGCTGAGATCCTTCCGGCGCTTCCAGCCAGGACACACTCACTTCAACCGACGACTTTTGCTGTCGACGCTCAATATGTTGTATGGCCCAGGTTTCAAGTTCAGGCTTCACCGTCTGCCCTTCGCAGGTGGTGACCGTACCATCCACATGCCAGCGTCCCTGACGCAGCACGACACGTCCCTGACGCAGCGCATCGCTGGTCTGACGAATTTGTTCAGCACGGTATTTGTAGAGGGCGATTTGATCGCTGGAAAGTTGCTGCTTTTGCCCGCTCACTTCACGCTGCATAAAACTTAGCTCGCCATGGTCGTCAAAGCGCACACGGACATGTTCGGGGGTCTTACTGTAGATATTCAGCTCGATGAGCGACAGGGTGTCGTCCTGCCAGCGGTACTCTGCGGTTGAGGTATTGCCGTTATGCCACGGGCTAAAAGCAGAGAGGAGATGAACTTCACCGCCTGAATCTTTGCGCCATATCCTGACTGCACCCTGGTTGTCAGCGTAGCCGCTGGCGGTAAACGGTGGCAGAGAGGAGTCATGACTACAGGCTGACAGCAACAGCACGCCCGCCAGCGCGAGTGCACCACGCCAGACAGACAAAAGGGGCGTTACCGCCCCTTCGCTAAAACTGTTCACTGCCACGCGTCTTACTTAACAGCGTCTTTCAGTGCTTTACCAGAAACAAATGCCGGCACGTTAGCTGCGGCGATTTTGATTTCTTTACCGGTCTGCGGGTTGCGGCCAGTACGCTCAGCGCGGTGGTTCACTTTGAAGGTACCGAAACCAACCAGTTGTACAGCATCGCCTTCTTTCAGAGACTCAGTAATAGCAGCCAGGGTAGATTCCAGAGCAGCTTTAGCCTGCACTTTAGACAGATCAGCCTTGTCCGCAATTACATCAATCAGTTGAGTCTTGTTCATAAGTTATCCTTTCAATGTGTTTATCGCTTGCTAAGCATCGAGTGCGACGAAAATGCCAAAAAAGCACTCTCCTGCATACACGCACCGATAGCCACTTTTTTTCGCCCCCCAAATGTAGACCAGACGGGGGGCGAAAGGGAAGAGTCGAGGAGTGACAAAACAGGCGTTAAATCACGTTTTGTTGACTCATTGGTTAAAAATTATACCAATATTGCTCTCGGCGGCCTCACGTAAGTCCGCACGAAGCCCTTTTATCAGCTCGATATCGCGTTCTTCACATTCTGCCAGTAATCGGAAAATCTCCCACTGAATATCCCATTCCTGCTCAACAGCGGGGTTCGCTCGCAGCTCTTCATCGGTCATTTCGCGACCTTCCTGGGTCATTTCCAGCATCGCTACGGTAGTAATCGATGCCTTACTGACTTCAATGGCGTGTTCCAGAGTTTCACCACTCAGACGTGAGTGAATCAGTTCACTCAATGCCACGCAGGCATCAATGGCCGGATAGACACCGTACAGGTCGAAATCATCCGCCACCGGAATGGCCTCTTCGAGTTTCTCCAGTTGGGAGTCGAAGTTCACCTTCGCGTCTTTGACGGTCAGCGTTTCCCAGATGAGATCCAGAATACGGCGATAGATATGGCCATCACCAAACTCTGTCTGCTTGCAGAACGCGGCGTAGTTGGGATACATGCGCTCGCACAGGCAAGCCATAAAGGTGACGTGCTGCCAGCTTTCCAGTTTCTCAAGGCGCAGATGAATCGGGTTTTGTAACATGATGATGTCTCGAATCGGAAATTAGCGGCAGTTTACCTGAATCATCGCTGAATTTCCTGCCAGCGAATAAAAGCCGGTCGCTGCGACGCAACGGCATCCGCCCAGCGTGTTGGCTCCGGTAAACGATATCCTTTTGTGCAACGCTGCACCCACGCCAGCGCGCTGTCCAGGCTGACCCGGTGCCCGGTGGCGATAAACAGCGGATTACAGCGTGCTTTGCTGCGCCAGACCCATGCCAGCTGTTCGCCTTTATCCATCAGAGGGCCGAGTGCACCCGCTTCGGCAGAAAGAGGCTCAAACGCACCGCACAGACGCTTTTTGGCGACACCTATCGTTGGCACATCAACCAGCAGGCCAAAATGGCTGGCAACACCTAACCGGCGCGGATGAGAAATACCGTGTCCGTCAACAAACAACAGGTCAGGTTTTTGCGAGAGGAGCTCCCACGCGGCCAGCAGCGCGGGATATTCACGAAAGGAGAGAAAACCGGGAATGTAAGGCATGGTGGTCGCGATCCGCGCCACCTTGTATTCCACCAGTTCCAGCGAAGGGTACTTCAGTACCACCATCGCGGCTCGCGTCACTTCCCCGCCCTGCTCAAACCCCACATCGGCGCCGCCAATATACTGCGGCGGGTTCTTAGCGAGTTGATCCTCACGGATCACCGATGATGCCAGTTCCAGCTGTTGAGCGCGTAATGACGCGAGATCCATAGCGATTCCTTACTTGTGGTACTGCGCAGACAACCGGTGTACCGCCTCCACAAACGCACCCGCGTGCTCTGGCGGCACATCCTGATGAATGCCGTGACCGAGGTTAAAGACGTGGCCTTCACCCTGACCAAAGCCCGCCAGAATGGTTGCCACCTCTTCTTCGATACGCGCAGGCTGTGCATACAGCATGGATGGGTCCATGTTGCCTTGCAGCGCCACTTTGTCGCCCACGCGGCGACGCGCATCGGCGATATCCGTGGTCCAGTCCAGACCAAGTGCGTCACAGCCCGTTGCTGCCATCGCTTCGAGCCACTGACCGCCGCCTTTGGTGAACAGCGTTACCGGCACGCGGCGGCCTTCGTTTTCACGTAGCAGGCCATCGACGATTTTGTGCATGTAATAGAGCGAAAATTGCTGATAATCGCGCCCGGTCAGTACACCGCCCCAGGTATCGAAAATCATCACTGACTGCGCACCCGCTTTAATTTGGGCATTCAGATACAGCGTGACGCTCTTCGCCAGCTTGTCGAGCAACGCGTGCAGCGCCAGTGGCTCGGCATACATCATTTTTTTGATTACGGTAAAGGCTTTGCTGCTGCCGCCTTCTACCATGTAAGTCGCCAGCGTCCACGGGCTGCCAGAGAAGCCAATCAGCGGCACTTCGCCTTTCAGCTCACGGCGGATAGTGCGTACCGCATTCATCACGTAGCCCAGCTCACCCTCAGGATCGGGGATCGGCAGCTTATCGACATCGGCTTTGCTCTTAATCGGAGAGGTGAAACGCGGGCCTTCGCCGGTTTCGAAATACAGCCCAAGGCCCATTGCATCAGGGATAGTCAGAATGTCCGAAAAGAGGATCGCCGCATCCAGTGGATAACGTCGCAGCGGCTGGAGCGTGACTTCACACGCCAGTTCCGCGTTTTTGCACAGCGACATAAAATCCCCCGCCTGGGCACGGGTGGCTTTGTACTCCGGGAGATAGCGGCCAGCCTGGCGCATCATCCACACCGGAGTGACATCAACGGGCTGGCGCAGCAGCGCACGCAGATAACGATCGTTCTTCAGTTCGGTCATTTTTGCAGTTCCTTAAGCGTCATGGCCTCAGTGTAACATGTCACTCAGCATCAGCCCGACACATTGCTACGGTATCTTCTATCAGCCGGCGCGCCACGGTTCCCGGCGGTGGTAACAGCGGTAAATCGTCGTAACGATACCAGTTCGCCTCCAGCAGCTCTTTCTGGTCGATAACAATCTCGCCGCTGTCGTATTCAGCCATAAAGGCGGTCATCAGTGATTGCGGGAACGGCCACGGTTGCGAAGTAACATAGCGCAGGTTTTTCACCGTAATTCCGCTCTCTTCCATGACCTCGCGTGCCACAGCCTGCTCCAGCGTCTCACCCACTTCAACGAATCCGGCCAACACGGTATGTACGCCGTTGCGATGACGGGTGTGTTGCGCCAGCAGGATAGAATCTTCCCGGCGGATAGCGACGATGATGCACGGCGCGATTTGCGGATAGTAGCGTTCCCGGCAGTGACTGCACAGCATCGCCCATTCGGTTTTGCTCGGATGCATGGTATGGCCGCAATAGCCGCAGTATTTATGCGAGCGGTAAAACTCCGCCAGCTGCACGCCGCGGCCAGCCAGCTGGAACAGCCCAACATCAAGATCGAGCACCTGCCGAACCGATCCCATATCCTGACGGCGAGCCTGCTGGATCATCCACACAGGATCGCCCTGCCACTCGCCGATCCTCAGTGCAGGCTGGCCCACAAGATCGAATTTTTCTGCCGCGCCATAGGGTAATTCCCCAGCGGGCAACCATAATTTTTGTTCGTGACAGACTAACCACCAACCGAGATCTGATTTTTCAATAATACGATCCATATCTATTGCACTACCTTCGCTTCACTGACATGTTGTTAGCATCGTGGTTACATTTTGGATAAGCAGATTCAATTCTAAACCTTGTGGAGTCGAACATGTTAAACCAGCTAGAGAGCCTGACAGAACGCGTTGGAGGAAGTAACAAACTGGTGGATCGCTGGCTACATGTACGCAAGCATCTGCTCGTTGCTTATTACAATCTGGTCGGCATTAAGCCTGGCAAAGAATCGTACATGCGCCTGAACGAAAAAGCGCTGGATGATTTTTGTCAGAGCCTGGTCGACTACTTGTCCGACGGCCATTTCAATATTTATGAACGCATTATCCGTGAAATGGAAGGCAGTAGCCCGTATTTAACTGCCGCCAAACTCTATCCACTGCTGGAGGCCAATACCCAGCAAATCATGGATTACTACGATTCCACGCTTGAGAACGCTATCGATCACGATAACTATCTTGAGTTTCAGCGGGCGTTGTCCGATCTTGGCGAGGCGCTGGAAGAGCGATTCACGCTCGAAGACAAGCTGATCGCCCTGGCGCTGGACAATGATTTGAACATCAGTCACGAAGAGAACGTTGCGCGCCCTGCTTGAGTTCTTAATCGTTAACGAGTAGTTTACAAACATTCGCCCCTCTCACGAGGGGGATTTTTCTTGTCGGAGTGCCCAGCGTTTGCAAAAACGCGGGCTGAGACCGTTAATTCGGGATCCGCGGAACCTGATCAGGCTAATACCTGCGAAGGGAACAAGAGTCACACTGCTGTTGTATCGCCCCAGGGCGATCTCCTCTTGCTTCATCCGTCGTCTGACAAGCCATGTCCTTCACTTTTGGAATGAGCTATGTCTACCACTAAACTGACCCGTCGCGAACAACGCGCACAAGCACAACACTTCATCGACACCCTGGAAGGCACCGCTTTCCCGAACTCAAACCGCATTTACATTACCGGCTCTCAGGCAGATATCCGTGTCCCGATGCGTGAAATCCAGCTTAGCCCAACGCTCATTGGTGGCAGCAAAGAGGATCCGCAGTTTGAAGATAATGAAGCGATCCCGGTGTATGACACCTCTGGCCCGTATGGCGATCCTGATATTGCGATCAACGTTCAGCAGGGTCTGGCAAAGCTGCGCCAGCCGTGGATTGACGCCCGTAATGACAGCGAAGAACTCAACGAGCAAAGCTCCGCGTACACCAAAGAGCGCCTGGCAGACGACGGTCTGGACGAGCTGCGCTTCACCGGCCTGCTGACCCCGAAACGCGCCACAGCGGGTAAATGCGTAACCCAGCTGCACTATGCCCGCCAGGGTATCGTCACGCCAGAAATGGAGTTCATCGCCATCCGCGAAAATATGGGCCGTGAACGTATTCGCGGTGAAGTGTTGCGCCACCAGCACCCAGGGGAAGGTTTCGGCGCGCGTCTGCCGGAAAACATCACCCCGGAATTTGTGCGTGACGAAGTGGCCGCCGGGCGCGCCATTATCCCTGCGAACATCAACCACCCTGAATCCGAGCCAATGATCATCGGGCGTAACTTCCTGGTGAAGGTCAACGCCAACATTGGTAACTCAGCGGTGACCTCTTCCATCGAAGAAGAGGTGGAAAAACTGGTCTGGTCTACCCGCTGGGGCGCTGACACGGTGATGGACCTCTCAACCGGGCGTTACATCCACGAAACCCGCGAATGGATCCTGCGCAACAGCCCGGTGCCGATTGGTACTGTGCCCATTTATCAGGCGCTGGAAAAAGTAAACGGTATCGCCGAGAACCTCACCTGGGAAGCATTCCGCGATACACTGCTGGAGCAGGCTGAGCAGGGTGTGGACTATTTCACCATCCACGCAGGCGTACTGCTGCGCTATGTGCCAATGACCGCTAAACGCCTGACCGGGATTGTCTCACGCGGCGGCTCAATCATGGCCAAATGGTGCCTGTCGCACCATCAGGAAAACTTCCTGTATCAGCACTTCCGCGAGATTTGCGAAATCTGCGCGGCCTACGACGTTTCGCTCTCGCTGGGCGATGGCCTGCGTCCGGGCTCGATTCAGGATGCCAACGACGAAGCGCAGTTTGCCGAACTGCATACGCTGGGCGAACTGACCAAAATCGCCTGGGAGTATGACGTGCAGGTGATGATTGAAGGCCCGGGACATGTGCCTATGCAGATGATCCGCCGCAACATGACCGAAGAGCTGGAGCACTGCCACGAAGCGCCGTTCTACACGCTGGGACCATTGACCACGGATATCGCGCCAGGCTACGACCACTTCACCTCCGGGATTGGTGCGGCGATGATCGGCTGGTTCGGCTGCGCCATGCTCTGTTACGTCACGCCGAAAGAGCACCTCGGTCTGCCGAACAAAGAAGACGTCAAACAAGGTCTGATCACCTACAAAATTGCCGCCCACGCCGCGGATCTGGCGAAAGGCCATCCGGGCGCTCAAATCCGTGATAACGCCATGTCTAAAGCACGCTTTGAATTCCGCTGGGAAGATCAGTTCAACCTGGCGCTCGACCCGTTCACCGCCCGCGCCTACCACGACGAAACCCTGCCACAGGAATCCGGCAAAGTGGCGCACTTCTGCTCCATGTGCGGGCCGAAATTCTGCTCCATGAAAATCACCCAGGAAGTGCGTGATTACGCGGCGGCACAGGCTATTGAAGTGGGTATGGCGGACATGTCTGATAACTTCCGCGCAAAAGGCGGCGAAATCTACCTCAAAAAAGAGGAGGCATAATGTATCAGCCTGATTTCCCACCGGTTCCCTTTCGGCTAGGGCTTTACCCGGTAGTGGATAGCGTTGCGTGGATTGCGCGCCTGCTGGAGGCAGGCGTTCGCACCATCCAGCTGCGCATCAAAGATAAACGTGATGAAGAGGTGGAGGCCGATGTGGTCGCCGCCATTGAACTGGGGCGTCGTTATGACGCCCGCCTGTTTATCAATGACTACTGGCGACTGGCTATTAAGCACCAGGCTTACGGCGTGCACCTGGGTCAGGAAGACCTGGAGACAACAGATCTGGACGCTATCCGTAATGCCGGTCTGCGTTTGGGGGTTTCAACGCACGACGATATGGAGATCGACGTAGCGCTCGCCGCACGCCCGTCTTACATCGCACTTGGTCATGTCTTCCCGACACAAACCAAACAGATGCCTTCAGCACCCCAGGGGCTTGGGCAGCTGGCTGGCCATATTCAGCGACTGACCGATTACCCGACCGTCGCCATCGGCGGTATCAGCCTTGAACGCGCCCCCGCCGTGCTCGAAACCGGCGTGGGCAGTATTGCCGTCGTCAGCGCCATTACCCAGGCGCCAGACTGGCAGGCGGCAACCGCGCAGCTCTTAACGCTGGCAGGAGCAGGTGATGAATGATCGCGACTTTATGCGCTATAGCCGGCAAATACTGCTGGAAGATATCGCTATTGAAGGCCAGAAAAAGCTGCTTGAAAGCCGGGTGCTCGTTGTCGGGCTGGGCGGATTAGGGACACCCGCCGCGCTGTATCTGGCCGGTGCAGGCGTGGGTACGCTGGTGCTGGCGGATGATGACGATGTACATCTCAGCAACCTGCAACGCCAGATCCTCTTTACCACCGACGATATTAACCAACCCAAAGCACGTATCACCCGGCAGCGGCTGAACCAGCTCAACCCTGATATCGAGCTTATCGCCCTGCAACAGCGTCTGGCGGGTGTAGACCTGCAACGCGAAGTAGCGCTGGCGGATGTGGTGCTGGATTGCACCGACAATATGGCAACCCGCCAGGCCATCAACGCCGCCTGCGTAACACATAACACGCCGCTTATCACCGCCAGTGCGGTCGGCTTCGGTGGGCAATTGATGGTGCTCACGCCGCCCTGGGCGCAGGGCTGCTATCGTTGCCTGTGGCCGGACGATGCCGAGCCGGAACGCAACTGCCGCACCGCGGGCATACTTGGCCCTGTGGTGGGCGTAATGGGGACATTGCAGGCGCTGGAGGCCATTAAGTTACTCAGCGATATGGAGACGGAGCGCAATACGCTGCGGCTGTTTGACGCTCGCTCGGGCGGCTGGCGGCATCTGGCGTTACATCGCGCCAGCCATTGCCCGGTGTGTGGAGGCCATAATGCGCATTCTGTTTAATGACGAACCGCTGAAGTGCGACGACGGGCTGACCATCTCCGCGCTGCTCGACAAATTGCGTCAACTGAAGCCGGGAACAGCCCTGGCACTTAATCAACAGATCCTGCCGCGCGAGCAGTGGGAGCATCAGCAGGTGCGCGACGGCGACAACATCCTGCTTTTTCAGGTTATCGCAGGGGGTTGAGATGTTACGTATTGCCGACAAAACCTTTGATTCACACCTCTTTACCGGAACCGGGAAATTCGCGTCACCGCAGCTGATGGTCGATGCTATTCGGGAGAGCGGTAGCCAGCTGGTAACGCTCGCCATGAAGCGCGTTGATCTGCGTAATCACAGCGATGCCATACTCGCGCCACTGCTGGAGGCTGGCGTGACCTTGCTGCCAAACACCTCCGGGGCAAAAACCGCAGAAGAGGCGATTTTTGCCGCCCAGCTGGCACGAGAAGCGCTGGGGACGCACTGGCTAAAACTTGAAATTCATCCTGATGCCCGCTGGCTGCTACCCGATCCGATAGAAACCCTGAAAGCGGCCGAAAAGCTGGTCCAACTGGGTTTTACCGTTCTGCCCTACTGCGGGGCCGATCCGGTACTGTGCAAACGGCTGGAAGAAGTGGGCTGCGCCGCCGTGATGCCACTGGGCGCACCTATTGGCTCCAATCAGGGGCTGGAAACTCGCGCCATGCTGGAGATCATCATCGAGCAGGCAACCGTGCCGGTGGTGGTTGACGCCGGTATTGGCGTTCCGAGCCACGCCGCGCAGGCGCTGGAAATGGGGGCTGATGCCGTCCTGGTCAACACCGCAATTGCGGTGGCAGACGACCCCGTGATGATGGCGCGTGCGTTTCGTCTTGCGGTGGATGCGGGCTTGCTGGCACGTCAGTCTGGCCCCGGGTCACGCAGTTTTCAGGCACAGGCCACCAGCCCGTTGACCGGCTTTCTGGAGGCGCTCTGATGACCACCTTTACCGACCGCTGGCGGCACCTCAACTGGGACGATATTCGCCTGCGCATCAACAGTAAAACGTCAGCTGATGTGGAGCGGGCGTTAACTGCCCGTCATCTGACCCGTGAAGATCTGATGGCCCTGCTCTCCCCTGCGGCCAGCGCTTATCTGGAGCCGATGGCCCAACGCGCGCAGCGTCTTACCCGGCAGCGTTTTGGCAACACGGTCAGCTTTTATGTGCCGCTCTATCTCTCTAACCTGTGTGCCAACGACTGCACCTACTGCGGTTTTTCCATGAGCAACCGCATCAAACGCAAAACGCTGGATGACCAGGAGATCGCCCGCGAGTGTGCCGCCATACGCGAGATGGGTTTCGAACATCTGCTGCTGGTGACCGGAGAGCATCAGGGAAAAGTCGGGATGGACTATTTTCGTCAGCATCTTCCTGCCATTCGCCGCGAGTTTTCGTCATTACAGATGGAAGTTCAGCCCCTGTCTGAGGACGAATACGCTGAACTGAAAGGCCTCGGGCTCGATGGCGTGATGGTCTACCAGGAAACCTATCACGAGGCGATGTACGCGCAGCACCACCTGAAAGGGAAAAAACAGGATTTTTTCTTCAGGCTGGAGACGCCGGACAGGCTTGGGCGCGCCGGGATCGACAAAATCGGGTTGGGTGCGCTGATTGGGCTTTCGGATAGCTGGCGGGTAGATTGCTATATGGTGGCTGAGCACCTGCTCTGGTTACAACAACACTACTGGCAAAGTCGCTATTCAATTTCCTTCCCGCGTTTACGTCCGTGCGCAGGGGGAATAGAGCCGGCGTCGCTGATGGATGAACGCCAGCTTGTTCAGACCATCTGTGCATTTCGCCTGTTCGCACCGGAGGTGGAATTGTCACTCTCCACACGCGAATCACCGGCGTTTCGCGACCGGGTTATCCCGCTGGCTATCAACAATGTCAGTGCCTTCTCCAAAACCCAGCCCGGGGGTTATGCCGATGACCATCCCGAGCTGGAACAGTTTGCCCCCCACGATGGGCGACGCCCTGAAGCCGTGGCAGATGCGCTTGCGGCGCAAGGGTTACAACCGGTATGGAAAGACTGGGATAGCTGGCTGGGGCGCGCTTCGCAATTACGCTGAAACGCCGTGCAACGGCGCGGAAAGTTGCCGAGAAGGCTCGTAACGTTATCACCGGGTGGTTGTCAGAGATCGCCCGATTTTTTTACTCTTATTCCGTCAGCAACGGACGCTGACCAGGGCGAATAGCTTCTTCCTCGATTCGCCCTGCCTCTCCAAACGAAACAAAATTTGATTTCATCAAATAAATACGAGATTTATTATCGTTTCTTAAGGTAAATCATCTTGCCACGAAACCTTATACGTATAATTAACAGCCAGCATCCGGGTAGCGACTATGCTCAGAGAATACCCATTGCTCTCATTCGCCACATCATCTGGAATGATTTACAACTCATGGCACTTCATAGCAGAAAACTATCTTTCACCAGGCCGATAATGGTCAGTTTCGCGGGGATCCTGCTCAGTTTTATTCTGGTCGCTGTGTTTATCACCCTGTCTCAACGCAGTAATTTTCTTAATGATTATCATAAGATTAATGGAAACTTCACCCACAACCTTGCGGTGAACTATACCGAATCCATCCTGCGTGAAAATGACTACATTCTGGGACGGGCAGCCACCTTCTTCGCGCGGAACGACAGGCTGAATCAAACAATAAACACCAACCCACGTGAAGGATTGCAGGTCTTGATGCATCTTCAGAATCTGATGCCGACCGTCTCTTCCATCTCTCTGGCCGACACGCAAGGGCATTATCTGCGCGCGCCAGAAGTACTGCCAACGGACAAGAGCAAAACATTTGATGCCCGCACCCGCCCGTGGTTCATCGGCCAGGCAGAAGCCAGTACTTTCAGCCGCTATACCCGCCCTTATATGGACTACTTCACCGGACATCCTACGGTCACGCTCTTTAAACCGGTGATTTCACCAGAGGGGCGTCTGAAAGGGACGCTCGCGTTTCACCTCGACCTGACCTCAATGGGATATACCCTGCGACAAATGGTCGCTCCCGTACAAGGCGAGTTTTTCATCGTTGAGCGGGACGGCGCCGTAGTGCTGCACCCTGATACCGGGGCGCTTTTTAAGCCGTACGTGAGCGAAGCGCTGATGGATAAAATGACCAGCGGTGAAGGCCATATTTACGATCCGAAGAGCAAAACCTGGTTTTACTACTACTCATTTACCAACCCCGACTGGTTTGTTATCTACCGGGTGGCTGACTCTACGCTCACCGAGATTACCCGACATGAGACCTCCATTGTCGGCTGGGGATTTGCGCTGGCGAGCCTGATCATTATTCTTTTTGGTTTATATCTGCGTCATGCCTCACGCACCGTACTGATGAACATCATTAACGCCATCAAAACCGGGGATGTCAGCACGGCACCTCGCCTTGAAGCGATGCTCAGCCATACTATTCAGTCCAACAAAGAGCGGGAGCTTGCCTATGTGCGCCAGGCGACTCACGATGCGCTGACAGGCTGTAAAAATCGCCGTGCCTTCGACAGCGATATTGCTGAGCTGCTCAATAACCATCAACCGTTCGCCCTGGCGCTGGTTGATATTGATAACTTCAAATCCATCAATGACACCTGGGGACATTTGAGCGGTGATATCGTTCTGCGCAACGTCGCGCGTGAAGGGCTTCAGGTTATGCAGCCGAATAACGTTTCCGTTTATCGCTACGGTGGTGAGGAGTTTGCGGTCATCTTCCGCTCGGAGCTGTTCGGGCTGTCTCACGAATTACTGGAGACATGGCGTATCGCGGTGGAGAAGCGCACCTGGCGCGAAGAGGGTCTGCACGTCACATTCAGCGCCGGGCTGGGCGAATGGCATTTCGAGCCGCTTGAGCAGTTTATTGGCACTGTGGATGGCGCACTCTATAAAGCCAAACAGCAGGGTAAAAATCGCATTTTGCAAACCTCCGACAGCTAACCCCTCTCCTTTCTCTGTGCCCGTTTCAACGGGCATATTGCTTTCAGATGTAAAATTGTAACCGGTTTCAGAAAATTGCTGATTTCTTTGTGATGCCAGACACACAATCGCGGTAAAGCGGTTGTTGAAGCGGTCTGCACGGGATAATTATCAATAAACACATGTACATCGAGGCTGACTATGAAGAACATCGTTTTATGTTGTGCAGCGGGAATGTCGACCAGTATGCTGGTTCAACGAATGAAAGATGCCGCGCAGAAAAAAGGGGTTGAAGTAACCATTAAAGCCGTCCCGGTTGCAGAGTTTAAAGACAACATTGCCACCGCCGACATCGTATTACTGGGGCCACAGGTAAAATACGAGCAGGCAAAACTTCAGGCGCAGGCAGACCCGCTGGGTAAAAAGGTCGCGGTTATCGACATGATGGATTACGGCATGATGAAAGGCGATGTCGTACTGGAAAAAGCCCTCAAATTGCTGGAGTGACCTGTGGAAGATTTAGAAACAACGATCATGGAATTACTGGTCAATGCGGGCGCAGCGCGCAGTGCAGCCCTGACCGCATTGCAGATGGCTCGTAAAGGTGACTTTGCCGAAGCCGAAAAAGCGATGGAAGAGTCGCGCGAATATGTGAAACACGCGCACACGATCCAGACGCAGTTGATTGGCCTTGATGAAGGCACCGGGAAGCTTCCGGTCAACCTGATTACCGTTCACTCTCAGGATCACCTGATGAACGCGATGGTTATCCAGGATCTGGCGGGCGACATGATTGAGCTTTATCGACGCATCCCGTTGATAAACTGATAAAAACACCATAAAAAAACCCGCCGAAGCGGGTTTTTTATTAGCTGAATCAACGATTACTCGTTGTCGGAACCACCCAGACCTGCGTTCAGCAGTTCTGCCAGGCTCGCGGATGCATCTTCAGCAGTGACCTGCGGTGCTGCTGGCAGTTCGCCCGCTGCACGACGACGCATACGATCCTGATGGTACGCATAACCGGTACCAGCCGGGATCAGACGACCCACGATAACGTTCTCTTTCAGACCGCGCAGTTCATCACGTTTACCCGCAACAGCCGCTTCGGTCAGGACACGTGTAGTTTCCTGGAACGATGCTGCGGAGATGAAGGACTCGGTTGCCAGAGACGCTTTGGTGATACCCAGCAGATCACGTGCGAAGGTCGCACCGATTTTGCCGTTCGCTTCCAGATCGCGGTTAGCGATCTTAACGCGTGAGTATTCAACCTGCTCGCCTTCCAGGAAGTCGGAGCTGCCCGCGTTTTCGATGGTTGCTTTACGCAGCATCTGACGAACGATAACTTCGATGTGCTTATCGTTAATCTTAACGCCTTGCAGACGGTAAACGTCCTGTACTTCGTTGGTGATGTAACGCGTTACCGCGTGTACGCCACGAAGACGCAGAATGTCGTGCGGAGCTTCTGGACCATCGGAAACCACGTCACCACGTTCTACACGTTCACCTTCGAACACGTTGAGCTGACGCCACTTAGGAATCATCTCTTCGTACGGCTCGCTACCATCTACTGGGGTGATAACCAGACGGCGTTTACCTTTGGTCTCTTTACCGAAGGAAATGATACCGCTGATTTCAGCCAGGATTGCAGGCTCTTTCGGACGACGTGCTTCGAACAGATCCGCAACGCGTGGCAGACCACCGGTGATGTCCTTGGTACCGCTGGATTCCTGAGGAATACGCGCCAGAGCATCACCTGCGCCGATCTGAATGCCATCTTCCAGCTGAACGATCGCTTTACCTGGCAGGAAGTACTGCGCAGGCATATCGGTGCCAGGGATCAGAACGTCGTTACCCTGAGCATCAACGATTTTCAGTGCAGGACGCAGATCTTTACCACCGGTAGTACGTTCAGCAGAATCCAGAACCACCAGAGAAGACAGACCGGTCAGCTCGTCGGTCTGACGAGTAATGGTCTGGCCGTCGATCATGTCAGTGAAGCGGATGAAACCACTTACTTCGGTGATAACCGGCATGGTGTGTGGATCCCAGTTTGCTACGGTTTCGCCGCCAGCAACCTGCTCGCCATCACCTTTCGCCATAACAGCACCGTAAGGCACTTTATAGCTCTCTTTGGTACGACCGAATTCGTCGATCAGCTTCAGCTCGGTGTTACGAGAGGTCACAACCAGCTTGCCTGCGGAGTTAACAACAGACTTCGCGTTGCTGAGCTTGATGCTACCTTTGTTTTTCACCTGGATGCTGGATTCAGCAGCCGCACGAGATGCCGCACCACCGATGTGGAACGTACGCATCGTCAGCTGTGTACCCGGCTCACCGATTGACTGTGCCGCGATAACGCCGATTGCTTCACCTTTGTTGATGATGTGGCCACGCGCCAGGTCACGACCATAGCAGTGCGCACAAACACCAAAGTCGGTGTCACAGGATACAACGGAACGCACTTTCACTGAGTCAACAGAGTTGGCTTCCAGCAGGTCACACCAGTGCTCGTGCAGCAGCGTGTTGCGTGGAACCAGAATGTCTGCGGTACCCGGCTTCAGAATGTCTTCCGCGGTAACACGACCCAGAACGCGATCGCGCAGTGGCTCTTTAACATCACCACCCTCGATAACCGGGGTCATGGTGATACCTTCAAGGGTGCCACAATCGTCTTCAGTAACAACCAGATCCTGCGCAACGTCAACCAGACGACGCGTCAGATAACCGGAGTTCGCAGTTTTCAGTGCGGTATCCGCCAGACCTTTACGAGCACCGTGGGTTGAGATGAAGTACTGGAGTACGTTCAGACCTTCACGGAAGTTCGCGGTGATTGGCGTTTCGATGATGGAGCCATCTGGCTTAGCCATCAGACCACGCATACCTGCCAGCTGACGAATCTGTGCCGCAGAACCACGCGCACCGGAGTCGGCCATCATGTAGATGCTGTTGAAGGAAACCTGCTGCTCTTCTACGCCGTCACGGTTAATAACGGTTTCGGTTTGCAGGTTGTCCATCATCGCTTTGGATACACGATCGTTCGCCGCAGCCCAGATATCGATAACTTTGTTATAGCGTTCGCCCGCGGTTACCAGACCAGACTGGAACTGCTCCTGGATCTCAGCAACTTCAGCTTCCGCTTCAGAGATGATCTCGTGTTTCTTCTCTGGGATGACCATGTCATCGATACCAACAGATGCACCTGAACGCGCTGCATAGGCAAAGCCGGTGTACATTGTCTGGTCAGCGAAGATAACAGTCGGCTTCAGGCCCAGAATGCGGTAACAGGTGTTCAGCATTTTGGAAATTGCTTTCTTGCCCAGCGCCTGGTTGACGATGGAGAAAGGCAGACCTTTCGGTACGATCATCCACAGAATCGCACGGCCAACGGTCGTGTCTTTCAGGCTGGTTTTCGCAACGAATTCGCCGTTTTCATCTTTTTCATATTCAGTGATACGCACTTTAACGCGCGCATGCAGAGAGGCCAGGCCAGCGCGGTAAATACGCTCAGCTTCTTTAGGGCCAGTCAGCACCATGCCTTCGCCTTTGGCGTTAACACAGTCACGGGTCATGTAGTACAGACCCAATACAACGTCCTGAGAAGGAACGATGATTGGTTCACCGTTCGCTGGAGACAGGATGTTGTTGGTAGACATCATCAGCGCACGCGCTTCGAGCTGGGCTTCCAGCGTCAGCGGTACGTGAACAGCCATCTGGTCACCATCGAAGTCGGCGTTATATGCCGCACAAACCAGCGGGTGCAGCTGGATAGCTTTACCTTCGATCAGTACTGGCTCAAATGCCTGGATACCCAGACGGTGCAGTGTTGGTGCACGGTTCAGCAGTACCGGGTGTTCGCGGATAACTTCGTCCAGGATATCCCAAACGACAGCTTCTTCACGCTCAACCATTTTCTTAGCGGCTTTGATGGTGGTGGCCAGGCCACGCAGTTCCAGCTTGCCGTAGATGAACGGTTTGAACAGCTCCAGTGCCATTTTCTTCGGCAGACCGCACTGATGCAGACGCAGGTATGGACCTACGGTGATTACAGAACGACCGGAGTAGTCAACACGCTTACCGAGCAGGTTCTGACGGAAACGACCCTGTTTACCTTTGATCATGTCGGCCAAAGATTTCAGAGGACGTTTGTTAGAACCGGTGATCGCACGACCGCGACGACCGTTATCCAGCAGGGCATCGACCGCTTCCTGCAGCATACGTTTTTCGTTGCGTACGATGATATCTGGCGCAGCCAGATCCAGCAGGCGCTTCAGACGGTTGTTACGGTTGATCACGCGACGATACAGATCGTTCAGATCGGACGTTGCGAAACGACCACCATCCAGCGGAACCAGCGGACGCAGATCTGGCGGCAGAACCGGCAGAACGGTCAGGATCATCCACTCTGGTTTGTTACCAGACTGAACGAACGCTTCCAGCAGCTTGATACGCTTGGTCAGCTTCTTGCGCTTGGTTTCGGAGTTGGTTTCGTTCAGCTCTTCACGCAGCTGCTCGCACTCTTGCTCCAGATCCATGCTCTTCAGCAGGGCCTGGATAGCTTCCGCACCCATCTTCGCGTCGAATTCGTCACCGAACTCTTCCAGCGCGTCCAGATACTGTTCTTCGGTCAGAATCTGGTTACGTTCCAGATTTGTCATACCGCCTTCGATAACAACATAAGATTCGAAGTACAGAACACGTTCGATATCACGCAGCGGCATATCCAGCAGCAAACCGATACGGGACGGCAGAGATTTCAGGAACCAGATGTGTGCAGTCGGAGACGCCAGCTCGATGTGGCCCATGCGCTCACGACGCACTTTAGTCTGGGTCACTTCAACGCCGCACTTCTCACAGATAACACCACGGTGTTTCAGGCGCTTGTACTTACCGCACAGGCACTCGTAATCTTTTACTGGCCCGAAAATACGCGCACAGAAAAGGCCGTCACGCTCAGGTTTGAACGTACGGTAGTTGATGGTTTCCGGCTTTTTAACTTCACCGAAAGACCATGAACGGATCATGTCTGGCGAAGCCAGAGCAATTTTGATCGCATCAAACTCTTCGGTTTTAGTTTGCGCTTTCAGAAACTTTAATAAGTCTTTCACGGATTTGCTCCCGTCGGAGTTAGCACAATCTGGTGCCGGGGATTAACCCGGCACCAGTGACCTGTTTGAGCGAGAGTTACTCGTCTTCCAGCTCGATGTTGATACCCAGAGAACGGATCTCTTTCAACAGTACGTTGAAGGATTCCGGCATACCTGGTTCCATCTGATGGTTGCCGTCCACGATGTTTTTATACATCTTCGTACGGCCGTTCACGTCATCAGACTTAACGGTAAGCATTTCTTGCAGGGTGTATGCTGCGCCATATGCTTCCAGCGCCCACACTTCCATCTCACCGAAGCGCTGACCACCGAACTGAGCCTTACCACCCAGCGGTTGCTGAGTAACCAGGCTGTAAGAACCGGTAGAACGCGCGTGCATTTTGTCATCAACCAGGTGGTTCAGTTTCAGCATGTACATGTAGCCAACGGTAACCTGGCGCTCGAATTGCTCACCGGTACGACCGTCGAACAGTGTGATCTGACCGGAAGTCGGCAGGCCACCCAGCTGTAACAGTTCCTTGATTTCAGACTCTTTTGCACCGTCGAATACTGGCGTTGCGATCGGCATACCCTTACGCAGGTTTTCCGCCAGACGCAGAACTTCATCATCGCTGAAGGTGTTCAGGTCGACTTTCTGACGAACGTCAGTACCCAGATCGTACGCACGCTGGATGAACTCGCGCAGCTTCGCGACTTCTTGCTGCTGTTTCAGCATGGCGTTGATTTTCTCGCCGATGCCTTTCGCAGCCATACCCAGGTGGGTTTCGAGGATCTGACCGATGTTCATACGAGATGGTACGCCCAGCGGGTTCAGTACGATATCTACCGGCGTACCGTTAGCATCGTGTGGCATATCTTCGATCGGGTTGATCTTGGAGATAACACCCTTGTTACCGTGACGACCTGCCATCTTATCACCAGGCTGGATCTGACGTTTAACGGCCAGATACACCTTAACAATCTTCAGCACGCCTGGTGCCAGATCGTCGCCCTGAGTGATTTTACGGCGTTTCGCTTCGAGCTTTTTCTCGAACTCGTGTTTCAGTTCGTCATACTGCTCAGCCAGCTGTTCCAGCTGATTTTGTTTCTCTTCGTCGGTCAGGCCCAGTTCCAGCCAGCGATCGCGAGGCAGCTTGTCGAGCTTCTCAGCTTCAACACCACCGGCAACCAGCACCGCATAGATACGGCTGAACAGACCCGCTTCGAGGATTTGCAGTTCTTCAGACAGGTCTTTCTTAGCCTGTTTGAGCTGCATTTCTTCGATTTCAAGCGCGCGTTTGTCTTTCTCTACGCCGTCACGGGTGAAGACCTGAACGTCGATAACAGTACCGGAAACACCGTTTGGTACGCGCAGAGAAGAGTCTTTAACGTCAGACGCTTTCTCACCGAAGATAGCACGCAGCAGTTTCTCTTCTGGCGTCAGCTGGGTTTCACCTTTCGGCGTTACCTTACCAACCAGAATGTCGCCGCCGGTCACTTCCGCACCGATGTAAACAATACCGGATTCATCCAGTTTGGAGAGCGCAGCTTCACCCACGTTAGGGATGTCAGCAGTGATCTCTTCTGGCCCCAGCTTGGTGTCACGGGACACACATGCCAGTTCCTGAATGTGGATGGTGGTGAAACGATCTTCCTGAACCACACGCTCGGAGACGAGGATGGAGTCTTCGAAGTTGTAACCGTTCCACGGCATGAACGCTACGCGCATGTTCTGACCGAGCGCCAGTTCACCGAGGTCGGTAGACGGGCCATCAGCCAGCACGTCGCCGCGCTCAATTGGCTCACCCAGAGACACACATGGCATCTGGTTGATACAGGTGTTCTGGTTAGAACGGGTGTACTTGGTCAGGTTATAGATGTCGATACCTGCTTCACCTGGGTACATCTCGTCTTCGTTAACTTTGATAACGATACGGGAAGCATCCACGTACTGAACAGTACCGCCACGTTTAGCAACCGCAGTAACACCGGAGTCAACGGCAACAGCACGTTCCATACCAGTACCAACCAGCGGCTTATCAGCGCGCAGAGTTGGAACGGCCTGACGTTGCATGTTCGCACCCATCAATGCACGGTTGGCGTCATCGTGTTCCAGGAACGGGATCAGGGACGCACCGACGGATACCACCTGCTGGGTGGATACGTCCATGTAGTCAACCTGGTCGCGGCTGAACAAGCTGGATTCGCCTTTGCTACGGCAGGTAACCAGATCTTCTACAAAGTGGCCTTCGTCATCCAGGTTGGAGTTCGCCTGAGCGATAACGTAGTTGCCTTCTTCGATAGCAGACAGGTAGTGAATTTCGTCGGTTACAACACCGTCAGTCACTTTACGGTATGGCGTCTCGAGGAAGCCATATTCGTTAGTCTGTGCGTACACGGACAGGGAGTTGATCAGACCGATGTTTGGACCTTCAGGCGTTTCGATTGGACATACGCGACCGTAGTGAGTCGGGTGTACGTCTCGAACTTCAAAGCCTGCACGTTCACGGGTCAGACCGCCTGGGCCGAGTGCAGAGATACGACGTTTGTGCGTAATCTCAGACAGCGGGTTGTTCTGGTCCATAAACTGAGACAGCTGGCTGGAACCGAAGAACTCTTTCACTGCTGCGGAAATCGGTTTGGCGTTGATCATATCCTGAGGCATCAGGGTATCCAGATCGCCCAGAGACAGACGCTCTTTCACCGCACGCTCAACACGTACCAGGCCAACGCGGAATTGGTTTTCCGCCATTTCGCCTACGGAACGGATACGACGGTTGCCGAGGTGGTCGATATCGTCCACTTCGCCTTTACCGTTACGGATATCGATGAGCTTCTTCATCACTTCGATGATGTCGTCTTTGCTCAGGATACCGGAACCTTCGATTTCGTCGCGCAGCAGAGAACGGTTGAACTTCATACGACCAACCGCAGACAAGTCATAGCGGTCTTCGGAGAAGAACAGGTTCTCGAACAGGCTTTCAGCCGCTTCGCGAGTTGGTGGCTCACCAGGACGCATCATACGGTAGATTTCTACCAGCGCGCTCAGACGATCGGTGGTTGGGTCGACGCGGATAGTCTCAGACATATACGCGCCGTGGTCCAGATCGTTGGTGAACAGCGTTTCGATACGTTTGTGGCCAGACTGGCTCAGCTTAGCCAGCAGATCCAGGCTCAGCTCCATGTTCGCTGCGCAGATCAGCTCACCCGTTGACTCGTCAACGTAATCTTTCGCGACCACTTTTCCAGCAATGTATTCAACCGGAACTTCGATGTGTTTGATATCATCTTTTTCCAGCTGACGGATATGGCGCGCAGTGATACGGCGACCTTTTTCCACATACACTTTGCCGTTGGCTTCGATGTCGAACGACGCGGTCTCACCACGCAGACGTTCCGGCACCAGCTCCATTTGCAGCTTGTTGTCGCGGATTTCAAAGATCACTTTCTCGAAGAACAGGTCCAGGATCTGTTCTGTGGTGTATTGCAGCGCACGCAAAATGATGGTGGCTGGCAGTTTACGACGACGGTCGATACGGACAAACAGGTTGTCTTTTGGATCGAACTCGAAGTCCAGCCAGGAACCACGGTAAGGAATGATGCGCGCGTTATACAGTACTTTACCGGAAGAGTGTGTTTTACCTTTATCGCTGTCGAAGAAGACGCCCGGGCTACGATGTAGCTGGGAAACGATAACACGCTCAGTACCGTTGATAACGAAAGTACCGTTGTCCGTCATGAGTGGAATTTCACCCATGTAGACTTCTTGTTCTTTAATGTCTTTAACGGTGCCTTCCGGCGCTTCGCGCTCGTAGATCACCAGACGCAGTTTTACGCGCAGCGGTGCGGAATAGGTCACGCCACGGATCTGACATTCCTGAACGTCAAACACCGGTTCGCCAAGGCGGTAGCTGACGTATTGCAGCTCTGAATTACCGCTATAGCTTTTAATCGGGAATACGGAACGGAAAGCTGCTTCCAGACCATACTGCCCTTCAGGATCTTGCTCGATAAACTTCTGGAACGAGTCAAGCTGGATAGAAAGGAGATAAGGTATATCCAGAACTTGTGGACGTTTACCAAAATCCTTACGAATACGTTTTTTCTCGGTATAGGAGTAAACCATTAGGGTTCCTCAGCTCGCTGACAAGTCGACCCATCTGTCCGACGAAGGGACAGTTTGTGCAACACCATTTTGTTGATCGGAAAATTGAATACTTTCCGCAATACCTGTTGCTATCACGCTTAAACCATTTCGTTGCGATTTACACAGAGCGAGCACCCTGTCGCAATATATTAAGGCGTCGATAGAAACAAGCATTGTCAGGACAATCAGCAGTCAAACAGTGTGAAATGCTACTGATGCCTTACAGCGCAAAAAGGCTGGTGACTAAAAAGTCACCAGCCATCAGCCTAATGACTTAGGCTGCAACCAGAAAAGTTGGCTTATTTAACTTCAACTTCAGCGCCAGCTTCTTCCAGAGATTTTTTCAGTGCTTCTGCGTCGTCTTTGCTCACGCCTTCTTTCAGCGCAGCTGGAGCAGATTCTACCAGGTCTTTAGCTTCTTTCAGACCCAGGCCAGTTGCGCCACGTACTGCTTTGATAACAGCAACTTTGTTAGCGCCAGCAGCTTTCAGAATTACGTCGAATTCAGTTTTTTCTTCAGCAGCTTCAGCCGGGCCAGCAGCTACAGCTACAGCAGCAGCAGCAGAAACACCGAATTTTTCTTCCATTGCAGAAATCAGTTCTACAACGTCCATTACGGACATAGCTGCAACTGCTTCAATGATTTGATCTTTAGTGATAGACATTTAAATTGTTCCTGAAAATCAGAATAAGTTTATACGTAAGCGAATGCTTTATAAAGATAACTGCTATTAAGCAGCTTCTTTCGCATCGCGAACAGCAGCCAGAGTGCGAACCAGTTTGCCAGCCGAAGCTTCTTTCATGGTTGCCATCAGGCGTGCAATTGCTTCTTCGTAGGTCGGCAGGGTTGCCAGGCGATCGATGTTCGATGCCGTGATCAACTCACCTTCAAAGGCTGCAGCTTTGACCTCAAATTTTGCATTCGCTTTCGCGAACTCTTTGAACAGACGAGCAGCAGCGCCCGGGTGTTCCATAGAGTATGCAATCAGGGTCGGACCAACAAACGTGTCTTTCAGGCACTCGAACTGAGTACCTTCAACTACGCGACGCAGCAGGGTGTTACGAACAACACGCATGTATACGCCAGCTTCACGACCTGCTTTACGCAGTTCAGTCATTTTGTCTACAGTAACGCCACGGGAATCCGCAACTACTGCAGACAGCGCGCCTTTGGCTACTTCGCTGACTTCAGCAACAATCGCTTGTTTGTCTTGAAGATTTAAAGCCATTAGCTTTGCTCCTGGATGTTTGCCGGAACACATGTTCCGGAACTCACTTCACTCAACCCAACGGGAAGAGCGTCTTAATACGGTGAGCAGAAACAAGCCAGAGTATCAAAAAATAATCTTAGCGTTCTGTCACCGTCTACGCAGGGGATTAAGTCTCTTGCGAAACACCTGCGGTCTTCGACGGAGGCCTGGATAGGCCAGGCTCCAACGAACAAATCTTTTAGCCGCTAACTTTCGTTAGCAAACGTGGGGGTAAGATTGTAGACAAAATCACCGCCCACGTAAAGGCATTAGTTTGCAGCAGCGCTCAGGCCAGCCTGGTCAACTGCAACACCTGCACCCATGGTGGTGGAGATGCTAACTTTCTTGATGTACACGCCTTTAGCCTGAGTTGGTTTAGCTTTTTTCAGCGCAACCAGCAGAGATTCCAGGTTTTCTTTCAGTTTGTCAGCGTCAAAGTCCACTTTACCGATGGTGGTGTGGATGATGCCGTTTTTGTCGTTACGGTAACGAACCTGACCTGCTTTAGCGTTCTTAACAGCTTCAGCAACGTTAGGAGTTACAGTACCCACTTTCGGGTTTGGCATCAGGCCGCGTGGACCCAGAACCTGGCCCAGCTGGCCAACAACGCGCATTGCATCCGGGGAAGCAATAACAACGTCAAAGTTCATTTCGCCTTTCTTGATCTGATCAGCCAGATCTTCCATACCTACCAGTTCAGCGCCGGCAGCTTTAGCAGCTTCAGCGTTTGCACCCTGAGCAAATACAGCTACGCGAACGGAACGGCCAGTACCGTGTGGCAGTACAGTTGCGCCACGAACGTTCTGATCAGATTTACGAGCATCGATGCCCAGGTTAACAGCAACGTCAACGCTTTCAACGAACTTAGCAGTAGCCAGTTCTTTCAGCAGAGCGATAGCTTCGTTGATGTCGTACTGTTTGGTCGCATCAACTTTGTCACGGATCACGGACATGCGCTTGGTCAGTTTAGCCATTTCTTAGTCCTCCACTACCAGGCCCATGGAACGTGCAGTACCTTCGATGGAGCGAGTCATCGCTTCAATGTCGGCACCAGTCATGTCGGCAGCTTTGGTCTGCGCGATTTCCTGCAGCTGAGCGCGGGAAATTTTACCCACTTTGTCTTTGTTCGGTTTACCGGAACCAGACTTGATACCAGCCGCTTTCTTCAGCAGAACTGCTGCTGGAGGGGTTTTGGTAACGAAAGTGAAAGAACGGTCAGCGTAAACAGTGATTACGACTGGAATTGGCAGACCTTTTTCCAGGGATTCGGTTTTGGCGTTGAACGCTTTACAGAATTCCATGATGTTAACACCCTGCTGACCCAGAGCTGGACCAACTGGTGGACTTGGGTTCGCCATACCAGCTGCAACCTGCAGCTTGACGTAGGCTTGTACTTTCTTAGCCATTCTAAAATCCTCAAATTGGGTGATAGCGCTTCAGAGAAGCTCCCCGTGATGTAAAAATCGTTTTACGGGCGTGGCCCATAAAAACAAAAGGCGCGAAATTGTATTCCAATCTCGCGCCCTGTGCAACGATTAAATCGCCGCTTTTTTGATCGCTGCTTAGGCTTTTTCTACCTGGGCAAAGTCCAGTTCTACCGGGGTCGCACGACCGAAGATAGAAACAGAAACTTTCAGGCGGGACTTCTCGTAGTCCACTTCTTCAACCACACCGTTAAAGTCAGCAAACGGACCGTCGCTAACACGAACCATTTCACCCGGTTCAAACAGCGTTTTCGGACGCGGCTTATCACCGACCTGTTGCAGGCGGTTCATAATCGCATCAACTTCTTTGTCGCTGATTGGCGCCGGACGGTCAGACGTGCCGCCGATAAAGCCCATCACGCGCGGTACGCTGCGCACCAGGTGCCAGCTCGCGTCGTTCATCACCATCTGAACCAGCACGTAACCCGGGAAGAATTTACGTTCGCTTTTGCGACGCTGGCCGCCACGGATCTCGACCACTTCTTCGGTCGGAACCATCACTTCGCCAAACAACTCTTCCATATTGTGTAATTTGATATGCTCACGCAGCGATGTTGCTACGCGGCCTTCAAAACCGGAAAACGCCTGAACGACGTACCAACGCTTTTTAGGGGCTTCAGACATCTTAGAACCTCAGGCCAGTGATAAAGGATACCAGGCGAACCAGAATACCATCCAGTCCCCACAGGATCAGTGACATTACCGCAGTTACTGCAGCCACAATCAGAGTGGTATGCAATGTTTCCTGGCGGGTCGGCCAAATGACCTTGCGGACTTCGGTACGTGCTTCGCGCGCGAAAGCAACGGTTGCTTTACCTTTAGTAGTTAACAGCGCGACACCGCCCGCTGCAGCAATCAGAATCACCACTGCCAGCGCACGCAGCGGCAGCATCATGTCACGATAAAGATAGTTGCCAACGATTGCCACAATCAGCAGCACGGCAACAGCGACCCACTTCATCGCTTCCAGGCCGCGCCCGCTCCCTTGAGCTTCGGTATTCGCACTCATAAACCAACCTGTAAGAAGAATTCTACAAATAATTTCACCCCGCGATTGCGAGGCGAGCCAAATCGAAACGCTTAATCCCTTTAGAGATTATACGCTCTCTGCAGAGCCTGTCTCAGCAATGATTATGACAAAAATAATCACTGATGAGCCAGGTTCTGATGTGAAAGCGTGCAAAAAGGGCATCAAATGATGCCCTTTTCATGCGCATTGCGTCAAATGTTATCAGCGATTAGCCG
>NZ_LXES01000020.1 GCF_001654845.1 Enterobacter soli ATCC BAA-2102 | reverse complement strand
GCGTTGTTTTACCATGGTCAACGTGGCCGATAGTACCGACGTTAACGTGCGGTTTTGTACGTTCAAACTTTTCTTTAGACATCGATTGTCCCTCTAAGACACGGATAAATCGGTGATATCACCACATCAACCAGGCGAAATGCCTGAACTGTTGAATACATTTAAATTGAAACAGAGAGAAACGGGAGGGAGAAGTGAAGTGGTGCTGATACCCAGAGTCGAACTGGGGACCTCACCCTTACCAAGGGTGCGCTCTACCAACTGAGCCATATCAGCACGTATTGGAGCGGGCAGCGGGAATCGAACCCGCATCATCAGCTTGGAAGGCTGAGGTAATAGCCATTATACGATGCCCGCATCCTGAAACTCGGCTACCCAGTTCTTTCTGTAACAAAAAAAGAGATTTCTCTCTTTTTATGTTTGAGCTGATTAATTTTTCTAACCAGCTCCGGCGGCATTTACGCTGCCAGAAAGTGGTGGTGGGGGAAGGATTCGAACCTTCGAAGTCTGTGACGGCAGATTTACAGTCTGCTCCCTTTGGCCGCTCGGGAACCCCACCGGACTTGATGGTGCCGACTACCGGAATCGAACTGGTGACCTACTGATTACAAGTCAGTTGCTCTACCTACTGAGCTAAGTCGGCATCAAGTAGCGCGCATTCTATGGAGACATGAGCAGTCATGCAACTAAAAAATTGCATAAAACGTTCTTTCGCTCACATTTTATTCGAAAGAAGGTCTAAACGCTGTAAATTCACCCACTCGCGGTTAAAAATCCAGCATGAATACATGATTTACACCGTATATAGCGTACCGTGATGGCTCCCGCGTAAAGCAGCGCTTCCCTATATTTTTTCTTATTATTCCTGTCATCTGGTGTTAACCTCCTGCCCATTGTCCAAAATTAACTATGTGAAGAGCCACGACCCGGCTGTTTTGTCGCTGGTTCACTGAAACATGCTTATGAGCAAAAAAGAGCAAACGTTAATGACGCCTTATCTTCACTTTAACCGCAGCCAGTGGGCTGCCCTGCGCGATTCCGTCCCTATGACGTTGACGGAAGGTGAGATAGCGCGGTTAAAAGGGATAAATGAAGACCTGTCGCTGGAAGAGGTGGCAGAAATCTATTTACCATTATCTCGATTGCTTAACTTCTATATCAGTTCCAATTTACGACGCCAGGCAGTGCTGGAACAGTTCCTTGGAACTAACGGCCAGCGTATTCCTTATATCATCAGTATTGCGGGTAGCGTTGCCGTCGGTAAAAGCACCACCGCGCGCGTATTGCAGGCGCTGCTGAGCCGCTGGCCTGAGCATCGCAGCGTAGAGCTGATCACCACAGACGGCTTTTTGCACCCGAATGAAGTGTTAAAAGAACGCGGTCTGATGAAGAAGAAGGGTTTCCCTCTTTCTTATGATATGCACCGGCTGGTTAAATTCGTCTCCGATCTGAAATCAGGCGCGCCAAACGTGACCGCACCGGTTTACTCACACCTGATTTATGACCGCATCCCGGATGGTGACAAAACGGTGGTTCAGCCAGACATCCTGATTCTGGAAGGATTAAACGTGCTGCAAAGCGGCATGGACTATCCGCACGACCCACACCACGTGTTTGTCTCCGACTTTGTCGATTTCTCTATTTATGTCGATGCGCCGGAAGATTTGCTGCAAAGCTGGTATATCAACCGCTTCCTGAAATTCCGCGAAGGGGCATTCACCGATCCTGACTCCTACTTCCACAACTACGCCCAGCTCTCTAAAGAAGAGGCCATCAATGTGGCGACCGGGCTGTGGAATGAGATCAACTACGTGAACCTGAAAGAGAACATTCTGCCGACCCGCGAGCGCGCGAGCCTGATCCTCACCAAGAGCGAGAAGCACGCGGTCGACCAGATCCGCCTGCGGAAATAAGCGGTAAGCAGACATAAAAAAACCGGCGATAATCGCCGGTTTTTTGTTTTCGCATTACGCGTGCGGCTTTTCGCCGTTTTCATCCTGGTCGACGGCAAAGCACGCCACCAGTTGACCACCGTAGTCTTTCAGCTGCGGCTGCAACTGGGTGCAAGGGCCGAAGCGACGACGGCAACGGGCGTTGAACGCACATCCCGGAGGCGGATTCAGCGGGCTTGGCAGCTCGCCGGTCAGCTTAATGCGCTCACGACGGTCGTCCGGGTTCAGACGCGGTGTTGCAGACAGCAGCGCCTGAGTATATGGATGACGAGGATTATTAAAGATCTGATCTTTTGTCCCCTTCTCGACACACCGCCCCAGGTACATCACCATCACTTCATCCGCAATATGCTCAACAACAGACAGGTCGTGTGAAATAAACACGTACGACAGCCCCAACTCCTGCTGCAAGTCCATCATCAGGTTAAGCACCTGAGCACGAACGGAAACGTCGAGCGCCGAAACCGGTTCATCAGCAATCACCACATCCGGGTCCAGCATCAGACCACGAGCGATAGCGATACGCTGACGCTGGCCGCCAGAGAACATATGCGGGTAGCGGTCGTAGTGCTCGGTTTTAAGCCCGACTTTCGCCATCATCGCCAGCGCTTTTTCACGACGCAGTTCTTTGCTCAGGCTGGTGTTAATCAGCAGAGGCTCTTCGAGGATCTGCCCTACTTTCTTACGCGGGTTCAATGAACCGTACGGGTTCTGGAACACAATCTGGATTTTCTGGCGACGCAACTTCTGCGCATGCGGATCGTGCTTGAGCAGATCCTGCCCCTGGTAGTAAAGCTCACCACCGGTAGGCGTTTCGATCATCGTCAGCAAGCGGCCCAGCGTGGATTTCCCGCAGCCGGACTCGCCTACCACCGCCAGCGTTTTACCGCGCTCCAGGGTGAACGATACGCCATCAAGCGCTTTTACCAGGCGCTCAGGCGCGAACATCCCCTTCTTCACCGGGTAGTGTTTTTTCAGATCGATGGCCTGCAACAGCAGTTGTTGCGTGGCGGCCTGTTGCGTACTCATAGTGTTGGCCTCCCGGCATCATCGAGTGGGTAGTGACATTTGGACTGACGGCCGTCCCCCAGCAAGGCAAGCTCTGGCTCCTCGGTGCGGCATTTGTCCGTTGCGTACGGGCAGCGCGGGTTCAGCAAGCAGCCCTGCGGACGGTCATATTTGCCCGGAACAACACCCGGCAATGACGCCAGACGCGCTTTGTCCTGCGCAAACTCCGGCAGCGCACGCAGCAGAGCCTGAGTATACGGATGACGTGGCGCACGGAAGATGTCGTTCGCTGCGCCCGTTTCCACAACCTGCCCGGCATACATCACAATAATTTTGTGTGCCGCTTCAGCCACCAGCGCCAGGTCGTGCGTAATCAGTACCAGCGCCATGTTCTCTTTCTGCTGCAACTCAAGCAGCAGTTCGATGATTTGCGCCTGGATGGTTACGTCCAGTGCCGTTGTCGGTTCATCGGCAATCAGCAGTTTCGGTCGACAGGCAATGGCCATCGCAATCATAACGCGCTGACTCATACCGCCGGAAAGCTGGTGCGGATACACGTCCAGACGTGAACCCGGGTCGGGGATCCCCACCTGCGTCAGCAGGTCGATGGCACGCTGACGACGGGTTTTCTTGTTACCGCCCTGATGCACCTTAATCGCTTCCATAATCTGGAAACCAACGGTGTAACATGGGTTAAGGCTGGTCATCGGGTCCTGGAAGATCATCGCCACTTCAGCACCGACCAGCTGGCGGCGCTGTTTTTCGGAAATGCGCTTCAGATCCTGACCGTTGAACTCCAGGCTTTCCGCCATCACGCGGCCCGGATAGTCAATCAACCCCATAATCGCCAGGGAGCTGACCGATTTACCCGAACCTGACTCCCCTACAATGCCGACCACTTCGCCCTGATTTACGCTGTAGCTGATGCGGTCCACGGCGCGAAACGGTGTGCCTTCGTCACCGAAGTGCACCGATAATTTATCTACATTTAATAACGCCATCTCGTGCCTCTTACTGCTTCAGTTTGGGATCAAGTGCATCACGCAGACCATCACCCATCAGGTTAAATGCCAGCACCGTCAGCAGAATCGCCAGACCCGGGAAGGTGACGACCCACCAGGCGCTTTGCGCGAACTGCAACACGTCGGAGAGCATGGTGCCCCACTCCGGTGTAGGCGGCTGCGCACCCATGCCAAGGAAGCCAAGAGCGGCCATATCGAGAATGGCGTTAGAGAAACCGAGCGACGCCTGAACGATCAGCGGCGCAAGGCAGTTCGGGAAAATGTTAACGAACATCTGACGCATTGCGCCGGCACCCGCGACGCGAGAAGCGGTAACGTAGTCACGATGCACTTCCACCAGCACCGCCGCGCGCGTTAATCGCACGTAGTGAGGCAGTGCCACGAAGGTCAGCGCAAGCGCTGCGTTACCTATCGACGGGCCGAATATCGCGACCAGAACCAGTGCCAGAAGCAGGCTTGGCAGCGCCAGCATGATGTCGACAATACGCATGATGATGTTATCAACGATGCCGCCGAAGTAGCCGGCCACCAGACCGAGCACGACGCCCATGATCAGCGACAGCACAACAACCAGACAGCCGACCAGCAGTGACAGCCGCGCGCCGTACATCAGACGCGACAGTACATCACGGCCCACGTCATCGGTGCCCAGCAGGTGGGCAAAGCTGCCCCCTTCCTGCCAGAATGGCGGCGCCAGAAGAGAATCACGGAACTGATCCGCCGGGTTATACGGCGCGAGCACGTTCGCAAACACCGCAATCAGGATCATGATAGAAACATACACCAGCCCTACCACTGCGCCTTTATTGCGTTTGAAGTAGTGCCAGAATTCCTGCAACGGCGTCATTGGAACCGGTGCAGCGACAACTTTGTTTTCAGAAACCTGTGACATGATGGCCCCTTACTTCTTATGACGAATACGCGGGTTCACCACGCCGTACAGCAAATCGACCAGCAGGTTGACGAGGATAATCATCGTCGCAACCAGCAGCACACCGCCCTGCACCACCGGATAGTCACGGCGTTGCAGCGCATCAATCAGCCAACGTCCAAGCCCCGGCCAGGAGAAGATGGTTTCGGTCAGGATAGCCCCTGCCAGCAACGTCCCGACCTGCAAACCGATAACGGTAACAACCGGCAGCATTGCGTTACGCAGCGCGTGAACGATGATGACGCGCATCCGGGTCAGGCCTTTCGCGCGGGCAGTACGGATGTAGTCCTCGCCCAGCACTTCCAGCATCGATGAACGGGTCATACGCACGATAACCGCCAGAGGAATGGTGCCCAGCACCATTGCAGGCAGGATCATGTGGGCCACTGCATCGATGAAGTTACCCGGCTCACCCCAAATGGCCGTATCGATCAGCATAAAGCCGGTCAACGGATTGGAGTCATCAAGGAAGACCATATCGCTGACGCGTCCGGAAACCGGCGTCAGGTTCCACTGCACCGACACCAGCATAATCAGCATCATGCCCCACCAGAAGATAGGCATGGAGTAACCGGTCAGCGCCAGACCAACAGCAGTATGATCGAAAATAGAACCACGCTTAACGGCAGCCAGTACCCCGACCGGAATACCCACCGCAGTGGCAAAAATCATGGCGCAGACACCAAGTTCCAGCGTCGCTTTAAAACGCGGCACGAACTCGTCCCACACCGGAAGACGGCTTTTCAGCGAAATACCTAAGTCACCGTGCAACACACCCCAGATATAGTTGAGGTATTGCTGCCACAGCGGCTTGTTCAGACCAAGCTCCGCCAGCAGTTGTGCATGGCGTTCAGGGGAGATACCACGCTCACCCGCCATAATCATTACCGGATCGCCGGGGATCATATGAACGAAGGCAAAAGTGAGAAGGGTGATACCGATAAACGTGGGGATAACAAGTCCCAGACGTCGGAGGATGAACTGCAACATAACCCGGATTCTCTCTGATGACGCACGACAAACAGCGTGACGTCTGTATTGCTCACAAATGTAAATTCCCTCTCCTTATGGGAGAGGGTTAGGGTGAGAGGAGACATGCACGCCCCTCACCCCTGCCCTCTCCCTAAGGGAGAGGGAGAACACCCTACTTATTATTCAACAGATACGTTTTCGAAGTGATGTTTGCCCAGTGGATCAACCACGTAGCCTTTCACTTCTTTACGCACTGGCTCGTACACGGTGGAGTGAGCAACAATCAGCGCCGGAGCCTGATCGTGCATGACAACCTGAGCTTGTTTGTAGAGTTCAATACGTTTGTTGTGATCGTCGGTCGCACGCGCCGGCTGAATCAGGTCTTCAAACGGCTTGTAGCACCAGCGAGAGTAGTTGGAACCGTCTTTCGCAGCCGCACAGCTGAACAGGGTTGCGAAGAAGTTGTCTGGATCCCCATTGTCGCCAGTCCAGCCCATCATCACAGCCTGATGCTCACCCGCTTTGGCGCGTTTCAGGTACTCGCCCCACTCGTAGGTCACAATCTTGGCCTGAACACCGATCTTAGCCCAGTCAGCCTGAACCATTTCAGCCATACGGCGTGCGTTCGGGTTGTACGGACGCTGTACTGGCATCGCCCACAGCTCAACGGTAAAGCCTTTATCCTGACCTGCTTCTTTCAGCAGCGCTTTCGCTTTCTCAGGATCATAGGTGTAGTCTTTAACGTCGTCGTTGTAGCCCCACATTGTTGGTGGGATCAGGTTCTTAGCGGCAACGCCTGCACCCTGATAAACCGCTTTGATGATCGCTTCTTTGTTTACCGCGTAAGTCAGCGCCTGACGCACTTTCACGTCATCAAACGGTTTCTTCTCGGTGTTGAAGGAGAGATAGCCCACGTTCAGGCCAGCCTGCTCCAGCAGGTTGATGTTTTTGTCCTGCTTCATACGCGCGATATCAGCCGGGTTCGGGTATGGCATAACCTGGCACTCGTTTTTCTGCAGTTTTGCGTAACGCACAGAGGCGTCTGGGGTGATGGAGAACACCAGGCGGTCGATCTGAGGTTTAGTACCCCAGTAACCCGGGAACGCTTTATACAGAATGCGAGAATCTTTCTGGTATTGCAGCAGCTGGAATGGGCCAGTACCGATTGGGTCCAGGTCCACTTTCTCCGGGGTGCCCGCTTTCAGCATGTTGTCCGCGTATTCTTTAGACAGAATAGACGCGAAGTCCATCGCCAGGTCAGCCAGGAATGGAGCTTCCGGGCGGGTCAGCACGAACTGAACGGTTTTATCGTCAACTTTTTTCACTTCAGAGATCAGATCTGGCAGACCCATCCCTTCGAAGTATTCATAGCTGCCGCCAGACACTTTGTGGTACGGGTTCTGAGCGTTTTTCTGACGATCGAAAGAGAACACAACGTCATCGGCGTTAAAGTCGCGCGTTGGTTTAAATTCTTTGCTGTCCTGCCACTTCACGCCCTGGCGTAAATGGAAGGTATAGGTTTTGCCGTCTTCGCTGACTTCCCACTTCTCAGCCAGACCCGGAATGACTTCCGTAGTTCCGGTTTTGAATTCAACCAGACGGTTATAGATTGGTACGGAGCTTGCGTCGTACGTTGTACCAGAGGTAAAGAGCTGTGGGTTAAAGCCTTCCGGCGAGCCTTCAGAACAGTAAACCAGGGTTTTTGCCTGTACGCTTGCCGCGACGGTCAGAGCCACCAGACTCAGACCAAGCTTCAGCATCCCTGACTTCTTCAAGGAAATACTCATTATTCTGCTCCAATGTGATGTTTTGCTTTGTTGTGTTACGCCGCCTGACCTTTATTTATTTTTTACCCGGTCTGGTCGGTGATGCCCGAAGGCGTTAAAGGGATGGAGAATCCTTTCAGAAGAGCCTTTGAGTTGCAGCGCAGATCCTCCCTGAAATGCCCCTCGTGCCCTACAATCTGTCAACAGAATGTGAAAACGTCAATACAGGTGACGGGGATTTACGCTGAGTGTGAGAAACCGCAAACAAAGATTAAAAAAACTTTAGACGCCAGTTTTCAGCAGGGAAATTTATGCTACTCACCATGTTGCAGCACAAATATCTTCATATTCTGCAACATCTAGTGATTAACTTTTATTCAGATTGGGTAAATTTTCTTGCAGAATGGTGATTATCTGAGCACTAAATTCCGCGAACGTTAAAACGCACAGCGAAAAATGCTGAGGTTATCCATAAGCAACGCGAAAAAAGATCAATCTATATATAAAAAAATACAATGGATTATGTCACAAAAAACCAGATTAAAGCGATTTTGGGAAGCTAACGTATATTTACTGGAAAGTCAGACCCTCACGCCATGATGAGACACGTCGCAAGGTGCATAAACTCAACGAGTTAAACACGAAGGTTCTCGTCGCCTTTACCACATTGCTTACCCAGCGGGCACTCTAAGGAACCAGACAATCTGACGCCGACAGATGACGGTAGATCCCCCGTTTTCCAGATGGAGATAAAAAGACACCAGCTGTATCGTGGTGACTATTGTGAAAATATGGTTATCGCTGTTAAACGTGTTTGAAATACTCTTATAAATGCATAAGCATTATCAATAAATCTGGTTCACAATACATATTCGAAGACCACGTAAATATAAACAAATCAACTTAGAAAAACTAAATAATATAATAATTAAAGAGAGCTCTAACCTGCGCAATTCCATGTGCTACATTGTGTGGCCTAGGAAATCCAAGGTTTCCTGTCGAATAAATTTAAAATCAAATATTATATTTTATATAAATAAAGGATTATGCACTATGTTAAAGAAAACGCTGTTAGCTACTGTTGTCACAAGCCTGTTTGCATTTAATGCTTCTGCCGCAGATGAAGGACACGGTGTTGTTAACTTTACTGGTACAGTTATTAGCTCACCTTGTTCGGTGATTCCTGGCGATGATAAAATCGATGTGGATCTTGGGCAAGTGGCTGATGACGTGCTGAATAGCACAAATGACGCAACGTCAGCAGAGTTCAAAATTCACCTGCAAGACTGTATCCTGACCGCTGGCGGTACAACTATTGATAAAGTAAAAGTCACATTTACTTCTGCCAACGTTGATTCAACAGACAGCAGCCTGATGACCAATACCGCCTCCAGCAATAGCGCCACCGGCGTGGGTGTTCGTATTCTGGATGCTTCTGATAAAAAAATCTCCCTGAATTCCGCGACCACGGTCACTTTCCCGAACACCGATGCTAACCAGGAACTGACCTTCCGTGCACGCATGGAAAAAATTACTGGAGGCACCGTTGCCCCGGGTAATGTCTACGCACAGGCTAACTACGTTCTGAGCTACAACTAATCAATCATTCTGTGACCATCGTTCTGACAATATTGCGATAGCATATTTTCTGTCTCTTATTTCTGCGCTGAAACGAAAATAAGCAACCACGCTCGGCGAGCAAGCAACCTGAACGATAACAGTTTGAACACCCTCAGTCGGTGGGAGGAACTCACCGACTGTTTTGGTATCCTTTATTAAAAGAAACGGATTTTATGTATACTTTTATCTCTCATGGGTTTATTCCCCGCAGATTACCCCTTTTAATAAAGCAGACTTTTTATGCGGCAGTCGCGACAATAACGTTAACATCGCCGCTCTATGCTATCGAATTTAATACCGATATGATTGATGCGGAAGATAAACAAAACGTCGATCTTTCGCAGTTTGAAAAAAAAGGTTACATCCCAGCCGGCCACTATCTTGTGCGCGTGCAAATTGATAAAAACACGCTCCCGCAACCTTACAATCTGGAATGGATTGCATCTGACACGGAAAGTGGCTCATCGTTATGCTTAACCAAAGAACACTTAACCAGCTTTGGTTTTGCCGATGATTTCGTCGCCTCACTCCAGCCACTAAACCCACAAGGGTGCCTCGACTTCTCACAGAAAAAAGAGTTGGGTATCCGACTGGAAAAATCCAGCATGACCGTGATGCTAACGGTACCTCAGGCATGGATGAAGTATCAGGCCAAAAACTGGACGCCGCCGGAATTCTGGGATGATGGTATTGCTGGAGTGCTGCTGGATTATAATGTCTATGCCAGCCAATATGCCCCGAATGATGGAGACAGCAGCCAAAGCCTTAGCTCTTACGGTACGCTGGGCTTTAACCTTGGCGCGTGGCGTCTGCGCGCTGACTATCAATACGATCAATCGTTTAGCGACGGAAAATCAGAAGAAAGCGACAGTAGTTTGCCGCGTACTTATCTTTTCCGCCCGATCCCCTCGCTAGCATCAAAATTGACAATCGGGCAATACGATCTTAACTCCGATCTTTTTGATACTTTTCACTTTACGGGTGCCTCGCTGGAAAGCGATGAGCAGATGTTACCGCCCGATCTGCGTGGCTACGCGCCGCAAATTAGCGGCATTGCACAGACGAACGCCAAAGTGACGGTATCGCAAAATGGACGAACCCTGTACCAAACCACTGTCGCTCCCGGCCCGTTCACCATCACCGATCTGGTCAACTCATTACAGGGACAACTGGATGTAACCGTTGAGGAAGAAGACGGAAGAAAGAGCACATTCCAGGTAGGTTCAGCATCTATTCCTTTTCTGACGCGTAAAAACCAGGTGCGGTATAAAACATCCGTGGGTAAACCAACCACCACGAACCAAAATGATATCAATAATCCGCTGTTCTGGTCCGGAGAGATGTCGTGGGGTTGGTTAAACAATGTGTCTCTTTACGGTGGTGCCATTGTCACTGCCGATGATTATCAGGCAACAACAGGCGGTATCGGCTTCAACCTGAATAGTTTTGGTTCACTCTCCTTTGATGTGACGCGCTCTGAAGCCAATTTACGTGATGACAATGAAGGAAAACAAAAAGGTTATAGCTATCGTGCCAACTACGCTAAGCGTTTTGAAAGCACCGGTAGCCAGATTACGTTTGCCGGTTATCGTTTTTCCGATAAAGAATATGTCACGATGAATGAATACATCGCTTCACGTGAAGGTGACGACTCCACATCTAACGAGAAAGAAAGCTATGTGCTCTCTTTTAACCAATATATCGCTCCCCTGGAGTTGAACACCTATCTGAGCGCCACACGTGATACTTACTGGGATGATTCCAGTACAACAAATTACAGTCTGTCAGTTAGCCATAACTTTGATATTGGCAGCTTCAAAAATATTTCAGCCTCTCTGGCGGTAAGTCGCGTCCGTTGGGATGATGACGATGAAAATCAGTACTATTTCTCGCTGACCTTACCGCTGGAGCAGAGCCGTAATGTTATGTATAGCCTGCAACGTTCGGGCAGTGATAGCGCATCACAAACGGCTTCGTATTACGACTCATCAGACCGTAACAACACCTGGAATATGTCGGTTTCAGCCACGAGCGATGAGTTTAGCGATGGCGAACCTTCCGTGCGCGGTGGGTATCAGCATTATTCGCCTTATGGTCGTCTGAATGTGAACGGCAGCGTACAACCAAACCACTATAACTCAGTAAACGTTGGCTGGAATGGCTCATTTACCGCAACGCGACATGGTGCGGCGCTGCATGACTACAGTTCAGGCAACAGTTCCCGCGTCATGGTGGATTCCAATGGTATTCCAGATGTGAAAGTGTCCAATAACAATCGTACCGTAACCAACGCATTCGGTATCTCGGTCGTGCCATCCATCAGTAATTACACAACCACAACGCTCATGGTTGATAACAGCCACTTACCAGAGGGCGTTGATGTCAGCAACTCGGTCATCCGAACAACGTTAACCGAAGGTGCCATCGGATACATGGCACTGGATGCGACAAAAGGTTACCAGATTGTTGGCGTCATTCGTCTGGAAGATGGGCATTATCCGCCGCTGGGCGTCACTGTAACGGATAAAGAAAGTGGCCGGGATATGGGACTGGTGGCAGATGATGGATACATCTACCTCAGCGGGGTACAGGAAAATAGCGTATTACAACTGAAATGGGCGGATAAGGCCTGTGAAATTATACCGCCAAATCAAAGTAATACCGACGGTAGTACGGTTATTTTACCATGTAAGATCGCACATTAATTCAGGACGAAAATAATGAAAATAAACACAATCGCAAAAGGAATTGCTTGCCTGCTAGGTGCAAGCTTTACCGTAAACGCCGCTGTCTCCCCCGACAGAACGCGCATTATCTTTAACCAGGCAGATAAAAGTGTTTCGCTGCGTCTGACTAACCAAAGCAAAACATCGCCCTATTTGGCTCAGTCATGGATTGAAGATAAAGACGGGAAAAAATCGCGCAATTATATTACCGCTATTCCCCCAATGATCCGTCTTGAAGCGGGTGAGCAGGCCCAGGTTCGTTTAATGGGTCAGGCCACCCTGGCGCAACTTCCGACCGACCGGGAAACACTGTTTTACTTTAACATCCGCGAGATCCCCCCTCGCTCGGAAGTCAAAAACGTGATGCAAATCGCCATGCAAAGCCGGCTGAAGCTTTTCTGGCGACCTAAAGCGATTGAAGCCAAAGATGGTCAGTTTGATTTCAGCGACAAGTTTACAATTAGTCGCACAAGCGACGGCTTAACATTAAAGAACAGCACCCCTTATTACCTCACTGTCGGTTACGTAGGCACTACCGGAAAGACACTACTGCCCGATACGAAAAGCATGATGGTTGAACCGTTTGGCCAGGCTGCTCAGGAGGTTAAAAATTTACCGCCGAATTTCCAGATCGGTTTTATTGGCGACTATGGCGGCTTGCTAATGTACAGCGTGAAGTGCAATTCGGTGCAATCCACCTGTCAGACTGAACAGATGAAGAGGGGATAATCATGAAGCTGTTATTAATCTTTGTCACATTTGTTATAGGACTCTTCTCGACCTCTACGTGGGCTGTGGATTGCTATCAGAACAATCATGGCGGGGCCGCTTTGGTCAATACCACCATTACGCCGTTTACCGTACCGGAGAATACACCTGTGGGGAAAAAGGTCTGGGAAAGCGGAGATATTACCGTCACCGTCTATTGTGATAACTCTTCTTATGATCCTAATAATCCCGATCATATCCGCCATGAAAATATTTATGCTTATATATTGGATAGTTTCCATAATACGGATGGTTCGCTTACAAACAACCCTTATTTGGCCTTTGGTGTGACCTATAATGGTGTTGATTATGACATTCCCGACACTAACTTTAACACTGGCGCGTGCGTGGATAGCCATAATGATGAAACCGGAACAACCAACGCAACCGATTGTAATGGTTCCTCTTTTGTAGAACATGTGCAATTTTCTGTGCGTTTTCGCCTGTATGTTAAGCTCAAGAAATTACCGCCCCAACAACATGAAGAGTATACCTTCCCCCCTATTACGGTGTTGACGTTCGATGGCGCAGGCGGAATCAATACCTTACAGGGGGCGAAAAACCTGCATTACACTATTGATGGATTAACTAATATTGACTTCCTTGACTGCAGCGTAAATATAAAAATTTACCCTGAAAACCAGACGGTCGACTTTGGTTCGGTGCTAATTGGGGCAATCGCCTCACAGCCTTCCAGAGCCACTTTTAGTATTTCTGCGCTTAAGGATACAGAGGCGGACTGCACGGAAAAATTTGATGTGACCACCAGCTTCTACACCACCGATACGCTCTATGATGATACCCATCTGGATATGGGGAATGGACTGTTAATGCGCATCAATGACCAAACGGGCAACTATGATATTCAATATAACCAGTATCAAGACTTCGCGACCTACGCGCCCGGCACGCCGGATACGGTGACACATGATTACATTGCAGAGCTCACCAAAAATCCAGGCAAAGATGTGGTCGAAGGGCCATTCAGTAAGGATTTAGTTATCAAGGTGAACTACCAGTAAAACAAACTGGCTCATCTGTGAAAACGGGCCTTATGGCCCGTTTCTCTTTTATGCCCGGCCCTCCAAAAACCATCCTCACGTAATCCTCTTCCTCGCGCTGGTGCATATTGATAGTGGTGTGATGACATTGACAGCAACAGAACACGTAGCACGCTATTTACGCCTTGAACTGCAGGCAACAAACCGGGGTAGTATTTAGCATGGATATGCTGCGGGCAAAGCCCCCACATGAACGATCGCTATCTCCATAAGAGATGGTTTAAGACTGACAAATAAAAAACCCCTGCTCAAAGAGCAGGGGTTTCAAATGTGGTCGGCGAGAGAGGATAACTCGCCACTGCGTGGCTCGCCTTTCGGGCCGTTGCTAAAGCAACGTTCTCTCGCTTTGCTCGAGTCGAACCTCCTTCCCCAGAGATTCTCATCCTCATAAGCTTCAGATGCAAAAAACCCCTGCTCTAAGAGCAGGGGTTTCGAATGTGGTCGGCGAGAGAGGATTCGAACCTCCGACCCACTGGTCCCAAACCAGTTGCGCTACCAAGCTGCGCTACTCGCCGAATGCGGAGCGCATCTTACTGCTGAGGTGCGCCCCCGTCAATCCCTTAAATTAAAAAAGCCATTCAACTGGCGAGAAACTCGCCAGACAAGCTATTGCGCGGCTTTTACGGTGCTATCAGGGAGTTTGCACCAGTTGTTATTTTCGTTAATGCCACCGTTCGGTGAGGTATACCCCAGGCAGCCTAAAATGGTGTCGTACAGTTCAACGTGACGACGCGGAACCTTCATATCTGCCTCTTTCTTCAGATGGGCAAACATCTTCGCTTTCTCCGGGTCTTCCAGATACTTGTCCGACATCCACACCATCATTGGTACGCGGAACTGCTCCGGTGGCGCCATCTTGCGCGGCGTGCCGTGCAGGTGCTCGAACTCATTGATGGATTCACCATGGTCAGCGGCATAGAACACAATCGCTTTCTTATCACGCACCTGGTCAATCACGGTATCAATAAAGTGGTCAACGTAGGTCACCGAGTTATCGAAGGAGTTAATCAACTGCTCTTTGGTACAATCTTTATCTACCCCGACACACTCTGGCGTCCATTTTGCAAAGTTACGTGGATAGCGCTGCGTGTAGTTAAAGTGCGAGCCCTTGGTATGCAGAATAATCATGTGCTTACCATCAGGGTTGCCGTTCAGCGAGTTTTTCATCTCGTCGATAAGCAGCATGTCATCAACATTCTTGCCACGGTTACGCGGCTCAGCACCAATCTGCTCACGATAGGCAATGTTCTGCGCCATGGTGTTGCTGTAGAACCACATCTCGCTTTGCATCGCATAGAGATCGGACGTGAACCCAAGCTGGCGAAGCACTGAGAAAACGTTCTGTTCCTTGAGCGTACGCTGCGGGTTATCGCTTGCCCCACCCTCACGCACAAACATGCAGCGCAGGGAAAGCTTTGTTGCCGTATCGCAAGAGTAGCCACGATACGCGATCAGGTTTTTCTCCTGAGCCAGTTTCGGCGTGGTATCGCGGTTATAACCCAGGATACCCATGTGATCCCAGCGGGTCGTTTCACCGATAATAAAGACGACATAGGTGTCATCGATATCTTTCGGCGCATCATAGGTAAACTTCTTCGCTGGGTTCATCAGCGATTTGTTATCAGAGGATTCATCCACCTGTGCCCAGGCATACAGCCCCAGCGCAGAAATCCAGTTAGACGGCAGATAAGAGTTAGCAACAACGCCGCCGTAGCTTGGCATATCCACACCAGCAGTACGTTCGTCATATTTTTGCTTCACTTCCAGCAGACGAATCGGCCCCCAGACCATCAGCCCGGCCAGCAGTACCAGCGCAACGCTTCGGATGCGTTGTCCTGGCGTACGAAGTTGATGCACCAGCGTATATCGGCAGCGGTTACTCCAGATAAGCAGCAACGGTAAGGCGCTGACGGCAATCACCCAGAGGACAAAATGCAGGCCAACCACCTCTTTCGACAGGTCGATATCCGTGGTCATCACAGAGGCAATAATGCCGTAGCCAATCACCACGTTCATAAAGGTCATGTAATAGCTGGCGCCCGCCGAACACAGCACGACAAACGAGGCCAATACGCGCCACAGGCGTCGACCAAACAGTGAAAGCACACGAAGCAAACAGAATGTAGCCAATACCGCAGCGACTAATTCGACAACCGCTGCAATTCCTTTCCAGACGGTAAAATCTTGCGCGTATCCATCAAACCGACGGAAGAAAACTGCGCCATTCATAAACAGGCCGATGTACAACGCCAGCAAAAAACTCAGCTTTTGTTGTGCCATCGATTTAATGTATTTCATGCAAGCTACCCGGAAAAAGGGACGAGATCGCCGTTCACGTTGAATCAAAAGTGAACAGAATAAAAAATCGCTATGGAAGTCGTTATCGGAAACGTCCACAAACGTGGTAAGTAGACCACAGGGAAAGGGAAAAGTGGCAGCAGAGAGTGTGATCGCGACAGTTTTTTACAAAAAAGAAAATCCGATTTCGGAGGTTTTAAGCCATGCTTCAATGTTACGAACAAAAAAGGCCGGAAACCCGGCCTTTTTGCTGCATCCATTACGCATGTACTTCTTTAAACACTTCGCGCTGAGGCTGACGAATGGTGGTCGACAGTGCCAGCGAAATAATCAGTAACGCGAATATCACACAGAAGGTCACGTAGAACCCGCCAAACAGCGAGGCAATCAGCGAGCCGCAAATGCTGCCGATACCAAAACCTAAGTAAATCACACCGTAGTTTTTCGCCAGGTTATTCAGACCAAAGAATTCACTCACCAGTGACGGGAATACCGTGATGGTGCCTCCAAAATTGAAGGCAACGCAGGCTATCGCGGCAAAGAACGTGGCTTCATTCAGTGGCGCAAAGAGCAGCGCCGCCATCCCCACCAGCGATACCACCTGACCAATGGTGATCACGCGGATACGGGCAATTTTATCGGACAGAATACCCAGCACCAGGCGGCCGGACAGGTTCGCGATAGAGATAACGGTTACCGCGTTAGCGGCGGTGAGCGCATCGAGTTTCACCATCCCCTGAGCAATATCTTTCGCCACGCCAATCACATACAGACCGCTCATGCAGGCCGTCAGGAACATGACTGCCAGCATCCAGTACTGTGGTTTACGCATGGACTGCGCCAGGGTGAAGTCATTCTCCATCACACCATTCACGGATTTTACTTCCTGCTGAGGCGCATCTTTCATCAGCGTTGCCCCGAACAGAATCATCACCAGCACGATAACGCCCCAGATCATGAAGGTTTTCTCAAGACCCACGGAGGCCAGCAGGTGCGAATCGATAAATTTGAAGCCGAGGCTGCCCAGGCCATAAGAGCCGATAGCAAAGGCGGAAATTAAGCCCTTGCGCTCAGGGAACCATTTCACACAGTTTGACAGCGTCAGCAGATAACCCGCGCCGTCTGCCAGCCCCACCAGCACCCCGGCGCTCAGCCACAGCATCATCAGGTTGCTGGAGTGTGCCGTCAGGAAAAAGCCCACACCCAACAAAACGCCGGACGCCATGGTGACACGCTTAACACCAAAACGTTCCTGCAACTTGCCCGCCACCGAGGAGGAAAGCGCCAGGCCAAGACTCAATAAGCCAAAGGAAAACGCCACCTGGCTCACCGGCGCGCCGAGCTTATCGGAAAGAGCACTGTTAAACAGGCTCCAGGTATAGACCGAACCCAGCGCAAACTGAGTCACGATGGTGCCAAATAAGGTCAGCCAGCGAGTGCGGTTGTATGTTGATGTGTTCATGGCAGTTGTCCTGCAAGAGAAATTAAGGGAATTCGCTGAGGACAACGATAAACAAAACCTTAAAACACCTGGGGGAAAACGGCATGAAATGCAGGGGAAACGGAATGAAATGCCTGGAATCAGGAATGAATGACCTTGCCGGGGTCAGGAGCGAAAGCGTGTTAGTGCATACTATCGCTGCAACCCCGACCATTATTGTGCCAAAGATGTTATCGCATCGTTGAAAAAAGTAACAACCCTAAAATTTTGCACTGACACCCAGGGTATACAAAAAGTCTTCGCCGGCAGTGGTGTTATCCGCCTGGGATAAAGAGGCATACGCTGCCATATGTGGGTTAAGTAGCACATCGGCGCCGACAGTCACATCCATCCAGCTACCGTACTGCATCGGCGCGGGTGTCTGAGACATGCCAAACTGCGATTTCCACTGATTTTCACCAAACTGTTGGTTATAGCTAATCTGTGCCCAGGGGCGCAGTTCGCCATATTGCGTATCCACTCGCCAGCCCAGCGAACTGACGCTGGCGTGCCAGAGCGGGTCGGTCAGTGATTGCGTTGTCGTGCTATCACCAAACTCGTTGTACATGTTGGGTGCCGAACCATCGTAACGCCATGCCACGACGGGCCCGGTGGTGATATGGCGAGTGACAGGGAAATTCCACCCAAGGCTCATAGAGCCAGGAAGTTCAGACGACGAATCAGACGGCAGAGTCAGGGCGAGCCCGGGCACATTCTGCGACGTCTTAATACGCTCTGCGAGAATATCTTCATAACGTGGTTGGTGATCGGCGTCCCATGTATAGCGTTCCGCCGTATTACTTTGAGTATCTGAAACGATATATTCCTGTTGCCAGGCCAACGCTGTGTTACAGAAAAACAGACAGACTGAGACACCTGCCAGGCCAAAAACAGCATGGCAGCCACTGATTTTTTTTATCATCATCAAAGCGACTCCAGAAAGAGCCGAATTCGGCGATATTTGTCATTGTTTAGGAAGAGGTATCGGGGCTTAGCCCTGTATTAACTATTGTCTCTTTAGCAGACACGTCAAGCCTGGTAGATTGAAATTTTTGCGATTTCAGTATCAATAAGGGAGATAACCTATGCAACGTTGCGGCTGGGTAAGCCAGGATCAGCTCTATATCGACTATCACGATCAGGAATGGGGCGTGCCAGAAAAAGACGGCAAAAAGCTCTTTGAGATGATCTGTCTGGAAGGTCAGCAGGCCGGTCTTTCCTGGATAACCGTTCTGAAGAAGCGTGAAAACTACCGCGCGGCCTTCCATCAGTTTGATCCCGTAAAGGTCGCCGCAATGACCGATGAGGATGTAGAAAAGCTGGTACTGGACGCCGGAATTATCCGTCATCGCGGCAAAATACAGGCCATCATCGGTAATGCGCGGGCGTACCTGGCCATGGCGCAAAACGGCGAGCCATTCTCAGATTTTGTCTGGTCATTTGTGGATAACACCCCGAAAGTGACGCTGGCCGCAACGCTTGCGGAGATCCCCACGTCGACCCCCGCTTCAGATGCACTGTCTAAAGCGCTGAAGAAAAGAGGGTTTAAATTTGTGGGCACCACTATCTGTTATTCCTTCATGCAAGCCTGTGGGCTGGTGAACGACCATATCACAGGCTGTTTCTGTCACCCTGGGGGCGTTGATGATCCGCAAATGGCAAAGTGAGAATGCAGATCCGCTACTGAGCTTATGGCTTGAAAGCACCACCGAGGCGCATCCGTTTATCGACCCAGGGTACTGGAAAGAGAATGAAATTCTGGTGCGTGACGTCTATCTCCCCTCCGCAGAAACCTGGATCTGGGAAGAAGATGGGCACCCGTGCGGGTTCATTAGCGTGATGCAGACACAGTTTGTTGGCGCGCTGTTTGTCGCCCCGGCGTTCATCGGGAAAGGCATCGGGCGCGCGCTGCTGAACTATGTTCAGCAGCGCTACCCGCATTTAAGCCTTGAGGTGTATCAGAAAAACGTCCGGGCGGTGAACTTCTACCATTCCCAGGGTTTTCGCATTGAAGACAGCGCCTGGCAGGATGATACTCAACACCCGACGTGGATCATGAGCTGGCAGGCGGATCAAACGCCGTTAGTGTAAGTTCCGGCCCCTGATATTTCTCGACCCATGCCAGCGCCGTGTTTCCGGCACACCCATTCCCCAGCTTTGAGCTGGGGAGATCTTTGGTCAGCACGTTGACGGCCCCGTTTTTACAGATACCGCCTTCGGTCAGCTCAAGGTCTGGCCATGCCCCCTGATGAATACAGATAACGCCTTGTCTGATCCCGTCACTCACCACAGCACCTGCCAGAACTTGCCCGCGCTGGTTCCAGACGCGCACCACATCGCCATCCACAATCCCGCGCGCCTGTGCATCGTCTTTATGCAGCGTGATTGGCTCGCGCCCTGCTACGGCGTACTGTTCACGCAGCGAGGTATAGTTCAGCTGGCTGTGTAAGCGGTGCGCCGGGTGAGCAGACAATATCTGAAGCTGCTGCGGCTGCGCGTTTCCGTGCCATTCGTCTGGCTCAAGCCATGCAGGATGCGGCGGACAGTCGGCATACTCAAAGCTGGCAATACGCTGGCTGTAGATTTCAATTTTCCCGCTCTCGGTTTTCAGCGGATGATTTTGCGGATCGCGGCGGAAATCGGCAAAACGGACAAATTGCGCGTTCTGCTCGCTCTCTGGCATTTCGAAAATGTCATTCGCTTCCCAGAACTGGGCAAACGGCGGCAGTGTGACCCCCTGCGCCGCACCCCGCTGCCCGGCTATCTGGTAGAACGTTTCAAGCCATTCCAGATCGGTTTTACCCTCGGTGAAGCGCTCGCGTCCCCCCTCTTCCCAAAGCTCGCTCAGTTCGGCAAAGACATCCAGGTCGTCGCGCGCTTCATCCCGCGGTGCCACAACACGCTTCATCGGGACCATATGCTGATTGCTGTAATCGCCGGTCATGGTGAGGTCGTTACGTTCAAACGAGGTCGTGGCAGGCAGAACGATATCTGCGTGTTTAGCGGCGGCAGTCCAGAAGCATTCTGAAATCACCACCAGCTCCGGTTTCTGCCAGGCGCGGATAAGACGGTTGGTATCCTGATGATGGGTAAAGTTCGCACCACCCGCCCACCAGACAAAGCGAATATCCGGGAAATGCCGGTCCATGCCATTGTGCTGATAAAACCCGCCAGGGTTTTCCAGCGCCTCAACAATGCGCGCCACCGGGATTTTATCCACGGCATCTGTGCCGTTGTGAACGGTGCCCTGCATGGACGCCAGCACGGCGGCTTTACGCGTAGGGTTTCCGCCGTTCGCAAAGTGATAAGAGAGGCCAAAACCACCGCCCGGCGTACCAATCTGCCCGAGCATCGCCGCCAGTGTCACCAGCATCCAGTGTTTTTGCTCACCGTATTGCTGGCGCTGCATCCCCCAACCGGACATCAGTATGGTGGAATTTTCGCGGAACAATGCCGCCAGTTCGCGTATTTTCTCTGCATTTACACCGCAGATCTCTGCCGCCCATTCAGCCGTCTTGGCGATACCGTCAGTTTTGCCCGTCAGGTACTCCGCAAATTTGTCGTAACCGGTGGTGCAGCGCGCCAGAAACGCTTCATCCTGCCAGCCATTTTCCACCAGCGTGTGCGCGATACCCAGCATCATCGCCACATCGGTTCCCATGTGCGGGGCAATCCATTCGGCGCTGTCGCCCAGGAAATCCATGGTTTCAGAACGCATCGGATCGATGCAAATAATACGTTTTCCGCTTTTACGCAGCGCATCAAAGTAGGGAATACCTTGTTCGTCAGTAGCATTCCACGCAATCTTGAGTGTATTTAGCGGGTTAGCACTCCACAACACCACCACATCGGTGTGTTCCAGCACCAGCGGCCAGCTGGTCTGCTGCTGGTAAACTTCATTCCCGCCCACCACGTACGGCATGATGGCCTGCGCCGCGCCGGTCGAATAATCTCCCAGATGCCCGGTATAACCCCCGGCCAGGCTCATATAACGCTGGAGAAGCGTGGCGGCTTTGTGCAGTACCCCGTTTGAACGCCAGCCATAAGAGCCCGCAAAAATGGACGACGGACCGTGGCTCTCACGGATACGTTTATGCTGCGCGTGGATCAGTGCGAGCGCATCGTCCCAGCTCACACGCACAAACTCATCCTGCCCACGGATACCTTGCGGTTTATCCGGTGACACCAAAAATCCTTTGCGGACCATCGGCCAGCGCACGCGGGTTTTACTGTGTACCTGATCGCGAACAACCGTCTGAAGAGAGTTGGGATGCTGCGAAGGCAATGCCCCGCGGGATGACAAGACGTTTTCGCCATCGGTTTCGACCAGCATTGGGCCCCAGTGGGCAGCGGTCAGAATCGTTTTTGTTGAAGTGCTCAAGCGTGCGCTCCTGGTTGCGTGCAGGTTTTACGGCCTTCTTATTGAGGCTGTTTATGGTTTGACACAAATTTCAGAGTAATACCCGGAATTTTCTCCGTATCTGGACGTCATAATCAACCGCCACGCTCGCCGTGGCAAAGAATAAAAAGGATTAAGGAAATAAGATGAAAAAACGCGTACTCGTAATTGCTGCTCTGGTGAGCGGCGCAATGGCTGTTTCAGGCTGCACAACAAACCCTTATACCGGTGAGAGCGAAGCAGGAAAAGCGGGCATCGGCGCAGGTCTCGGTTCGCTGGTAGGCGCGGGCATTGGCGCACTCTCCTCGTCCAAGAAAGACCGCGGCAAAGGCGCACTGATTGGTGCGGCGGCCGGTGCAGCGCTGGGCGGCGGTGCGGGTTACTACATGGATGTGCAGGAATCAAAACTGCGCGAAAAAATGAAGGGAACCGGCGTGAGCGTGACGCGTAATGGCGACAATATCATCCTGAACATGCCAAACAACGTGACCTTTGACTCCAGTAGTGCCACCTTAAAACCAGCAGGTGCAAACACCCTGACCGGCGTGGCAATGGTGCTGAAAGAGTACAACAAGACAGCCGTGAACGTATTCGGCTTTACCGACAACACGGGCAGTCTGGATCTCAACAACCGTCTGTCGCAGCAGCGTGCCGATGCCGTATCCAGCTCGCTGATTACCCAGGGCGTTGAAGCTAACCGTATCAGCAGTAAAGGGATGGGCCCTGCCAATCCGATCGCCAGCAACAGCACCGCAGAAGGCAAAGCGCAGAACCGTCGCGTAGAGATCACGCTGAGCCCAATTCAGTAAAGGCATTTCTCCCTCTTCCGGTGGGGTTGAGGGATCCCCAGTAATGTTTGTCTTTATTCAGCAATGACATTATGTCATTGAAATAAAAGACTTACCGCTGCGCCATGGTCCGGCTGAAAATCGCTGAGGTGTTTCCTGTAGGCCGGGACGAGGCGCAGGGATGCGCCGAGAGGGCGCGACTTGCATGGACGCTTCATCGCGCCCGACCCGAAAGCAGTAAGGAATTAGCCGAAGGTACCGCGAAGCGGCGGTTTTCTTGCCGGGAGCCCGGGTCGCCAGGGTGGTGGCGGTGAGCCACCCTGGCACGTTCACGGGTAATATGGTGACAGAGTAGCAGGGAACGTAAAGTGAACGGAATAACCCCCTCAGCCGTATGTTCCCCCTCACCCCAACCCTCTCCCCAAAAGGGAGAGGGGGTCGATTGTGCTCGTCATTTTTGTGGGGAATCCTCAGCCCCGAGGGAAAGGGCCGGGGTGCGGGCATCACGCCGCACACCCGCCATTAACCGCTTGCCATCGTTGATTTTCCCGCTAAGGTGTTCTCACTCAAATCAGGGAAATCAGCGATGAGCAAACCAGCACGGGCCACCATCAGCGACGTAGCCAAAGCCGCCAAAACCGGAAAAACCAGTATTTCACGCTATCTCAATGGCGAGAAACACCTGTTGTCTGACGCCCTGCTGGCACGAATTGAACAAGCCATTGCCGACCTGGATTATCGCCCGAGCCTGATGGCTCGCGGCCTGAAACGTGGTCGAACTCGTCTTATCGGGCTTATCATCGCCGACATCACCAACCCTTACTCCGTGAATGTGTTAAGCGGTATTGAAGCGGCCTGCCGTGAAAAAGGGTTCACTCCACTGGTGTGTAACACCAACAACGAGGTCGACCAGGAGCTGCACTACCTCGATCTGCTGCGCAGCTACCAGGTGGAAGGGATTGTGGTGAATGCCGTTGGAATGCGCGAAGAAGGCCTCAATCGCCTGCAACAATCCTCCCTGCCGATGGTACTTATCGACCGAAAAATCCCGGAATTCGCCTGCGACGTCGTCGGCCTGGATAACACTCAGGCAGCCACCACCGCAACCGAACATCTCATCGAGCAAGGCTTTGAAGCTATCCTGTTCCTGAGCGAACCGCTGGGCACGGTCAATACCCGCCGCGATCGTCTGGCGGCATTCCGCGCGACCCTGGCACGCTACCCGGGCGTAATTGCCGAGAATGCCGAAACCCCGTTGCACGAAGCCGACCAGATCGACAACATCCTGCGCCAGTTCCACACCCGTCATCGCGGAATGCGAAAAGCCGTGATCTCCGCCAACGGTGCGCTGACCCTACAGGTTGCCCGTTCGCTCAAACGTATCGGCCTGCACTGGGGCAGCGATATTGGCCTGCTGGGGTTCGATGAGCTGGAGTGGGCCGAGCTGGCCGGCGTGGGCATTACCACACTCAAGCAACCTACGTGGCAAATCGGTTATGCCGCGGTTGAGCAGGTTGTCCGCCGTATTGAAGGCGTCAGCGATGCCATTCACGAGCAGGTCTTCTCCGGCGAGTTGATCGTTCGGGGCTCTACCGCCCGTTAATTTCCCCTTCGTGATGCCGATCATAAATTCAACATCCTGTCCTTTTCTTTGGAACCGGTTCCATCTAGCGTAATACTATCAATGTGAGTTGTAACGGAGTCAGGCAATGGGCAGGAAAATAATGGTGGTCACCGCCGCATATGGCGCGGATCAGGTGCGACAGGCAGGTGGCCAACGGGCAATGCTTCCGGTGATTGCCGCCGCAGGTGCCGATGGTGTTGAGATCCGCCGTGAGCTGTTCAGCAGCGAAGAGTTACTGGCGCTGCCCGCACTGGGCGAGTCCATTGAGCTGCTGGGTTTACTGGCCTGTTATTCCGCGCCAGTGCCCCTGTTTACGCCTGACGGAACCCTCAACCCCGACCTTTCGTGGTATCTGGCCGAAGCCACCACGCTCAATGCCCTGTGGCTGAAAGTTTCACTGGGTCACTTCCGCGATAAGCAGCCGCTTGAGGAGCTGCGTACATTACTGAACGAAAGCGGCATGGCGCTGGTGGTCGAAAACGACCAAACCGACTGCGGCCAGCTCGCGCCAATGCAGCGCTTCAAGGCGGCTTGCCGGGTGTTGTCGCTGCCCGTGACGCTGACATTTGATATGGGCAACTGGCTGTGGGTGGGCGATTCACCAGAAGAAGCTGCCCGCCATCTGGCGCCTGCCGTGAGTTATATCCATGTCAAAGCCGCCGTCCCACATCATCAGCAGTTTCGCGCCATAGCGCCAGACCACGCCGACGCACGCTGGCTGGAATTGCTTAATCAGCTGCCATCTGACGCACCGCGCGGGATCGAGTTTCCGCTGGAAGGGCCGGACCTGGCTGCCGTCACCCGTCATTACGTTAACCTGCTGCGCGAGGAGTAAATCATGCACAAGACGCTGGATGTGATCACCATCGGCGAGGCCATGGCAATGTTCGTTGCCACGCAAACGGGCGAGCTTCGCGCAGTAGAGCACTTTTTCAAACGCGTGGCAGGAGCAGAGCTCAACGTCGCGACCGGCCTGGCGCGCCTGGGGCTGAACGTCGGCTGGGTAAGCCGCGTGGGTGATGACAGTTTTGGCCATTTCGTTCTGGATACGCTGAAAAAAGAGGGTATTGATGCCGCGGGTGTCACCCTTGATGCGCGCTTCGCGACCGGTTTTCAGCTGAAATCTAAAGTCGAAAATGGAACCGATCCCATTGTGGAGTATTTCCGCAAAGGCTCGGCAGCAAGTCATCTGTCGGTTAACGACTATCACGCCCACTATTTCACCTCCGCACGCCATCTGCACCTGAGCGGTGTGGCGGCAGCGCTCTCCGCCAGCTCTTATGAGCTTCTGGATCACGCGGCTGCGGCCATGAAAGCGCAAGGGAAAACGATCTCTTTTGATCCTAACCTGCGTCCGGTGCTGTGGAAAAGCGAAGCAGAAATGGTTGAAAAGCTTAACCATCTGGCTTTCCAGGCCGACTGGGTACTGCCCGGTGTGAAAGAGGGGATCATCCTCACCGGCCAAAAAACGCCGGAAGGGATCGCCGATTTTTACCTGAACAAAGGAGTAAAAGCCGTGGTGCTGAAAACCGGTGCCGACGGTGCCTGGTTTAAAACCGCAGACGGTGAACAAGGCGCAGTTGCCGCGGTAAAAGTCGACAACGTTGTCGACACCGTTGGGGCTGGCGACGGGTTTGCCGTGGGGGTAATTAGCGCCCTGCTGGAAGGCAAAACACTGCAACAGGCGGTGTCGCGCGGCAATAAAATTGGATCGCTGGCGATCCAGGTGCAGGGCGACAGCGAAGGATTACCGACACGAGCGCAGCTCGGTTCCTGAATTCCCTCTCCCCATGGGAGAGGACCAGGGTGAGGGCAACAAGCCACACCACACAAAACAAACCACCGTGTACCCTACATACAACGGCGGTACAAACCTCAACAACAGAGGCAAGCCTATGAACAGTTCGACCAATGCAGCAAAACGCTGGTGGTACATCATGCCAATCGTGTTTATCACGTACAGCCTGGCGTATCTTGATCGTGCAAACTTCAGTTTCGCGTCCGCCGCAGGTATCACTGAAGACCTGGGGATCACCAAAGGTGTCTCTTCCCTGTTAGGTGCCCTATTCTTCCTCGGCTACTTCTTCTTCCAGATCCCCGGGGCGATTTACGCCGAGCGTCGCAGTGTTCGTAAGCTTATCTTTATCTGTCTGATCCTCTGGGGTGGTTGTGCTTCACTGACCGGTGTGGTGAACAACATTCCTGCCCTGGCCGCCATTCGCTTTATTCTTGGTGTGGTCGAGGCGGCAGTCATGCCAGCGATGCTTATCTACATCAGCAACTGGTTCACTAAATCTGAGCGCTCCCGCGCTAACACCTTCCTGATCCTCGGTAATCCGGTCACGGTACTCTGGATGTCGGTGGTATCCGGCTACCTGATCCAGTCCTTCGGCTGGCGCGAGATGTTTATCATCGAAGGGGTTCCTGCCGTCATCTGGGCATTTTGCTGGTGGGTGCTGGTAAAAGATAAACCTTCACAGGCGAAATGGCTCTCTGAAGATGAAAAAGCCGCTTTGCAGGCGCAGCTGGATAAAGAGCAACAGGGCCTGAAAGCGGTACGTAACTACGGTGAAGCCTTCCGTTCCCGCAACGTCATTTTGCTGTGCGCGCAGTACTTTACCTGGAGCATTGGCGTGTACGGTTTCGTGCTGTGGCTGCCGTCGATTATCCGCAGCGGCGGCGAAAACCTCGGCATGGTGGAAGTAGGCTGGCTGTCATCCGTGCCTTATCTGGCGGCAACCATTGCCATGATTATCGCTTCCTGGGCCTCGGACAAACTGCAAAACCGTAAACTGTTTGTCTGGCCACTGCTGCTGATTGCTGCTTTTGCCTTTATCGGCTCCTGGGCCGTGGGCGCCAACCACTTCTGGGCATCTTACACCCTGCTGGTGATTGCCGGTGCAGCGATGTATGCCCCGTATGGCCCGTTCTTCGCCATCATCCCGGAGATGCTGCCGCGCAACGTAGCAGGCGGCGCGATGGCGCTTATCAACAGTATGGGTGCACTGGGCTCGTTCTGCGGCTCCTGGTTTGTGGGCTATCTGAACGGCGCAACCGGCAGTCCGTCAGCCTCATACATATTTATGGGGGTAGCACTTTTCGCCTCAGTGTGGCTTACTTTGATTGTTAAGCCTGCTAATAATCAACAGCTTCCCGTCGGCGCACGTCACGCCTGACCCCTTTAAAATCAACGGAGATTAGCATGAAGCCGTCCGTCATTTTGTATAAAGCACTGCCTGAAGATCTGCAAAAGCGCCTGGAAGAACACTTCACCGTGACTCAGGTGAAGAACCTTAGCCCGGACACCGTCGCGCAGCACGCTGATGCGTTCGCAAGCGCTGAAGGCCTGCTGGGTTCAAGCGAGAAAGTGGATGTCGCATTGCTGGAGAAAATGCCGAAGCTTCGTGCTACCTCGACGATTTCCGTGGGGTATGACAACTTCGACGTCGAGGCCCTGAACACCCGCAAAGTTCTGCTGATGCATACCCCTTATGCCCTGACAGAAACCGTGGCCGACACGCTGATGGCGCTGGTGCTCAGCACTGCCCGCCGGGTGGTGGAAGTGGCCGAACGCGTGAAAGCGGGTGAATGGACAAAGAGCATCGGCCCGGACTGGTTCGGTGTGGATGTTCACGGCAAAACGCTGGGGATTGTCGGCATGGGCCGTATCGGCATGGCGCTGGCGCAACGTGCGCATTTCGGCTTTAACATGCCGGTGCTGTACAACGCGCGTCGCCATCACACTGAAGCTGAAGAGCGCTTCAACGCACGCTATTGCGAGCTGGATACCTTGCTTCAGGAAGCCGATTACGTCTGCCTGATCCTGCCGCTGTCGGAAGAAACGCATCATCTGATTGGCAAAGCTGAGTTCGCGAAAATGAAGAAATCAGCCATCTTCATCAATGCGGGTCGCGGCCCGGTGGTGGACGAAAAGGCGCTGATTGGAGCACTGCAAAACGGCGAGATCCACGCTGCGGGCCTGGACGTGTTTGAGCAAGAGCCGCTGCCGGTCAGTTCACCGCTGCTGGCATTGCCAAACGTGGTCGCCCTGCCCCACATTGGCTCAGCAACGCACGAAACCCGCTACAACATGGCGGCCACCGCAGTAGACAACCTTATCGCCGCGTTGGGCGGAAGGGTTGAGAAAAACTGCGTTAACCCGCAAGTACAACAGTAGAAACGAAAAAACCCGCCAGAAGGCGGGTTTTTAAATTCTTTGCTACTGGGTTGGAAGCTTACAGGCTTACAACGTTACCAGCTGCTGGGCCTTTAGCGCCGCTTTCGATGGTGAAGGAAACTTTCTGACCTTCGTCCAGAGATTTGTAGCCATCGTTCTGGATAGCAGAGAAGTGTACGAACACGTCTTTAGAGCCATCATCAGGAGTGATGAAACCGAAACCTTTATCAGCGTTGAACCATTTTACCAGACCAGTCATTTTAGCAGACATAGAAATTACCTTATTAACAAATATATTGTGCCTTCCGGCGCGATAGGTTGCGTTACAGATTTTTAAGCGATGAAGGAAGGGTCACAACGAAGGGTATCTATGGATAACAATCTGGACTGCTTTACTAAACTGCTTTAGGTCTGTGTAACAAACCGACGGAACAGTTATACCTATGTGGTACATGAATGACAAGCGTTATTTTCATCGCGCATAAAAAAACCCCGCAGCTCGCGGGGTTTTTTGTCTTATTCAGTGGCTGTCACTGCCGAGCTCCACGCCTGGCTAAAGGCCTGGTGCTGGGACGCCAGCGGCCCTATCAGCGCGTTATACTGGCTGGCCTGCTGAGAGGTCGGGAACTGGATACCATTAGAGACAAAGCTCACCTGGGTCCCCTGCTGGGAGATGTAATCCCCAACCTGTACCAGCTGCTGAGTGAAGATCTGCGCCGCCGGGATCAGCGGTTGCATAGCGTCAGCGGGCTTAGTCACCACTTTCTCGTAAACCTTGTCAAAGACAGGCTTGAGATCGTCGCCCTGTTTCAGCGCAGAGTGGGAAGCATCGGCCTGCATTTTTGCATTCTGCAATTGCTGGCTCAGCACACCCAGAGCACCATTAGACTGGCGCAGCGGTTCACGCTGGGTCATATAATCCTGCGGCACACGGATGGCGTTAACGCTATCCAGCACTGGACGAAGACCAGAGTCCATCGCCTGGCTCACCTGCTGTGAATAACCATAAAGAATGGCGTAATCGGACACGAAAGGACCGAACTGTTTTTTCTGATCCGCAGTCAGCGTTGGTAAACGTTCGCCACTGCGCATCACCGTATTCTGTAGAAAATCGATAAACGCTTTGCGCTGATCGCCTTCTTTATCGAAACACCCACTCAGGCTAACTACCATCAATAACGCCGCAACAGGCGCAAACCAGCGAGAGCAGGACTTTCCTGTCGCCATTTCAATACTCCTTTCACCCAAAAAAGCGCACACCGGCACACGCGTGCCCGACGCTGACAAGGATAGTCCAGGTCAGCCTTGCAAGATACTCTTTTCATGCAAAACGACTATTGCTGTTTTCTTGCTGACGATTTACAAAAAAATACGCTGCCGCGCTGTTTATGAATAATCAGTCGATTAGCGCGGATAAGCCTTCTGCTGAAACGCGTAAAGCTCCGCCTACCGCACGATTAATCACAACCCGGATGATCCTGCGTCTGTTTTAGGGACTATTCTTAACTGGCTCTCTGATGTTCACGATCCCGCTGTGTGATTTAAGAGGAGTTCTCAATGGAATATAAAGATCCTGAGTTTGAGCTGCTGAGCAGCCTGGAACAGATTGTTTTTAAAGATGTACCGCAGACGATTACCCTGCAACAAAAATCCAATCCCTTTACAGAATATGAGCAATTGCGCAAAGGGACAGGACTGAAAACAGATGAATTCGCCAGAGCAATGGGTGTCAGCGTAGCGATGGTGCTGGAGTGGGAGTCAAAACGTGAAAGACCCACAGCCACCGAGATAAAGCTGATGCGCCTGATTCAGGCAAACCCTGCACTCAGCAAACAGATAGCGTAAAACCAGATTGTGACAGCCCCCGCCCTTGCGGGGGCTTGTGTTTTAAAGCCTCTCACAGCGCCATCCCTCTCTATGCCACACCATCTCATGCGTCAGGTTCAGCCCGTTCAGGAATGCCTCATCGTGCGACACCACCAGCAACGCGCCGGGAAACGTCGCCAGCGCCGCTTCAATCGCCTGAACGGAGGCCAGATCCAGATGGTTGGTCGGCTCATCAAGCAGCAGAAACTGTGTGGCCTCTTCGCGCCAAAGCACACAGGCCAGCGCGGCTTTCAGACGTTCACCGCCGCTCAACTTCGCCAGCGGAAGCATCACCTTATCAGCGCCCAGCTGAAGCTGGGCTAAGCGGGTGCGCAGCCCCCCTTCTTCCAGCGGCGTGTTGCTCAGGTTGAGATGCGCCATCACCGACAGCGACAGGTCCAGTTGCGACAGGTGTTGGTCGAGATACGCGCAGGTTACTGACACCCGGCAACTGCCCGCGTGCGGCAATGTTTCCCCGAGTATGATTTTCAGGAGCGTTGATTTCCCACAGCCGTTTGGCCCCCGCAGCGCCACGCGCATCGGGCCATCCATCCGCCAGTTTATCGGCGGGATATCCACAAACGGCAGCACCAGATCCTCAAGTACCAGCACCTGTTTCCCCTCGGCAATCTGACTTCCCGGCAGGGTGAACATCACCGGGTTATCTTCTTCCACCCGCTCACGCGCTTTGTTGACGGCATCATTCAGCGCATCATTTTGATCGTTATGCTGTTTTTTCCACGATCCAATACGCTCTTTCGCCGCCATTTTGTATTTGATCCGCTCGAACGAGGCGATATTAAGGCTATCGACGGTACGCAGCGTCTTTGCCGAACGCCGCTGGCTGTCGTCATGCTCTTTTTTCATCCGCTCACGCGTGCGCTTACGTTCTGTGGCAGCGTGTTCAAGCGCTGCGCGGGCGGATTGCTGCTCGGCATCACGCTGACGCTGGTAATCAGCATAATTCCCGCCGTAACTACGCAAACCCGACGCGCTCAGTTCCAGAATACGCGGAACCTGCGCCAGCAGTTCACGATCATGAGAAGCGACCAGCACACCCCCCTGATAGCGGGAAAGTTGTTCGTAGAACCACTCCCGGCCTTGCCTGTCGAGATGGTTGGTAGGCTCATCCAGCAGAAGATAATCAGCACCGGCAGTCAATGCTGCGCACAACAGGGCGCGAATACGTTCGCCCCCGCTAAGCTCTGCGGCAGGTTTATCAGGATCAAATGGCGGGAGTTTCGCCTGGCTAAACGCCGCGCTCAGGCGTTCCGCTAAATCCCAGTGTCCGTCGAGTATTTCCAGACACTCAGGCTGATAATCACCACTTTCGATACGCTTGCGGGCTGCAAAAATCTCGTCATACCCGAGTAGCTCAGCAAGTGGCGTTTGTGGAGAAATATCATGGTGTTGCGCCACATAGACGTGTGTGCCGAAACGCTCGATATGCCCGCTCACGGGTTCATCAAGCCCGGCCAGCAGACGCAACAGGCGCGTTTTACCGCTACCGTTACGGCCAACCAGCGCGCACATCGACGACTCAAGAGAGAGATCCAGCGGGCCAAAAAGCGTATCGCCCGTCGCAAACTGACAGGTGACCTGATGCAAAATAAAAGAAGGGGACTGCGCAAAATGAGCCATAAGCACTCCTGAATGAAATCAAAACATCCCCTGCCGACGCGATGGCGTTTAGCAAGGATCGAAATTCATCAGTCGTGTTTGTTCATTTTCGGGATGCGCTCCAGAGGGAGAAAGTTAACGGGCATAAGGATAACGGTAATTTATTGACCGTTTCAAGGTTAATTTTTGGCCGAAAGAGACTTGCGCTCGCTTTGGGATAGTACGAGCACGGACAGCCCCCTCTCCTCTTTGGGGAGAGGGTTGGGGTGAGGGGGAACATACAGCTCAGGCGGTCATTCCGTTCACTTTATGTTCCTTGCTACTCTGTTACCACATTACCGGTGAACGTGCCAGGGTGGCTCACCGCCACCACCCTGGCGACCCGGGCTCCCGGCAAGAAAATCGCCGCTTCGCGGTACCCTCAGCTTATTCCTTTCGACTTTCGGGTCGGGCGCGATGAAGCGTCCAT
>NZ_LXES01000019.1 GCF_001654845.1 Enterobacter soli ATCC BAA-2102 | reverse complement strand
CGCTGTAAGCCTTTTATTTCAATGGCGTAATGCCATCGCTGAGTAACGACAAAAACGACCGGGGAACCCTCAGATCTTTGGGAGAGGGTATGGGTGGAACAGACGGTAATTTTGCGAGCCTCTTTCCAGAAATGGTAATATCCTCAGCGACATAGCTCAAATCTGTTGCCGCTTGTTTTGATGAGCAGTAAGTTCTCTTCGCACCTGCAAAATCAGGTGCCGGGATTGGAACCCTGACTCACTTCACTGGCGACACAGGCTCTGTGTCGTACGGCCTGCTGCATCCCAATGGCGGGCCGGACAGGGGCGCTGCAAAGCGCGCTGGTGTCAGTGAGGCCAGTCGTTCCAACCCTGTTCGGTTCCGCCACCAGCGAGCCTGGAACCTCCGGTGGCGGAAGATATACCACTCACTGAGGTTTTACTATGGCTATGACTGACTCTTTAATCACCCTTCCCTTCAACCACTCCACCGCCTTTACCGAACTGGCGGATAACTGTGAACGCTTCACAGATGTCGTGATTGATTGCGAAGAACCCACACAAAAAATGGCGCTCTACGGCAGACTGTCCGCCTGCCTGAACCTGCTGCAACCCACGCTTCTTGAACCAATTCCGGAATACTTAAAAGCAAGCCTGACCGTGGAAGAACTTCCTTCACGCCTTCCGGCTTTCGAACCTGAATGTGATCAACTGGTACGTTACTGCCAGGAGATCACGCAATTGCTGATCAACGGTTCACTGCCGCTGCAGACCGAGATCGTGCTGGAGGATTTGCTGCGCGAACTGGTCGGCTATTTTGCCGATACACTAAAAGCGCCACGCTGGCTGAAAACCTCTGAAGGCACGATCGCAATCGGTTAAAGCAAAGCTGCACCATAAAAAAACCCGCCGAAGCGGGTTTTTAGCGTTTGTAACAACGGACACATTACTGGAGCAGCGAAATATCCGCCACGCGCAGGAACAGCTCACGCAGTTTTTCAAGCATAGAGAGACGGTTCACACGCAGATCTTTATCTTCTACGTTCACCATCACTTTCTCGAAGAAGGCATCAACCGGCTCACGCAGTTCAGCCAGTTCGACCAGCGCTTCCTGATAACGACCTTCCGCGAAGAACGGCTCCAGCTTGTCACGCAGCACCACAACCTGCATCGCCAGGGCGATCTCTTCCGGCTCTTTCAGCGTCGCGGCGTTCACACGCTCGTTCAGCGTTTCGTCGGATTTTGCCAGGATGTTGGATACACGTTTGTTAGCCGCAGCCAGCGCAGATGCTGCTTCCAGAGTACGGAAGTGAGATACCGCCTTCATACGCGCATCGAAATCTGCCGGACGGGTCGGACGACGCGCCAGTACCGCCTGAATGGTGTCGACAGTATAACCTTCGTCCTGATACCAGGCGCGGAAACGGCCGAGCATGAAGTCGATAACGTCATCCACCACTTTCGCGTTGGTCAGCTTGTCGCCGTACAGACGAACGGCTTCTTCGGTCAGGGTTTGCAGATCAAGGTTCAGGTTCTTCTCAACGATGATACGCAGTACACCCAGTGCGGCACGACGCAGCGCAAACGGGTCTTTGTCACCTTTCGGATGCTGACCGATGCCGAAGATACCCGCCAGGGTATCCATTTTATCGGCAATCGCGACGGCACAGGCAACCGGGTTGGACGGCAGATCGTCACCCGCAAAGCGCGGCTGATACTGCTCGTTCAGGGCAACCGCCACATCTTCTGCTTCGCCATCGTGACGCGCGTAGTGCATCCCCATCACGCCCTGGGTGTCGGTAAATTCGAACACCATGTTGGTCATGAGGTCGCATTTAGACAGCAGGCCCGCGCGGGTCGCGTGGTTCACATCTGCGCCGATTTCACGAGCGATCCAGCCGGACAGCTCTGCAATGCGGTCGGTTTTGTCGCGCAGCGTACCCAGCTGTTGCTGGAACAGTACGGTCTGCAAGCGCGGCAGATGGTCTTCCAGGCGTTTTTTGCGGTCGGTATTGAAGAAGAACTCTGCATCCGCCAGACGTGGACGAACCACTTTCTCGTTACCGGAAATAATCTGGACCGGATCTTTGGACTCAATGTTCGCCACAAAGATGAAGTTTGGCAGCAGTTTGCCGTCGTTGGCATAGACCGGGAAGTACTTCTGGTCACCCTTCATGGTGTAAACCAGCGCTTCAGCCGGAACAGCCAGGAACTTCTCTTCGAACTTAGCCGTCAGTACAACCGGCCACTCGACCAGAGAGGTGACTTCTTCCAGCAGGCTTTCGCTCAGGTCAGCGTTACCGCCAATCTTGCGCGCGGCTTCTTCTGCATCAGCTTTAATCTTCGCTTTACGCAGCTCGTAGTCAGCAATGACTTTACCGCGCTCCAGCAGGATCTGAGGATACTGATCAGCGTTGTCGATGGTGAACTCCGGCTCGCCCATAAAGCGGTGGCCGCGGATCACGCGATCGGATGCCACACCCAGAATGGTGGCTGGTACAACGGTGTCACCCAGCAGCAGAGTCACAGTGTGAACCGGACGCACGAAGTGCACGTCAGACGCACCCCAGCGCATCAGTTTTGGAATCGGCAGTTTCGCCAGAGAAGTCGCGATCATGTCTGGCAGCAGCGTTTCTGCGCTTTCGCCTTTGACATGGGCGCGATACAGCAGCCACTCGCCTTTGTCAGTGGTCAGACGCTCAGCCTGGTCAACGGTGATACCGCAACCACGCGCCCAGCCTTCCGCCGCCTTGCTTGGTTTACCTTCAGCGTCGAACGCCTGAGCAATCGCCGGGCCACGTTTTTCCACTTCACGATCGGGCTGAGAAGCCGCCAGATTGGCCACTTTCAGCGCCAGACGACGCGGTGCAGCAAACCATTCAATTTTACCGTGCGCCAGGCCAGCGTTATCCAGCTCGGCGGTTACGTTCGCAGCAAAAGATTCAGCCAGGCTGCGCAGGGCTTTTGGTGGCAGCTCTTCGGTGCCGATTTCCACTAGGAAAGTTTTCTCAGACATGGCCGCCTCTTATTTATTTCGATTGCACATCGGGAAGCCAAGGGCTTCACGGGACGCGTAGTAAGCTTCTGCAACGGCTTTGGTCAGGGTACGAATACGCAGAATGTAGCGCTGACGTTCAGTCACGGAGATAGCCTTGCGGGCGTCCAGCAGGTTGAAGCTGTGGGCGGCCTTCAGAATACGCTCATAAGCAGGCAGCGGCAGCGGAGTCTCCAGCGCCAGCAGCTGCTGTGCTTCTTTCTCATACTGCTCGAAGCACGTGAACAGGAAGTCCACATCTGCGTATTCGAAGTTATAGGTGGATTGCTCCACTTCGTTCTGATGGAACACGTCGCCGTACGTGGTTTTACCCAGTGGGCCGTCGCTCCAGACCAGGTCGTAAACGCTGTCTACGCCCTGAATGTACATAGCCAGACGTTCCAGACCGTAGGTGATTTCACCGGTAATCGGTTTACATTCCAGACCACCAACCTGCTGGAAGTAAGTGAACTGAGTCACTTCCATACCGTTCAGCCACACTTCCCAGCCCAGACCCCAGGCACCCAGCGTTGGGTTTTCCCAGTTATCTTCCACGAAGCGAATGTCGTGGATAGTTGGATCCATACCCAGCTCTTTCAGCGACCCGAGGTACAGCTCCTGAATGTTATCCGGTGATGGCTTAATCACAACCTGGAACTGATAGTAGTGCTGTAAACGGTTCGGGTTTTCGCCGTAACGGCCATCAGTAGGGCGGCGGGATGGCTGCACATAAGCCGTTGCCATTGGTTCTGGCCCCAACGCGCGTAAGCTGGTCATCGGGTGTGAAGTGCCTGCGCCTACTTCCATGTCCAAAGGTTGAACAATGGTACAGCCCTGACGAGCCCAGTAATCCTGTAAGGTCAGGATCAGGCCCTGGAAGGTCTTGGTATCAAACTTTTGCATAGTATGTCGTGCTGGATACGTGTGGTTTTTAATGGAAGGGATCAGTATACCCGCTGACTGCAAGATATACAGTACGAAACGGGTTTGTTTAGGGAAAATTGGGAAATAAGGCTTTCAGCCAGAAGACTTGCCCGCTCTGGCTGCTGATTATCCACACACATTAGCGCATCGAGAGGTGTAAAAACTGGCCGTCTGCGTCAAAAGAACAGACAAAGCCCTCTTTACGAGAGGTATGTCCCCGCAGCTCGAAACTGCCCTGAAACCGTTCAAAGCCCGTGACATCGATTTTCTCCATGCCCGTGTTATAGCGGTGAGCAGCCTGATCTTTGCACAGTTGCTCCATATTCAGAGAGCGTTCAGGGCTCATTTTACCCTGCTGCGCTTTTTGCACAGGGGCATCTTGCGAAGAACTGCATCCTGCCAGCATAAGCAGCAGAAAGAGTGACGCCACACGCTTCATCATCATTTTTATTACCGGCCTGGTCTGTGGCTGTTATTTTTAGTATCAAAGCTTTTATAGATTAAGGTTTGGCATTCTGCGAATCTCGCGGCCTCCATACAAGCCCGCATAATAAAACTCAGAATTTTCCAATGAGAGGCTTTCGTGCATTGGCAGTCACACTCTTTTTAACAGGACAACAGAGGAACTGATGCAGTCAAAAATTAACTGGATTGATAACCTGCGAGGAATAGCCTGTCTGATGGTGGTAATGATCCATACCACCACCTGGTATGTCACTAACGCCCACAGTATCAGCCACGTTAACTGGGATATCGCCAATATTCTGAACTCTGCGTCCCGCGTCAGCGTGCCGTTGTTCTTTATGATTTCTGGCTTTCTCTTTTTTGGCGAGCGCAGCGCGCAGCCGAAGCATTTCATGCGCATCGCCTCATGTCTGCTGTTTTACAGCGCCATTGCGCTGCTCTATATCACGCTGTTTACCTCTATTAACGCCGGGCTTTCACTCAAATATCTGCTGCAAAAGCCGGTGTTCTATCATCTGTGGTTCTTCTTCGCGATTATCGTTATCTATCTGGTTTCCCCGCTGATTCAGGTAAAAAATGTGAGCGGAAAAATGCTGCTGGCGCTGATGGTGGTGATTGGCGTGGTAGCCAACCCCAATACGGTGTCGCAAAAGATCGGGGGATTTGAATGGTTGCCAGTCAACCTCTATATCAGTGGTGATACGTTCTACTACATTCTCTACGGCATGTTGGGGCGCGCCATTGGCATGATGGACACGCAAAAGCGCGGGCTCAATGGGCTATGCGCCGCCATTTTTATCATCGGTGTGGTGATTATCTCCCGCGGGACGCTGTACGAACTGCAATGGCGCGGTAACTTCGCTGATACGTGGTATCTCTACTGCGGGCCGATGGTCTTTATCTGTGCCGTCTCCCTGCTGACGCTGGTCAAAAATACGCTGAATGCCCGCCCTCTTCCCTGGCTTGGGTTTATCTCGCGGCATTCTCTGGGGATTTACGGGTTTCACGCGCTGGTGATCCACGCCCTGCGGACCCGAGGGGTTGAGCTCAAAAGCTGGCCGCTGCTCGATATTGTCTGGATTTTTGCCGCTACGCTTGCCGTGAGTTTGTTGTTGTCGATGCTGCTACAGAAGATTGATGCTCGCCGTTTCGTCAGTTAATGATGCGCTGCCTGGCGCGGTGATACTGGCGCGGGGAGGAAAACCCTGCCGCCAGTGACGCCTGCTCCACGCCCCGTCCCTGCAACAACCACTGCTCAGCCACCGCCAGACGCAATTGCTCCAGGTAATCCCGAACGCTTATCCCTAAATGGGCCTGAAAAAGCCGGGTCAAATGGCGCGGGCTAACGTGTGCCAGTGTGGCGATGTCCGGCAGGCTCCACGCTTTTTGCGGTTCTGCGGTGAGGGCATCCTGCGCACGATGGATGGCCGGATGAATATGGTTACGATAGCGTAACCAGGGGGATAGCTGCGGGTCGTCGCCAGAGCGACGGAACCAGACCACCATCTCACGCGCCACGGCCAGCGCCTTTTCCGGCCCGCAAAGACGATTAATCATGTGCAGCGCCAGATCGATACCCGACGTGATCCCGGCGCTGGTCCAGAGACTTCCATCCTGAACGAATATGCGATTCTCTTTGATCGCGGCCGTCGGTGCCGCACTGCGCAAACGGTCAATGACATCGTGATGCGTTGTGCACTGCCTGCCATTCAGCAAACCGGATTTCGCCGCCAGCAAAGCCCCTGAACAGACACACATGACAGTAATGTCCTGATGGTGAATTTGCGGTTGCAGGCGCATCAACCAGTTCTGAATACCCTTCGCTTGCGGCGTTGAAAACTGATAGCGGGAGTCGCTGACGCCTGGCAGCACCAGCAAACTCCCCGCAGGCAGGGTATCCGGCAAGGGCTGGATGCCCCCCATCGACAGGCCAATCGACGTCGGGACTTCGGGCTGCGGGCCAATGTAATGCAGGCGAAATGCATCGCCTGCCAGCACGAAGGTTTCTGCCGGGCCGGTCATGTCTAATGACAACACCCCTGGCAGCATGACGAACCAGACGTCGATGCTCATTAAAGTGACTCCAGCGCCTGCGCGACGGTTTTAATATCGGCAAATCGCCCAGCCAGCACCGTCTCGGTGCGATGGCGCAGTTCGTCTGCGCTGAGGGTGACCCCCTTATGCGTCATCGGAAACGTGAGCGTTGCCTCGCTAACAAAGGTCACAGCATAGCCCAAATCGGAGGCCACCCGGGCGGTTGTTTCACAGCACTGCTCGGTGCGAATGCCGCAGATGATCAACTGGTTGATATCACGCTCTCGCAGCCAGTGATCAAGACCGGTATCAGTAAAGGCATTATGGACGTGTTTCTGAAATACCACGGCAGGACGATGACGTAAAAAGGCCATCGGTTTGACATAGCCACTTTGCAGTGAGAAGGGGCCATCTTCGTCGACATGAAAGATATCAACAACAGGAACATGGCGCGATTCGCAGCCTTCGATCAGCCCAAGCATCGCCTGCTGGAACGCAGGAATATCCTTCTCCTGCCAGTAATCACGATGATGGAAAGACTGTTGAGTATCGATATTTAGTAAAGCAATGCGTGACATGATAGTTCTCCTCGCCAGTGGGTGTAACCTTATCCTGGCGAGGAAATGGGAGCACGAACAGACCAAAAAAGGACATCCTCATGCCTCTTCCAGACAACCGCTTTTATGACATTAACGGCAGCAGTTGCTGGTAGATTTTGCGGAAGACATCGCGCCTTTCGGCGTACTGTAAATGGCGTTTAGCATCAGGCACATGCGCCTGTTCAAGCGCAAGCTGCGGCAATAGCTGTGCAAGCGGCGTATCCGGATTCAGGGCAATCTGCGCCAGACGCGCCGCCCCCAACGCAGGGCCTACATCACCCCCCGTCCGGTAATCCAGCTGCAACCCGCTGATATCAGACAACATCTGTCGCCAGTAGCTGCTCCGGGCACCTCCGCCAATCAGGGTGATACTGCCGGGTTTTAGTCCGCAGTCGTGTACGACGTCCATCCCGTCGGCCAGTGCATAACCCACCCCTTCGAGCACCGCACGCGCCAGCTCTGCGGGACCGTGCTGATGCGTCAGCCCAAAAAAGACGCCTTTGGCTTCAGGGTTGTTATGCGGCGTACGCTCGCCGGAAAGATAAGGTAAAAACCAGACGGTACCTGCGTTTTCATCCGCCTGCTGCGCAGCCGCAATCAGCGTCGGGACATCGGCCATTCCAGTCAGTTTTGCCGCCCAGTCAAGGCAGGATGCCGCACTCAGCATCACCGACATCAGATGCCACTTACCCGGAAGGGCATGGCAGAAACTGTGCACCGCATTTTCAGGGTTGCTGCGATAACCATCGCTAACCGCAAAATAGACGCCGGATGTCCCCAGCGAGAGCATCGCCTGCCCCGCATCAACCATCCCGACACCCACAGCACCAGCCGCATTATCACCACCACCAGCCACCACCGGCACAGCCGGCATGTTCCAGCTTTTGGCAACGGCGGGCAGCAATGTCCCTGTGATCTCGCTGCCTTCAAAAAGCGCCGGCATATGATCGCGCGTCAGATGGCAGGCATCGAGCATAGCCTCACTCCAGTCTCGTTTGGCCACATCGAGCCACATGGTGCCCGCCGCGTCAGACATATCGCTGGCGAAATCATCCGTCATACGAAAACGCAGATAATCTTTCGGCAGCAGCACCTTGGCGACCTGACGGAACACATCAGGTTCATGGCGTTGCACCCACAGCAGTTTTGGGGCGGTAAAACCTGGCATCATCAGGTTGCCCGTTATCTCCCGGGAAGTGGGCACGCGGCCTTCCAGAATGGCGCACTCTTCACCGCAACGGCCATCGTTCCAGAGAATAGCCGGGCGCAACACGCGGTGCTCGCTATCAAGCAGCGTAGCGCCATGCATTTGCCCGGCAATGCCGAGCGCTTTTACATCACGCAGGCTGTGTTGTTCACCCAGCGCCTTCATCGCACGATCCGTCGCCTGCCACCATTGCTCCGGGTCCTGTTCCGACCACAGCGGATGCGGGCGTGAAACCTGAAGCTTTTCAGTCTGTGTTGCTAACACTTCGCCCTGCTCGCTGAGCAGGATGGCTTTCACACCCGATGTGCCAAGATCGATCCCGATATACATTGCGGTGACTCCTTTAACAGAAATGCCCGGTGGCGTTACGCTTACCGGGCCTATGCACGTCTTCAGCTCACTGTTACTTATCGAACAGGTAGTGATTCACCAGGTTTTCCAGCAACTCCTGGTGTCCGCTTTGGTGCTGTGGCGCCAGATGATGCTGTTCAGCGTACTTCGCGATGTCGGCAAGCGATAACTGGCCTTTCAAAATTTGCTGGCCCAGCTCACTGTTCCAGCCGCTATAACGCTTCGCTACGCGCTTATCCAGCTCACCGTCTTCAATCATACGAGCCGCGACTTTCAGCGCCAGCGCCATGGTGTCCATCGCGCCAATGTGGCCGTAGAACAGGTCATATTTGTCAGTACTCTGACGGCGCACTTTGGCATCGAAGTTCAGGCCACCCGTGGTGAAGCCACCTGCTTTGATGATTTCGTACATCACCAGCGCATTTTCTTCAACGCTGTTCGGGAACTGATCGGTATCCCAGCCCAGCTGTGCATCGCCACGGTTCGCATCAACAGAACCAAAGATACCGAGCGCAATGGCAGAAGCGATTTCATGATGGAAAGAGTGACCCGCCAGCGTGGCGTGGTTGGCTTCGATATTCACTTTGATCTCTTTTTCCAGACCAAACTGCTTCAGGAAGCCGTACACGGTGGCAACGTCATAATCGTACTGATGCTTGGTTGGCTCTTGCGGTTTTGGCTCAATCAGCAACGTGCCGCGGAAACCGATTTTGTGTTTATGCTCGACAACCATCTGCATAAAGCGACCAATCTGTTCACGCTCCTGGCGCAAATCGGTGTTCAGCAGGGTTTCATAACCTTCGCGGCCCCCCCAGAGAACGTAGTTCTCGCCACCCAGCTGATGGGTTGCGTTCATTGCGGTCACCACCTGGGTGGCGGCCCAACTGAACACTTCTGGGTCAGGGTTTGTTGCCGCACCGGCACCATAACGCGGGTTAGTGAAGCAGTTTGCTGTGCCCCACAGCAGTTTCACGCCACTTTGCTGCTGTTTCGCTGCCAGCACGTCAACCATTTGTGCAAAGTTGTTCAGATACTCTTTCAGGGATGCGCCTTCCGGTGACACATCCACATCGTGGAAGCAGTAATACGGCACGTTCAGCTTGTGGAAGAATTCAAACGCAACATCCGCTTTACGCTTCGCCAGCTCAATGGCCTCGCCGGGTTGCTGCCACGGGCGGTCGAAGGAACCCACACCGAACATATCGGCGCCATTCCAGCAGAAGGTGTGCCAGTAACAGGCGGCAAAGCGCAGATGGTCTTCCATGCGCTTACCCAGCACCAGCTCATCCGGGTTGTAATGACGAAATGCTAAATGATTGGACGTTTTCGGGCCTTCGTAACGAACGCGATCGAGTTGGTCGAAATAAGCTTGCATATTGAGCTCCATAATCAAGGGATGCGGCGAGTAGTCGATACTGGAGTAATAGTGAATAGACATTCTGACTTGCTCAATTACGTTATTTCACACTGCTATTGAGAGAATGCACAACTGTGCGCTGGCTCGCAAAATAATGCGCAGGCAAACTATTTTTTCGGCGTTTATTCCAGATTTGCGTGTAATTAATAAGTTACGCTTTTTAAAATCAGATCGCGGTCATAAATTCAGAAATAAACCAAATATCATAACGAGAAGATAAAAATCTGTAATTGCCAGCCAGCCATTCCACGTTAAAAATTTGCTGCGTCTACAGCAGTGAATGTTTCTTTTATCTCAGCAGCACATCACCTACAAAAAGGCCCTATAATTATGAAGATAAAGAACCTGTCCCTTACTCTCTGCACTACTCTCCTGCTTGCAAGCTTTGCTGGTCATGCAAAAGAGGTAAAAATCGGCATGGCTATTGACGATTTGCGCCTTGAACGCTGGCAAAAAGATCGCGATATTTTTGTGAAAAAAGCGGAATCGCTTGGCGCACAGGTGTTTGTTCAGTCGGCTAACGGCAACGAAGAAACCCAAATGTCGCAAATCGAGAATATGATTAACCGCGGCGTAGATGTTCTGGTCATTATCCCCTATAACGGCCAGGTGTTAAGTAACGTAGTTAAAGAAGCAAAACAAGAAGGTATAAAAGTTTTAGCCTACGATCGCATGATTAATAATGCGGATATTGATTTTTATATTTCATTCGATAATGAAAAAGTGGGTGAATTACAGGCAAAAAGTCTGGTTGATAAAGTGCCTCAGGGGAATTATTTCCTGATGGGCGGCTCGCCGGTCGATAACAACGCCAAACTGTTCCGTGAAGGACAAATGAAAGTGCTTAAGCCATATATTGACGATGGCAAGATTAAAGTGGTTGGCGATCAATGGGCAGATGGCTGGCTTCCAGAAAATGCGCTAAAAATTATGGAAAACGCCTTAACTGCCAATAACAACAAAATTGACGCTGTTGTTGCGTCCAATGATGCAACAGCAGGCGGTGCCATTCAGGCGCTCAGCGCGCAGGGCCTTGCCGGTAAAGTCGCGATTTCAGGTCAGGATGCCGATCTCGCGGGTGTTAAACGTATTATCGCTGGCACGCAAACCATGACCGTCTACAAACCCATCACCGAGCTCGCCAACACGGCAGCTGAAATTGCCGTTGAGCTTGGCAATAACCAACAACCTAAAGCAGACACTAGCCTGAACAACGGCCTGAAAGATGTTCCGTCTCGCCTGCTCACCCCGATCGAAGTCAATAAAGAGAACATTGACGCCACAGTGATTAAAGACGGTTTCCACAAAAAGAGTGAACTGTAATCCAGCGCTGCCCCTGCCCTGCGGGGGCGCATCGACTTGTGCTGTTCTTACTTCGGGTCATGTGGAGCAGTTATGCCTTATTTACTAGAAATGAAAAGCATCACCAAAGCTTTCGGCGCGGTGAAAGCTGTCGATAACGTCAGCCTGCGGCTCAACGCCGGAGAGGTGGTTTCACTGTGTGGTGAAAACGGTTCGGGTAAATCAACGCTGATGAAAGTGTTGTGCGGGATCTATCCTCACGGCAGCTACGACGGCGAAATCGTCTTTGCCGGTGAGGTGATTCAGGCCACACACATCCGCGATACCGAACGCAAAGGCATCGCTATCATCCATCAGGAGCTGGCACTGGTTAAGCATCTCACCGTGCTGGAAAATATCTTCCTGGGCGCTGAGATTTCACGTCACGGCGTGCTGGATTACGACACCATGACGCTGCGCTGTGAAAAGCTGCTGGCGCAGGTGAGCCTTGCGATTTCACCCAATACCCGCGTGGGGGATTTAGGGCTTGGCCAACAGCAGTTGGTTGAAATTGCCAAAGCGCTGAACAAGCAGGTGCGGCTGTTAATACTCGATGAACCGACGGCATCACTTACCGAACAGGAAACGGCCGTCCTGCTCAACATCATCCGCGACCTGCAACACCACGGCATTGCCTGCATCTACATTTCGCACAAACTCAATGAAGTGAAAGCTATTTCGGACACCATCTGCGTGATCCGCGATGGTCAGCACATCGGCACTCGCGACGCGGCAGGCATGAGCGAAGATGACATCATTACCATGATGGTCGGGCGCGAGCTCACCGCGCTGTATCCGAACGAACCCCATACCATTGGGGATGAAGTGTTACGCGTTGAAAACCTGACTGCATGGCACCCCGTTAACCGCCACATTAAGCGCGTGAACAATGTCTCCTTCTCACTTCATCGCGGCGAGATCCTCGGCATCGCTGGGCTGGTCGGCGCCGGGCGAACCGAAGCCGTACAGTGCCTGTTCGGCGTCTGGCCAGGGCGCTGGGAAGGCAGTATTTATATTGATGGCCAGCCGGTTCATATCGACAGCTGCCAGCAGGCCATCGCTCAGGGCATCGCGATGGTGCCGGAAGACCGCAAAAAAGACGGCATCGTTCCGGTTATGGCCGTGGGTAAAAACATCACTCTTGCCGCCCTTAACCAGTTTTCTGGTGCACTCAGCAGCCTCGACGATGCCGCCGAGCAGCAGTGCATTCTCCAGTCGCTCGCCAGGCTTAAGGTAAAAACCTCCTCCCCGGAACTGGCCATTGGTCGCCTGAGTGGGGGTAATCAACAAAAAGCGATACTGGCGCGCTGCCTGCTGCTCAATCCACGCATTTTGATTCTGGATGAGCCGACGCGCGGGATCGACATCGGTGCAAAATACGAAATCTACAAACTGATTAATCAGCTTGTGCAGCAAGGGATTGCGGTCATTGTCATTTCTTCTGAGCTCCCTGAAGTGCTTGGTCTGAGCGACCGCGTGCTGGTCATGCATGAAGGGAAATTAAAAGCCAACCTGATTAACCAAAGCCTGACGCAAGAGCAGGTGATGGAAGCCGCATTAAGGAGCGAACGTCATGTCGAAAAGCAATCCGTCTGATCTTAAAGTCGCTGCACCGACGCCAGGCGCGTTCGCGGGGCTTAAGCTACTGAACCTGCAAGTCTTTGTCATGATTGCCGCGATTATCGTCATCATGCTGTTTTTTACCTGGATGACCGATGGCTCTTACCTGAGCGCACGTAACGTTTCCAACCTGCTGCGCCAGACGGCCATCACAGGCATCCTGGCGGTGGGTATGGTATTTGTGATTATCTCCGCCGAGATAGACCTCTCCGTTGGTTCAATGATGGGTCTTCTTGGCGGTGTAGCCGCCATTTTCGATGTCTGGTTGGGCTGGCCGTTGCCGCTCACTGTCGCCGTCACGCTGATCATGGGCCTGGTGCTCGGGGCATGGAATGGATGGTGGGTTGCCTATCGCAAAGTGCCCTCGTTTATTGTCACGCTTGCCGGGATGCTGGCCTTCCGTGGCATTTTGATTGGTATTACTAACGGCACAACCGTGTCGCCGACCAGCGCATCCATGTCACAAATTGGGCAGAGCTATCTCTCTGGTGGCTTAGGCTTCACGCTCGGTGTGGTAGGGTTAATGGCCTTCGTTGCCTGGCAGTGGCGCGGGCGTATGCGCCGTCAGGCGCTGGGATTAGCCTCAGCTCCGCCGACATCGGTTGTCGGGCGTCAGGCGCTGACTGCGGTTATCGTGTTGGGCGCCATATGGCTTCTGAACGACTATCGTGGCGTACCGACCCCGGTGTTGCTGTTAGCACTTCTGCTGCTGGCGGGCATGTTTATGGCCACGCGCACCGCATTTGGTCGCCGTATTTATGCGATTGGTGGCAACCTGGAGGCGGCTCGGCTGTCGGGCATTAATGTCGAACGCACTAAGCTTGCCGTCTTTGCCATCAACGGCCTGATGGTGGCGATCGCCGGGCTGATACTCAGTTCACGTCTGGGTGCCGGTTCGCCGTCTGCAGGGAACATCGCCGAGCTGGATGCCATCGCGGCCTGCGTCATTGGTGGCACCAGCCTCGCCGGGGGTGTCGGCAGCGTGGCGGGCGCAGTGATGGGGGCATTTATTATGGCTTCGCTGGATAACGGAATGAGTATGATGGACGTCCCGACCTTTTGGCAGTATATCGTCAAGGGGGCCATTCTGTTGCTGGCAGTATGGATGGACTCTGCAACCAAGCGACGGGCCTGATAACAGCATTGTTACTTATTTGGGAAAGTAAGCCATGTTTGAGAAGCGTCACCGCATTACGTTGTTATTCAATGCCAACAAAGCCTACGACCGCCAGGTGGTTGAAGGTGTAGGCGAATATTTGCAGGCGTCGCAATCGGAGTGGGATATTTTCATCGAAGAGGATTTCCGGGCTCGCATTGAAAACATCAAAGACTGGCTTGGCGATGGCGTGATCGCTGATTACGACGATCCCGTCATCGAACAACTACTTACCGACGTCGACGTCCCGATTGTGGGCGTTGGCGGCTCTTACCATTCACCCGAAAACTACCCGCCAGTTAACTATATCGCGACCGATAATCATGCACTGGTCGAAAGTGCCTTTTTGCATTTAAAAGAGAAAGGCGTTCATCGCTTTGCATTTTATGGCCTGCCCGTCTCAAGCGGTAAACGCTGGGCAATGGAGCGCGAATACGCCTTCTGCCAGTTGGTTGCGCAGGAGAAGTATCGCGGAGTCGTGTATCAGGGGCTGGAAACTGCGCCTGAAAACTGGCAGCACGCACAAAACCGCCTTGCGGACTGGCTGCAAACCTTGCCTCCGCAAACCGGCATTATCGCGGTGACCGATGCTCGTGCCCGCCATGTGCTACAGGTCTGCGAGCATTTACACATTCCCGTTCCCGAAAAGCTGTGCGTTATCGGTATTGATAACGAAGAGCTTACCCGTTATCTGTCACGCGTGGCGCTGTCATCGGTTGCACAGGGAACACGCCAGATGGGGTATCAGGCGGCGAAATTACTCCACCGGCTGCTGGATAACGAAGCCTTGCCACTCCAGCGTTTACTGGTTCCTCCCGTTCGCGTGGTGGAACGGCGTTCTACCGATTACCGTTCCCTGAACGACCCGGCCGTGATCCAGGCTATGCACTACATTCGCAACCATGCCTGCAAAGGTATCAAGGTCGATCAGGTGCTGGATTCGGTTGGCATCTCGCGCTCCAACCTGGAGAAACGTTTCAAGGAAGAGGTTGGTGAAACCATCCATGCAGTTATTCACGCTGAAAAACTGGAAAAAGCACGCAGCCTGCTTGTCTCTACCTCGCTGTCGATCAACGAGATATCGCAGATGTGTGGTTACCCGTCGCTGCAGTACTTCTATTCGGTCTTCAAGAAAGAGTACGACACCACGCCGAAGGAGTATCGGGAGCGTCATAGTGAAGTGCTGATGTAGTCTGATGCAGAAAAGAAAAACGCCTTCCAGTGGAAGGCGTTTTTTTGAGGATTACATATGTGCGGCGATTAAACGCTGGTTATCCTGGTACATCGCGAACAGATAGTTGTTATAGCTCTGTCCCTGGGTGGAATAACCTTTCAGCTTGTGGATCATCGTGCTTGCCGTCACTTCCTGATCCGCTTTACGCAACTGAGCGCGTGACTTACGGAATGAGGAGTATGCCGGGTGCGTGTTCAGGTTCACCACATAGGCGTTCACAGAGTCTTTCACAGACTCAAACTGTGAATACCCTTTCACCTTACCTGGCGCATTGTTACAACGGCCTTTGGCACACTTCATACCGAAGAGATTATTGTTGCTACGCGCCAGCTTTGACGTCCCCCAGCCACTTTCGGCTGCGGCCATGGTTGCTACCATGCTGCCCGGGATGATGTCCACACGCTCTAACAACGCATTCCACGGCACACGACGCGTGTTACCGTTCCAGCTAACCTTGTAGCGTTGTGCGATTTCTTTCAGACGCGTGCGTTCAGATGGCGACCAGCGGCTATCGTACTGCTTTGATGTCAGCCAGTTACGATCCGCAGTAATCGCGGCATTTTGACTTGTAATATAAGGCATTACCGTCCGGAGAAACGCTTTTTTCCTTGGTGTCCCGGAAGGGTATTTTCGCAAATCAGGAAGTGAACTACTCTTTGCACTATTGCGAGAATACTCTTGTTTACTGCTAACCTTACTTTTACTCGTCGTCTTTATGACGTGGGCTTTGTGACTCGATGTATCCGTGTGCGTTTTCGCAAGCACCTCACCTGAAAATGACACGGTGAGTAACATGAGTATCGTAGCCCCAAATCGTCGAATGGGAGTCGATATCATTAGGTCTCCTGGTCGGATTTAAACATTCCAACACCTTATTTTTTTCACAAATTTGAGAGCGGAATCTCAAATCATATCAAAAATAGACTTCCAGAGCACCTAAAGAAATAGTCCAATTCCGAAACTATGTCACCTAAAAGTTGCTCACTAAAACATCACTCCTGAAAAATTGTGTGCGTTATCGCAGATAACTGCTTAATTTTGCGCGGGATCACTCATCCTTTCGCATCACCCTCTTAGAAAGCGCAAAGGGATGAGTTTCTCGACTTTACCTGGTGGCACACTGGTCAAAAATGCCGCGACAGGAAAATGGAATGAAACGCACTGCATTAGCTTTTCTGATGTTACCCGCACTGGCACACGCCGACTGGACATCACCGGGTTTTGGCGCGTTCAGCGCTGAAGGCACTGGGATATTTACCAGCCATGCAAAGCTCGCGAAGGGTACCCGTCCTTTGACGGTGAGTTTTGACAACGCGTGCTGGCAGCCAACAGATGCCATAAAACTCAACGAGATGTTGTCGCTTAAACCCTGCGAAGGCACCCCACCGCAGTGGCGTCTGTTCCGTGATGGCGACTACCAGATGCGTGTCGATACCCGTTCTGGCACACCAACCCTGATGCTGACGATCCAAAGCGTGACGGAACAGCCGGTGGCAAACGTTATCCGTCAGTGCCCAAAATGGGACGGAAAACCGCTGACTCTGGACGTGAGCAGTACCTTCCCTGAAGGCTCAGTGGTGCGCGATTTCTACAGCAAGCAAACCGCGACCGTGCAAAACGGAAAAATCACACTTCAGCCCGCGGCTAACAGCAACGGGTTGTTGCTGCTGGAGCGCGCCGAAACCGACAAACCCGCTCCCTTCAGCTGGCAAAATGCTGCCGTCTACTTTGTACTGACCGACCGCTACGTTAATGGCGATCCGACGAATGACAACAGCTACGGTCGCCATAAAGACGGGATGCAGGAAATTGGCACGTTCCACGGTGGTGATCTCAAAGGCCTCGCGAGTAAACTCGATTACTTACAGCAGCTGGGTGTTAACGCGCTCTGGATAAGTTCCCCGCTGGAACAGATCCACGGCTGGGTGGGTGGCGGTACGAAAGGCGATTTTCCTCACTACGCTTATCACGGCTACTACACGCAGGACTGGACAAAACTGGATGCCAACATGGGCACGGAAGACGACTTGCGCCAACTGATTGATGAAGCCCACAAGCGCGGTATCCGCATCCTGTTCGATATCGTAATGAACCACACGGGTTACGCCACGCTCGCCGATATGCAGGAATTCCAGTTTGGTGCACTGTACCTGCAAGGCGACGAGCTGAAAAAGACCCTGGGCGAACACTGGACTGACTGGAAGCCGGGCGCGGGCCAGAGCTGGCACAGTTTTAACGACTACATTAATTTCAGTGATAAAGCCGCGTGGGAAAAATGGTGGGGCAAAAAATGGATACGCACCGATATCGGTGATTACGACAGCCCGGGTTATGACGACTTAACCATGTCGCTGGCGTTTTTACCTGACCTGAAAACGGAATCGACCGTCCCTTCCGGCCTGCCAAACTTTTATCAACACAAACCAGATACGCACGCCAAAGAGATTGCCGGCTACACGCCACGGGATTATCTGACTCACTGGCTCAGCCAGTGGGTACGTGATTACGGCATCGACGGTTTCCGTGTCGATACGGCTAAACATGTCGAACTTGCCGCCTGGCAGCAGCTGAAAGACCAGGCAAGCGCAGCGTTAAAGGCGTGGAAAGCAGAAAACCCAACCAAAAAGCTCGATGATGCCCCGTTCTGGATGACCGGCGAATCCTGGGGCCACGGGGTTATGCAGAGCGACTATTACCGCCACGGTTTCGACGCAATGATCAACTTCGACTATCAGGAACAGGCGGCGAAAGCGGTGGATTGCCTGGCCGATATCGGCTTAACCTGGCAGCAAATGGCGGAAAAACTCCAGGGATTCAACGTCCTGAGCTATCTCTCTTCGCACGATACCCGCCTGTTCCGTGAAGGAGGGCAGCGTGCCGCAGAGCTGCTCCTGCTGGCGCCAGGAAGCGTGCAAATTTACTACGGGGATGAATCCGAACGCCCATTTGGCCCGACAGGATCTGACCCACTTCAGGGAACGCGTTCGGATATGAACTGGCAGGATGTCACGGGTAAAGAGGCGTTAACCGTTGCCCACTGGCAGATCCTGGGGCAGTTCCGTGCCCGCCACCCGGCCATTGGCGAAGGTAAGCAAACCACGCTTTCGCTAAAACAAGGGTATGGTTTTGTACGTGAGCATAATGGTGATAAAGCCATGGTGGTGTGGGCGGGAAACCAGTAATCCCTCACCGTAACCCTCTCCCGAAAGGGAGAGGGGATTGCACGGTGCGGTCTTTCACCCTCGCCCCTTTGGGGAGAGGGCCGGGGTGAGGGGTACTCACCAGAACTATGCACTACAAAAATTTACACCCGACACATAAAACACTAAACCCTACTGTGTCACTCGATTTGCACCCGCCCGATGCTAGCGTTATGGTTACCCACTTTCATAATAAGCTCGACAGAACACCTGCTATGACGTTTTCACTTTTCGGCGACAAATTTACCCGCCATTCAGGCATTACCCGCCTGATGGAGGATCTCAACGACGGGCTGCGCACACCGGGCGCAATCATGCTCGGCGGCGGAAACCCGGCTCAAATCCCGGAGATGAATGAGTATTTCCAGACGCTGCTGGCCAACATGCTGGAAAACGGTAAAGCGACTGATGCGCTTTGCAATTACGATGGCCCTCAGGGTAAAACAGAGCTGCTCACCCTCCTTGCCGATATGCTGCGTGAAGAGCTGGGTTGGGATATCGAGCCACAGAATATTGCACTGACAAACGGCAGCCAGAGCGCATTTTTCTACTTGTTTAACCTCTTTGCAGGACGTCGCGCCGACGGCACCACCAAAAAAGTGCTGTTCCCGCTGGCTCCGGAATACATCGGCTACGCCGATTCCGGCCTGGAAGAAGACCTGTTTGTTTCTGCGCGTCCGAATATCGAGCTGCTGCCGGAAGGCCAGTTCAAATATCACGTCGATTTTGAGCATCTGCATATTGGCGAAGAGACGGGCATGATCTGCGTGTCGCGCCCAACCAACCCGACAGGCAACGTCATCACCGATGACGAACTGATGAAGCTGGATGCGCTGGCAAATCAGCACGGCATCCCGCTGGTGATTGATAATGCCTACGGCGTGCCTTTCCCTGGCATCATCTTCAGCGAAGCGCGCCCGCTGTGGAACCCGAACATTGTGCTCTGCATGAGCCTTTCCAAGCTCGGCCTGCCGGGTAGCCGCTGCGGCATCATCGTTGCCAACGAAAAAATCATCACTGCCATCACCAACATGAACGGCATTATCAGCCTTTCTCCTGGCGGTATCGGCCCGGCGATGATGTGCGAAATGATCAAACGCAACGACCTGCTGCGCTTGTCAAACGACGTGATTAAACCGTTCTATTACCAGCGCGTTCAGGAGACGATTGCGATCCTTCGCCGCTACTTACCGGAAGAACGCTGCCTGATCCATAAACCAGAAGGGGCGATATTCCTGTGGCTGTGGTTTAAGGATCTGCCGATTTCGACGGAGCTGCTTTATCAGCGCCTGAAAAAACGCGGCGTCCTGATGGTGCCAGGGGATTACTTCTTCCCGGGTCTGGATAAACCATGGCCGCACACGCACCAGTGTATGCGTATGAACTACGTTCCCGATCCGGACAAAATTGAAGCTGGCGTGAAAATCCTTGCAGAAGAGATTGAAATCGCCTGGCGCGAAGGCGGCCAGTAACGCCTTACGCCAGATAATGCAGACGTTCGACACGTAATCTGGCGGGATCAACACAGCTCAGCGCGTGTGTCGGGCAAGCAGCAACGCAGGCTGGCCCGTCCGCGCGATGTGCGCACAAATCGCATTTCAGTGCCTGGGCGTGCTCCGCGACCACAGCAATCTGCATCGCCCCAAACGGGCAAGCCACCATACAGCTCTTGCAGCCAATGCAGCGAGACTGCTCCACCCGCCAGACTCCCGCCTCAGAACGAATTGCCTGGGTTGGGCAAACATTCGCGCAGGGCGCATCTTCGCACTGGTGACACGCCACCGCAGTAGTAAATGCCCCGCCTTTTATCACCCGGATACGCGAAGAGAACGCCACGGCGGTAACGGCTGCGCAATCCTGCGTGTCCTGATGCGAAACCACGCAGGCCACTTCGCAGGTACGACAGCCAATGCATTTTTCCGAATCAGCAACAATAAACCGGTTCATCTCTTAACTCCGCCTGCGCGCTTAAAACCGCAGAGTGCCAGAGAGGTGTGCGCCAGCGCTTTGATCAAACAGGGGAAAGGAGCCAGATTTGTGGCATTTGCCACCCGATCTGGCTTTTTGCCAGACGTTTAGCTGCGCACAGTAAAGCCCAGCTCGCGGGAAATTGCCTCTGCGGTTTCACGCAGGGGTTTCAACAGGTTCTTCTCGCCCACTTGCTTCATACGCGAAGTCGAAAGCGATATGGAGATGGCATACGGCACGCGGCCATGAATATCAAAGACCGGCACGGCAATACACGACACGCCCAGTTCATTCTCTTCTTTATCCATCGCCAGGCTGTGTTCGCGAATTTCTGCCAGCTCATCGTACATGGCGCTGAGTTCAGTAATGGTGTTACGCGTCAGGGGCTGGATCTGATCCTGATGGCTTTCCCAGTAGCTCGCCACATAATCCTGGTGGCCAAACGCCATGTAAATCTTACCCATTGCAGAACAGTAGAGCGGCATATGCTGGCCAATATAGGCGCGCGTACGCAGCATCCCGGTCGTCGGCTCCAGCTTGTAAATCAGAATGGCATGGTCATCTTCCCGACTGGAGAAGTTCACCGTCTCACCCGTGGCAATGTTCAGCGTCTCAAGATGCGGTGCCGCCACGTGGATGATGTTCAGCGACGACAGCGCCTTTTGCCCAACGGCAATAAATTTGGTGGTCAGGCGATAGCTGCCCGCGGCCGGGGCTGGTGTGACATAGCCACACGACTGCAACCCCTGTAACAGTCGGTGCACGGTGCTCTTATTAAGCCCCGCAAGTTCTGATAAATGCGCAAGCGGACACCCGTTCGGGTAGTTACTGAGGATCTCAATCAGCATCAGGCCGCGAAACAAGCTCTGGCTACCTGCTGGCCTCTCTTTTTCTTGCGTCATTTCGCTCTCTTTCATGCTCATCAAATAGCTCCTTTTTATCGCGCCCTGATGGTAGCGCAAAGTGTGGCTTAGTTCACGATCTCAACAGAAAAAACACAACCACTTGATTTTAATCGATTTTGAAAATCATGAATGTCGTTGATCTGACAAAAATTGATCGCTATATTTGAAATCAGATTTCGCATAGTGAAATTTAGAGATAAAAAAGCACTCACAGCGGCCCCTAAAAAGAACAGGAGAACAGGGATGAAAGTGACATTCGAAGAGTTGAAAGCGGCATTTAATCGCGTTCTGCTCAATCGCGGCGTCAAAGCAGATACCGCAGATGCCTGTGCGGAGATGTTTGCCCGCACCACAGAATCAGGCGTCTATTCACACGGCGTGAATCGCTTCCCACGTTTTATCCAGCAGCTTGACGCAGGCGACATCATTCCTGATGCGCTACCAAAACGCGTGACCACGCTGGGGGCGATCGAACAGTGGGATGCCCAGCGTTCTATTGGCAATCTGACGGCGAAAAAGATGATGGATCGCGCCACAGAGTTGGCCTCCGACCACGGGATTGGCCTGGTGGCATTGCGTAACGCTAACCACTGGATGCGCGGCGGCAGCTACGGCTGGCAGGCTGCGGAGAAAGGCTATATTGGCATTTGCTGGACAAACTCCATCGCCGTGATGCCTGCGTGGGGCTCGAAAGAGTGCTGCATCGGGACAAACCCACTGATCGTCGCCATCCCGTCCAGCCCCATCACCATGGTAGATATGTCGATGTCGATGTTCTCTTACGGGATGCTGGAAGTGAACCGCCTTGCCGGGCGCACGCTGCCGGTTGACGGTGGATTTGACGACGAAGGTAACCTGACCAAAGAACCGGGCGTGATTGAGAAAAACCGCCGTATTCTGCCAATGGGCTACTGGAAAGGTTCTGGCCTGTCTATCGTGCTGGATATGATTGCGACTCTGCTCTCTAACGGCTCCTCCGTGGCGGAAGTCACCCAGGACAACAGCGACGAGTACGGCGTATCGCAGATCTTTATCGCCATTGAGGTCGATAAACTGATCGACGGCCCAACCCGCGATGCCAAACTTCAGCGCATTATGGATTTCATCACCAATGCCGAGCGCTCAGACGAAAACGTTGCTGTTCGCCTGCCGGGACATGAATTCACGCGCCTGCTGGAAGAGAACCGTCGTAACGGAATCACCGTTGACGACAGTGTATGGGCGAAGATCCAGTCGCTGTAGGGAGTGACGCCATGATATTCGGACATATTTCGCAGCCAAACCCGTGCCGCCTGCCGCAGGCCATTGAAAAAGCACTCGATTTTCTGCGCAACACAGACTTCAGCGCGCTAGAGCCTGGCGTCGTGGAAATCGACGGACGGAACATCTTCGCCCAGGTGCTCGACCTGAAAACGAAGGAAAAACACGAAAACCGTCCTGAAGTCCATCGCCGTTACCTGGATATCCAGTTTCTCGCCTGGGGTGAAGAAAAAATAGGTATCGCTATTGATACGGGTAATAACGAAATCAGCGAATCGTTACTGGAACAACGGGATATTATTTTTTATCACGGCAGTGAAAACGAATCATTTATTGAAATGACTCCGGGCAATTACGCCATATTTTTCCCGCAGGATGTTCATCGTCCTGCCTGTATTAAAAACAAGGAAAATGCAATTCGTAAAATTGTAGTGAAAGTGGCAATCAGCGAATTACAGTAATTTTCTGATAAATACAGGAACGCGAAATGACCAACACCGGTTTTATTATTGGTGCGTACCCCTGCGCACCCTCGTTTCACCAGAAAGGGGAACAAGAAGAACAAACCTTCTGGCGAGAACTTTCCGACACGCCGTACATTCGCGGGCTGGAACAACCCTGCCTTGAAGATCTGCATCCTTATGGCGATGAATGGTTGTTCCGGCATACGCCTGGCGACTGGCAAATCGTGGTCACGGCGGTAATGGAAACCATGCGCCGGCGTGGCACAAACGGTGCCTTTGGCCTGGCCTCCGCGGATGAAGAGCAGCGAAAAGCCAGCATCAATTTTTACCGCCATTTGCGCCAGAAGATTAATGCCGTCAATACGCGTTTCCCGGGCAAAGTGATCGCGCTGGAAATGCAGGCCGCGCCTCAGGCAGGCAATGCCTCTGTTGAGCAGGCCACTGACGCGTTCGCCCGCTCGGTTCGCGAAATCGCCGGATGGGACTGGTCATGCGATCTGGTTCTGGAACACTGCGATGCCATGAACGGCTGCGCGCCGCGTAAGGGATTTTTACCCCTGGAGCAGGTGCTGGATGTCGTAAAAGACACTGATATCAGCGTGTGCATTAACTGGGCGCGTTCGGCCATTGAAGGAAGAAATACCACGCTACCCGCTGAGCATGTTCAGGCGGCGCTCAGAGCTGGCAAGCTTGGGGCACTGATGTTCTCCGGGACAACAGCAACCGGTGAATACGGTGACTGGCAAGATCTCCACGCGCCGTTTTCTTCGTTCTGCGCCGAAAGTTTAATGACGACTGAACACGCCAAAACACTGTTTACTGCGGCGAGCACCGCAACATTGAAATTCTCCGGTATTAAATTACTGGAAATAAATGCTAATGCTAACGTCAACCATCGCATCGCCATTTTGCGCGACGGTATTAGCGCTATGAATAAAGCAACGCAATAACAATAAAAAAAACATCCCTATATCGGTTACATTAACTGAGACATTAAATATGAACACTTCTTCTAATGCTCTACATGCGGATATTCCACACCAGCGCTGGCTAAGGATCATTCCTCCTATTCTTATCGCCTGCATTATTTCATATATGGACCGTGTGAATATCGCATTTGCGATGCCTGGCGGCATGGACGAGGAGCTGGGTATTTCTGCCACCATGGCAGGCCTGGCGGGTGGGATCTTCTTTCTTGGCTATCTGTTCCTCCAGGTGCCTGGCGGCAAAATTGCCGTTCACGGCAGTGGTAAGAAATTCATTGGCTGGTCGCTGGTCGCCTGGGCGGTGCTCTCGGTACTGACGGGTCTCGTCACAAACCAGTATCAGTTGCTGGCGCTACGCTTCTTACTCGGCGTGGCTGAGGGCGGGATGCTGCCTGTCGTACTCACAATGATCAGTAACTGGTTCCCGGATGCCGAACGTGGCCGCGCGAACGCCATTGTGATTATGTTTGTGCCCATCGCCGGGATTATCACCGCGCCGCTGTCAGGCTGGATCATCACCGCACTCGACTGGCGCTGGCTGTTCATCATTGAAGGCCTGCTGTCGATTGTAGTTCTGGTGCTGTGGGCGCTCACCGTTTACGACCGCCCGCAGGAAGCACGCTGGATTTCCGAGGCTGAAAAAAACTACCTGGTGCAAACCCTGGCGGCTGAACAACAAGCCATCGCCGGTAAAGAGGTGAAAAATGCCTCACTGGGTGCCGTGCTCTCTGACAAAACCATGTGGCAGTTGATCGCCCTGAACTTCTTCTACCAGACCGGGATTTACGGTTACACCCTCTGGCTGCCAACCATCCTGAAAGAGCTGACACACACCAGCATCGGCCAGGTGGGGATGCTCGCCATTCTGCCTTACATCGGCGCGATTGCGGGCATGTTCCTGTTCTCTTCACTCTCTGACCGCACCGGTAAACGCAAACTGTTTGTCTCCCTGCCGCTAATTGGCTTCGCGCTCTGCATGTTCCTTTCTGTGGCACTAAAAGAGAACACCTGGCTGGCCTACGCCGCTCTGGTGGGCTGCGGCTTCTTCCTGCAATCCGCTGCTGGCGTGTTCTGGACCATTCCGGCGCGTCTGTTCAGTGCCGAAATGGCAGGCGGTGCGCGCGGTGTCATTAACGCCCTGGGTAACCTCGGTGGTTTCTGCGGCCCTTATGCGGTGGGCGTACTTATCACGCTGTACAGCAAAGACGCTGGGGTTTACTGCCTGGCGGTTTCTCTGGCGCTGGCATCGCTGCTGGCCCTGCTGTTACCGGCGAAATGCGATGCCGGATCGGAAACAAATCCCACGGTGAATCCGCATAAGCGTGCGGCCTGAGGCCCTTACCTCAGCCCTCTCCTGTGGGCGAGGGCTGAAACCGAACCGTAGGCCGGGTAAGCACAGCGCCACCCGGCGCATAAGTGAGATGAAGATGAGTGAAAAAGAGCCCTTCTGGCTGGGTATCGATTGTGGCGGTACTTATCTGAAAGCCGGTTTATACAACAGCCAGGGAAAAGAAGTCTGTATTGAGCGCCGCTCGGTTGCCACCCTCAGCCCGCGCCCTGGCTATGCCGAGCGCGATATGCACCAGCTCTGGCAGCACTGCCATGCAACCGTCGCGCTGCTGCTCAAAAACGCTCGTGTTGACGGCGAGCAGATCAAAGGCGTTGGTATTTCGGCTCAGGGCAAAGGGCTGTTTCTTCTTGATAAACAAGATCAACCGCTGGGCAACGCCATGCTTTCTTCTGACCGTCGCGCGCTGGAGATAGTGCAGCGCTGGCAGCAGGACGGCATTCCCGAAAAACTCTATCCGCATACGCGCCAGACGCTGTGGACAGGGCATCCGGCATCGCTCCTGCGCTGGGTCAAAGAGAACGAACCGCAGCGTTATCAACAGATTGGCTGCGTGATGATGGCGCACGACTACCTGCGCTGGTGTCTGACGGGGGTAAAAGGCTGCGAAGAGAGCAACATCTCAGAATCCAACCTCTACAACATGAACACCGGCCAGTACGACCCGCAGCTGACGCGCTGGCTCGGGATTGGCGAAATTGATGGCGCGCTTCCGCCCATTGTCGAATCAGCAGAAATTTGCGGGGAAATCACCGCTCAGGCAGCCTCGCTTACCGGTCTCGCGGCGGGTACTCCCGTCGTTGGCGGGCTGTTTGATGTGGTTTCCACCGCGATCTGCGCCGGATTACATGACGAATACACGCTTAACGCGGTGATGGGAACCTGGGCCGTGACCAGCGGGATCGCCAACGGCATTCGCGATAACGAACCCTTCCCCTATGTGTATGGCCGCTATGTTCACCCGCAGCAGTACATCGTGCACGAAGCCAGCCCTACCTCATCCGGCAACCTGGAATGGCTGACCGCACAGTGGGGTAACGTGTCGTTCACGGAGATTAACCACGCCGTCGCCAGCTTACCGAAAGCGGAAAGCGATGTGTTCTTCCTGCCTTTTCTTTATGGCAGCAACGCCGGACTGGAGATGACCAGTGGCTTTTACGGAATGCAGGCACTGCACACCCGGGCCCATCTTTTGCAGGCGGTTTATGAGGGTGTGGTCTTCAGCCACATGACCCACCTGAACCGGATGCTCGAACGCTTTACGCAAGTGACATCACTGCGCGTCACGGGCGGCCCAACCCATTCAGATGTGTGGATGCAAATGCTGGCAGATGTCAGCGGCCTGGCGATAGAACTGCCGCAGGTTGAAGAGACAGGATGTTCCGGCGCCGCGCTGGCCGCACTCGTCGGTACGGGCATCTATACCGATTTTCACGCTGCGCAGCGTGCCCTGCGCCATGACATCCGAATTATTGAGCCCGACATGCGCGCCCATGCGGCCTACCAGCGCAAATACCACCGATACCAGTTACTGATTACCGCACTACAGGGCTATCACGCCCGTGTTAAGGAGTTCGACCTATGAGCCGTCCATTACTTCAACTGGCGCTCGACCATACCTCACTTCAGGCCGTGCAGCGCGACGTCGCTTTGCTTGCGGATCATGTCGACATCGTCGAAGCAGGCACCATCCTGTGCCTGACCGAGGGTTTACAGGCCGTGCGCGCACTTCGCGAGCAGTGCCCGGACAAAATCATCGTGGCCGACTGGAAAGTGGCCGATGCCGGGGAAACGCTGGCACAACAGGCATTTGGCGCAGGCGCCAACTGGATGACCATCATCTGCGCCGCACCGCTGGCAACCGTTGAAAAAGGCCATGACGTCGCGCAGCGCTGCGGCGGGGAAATCCAGATGGAGCTGTTTGGCAACTGGACACTGGACGATGCCCGCGCGTGGTATCGCACTGGCGTACGACAAGCCATCTACCACCGTGGGCGTGACGCCCAGGCCAGCGGTCAGCAGTGGGGTGAAGCAGACCTCGCCAGAATGAAAGCGCTGTCCGATATCGGTTTGCAGCTTTCTGTCACCGGTGGGATCACCCCTGCCGACCTGCCGCTGTTTAAGCAGATCAACGTTAAAGCCTTTATCGCCGGGCGGGCGCTGGCAGGTGCAGAAAATCCACCGCAGGTGGCGCAGGCATTCCATTCGCAAATCCGCGACATCTGGGGAGAGTAACCATGCGTCAGCATCCGTTAGGTATTTATGAAAAAGCGCTGCCAAAAACACTCTCCTGGCCAGAACGCCTGGTTCTGGCAAAAAGCTGCGGGTTCGATTTTGTTGAAATGTCGGTCGATGAAACCGATGAACGCTTATCCCGCCTCGAGTGGAACACCACGCAGCGCGCGTCTCTGGTCGAAGCCATGCTGGAAACGGGCGTGTCGATCCCATCGATGTGTTTGTCCGCCCACCGCCGCTTCCCGTTTGGCAGCCGCGATGAGACCGTGCGTGAACGCGCTCGCGAGATCATGACCAAAGCCATCAGGCTGGCGCGTGATCTGGGTATCCGCACCATCCAGCTTGCAGGCTACGACGTCTATTACGAAGAGCATGACGAGGGCACGCAACAACGCTTCGCCGAAGGGCTGGCATGGGCGGTGGAACAAGCCGCTGCCGCTCAGGTGATGCTGGCGGTGGAAATCATGGACACCGCCTTTATGAACTCCATCAGCAAGTGGAAAAAGTGGGACGACATGCTCGCCTCACCGTGGTTTAGCGTTTACCCGGATGTCGGCAACCTGAGCGCGTGGGGTAACGATGTGACCGCCGAGTTGACGCTGGGCATTGACCGTATTGCGGCAATCCACCTGAAAGATACCCAACCGGTCACCGCACAAAGCCCGGGACAGTTCCGCGATGTGCCGTTTGGCGAAGGCTGCGTTGATTTTGTCGGCGTGTTTAACACGCTGAATCAGCTGAACTATCGCGGGGCATTCCTCATTGAAATGTGGACTGAAAAAGCAAAAGAACCCGTACTCGAAATTATCCAGGCACGTCGCTGGATTGAAGCCCGGATGCAGGAAGGAGGCATGGCATGTTAGAACAACTCAAAGCCGAAGTGCTCGCGGCAAACCTGGCACTTCCCGCCCACCAGCTGGTGACGTTTACCTGGGGCAACGTGAGCGCAGTCGATCGTGAACGCGGCCTGATGGTGATCAAGCCTTCCGGCGTGGAGTATGACGTGATGACCGCACAGGACATGGTGGTGGTGGATATCGCCACCGGCGCGGTCGTCGAGGGTAGCAAAAAACCTTCGTCCGACACGCCAACGCATCTTGCGCTATACCGCCGTTATCCTGAGATTGGCGGCATCGTGCATACCCATTCCCGCCACGCAACCATCTGGTCACAGGCGGGGCAAGACCTGCCAGCCTGGGGAACCACTCATGCTGATTACTTCTACGGGGCGATCCCCTGCACGCGGCTGATGACCACCGCAGAAATTGCAGGGGAATATGAGTATCAGACCGGCGAAGTGATCATCAAAACCTTCGAGGAACGTGACCTTAGCCCAATGCAGATCCCGGCGGTGCTGGTGCATTCCCACGGCCCGTTTGCCTGGGGAAAAAATGCCGCCGATGCCGTACATAACGCGGTGGTCCTCGAAGAGTGTGCTTATATGGGTCTGTTCTCACGCCAGCTGGCCCCCCAGCTACCGGTAATGCAGCAAGAGCTACTGGACAAACACTATCTGCGCAAGCACGGTGCTAATGCCTATTACGGGCAGTAATCACCCGGAATTAATATGTTCCTTACAATACCGCCGTTTCCAGACGGCGGGTGTTAAGCCCGTGTGCTTAGTGAATATCTGCCGGAAATAGCCCACGTCATTAAACCCGCAGCGGGTTGCCACCTCGGTGAGTGATGCGGAGTCGTTCAGTAACAGTTTTTCTGCCGCCCTGACACGCTGGCGATGAATCGCCTCTGTCAGGGTTAAATGGAAAGTGCGTCGAAACACCCTCCCCAGATAGTCGGCATTACAGTGCAACTCCCTGGCAAGATGCGACGTGGAAAGGGGTAAATGAAATTGTGTGCGAATAAGCTGTTTCGCCTTCCACGCCATCGAGGCGCCAGCCTCATCTATTTTGTCTTCATATCCGGAAGAGAGCGAAACCTGCTGCAAAATCAGGAGCAACAAGAGTTCCAGCGCAATACTGCGCTGTAATTTTTCCTGCTCGCTCAGAAACTGGCGGAACAGTGAAATGACATATTGCGCATCCCTGACGCTGCAATGTTGTTCTATTGCCAGCTGCGGGGCGTTCTGTGCAGTGTTTTGCACTTCAACGTTTTCCACCTCAAAGTGCAGCCAGTAGAATTTGAGATCTGCCGGGAAATCCTCCACGCCAACGTGTCGCCGATTCGGCCAAAGCAATAAGCTCTCTCCAGCCTTCACCTCAAAAAGGGAATTTTCCTCGAGGATCGTTAATGTCCCTTTTTCGACAAAAATAATCTCCCACGACGTCAGTTTTCTCGCCGGATGGCGACCCACACCCCGGGAAATAAATAACCCGCCATTTTGTACTTTAATCGGAAGCGCTATGGATAATTCAAGCATCGGTATTCACTATCCCGCTTTTATCATCGTAATAATTGAGTTTATTCATTGATTATTAATAAATATTAACTTTCCTGCCCGATCCAACTCACATTTTTGGCATCAGGTCGGAATCGTCATCTTTTTATACTTTTCCCTTCCCTTGTTGGCCTTTCCGTTCAGTGCAGAATGAATGGGGTACCTTGCACAAATACGATAAAAATCGATTACCGAGGAGTTACCTCATGACTTCCACACCGATTACTGAATCTGACGTTGCACAACAGGTAATGGATGACCGCCTGTCGGTTCGCGAAAAAATAGGCTACGGCCTGGGTGACGCGGGCGGCACGGTCATTACCTGTCTTATCATGAACTTTCTCACCTTTTTCTATACCGATATCTTTGGCCTGACGCCTGCCCTTGTCGGCACATTGTTTATTGCACTTCGCGTGTTTGACGCCATCTCCGACCCGGTGATGGGCGTGATTGCAGACCGAACGCAAAGCCGGTGGGGACGCTTTCGCCCCTGGCAGCTGTGGGTGGCATTCCCGATTGGGATCATCGGCGTACTGACCTTCACCGTCCCGGAAGCCAGCATGGGGGTGAAAATCGCCTGGGCGTTCGGAACATACTTGCTCCTGTCGGTGGGCTATACCGCCATCAACGTGCCGTACTGCGCGCTGATTAACACCATGACCACACGCCACAACGAGGTGATCTCCTGCCAGTCCTGGCGCTTTGTGTTGTGCGGCGTTGCCGGATTTTTAGTGTCCGTTGGCCTGCCGTGGCTGGTATCTGCATTAGGTCAGGGTAATGCTGCAAAAGGCTATCAGCTTGGGGTAGGCGTGCTGTGTGCCATCGCTGTGGTGATGTTCCTGTGCTGCTTCTTCTGGGTGCGTGAACGTGTACCGCTGGCGCTGATGGGCAAATTCACCCTGCGCGAGCATCTGGCGGGCCTGCGTAAAAACGACCAGTTGCTGCTGATGCTGGTAATGTCCTTCCTGCTGATCAATGTGTTCAACATTCGCGGCGGCGGATACATGTACTTCATCACCTACGTGCTCCAGGGCAGCACCGCCTACACCTCACTGTTTTTCACCATGGTGACCTTTGCGGCCATTCTTGGAGCGGTGATCGTTAACCCGCTGTCCCGCCGTTTTGATACGGTCAAACTCTACTATTACACCAACCTGATGCTGGCCGTGCTCGCGGCGGGAATGTGGTTCCTGCCCAGCGGGCCGAATTACCAGACGTTGTGGCTGGTTGTGATCCTGAGCAACGGCGTCATCCTGGGCTTTACGTTGCCGCTGCACTTTTCGCTGATGGCCTTCGCCGACGACTACGGCGAATGGAAAACCGGCGTGCGCTCATCAGGCATGAACTTCGCCTTCAATCTGTTTTTCATCAAGCTGGCGTGGGCCTCCAGCGCCGGGATCATCAGCCTGGTGTTTATCGCCGTGGCCTATCAGCCTGGTGCCGGTAACCAGACACCGGCATCTCTGCAAGGCATCACCGCCATGGAGACATTGCTCCCTGCCCTTTTCCATCTGCTTCTGGCTGTCAGTATTCGCTGGTGCAGACTCAATAATCCAATGATGTCGCGCATTTCCACCGATTTGCGCCAGCGTCACGTACAGTCCTGAGGAGAACGAGATGTCCATAATGGAAGCCGACCTGCACACCCTTAAAATTAACGATCCCTTTCTTGGCAAGTATCAGCAGTTGGTGCGCGATGTGGTCATTCCCTATCAGTGGGATGCGCTCAACGATCGCGTGACGGAAGCCGAGCCAAGCCATGCCATCACTAACTTCCGCATTGCGGCGGGTCTGGAGAAAGGCGAATTCTACGGCATGGTGTTTCAGGACAGTGACGTGGCGAAATGGCTCGAAGCCGTGGCGTGGTCACTGTGCCAGAAGCCCGACGCAGAACTGGAAAAAACCGCTGATGAGGTGATTGAGCTGGTCGCGGCGGCGCAATGCGAAGATGGCTATCTCAACACCTATTTCACGGTAAAAGCCCCCGAAGCGCGCTGGACTAATCTGGCTGAATGCCACGAGCTTTACTGCGCCGGACATATGATTGAAGCCGGCGTGGCGTATTTCCAGGGCACGGGGAAGCGCCGTTTGCTGGAGGTGGTGTGCAAGCTTGCCGATCACATCGACACGGTGTTTGGCCCAGGCGTTAACCAGCTGCACGGTTACCCCGGTCACCCGGAAATTGAACTGGCGTTGATGCGGTTGTACGACGTCACGCAGAAGCCACGCTACCTGGCGCTGGTGAAATACTTCATCGAAGAGCGCGGGGCACAGCCGCATTTTTACGATATCGAATACGAAAAGCGCGGCAAAACGTCACACTGGAACACCTATGGCCCGGCGTGGATGGTGAAAGACAAAGCCTATAGCCAGGCGCACCAGCCGCTTGCGGAGCAACAAACGGCAATTGGCCATGCGGTGCGTTTTGTCTATCTGATGGCAGGCATGGCACATCTGGCACGCCTGAGTCATGACGAAGGTAAACGTCAGGATTGTTTGCGGTTGTGGAACAACATGGCCCAGCGTCAGCTCTACATTACCGGTGGGATCGGCTCGCAGAGCAGCGGCGAAGCCTTCAGCAGTGATTACGATCTGCCCAACGACACGGTGTATGCCGAAAGCTGCGCCTCGATTGGCCTGATGATGTTTGCCCGTCGGATGCTGGAGATGGAGGCAGACAGCCAGTACGCCGACGTCATGGAACGGGCGTTATACAACACGGTATTAGGCGGTATGGCGCTTGACGGAAAGCATTTCTTCTATGTGAATCCGCTTGAGGTGCACCCTAAAACGTTGTCGTTTAACCATATCTACGATCACGTTAAGCCGGTTCGCCAGCGCTGGTTTGGCTGCGCGTGTTGCCCACCAAACATCGCACGGGTGCTGACCTCGCTCGGTCATTACATCTATACCGTTCGTGAAGACGCACTGTTTATCAACCTGTATGTGGGGAACGACGTCGCTATCCCGGTTGGCGATCGCAAGCTACAGCTGCGTATCAGCGGCAACTATCCATGGCATGAGCAGGTGAAAATCGACATTACCTCTCCGGTGCCAGTGACTCACACGCTGGCTCTGCGCCTGCCGGACTGGTGCGCTAACCCGGAAATTGCCCTGAACGGCGAAGTGATAACAGGGGAAGTGACCCGGGGGTATCTCTATCTCACCCGTCGCTGGCAAGAGGGAGATGCCATTACGCTAACGCTACCCATGCCGGTACGCCGTCTGTACGGCAATCCACAGGTACGCCAGCAGGCGGGTAAAGTCGCTCTGCAACGTGGCCCGCTGGTTTATTGTCTGGAAGAGGCCGACAACGGCGCGAATCTGCATAACCTCTCCCTGCCTGAAGAAAGCACATTCCGGGTCTTTGAAGGTAAAGGGATTTTCGCCCATAAGATGCTGATTCAGGCGGAGGGCATCGGTTGCCATACAACTGATTCGGATGCGTTGTGGCAATACGATCGCTCACCAGTGCAGCGTCAGCCTCAGACATTAACCTTTATTCCATGGTTTAGCTGGGCGAACCGCGGTGAAGGGGAAATGCGCATTTGGGTAGATGAGGCGTAATTCCTTATAGCCTGCTGCCCTCACCCACGGGAGAGGGCAATAATCAGGGCAGTACTCGACGTGCTGCCTCTGCCAGGAATGCACTCCGGTTGCTGAACTGGGGATGTTCGCTGACAAAGGAATCGATCTTAACCAACAAACGACGGGGCATGGTGATATTAATACGCTCAGCCCTGCCGTCAAACTGCTTCATATTAATGTCCACCAGCAGCCACTGCCCACCGATAAAATCACCGGGTGTTGCCTCAAGATGTGCCTCAACATTGCCGGGCAAAGGGAGCTCTTCATCACTTTCGAACAGCGTTTCAAAGTGAGCAGTCAACGCCGCACGAGCGTCCTGAAAAGCGTCATCCAGAGAATCTCCCGCAAAAAAACAGCCTGGCACATCAGGAAAAAAGCCACTGGCGCTTCCGTTGAGGTCAGAATGAATATAAGCCGGATAAAACATAACTTCTCCTGATATCAATGTTTGATGCCCGCCTGCCGCCAGATTTGCGCGAGAGTTCCAGGTTTAATGTCTTTTTTAGGATGAGGAACTGTTACCAGCCCTTTATATACCGGATGGCGGAACTGATGATGGCTTCCTTTCGTTCTTATGCATTTCCAGCCATGACCGACCAGAATGGTAATGACGTCCGCACTTTTCACATCCTGATCCTTCGAGGATTATACACATTATACACACGAAACTTACCGAGTGAGATCACGTTAGCGCAGAGATGATCTGAGTGCAGCAATGTGTTTTCAGAACAGGAAGAGACGATGAGAAAAGAAAGTGCAATACACGATGTTACTAACGAAGATGCGGGGGATGTCGCAATAAAATGCCTGGCGGCGCTACGCTTGCGCGGGCCTGAAGCCGTATCGTAGGCCGGGTAAGGCGGAGCCGCCACCCGGCAAAACATAAGGCTGACAAACCAGATAAACGCAACAGCACCAGGCAATCAGAGAGGCTGCCCCCTTCCGTGGGGACAGTGTTAAGCCATCAGAAACGCCAGGTCATGCCCGTCATCAACGCGAAGCTGTCGTCACGGTCGATCATCGGGCTGTTCTTCACATCGTCAGGCAATACGGTGTACACCGCGCTGGCATTCAGGAACAGGCTTTGGGTCAGTTGGTATTTTGCGGCAAGGCCAACGTACGGTGTCCAGCTGTCACCCGCCGTGTATTCATCCAGCCCGGTGCGACGAGATTCGTTGCCGGACACGCCGTAGTAGTAATCGTTGTAACTCCCATCGCTATAGAAAATGCCCACTGACGGCGTCAGAATCAGACGCTCCATGCGAATCGGGTGGAAATAGGACACTTCGCCCATCACACCACCGCTTTCATCCATCGCATCACCAGAAACGGCGAATTTCAGGCTCCCCCAGCTTTCGTGGCGATAGTATGCCCCCCCCAGAAATGCCGACGCTTTACGCTCATCAAGGTTTTTCATCTGATGGTCGTCGTTATCATCTGGGTCGAAATGCAGCGGCATCCAGGTTGCCGTCAGGCTCAGTTCATTTTTGCCATCTTTCCACAGGATCCATCCTCCCGTGGTCTGACGCACATAGAACCGGTCGCCTTCATAGCTAATTAACGGTACTGCGGTGGTATTTTCGTTATACCCTTTGTAAGGCGATTCATTAAATACAGCCCCCGCCCCTAGTGAAAAGTCACCGGCCATCGCGGATGATGTTGCAAATAACGTGGCGGCGATGAGTAAATTCTTATTAATAGTCATTCCATGCAATCCATTTAAACGCCAAACAAGCGGGGCGAATAATAATGGTTACAAATTTACCAATGCAACGCTGCTGTTTATATAATATTATATATAAAATCATATAGATGAGTGCGCATGATGAGTAACCTGCAACTGAAGCCGCGTGAGTTAAAAATCATTTCTGTCATCGCCGCAACGCACAGTATTGGTGACGCCGCCGCTCTGTTAGGGATGGCACAAGCCAATGTGAGTAAATATCTATCTGATTTTGAAACCCGTGTTGGACTCAAAGTATTTGAGCGCACCACTCGCCAGCTGTCACTCACGCAGTTCGGCGAGGCGTTGTTACCCTACGTTAATGCTTCACTGGATAAAAATAGCCAACTCATTAATTTTATTGCTGATTACAAGCATGAAAAACGAGGAAAAGTGACGATCTACGCCCCGACGGGCATCGTCACCTATCTGGCTCGCTATGTCATTCACAAGATTGAAGATCCAGGCGATATTCATATTTCGCTAAAAACCTATAACCTTGATAGCAACGAATTTTCCGAGGGTGTTTCATTTCCTGACGATTGCGATATTTTAATCACCTATGCTCAACCGAAAGATGAAAATTTAGTCGCAAGCATATTAACAAAATATTCCGTCACGGCATTTGCCTCTAAAGAATACTTAAAGCTCCACCCTATCAGCGGTCCTGACGATTTAATCAATCACTCATGTATATTAATAGACTCGATGCTGGTTGACGATGCTAACATTTGGCGTTTCCGGGCGCACGGCAGTGAAGGCGCGCGCGACTATAAAGTCACCGGAAATTATATTTGTGATAATACCCAGACGGCACTGGAGCTTGCGAGAAATAACCTCGGCATTGTTTTTGCCCCGAAAGAGAGCCTGAGAAAAGAGCTCACTCATGGCATGTTAGTCCCCTGTTTTCCGCATCAGGAGGAGTGGTGGCTCGATCTTACGGCCATATTCCGCAAACGCGAGTACCAGCCCTGGCGCGTGCAATACGTCCTGGACGGCGTACTGAACTGCCTTCGTCAGCAAATTGCTCAGGCCGCCCATGGGCGACCTGAGCTGGGTGATTAAAACAGTCCCAGCGGTTTATCAGAGTAGCTGACCAGCAGGCATTTCGTTTGCTGGTAATGTTCCAGCATCATCTTGTGCGTTTCGCGGCCAATCCCCGATTGTTTGTACCCGCCAAACGCCGCATGTGCCGGATAGGCGTGATAACAGTTTGTCCACACGCGTCCAGCCTGAATGCCACGCCCCATCTTATAGGCCAGATTGCCGTTACGGCTCCAGACACCCGCCCCTAAGCCATATTGCGTGTCGTTGGCGATCTCCAGCGCCTCCTCCATGGTTTTGAAGGTGGTCACCGCCAGCACAGGGCCAAAAATCTCTTCCTGGAAGACACGCATGTTGTTCTTGCCGAACAGGATTGTAGGCTCCAGGTAATAGCCTTCATTCAGCTCGCCGCCCAACACCTTACGTCGCCCACCCGTGAGAACATCAGCCCCCTCTTTCTTACCGATATCAATGTAATTGAGGATGGTCTCCAGCTGCCCATGCGACACCTGCGCCCCCATTTGGGTAACGCTATCCAGCGGGTTACCGCTACGAATAGACTCCACGCGGCGGATCGCGCGCTCCATAAAGCGCTCGTAAATGGATTCCTGAACCAGCGCCCGGCTCGGGCAGGTGCACACTTCACCCTGGTTAAAAGCAAACAGCGCGAAGCCTTCCAGCGCTTTGTCGAAGAAGGCATCTTCTTCATCCATCACATCGGCAAAGAAGATATTCGGGGACTTGCCACCCAGCTCCAGCGTTACTGGAATAATGTTCTGGGTCGCATATTGCATGATCTGCTGGCCCACCTCCGTCGACCCGGTAAAGGCCACTTTGGCAATACGTTTTGAGGTCGCCAGATATTCACCAATTTCGCCCCCGGCACCGTTCACCACGTTAACCACTCCCGGTGGCAACAGATCGCCAATCACTTCCATCAGCAACAGCACCGACAGCGGCGTTAAGCGCGCAGGTTTGAGCACAACACAGTTGCCTGCCGCCAGTGCCGGAGCCATTTTCCAGCTCGCCATCAGCAGCGGGAAGTTCCACGGAATAATTTGCCCGACCACACCCAGCGGCTCGTGGAAATGGTAAGCGACCGTTTCACTATCCACCTCACTTATTCCCCCCTCCTGCGCACGGATACAGGACGCAAAATAGCGGAAATGGTCAATGGCCAGCGGGACGTCCGCCGCCATGGTTTCACGGATAGGTTTGCCGTTGTCCCAGGTTTCTGCCGTTGCCAGCAGCTCCAGGTTCTGCTCCATTCGATCGGCAATTTTGAACAAGATGGCGGCTCTGTCCTGCACAGAGGTATGCCCCCATTTGTCTTTCACCTTGTGTGCTGCATCCAGTGCCAGATCGATATCCTTCTTCCCGGAGCTGGCGATTTCACACAGCGGCTGGCCGGTAACTGGGGTCAGATTCGAATAGTACTCACCGTCGACGGGCGCAACCCAGTCGCCGCCTATAAAGTTGTCATAACGGGGTTTTAACTTGAGAGGGAAACCATACTCGCCAGGCTGAATACGCGATGAGGGAGGATTGTTTGTCATGACCGTCTCCTTGCTGTTGGTGTACAACAAGGGTAGTTCGGACTGGCGATTTTCTCGCCAGCCCATCCTGGGTTTACGACAGGGGTCACATCGCGGCGCGGTAAATCGCCATGATCTCTTCGTGGGTTGCCTGAACAGGGTTAGTGAACCCACATGCATCTTTCAGGGCGTTGGTTGCCAGCACCGGAATATCCTCCTCTTTGACGTTCAGCTCGCGCAAACCCGCCGGGATATTCACCTTACGCGCCAGGGCGCGAATTTCCACGATGCAGGCCTGTGCACCCTGTTCGTCGTTCATTTTGCTGACGTCCACGCCCATTGCATTGGCGCAGTCACGCAGACGGGCAGCCGCAACCTGGGCGTTGAAGACCTGAACGTGTGGCAGTAACACCGCATTGCAGACGCCGTGCGGCAGATCGTAGAAGCCGCCAAGCTGATGCGCCATCGCATGTACATAACCCAGCGAGGCATTGTTAAAGGCCATCCCGGCAAGGAACTGCGCGTAGGCCATTGCCTCGCGCGCCGCCGTATTGCTGCCATCTTCAACGGCATGGACGAGGTTTTCGGAAATCATGGTGATTGCTTTCAACGCGCAGGCATCCGTGATGGGGGTTGCGGCAACCGAAACATAAGCTTCAATGGCGTGGGTCAGAGCATCCATACCTGTCGCCGCCGTCAGTGAGGCCGGCATCCCCGCCATCAGCGATGAGTCGTTAACAGAAAGCACCGGGGTAACGTGTTTATCGACAATCGCCATTTTAATATGACGTGCTTCATCGGTAATAATACAAAAACGCGTCATTTCAGAGGCCGTGCCCGCGGTGGTATTAATGGCAATCATCGGTAATTGCGGTTTTGCAGAACGATCCACGCCTTCATAATCGCGAATATCACCGCCATTAGTGGCCACCAGCGCAATCCCTTTTGCGCAGTCGTGTGGCGATCCGCCACCGAGAGAAATAACGCAGTCGCAGTTATTGTCCTTTAATACTTTAAGACCGGCGGCCACATTTCCCGTGGTGGGATTAGGATGTGTCCCGTCATAAACTACGCTGGCAATATTTCGTTCTTTCAGTGCATTTTGAATATCCGTCGCCATACCCAGCTTGCTGAGCATGGCATCAGTCACAATCAGCGCCCGGCGCCAGCCGTAGTCGCGCATGGTATCCATTGCGCTACCCAATGATTCAGAACCAATAATATTCACGGACGGAATATAAAATACGGATGCAGCCATGATATTTCCTCGAAGAGATAAAAAGTATCGGCAGCATACGGAAAAGATTATTTAAAAAACATGATCAATAACCTGTTTTTGCGTGCATTCTCGCAGGCTTAATATATTTAAGCCTGCGAGGGTGTTAATTAATATATAAATCTATTTCAATCTATTCTGTTTCTGTATTAATCCCCGATTTTGTTTCAGGAAATAATAATGAATCGCGTAATAAATGGTCATTACCACGCCGACGGGTAAAACCAATGCGGTTGAAATATTCCAGGATCTGAATGGCCAGCTTGCGCCCCACGTTCAGCCGATCGCGGAAATCGGCCGCACAGGTTGAGCCTCGCTCCTGATCCAGTTCGCGGATCAAATTCGCGAACGCCACAATGCGATCGTTGCGGTAATAACGATCTTTCACGATCGCCACAATCAGCCCCTGCTGAGCCGCATGGCGCAACACCTGGCGCATCAGCATTTCATCGGTGCCGGTGTGATGGGCTAAATCGCGCACCCACCAGGGTTCATCCGCAAACAGTGGCGCGACTTTCTGCCACACCGCCTGCTGTTCAGCCGTAAAGCCCGCTTTATGATCCGGCAGATGCAGCCAGCCGTGATGACTGTTGATCACCCCGCTTTCGCGCATTTTTTCAATCAGTAACAGCACCAGCGCGTCGTCTTCCATTGGCAGCGCCATGCGACGTAAGCGCTCGCGACCCGGACCGGGTTCGTCCTGATGCTGTTCATGATACGTGGCGAGCGTGCTCAGTACCTTACGTTGCCAGCGCGCCGCAATCGGTGCATTTAGCAAGCTGTATCCGGCCTGGATAAAGCCCGGCTCTTGCGTCAACTGACGCAGACCCTCGCCGCTCAGCTGCCGAGCCCAGGCGAAATCCGCCAGATTCACGGCACCACGGTCAAGATGCACGGCCAGCGCGTCAGCATCCCCTTTCGCTTGTGCCAGAGCCGCAAGCCATTGCAGATATTCCGGCTTACGTTTTCCACGGCGTGGCGGGTTCAGTGTCACCACACGCGCCCCGGCAAGGGTAGTTTTAGCAGAAATGTCCCGCAGCACCAGTCTGTCGTTATCCGCCAGCCACAGCGGGGAATCAAACACCAGCTCAGCAAGGTTGTTTTCCAGCAGTGATACGCGCCCGGTCACGTGGCTGGCGGCATGGTGGATATGCAGCGGTTGCCACTGTGTCAGAGGCGAATGCATCTGAAGCGCAACAATGACGCGCTCAGATGGCTCGGGCGGTGCATCAGAGAGCAGCCAGTCGCCACGCTTCAGCTGTTCTTTTTCGGCATCGCCCGCTATATTCAGTGCGATGCGTTGCCCGGCATGAGCATGTTCAACCGGCTGATTTTGCGCGTGAAGCGCACGTACACGCATTGGCTTGTTAACGCCTGTCAGCCATAAGGTATCGCCCACGCTGACTTCACCGCTCAGCGCCGTTCCCGTCACCACCAGACCCGCCCCTTTCACAGTGAATGCGCGGTCGAGCGCCAGGCGAAAACTGTGATGGCTGGCCTGCTCGCGGGATGCAAGGTGTTGCAGGTGGTCACGCAGAGCGTCAATCCCGTTCCCCTGGGTGGCGACCGTCACAAATAACGGGGCATCGGCAAAACCGTATTCACGCAGGGTGGCCTGCACTTCTTCGCGCACGGCATCGATGCGCGCTTCATCAACACGGTCGGCTTTCGTCAGCGCAACCGTCAGTTGCGGATTGCCGGTCAGTTGCAGGATCGCCAGGTGTTCGCGCGTTTGTGCCATCACGCCGTCATCGCACGCCACCACCAGCAGCGCATGGTCAATACCACCTACGCCCGCCAGCATGTTGGAAAGAAACTTTTCATGGCCAGGTACATCAATAAAGCCCAGCACGCGGCCATCGGGTTGCGGCCAGTAGGCATAACCCAAATCGATGGTCATCCCACGTTTTTTCTCTTCCGGCAGGCGATCGGCGTTTACGCCCGTAATGGCCTGCAATAAGGTGGTTTTGCCGTGGTCAACGTGACCGGCGGTGGCAATAATCATTTCGACATCATCTCCAGAAACCGCTCTTCATCTTCAAGACAGCGTAGATCCAGCCACATTCGGCCATCATAAATACGTCCAATTACCGGTACTGGCAAGGTGCGTAACCGTGCAGAAAGCGCCTCAAGCTGGCTGCCTCTGCCGTCGCGCGGGGTGAACGTAAGTGCTGCGCTGGGCAACCTGTCTACCGGCAGCGAACCACTGCCAATCTGGGACTGACAGGATTCGACACGCACGTCAAAATCGGGGTAATGCTGTGCAACCTGGGCCAGAAGCAACTCTCCCTGAGCACGAATCGAAGCCGCATCGCGCGTCAGTAACCGCAGTGTGGGCAGGCGTTCGGCGAGCTTCTCCGGGTGGAGGTAGAGCCGAAGCGTCGCTTCCAGCGCCGAGAGCGTCATTTTATCCGCGCGCAGCGCCCGCTTCAGCGGATGTTGCTGTAACCGGGCAATCATCTCGCGCCGCCCAACAATAATCCCCGCCTGCGGCCCGCCCAGCAATTTATCACCGGAAAAACTCACCAGGCTGACGCCGGCCGCGATCATCTCCTGCGGCATCGGCTCTTTTGGCAGGCCGTACTGGCTCAAATCCACCAGAGAACCGCTGCCGAGATCGGCCACCACCGGAACGTTTAGCTCACGCCCAATCTCCGCAAGTTCGGCTTCTTCAACCGTGTGGGTAAAGCCTTCAATATGGTAGTTGCTGGTATGTACTTTCATCAGCAACGCGGTGTTTTCATTCACTGCCGCGCGATAGTCTTTCGCGTGGGTGCGGTTGGTGGTGCCCACTTCATGCAATGTACACCCGGCCTGACGCATCACGTCCGGGATACGGAACGCACCGCCAATCTCTACCAGCTCACCACGCGATACCACCACCTCTTTGCCGCTTGCTGTCGCCGCCAGCATCAGCAGCACCGCCGCCGCGTTGTTATTCACAATACAGGCATCTTCCGCGCCTGTTAGCTGGCAAAGTAAGTCCGCCAGCGCCCTGTCGCGATGCCCGCGCCCGGCACCGTCGAGATCGTACTCCAGCGTAACGGGCGAGCGCATAGCCTGCGCCACCGCGCTGACGGCTTCTTCAGCCTGCTGGGCACGGCCCAGATTGGTATGCAAAACCGTCCCCGTCAGATTAATGACCGGGCGCAGCGTGTTTTGCGTATTCGCTGCCAGCCGCTTTTCAACCTCCAGCCCCCAGTGTACAGCCCAGTCTGGCAACGCATTTTCTGCCTGAATATGTTCCCGGGCTTCTTCCTGTAACGTACGCAGCATATCTACCGTTGCGCGATGGCCGAACGTTTCCAGAACGACCAGGAAGTGAGGATCACGAAGCAGACGATCGGTTGCGGGAATGCGGCTGTAGAGAGAAAGATGAGTAGTCATGAAAGCGCCTGGCAATGGATTATCATCCCCCCTCCCGACGGGAGAGGGAGTCGATGTGAAGAGGGATTGTACAACCTCCCGAGCCGAAGTGTTATAACCCGAATCAAGCCTTAGGCGGTTCAGTCTGGGCAAAACTCTCACGCTGGAAGAGCGTTTCGGCAAGCTTAACCAGCAGCGGGCGCTCTACACACCAGCCAGGAGAAACACGACGGAAATTGAGATAGCCGATGGCGCAGGCAATAGCGATCGTCGCCAGGTTCAGGCTATCACTCTGGATGATGCCATCCCGGATGAGCTGCTCGCACATATCCAGACTACGGCTGATTTTTTCGCGCTGACGCACCAGTTCCGTTTCCGACTGCTGGGCGGCAGGTCTTGCCTGCTCACGTACGGAAGCCAGCGCCGCGTCCATAATGCCATCGGCCAGGGCCTCAATCTGTTTCACCGCCAGTGCCGCTTTCGCATCGGCCGGAAGCATGGCCGGCGCCACGCCCAGCAGTTCGATGTATTGCGCAATGATGGGAGAGTCAAACCAGTACTCGCCATCATCAGTTACCAGCGCCGGGACTTTCCCTAGCGGATTGAACCGGGCAACGCCATTTTCGGCGTTATAGGGCTGTTCATTGACGAATTCAAATTCAATCCCTTTCTCCAGCAGAAGAACCGAGATTTTACGCACGAAGGGACTGGTATAGCTGCCGATAAGTTTCATTGCCTGATCCTGAATGCCCACAAAGAGGTCAGTATGGATCAAGCAATGAAAAAAGGCAGGTATGCATATCGCATTCCTGCCCTGGAGAGATTAGTGATCGAGATAGAGGTAGTGCATCCAGCTGGTCATACGCAACAACACTTTACGCATGACGGAAACATGCGAGAAATGGTCGGAATAAACCGCGACCTGAGCATAAATACCGTCTGGTAATGCATCGACATCAGCATTCGGGTCAAGCTCGATCGTGCCCAGCACACCGTCCGTACCCGGCACTACGGTCAGCGATTGCAACGCTCCCTGGGCCTGATAAGAGCCGCCCGGAACCACTGGCAGAATGCTGGTGAGTTTACCGGAGAACACCTGTCCTGGTAGTGCATTGAATACCACTTCAGCTTCATCACCCGGTTTCAGACGCAGTAACGAGTTCTGACGGAACTGGGCAACGATCTGCCGTTTCTGTTCAGGAATAAACACCATCACCGGTCGCAGCGGCAGCGCCGCTGCGTATGTCCCTGGGCGAATTAAAACCTGCGTGACATAACCGTTACTCGGTGCACGGACGATGGTTTGATCAAGGTTGTATTTGGCTTCAGCAAGCTGGGCGCGCAAGGAGGCTACCTGAGATTGCTCACCGTTAACCATGCTGTCTAACTGACTCTGGATCTGCGTCTGTTCAGCCACAGAGCCTTTCACCAGCGCATCCTGTGCCAGATAGTTCTGGCGTGCGTTATCGATATCGCTTTCAGAGAATGGGTTAACCTTCGCCTGGCTGCCTTTCAGGTAACGCTGATAATCTTTATACAGGCGGTCACGCTCAGCAGACACTCGCGTGGTATTGGCGACGGCCTCCGAAAGCTGTGCTTTCAGGTTATCGATATTGTGCGTGGCGGTCACCAGGTCTGCTTGCAGTCGGTCGACGCGTGCCTGGTAGCGGCCTGGATCCAGTTTAAATAACACTTCGCCTTTTTTAATGAGCTGGTTATTTTTATCCGTAACCTCACTCACTATACCCGTAACCTGCGGCGTAATGGGAATCGAAATAACCGCTTTTTGCGCCGTAAAGGTATATGGGTGGTTATAGTTCATTAATAAAATGAGTCCCGCAACAATAAACACCCCACCTAATGTCGCGGTGGCGAGCGTCCACTGGTTTACAGGAATACGGAATATCTTAAAAATTGCCCAGGCAAAAGCCACATAGGTCAAAATAATCAACAGATCCATGATCAGTGCTCCGACGTATTCTTATCTGCTGGCGATTGAGCGGCAGCCAGTTTTTGTTCTAATTCGGCCACGCGTTTGGCCAGAGCATCCATGCCGGGGACCTCATCAGGCTTTGTGATATGGTTCTGCATGCCCCAGCCACGATCTTCCTGGTACAGCGTTGCCCAAATCCATAAAAACGGCCAAATGGCATGGAGCGTAAACAGGCTTATCCACCCGGCGGTATGGATTGCATCAGCATGGGGATGATTGCGTTTTTTGGCCATATTATAGGGAATATCATGAATAGCGATGATTCCGTAAAACAGAACCAGGAACACGAAAATTAACACGCCCAGCGCAAAGTAGTTGAGAAACATATTCCCCTCACTCAAGCAACGATAACTCATTAAATAAATAAAATAATAAGCACACAAATTAAATTAATTTAATCGCAATACCTGAAATTATTTTCAGGGCCGCAGAGTATGGTTTTTTATTATATCTCCATGCAAGTTTATAAGCGTGTCAAAATATATCCTGAATAATAATAAACTTAACCTTACATATGAGCGTAATCCAGGTTTTCACTTTTCGCCATAACACACTCGCACATGCATTTTTTCGCTTTAGATGCTCTTTTATTACATCCTGGCTGTGAACTGAAAAACAGAGTTTGCCGTTGATCACATCCAGAGAAATCTGCATAAAAATTTTTTGTGAATCTAATCACATTACAGAAACAAACTGGCGAACATCAAATGTGACAAACATCACAAAACACTGTGCTTTTTGCGCTTTTTACACGCGTTGAGTTTTTTTTGCACATCGATTTTGTGACACAGATCACTTCATTAAATACCACACCCCCTACATTTACGTGACTGAGATCACACAAAATTTCGCTGTCTGGACAGTTGAACGATTCAGTGCCAGATTTCACAGCATGAACAGGGCCCGGCTACCTCTGCCGCCGCACATTAACGATAAACCTCGGGCCGCAAGCCTAAGCGTAAACATAAGAAGGGGTGTTTTATGTCATCCGATTTCAAGATCAAAGTACAAAGCTTTGGTCGTTTCCTCAGCAACATGGTGATGCCAAATATCGGCGCGTTTATCGCGTGGGGTATCATCACTGCATTGTTCATTCCGACAGGGTGGTTGCCTAACGAAACGCTGGCGAAGCTTGTTGGCCCAATGATTACTTACCTGCTGCCGCTGCTCATCGGTTTTACCGGTGGTCGTCTGGTTGGCGGTGATCGTGGCGGTGTGGTGGGTGCTATCACCACCATGGGTGTGATTGTCGGTGCGGATATGCCGATGTTCCTCGGTGCAATGATTGCCGGTCCTCTGGGCGGTTGGGCAATCAAGAAATTCGACGTCTGGGTTGATGGTAAAATCAAATCCGGCTTCGAAATGCTGGTGAACAACTTCTCCGCTGGCATCATCGGTATGATCCTGGCGATTCTGGCCTTCCTCGGCATTGGCCCGGCAGTTGAAGTGCTGTCCAAAATTCTGGCAGCAGGCGTTAACTTCATGGTTGCGCACGACATGCTGCCGCTGGCGTCTATCTTTGTTGAACCGGCGAAAATCCTGTTCCTTAACAACGCCATCAACCACGGTATCTTCTCACCGCTGGGTATTCAGCAGTCTCATGACCTCGGGAAGTCTATCTTCTTCCTGATTGAAGCGAACCCAGGTCCGGGTATGGGTGTTCTGCTGGCGTACATCTTCTTTGGCCGTGGCAGTGCAAAACAGTCTGCGGGCGGTGCGGCTATCATTCACTTCCTGGGGGGTATCCACGAAATTTACTTCCCATACGTGCTGATGAACCCACGTCTTATCCTGGCCGTTATCCTCGGCGGTATGACTGGCGTGTTCACTCTGAGCGTGCTGGGCGGCGGTCTGGTTTCTCCTGCCTCTCCGGGCTCTATCCTGGCCGTGCTGGCGATGACCCCGAAAGGCGCTTACTTCGCTAACATCGCGGCTATCTGTGCGGCAATGGCAGTCTCCTTCGTTGTCTCTTCTATCCTGCTGAAAACCAGCAAAGTGAAAGAAGAAGACGATATCGAAGCAGCAACCCGTCGTATGCACGACATGAAAGCGGAATCCAAAGGCGCGACCCCGCTGGCGGCGGGTGATGTGTCTAACGATCTGAGCCACGTACGTAAAATCATCGTTGCCTGCGACGCCGGTATGGGTTCCAGCGCAATGGGTGCAGGCGTGCTGCGTAAGAAAGTACAGGATGCCGGTCTGAGCAATATCTCTGTAACCAACAGCGCGATTAACAGCCTGCCACCGGATGTTGACCTGGTTATCACGCACCGCGATCTGACCGAACGCGCTATGCGTCAGGTGCCACAGGCGCAGCATATTTCGCTGACCAACTTCCTCGACAGCGGCCTGTATACCAACCTGACTGAACGTTTGGTTGCGGCACAACGCCACGAAGACAACGAAGTGAAAGTCCGCGATAGCCTGAAAGACAGCTTCGATGCGAACGACAGCCACCTGTTCAGACTGGGTGCGGAAAACATCTTCCTGGGCCGCACTGCGACCCACAAAGAAGAAGCCATTCGCTTTGCGGGCGAGCAGCTGGTGAAAGGCGGTTACGTTCAGCCTGAGTATGTTGACGCCATGCTGGAACGTGAAAAACTGACCCCAACCTACCTGGGTGAATCCATCGCGGTTCCGCACGGTACGGTTGAAGCGAAAGACCGCGTACTGAAAACCGGCGTGGTGTTCTGTCAGTATCCACAGGGTGTACGCTTCGGTGAAGAAGAAGACGACATCGCCCGTCTGGTGATTGGTATCGCCGCTCGCAACAACGAGCACATTCAGGTGATTACCAGCCTGACCAACGCCCTGGATGACGAATCAGTCATCGAGCGTCTGGCAAGCACCACCAGCGTGGAAGAAGTGCTGGCACTGCTGAGCAAGTAAGTTCCAAACTATCCCCTCTCCCTTTGGGAGAGGGTTAGGGTGAGGGAAATGCCTCACCCCAGCCCTCTCGGGTAAAAACATTGATGAAGGTTAACACTATGAAAGCATTACATTTTGGCGCAGGTAATATTGGTCGTGGCTTTATCGGCAAGTTGCTGGCAGACGCGGGCATTACGCTGACATTCGCCGATGTGAACCAGGTGGTGCTAGACGCCCTGAATGCCCGTCATAGCTATCAGGTTCACGTCGTGGGAGAAAACGAGCAGGTCGAAACCGTTTCTGGCGTGAATGCGGTAAGCAGCATCGGTGATGACGTGGTTGATCTGATCGCAAGCGTTGACCTGGTGACCACGGCGGTCGGCCCGGTTGTGCTTGAACGTATCGCCCCTGCGGTGGCGAAAGGTCTGGCAAAACGTAAAGCGCAGGGTATTGATACCCCGCTGAACATCATCGCCTGTGAAAACATGGTTCGCGGCACCACGCAGCTGAAAGGCCACGTTCTGTCCGCCGTGGCCGACGAAGATAAAGCCTGGGTTGAAGCGCACGTTGGCTTTGTTGATTCCGCCGTTGACCGTATCGTTCCGCCGTCTGAATCCGCCACCAACGACCCGCTGGAAGTGACCGTTGAAACCTTCAGCGAATGGATTGTCGATAAAACGCAGTTTAAAGGCGCGCTGCCAACCATCCCGGGGATGGAATTAACTGATAACCTGATGGCATTTGTCGAACGTAAACTCTTCACGCTGAACACCGGTCATGCTATAACCGCGTACCTCGGAAAATTGGCCGGTCATCAGACCATCCGTGACGCGATTCTCGATGAGAAAATCCGCGCTGTGGTAAAAGGTGCAATGGAAGAGAGCGGCGCGGTGCTGATCAAACGCTACGGTTTTGATGCTGAAAAACATGCAGCATACATCCAGAAAATCCTCGGTCGTTTTGAAAACCCGTATTTGAAAGATGACGTTGAGCGCGTTGGCCGTCAGCCACTGCGTAAACTGAGCGCGGGCGACCGTCTGATTAAGCCACTGCTGGGCACGCTGGAATACGGCCTGCCGCACGCCAACCTGGTGAAAGGGATTGCCGCTGCCATGCACTACCGCAGCGAGCAAGATCCACAGGCGCTTGAGCTGGCGAAACTGATTGGCGATGAAGGCCCGCAAGCTGCGCTGGCGCAGGTTTCAGGCCTGGATGCCAACAGCAACGTGGTTGTGGAGGCGGTTAACGCATATAACGCAACCAAATGATGCAGAATGCGGCGCAGGTTATCCTGCGCCCAGATAACAGATTGTCAGATATGCAGGCAATAATGGAACAAACCCAGGCCTTTGAAAATCGTGTGCTTGAGCGTCTGAATGCTGGCAAAACCGTACGAAGCTTCCTGATTGCCGCCGTCGAGTTATTAACCGAGGCGGTGAATATCCTGGTGCTTCAGGTGTTTCGCAAAGACGACTACGCGGTAAAATATGCTGTAGAACCGTTACTGGACGGAGACGGACCGCTGGGCGATTTATCCGTGCGTCTGAAGCTGATTTACGGCCTTGGTGTGCTCAGCAGGCCAGAGTATGAAGACGCTGAGCTGTTAATGGCGCTGCGCGAAGAGTTAAATCATGACGGTAATGAATATGCCTTTACCGATGACGAAATTCTGGGGCCCTTTGGCGAGCTGCACTGCGTCACCGCGCTGCCTCCGGCACCGCATTTTGATAACAGCGATCCTGAGCTGTATGCGATGCAAAAGCTTCGTTATCAACAGGTTGTCCGTTCTACCATGGTCCTTTCCCTGACTGAGCTGATTTCCCGAATCAGCTTAAAAAAAGCGTTTCAGAAGTAAGCCTGCGCACATTGGTGTATCCTTCCCTGTAAATCCCCCGTTTTTAGAGTCATTTGTGATGAAAGAAGTCGAAAAGAACGAAATTAAACGCCTGAGCGACCGTCTGGATCTGATCCGCCACCAGCAGGCCGATCTCTCTTTGGTTGATGCCGCTGAGAAATACGCTGAGCTGGAAAAAGAGATCGCCACGCTGGAAACCGAAATCGAGCGCCTGCGCGAAGTGAAAGGTCAGAAGCTGAGCAAAGAAGCGCAGAAACTGATGAACATGCCGCACCGTCGTGCGATCACCAAAAAAGAACAGGCCGATATGGGCAAGCTGAAGAAAAGCGTGCGTGGCCTGGTCGTCGTACACCCGATGACGGAACTCGGCCGCGAAATGGGCCTGAAAGAGATGACGGGTTTCTGTAAGACTGCATTCTGAACAATTTTCCCCCTCACCCTAACCCTCTCCCCATAGGGGCGAGGGGACTGAACGGTGCGGTTTTCTCCCTCTCCCCGTGGGAGAGGGCCGGGGTGAGGGCATCAGGCCCCACCCGCTTCAAATTGGCCCAACCAATTCATCAAACATCCCTCCCCTGGTTCACACTTCCATAATCTTTGCTCACAAAACCATTGCTCACCGATAACATCTGATTAACCATTCATTGTCATTAACCCTACATCACACTATTGGCAGGACCACTTTTACACAGACTGTGACGCCGAGATGAGCGTAGACTCACCGCGAAACTGACTGTGCGGTCCCCTGGAGACCTGCATGAGCCTCTGGCAACAAAACTACGATCCGGCCGGGAATATCTGGCTTTCAAGCCTGATCGCATCGCTACCGATCCTGTTCTTCTTCTTTGCGCTGATTAAGCTCAAGCTGAAGGGCTACCTTGCTGCAACATATACCGTAGCCATCGCCCTGATGGTGGCACTGTTCTTCTACAAAATGCCGGTCGATCATGCGCTGGCCTCTGTGGTGTACGGCTTCTTCTACGGGCTGTGGCCGATAGCGTGGATCATCATCGCCGCGGTCTTTGTCTATAAAATCTCGGTGAAAACCGGGCAGTTTGACATCATCCGTTCGTCGATTCTCTCGATCACCCCCGATCAGCGCTTACAGATGCTGATTGTCGGTTTCTCCTTCGGCGCGTTCCTTGAAGGGGCTGCCGGTTTTGGCGCACCTGTTGCGATCACGGCGGCGCTGCTGGTTGGTCTTGGCTTTAACCCACTTTACGCCGCGGGTCTGTGCTTGATCGTAAACACGGCGCCGGTCGCGTTTGGTGCGATGGGGATCCCGATTCTGGTTGCCGGGCAAGTCACCGGGCTGGACAGCTTTGAAATCGGCCAGATGGTGGGTCGTCAGTTGCCGTTCCTGACCATTATCGTGCTGTTCTGGATCATGGCGATTATGGACGGCTGGCGTGGCGTGAAAGAAACCTGGCCTGCGGTAATGGTGGCAGGTGGTTCATTTGCCATTGCTCAGTTCCTCAGCTCAAACCTCCTCGGGCCGGAACTGCCGGATATTATCTCTTCGCTGGTTTCGCTGGTTTGCCTGACGCTGTTCCTCAAACGCTGGCAGCCGGTACGTATTTTCCGCTTTGCAGATATGGGTGCATCGCAGGTTGATCAAACGCTGGCGCGCACCGGGTATACCGCGGGTCAGGTCATTCGCGCGTGGTCACCGTTCCTGTTCCTGACCGCAACCGTTACGCTGTGGAGCGTGCCACCGTTTAAAGCGTTGTTTGCCCCAGGCGGTGCGCTGTACGACATGGTGATTAACATCTCCGTACCGTTCCTCGACAAAATGGTCGCCCGTATGCCGCCGGTGGTGCACACCGCCACGCCGTATGCCGCGGTCTATAAATTCGACTGGTTCTCCGCGACCGGCACGGCCATCCTGTTTGCGGCTATCCTTTCTGTCGTGTGGCTGCGCATGAAGCCATCCGCAGCGGTACAGACCTTTGCAAGTACCATTAAAGAGCTGGCGCTGCCGATTTACTCCATTGGCATGGTGCTGGCATTCGCGTTTATCTCGAACTATTCCGGCCTGTCATCCACGCTGGCGCTGGCTCTGGCGCATACCAGCCACGCCTTCACCTTCTTCTCGCCGTTCCTCGGCTGGCTGGGGGTGTTCCTGACGGGTTCAGATACATCGTCTAACGCCCTCTTCGCCGCACTTCAGGCAACTGCCGCGCAGCAAATCGGTGTCTCGGACGTGCTGCTGGTCGCAGCAAACACAACGGGCGGCGTCACCGGCAAGATGATCTCCCCGCAATCCATCGCCATTGCCTGTGCAGCGGTGGGCCTGGTGGGTAAAGAGTCGGATCTGTTCCGCTTTACCGTCAAACACAGTCTGATATTCACCTGTATGGTCGGTGTGATAACTACCCTACAGGCCTATGTCTTAACCTGGATGATTCCATGATAGTGATGCCCAGACGCCTGTCCGACGAGATTGCTTCTCGCGTGCGGGCGCTGATTGAAGAACAACAGCTTGAAGCGGGCATGAAATTGCCCGCCGAGCGCCAGCTTGCCGCCCAACTTGGGGTATCGCGTAATTCACTGCGCGAAGCGCTGGCAACGCTGGTTAACGACGGCGTGCTGCTGAGTCGCCGCGGCGGCGGCACCTTTGTGCGCTGGCAGCACGATGACTGGTCTGAGCAAAACATTGTTCAGCCGCTCAAAACGCTGATGGCAAACGACCCCGACTACAGCTTTGACATCCTCGAAGCGCGACACGCTATCGAAGCCAGCACGGCCTGGCACGCGGCGATGCGGGCCACAGAAGCCGATAAAGAGAAACTACGGGCCTGTTTTGAGGCAACCCAAAGCAGCGACCCGGATATCGCTTCACAGGCCGATGTCCGTTTCCATCTGGCGATCGCTGAGGCTTCCCATAACGTGGTGCTGCTCCAGACCATGCGGGGGTTCTTCGACCTGCTGCAATCCTCCGTCAAGCAGAGCCGCCAGCGTATGTATCTGGTACCGCCGGTGTTTGCTCGACTGACCGAACAGCACGAGGCGGTGCTTAACGCCATTCTGGCCGGTGATGCCGATGCCGCGCGCAAAGCGATGATGGCGCATCTGGGCTTTGTGCACACTACCATTAAACAATTCGATGAAGATCAGGCCCGACAGGCGCGCATTACCCGTCTGCCTGGCGACAACGATATTTCCAGGGAGAACAAAGCATGATTATTTCAGCAGCCAGTGACTATCGCGCCGCGGCGCAACGCATTTTGCCGCCATTCCTGTTCCACTATATCGACGGTGGGGCGTATGCCGAACACACGCTGCGTCGTAACGTGGCAGACCTGTCAGAAGTGGCCCTGCGCCAGCGCGTGCTGAAAAATATGTCTGACCTGAGCCTTGAGACGAAGCTGTTCAATGAAACGCTCTCGATGCCTGTGGCGCTCGCCCCTGTCGGCCTGTGCGGCATGTACGCCCGCCGTGGTGAAGTACAGGCGGCCGCCGCGGCAGATGCCAAAGGCATTCCGTTTACGCTCTCCACCGTGTCCGTCTGCCCGATTGAAGAAGTCGCCCCAACCATTAAACGCCCGATGTGGTTCCAGCTGTATGTCTTGCGCGATCGTGGGTTTATGCGTAACGCGCTGGAGCGCGCCAAAGCCGCAGGCTGTTCGACGCTGGTCTTTACTGTCGATATGCCAACGCCTGGTGCGCGCTACCGCGATGCACATTCCGGCATGAGCGGCCCTAATGCCGCCCTGCGTCGCTACTGGCAGGCTGTCACTCACCCACAGTGGGCGTGGGATGTCGGTCTGAACGGTCGTCCGCACGATCTGGGCAATATCTCGGCTTATCTCGGTAAACCCACCGGTCTGGAAGATTACATCGGCTGGCTGGCGAACAACTTCGATCCGTCAATCTCCTGGAAAGATCTGGAGTGGATCCGTGAATTCTGGGACGGCCCGATGGTGATCAAAGGCATTCTCGATCCGGAAGATGCGCGCGACGCCGTGCGTTTTGGTGCTGACGGCATTGTGGTCTCTAACCACGGCGGACGTCAGCTCGACGGCGTGCTCTCTTCCGCGCGCGCACTGCCTGCCATTGCCGATGCAGTCAAAGGCGATATCGCGATTCTTGCCGATAGCGGCATTCGCAACGGGCTGGACGTGGTGCGCATGATTGCCCTGGGCGCTGACAGCGTGCTGCTGGGTCGAGCCTACCTGTACGCACTGGCAACCCACGGTCAGGCGGGCGTGGCGAATCTGCTGAACCTGATCGAGAAAGAGATGAAAGTGGCGATGACGTTGACCGGCGCGAAATCGATTAGCGAAATCAGCCAGGATTCGCTGGTGCAGGAACTGAGTAAACTGTCTGCGGCACCAGTCCCGCTGTCGCAGGGGAATGCGGCCTAGTTCTGTGCTATTCTGCCCCCGCTATTCAAGGGGGCAACATGCTTAACATCGTTTTATTCGAACCAGAAATCCCACCCAATACCGGCAACATCATCCGCCTGTGCGCTAACACCGGTTTTCGCCTGCATATCATTGAGCCGATGGGCTTCGCATGGGACGACAAACGCCTGCGTCGTGCAGGGCTGGATTATCATGAATTTACGGCCGTGGTTCGCCATCACGACTATGCCGCGTTTCTGGAAGCAGAACAGCCGCAGCGCATGTTTGCCCTGACCACGAAAGGAACGCCTGCACACAGCGCAGTGAGCTATCAGGACGGGGATTATCTGATGTTTGGCCCGGAAACCCGTGGTCTGCCTGCAACCATTCTGGGCGCCCTGCCCGCTGAGCAAAAAATCCGTATTCCCATGATGCCGGACAGCCGCAGCATGAACTTGTCTAATGCGGTGTCGGTGGTGGTGTATGAAGCCTGGCGCCAGCTGGGTTACCCTGGCGCCATTCTCAGAAGTTAAATCCCGTCACCATACTCAAACGTATGGTGAATACCGTTGAAGTGCTGATCCATATCCATCGACGGTTTATCGCTGTCTGGCTTGCCGACGATACGCGCCGGTACGCCAGCCGCAGTGGTGTGCGGCGGAACAGGCTGCAACACAACCGAACCCGCACCAATCTTCGCCCCGCGACCAACTTCGATATTACCGAGGATCTTCGCACCCGCGCCAATCATTACCCCTTCGCGGATTTTCGGGTGGCGATCGCCGCTGGTTTTACCCGTACCACCCAGCGTGACGGATTGCAGAATCGACACGTCATCTTCAATGACCGCCGTTTCACCCACAACAATGCCCGTGGCATGGTCAAGCATGATCCCACGGCCAATTTTCGCGGCCGGGTGGATGTCCACCTGAAAGGTCACCGACACCTGGTTTTGCAGGAAGATAGCCAGCGCGCGGCGGCCTTCGTTCCAAAGCCAGTGACCAATGCGGTAAGCCTGAAGCGCATGGAAGCCTTTCAGGTACAGCAGCGGCGTGGAGTATTTATCGACAGCCGGGTCACGCGTGCGTACAGCCTGGATATCACAGGCGGCAGAGGCGATCATTTCCGGGTCTGCGGCATAGGCCTCTTCCACCACTTCGCGAATGGCGATGGCAGGCATAATTGAGGAAGCCAGTTTGTTGGCGAGCATATAGCTCAGGGCGCTGCCGAGGTTTTCGTGCTTGAGTAGCGTCGCGTGATAGAAGCTGGCCAGCATAGGCTCGCAGTCAGCCAAAGCCCGGGCTTCGGCTTTAATATTGTTCCAGACGATATCCAGTTCTTCACACGGCATTGCATACTCCAGACGATATGTTAATGACCGGCCAGTTCTTTGCTGGCCGGGTCATATAGCTAACAAGGATCCCTGCGATTAGTTACTGCTGCGCTCGTCCTTGCGCGCACGACCTAATAAGGTCAATGCTGCCTCGCGCGCATTTTTTCCGCAATACAATACCTGATAAATTTCCTCGGTTATTGGCATTTCGACACCAAAACGGTGTGCCAGCTCGCGGACTTCTTTGGTATTGCGATAGCCTTCAACCACCTGGCCAATCTTCTCCTGCGCGCTTTTCACATCGCTGCCCTGTCCGAGCATCATGCCAAAGCGGCGGTTACGCGACTGGTTGTCGGTACAGGTCAGCACCAGATCGCCCAGACCCGCCATTCCCATAAAGGTGGCCGGATCAGCGCCCAGTGCTGCGCCAAGACGGGACATTTCGGTTAACCCGCGGGTGATAAGCGCCGTACGCGCATTCGCGCCGAAACCAATGCCGTCTGACATGCCTGCGCCGATAGCAATTACGTTCTTCACCGCACCACCCAGCTGCACGCCAATAAAATCGGGGTTGCTGTAGACACGGAAGCTCTTGCCGCAGTGCAGCAAATGCTGAAGATCGTCAGCGAACGTCGCATCGGTCGATGCCAGAGAGATTGCCGTTGGCAGACCTGCGGCCAGCTCTTTTGCAAACGTTGGCCCGGAGATCACCGCCAGAGGAATGTCATCGCCCAGCGCTTCGCGGGCAACATCCTGGAGCAGGCGTCCGGTTTCAGCTTCCAGCCCCTTCGTCGCCCACACAATGCGTGCATCTGCGCGCATCAGCGGCTTAATCTGGCGCAGTACTTCGCCAAAGACATGGCTTGGCACCACAACCAGAATATTGCGGCTGGCCGCGAGCGCGGTCGCGAGATCGCTTTCGAGGTGCAGGGAATCAGGAAACGGAACGTCCGGGAGGAACGCCACATTGCAGCGATCGTGTTGCAACGTCGCGATATGTTTTGGATCGTGGCCCCACAGAACCACATCGTGACCATTTCTTGCCAGCGTGATAGCAAGAGCGGTGCCGTAAGAGCCGGCACCGATCACAGTCATTGACGCATTAACAGTGCTCATCAGGCATCCTGATGTTGTTCAGCACCTTCGCCAGCCTGCTGTTGCAGATAGTTCATGAACAGCGCATCAAAGTTAACTGGCGCAAGGTTCAGTTGCGGGAATGTACCGCGAGAAACCAGGCTGGTGATGCATTCGCGAGCATACGGGAACAGGATGTTCGGGCAGTATGCACCCAGGCAATGCGCCATCTGGTTACCTTCGATACCGCCAACGGAGAAGATACCGCCCTGCTGTACTTCGCACAGGAATGCAGTTTCTTCGCCCAGAGAAGCGGTTACGGTTACGCGCAGCACAACTTCATACACATCATCCGCCAGTTGGGTGGATGCGGTATCAAGATCAAGTTTAACCTCTGGTTGCCAATCTTTCTGGAAAACGTGTGGCGCATTTGGCGCTTCGAAAGAGACATCCTTGGTGTAGATGCGCTGGATCTGGAAAGTCATTTCGGTGTTGTTTTGTTCTGACATGGAAAAACCCTTTTTAATTGTCCTAAAGTCTCTTAGCGCAGCAGAGGATCGAGTCCACCACGTGCGTCGAGCGCATACAAGTCATCACAGCCGCCAATGTGCTGCGCATCAATAAAAATCTGCGGAACCGTCGTACGGCCACTACGTTGAATCATCTCTTCGCGTTTTGTCGCATCACCATCAATAGGCAGTTCCTGGAAGGTGACGCCTTTGCTGTTCAGCAGCGCTTTCGCACGGTGGCAGAACGGGCAGGTTGCTTTGGTGTAGATCTCGATATTGGCCATGACTGGGCTCCTTATTTACCGCGAACCAGAGGAAGGTTTTCCCCGCTCCAGCCGGAAATGCCTTCTTTCAGTACAGATACGTTTTCAAAGCCGGCTTTGTGCAGTGCGCTTGCAGATTCCTGCGCCTGCATCCCGGTACCGTCTACAACGATAATAGGCTGGGCTTTATGCTTATCCAGCTCGCCAATGTTGTTCGCTTTAATTTCAGCAGGCAGCAGGTTAACAGAACCTGCAATGTGGCCTTTACGGAAATCATCACGCTGGCGCAGGTCAACGACAACGGCATCTTCTTTGTTGATAAGACGCGTCGCTTCACCACGGGTAATAACCTGAATTTTGGACGTCAGGCCCTTAAAGGTGGTGAACAGCACTGCGGCCAGTAGACCAATCCACGCGATGCTCAGTACCGGGTGGCGGCTAACAAATTGCATAATTTCTTGCATGGGGGGTAACAACTCCCGTCTAAGTGATTAAAAAAACCAGGACAGGAGTATACCTGTGCGTTGTGGCAAATACAGCCAGCGACAATAAGCTAATCGATTTTCTGCGGGATGCCACGAAAAAAAAGCCTTAAAATGACCTGAGAAGCGCCTTGCCCCTACCCATTCTTTGATCTTCTGCGGCTATTTGATCGATTCAGCTGTAGTAAAATTACGCAAATTTTTTGTCTCTTGAGCATGAGGTTGTCGCAATGTCGGTTTCTAAAAAACCTATGGTACTGGTGATTCTGGATGGCTATGGCTACCGTGAAGATCAGCAGGATAACGCCATTTTCAACGCCAAAACCCCGGTCATGGATGCACTGTGGGCAAAACGTCCCCATACCCTGATTGATGCATCTGGCCTGGAAGTGGGTCTGCCGGATCGCCAGATGGGCAACTCCGAAGTCGGACACGTTAACCTGGGCGCGGGTCGTATCGTGTATCAGGACCTGACCCGTCTGGATGTTGAAATTAAAGAACGGACTTTCTTCTCCAACCCAACGCTGTCAGGTGCGGTTGATAAAGCCGTTGCCGCAGGCAAAGCGGTACACATCATGGGTCTGCTCTCTGCGGGCGGCGTTCATAGCCATGAAGATCACATCATGGCTATGGTTGAGCTGGCAGCAGAACGCGGTGCTGAGAAAATCTATCTGCACGCTTTCCTTGATGGCCGCGATACGCCACCACGCAGCGCTGAAGGTTCCCTGAAAGCCTTTGAAGACAAGTTTGCCGCACTGGGCAAAGGCCGTGTGGCCTCCATCATTGGTCGTTACTACGCAATGGACCGCGACAACCGTTGGGATCGCGTTGAACAAGCTTATGACCTGATGACCCTGGCAAAAGGCGAGTTCCAGTTTGCGACCGCCGTAGAAGGTCTGGAAGCGGCTTACGCCCGCGATGAAAACGACGAATTCGTGAAAGCGACGGTTATCCGTGCTGAAGGCCAGGCCGATGCCGCGATGGAAGACGGCGATGCGTTGATTTTCATGAACTTCCGTGCTGACCGTGCGCGTGAAATCACCCGTGCTTTCGTGAACAGCGATTTCGACGGCTTCGCCCGCAAGAAAGTGGTTAACCTCAATTTCATCCAGTTGACCGAATACGCCGCAGACATCAAAGCACCTTGTGCTTACCCACCTGCTTCACTGGCAAACACCCTCGGTGAGTGGATGGCGAAAAACGATAAAACACAGCTGCGTATCTCCGAAACAGAGAAATACGCACACGTGACCTTCTTCTTTAACGGTGGTGTTGAAGAGCCGTTCAAAGGCGAAGACCGTATCCTGATCAACTCACCAAAAGTCGCGACCTACGACCTGCAACCCGAAATGAGCTCTGCCGAGCTGACTGAAAAACTGGTCGCGGCTATCGAAAGCGGTAAGTACGACACCATCATCTGTAACTATCCGAATGGCGATATGGTTGGCCATACTGGCGTGATGGAAGCCGCAATCAAAGCCGTTGAAGCACTGGATCACTGCGTTGAACAGGTTGCGAAAGCGGTTGAATCCGTAGGTGGCCAGCTGCTGATCACCGCCGACCACGGTAACGCAGAACAGATGCGCGATCCGTCTACCGGCCAGGCTCACACTGCCCACACCAACCTGCCTGTTCCGCTGATCTATGTCGGTGATAAATCACTGAAAGCGGTGGAAGGCGGCAAGCTTTCCGACATCGCGCCAACCATGTTGACGCTGATGGGTATGGAAATCCCTAAAGAGATGACTGGCAAGCCGCTGTTCATCGTGGAATAATCGCTCCCCATGAGGGGAAAGGCGATTTTTTCAATCACATGGGTCGTGAAGCCGCTTCGGTTATCAGTCAGGGCCCTATTTTGCGCCAGCGCACTCAGCGCTGGCGTATTGCTGTGCGCAGCATCCGCCCATGCGGACGATCGCGACCAGCTTAAATCTATTCAGGCCGATATCGCCGCCAAAGAGCGCGCGGTACGCCAGCAGCAACAGCAGCGTTCATCACTCCTTGCCCAACTGAAGCAGCAGGAAGAAGCCATCTCCGCTGCCGCACGCAAGCTACGTGAAACTCAAAACACCCTCGCGCAGCTGAATAAACAGATCGACGAAATGAATGCCTCGATTGCCAAACTGGAGCGCCAGCGCGCCAGCCAGGAACGCAATCTCGCGGCTCAGCTTGATGCCGCCTTCCGTCAGGGGGAACACACCGGTATTCAGCTGATTTTAAGCGGGGAAGAAACTCAGCGCGGCCAGCGTTTGCAGGCCTACTTCGGTTACCTGAACCAGGCCCGTCAGGAAACTATCGCCCAGCTGAAACAGACCCGCGAAGAAGTCACCTCGCAAAAAGCCGAGCTGGAAGAGAAACAGAGTCAGCAGCAAACGCTGCTCTACGATCAGCAGGCACAGCAGGCGAAGCTCGAGCAGGCGCGTAATGAGCGTAAAAAAACCCTCTCTGGTCTTGAGTCGTCCATTCAGGAAGGTCAGAGCCAGCTGAGCGAAATGCGCGCCAACGAATCAAAACTGCGTAACAGCATTGCCCGTGCAGAAGCGGCCGCCAAAGCGCGAGCCGAGAGAGAAGCACGTGATGCGCAAGCCGTCCGCGACAAGCAACAAGAAGCGTCCCGCAAAGGGACAACCTACAAACCAACGGAAAGCGAACGCTCACTGATGTCGCGTACCGGCGGTCTGGGCGCACCTCGTGGTCAGGCTTACTGGCCTGTTCGCGGCTCTATTCTGCATCGCTATGGCGAACAGTTGCAGGGTGAGCTACGTTGGAAAGGGATAGTTATCGGTGCGTCTGAAGGTAGCGAAGTCAAAGCGATTGCCGATGGCCGCGTGATCCTTGCCGACTGGTTGCAGGGTTACGGGCTTGTGGTGGTGGTCGAACACGGCAAAGGCGATATGAGCCTTTACGGCTACAATCAGAGCGCACTGGTCAGCGTCGGCACGCAGGTGCGCGCTGGCCAACCCATCGCCCTTGTGGGCAGCAGTGGCGGTCAGGGCCGCCCGTCACTCTATTTCGAAATTCGTCGCCAGGGTCAGGCGGTCAATCCACAGCCGTGGTTGGGAAGATAAGTTTTGCTTCAATTTCGTCGAATTGTTCTCTCCGTCGCCAGCGCACTGGCGCTGGCAGCACCGGTATACGCAGGCAAACTTGCCATCGTCATTGATGACTTCGGTTATCGTCCGCAAACCGAAAACCAGGTTCTGGCAATGCCGTCAGCCATTTCCGTCGCCGTGCTGCCCAATGCGCCGCACGCGCGCGAAATGGCAACCAAAGCCCACAATAGTGGGCATCAGGTATTGATCCACCTGCCAATGGCGCCCATCAGCAAGCAGCCGCTGGAAAAAGACACCCTACGCCCGGACATGAGCAGCGATGAAATCGATCGTATTATCCGCGATGCGTACAACAAAGTGCCGTATGCCGTGGGCCTCAATAACCATATGGGCAGCGCGATGACATCCAGCCTGTACGGGATGCTCAAGGTGATGCAGTCGCTGGAGCGCTATAACCTCTACTTCCTCGACAGCATGACCATTGGCAACAGTCAGGCCATGCGCGCCGCACAGGGAACTGGCGTAAAGGTGATTAAGCGCAAAGTGTTCCTGGATGACACCCAAAACGAAGCGGATATTCGCGTGCAGTTTAATCGCGCGGTGCAGCTGGCGCGTCGCAACGGCTCGGCAATTGCCATCGGCCACCCGCATCCGTCTACTGTGCGCGTCCTGCAACAGATGCTGCCGACGTTGCCTTCCGATATCACGCTGGTGCGCCCGAGCGACCTGCTGAATGAACCGCAGTCTGATACGTCGACACCGAATCTTTCACAACCTGCCAAGCCATCTGCGCCGCGCAATCCATTCCGCGGCGTGAAGAGCTGCAAACCGAAACAGCCGCCAGAGCCGGTCTACGCGACCCGCTTCTTCTCGGTGATTGGCGAAAGCATTGGTGAAAGCACGCTGGTGAAATACGTTCAGCAGCAATGGCAGGGATGGGGTAAGAAATCCTGATAACAAAAAGCCACCTGTGAGGGTGGCTTTTTTGTCATTACAGACGGAAGGTATCGTCGAGGATCTGGCTGTACAGCGTCGGCTTCCCGTTATCCACCGTTCGATACTGTTCCTTGTGGGAGAGTTTATAGATGCCCACAGGATCGCGATTCAGGGTATCAATCGCCGCCGCATCAGGTGCAGCAGAGATAAACTGGCGAATCAAAAAGCGATTATTTCCCGTCACTGGCTGCGCATTCATGACCTCGCGAAACTGAGGATAACGTTCGCGGGCATACAAGAAGCTGTAATCAATTAAGAAATATTCGATCAGGGTATCGTGATGTTGCCAGTAGCGATAAAGGATATCCCTAACCAGTTTCACCAGCGTATTGCCCTTTTGTGAGGCAAGAAAATAGGCCGTCCAGAATCCCTGGCTTGTTGCATTGTCACCCGCGTCGAAACGCAGCGATGAGAAGCTATTTTCATAGAAGGATTCAGGCACAGCTTTCGTCATCAAGACGGTGGCATCCATCCAGATCCCGCCGTACTGATACAGCAATGAGCAGCGAACAATATCGGAATATTGCGCTTTGCTGATAAGCCCGGCCTGATACTTGGTTTTAATGTGTTCCGGTAACGAGAGATAGTCAGGAATATTGTCATCCGTCAGGATGACAACCTGAGCGTCAGGCGTATTACGTTGTACGGATTCGATACAACGCTTAACCAACTCTGGTGCGCTCTCCAGCCCCTGAAACCAGCAGATCCAGATGATGCGCGACTGTGCAGGTTCAGTGTTGCCCGCGGATTCAGGCTGAATTTTCAGCGCATCAATCACGCCAAACAGCGTCTCTTTTTTCTTCTGCTCAAAATGCTCAGCCGCACGCTGGAAAAGAGATAAACCGGTTTTCTTCTGCCAGCGCCGGGTTTTCTTGATGAGCTTATTCGTTACATTAAGATTCATCATTTCACCATATTAATATCAGAATAGCTCTTTTAATGTACGGCGCAGCAGTTTCATTCTCAGCTTGGCATCTTTTTTACGCCCGCGTAATAAAAAGTTCATGCGCGAAGATTTAAAACCACGGAACTACATCAGCTGGAACAGATTGTTGCTTTTGGTTTCTTCGGACATGTGCTCACGGTATTTAAAATAGAGCTTGCGGTAGGCATTATATTTTTTAATTTGCGATGTAATGCGGTTACTACCGTGCTCAGCATCCACCATAGCGGTGCTAAAGCTGTATTTAATACCGGGACCATATTTCAGGATTAATTTAATCCAGACATCACGGTCCTGCTGTTGTTTAATCTCAGGGGAAAAACCACCCACGCCTGACAGTTTCTCTTTCGTTGTCAGCACCTGATTGCCCACCACGTTTTCGCAGAGGATATCCTGTAAGCCAATTATTCTTTTATCGTTGGTATCAGGGTAAGTGCGGTGAGTTTTATCCAGGCGGGCTGGAGTATCTGTGACAAAGGCATAGTTTTTATCGTAGCGCGAAACCAGCTTTGCTAAACGCTCAGGGAGGAAGTAATCGTCGTCATCCAGACCGGTGACAAACACACCGTGCGAGAGTGCGTAACCCCGGTTGCGGCTGAAGTTAGAGCCGCTGTTCTTCTCGTTACGCTCATAAGTGAAATGCACAAAACGCGCCTCACATTCTGATCGTATACGTTCAATAAGTTGCGCCGTTTTTTCGTTCGAACAGTCATCAACAATAATCAATTCTACAGCAGGGTAAGTCTGAGCAATTACTGAGCGAATGGCGCGTTCCAGCAAATCCTCTCTGTTGTAGGTGGTGATGATTACTGAAATCAGTTCGTTCATAGCGTGCTCGTCTGTTAAATGACATTTTTCCACCGGGAGAATACCTTTTTCCCGGTGGAGAATCAAAACGATTACTTTATGATATCCCGGTGCTTGTTTTGCTCCAGGAATACAACCGACATTATAAGTGTCAGCATCCAGGCGACTGGCGTTGTTTTAGAATAGAACATGACGCCGCTTAAACCGAACATAATCATTGACGCTAAGAAAGCACAAAGAATAACGCTGTTCAGCTTTCGCAATGCATACCACGCAAGCGATATTACAAACAGAATATAAAGTATTAAACCTGACGGACCTTTTAAAGAAAGTGTCTCAACCACTTCATTATGCAAGTGACCGCGCATATGTTCTAACGCACCTGCCAGGCTAGGATCTTTTTTCACGACGTCAGTAATTTTGGCATTACGCACATCAGTGGATTGCCAGAAATAGTTATCTTCTGCCGCAATTAAACCGGTTTTCCACATGGCAAAACGCGCCCCAACGGACGTGGTGCTGTTGTCTTTATCATAGGCAACAATGTCGTGGTTTAAATCGTTATAACGCTGGATCAGGCTGTGTTTCATCATAAACATGCCCGCAAGCAACGCGACCAGAAGCACACCAACCCCTTTCCACGGAATATGCCTTTCTTTGTAGAACTTCACCACCAGCAGGCCGAAGAAGATGATGGGATACGCCAGAATAGCGGCACGTGTTTCTGTAGAAACCAGAATCAGGAAGGTAATAAAGAAGTGTCCAAGGATACCCAATTCTTTCCAGCGGGAAGCGCTGTGCTGCATTACAAGGATGGTATAGAAGGAGATAAAGGCGATGGTATACGCTGCACCCGTCGCGTTGGTACCGCCCTTGAGCGCAAGTGTTACCCTTTGACTATCAAGGAAAAAGTGTTGGTAGCTTGCATAAACAATAATCATCACCTGAAGCAGAACAGCCAGCAACACATGAACTTTATTGCTACCGATTTTGAGCTGGCTTCGGTTTGCAAACACAAACAGCGAAAATGCGCCAAATAAGCAGATTTTACCCACTTCCAGGTACGCGCGGTAAGAGTTAATCGCCGGGCTACTCTCTACCTTAAACATGCGATACCAGACGAGGTCGCAAATACCAATGACAAGCAGCACCAGGCACAGCCAAAATGCATCATGTTTTTTAAAGTTTTTAATATCCAGTAAAAATGCAACCAGAGCCACAATACCGGCAACACTAAATACTTTTATTGAAAAATTGGGTGAAACAATAACGCACCCAAACGCAACAGCACATAGCCCAAATAATAACTGTAATAAATAATATTGGGTCTTATCTAATGTTAAGTTACTCATCATCATTCCACTTACTGAAAGTAAAAAACAGGCTAGCACATCCCGTTACGCTTGTTGATCGTACCTGTGTTAACGAATATTGCGCCATTCATACGACTTACCGGTCGTATCCAGCACTGTCACATTCTTATCGTAACTGGCAAGCCAGGACTGTACTGACTGCACAGGTTCACCCTGACGATGAATGCCTAACCACAACTCCGCGAGCGTGTTTACATCGTCAGCCGACCAGGGCTTATTATAGTCGCCGATGAATTTATTTTTAGGATCAACCTGTTGCCCGTACCAGATAAACATCGGGATGTGCAGGGCTTCTCTCGGAGGGTTGACGTTGCCGTGAGAGTAAACCACCGAACGCTGCGGATCGCGAATCAGACCGTGATCGGAAAAATACATCACTGATGAACGCGAGTTTTCCAGAGTACGGAAGATATCACCCATCAGCGTATCGGTGTAACGCACTGAGTTATCGTAACAATCATCGGCTTCACTACCGCCACTCAAAACGGCCTGACTTGCCGGGAAGCGTCGACAGGCGGGCTCGTGGCTACCGTACAGGTGCAGGACGATGATTTTTTTGCCCGGTTTTTTCAGCGCCTCATTCAGTAACGGCAGCAGGTCTTCATCATAGCCCCCTTCTACCCACTGATGCTCCTTCGTGTTCATGGCGATGCCGGTAATGACATTATTATGCGCCCCGCCCTTGCCCTGGCGGCTAAACCAGTAGGTGTCATATCCCGCTTTATTGGCGATATTAATGACATTATCGCTGTATTTATGCGGGTCGCGCTTGCTCACAGTATCGGCTGTCATTGCTAATGGCACGGCCATAATGGTGACAGGCGCGGGGGTCACGGCATTGCGGAACAATAAAAGCTGCGATTTTTGTTTCTCCAGCTCTGGTGTGGTATCCCGTTGATAACCATAGATACCCATGTTTGCCGTGCGCTCTGACTCACCAATGATCAGCACATAGTTTTCAATCCCGGTGTCCGACAGCGTGAGTTTATAATCGGGAATGTTATTGCCAATATTGGCGACTACCGCGTTATCTTCTATCGCCTGCATAAACACTTTTGCAGTGCTGACCGGTGTGGCCTGCACGACGCGCTGCGCCATACTTTCGACATTACTTCTTCTGAGCTGATGCTGCCAGGCCTGGCCAATAAAGGCTGCGAGCGTTAATGCCAGCGCAATGCCCGGCCAGCGACGAAAACGCGGTGCAACGGGCCATCCGCCGGTGTTGGCGGTATAGATAAACAGCGCGGAAAACGCCACAAAGAGAATGCATTCACGCCAGTACAGCCCGAGCATCGAACTGGCTTCACCCGGTGTGGTATTTAATACGCTGAGCGCAAATCCGTAGCTAAATGCTGAATTGAAGTTATTCCACGCATATAACTGAAGCGTAAGATCAGCCGCGACCGGAATTAATAAAATCACCGCCAGTGCGTTTTTAATAAATTTATTATTTATGCATTTTAACGTCAGTAATATCAGTACAAATACCAGCGTCCGGTTAATCACCGCATTATATTTAGCATTTATAATATTAACGCCAATGACTATTAGCAGGGAAATGACTACTGTTAAAAAAGCGGCAAGCCGTGAAGGAGTATCAACCAACTTTTGCGAAAACAATGTGGACATAATGACCTGATTAGTCTGGCGAAATCTTTCCTGACGCAGTCATTATGACTGCAAGTATGAACGTGCGGAGAAGACTCGGTGGAGAAAAATTCGCCAGAAGTTAACAAGTAACCCCTGGAAAGTCAAACCGCTAAAAAGTAGTCAGGCACCCGTAAAAACGGGTGCCTGGAGGCAGGTTAATCCCAGCTCAGGATCACTTTCCCGGACTGGCCTGAACGCATCGCGTCAAAGCCCTGCTGGAACTCATCGATGGAGAAGCGATGAGTAATGATTGGCGACAGATCCAGACCAGACTGGATCAGTGCAGCCATCTTGTACCAGGTTTCGAACATCTCACGGCCATAGATACCTTTGATGAACAGCCCCTTGAAGATGACTTTATTCCAGTCGATAGACATGTCTGACGGCGGAATACCCAGCATGGCAATACGGCCACCGTGGTTCATGGTATCCAGCATGGTACGGAACGCCGGTGGCGCACCGGACATCTCCAGGCCCACGTCGAAGCCTTCGGTCATGCCCAGCTCGGCCATCACGTCGTTCAGGCTCTCTTTAGACACATCCACCGCACGGGTGACACCCATTTTGCGTGCCAGCGACAGACGGTATTCATTCACGTCTGTGATAACAACATTACGCGCGCCGACGTGTTTCGCCACAGCAGCGGCCATAATGCCGATTGGGCCAGCACCGGACACCAGCACGTCTTCACCCACCAGGTCGAACGACAGCGCCGTATGCACCGCGTTACCGAATGGGTCGAAGATAGATGCCAGATCGTCGGAAATGTTGTCCGGGATTTTGAACGCGTTGAATGCCGGGATCACCAGATATTCTGCGAAGCAGCCAGGACGGTTCACACCTACGCCAACCGTGTTGCGGCACAGGTGCGTACGGCCACCGCGGCAGTTACGGCAGTGGCCACAGGTGATATGGCCTTCGCCAGACACGCGATCGCCAATTTTAAAGCCTTTTACTTCCTGACCAATGCCAACCACTTCGCCGACATATTCGTGGCCCACCACCATGGGTACCGGAATGGTTTTCTGCGACCACTGGTCCCAGTTGTAGATGTGGACGTCAGTACCGCAGATGGCGGTTTTACGGATTTTGATCAGCAGATCGTTATGACCGACTTCCGGCTCCGGCACGTCGGTCATCCAAATCCCTTCTTCTGCTTTCAGTTTGGATAACGCTTTCATCTCACGTCCTCAGGCAATCACGCCCAGTTGTTTGCCGATGCGGGTAAAGGCTTCAACCGCACGTTCAATTTGTTCAGGCGAATGCGCCGCAGACATCTGGGTGCGAATACGCGCCTGACCTTTTGGCACCACCGGGAAGAAGAACCCGGTGACGTAAATCCCTTCTTTTTGCAGTTCACGGGCAAAGTTCTGCGCCACAACCGCATCGCCCAGCATTACCGGGATGATCGCATGGTCAGCACCGGCCAGAGTAAAGCCTGCGGCACTCATTTTTTCACGGAACAGACGGGCGTTGGACCACAGACGGTCACGCAGCTCTGCACCCGATTCCACCATCTCCAGCACTTTAATGGAGGCAGAAACAATGGCCGGTGCCAGGGAGTTGGAGAACAGGTACGGACGGGAGCGCTGACGCAGCCACTCAACCACTTCTTTGCGTGCAGCGGTATAACCGCCGGACGCGCCGCCCAGAGCTTTACCGAGCGTGCCGGTGATGATATCCACACGGCCCATCACGTCGCAGTATTCGTGTGAACCACGGCCGTTTTCGCCCACAAAGCCCACCGCGTGAGAGTCATCGACCATCACCAGCGCATCGTATTTGTCGGCCAGATCGCATACGCCTTTCAGGTTGGCAATCACACCGTCCATGGAGAACACGCCGTCGGTGGCAATCAGAACATGGCGAGCACCGGCTTCACGCGCCTCTTTCAGACGAGCTTCCAGTTCAGCCATATCGTTGTTGGCATAGCGGAAACGCTTCGCTTTACACAGACGCACGCCATCGATGATGGAAGCGTGGTTCAGGGCATCAGAAATAATCGCATCTTCTGCACCCAGCAGCGTTTCAAACAGGCCGCCGTTAGCATCGAAGCAAGAGGAGTACAGGATCGCGTCTTCCATTCCGAGGAAGCTCGCCAGCTTTTTCTCAAGCTGCTTGTGGCTGTCCTGCGTGCCACAAATAAAGCGCACAGAGGCCATACCAAAACCGTGGGTGTCCATGCCGTTTTTCGCAGCGGCAATCAGCTCAGGGTGATTCGCAAGACCTAAATAGTTGTTCGCACAAAAGTTAATCACATGGCTGCCATCGGCGACGGTGATATCCGCCTGCTGCGCAGAAGTGATGATGCGTTCTTCTTTGAACAACCCTTCCGCGCGTGCGGTGTCCAGGTCGCTGTTTAACTGTTTGTAAAAATCACCACGCATTGCATTCTCCAGACTCGGCAAATTTCGGGACATATTACCCAAACCTATAGTTTATGACGAGATGACGCAGTATCTCTTGTCGTTTTTGCAGCATAAATCACGTGTACCCTTGCGCTATGTCGGTGAATGGCTGAAGGGCAGCCATACTAATGATATGATAGGTACATTAGCGTCCGGGATTGTCCCCGGACTCCACACTTCAAAGGTTACAGTTATGATCATCGTTACCGGCGGCGCGGGCTTTATCGGCAGCAACATTGTTAAGGCTCTCAATGACAAAGGCATCACCGACATCCTGGTGGTGGACAACCTGAAAGACGGCACCAAATTTGTAAACCTGGTGGATCTGAACATTGCTGACTATATGGATAAAGAAGACTTCCTTATCCAGATTATGGCAGGTGAAGAGTTCGGCGAAATCGAAGCTATCTTCCACGAAGGTGCGTGCTCTTCCACCACCGAGTGGGACGGCAAGTACATGATGGATAACAACTATCAGTACTCTAAAGAGATCCTGCACTACTGCCTGGAGCGTGAAATTCCGTTCCTGTATGCCTCTTCTGCGGCTACCTACGGCGGTCGTACGTCAAACTTCATCGAATCCCGCGAATATGAGCAGCCGCTGAACGTGTATGGCTACTCTAAGTTCCTGTTCGACGAATACGTGCGCCAGGTTCTGCCAGAAGCGAATTCCCAGATCGTCGGCTTCCGTTACTTCAACGTTTACGGGCCGCGCGAAGGCCACAAAGGCAGCATGGCGAGCGTGGCGTTCCACCTGAACACCCAGCTGAATAATGGCGAAAGTCCGAAACTGTTCGAAGGCAGCGATAGCTTCAAGCGTGACTTCGTGTATGTGGGCGACGTTGCGGCGGTGAACCTGTGGTTCTGGGAAAACGGCGTGTCCGGCATCTTCAACCTGGGTACCGGCCGTGCGGAATCCTTCCAGGCCGTTGCAGACGCAACCCTGGCGTACCACAAAAAAGGCAGCATTGAGTACATTCCGTTCCCGGAAAAACTGAAAGGCCGCTACCAGGCATTCACTCAGGCTGACATGACCAACCTGCGTGCCGCCGGCTACAACAAGCCGTTCAAGACCGTTGCCGAAGGCGTAACGGAATATATGGCCTGGCTGAACCGCGACGCGTAAGAAGTAAGCATGAAGATACTGGTGATCGGCCCGTCATGGGTGGGCGACATGATGATGTCGCAAAGTCTCTATCGCACGCTCAAGGCGCGCTATCCCCAGGCGATAATCGACGTGATGGCACCTGCATGGTGCCGTCCGCTGTTATCGCGGATGCCTGAAGTTAACGACGCTATCCCGATGCCGCTCGGCCACGGGGCGCTGGAAATCGGCGAACGCCGCAAGCTCGGCCACAGCCTGCGCGAAAAGCGCTACGACCGCGCTTACGTGCTGCCCAACTCGTTTAAATCCGCTTTAGTGCCCTTCTTTGCTGGCGTGCCTCATCGCACCGGCTGGCGCGGTGAAATGCGTTACGGGTTACTGAACGACGCCCGCGTGCTGGATAAATTGGCCTGGCCGCTGATGGTGGAGCGCTATGTGGCGCTGGCCTACGACAAAGGCGTGATGCGCAGTGCGAAAGATCTGCCGCAACCGCTGTTGTGGCCGCAGTTGCAGGTTAACGATGGCGAAAAATCCCAGACCTGCAATGCGTTTGGTATTTCTGACGAACGCCCGATGATCGGTTTCTGCCCTGGCGCAGAATTCGGCCCGGCAAAACGCTGGCCGCACTATCACTACGCCGAACTGGCAAAACAGCTTATCGACGAAGGCAACCAGATTGTTCTGTTCGGCTCGGCGAAAGATCACGAAGCGGGCAATGAAATCCTTGCCACGCTGAGCACAGAACAGCAGGCCTGGTGCCGCAACCTGGCCGGGGAAACGCAGCTGGAACAAGCCGTTATTCTGATTGCCGCCTGTAAAGCCGTGGTTACCAACGACTCTGGCCTGATGCACGTTGCAGCTGCCCTTAACCGCCCGCTGGTTGCCCTGTATGGCCCAAGCAGCCCGGACTTCACCCCGCCGCTGTCACACAAAGCGCGCGTTATTCGCCTGATTACCGGCTACCACAAAGTGCGTAAAGGCGATGCGGCGCAAGGCTATCACCAAAGCCTGATCGACATTACGCCAGAGCGCGTGCTCGAAGAGCTTAACGAACTGCTGTTGAGCGAAGAAGGATAACGAATGCGGGTATTGATCGTTAAAACCTCTTCGATGGGCGATGTTCTGCATACGCTGCCATCTCTGACGGACGCGATGCAGGCCATTCCCGGCATTCGTTTTGACTGGGTGGTGGAAGAAGGCTTCGCGCAGATCCCCACCTGGCATGAAGCGGTCGACCGCGTGATCCCGGTGGCTATCCGCCGCTGGCGTAAGGCGTGGTTCTCCGCGCCGATCAAGGCAGAACGCAAAGCGTTTCGCGATGCGGTGCAGGCTCAGCACTACGATGCCATCATCGATGCGCAAGGGCTGGTCAAAAGTGCCGCACTGGTGACGCGACTGGCACACGGCGTAAAGCACGGCATGGACTGGCAAAGCGCTCGCGAACCGTTGGCAAGCCTGTTCTATAACCGTCGCCATCATATTGCAAAGCAGCAGCACGCGGTGGAACGTACCCGTGAGCTGTTCGCCAAAAGCCTGGGTTATGCCAAACCTGAAATGCAGGGCGATTACGCCATTTCACAGCATTTCCTGCATAATTCACAGCAAATTAGCGCGCCTTATCTGATTTTCCTCCATGCCACCACCCGGGATGATAAACACTGGCCGGAAACCCACTGGCGTGAGCTGATTGGTTTACTGGGCAACGCAGGTTTGCGCATCAAACTGCCGTGGGGTGCCCCGCATGAAGAAGCACGCGCCAAACGCCTGGCGGAAGGGTTTGATTACGTGGACGTCTTGCCACGCATGAAGCTCGACGGCGTAGCGCAAGAGCTGGCGGGCGCGACGGCAGTGGTATCGGTAGATACCGGCCTGAGCCACCTGACGGCCGCGCTGGATAGACCTAATATTACGCTTTACGGCCCAACGGACCCGGGCCTTATCGGCGGCTACGGAAAAAATCAATATATCTGCCGCCCGGAACATTCATCGCAGTTGAGCGACCTCAGCGCCGCTGCGGTATTTGCGCAATTAGAGCCTTTGCTGGCAGCAGAGAGAGCCTATGTCTGATTTTTTCTCAGCGGAGCGCCCACCAAAGCGCGTGCTGATCATTAAGCTGCGTCACCACGGTGACGTGCTGCTTACCTCGCCGGTCTTTACCGTGCTGAAAAAGAACTGGCCGAACGTTGAAGTCGATGCGCTGGTCTACGACGACACGCAGGCGATGCTGACCAGCCACCCGCATATCGATCAGGTGCATACCATTGGTCGCAACTGGCGTAAAAAGGGCTGGTTCGAGCAATTCCGTCTGTATCGCGCTCTGGTCAATACGCTGAAAGGGCGCCAGTACGATGTGCTGATTAACCTGACCGAACACTGGCACGGCGCGCGCCTGGCGCGTCGGCTGAAGCCGCGTGTCTCCGTTGGCTTTAAACCGGATAAGCGCGGTGGGCTGGCACGTCGTCGCTGGGTGAAATCCTTCACCACGCTCTACCCGGCGATTCAGGACAACAGCCGTCATATGGTGGAAGTGAACCTGGACGCCCTGCGCCGGATCGGTATTCACCCACAGTCTGATGAAGACAAACATACCCTGTTTGTACCGGGTGACGCGGCAGAAACCTCTGTTGCAGAGAAACTGGCCGGTTTTGGTCTACAGAGTAAATCCTACATTCTGGTGCACCCGACGTCGCGCTGGATGTTTAAAGCCTGGGATATCAAAAAGCTGGCGGCGACAATCGATAACCTGGCGGCTCGTGGCCTGCCGATTATCCTTTCTGCCGCGCCGTCAAAAGAAGAAACCGCGTATATGGATGAGCTGCGTGCTGCGCTTACCCAGCCGGTGTTTGATTTAAGCGGTCAGCTGAACCTGAAAGAGCTGGGCGCGTTGATGAAGCACGCGCGAATTTACTTCGGCGTTGACTCCATGCCAATGCACCTCGCCAGTGCTGTGGGGACCCCGACCGTGGCTATCTTTGGCCCAACCGGGGCAATTAAGTGGGCACCGTGGGGTGTAAATTACCGCGTGATCACTGCCGGGTTTACCTGCCAGCCTTGCGGCAAGGCGGGCTGCGGTGACGGTGGCGTTTCCGACTGCATCACCGCCATTACCCCGCAACAGGTGCTGAGCGCTATTGATACCCTGCTGCTGGAATATCCTGCATGAAGCTGGCTATCGTCCGACAGACCTACAACCCCAACGGCGGCGCGGAGCGTTTTGTGTCCCGCGCGCTGAACGTGCTGGCCCAGGACACGACTCTGGATGTCACGCTGATTGCCCGCCAGTGGGAAGATGCGTCAGGCTGGAAAACGCTGACGGTAAATCCGCCGTTCCGTAACCGTGTTGCCCGTGAATCCGGGTTTGCAGTGGAAGCGGCCTCGCATTTTGCTCAGTTCGATATTGTGCAAAGCCATGAGCGTATTCCCGGGGCAACCATTTTCCGCGCCGGCGATGGCGTACATGCCACCTGGCTTGAGCAGTATGGCCGTATTTTATCGCCGCTGGCACGCTGGGCGCAGTCATTCAGCCGCTACCATCGCTATATTTTGCAGGCCGAAGCACAGATGTTTACCCATCCGCAGCTGCGCACCGTTATCTGTAACTCGAAAATGGTGCGTGATGACATCGCCCGTCGTTTTGCCTTGTCGGATGACAAACTGACCGTTATCTACAACGGCGTGGATACGGCGCATTTCAGCCCGACAGTCCGCTCGTTGTCGCAGCGCGCTGCGCTCGGCATCCCGGAAGATGCGCCAGTGCTGGCGTATGTCGGTTCTGGTTTTAGCCGTAAAGGCGTGGCCACCGCGCTGCGTGCCATTGTCCCGCACTCTGATGTCTGGCTACTGGTTGCCGGTCGCGATAAACACGCGCGTAAATTTGAAAAGCTGGCACAGACGCTCGGCGTGGCGTCACGCGTGCGTTTCCTGGGGCCGGTGGCGGATGTGCGTGAAGTTTACGGCACGGCGGATGCGCTGATCCTGCCGACGCTCTACGATCCGTTCCCGAATGTCTGCGTGGAAGCGCTGGCCTGCGGTCTACCGCTGCTCACCAGCCACGGCTGCGGCGCGGCTGAGTGGATAACTGAAGGTCAAAACGGCTGGGTGCGCGACGCACTCGACAGTGAAGGTTACCAGCAAGCTATCGCCCACTGGCTGAAAGGCCGTGCCCAGGGCGTTGATTATTCAGCGGCTGCGCGCGCAACAGCTGAACCTTACACCCTGGACAGAATGGCAAAAGAGCTCCAGGCGCTTTACCGCGACCTGCTGCGCTGAGCCGCTTCAGAGAAAACTTTCTCCATCGCGTCCAGCATACATTCGCGAGTAAAGTGGGTGCTCAGGTAATCATAACCTTGCTGCGCCAGCTTCTCGCGAAGGTCTGCGTCGTCATACAGTTTTACGATGGCATCATGCAGCGCTTTTTCATCACGCTGAGCGACCAGAATCCCCGTCTGACCATCAATCACCGCATCCGCCGTCCCACCCGCATCGGTCGCGATGGTGGCAATGCGAGACGCCAGTGATTGCAGGACACCCTGGGGTACGCCTTCCATATCGTGTGAAGGACTCAGCGCAATATCAAACGCCGGGAACCAGCGCTCAGGATCGCTTTGATGCCCCGCCATCACCACACGCTGTTGTAATTCCAGCCCGACGATTTCCTGCTCCAGCGTGGCCTTGTGCGGCCCTTCCCCGACAATCGCCAGCTTGATGTGCGGGTTATCAATTTGCGCCAGGGCGCGCAGCAGCACGCTGTGGCCTTTATTCGGACGCAGATGCGATACCACCCCCAGCCAGAAATCCTCCTGCGACAATCCGCAGTGCGTGCGGGCATCGTGTTTATCCGCCGGATGAAAACGCTGCGTATCCACACCGCTCGGCACGGATGTGCTCTGGGACATAGGTACGCCAATATTCGCCACCTGATGACGCAGCGCTTCACCGGTGGTGACGATATGGGCGCAGGCTTTACGGAACAGCCAGCGCGTCGTCCAGTTATTGCGCGGCACACCGGACGCATGGCGCGTGCGCACCAGTGGCACAGGGTTCGACAGCGTCAGGTTTGCCAGCGCAACCAGCCAGGTATCAGCAGAGTTATGGCTATTGATGACATCAATCGATTTTCGGTTGTCACTCAGCCAGCGACGTAGCAATTGCAGGTTTTTAAGGTTCTTACGTTTTAACGGCATGGTGACAACCGTTAACCCGGCGCTTTTCGCCATCGCGTGCAGCGGCGCAGTTTCCGGGCAAAGAATGGTCACCTGATGGCCACGCTGAATCATGCCTAACGATTCGTTAATAATGCGCAAAGGCTGCCCGCCTTTACCACCGTCTGCTTCAGTGTGAACAATATGCATACATTTCCTGTTATGAATCTCGCCAGCGTGACGCTAATTTGCCGCCCGAGGGGATCTTTAACCCCTCCAGGCATATGTTTTTAGTATCCACCAGATATAATACAGCACGAATGGTACCACCAACATGGGTGGCCTGCCCTGAACACAACGGAGAAAGCATGTCCGACACACCTTTATTGAGCCTTGTGGTCGCCGTCTATAACGGTGAAAAATTCCTGAGTGCATTTTTCGACAGCATCAAAGCTCAACATCTGGACAGTCTGGAGCTTGTCGTTGTGGACGATGGGTCAAGCGATAACTCTGCGGCGATCATTGCGCAATACGCCAGTGAATTCCCGTATTACAAGGTTATCGAACAGAGCAACCAGGGCGTCTCTGCCGCCCGTAATACCGGTCTGACTGAGGCCACAGGCGAGTATGTCGCGTTCCCGGACATCGACGATGTGATCTACCCGGGCATGTACCCACGTCTGCTGGAGATGGCGAAGAAAAACGATCTCGACGTCGCCACCTGTAACGGCACCTATATTTATGATGACGGCAGACCTGCGAAAAAAATCTTCCCGTCTGACAAGCTGCAATCCACAGACGTGCTGGACGGCCCAACCTGGCTTCAGCGCGCGCTGGCATCACGTAAATTCCTGCATGTGACCTGGCTTAATATTTATCGCCACGCCTTTATTAAAGCGCAGGGATTCACGTTTGAGCATGGGCTGCGCCATCAGGATATTCCGTGGACGACCGAAGTGCTGCTGACCGCCAAACGCGTACAGTACACAGACGAAACCTTCTACGACTATCTCATCCATTCTGCATCGGTATCACACACGCCGGGCACGGATGACACGCGGATGCGTAACGCGCGCCACTATATGAAAATCCTTGAAATGCTGGACGTTATCAACCAGCGCTACCCGGATGCCGTGCGCCGCGTACCGGCCTGCCAGTGGCAAATCGCGAAAGAGGGTCTGGGGATCCTGCACGCGATTAACAACATTGGCGATACAGCCAAAAAGCGTGAAATTATCCAGGAACTGTTCGATCGCGGGATCTGGACACTTATCTGGAAAAACGCCCGTGGGCTTCGCCAGCACTGGCGCCTGGGTCGCCGTTATTTCCGTTTAAAGCGGTATCTGGCATAAGAGATAGCTTTACCTGGCTTAAATGCTTAGAATTTGCCCGCCGAAACTAAAAAAAACGGATAATCGCTTGGAATTGTTGTATACCGCCCTGCTCTACATCATTCAGCCACTGGTGTGGCTGCGACTGTTGCTTCGTAGCCGTAAAGCGCCTGCGTACCGAAAACGCTGGGCTGAACGCTATGGCTATTGCCGCAATAAAGTCGCCCCGGACGGTATTTTGCTGCATTCCGTTTCTGTTGGCGAAACACTGGCGGCTATTCCGCTGGTACGCGCCCTGCGCCACCGTTACCCCTCTTTGCCGATCACCGTCACCACCATGACCCCGACCGGCTCTGAGCGCGTGATGTCCGCATTTGGCAAAGACGTGCATCACGTCTATCTGCCTTACGATCTGCCCTGCGCCATGAATCGTTTCCTGAATACCGTTCGCCCTAAGCTTGTGATCGTGATGGAAACCGAGCTGTGGCCGAATATGATTTCCGCCCTTCATGCCCGTAAGATCCCGCTGGTTATTGCCAACGCGCGCCTCTCTGAGCGCTCGGCTAAAGGCTACGGCAAGCTGGGTAAATTTATGCGTCGCCTGCTTGGCAAAATCACGCTGATTGCCGCACAGAACGAAGAAGACGCCGCGCGCTTTATCTCTCTCGGCCTCAAGCGCAACCAGCTTGCGGTGACCGGCAGCCTGAAATTCGATATTTCGGTCACGCCTGAGCTTGCCGCACGCGCTGTCACGTTGCGTCGCCAGTGGGCCCCGCGCCGCCAGGTCTGGATTGCCACCAGTACCCATGACGGCGAAGAAGAGATCATCCTGCAAGCGCACCGTAAGCTGCTGGAAAAATTCCCGGATTTACTGCTGATTCTGGTGCCGCGTCACCCGGAACGTTTCAAAGACGCCCGCGAGATGGTGCAGAAAGGCGGTTTCAGTTTCACCCTGCGCAGCAGCGGCGAGATCCCGTCCAGCAGCACCCAGGTGGTGATTGGCGATACGATGGGCGAACTGATGCTGCTGTACGGAATTGCCGACCTCGCCTTTGTGGGCGGCAGCCTGGTTGAGCGCGGCGGTCATAACCCGCTGGAGCCTGCGGCGCACGCGATCCCGGTGCTGATGGGCCCGCACACATTTAATTTCAAAGATATCTGCGCTAAATTGCAGCAAGCCGATGGCTTAATTACCGTGACCGATGCGGACTCGGTGGTCAAAGAGGTGTCAAACCTGCTGACCGACGAAGATTACCGTCTGTGGTACGGCCGCCATGCCGTCGAGGTGCTGCATCAGAACCAGGGCGCACTGACCCGTCTGCTGCAACTTCTTCAACCTTATCTGCCTCAGCGGAGCCATTAATGTCTCAGCGTCTGTCGGTCGTCATGATCGCCAAAAACGCCGCCGATCTGCTTCCCGATTGCCTGGCCTCTGTGGCCTGGGCTGACGAAATTGTCCTCCTCGATTCAGGCAGTGAGGACAACACGGCAGAGATAGCCCGTGCAGCAGGCGTGAAGGTGTACACCAATACGGACTGGCAGGGTTATGGCGTGCAGCGTCAACGCGCGCAATCTTACGCGACCGGTGACTATGTGCTGATGATCGACACCGACGAGCGCATTACGCCAGAGCTTCAGCAGGCGATTCAGGGCGTGCTCGCCGCGCCTCAGTCAGGCGCTGTATACAGCATCGCGCGTCGTAACTATTTTCTCGGCCGGTTTATGCGCCACAGCGGCTGGTACCCTGACCGCGTGATGCGCCTGTATGAACGCGAGCGTTACCAGTACAACGATAACCTTGTGCATGAATCCCTGGCCTGCGATAACGCGCCGGTAGTCGCCTTAAACGGTGATTTACTGCACCTGACCTGCCGCGATTTCGCCAGCTTCCAGCGTAAACAGCTCAATTACGCGACCGCATGGGCACAGGAACGCCATCAGCGTGGCAAGAAAGCAACGCTGACCGGTATTTTCACCCATACGATCGGGGCATTTCTGAAAACCCTGCTGCTGCGTGGCGGCGTGCTGGACGGAAAACAGGGCTGGTTACTGGCGGTCGTGAATGCCCAGTATACTTTTAACAAATACACCGAGCTGTGGGCGCTGAGCCGCGGCTACTCAGAGAAAGCGTGAGCCATGAGCACAAAAGCGATTTATCCGGGTACCTTCGATCCAATCACCAACGGTCATCTTGATATCATCACCCGCGCGGCAAGCATGTTTGATAAGGTGATTCTGGCGATTGCCGCCAGCCCAAGCAAAAAACCGATGTTCGATCTTCCCGAGCGCGTACAGCTCGCCACCGATGCGATTTCGCACCTGTCGAACGTTGAGGTCGTGGGGTTCAGCGATCTGATGGCCAACTTCGCCCGCGCCCAGCAGGCCAATATCCTGATCCGCGGCTTACGCGCGGTGGCTGACTTCGAGTATGAGATGCAGCTGGCGCACATGAACCGCCATCTGATGCCGGATCTGGAGAGCGTGTTCCTGATGCCATCAAAAGAGTGGTCGTTTATCTCTTCCACGCTGGTGAAAGAGGTCGCCCGTCATCACGGCGATGTGACCCACTTCCTGCCGGTGAACGTCCATCAGGCGCTGATGGAAAAGCTTAAGTAGCCGTCTGATTGCCGGGCGGCGTTACGTTTGCCCGGCTGGCAACTGCATTACTTCTGGCACTGGCGGCAGTAGAACGTGGCACGCTGAGCGTGCTTCGTGGCAATAATCGGTGTTCCACACACTCTGCACGGCTCGCCCTTACGGCCATACACCTGCAACTCCTGCGCAAAATAGCCCGGCTTACCGTCACTTTGCAGGAAATCCTTCAGCGTAGTTCCACCCTGCTCAATCGAACGCAGCAGTACCGCTTTAATCACTCTGACCAGCAGTTCGCACTCCTGAGGCGACAGCGACGACGCCAGGCGGTCGGGATGAATGCCCGCAGCAAACAGCGATTCACTGGCGTAGATATTGCCCACGCCCACCACCAGCTTGTTATCCATCAGCCAGGGTTTGATCGGGGTTTTCTTCTTCGCGCACTTCTCTTTCAGGTAGTCTGCGTTAAAGGCGTCAGAGAGCGGCTCAGGCCCCAGATGTGCCAGCACGCTATGCCCTTCAAGCTCTTTGGTCCACAACCACGCCCCAAAGCGGCGCGGGTCGGTGTAGCGCAGGACTTTGCCATTGCTCATCACCAGGTCCACATGGTCATGCTTTTCGGCGGGTAACTCTTCACTGAGGATACGCAGGCTCCCGGACATCCCCAGGTGGATGATAATCCAGCCATCCGGTAGTTCCAGCAGCAGATACTTGGCGCGGCGCTGCACGCTCAGAATCGGTTTATCACTCAGGGCGTGGATCTCGTCGGAAACCGGCCAGCGCAGACGGCCATTGCGCACGACAGCATGAAGAATAGTCGCGCCAACCAGATGGGGTTCAATACCGCGGCGGCTGGTCTCTACCTCAGGTAATTCAGGCATGGTTCCTCCGTTGAGAGAGTCAGAATGCAAAAAACCCCGCAGGAGCGGGGTTTTTCAATACAAGGAGACTAAAATTATTTAATTTTAGCTTCTTTGTACAGTACATGCTGGCGTACAACTGGATCGAATTTTTTCAGTTCCAGTTTTTCCGGCTTAGTACGTTTGTTCTTCGTGGTGGTGTAGAAGTGACCTGTACCAGCAGAAGAAACCAGCTTGATTTTCTCGCGAATACCTTTAGCCATGATTTATTTCCTCTTTAAGTACTTAGTACTTTTCGCCACGGGCACGCAGTTCGGACAGAACTGTATCGATGCCTTTCTTATCAATAACACGCATACCTTTAGCAGATACACGCAGGGTGACAAAACGCTTCTCGCTCTCAACCCAGAAACGGTGAGAGTGCAGGTTCGGCAGGAAACGGCGTTTAGTCGCGTTCAGTGCGTGGGAACGGTTGTTACCGGTCACCGGACGCTTGCCAGTAACTTGGCAGACTCGGGACATGTCTATTCTCCAAAAATCAAATTAGCTCGAGCTTCGTATGGGGTATCGGCGCCTCGTCAGGCTTTACAGCCCGGTCATCGCAGTTCTAAGCGAACTCTCGATTGCCAGGCCCAATTGCCAAACCCGAGATTCTCAAAGGTGGCGTAGTATACGCTGACTCGGCGATGTGCTCAAGTCCCGAACAGACAAAGATCCCGATGGATCGCGTGAAATGGTCTAAATCCAACCATGTTCTGCAAAAGAAACGTACTCTCCGCGACCAATTATCAGATGGTCCAGCACACGAATGTCCATGAATTGACAGCATTTGGTAATGCGCGCGGTGATCTCTTTGTCGGCTCTGCTCGGTTGCGCACAGCCTGAGGGGTGATTATGCGCGAGGATCACGGCGGCTGCATTCACTTTTATCGCTTCCCGCACAATTTCTCGCGGATGGACTTCAACGTGGTTCAGCGTTCCCGAAAACAGATGGCAGTGCTTCAGCACCCGATTTTTATTGTCGAGGAAGATCGCCATAAAGATCTCACGCTCGGCATCCGTCAGCTGGCTTTGCAGGAATTCTCTCGTCATGTCAGGGGTTAAGAGCGAATCCTCTTCCAGCATCCGCACGCTGTAAAAACGCCGGGCAAGCTCTGCAATGCCTTTCAGTTGGGCATATTTCGCCACACCGATACCCTCAACATGCTTAAATTCTGCCAGATCGGCAGTCAGTAAGCCGTATAGCGAACCAAAGTGTTGCAGCAGCTCGCGCGCCAGAGTGAAAACCGTTTTCCCTGGTGTACCAGTGCGTAAAAACAGTGCCAGCAGCTCATCATCCGTTAGCGACGTAATGCCAAAATTCAGCATTTTTTCACGCGGCAGCATGGGTGAAATATGTTCCATATCCCTGTCTCCTTGTGGTTGCCGTCTATGCTGCCACAGGCCAGTACCGCGTTCGACGCACAGTTTTCATTCTTGCGTAACGCCTCGCAAAGTGACCGAAGGACAAAATCACCCCGCTTTTGGGAATGTGATAAAATGCCCGCTCTCTGGTGAAACCCAACAGGAAAGAATCATGATGAGCCTGGCCGGTAAAAAAATCGTTCTTGGCGTGAGCGGCGGTATCGCTGCCTATAAAGCGCCGGAGCTGGTCCGCCGCTTGCGCGAGCGCGGGGCCGATGTGCGGGTCGCGATAACGGAAGGCGGTAAAGCCTTTATCACTCCCCTGAGCCTACAGGCCGTTTCAGGATACCCGGTATCAGACAGCCTGCTGGATCCGGCTGCCGAAGCCGCGATGGGCCATATTGAGCTGGGCAAATGGGCAGACCTGGTTATTCTTGCCCCGGCAACGGCCGACCTGATTGCGCGCGTTGCCGCAGGCATGGCAAACGACCTGGTATCGACAATTTGCCTGGCAACGCCTGCACCTGTTGCGGTGGTGCCTGCCATGAACCAGCAGATGTACCGTAATGCCGCCACCCAGCATAATCTGGATACCCTGGCCGCACGTGGTCTGCTGATTTGGGGGCCAGACAGCGGCAGCCAGGCCTGTGGCGATATCGGCCCAGGGCGAATGCTCGACCCATTGACGATTGTGGATATGGCCGCCGCGCATTTTGCGCCTGTCAACGATCTGCAACATCTCAACATCATGATTACCGCGGGCCCAACGCGCGAACCGCTGGATCCGGTGCGCTATATCACCAACCACAGCTCCGGTAAGATGGGCTTTGCCATTGCTCAGGCCGCGGCAAAACGCGGGGCAAACGTCACGCTGGTGAGTGGCCCGGTGTCATTGCCGACACCGCCTTTTGTACAGCGCATTGATGTAACAACGGCGCTGGAAATGGAAGCGGCCGTGCAGGCTCACGCGCAAAACCAGCAGATTTTTATCGGCTGTGCGGCGGTGGCTGATTACCGCGCAGAGACCATTTCTGATGCGAAAATCAAAAAGCAAGGCGATGAATTAACAATAAAAATGGTGAAAAACCCGGATATCGTTGCCGGTGTTGCTTCTCTGAAAAACCACCGTCCTTACGTTGTTGGGTTTGCCGCAGAAACGAATAATGTGGAAGAATATGCCCGGCAAAAACGTACCCGCAAAAACCTCGATTTGATTTGCGCGAACGACGTATCGCTGGCCACTCAAGGATTTAACAGCGACAGCAACGCACTGCACCTTTTCTGGCAGGATGGAGATAAAGTCTTACCGCTTGAGCGCAAGGAACTCCTGGGCCAACAATTACTGGACGAGATCGTTACCCGTTATGATGAAAAAAATCGACGTTAAGATTCTGGACCCGCGTGTTGGTCAGCAATTTCCGCTGCCAACCTATGCCACCTCCGGCTCAGCCGGTCTTGACCTGCGTGCCTGTCTCGATGACGCCGTAGAGCTGGCGCCGGGTGCAACCACCCTGCTCCCGACCGGGCTGGCGATTCACATTGCTGACCCGTCGCTGGCAGCGGTGATCCTGCCTCGCTCTGGCCTGGGTCACAAGCATGGTATCGTGCTGGGTAACCTGGTTGGTCTTATCGACTCTGACTATCAGGGTCAACTGATGGTTTCCGTCTGGAACCGTGGTCAGGACAGCTTCACCATTGAACCGGGCGAACGCATCGCGCAGATGGTATTTGTACCGGTGGTGCAGGCAGAATTTAACCTGGTGGAAGACTTTGATGCCACCGACCGCGGCGAAGGCGGCTTCGGCCATTCCGGGCGTAAATAATCGCCCAATAAAGACGCGTCCCACAGCGCCATAATGCAATAAAAAACCGCAAACGCCAGTTTGCGGTCGCTGCGTGGATGCCAGCCTGGCAAGTGATTATTTTCAGGGGTATTTTGTAACATGGCAGAAAAACAAACTGCGAAAAGGAATCGTCGCGAAGAAATACTTCAATCTCTGGCTCTGATGCTTGAATCCAGCGATGGCAGTCAACGCATCACCACTGCAAAACTGGCCGCTTCTGTTGGCGTGTCAGAGGCAGCGCTATACCGTCATTTTCCCAGCAAAACCCGGATGTTTGACAGCCTGATCGAGTTTATCGAAGACAGCCTGATCACGCGCATCAACCTGATTCTGAAAGATGAGAAAGACACCACCGCGCGTCTGCGTCTGATTGTGCTGTTGATTCTGGGTTTTGGCGAACGTAACCCAGGTTTAACCCGCATTCTGACGGGCCACGCACTGATGTTTGAACAGGACAGACTCCAGGGCCGCATTAATCAGCTCTTTGAACGCATCGAAGCGCAGCTGCGCCAGGTACTGCGAGAGAAGAAAATGCGCGAAGGTGAGGGGTATGTCACTGACGAAACGCTGCTGGCAAGCCAGATTCTGGCGTTTTGCGAGGGTATGCTCTCCCGCTTTGTGCGCAGCGAATTCAAATACAGCCCAACGGACGATTTTGACGCCCGATGGCCGTTAGTAGCGGCGCAATTGCAGTAGTATTCAGGCCCGGTGAGCGTTACGTCACCGGGCAATTGAATTACACGCCGAACGCTTCCCGATACGCACGCACCGATACCAGATGGTCCGCCATCTCTGGTTTTTCTTCCAGATACGCAATCAGGTCTTTCAGGGTGATGATTGACGTCACTTTGCAGCCGTAATCACGCTCCACTTCCTGAATAGCAGAAATTTCGCCGCGTCCACGCTCCTGACGATCCAGAGAGATCAGCACGCCCGCAAGCGTTGCGCCGTTTGCCTGGATGATTTCCATTGATTCGCGGATCGCTGTACCCGCAGTGATCACATCGTCTACCAGCATCACACGGCCTTGCAGCGCACTGCCCACCAGGTTGCCACCTTCACCGTGGGTTTTGGCCTCTTTACGGTTAAAGCAGTACGGCACATCGCGGTCGTGGTGTTCCGCAAGCGCAACAGCGGTAGTCGTCGCAATCGGGATACCTTTGTAAGCCGGGCCAAACAGCAGGTCGAAATCAATCCCTGAATCCACCAGCGCTTCTGCGTAGAAACGGCCTAACAGTGCCAGATCACGCCCGGTATTAAACAGCCCGGCATTGAAGAAATAGGGGCTTTTGCGCCCGGATTTCAGCGTAAATTCGCCAAACTTAAGTACCTGCTTGTTAAGCGCAAACTCAATAAACTGGCGCTGATACGGTTTCATGGGCTTACTCCTCAAATGACTTTTTGTTTTTCTACGGACAAAAAAAAGGCGACTCATCAGTCGCCTTTAAAATCAATTTTCTAACGCCGCCTTCTGCGTCGTTACAATGGATTCGATTCCCCCTCGGGCCAAAGCCAGCAAGGTAAGAAGCTCTTCGTGAGTGAACGGCTCGCCTTCTGCCGTGCCCTGCACTTCAATAATTCGACCATCTTCGGTCATGACCACGTTCATGTCGGTTTCTGCGGCGGAATCTTCAACGTATTCCAGGTCGCAAAGCGCTTCGCCATTCACGATACCCACAGAAACCGCAGCAACCATCCCTTTCAGTGGGTTGGTTTTCAGCTTGCCCGCAGCAACCAGATTATTCAGGGCATCGGCCAGTGCAACACAGGCACCGGTGATGGACGCCGTACGCGTACCGCCGTCGGCCTGGATAACATCGCAGTCCAGGGTAATGGTGAACTCACCCAGCGTTTTCAGATCTACAGCGGCGCGCAGCGCACGTGCGATCAGGCGCTGAATTTCCATAGTACGGCCGCCCTGCTTGCCCTTCGCCGCTTCACGCGCGTTACGGGTATGGGTTGAACGCGGCAACATGCCGTATTCCGCGGTGATCCAGCCCTGGCCCTGACCTTTCAGGAAACGCGGTACACCTTCTTCGATGGACGCGGTGCACAGAACTTTGGTATCACCAAATTCAACCAGCACGGAGCCTTCAGCGTGTTTTGTATAGTTACGGGTCAGGGTGACGGGGCGCACCTGATTGGCGCTACGACCTGCTGGACGCATGATGAATTCTCCGGCTTGAAACGAATGTGGCTGCGCATTATACGGATTAAACGCGCTTATTCCTATCCTGACAAAGTCCTGAAAGCTATAATCCCCCCATCTCTCCTTTAAAAACGGGAATGTCTATGATCCGCAGTATGACCGCCTACGCCCGGCGTGAAATCAAGGGCAGCTGGGGCAGCGCGACCTGGGAAATGCGCTCGGTAAACCAGCGCTACCTGGAAACTTATTTCCGTATGCCGGAGCAGTTCCGCAGCCTTGAGCCTGTTGTGCGTGAGCGTATCCGTACTCGCCTGACGCGCGGTAAAGTAGAATGTAACCTGCGTTTTGAGCCCGATGCCAGCGCGCAGGGCGAACTGATCCTCAACGAAAAACTGGCAAAACAGCTCGTCAATGCGGCGAACTGGGTCAAAATGCAGAGTGATGAAGGCGAAATCAATCCGGTTGATATTCTGCGCTGGCCTGGCGTCATGGCCGCCGGTGAACAGGATCTGGATGCTATCGCTGCGGAAATCCTTGCCGCTCTCGATGGCACCCTGGATGACTTTATCGTTGCCCGTGAAACGGAAGGTCAGGCGCTGAAAGCCCTGATTGAGCAACGCCTTGAAGGTGTCAGCACCGAAGTCACCAAAGTCCGTGCCCATATGCCAGAAGTGCTGCAATGGCAGCGCGAGCGCCTGGTGGCGAAACTGGAAGAAGCCGAAGTTCAGTTAGAAAACAACCGTCTGGAACAAGAGCTGGTGCTGATGGCGCAGCGCGTGGACGTTGCAGAAGAGCTGGACCGTCTGGAAGCGCACGTGAAAGAAACCTACAACATTCTGAAGAAAAAAGAAGCTGTAGGTCGTCGCCTCGATTTTATGATGCAGGAGTTTAACCGCGAGTCGAACACCCTGGCGTCTAAATCCATCAATTCCGACGTCACTAATTCTGCCATTGAGCTGAAAGTGCTTATTGAGCAGATGCGCGAGCAGATCCAGAACATCGAATAATCTCCCGCAGTCACGTGAGAAAAGGCCACTGTAAACAGTGGCCTTTTTCATTTTGAGCCCTCGAAAAAATGCTCGTCCGATTTTCGGTTGTGAGAGCTGTGCCTGACGCGGCACATTCATACTGCACATCACAACAGGAGAAAATCATGGACTTCAACGCACTTCACCATCAGCCCCAGCCATTGCTTATCGCCAACGTCTGGGATGCCAGCAGTGCTCTCGCCGCTGAACAGGCGGGATATGAAGCACTGGGTACGTCCAGCGCCGCTATTGCCACGATGTTAGGGTACGAAGACGGCGAAGGCATGAGTTTTGACGAGTTGTTCTTTATCGTTTCCCGTATCAAAACAGTTACAGAGTTGCCCTTAAGCGTGGATCTTGAAGCTGGTTACGGCGATACCACTGACCAGGTGATTGATAATATTCACCGCCTGGCGCACCTGGGCGTAGTGGGGATCAATATTGAAGACAGCCGGGTTATCAATCACGAACGCAGCCTGGTGGATGCAATACACTTTGCCGACAAGCTGCGCGAGCTGACTCTGGCCTGTCCCGGTATGTTTTTTAATGTGCGTACCGATACGTTTTTACTGAATTGTGAAAATACGCTGGAAGAGACGCTCTATCGTGGCCGGTTATATACCGAGCAGGGCGCACATGGATTATTTGTCCCTTGCGTGACCCGTTCTGACGATATTGCCGCCCTTGCCAGCGAAATCGCAGTACCTTTAAACGTGATGTGTATGCCTTCACTGCCAGATTTCAGGACTCTGTCCTCACTGGGTGTAAAGCGCATTTCGATGGGTAATTTTATCCATGCTAACCTGCAAACGCGGCTCACAGATTTACTCTGTAAGATTCAGGCAAACCACTCTTTCTCGGACGTTTTTGACCATGAAAATAACCGATAATACCCAGTGCGATATCTGGTATCAGGCATTACTCAACCGTGCAGAAGAATTTACCGGCGTTTTTTTCGTGGGCGTTAAAACCACCGGCGTGTTTTGCATCTCGGTATGCCGCGCGCGAAAGCCAAAGCGAGAGAATGTTGAATTTTATACTGACTTTAAATCCGCTCTGGATGCCGGGTTTCGCCCGTGCAAGGTGTGTCGCCCAACAGAGAACGCCAGTACTGCGCCCGATTTCATTGAACACGCGCTAAAGCTGCTACGCGTACAACCCAAAGAACGCATCAGCGATACTGAACTGCGTCAGAACGGCATCAGCCCGGAGCGGGTACGGCGCTGGTTCCTGCAAAACCACGGGATAACGTTTCAGGCCTTTCAGCGGATGCAGCGGGTTAACGTGGCGCTACAGGAGCTAAAAACCGGTCGTTCAACAACCGAGGTTGCGTTCGACAATGGTTACGGATCCTTAAGCGGTTTTGGCTACACCTGTAAAAAACTGACAGGCTCCTCACCCGGCACACGCAAAGAGATAATCCTCATTCATCGCTTTACCACCCCTCTGGGCCCAATGTTTGTCTGCGCCACTGAGCGCGGGGTTTGTCTGCTGGAATTTGTCGACCGTCGGGCGCTGGAAACCGAATTCAGGGATCTGCAACACCTGTTCAATGCGAACATTATCGCAGGGGAAAACGCCCATACCCGCCAGGCTGAGAAAGAAATGGGGGAATACTTTGCCGGCGTGCGGCAATCATTCGATGTGCCGCTTGATACACCCGGCAGCGAGTTCCAGCGAAGCGTCTGGGAGGGATTACAGGGCATTTCGTTTGGTGATACCGCACATTATCAGGCCCTTGCGACGGAGATTGGCAAACCGACTGCCGTGCGCGCTGTTGCCTCAGCGAATGGCGCGAATCGTGTCGCGATTGTTATCCCGTGCCATCGCATTATTGGCAAGGATGGCTCTATGACCGGTTACGGCGGGGGAATTGCGCGTAAAGCGTGGTTGATTAGCCACGAAGATAAAATCAGGAAAGCGCATCTCTGAGCATTCCGTTGTACCCGCCAGGCGGTATATCGCGGTCAGAAAAAAGCCCCAGAGGGGCTTTTTTTATAGCGTAACCACAATCTTGCCAAATGGTCCGCTGTCCAGCCGCGCCAGTGCTTCAGGGAGTTGTTCCAGCGTCCAGGTGCTGTCGATTACAGGTTTGATACGTGTAGCATCCACAGCATGAACAAGGTCGGCCAATGCCCTGCGGTGACCCACACCAATGCCCTGAATCACAGCAGACTTCATCAACATCAGCCCACCCGGTACAACGATATTGGATCCTTCCAGCACACCAATCAGCGACACGCGTCCTCCGGGGGCAACAACGGCGACAGAGCGCGCGACGTTTGAGCCACCCACCGTATCCACCACATGATCAATACCCCGATGGTGGCTAAGCTCCAGTACCTGCTCAACCCAGTCGCCCTGAAGCCGGTTTATGCCAAAATCGGCGCCCAGTGCCTTCGCGCTTGCGAGTTTGTCCTCGCCAGATGAGGTCACGTAAACCGTCGCTCCCTGAGCTTTGGCGATTTGCAGGGCGAACAGGGCAACGCCCCCTGTACCCTGGACCAGAACCGAATCCCCCGCTTTTAGTTGCCCCTGCTCCACCAGGGCAAACCAGGCCGTCAACCCCGCACAGGGCAGCGTACTCGCTTCAACATCACTGAGGCTTTCAGGTGAGGCCACCAGCCAGTTTTCGTTGACCACAATCTGTTGCGCCAGCATTCCGGGATACGCGCCACCAAGTGCTGCACCGTGAGGCTTACCTGCGCTGCCAGGACGTTTACCCTCGATCCAGTCAGGGAAAAATGAAGAGATAACCCGATCGCCTGGCGTAAACTGGCTTACGTTATCCCCCACCGCTTCAACAACGCCGGCCATATCCGACGCTGGCGTCAGCGGGAAAACAGCAGGCATAGCGCCTTCAATAATCAGCTTATCGCGATAGTTCAGGGCAACTGCGTTAACCCTGACACGCACCTCATGCGGCCCCGGCGCTGTCAGCGTTTGTGTCTGAAGAGAGAGTTTATCGCGTCCGGCTGAGTTCATTGTCCAGTACTTCATCTTTTTCATTCTTATTTGCTAAACGATGGAACAAGGATAACGTTGCAATTAACTCAACAGTGCTGATACTTTTTCCTCATATTGGTGCCTCAGGAGCGACAATGCTTAACCGGTTTGATGGTATCGACCTTTTCCTGCAAGTGGTTGAAAGCGGCAGCTTTGCCAGGGCAGCGGAGCGGCTACATCTGTCGCGCTCTGCTGTGGGTAAAAGCATCGCACGGCTCGAAAGCAGGCTCGGGGTCAGGCTGTTTCAGCGCACCACCCGCAGCCAAACGCTGACGGCTGAGGGTGAGCTTCTTCTTGAACACGCTCAACGCGCTCATGGCGAAATGGAATCAGCACAAGCGCTTCTGGAAAGCGGCAAACAGGTTTTACGCGGGCGCCTACGCGTATCCTTGCCCGTGTTGTTTGGGCGTCGCTGTGTGGCGCCTGTATTAATGGAGCTGGCTCGGGAGCATCCCGAACTGATTCTGGAACTCTCCTTTAGCGATCGCGTGATTAATCTGGTGGACGAAGGTTTCGACTTCGCCGTACGTAATGGTCAGCTGGAAGATAGCGGCGAACTGGTTGCTCGCCAGCTATCGTGGCACGACATGCGGCTTTGCGCGGCACCATCTTACCTGGCCCGATATGGCACACCGGATTCACCTGACAAGCTTCTGCAACATCAGGCGATTTATTACATGAACAAATCCAGACCACTGGAGTGGCAACTCACAATCCAGGGGCAGATGGAACGTTTCAGACCTGAAGGACGCCTGTTTATGGACGATCTGGATGCGATTGCCGATGCCGCTGAAGCCGGGGACGGGATTGCCTGGCTTCCTTACTGGCTCATTAACGAACGACTGCACAGTAAACGTCTGGTTCAGATCCTTCCCGATACAGCCGGAGTCCGGCTTCCTATTCATGCGGTTTGGCCAAAAACGCGCTGGCTACCGCTCAAGGTTCGTATTGCTGTCGATCGCCTGCGCGAGAAACTGCCACTTCGCATCGCCTTAAAGGATTAGTTTTTATAGGTAAAAAATAAACTAAGCGCTCAGTAAATACAGACTTAATACGGAAATATAATCCATATAAAACAATATATTGAATTATTTAAATTCAATAATTATTCATTACTAAAAATTATCAAAAACACTTCACCTTAGAAAATCTCAATCGTGATATTGCGCACAAATCGCTAACCTCCACGCCTTCACACCGGAGGTTATATGCTGCTTCACATTCTTTATCTTATCGGGATCACCGCAGAAGCCATGACCGGCGCACTCGCTGCCGGACGTCGCCGCATGGATACTTTCGGCGTGATCATTATCGCCACCGCCACCGCACTCGGCGGTGGCTCCGTGCGCGATATTCTGCTGGGCCATTACCCACTTGGCTGGGTGAAAAACCCTGAATACGTGATTATTGTGGCAACGGCCGCGGTGTTAACCACGATTGTCGCCCCCGTCATGCCCCATCTGCGCCGGTTGTTTCTGGTGCTGGATGCGCTTGGGCTTATCGTCTTTTCGATTATTGGCGCCCAAATCGCGCTGGATATGGGTGAAGGCCCGGTTATTGCCATTATCGCTGCCGTGGTCACGGGGGTGTTCGGCGGCGTGCTGCGCGATATGTTCTGCAAACGCATTCCGTTAGTGTTCCAGAAAGAGCTGTATGCCGGGATATCCTTTGCCGCAGCGGTGCTCTACGTTGCGTTGCAGCATTACGTGTCTAATCACGATGTGGTGGTTATCTCCACGCTGCTGTTTGGCTTTACCGCCCGGATGCTGGCGCTGCGCCTGAAACTCGGCCTGCCCGTTTTTCATTACAAGCACAACGCGCACTGACTTAAAATCCGTTGATGTGCTGCTCTGCAAGCCATTTTGCCAGCGCAGCAACATCGGGTTGACGCAGCCAGTTAACGATTTGGCGCGCTTTTTCTTCTCCTGTCCCCGGTAACGCTCGCCAGTACGTAGTATTACGCTGGCTTATTTCCTGCCACGACAAACCTGTGGCCGCTTTCAGTGAAGCCTGAGGCAGCGGGATCCCCATCGCCGTGACCCAACGAATAAATGACCGTTCGCGTGTCAGGTTAAACCGATGCCATACCGCCAATCCACGCGCGTCAGAGAACCCCGGCGTTGCCTGTAACTGCGCCTGGGTTAACGAAAGCCACGAAAAAATATGGTCAAAATGGTGAGTCTGATAAAGCGTTCTCCAGGCAGACTCCCCCACGCCTTCAATATCCAGCACCGGTTTTGAACTTAACCACGTCAGCCGGGCTATGAACTGCTCCATGCACTCCGGTGATGCGTAGAAGCAGGTCAGTGAATGATAGTTTGAGGGTGGCGGATTGGGTTTCTGTCGAAGCGGCCCCCGCCAGACAACTTTATCAATCCGGGGAATTCCCTGCCCGGCAAGGCTCACCAGGATCTGATCCCCTGGGGCAATATCCAGTTCCTGCCAGCGGGCCACAGAGCCCAGGTTAACCCGTCGAACACGTTTGTCGTCCAGTTGCACGGGCTCCAGCGCGGCAATAACCGAAATCTTGCCCGTTCTTCCCACGGTGAAACGGATATCCCTTACCTCCGCAACCTGCGAAACCGGCTCATATTTCCATGCTACCACCCAGTGCCCTTCTCCGGGCAGCCAGCGTTCACCCGGAGGCTCATTCGCTGAACGAACGACAATACCATCAGTGGCAAACGGGAGCGGGGAACTGAGCCACTGCGCACGTTGCTTCTCGACTTCATCCACTGAGCGGACGGGCAGCGTATAGCGTGCCGTCAGGGGGAACCCAGCCTCTTTTAACGCCGTAAGACGCTGCGGCATCGTTGCCGGACCATCCGGCCAGGCCCAGATAAACACACCAATACGGCTTAATTGCAGTTTGTCGGTTTTTCGCATCAGGGCACCGGCGACTTTTGCCCGGGCATTCATGCCGCCCATCAGCTTTTGAATATGGTTATCGCTCAGAAGGAATAACTCGCCCTGCAACACGCTGTTCGCCAGTGTGCCTTGCAGGTGACCAGGAACCGACGGTATTGCGCGAACCTGCTCAGTCCAGTCTTCCCCTTTGTTGCCGTCCCCACGGCTAATTGCCTGGGTTAACACCCCGTTGCGATAGACCAGCGTCACCGCCACACCGTCGACTTTTGGCTGCACCCAGAGATCGCCGCGCACCTGCATCCACTGGCGAAGCGCCGCTTTATGCGCCACTTTTTGTACCCCTGTATGGGAAACAGGATGCTGAATATTCCCCGCCAGCACGGGGATCGCCACATCCGCAGGTTCGCTGCCAAAGCAACGCTGCCACTGTTTCAGCCGTGCAGTGAGCTGATCGTAGACTTCATCGCTGACCGGGCTGCTGCCTTGTTGCCAGTACGCATCGTTCCAGCGCTTAAGCTGCGCACTGAGCGTCGCTATTTCTTTGTCTGCTTTTGCTGGCGGCCAGACTGGGCAAACTGCCACGCCATACCCGCACCACAGCAACATCATCCCGCTTATCCATCGCCACATCGCTACACCTCCATTGAATGGCCAGAGGTATAACGCGATACGCGTCAGGGTACTAACGTCAAAACACCAACCTGCGAACCGTTATCCAGGATTTATTGCCGTTGCAGCAAACCGTATGTAAAACCGGAAAACGTTACGCAAAATTCAATAATCCAGGTGAAAAAGTGTGACAAAGGCTACGTCACAGGGCGGCGACGTGTATAATAAGCCCGTATGTAGGACTTCTTCGCTAACACATACAAAAGACTCTCATGGCTCAAGGCACGCTTTATATTGTTTCTGCCCCTAGTGGCGCGGGTAAATCCAGCCTTATTCAGGCACTGTTAAAAACCCAACCGTTGTACGACACGCAGGTTTCTGTTTCACACACCACGCGTCAACCGCGTCCGGGTGAAGTACACGGTGAACATTATTTCTTTGTGGATCACGATGAATTCAGAGCGATGATCGCCAGAGACGCGTTTCTTGAACATGCGGAAGTTTTCGGTAACTACTACGGGACCTCGCGTGAAACCATTGAGCAGGTTCTGGCAACTGGCGTAAATGTGTTCCTGGATATCGACTGGCAGGGTGCAGCGCAAATCCGCAAGAAAATGCCCGATTCGCGCAGCATCTTTATTTTACCGCCATCGAAAGATGAGCTGGATCGCCGTCTGCGTGGCCGTGGTCAGGACAGCGAAGACGTGATCGCAAAGCGTATGGAACAGGCAGTTGCAGAAATGAGCCATTACGCGGAATATGATTACCTTATTGTGAATGATGATTTTGATGCCGCACTGAGCGATCTCAAAACCATTCTTCGCGCAGAACGTCTGCGTATGAGCCGCCAGAAGCAGCGACATGACGCATTAATCACCAAACTGTTGGCAGACTGAACCCACTTTCAGTATCATGCCCAGTCATTTCTTCACCTGTGGAGCATTTTAAGTATGGCACGCGTAACTGTTCAGGACGCTGTAGAGAAAATTGGTAACCGTTTTGACCTGGTGCTGGTCGCCGCGCGTCGCGCTCGTCAGATGCAGGTAGGCGGCAAAGATCCGCTGGTACCGGAAGAAAACGATAAAACCACCGTTATTGCACTTCGCGAAATCGAAGAAGGTCTGATCAACAACCAGATCCTCGACGTGCGTGAGCGCCAGGAGCAGCAAGAGCAGGAAGCCGCAGAACTGCAGGCCGTAACCGCCATTGCTGAAGGTCGTCGTTAATTAAACCTGCGGGTCGCCCTTGTATCTGTTTGAAAGCCTGAATCAGCTGATTCAACACTACCTGCCGGAAGACCAAATTAAGCGTCTCCAGCAGGCGTATCTCGTTGCACGTGACGCTCACGAGGGCCAGACACGTTCAAGCGGTGAACCCTATATCACGCACCCGGTAGCGGTGGCCTGTATTCTGGCCGAGATGAAACTCGACTACGAAACGCTGATGGCCGCGCTGCTGCATGACGTGATCGAAGATACCCCCGCCACCTACCAGGATATGGAACAACTGTTTGGCAAAAGCGTTGCCGAACTGGTGGAAGGGGTGTCTAAGCTTGATAAGCTGAAATTCCGCGACAAGAAAGAGGCGCAAGCCGAAAACTTCCGCAAGATGATTATGGCGATGGTGCAGGATATCCGCGTCATACTCATCAAACTCGCTGACCGTACCCACAATATGCGCACGCTGGGCTCACTCCGCCCGGATAAACGTCGCCGCATTGCCCGTGAAACCCTCGAAATCTATAGCCCGCTGGCGCACCGTTTAGGTATCCATCACATTAAAACCGAGCTGGAAGAGCTGGGTTTTGAAGCGTTGTACCCAAACCGCTATCGCGTGATTAAAGAGGTGGTGAAAGCCGCACGCGGTAACCGTAAAGAGATGATTCAAAAAATCCTCTCTGAAATTGAAGGGCGTTTACAGGAAGCGGGAATTCCGTGCCGTGTCAGCGGTCGCGAAAAACATCTGTACTCCATCTACTGCAAAATGGTGCTTAAAGAGCAGCGTTTTCACTCGATCATGGACATCTACGCGTTCCGCGTCATCGTGCACGATGCCGATACCTGCTATCGCGTACTGGGCCAGATGCACAGCCTCTACAAACCTCGTCCTGGTCGCGTCAAAGACTACATTGCCATTCCAAAAGCGAACGGCTATCAATCTTTGCATACCTCAATGATCGGCCCTCATGGCGTGCCTGTTGAAGTGCAGATCCGCACCGAAGACATGGACCAGATGGCAGAAATGGGTGTCGCGGCACACTGGGCGTATAAAGAGCACGGCGGCGAAAGCAGCACCACCGCACAGATCCGCGCGCAACGCTGGATGCAGAGCCTGCTCGAACTGCAACAGAGCGCCGGTAGCTCGTTTGAATTTATCGAGAGCGTTAAATCCGATCTCTTCCCGGATGAGATTTACGTTTTCACACCAGAGGGGCGCATTGTCGAGCTGCCTGCTGGTGCAACACCGGTCGACTTCGCTTACGCAGTCCATACCGATATCGGTCATGCCTGTGTTGGCGCACGTGTCGACAGACAGCCTTACCCGCTGTCTCAGCCGCTTTCAAGTGGTCAGACGGTGGAAATTATCACCGCGCCGGGCGCACGTCCGAATGCGGCATGGCTGAACTTTGTCGTCAGCTCCAAAGCACGTGCCAAAATTCGCCAGCTGCTGAAAAACCTCAAACGCGATGATTCGGTAAGCCTGGGCCGTCGTCTGCTCAACCACGCGTTGGGTGGCAGCCGTAAGCTTGCGGAGATCCCGAAAGAGAACATCCAGCGCGAGCTGGAGCGCATGAAGCTTGCGTCACTTGATGACCTGCTGGCAGAAATCGGCCTCGGCAACGCCATGAGCGTGGTCGTTGCGAAAAACCTGCAACAAGGTGATGCCTCTGCTGCGCCATCCACTACGCAAGGCCACGGTCACTTGCCGATCAAAGGCGCGGACGGGGTGCTTATCACCTTCGCCAAATGCTGCCGACCGATCCCGGGCGATCCGATTATTGCGCACGTCAGCCCGGGCAAAGGCCTGGTTATCCATCACGAATCCTGCCGTAACATCCGTGGCTACCAGAAAGAGCCAGAGAAGTTCATGGCGGTGGAGTGGGATAAAGAGACAGCGCAGGAATTTATCACCGAAATTAAGGTGGATATGTTCAACCACCAGGGTGCACTGGCTAACCTGACGGCCGCGATCAACACGGCATCTTCAAATATTCAGAGCCTGAATACCGAAGAAAAAGATGGCCGTGTTTACAGCGCCTTTATCCGCCTGACGGCCCGTGACCGCGTGCATCTGGCAAACATTATGCGCAAAATCCGCGTAATGCCGGACGTGATTAAAGTCACCCGAAACAGAAACTAGTTTTATGAATGCACAACGTTATGCACGTATCTGCGAGATGCTCGCCAGGCGCCAACCGGACCTGACGGTCTGCATGGAGCAGGTCCATAAACCTCATAACGTCTCTGCGATTGTCCGTACCGCCGATGCCGTGGGCGTGCATGAAGTGCACGCCGTCTGGCCGGGTTCCCGGATGCGCAACATGGTATCCGCAGCAGCAGGCAGCAACAGCTGGGTATCAGTGAAAAACCATCAGACCATCGGCGAAGCCGTATCGCACCTGAAAGGGCGCGGGATGCAGGTCCTGGCCACCAACCTGTCCGATAAAGCCGTCGACTTCCGCGAGATAGATTACACCCGCCCAACCTGCATTCTGATGGGTCAGGAAAAAACCGGGATCTCGCAAGAAGCACTGGATCTGGCGGATCAGGACATCATCATCCCGATGATCGGCATGGTGCAATCACTGAACGTCTCCGTGGCATCTGCGCTCATTCTTTATGAAGCGCAACGCCAGCGTCAGAACGCCGGAATGTATAAACGCAGCAACAGCATGTTGCCGGAAGACGAACAGCAACGCCTGCTGTTTGAAGGCGGCTATCCGGTGCTGGCCCGCGTGGCGAAACAGAAAAAATTACCGTACCCCCACGTCAACGCGCAGGGCGAAATCGAAGCCGATGCCGAGTGGTGGTCCACCATGCAGTACGCAGGATAACCCATGAAAGGCCGCCTGCTGGATGCCATTCCGCTCAATACGCTGACAGGTGTGGGTGCGGCGCAAAGCAGCAAACTGGCGAAAATTGGCCTGCACACTGTGCAGGATCTCCTGCTTCACCTCCCCCTGCGTTACGAAGACCGCACCCAGCTGTATAAAATTGGCGATCTCCTTCCCGCGATTTACGCCACGGTTGAAGGCGAAGTGCTGAACTGCAACATCACTTTCGGCGGTCGCCGGATGATGACCTGCCAGATAAGCGACGGTACCGGCATCCTCACCATGCGCTTTTTCAACTTCAGCGCAGCAATGAAAAACAGCCTGGCCACTGGCCGGCGTGTGCTCGCGTATGGGGAAGCCAAACGTGGTAAATACGGCGCGGAGATGATCCACCCTGAATACCGTGTGCAGGGCGATCTCAGCACGCCGGAGCTACAGGAAACGCTCACTCCAGTTTACCCGACCACCGAAGGCATCAAACAGGCCACGTTGCGTAAGCTCACCGATCAGGCGCTGGAATTACTCGATACCTGCGCCATAGCCGAACTGCTGCCGCCTGAGCTGGCGCAGGGGATGATGAGCCTGCCGCAAGCGCTGCATACGCTGCATCGCCCGCCTCCATCGCTACAACTCAGTGATTTCGAAAGCGGCCAGCATCCGGCACAGCGGCGGCTTATCCTTGAAGAATTACTGGCGCATAACCTGAGTATGCTGGCACTGCGGGCGGGCGCGCAGCGCTTCCATGCTCAGCCGTTAAGCGCCCGTGATGATTTAAAAGATAAGCTGCTGGCATCACTGCCGTTTAAACCGACAGGCGCACAGGCGCGCGTTGTCGCCGAAATTGAACGTGATATGGCGCTTGATGTGCCAATGATGCGTCTGGTTCAGGGTGACGTGGGTTCCGGTAAAACGCTGGTTGCTGCACTGGCCGCCCTGCGTGCGATTGCCCACGGCAAACAGGTGGCGCTGATGGCGCCTACCGAACTTCTTGCAGAGCAACACGCAAACAACTTCCGCAACTGGTTTGCCCCGCTTGGCGTTGAAGTCGGCTGGCTCGCCGGTAAGCAAAAGGGCAAAGCGCGCCTTGCGCAACAGGACGCGATTGCCAGCGGTGAAGTGCAGATGATTGTGGGCACACACGCTATCTTCCAGGAGCAGGTGCAGTTTAATGGCCTGGCCCTGGTGATCATCGACGAACAACACCGTTTTGGTGTGCATCAGCGTCTGGCGCTGTGGGAAAAGGGCCTTCAGCAGGGCTTCCATCCGCATCAGCTGATCATGACTGCAACACCGATCCCCCGCACCCTGGCGATGACCGCCTACGCCGATCTGGATACGTCGACTATCGACGAGCTGCCGCCGGGCCGTACGCCGGTCACCACGGTTGCCATCCCGGACACGCGCCGCAGCGATATCATCGACCGCGTACGCAACGCCTGTACTCAGGAAGGCCGCCAGGCGTACTGGGTCTGCACGCTGATTGAAGAGTCAGAACTGCTTGAAGCGCAAGCGGCAGAGGCAACGTGGGAAGAACTGAAGCTGGCCCTGCCAGAGCTGAACGTGGGTCTGGTTCACGGGCGCATGAAGCCCGCCGAAAAACAGGCAGTAATGCAGTCATTCAAACAGGGTGATTTGCATTTGCTGATTGCCACCACGGTCATCGAAGTGGGCGTGGATGTTCCGAACTCCAGCCTGATGATCATTGAAAACCCGGAACGTCTTGGCCTTGCGCAACTCCACCAGCTGCGTGGCCGCGTCGGGCGCGGAGCCGTGGCTTCCCACTGCGTATTGCTCTACAAAGCCCCGCTTTCGAAAACGGCACAAATGCGTTTACAGGTATTACGCGACAGCAACGATGGCTTCGTGATTGCGCAAAAAGATCTGGAGATCCGCGGCCCGGGAGAATTGCTGGGTACCCGTCAGACGGGGAACGCCGAATTCAAAGTGGCCGACCTGTTGCGCGATCAGGCCATGATCCCCGAAGTTCAGCGCCTTGCCCGCCATATTCATGAACGCTACCCGGACCAGGCAAAAGCGCTTATTGAACGCTGGATGCCTGAAACCGAGCGCTATTCCAACGCCTGATATCAGGCAAACATTGGCAGCATCAGGTACAGCTTGATCACCAGCGCGTTGACGATATCAATAAAGAACGCCCCGACCATCGGAACCACCAGAAATGCCATATGAGAAGGCCCGAATCGCTCGGTGATCGCCTGCATGTTGGCGATAGCGGTGGGTGTCGCTCCCAGACCAAACCCGCAATGCCCCGCAGCCAGTACCGCGGCATCGTAGTTTTTACCCATCATGCGCCAGGTGACAAACATGGCATACAGGGCCATAAATATGGCCTGGACCGCCAGAATGGCGACCATCGGCAGCGCCAGAGAGGCCAGCTCCCACAGCTTGAGGCTCATCAGCGCCATCGCGAGGAACAGCGACAGGCAGACGTTGCCAAGCACCGAAACGGCGCGTTCGAACACGCGGTAGAAGCCCATTGCAGCCAGGCCGTTACTCAGCACCACCCCGACAAACAACACGCACACAAAGGTCGGCAGTTCAAACGCCGAACCCGCCAGCCATTGCGCAACCACTTTGCCCACGGTCAGGCAGATGGCAATCATCGCAATGGTTTCAATTAGCACCAGCGAGGTGATACTGCGCCCGACATCCGGTTTTTCAAACGCCGTGGGCATCAGTTCATCGTCCGGCCTGCCGTCTGGCGTTGTGGAGTGTTTCACCAGATAGCGCGCCACCGGGCCGCCAATCAACCCGCCCAGTACCAGGCCGAAGGTTGCGCAGGCCATTGCCACTTCCGTTGCGTTTTCAAAGCCGTAACGCTCAATAAACAGCTTGCTCCACGCGGCACCGGTGCCATGTCCGCCAGACAGCGTGATTGACCCTGCCAGCAGCCCCATCAGCGGATCCAGCCCCAGCAACGTCGCCATGCCGATACCGATGGCGTTTTGCATCAATAACAGCCCTACCACCACAATCAGAAACACACCCAGCACTTTACCGCCCGCACGCAGGCTCGCCAGGTTGGCATTCAGGCCGATGGTGGCAAAGAAAGCCAGCATCAGGGGATCTTTCAGGGACATATCAAAATCGATTTCCCAGCCCATGCTTTTTTTCAGCACCAGCAGGGCCAGCGCCACCAGTAATCCACCGGCAACGGGTTCAGGAATGGTGTACTTCTTGAGAAGGGAAACACTGTGTACCAGTTTACGGCCAAGCAGTAAGACCAGCGTTGCGGCAACAAGGGTCGACAACGTATCGAGGTGAATCATAGAAGGCTCCTTATTCTGCGCGTATTCCATTCACACGCGGCGTTATCCTGGCTGGTTTGCGCTCGTCATGAGCCACCAGCGCAAAAAGTGTAATTTTTTTCCCTGATGGGGTGTAGAAAAGGTGCCCGCGGAGGCAGATTTTCTTATCTTTTTTTGCTGGCAATCGTTTGCTTTTACCAACTGGTCAGATAAAATGCCCGCTTTTCTACCGTGGGATTGCTGCCGATGTCCGTTAACACCATAGAGTCTCCCGATGCGCAACCGATTGCGCAGTCGCGAAACAGTGAATTGATCTACCGCCTTGAAGATCGCCCACCGCTGCCTCAAACCTTGTTCGCCGCCTGTCAGCATTTACTGGCGATGTTTGTTGCGGTGATCACGCCGGCTCTGCTGATTTGCCAGGCGCTTGGTTTACCGGCTCAGGACACACAACACATCATCAGCATGTCCCTGTTCGCCTCTGGCGTGGCCTCGATTATTCAGATTAAAGCGTGGGGTCCGGTGGGATCGGGTTTGCTGTCGATTCAGGGCACCAGTTTTAACTTTGTGGCACCGCTGATTATGGGCGGCACAGCGCTGAAAACCGGTGGTGCGGATGTCCCGACCATGATGGCGGCGCTGTTCGGCACGCTGATGCTGGCAAGCTGCACGGAAATGGTTATCTCCCGCGTACTGCACCTGGCGCGCCGTGTGATCACCCCGCTGGTATCCGGCGTGGTGGTGATGATTATCGGCCTGTCTCTGATTCAGGTTGGCCTGACCTCCATCGGCGGCGGTTATGGCGCAATGGCCGACCACACCTTCGGCGCACCGAAAAACCTGCTGCTGGCAGGCGTTGTGCTGGCGATCATTATTCTGCTTAACCGTCAGCGCAACCCTTACCTGCGCGTCGCGTCACTGGTGATCGCCATGGCGGCCGGTTATCTGCTGGCATGGGCACTGGGGATGCTGCCGGAAAATACTGCGCCAGCCAGCAGTGCATTCATCACCATCCCGACCCCGCTGTACTACGGCCTGGGCATTGACTGGAGTCTGCTGGTGCCACTGATGCTGGTCTTTATGATCACCTCGCTGGAAACCATCGGTGATATCACGGCGACGTCTGATGTCTCTGAGCAGCCGGTTTCTGGCCCGCTGTACATGAAACGCCTGAAGGGCGGCGTGCTGGCAAACGGCCTGAACTCGTTTGTCTCTGCGGTGTTCAACACCTTCCCGAACTCCTGCTTCGGCCAGAATAACGGCGTGATCCAGCTGACCGGCGTTGCCAGCCGTTACGTTGGTTTTGTGGTGGCGCTGATGCTGATCGTACTCGGCCTGTTCCCGGCGGTGAGTGGTTTTGTGCAGCACATTCCTGAACCCGTGCTTGGCGGCGCTACGCTTGTGATGTTCGGGACTATCGCCGCATCAGGTGTGCGCATTGTCTCGCGCGAGCCGCTGAACCGCCGCGCGATCATGATTATCGCGCTGTCTCTGGCTGTCGGCCTGGGCGTGTCTCAGCAGCCACTGATCCTGCAGTTCGCCCCGGACTGGCTGAAAAACCTGCTCTCTTCCGGCATCGCGGCTGGCGGTATTACGGCCATCGTACTGAACCTCGTTTTCCCGCCTGAAAAAAATTGATCGCCATCACGGCAGGCAGTCAATGCCTGCCGTGACATCTAATTACACCATTCCCGCCTTGAGCATTGCGCATAAATCGTGCATAACTCCTTTATGTGCGTTTCGCGGGATGGAAGACCATGAAATTTATTGGAAAGCTGCTTGTTTATCTTCTGATAGCCCTGTTAATTGTGGTTCTGGCGTTCTATTTCCTGCTCCAGACTCGCTGGGGTGCGTCTGAGGTCAGTAGCTGGGTCACGGTCAATACCGATTACGAACTCAGTTTCGACCAGATGGATCACCGCTTCTCGTCACCTTCCCACATCATTCTGGAAAACATCACCTTTGGCCGCGACGGCAAGCCCGCCACGCTGGTTGCGAAAAAAGTGGATATCGGTTTAAGCAGCCGCCAGATAACCGATCCGCTGCACATGGATACCATCACCCTGTATGACGGAACGCTAAATCTCTCTCCGCAAACGGCACCTCTGCCCTTCCAGGCAGACCGTTTGCAGTTAAACAACATGGCCTTTAACAGCCCAAATACCGACTGGGATCTGAGCGCGCAGAAAGTGACGGGCGGCGTGAGCCCGTGGCAGCCAGAGGCAGGTAACGTGCTGGGTAAAAACGCGCAGATCCAGATGAGTGCAGGGTCGCTCACCCTGAATGGCGTGCCAGCCAGTAACGTGCTGATCCAGGGGCAGCTCAACGGTAAAGAGGTGGTGCTGAACACCATTGGCGCGGATATGGCGCGTGGCTCGCTTACCGGCTCTGCCCTGCGTAACGCCGATGGCAGCTGGATTATCGACTCCATGCGCCTGAATGACATCCGCCTGCAAAGCGATAAATCACTGATGGATTTCTTTGCCCCTGTTACCACGCTGCCTTCCTTGCAGATTGGCCGACTGGAGGTGACCGATGCCCGCCTGCAAGGCCCGGACTGGGCAGTGACCGATCTCGATTTAAGCTTGCGCAACCTGACCCTGAGCAAAGGCGACTGGCAAAGCCAGGAGGGGCGGTTATCGATGAACGCCAGTGAGTTTATCTATGGCTCTGTGCATCTGTTTGACCCGATCCTGAATGCAGAATTCGCCCCGCAGGGCATTGCGCTGCGCCAGTTTACCTCTCGCTGGGAGGGCGGCATGGTACGTACCTCCGGCAACTGGCAGCGCGACAGCAAATCGCTGGTGCTGGACGATGCCGCCATTGCCGGGCTGGAATACACTCTGCCGCAGAACTGGAAAACCCTGTGGATGGACTCGCTTCCGGAATGGCTGAACAGCGTGACGCTGAAAAAATTCGGCCTGAGCCGCAACCTGGTGATTGATATCGATCCAGCCTTCCCGTGGCAAGTCACCTCTCTGGACGGCTACGGCGCGAACCTGCAACTGGCGAAAGACCGCCAGTGGGGCGTGTGGAGCGGCAGCGCAACGCTGAATGGCGCAGCGGCGACCTTTAATCGCGTGGACGTGCGGCGTCCGTCGCTCACGCTGAACGCCAACGCATCGACGGTTAACATCAGCGAGCTGAGCGCCTTTACCGAGAAAGGTATTCTGGAGGCCACCGCAACGGTTTCACAGCTGCCGCCACGGCAAACCACAGTCAGCCTGAACGGGCGAGGCGTGCCGCTGAACGTGATCGAACACTGGGGCTGGCCAGCACTGCCGATTGCGGGGGATGGCAATGTACAGCTGACCGCTAGCGGCAGCGTGCAGGACAAAGCCCCGCTGAAGCCAACCGTTAACGGAAAGCTGAATGCGGTGAATATGGATAAGCAGCAGGTGCAGCAGACCATGACGGGCGGGGTGGTTTCAGCACCACCCTCACCCCAGCCCTCTCCCTGAAAGGGAGAGGGTGCAAACCCTTCCCTCGCC
>NZ_LXES01000018.1 GCF_001654845.1 Enterobacter soli ATCC BAA-2102 | reverse complement strand
CACCCTCACCCCAGCCCTCTCCCTGAAAGGGAGAGGGTGCAAACCCTTCCCTCGCCCCTTTGGGGAGAGGGTCAGGGTGAGGGGAATTAAAGGTTAACCACCACCTCATTCCCCTCGGCTTTTACCACCACGCCCCACTCGCTACCCGCATGTGAACCGCCCTTCACGCCGCTCACCTGCTGCACGTTACGCAGGCAGACGGACCAGTTTCGCGCCTCACCTTCACCTTTGATGGTCACCGTGCCGCCGCTGCGTGTGGCCTTCAGCGTAAACACCACCGAGCCATTTGCCGCAGGCACTTCGCTGACAGCCGTTGCGCCATCGCCCAGGTTAAACAGCTGGAAGGCAGTGCCCTCGTTCCACGCGTAGTCTGGCTTCTGGTTGTTGTTACCCAGCGCCAGCAGGGTGTTATCGCGCACATACACCGGCAGGCTGCGGAAGTCGTGCTGCTGTTTATGCCAGCGGCTGCCCTGGATTTCATCGTTGTGCCACAGGTGTGTCCAGCGTCCTTCCGGCAGATAAAACTGCACATCACCCGCTTCGGAGAACACCGGCGCAACCATCATGGAATCACCGAGCATGTACTGGCGGTCGAGATAATCACACGCCGGATCGTCCGGGAATTCCAGCATCATCGCCCGCAGCATCGGGGTGCCCAGCTCACGCGCCAGCGCAGCCTGACGATACAAATACGGCATCAACTGGCATTTCAGCTGGGTGAAGTGGCGCACCACGTCGCAGGACTCGTCATCGTACGCCCACGGCACACGGTAGGATTTGCTGCCATGCAGGCGGCTATGGCTGGAGAACAGCCCGAACGCGCACCAGCGTTTGTAGACATGCGCCGGGGCCGTATTTTCGAACCCGCCAATATCGTGGCTCCAGAAGCCAAAGCCAGACAGGCCAATCGACAACCCACCGCGCAGGCTTTCTGCCATCGATTCATAGTTGGCGTAGCAATCGCCGCCCCAGTGCACCGGGAACTGTTGCGCCCCTACAGAAGCGGAACGGGCAAACAGCACTGCCTCTTCTTCGCCAACGGTTTCTTTCAGTACGTTCCACACCAGTTCGTTATAGATATAGGCGTAATGGTTGTGCATTTTCTGCGGATCCGAGCCATCGAACCACTGCACATCGGTCGGGATACGTTCGCCGAAATCGGTTTTGAAGCAATCCACGCCAATATCCACCAGGCCTTTCAGCTTGTCGGCGTACCATTTGCAGGCTTCCGGGTTGGTGAAGTCATAAATCGCCAGGCCTGGCTGCCATTTGTCCCACTGCCATACAGAGCCATCCGGGCGCTTAAGCAGATAACCTTTCTCTTTCAGTTCGTTAAACACCGGCGATTTCTGGCCAATGTACGGGTTGATCCACACGCAGACTTTTAGCCCTTTTTCTTTCAGGCGGCGGATCATCCCTTTCGGGTCCGGGAAGGTTACCGGATCCCACTCGAAATCACACCACTGGAAGGCTTTCATCCAGAAGCAGTCGAAGTGGAAAACGTGCAGCGGCAGGTCGCGCTCAGCCATACCGTCGATAAAGCTGTTTACCGTGGCTTCGTCATAGTTGGTGGTGAACGAGGTGGTCAGCCACAGGCCGAAAGACCATGCCGGCGGCAGCGCCGGACGCCCGGTGAACTGCGTATAGCGGTTTAATACCGCTTTCGGCGTCGGGCCGTCGATCACGAAATATTCCAGATGCTCGCCTTCAACGCTGAACTGCACTTTGGAGACTTTCTCAGAGCCGATTTCAAACGAGACGTTCTCCGGGTGATTCACCAGCACGCCGTAGCCGCGGTTAGTGAGATAGAACGGGATATTTTTATACGATTGTTCAGTACTGGTGCCGCCGTCGCGGTTCCAGGTTTCGACCGTCTGGCCGTTGCGCACCAGCGCGGTAAAGCGCTCGCCCAGCCCGTAGACCGTTTCGCCCACGCCCAGATCCAGACGTTCGAAGAGATAGTTGCGATCGGTGTTGCTGTCCTGCACGTAGCCGTTGTTTTTCAGCTGGCTGCCGGTAATACGCTGGCCATTGCGCAGGAAATCCAGCGCCCAGAACTCCCCCTTAGTGACACGCACGCTGAGGTTACCGCTTTTCAGCTCGGCAAATTCCGCATTGTTTTCAATCTCTACCTTTACGTCTTTCAGTACGTTCAGCGGATAATGCGGGCCGTTATCCAGCGCCCCCTGGAAGTGCTCAATGCGCACCCCGACAATCCCTTCCTGCGGTGCGAACAGACGAACCGTAAACATCAGGGTATCGAGCTGCCAGGTGCGCTCGCGCACATCGCGCGGCGCAACGTAGACCACCAGGTCGTTGCCCTGCTGTTCCACATCGAATACCTGCACCGGGTAAGTGACATTCAGGCCCGGTTGAATGAGCCAGTTTCCATCACTGATTTTCATCTTATCGTCCTCTTAGTTCTGTAATTCTTTGCTGACCGGCAGGTTCTCAAACTCCTGCTGGTTGCGGCGCGCGCCCTGCGCCAGCTCGCCCATGATTTTGGTCAGGAATGGCGTTTTCAGCGTGTAATAGCGTTTGGCGATGATGGCGCTCAGCACATAGCACACCGCCGGTGCCAGCGTGAACAGGCCAACAATAATGCTGATGGTCGCGCTGTTTTGCGTTTTGGCTGCGGCATCGTAGCCACCGCCTGCCAGCATCCAGCCAATCATTGCCCCGCCCAGCGCCAGGCCGAGTTTCAGCACGAACAGCGTGCCCGCAAAGCTGATGCCGGTAAGGCGTTTGCCGTTAGTCCATTCGCCGTAGTCGACGGTGTCGGACATCATCACCCACTGGATTGGCGTGACCAGCTGGTGCAGCACGCCGATCACAAAGATGAAGGCGAACATCAAAATCGTGGCGTGGAACGGCACGAAGAACATCGCCACGCTGACCACCGCCAGGGCGGCGTTGGTCCACCAGAAGATGCTGACTTTGCATTTCCAGTCAGTGAGCGGTTTGGCAAGCGCGGAGCCAATCAGGTTGCCGACGCAATAGGTAGTGAGGAACGCGACGAAAATTTCCGGCGAGCCCATGATCCAGGTGCAGTAGTACATCATCGCCCCGCCGCGCACGCACACGGCAAGGATGTTGAGGATGGTGAGCACACCAACGATACGCCACTGGTCGTTGTTCCAGATATCGCGCAGGTCTTCACGCATGGAGGTGGTGCTTGGCGGCACCTGGATGCGCTCTTTGGTGGTGAAGAAGCAGAACGCCAGCATCAGGAACGCGACCACCGACAGCACGGCAATCCCGCCCTGGAATCCAAAAGCTTTGTCTTCGCCGCCAATCAGGTTCACCAGCGGCATCATCAGCACGGTGGAGAGCATTCCGCCCGCCGTTGCCAGGACAAAGCGCCAGGATTGCAGGGAGATACGTTGTGTTGGGTCGTTGGTGATAACCCCGCCCAGCGCGCAGTAAGGGATGTTGACCACGGTGTAGAGCAGGGTCAGCAAGGTGTACGTGACGGCAGCGTAAATCAGTTTCCCGTTATGGCTGAGATCCGGCGTGGTGTACGCCAGCACGCAGACGATGCCAAACGGGATAGCACCAAACAGTATCCACGGCCGGAACTTACCCCAGCGGCTGCAGGTGCGGTCGGCAATCAGGCCCATGCACGGATCGGAGATCGCATCTAGCGCACGCGCCAGCAGGAACATCGTCCCGACAAACCCGGCGGGGATGCCGAAGATATCGGTGTAGAAAAACATCATGTACAGCATCACGTTATCAAAAATGATGTGGCTGGCGGCGTCACCCATGCCGTACCCAATCTTCTCTTTTACTGACAGAACTTCACTCATTTTTTTTTATCCTTCACGCTGTAAGAGGCGCTGAGACCGGTTTCACATGTTGTAAACCATTGGTGAAGGGGCGGGTATTGTGATTTCTGGTTAGCAGGTTATGTTTCTTCTTTTTTGTGATCGCGATAAAAGTTGATGAGCACAAAGTGCTAACGTGAGGATTTTCTTAGGAATTAACTGAAATGGCTTAATGCAGGTCAAAAGAGACGTGAAAAAAGTGTGTCGGGGTATGTGGTAAATGCCTGAAAGTAGCTATAATGCGCCCCGCCTCCATGTAGCAATGCAGGCGCGGAAGATCGTCATCTCCGGTGAGGTGGCTGGACTTCAAATCCAGTTGGGGGCGCCAGCGTTCCCGGGCAGGTTCGACTCCTGTGATCTTCCGCCAAAAATGACTATATTTTCCCAAATTTTTATTAACTATCATTTTATCAATTTGATGAATTCATACTTCATTTGCTATAGTAAATAGCTTAGATAACAATGGATAATTCAAATGCACTCGAGTTTAATGTTACTTAGAAAAAGAATGAAATCCACTGCTTACGCACGTTTTTTTTCTGCTCGCCGCTACGATCGATTAAATAATTACTCCTTATTTTCATTATCGTTATCTTCCTTTATTTTAATTTTTATCACCCTAATACAAAAATATTCGGATGGAAAAACTTTTGATCCTAACGTTCTAGAATTGGTCCAACTATTATCATCTATTACAATTGCAACACTATCAATTGTTGTTGCATTTTCATCATATTCAATTAAGTCCGAAAAAATGAGAGTTAGCGGTGAAGAAATTAATGAACTAATATCTAAGATCGATCATATATCTGATCTCCCCTGGGATCTAGAGAACATCAAGAAGACAAAGAAAATCAGAATAAAATATGAAATTTTAAAATCAAAATCACTGAACCACAAAAATTTCGAATTTATATATGGCAAAACTGAGAGAAAAAGAGAAGAGTCACAAAGCAATACTCCCATTGAAAATGAAATAAAACTCAGCACGTGGCTTGATAATTACCTATCATTCATACCTTATATTATTATATCATTATTCTCGGCAATACTTTTCTTTTATGGTTTTTTGAAATATATTTCTCAGTAAAGTATTATAAGGATATATTAAAATGCTGAATCAATCGTTTGACGATAAAACACTTTTAAAATTAACCACAAAAAAAGAGATAATTGATTATAAACTAGGGAGAAATGTATCGGAATATATTACGTCACTTTCAACAATTGCTAGTAAGATCACAAATAAAACCTTCACATTTCATACCCTTAATACGTTCACTTATAATCATAAAACAGTATACAGAGTAAGTTCACCGGAAGAATATTATGCCCTGCGAAAAATATCGGATAACATAAAAAGATTATACAGAATAAAGTATTCACATAAAGAAGACATAATCTCTCAAGTAGCCAATATTCTTTCGGATACATCATCGTATAATTTAATAAGGCTGGATGTTAAGGATTTTTTTGAAACAATTAACTTTGAATACTTAATAAAGAAACTAGAATCAGATAATATATTATCTCATTTAAGTTTAAAAATATTAAAATCCCTTAATCTAAGTATAGCGCCTACTACACAGGGATTACCTCGCGGGCTTTCAATAAGCTCAGTTCTTTCAGAGATTTACATGGAAGAAATTGATGCGCATATTCGCTCGCAAGCTGGAGTTTACTTTTATGCTCGCTATGTAGATGATATTATCATAGTAACTCATGATGAAAAAATCGACATGAACTGTTTGATCAATATATTTTCCGAAAAAGATTTATCGCTGAACAGCAAGTCAAACACTTATAAAATAGCATCAGTAGATGCTATCGATAAAACCATTAAATTCAATTTCCTTGGTTATGACTATTGCATACATCGAATTAATAACGATGATAAACTGCGAAAGTTAACCATTGATATGTCTGAAAAAAAAATAAAGAAAATAAAAACAAGAATTATACATGCGATTCTTTCATATTATAAAGATTGTGATGAAAACTTACTTATTAAAAGAATACAATTCCTCACTGGCAATTACACTGTAAAAATAGACACGAATTATAAAAAAGAATATTCTGAAGAAGATACGCATGCATTGAAAGGTGGGATTTATTATAACAATAAATTTATAAATACATATGATAATTTATCAGTCCTAAATGATTATCTTAAGAAATTACTATTTTGTAAGAAAGCGAATTCTATTGGAAAAGCAGTTCAAAAAATCCCTTTATCAACTAGAAGAAAACTGATCGCCCATTGCTTTATAAAAGGTCATAGTCAAGCTATTTTTCATAGGTTCTCGCAAAATGACATTCAGAAAATCAAACAGTGTTGGAGTTGAACGTGTCTAGATATATTAAACTAACTAAAAGTGACTTTAATAGAGTTCTACTAACTGATGTCTTGCCTTATGAACTCCCATTTATTTTTACCAATGAAGGGTTTTATAAATCATTAAAAAACAAGACAATAAAAAATTCACCCTTCCTTTCTGAGATACTACTACATTATACAGATAAAAAACCATATGAATATTATATTAAAAAAGACAAAAATTCTGACAGAAAATTATATCTCATACACCCATCAAGCCAAATCAAGTTCACTGAGTTATATAAAAAATACTCAACACTGATGACACACTTGTGCTCAAGAAGCTCTTATAGCTTAAGAGCAGCTAATAGTGTAGCTAGCTTATATTACGAAAAATCTAATTTTAGAGCTCATGAGAAATATAAAGATGAAGGCGTAGAAGGTGATATCGAAAATGTCCCACCTAAATATGCCAGCTCTTTTTTCAAATATAAAAGATATGATTTTTTATATAAATTTTATGATAGTTATGAATTTCATAAGATAGAAAAAAAATTCCATTCACTATTGAAATTAGACATTTCAAAATGCTTTGATTCAATTACAACCTCAATGCTAATGACTAGTTTAAGAAGTGAAGAGATAGCAAAAGAAGCAAGGAAACACAATAATTTTGAAAATGCTTTCTCTTCTGCTTTAGAGCAAGCGAATTATGGAAGAACTCATGGTATTGTTATTGGCCCTGAATTTTCTAGAATTTTTGCAGAGATTATACTTCAATCAATTGACATACAGATTAAAAAATCATTATCCATAGATGAATTACATGAAGGAAATGATTATGTAATAAAAAGATATGTTGATGACTATTTTTTATTTTTTAACAAAGAAAGCATACGAGATAGCGTTTTAAAAACCATTAAGAAAGAACTAGAAAAATATAAACTTTATTGCAATGAATCCAAATACTTAGAATATAAAACCCCCATAATAACATCAGTAACATCTGCTAAAATTAAAATTCAGGAAAGACTAGAAGCACTTTTCGATATCCAAGAATCAGAAACAACAGCTAATTTTAATGATGAAGAATCAACTCCTCATCATAACATTTCGATAATTAAAAATCTAAATCGCTATGACCTTCTAGCCAATAGAACAATTAGAGATATCAAGTGCTTAATTAAAGATTCAAATGTTGAGTTCAACAGCATTACTGGATATTTATTTACATTAATAAAAATCAAAGTATCTGCTTTAGATCGTGACTTGAAAAATATAGAAAATGAAATACAAGAAGAAAGATTGTGTCGCTTTATTTTAATTTTACTTGAACTAACATTTTTCATTTACTCGATGGATTTACGCGTCCGAAGCACATATTTAGTTAGCCAAATAGTCATCATCTTAAAGAGGTTATCAGATAATATACGAGAAGAAAAAAAAGAGCGCATTTTAAAAAAAATAAGTGATGAATCAACATCAATACTTAATTTCTTCATCAAGAACAAACCAGTTTACAGTTTAGAGATTTTAAATTTAATAATCACACTAGGATCTTTTTCTGAAAACACAAAGATATCTAGTGATAAATTGCTTGATATACTCGGCATAAATGACAATACATGCCATTACTTCGAAATGATGGTCGGTCTTTTTTATATCAAGAGTGATAAGAAATACCGCACAATTAAAAACAAAATCGTTTCCAGGATTAAAGTAATGATGAGCGAAAACAGCTCACTAATTCACTCAGAGCAATCACACATTTTCTTTGACTCCATTTCATGCCCATACATAACAAAAAAAGATAAACTTAAAATCATATCTATCACTTTAGAAAAAAACAATTACCCACTTGATGAAACACTTCATATATACGAAACACTCTCATCTCGTTCTTGGTTTGTAGAATGGGATAATGAGGCATCTATTATTGAAAAACTGCTCCAAAAAAAGGAATTGAGAACCCCTTATGGAAACTGATATAATCAAAGAGGTCGCATGAATACTGAGTTTGTTAACTCTGTCTACACACACTAAATTGCTTGTGACCAATGGCATAACTTGCAAAAAGTTATGCCATTTTTTTCCGATTTAACCTTTTGGGTTAATTCCTCGAACAAGTAATGCTTCTCTGGCCAACCCCTTTAACCAACTAGCCAAACTCACCCCTTCCTCAGCAGCAACAGCATCCAATTGCTCCTTCAATGCCGGATCAATACGCATCTTAAACTGCGGAGACTGCCCGCCGCCTTTTGGTTTTTTTTCGCGCGAAATGATTGACATGAGGCCACCTATCCATCTACTCTGACACACATAGGAGGCCACCTAAACCTCCTGTACTAGCAACGCCCCGATGTGCGGGAACACAACCGGAGCGTCTAACCTCACCAACTATCAAGGAGTTGATTATGGCTGATTTGCATTCTACCCCAGACACCGACGAAACCGGAACCGAGCGTTCGTTAATTGTGGGATATCGCCCGAAGGTTCACGACAAATCTACACCCAATATTATTCTTTCCGGCAAATGGCTGCGCGCAGCGGGGTTTGAAACCGGACATCAGGTTACGGTGAAGGTCATGAAAGGCTGCATCGTGTTGATGGCGTATAACGAGAACGAACAGAAGTTGCTGGACGATTACAAACAAGCGCAAGCGAAGTTGACCGAAATACAGGGTGCATTGGCTCATTAGTTTTTCCGGAAACCTGGATAACAAAACAGACGGGTAAGCCTGGAGGCAACAAAATGAAAACGTTAAATGAAGCGATTGCATCCCGTCCACCGGAAAGCTAGCTGCGAGTTAAAGATATGGCAGAGGAAATGAGCCTCGCAATCGATCAGCAACTGGATCAGGAAGAGGAAAAGCTGTCGCAAGCAACTTGTAAGCCGGACTTACAAGTTCCACCAAGGGTTAAGAACTCATAATAAGCATCATTATTCATGTTCGGTGACGTTGTCCTCTCTCCCAAAGGGAGAGAGGACAACCGTGCAGACATTTTTGAGGGGAATTCCCGAGCCCCAGCGGGGTAAATACTATTCCCCCAACCGCATATGCAGCAGCGGAAACGGATTCCCTTGCCCGTCCAGCGCTGAGCGGCCAACCTGCTCAAACCCCATATGGCGATAAAACGCGACGCCCTGCGGGTTTTGCTCGTTAACATCCACTTCGTTCGCACCAAAATGCTCAATGGCGTATTTCAGCAGTAATTTGCCCACACCTTTCCCACGGCTTACGTCATCGACAAATAACATTTCAATACGGTTTTCATCGACGCCTAAAAAGCCGTGAATCGCTCCCGTTTCATCACGAGCAATCACGACCCGGAGGTTGGGTAAATACGCGTTAAGCAATAACGGGCGCAGCGCTGCAATATCGCTTTCCTGCAAAAAATGGTGAGTGGCACGAACAGAAGATTCCCAGATCGCGACAAGACGTTCGAATTGTGAGGGGATGGCGGTTTCTATTTTCATCGGGGGATCATGTTCGGACAAGCACCGTATTTCAAGTCAATCTGTGCGGCCTGTCCCCCCTCACCCTAACCCTCTCCCAAAGGGAGAGGGGATCCGCTGAACTACGCCCGCACCTCCATCACCGCATACACCCCATCCTTCGGCACAATCACGGTGACATTTTCCACCGGCACACCCGCCGCGAGGTGAATATCCTGCAACTGCTGCAACGAGCGCGGGAAGATGTGTTCCCAGCCAATGCAGCGCAGGGTAAAGTCGATTTGCGGGCTACTGGTCAGCATGTTCGACACAATCACCGCGCCGCCAGGCCTCACCAGCCGCAGCGCGCGTTGCAAAAAAATCGCCGCATCGGCGTCATTGAAATACTCGAAAATCCCCAGCGCGTCGACCAGTTCGGCCTGATGATCACCCAGCTCAAGCAGGAGATCCTCATTACGCACCAGGGTATGCACCAGATCGCGTCTGAGCAAAGTCAGCTGTTCACCCACGGTCAGCCCTTCCTGCGCGGCCATGGTTTCCGCCCAGCGCAGAGCAACCGGGTCTTTATCCACCAGCGTCAGATACACCTGCTGACCGTCGAGCTTCGCATTACGCAGCGCCTCCAGTACCGGGATGGCGGCACCGCTCGCCAGGCTCACCCAGTTGTTCTCACTCTCGTTGTGGATGTACTTATCTACCAGTGCGGACAGCACCTTTGCGCGGGAACGTACGCCGATGGCATCGTTGGCATGGATAAACCACTGGCGGCTGTCGCTGTCCATTTTTGTGCCTTCTGGGAGGCGGTCTTCCAGCGGATTTTGTACCACAAACAGCGCCAGCGCAGTGGGGACAAGCCGGGTGCGCCAGGCTTCCAGCGCCGGGCGATTGCGGTAAGCCTGCTCAGAATAACGGTTTTGAGGGACAAGCACCGCCTGCCCTCCTTCTTCGAATTCAATCAGCGGCGGTCGCAGTGCCGGATCGGCTTTCAGCGCCCGATCAAGCGCAGCGATCTCCCGCGCAGTGTCGTCTTTCATCGGCCACTGGTCGCTAACGTCGGGAAATGAGGCGCTAAAAATGGTCATATTCGCCGGCGCATTGCCGCGAAAAGGCTGCCAGTTCATCTCGTCGTCTCCCGTTGCGCTTTTAACGGAAGTCTATCCAGGCAGGCCAGTAATACCCTACGAAGAAAGCACGATCTTCACTGCTTAACCCACACGAGTTCATCCACCTGGAACCCCAAACTACGTGCAGTCTTCAGGTAATCCTGCTTCACCGCATCCGGGATGGTTGGCGTGCGCGACAGGATCCACAGGTAGTCGCGGTTCGGGCCGCTCACCAGCGCGTACTGGTACTTATCATCCAGCCTGATCACGTTATACCCGCCGTAGAACGGGCCGAAGAACGACACCTTCAGCGCGGCCGTAGTCGGCGCACCGGTAAAGTACGCTTTACCCTCACTCTCGTTCCACTCGTTCTTCTCCGGATCGTAACCCCGGTTAAGGACGCTAATGCCACCGTCGCTGCGCTCGCCATAGGTTGCCGTCACCTGCTCCAGCCCGCGCTCAAAGCGGTTTTCCAGGCGGGCGATTTCATACCATTTGCCGAGATAGCGGCTGGCATCAAAGCCGGTAATAGGCTGCACGCCTTTCGGCGGCGTGGGTGATTTACAGGCCACCAGAGTCAGGGCAATGGCGACACCGGTGACAACAGGCCATAGCTTCATGAGAATTCCTTTCATTTACGCGGTTGGATGTTAAGTGTAGTGCAGCGTTCTGCCGCTTCATCCCGTTGGGGAAAATTCGTAGTATATTGAGATTTTTCCACCTCTTCGGATACAGACATGGCCTACTCCATCGGCGAATTTGCCAGACTCAGCGGCATCACTGCTACCACGCTGCGCGCGTGGCAGCGCCGCTATGGTTTGCTCAAGCCGCAGCGCACCGAGGGGGGCCACCGGCTTTACAGCGAAGAAGATGTGCAGCAGGCGCTGAAAATCCTCGACTGGGTGAAAAAAGGCGTGCCGATTGGCCAGGTCAAACCGCTGCTGGAACGCCCGGTGCCGCGTCGCACCAACAACTGGCAGACGCTGCAACAGACCATGCTTGAACGTCTCAAAGAGGGCAAAATCGAGTCCCTGCGCCAGATGATCTACGACGCTGGCCGGGAATATCCGAGGGCAGAACTGGTGGCAAACGTCCTGCGTCCGCTACGCAGCCAGGTTTCAGCCAACGTTCCCGCCGCCATGACGCTGCGTGAAATCCTCGACGGCATCCTCATCGCCTATACCTCGTTTTGCCTGGAGGGCGATAAAAAAGCCCCGGGCGACAACCTCCTGCTCACCGGCTGGTACCTGAACGACCCGTGCGAAGTCTGGCTCGAAGCCTTAACGCGTACCGGCCAGGGTCACCGTATCGACATTTTGCCCACGCCTCCTGCCATGCTGGCACCGGAGATTTTTCCGGACAGGAAATGGCTGTTGGTGACCCGCGGCAAACTCACCGCGGTGCGGAAAAAACAGGTGGCGCAGTGGCAGCAGCAGGTATCGCTGGACGTCATTATCCTCTGATTATTTTCCTCTGCGGGAAACTTCACGAAAAGTTGAATATTTTCCCGCGCCACAGATGCTAACGTTTTCCTGTGACTGATAACTCCACAGGAAAAGACCGTGAAAAAGACAACTCCCCTGCTGATCCTGGCCGCCATGGCCTTTGCCCCCGCCGCGTTTAGCGCCCCTGTCGGTACGCTGAGCGTTCACGTTCTTGACCAGCAAACCGGGACACCACCTCCGGGCGTTACCGTCACGCTGGAAAAGCAGCAGCAGGATAAATGGACCCCGCTTGCCAGCGGCAAAACCGACCAGGACGGACGCATCAAATCCCTCTATCCGGAGGATCAGGATATGCAGCCAGGCATCTACAAAGTAACGTTCAAAACGGCTAATTACTTCCACGCGAAGAAGCTGGACACGTTCTTCCCGGAGATCCCGGTGCTGTTCACCGTGACCCGCACCAACGAAAAGCTGCACATCCCGGTTCTGCTTAGCCAGTACGGTTACTCGACTTACAAGGGTAGTTAATTCCCATTGATTTTAAACGGAAAGAAAAAATAACCCCGCTAATACTTGGACAAATTACGCATGTTGTGTAAGTTTTAAGTATGACTCTGGAGGTACATACCATGACAACGAAACCTGTGCTGGGTATTAGCGGATGCTTGACCGGTTCCGCCGTTCGCTTTGACGGCGGACACAAGCGTATGGGCTTTGTCATGGATGAACTGGCCCAGTGGGTCAGCTTCAGGCCGGTCTGCCCTGAAATGGCGATTGGCCTGCCTACGCCGCGCCCTGCCATTCGTTTAACGCTGACAGATAGCGGCGACACGCAACTGCGTTTCAGCAAGCCTCCTCACGAAAATCTCACGCAGAAAATGGCGGATTTTACGGCGGATTACCTGCCTAAAATCGACGATCTGGCGGGATTTATAGTCTGTGCGAAATCGCCAAGCTGCGGCATGGAGCGCGTACGTCTGTATGATGAAAACGGCAACCGGGGCCGCAAGGAGGGTGTCGGGCTGTTCACCGCCGCCCTCCTTGAAACCAGGCCGTGGCTGCCCGTGGAGGAAGATGGTCGTTTGCACGACCCGGTGCTACGGGAAAACTTCATCGAGCGCGTATTTGCCCTGCATGAGCTGAATACCCTGCGAGCCAACGGCCTGACGCGCCGCACGCTGCTGGATTTCCACAGCCGCTACAAACTACAGCTGCTGGCGCACCATCAGGCGGGCTACCGCGAGATCGGCCCGTTCGTCGCTTCGTTGCACGAGTGGGAAGATCTGGACGCTTTCTTTGTGGCGTACCGGGATAAACTGATGGCGATCCTGAAGCAACCTGCCTCGCGGAAAAATCACACCAACGTGCTGATGCATATTCAGGGCTACTTCCGAAATCAGCTCAACAGCCGCCAGCGTGGCGAACTGCGCGATGTGATCCTGCACTATCGCGACGGGCTGCTGCCAATTCTCGCGCCGCTGACTCTGCTCAAACACTACATGGCCGAATATCCTGACCGGTATCTGATGACGCAAAACTATTTTGATCCCTATCCGGACGATTTAGGTCTGCGCCTGGCTATCACCTGAAAGAAAGTATGCGAAGGGTCCATGGAACGAAAGAGGCCCCAGGCAGTACCCCGTTTAGACGACACCCTCACTGTCGTCTTTTTTTTACGCTGCGCTCAGCGCCTGAGCCAACGCCTGGCTGAACTGCGGTAACTTGTCGCGATTCGCCGCCGCCACTTCATAAAACGCCAGCGGTGGCAGCCAGTTCATGCCCACATACAGCGCGCTGGCTTTCATGGGGCTGAGTACCTCATCCATCGAACTTTGGATCAGCCCTTCGTGGGAGTACGTAAACGGACTGGCGCCTGCGGAAGTGACCACCATCAGGCTTTTCCCTTTCAGGGCATCGCCACCCGCACCAAACGCCCAGCCGTACTGCCACACTTCATTCAGATAGCCTTTCAGCATCGGCGTCAGATTGAACCAGTGAGTCGGGTAGATAAACACCACGCGGTCAACGCCGTCATAAGCCGCTTGCTCTGCCGCCACATCAATCGCGTTTACGTCGTTGCCGTACATCGCTTCCAGGTTGCGGACGATGACGTTATCTACACCTTCCGCTGTCTGCTGTAATGCCTTGATAATACGAGACTGAGATGCATAAGGGTGGGATACAATCGCTAAGGTTTTCATGGGTGTCTCCTTTATTGTTGTTCCGGCATTACGCCTTTTACCAGCCAGGCGTTCGTACTGGCGGCGGCCTGACGGTAGTGAATGATCTCCTGATAAGCAGGGGAATCGTGCCAGGCGTGCGCCTGTTCCGCGCTGTCGAACTGCAACATCACCAGCATCCCCTGCGGGCCGTTGCCTTCCACGGTGTCGCACTGGCCGCCCATCACCAGGCGTTTACCACCAAAGGCTTTATAGCTGGCCTCGACTTTTTCCCGGTACGACTGCATCGCCGCAGGGTCATGAATAACCACATCAAAAATGAAATAAGCAGGCTCGGACACGTTCATACAAGTTCCTCACTGTGGGTTGATGGCGAGAGTATGTGCCCGTTTACTCGTAACGAGAATTAGGGTTATGGTTGATAGATAATCAACTTCAGGTTGTGAATACGGGAGTGAAAGATGGAGTTATCACAGCGCGTTCGCGCAATTGTCTCGTTCGTAGAAGCCGCCAGCGCGGGCAGTTTTGCCGCCGCCGCACGCAGCCAGGGGATCAGCCCTGCCGCAGTCAGTAAAAACATTGCCGGGCTGGAGCAGGCGCTGGGCGTCAGGCTGATGAACCGCACCACGCGTACGCTGAGTCTGACCGAAGAAGGAACCGCCTTTTTGCAGCAGGCGCGGATTGCTATCGGCGCGCTGGACACGGCGATGGACGCCGTGGTGGCACGCAAAATGGAAACCCGCGGCCATGTGCGCATCTCCACCAGCGCCGCCTTCGGGCGCGAACAGTTGCTCCCGGTGCTGCCGGGGCTGCGGGTGCGTTATCCGGGTATCTCTGTGGAAGTGGATTTTGACGACCGGGTGACAGACCTGATTGCCGACGGCTACGACCTGACCATTCGCGGCGGGCGCATTGTCGATTCGTCGCTGATTTCACGGCCCGTCTGCCAGCTCAAAACCGCGCTGGTTGCTTCGCCTGAGTATCTGGCGCGTTGCGGCGTACCCAAAACACCTGCCGACCTGGCGAATCATCATCTTATCGCCCGGCGTTTTTTGGGGGGGCGTGTCTCGCCGTGGGGGTTCAGGGGAAGCGATGGTAGCCTGACCACGCTTGAGCCAGACGCCGCGGCAGTGACGCTCTCCGCACCGGAAGCCCAGACGCAGGCGGCACTGCTGGGGCTGGGTATTGCTCAGGTGGGCGTACATCACGCGCTGGCGCATTTGCAGGCCGGGGCGCTTAAAGCCGTGCTGGTCGGTCAGCACGACCCCGGTAATTACGAGATGGTTATCCAGTATCCCCACCGTGCGCTGGTCGCGCCGCGCGTGAAAGCCACGGTTGAGTATTTACTGGATGCCTTTCGCCAGGATGCATCGCTGCATTTCCCGCTCGAAAGGCTGGCAGATTACGCTGCTGGTTAACCCAATGTCCCTCAGGCTGGGGAAGCCAAAAAGACGACTATTTATCAAAGGCATAAAATGATGATAAACACCCTGCACATTCAGAATTACCGCTCAATCCGTGATATGTCGCTGGAGCTGGAACAGCTCAACATCGTCTTCGGTCCAAACGGCACCGGGAAATCGAATATCTATAAGGCGATTTACCTGATGCACAGCGCGGCGCAGGGGCAGTTTTCTCAGGCGCTGGCGAATGAGGGCGGGATTTTGAAAGTGTTCTGGGCAGGTAAAACGCGCAGCGACCAGCTGCGGCGCATGAACCTGGCGGTGGAAACCGAAACCTACGAATACGAATTACAGGTGGGCTTTGTCGAAAAGCTGCCCTATCCGTCGCAGTTTCAGCTCGACCCGGTGATTAAAGAGGAGTCGATCTGGCTGAGCGGCCAGCATCGCCGCCCCTCGTCACAGCTGATGAAGCGCAAGAACCAGGCCGTGTTTCTGAATAACGTGCATCACGAAAAAGTGACCCACAGCGGCACGCTGTACGAGAACGAATCGGTGTTCGGGCAGCTCGGCGAACCGCATCTCTACCCGGAAGTGTCGCAGATGCGCGAATCCCTGCGTAACTGGCGCTTTTATCACGAATTTTCAGTCTCATCCGGCTCGGCGATCCGTGCCCCACAGGTTGGCTTCCGCTCGCCAGTGCTGGCCAGCGACGGTTCCAACCTGGCCGCGGCGTTTCAGACGATTGTCGAGATTGGCGACGAGCTGCTGCTGATGCGCATCCTCGATCAGGCATTCCCCGGCTGCGTGTTTTACAGCGACAATTCGGGCGGACGTTTTCGCATGATGATGCAGCGCGAAGGATTAAGCAGACCGCTGGAGCCAGCTGAGTTCTCCGATGGCACGCTGCGTTTCCTGTGCCTGGCGGTGGCGTTGCTAAGCCCGCGCCCTCCGGCCTTTATCGCCCTCAACGAGCCGGAAAACAGCCTGCATCCGCAGATGCTGCCCGCGCTGGCGAGCCTGATTGCCGAGGCCAGCCGCTACTCGCAGATCTGGCTCACCAGCCACTCGCCGGAGCTGGCTAAGCTGATTGAAAAACACCGTTCGTTTTCACTGTATCAGCTGTCGATGGCGGAAGGAGAAACGAAGATGGAGCGGCTGGGATAAACGCCGGATGGTGCTGCGCTTACCCGGCCTACAAATGAGTCCGGAACGTCTTGCGCCATTCCGCCGGGCTGACCCCAAAACGCGCCTTAAACTGCTGGCGATAGGTCACCGCCGACACAAACCCCACCTGTTCGGCCACGTTTTCGATCGGCAGATTGCCGGCTTCAAGGAGGATCTGGCTGCGCCGCAGGCGCTCGGCGGTCAGCCAGTCGGCGACGCTCATGCCAGTGGCTTTCATAAAATGGCGGGTCAGGGTGCGACGGCTCATGGAAACAATCTCCGCCAGAGAGTCCAGATTATGCGGTTCGGTAATATGCTGCTGGAGATAATCGATCAGGCAGTTAATCTGCGCATCACGGGTGTCTTTTGGCACAGGCTGGGCAATAAACTGCGCCTGCCCGCCTTCACGGTGAGGCGGCACAATCATTCGCCGGGCAATCTGGTTCGCCACCACGCTGCCAAAGCGCTGGCGAATAATATACAAACAGCAATCCAGTGCGGCAGCGGTGCCCGCGGACGTGATGATGTTGTCGTCATCAACATAGAGCGCGTTGATATCCAGCTGCACATCGGGGAACTGTGACGCAAACTGGCGTTCGAACTCCCAATGCGTTGCCGCACGTTTGCCGTCGAGAATGCCCGCATAGCCCAGCACAAACGAGCCCAGGCACAACCCGACGATCTCCGCGCCGTTGTCCCTTGCCTGGTTCAGACCATCAAGCAGTCTCTGCGGCGGGCGTTCCAGAACGTGCTGCCAGTAAGGCACCACCACGATATCGGCCTGCACAATCGCGGAATAATCCTGCGTGGCATTGAGCGCAAAACCGTCTCTGGAGGTCAGTAATCCCGGCTTTTCGGCGCAGATCGTGACATTAAATCGCTTTTCACCCGATACCGTATCGCCAAACAGAATGCAGGGAACGGAGTAGTGGAACGGGCTAAACCCGTCCACCGCGACAATCGCAACGTTTACTGGCGGCATCGGTCTCTCCTTTCCCCTGGTGATGTTCAGAATATAACGCTTTCGCCGTCCTTTGGAATGCTCAGCACTTCACTGAACTGATTGGCTTCGGCGTACTCACGCAGTGCGTGGCGCGTTAACAGGCAATGATTGATCGCCTCCATATGGGCCGCCACAATCTGCGCCTGCGGCAACAGGAAATGGACGTTCAGCACATCCTGCTCGCCCATGATAATCGGCCCGAAACCCAGCACATGCGCGTAACCGGCATTCAGTACGACTACATCCGGCTGGTGTTTTTGCAGATCTGCCGCCACCTCTTCACGCCAGATGGTATCGCCTGCGATGTACAGCGTCTTTTCGTCAGGATGGCGGAAGACCACGCCGCAGGCTTCACCCAGGCGTTCTGCCAGCTCCGGCACGGCGTAAGCGCGATCGGTACCGTGCTGGCCGCCGTGGGTTTTCGTGATGCGGATATCGCCAAAGGTTGTCTCTTCAGTCATCACCGTCAGGTGAGTGAACCCCTGCCTGCGCAGCAGCGCGGCATCGCTGTCGTTTTGCACGTAGACAGGTTTGTCTTTGGCGATCAGCTCAATGGCCGCTTGATCCCAGTGATCGTCATGAGTGTGGGTGACGATCACCGCATCGGCATCCAGCAGCGTTTTTACGTCAACAGGCAGTTCGACCATCGGGTTGCGAATGTCTGCGCGCGCCGTGCCAGGAAAACCGGGATACGCGCCTTTTGGTGCAAGCATCGGGTCAATTAAAAAACGTTTTCCGGCGTAGGTCATCAGCTGGGTAGCATTACGAATGTGGGTGATGTTCATGGGTTATCCTCCGGTTGATGTGATAAGGAGAATAGCCAGAGGAGCCGTTTTGCGATGTGGGCTAAAGGGCGATGATCGATGGAATCGGGTCAATATGAAAAGGCGGGTTTCCCCGCCGGAATGCTTACCAGCCAGGCACCGCGCCGCCGTTAAAGATAGTCTCTGCCGCTTTCGCCACCTCAGGTGACTGATACGACTGAATAAACTCCTTCACGTTCTCGGCGTCTTTGTTGTCTTCACGCGTCACCACAATGTTCACGTACGGTGAATTTTTGTCTTCGATAAATACCCCGTCATGCACCGGTGACAGTCCGGTTTGCTGGAGATAGGTGGTGCTGATAATGGCGACATCGACTTTCGGGTCATCCAGCACGCGCGGCAGTTGCGCCCCTTCCAGCTCCATGATTTTCAGGTTTTTGGGATTTGCGGTGATATCCAGCGCCGTCGGCAACAGGCCCACGTCTGGTTTGAGGGTAATCAGCTTCTCTTTTTGCAGCAGCAACAGCGCACGGCCGAGGTTGGTCGGGTCGTTCGGAATGGCAATGGTCGCGCCATCCTTCAGGTCGGCCACGGATTTAATCTTGCGGGAATAACCGGCCATCGGGAAGACGAAGGTATTGGCTACCGCCACCAGCTTGTAGCCGTGCGCCTTGTTATCTTCTGCCAGGAACGGGCGGTGCTGGAAGACGTTGGCATCCAGTTCACCGTGGTTGGTGGCATCGTTTGGCAGCAGCGAGCCGCTAAAGCCCACCAGCTCGACATCCAGGCCATATTTCTCTCTTGCGACCTTTTTGGCGACTTCCGCCACATCCTGCTCCGCGCCGTTAATCACGCCGACTTTAATGTGTTTGGCATCGCTGCCACCTTGATCACAGCCCACCAGCAGCAGGCCCGCGAGAACCAGAGCACCCAATCGAAATTTCACCAGACAGTTCCTTTTGATAAACGTTTTGATGACTATATCGACAACGCGGCGGCGGGCTAAAAACCGAAAAGGAATCAATAAGAAGGATAAGTTATATACGGTTTTTTGCCGGGTGGCGCTGCGCTTTCCCGGCCTACGTGAGTGGTCGTTGTAGGCCCGGTAAGCGTAGCGCCACCGGACGTGGGGTCAGGCAACGGTAGTCCAGTCCTCTACCGTAAGATCCTGCACCATCGCGAAAGCGTGATCGTTAGTGACCACCGTGGTTCCCCTGCTGATCGCGTGTGCGGCAATCAGCTGGTCGAGATCGCCCATCACTTTTCCACGCTTTTCCATGTCTGCACGCAGTTTGCCGTAAATGGCTGCGGCGTCACTGTCCCAGTGACAAATGGTGATGGTTTTAAGAAATTCCAGGATGGTTTCTTGTAATGTAATGCTCTGCTTTTTGGCAATGCCATAAAGCAACTCGGCCTCCGTTACGCTTGAAATACACATTTCTTCGGGCGCTATTCGGGAATATTGATTGACCACCGCAGGATGTTGCTTTACCAGGTGGCTCACCATGTTTGTATCCAGCATATGCCGCATTCACTCTAGCCCTGCAAAAGGATCTCTTGTCGTATAGCTTTGATTGCGTTCCTCTTTACTCAGAAACGAATCAGGCACATGCGTCTGTTTTAGTAAACGCAAAAAGATTTCCCTGTGCCGCGCTTTCTCTGACATTGCCGTCAGAACAACATTCCCCTGCTCATCCCGACGGATATAAACATTCTCTGTATCAAATGCGAATTCCGCAGGCAGAACAACGGCCTGATTTCGCCCCTTTTTAAATAGCTTTGCTTTGCGTTCCATTGCAACCTCTGCCGATTTATTGACCAGACCAAATCATGCGCCTGCGCCAGAGGAGAAGACAAGCGTGACCTTTCAAATTAGGAAAGCGACTCGCAACAAATAGACGAACCGCTAACCTCACGCCTCACGGCGTCGCAGCGGCGCTTCACGTAAAAACCACGACAGCACAAATGCCAGCACCATAATGCTTGCGGCCAGCAGGAACACGGCGTGGATAGCCGAGCCGAAGGCATCAAGATAATCCAGCCTCAGGGCCTCCGGCAGGTGATGAATGGCGGTCGGATCCAGTGAGCGCGGCAGGTTAGCCCCTTCCGGTAAACGGTCCGTCAGCCCGGATTGCAGCATGTGCGTGAACACCGCGCCAAACAGCGCGACGCCAATCGCCCCGCCGATGGAACGAAACAGCGTGACACCCGAGGTCGCCACACCGTACTGATCTGCCGACACGCTATTTTGCACCGCCAGCACCAGCACCTGCATCACCAGCCCAAGCCCCATCCCCAGAACGCCGGTGAACAGGTACAGCTGCCAGGTCGGAGAGTGAATCGAAATTCGCGTCAGCAACACCATCCCGACCACACCCAACAGCGTGCCGAGGATCGGAAACAGGCGGTACTTCCCGGTATGGCTGATGATCCGCCCGCTGATAATCGAGGTCAGCAGCAAGCCGCCCATTAGCGGGATCAGCTGCAAACCGGCCTGCGTTGGGGTGGCGTCTTTCACCACCTGCAAATAGAGCGGCAGGAAAGTCACCGAACCAAACAGCGACATCCCGATAATAAAACCAATCAGACTACAGAGCAGGAAGCTACGGTCGCGGAACAGCGACAGCGGGATAATCGGCTCCCAGGCCAGGCGTTCCTCGTAGATAAACCCGATGATCCCCGTCAGGCCAAAAGCCAGAATGCACCACAGCTGCGGGTCGTTCCACGGGCGAATAGTCCCGCCTTCCGTGGTGAACAGAATGATGCACAGCAGCGCCATACTGAGGTAAATCGCCCCCAGGTAGTCAATCTCGTGCTTGCTGCGCCGGGCACTGCCATGAAAGACCGCACCAATCACCAGCAGAGCAAACAGTCCCAGCGGCAGGTTGATGTAGAAAATCCAGCGCCAGGAGGCGTGCTGCACGATGAAACCGCCAATCAGCGGCCCGATGACGGTCGCCAGGCCGAACACGCCGCCAAACAGCCCCTGATAACGTCCACGCTCGGCAGGCGGAATAACGTCCGCCACGGCGGCCATACTGATGACCATCAGCCCGCCGCCACCCAGCCCTTGCAGGGCGCGCATCAGCACCAGCTGGGTCATGTTTTGCGCCAGCCCGCACAGCACGGAGCCTGCCAGGAACAGCACAATCGCAATTTGCAGGACGATTTTCCGGCCAAACAGATCGCCAAATTTGCCGTACAGCGGCACCACGATGGTAGAGCTGAGAATGTAGGCCGTGACCACCCAGGAGAGCTTATCCAGCCCGCCCAGTTCACCCACAATGGTTGGCAGCGCCGTGGAGACAATCGTCTGATCCAGCGCGGAAAGCAGCATCACCAGCAGCAGCGCGCTGAACAGCAGCTTTATCGACGGCGCTTTTTGCGCAGTTTGAGCCATTACGTCGGACTCCATAAGACATCACTTGAAATTAATTAATTGGATAATTAATATTTGTGTAAGTGATGAATAAGATCAAGAGATACTGTGACCATGTCAGCACAAAAGGACAATTCTGAACCCCGCCGCCCTGGCCGTCCGCGCGGTGGCAAACGTGTTACCGCCAGCCGCGAGCAGTTGCTGGATATCGCGCTGCATCTCTTTTCCCGGCAGGGAATTGCCAATACGTCGCTGAACGCGATTGCGAAAGAAGCGGGCGTGACGCCTGCGATGCTGCACTACTACTTTAACTCCCGGGAACAGCTGCTTGATGCGATGATTGAGGAACGTTTCCTGCCATTACGCAGCAAAATCAGTGCTATTTTCGCCGAAAACCCGGACACCCCGGTAAATGCCCTGACACAGATGGTGCAGGCTCTGGCTGATTTGGCCGGGCAACACCACTGGTTTGCGCCGCTGTGGATGCAGGAAGTGATCGGCGAGATGCCGGTTCTGCGCACGCATCTGCACGCGCGATTTGGCGATGAAAAATATCAGACAACGCTGACCGCTATCACACGCTGGCAGCAGGAAGGAAAACTGAATCGTGAGCTTGCACCGGAGCTGCTATTCACCACGCTACTGAGCCTGGTACTGGTGCCCTTCTCGCGGATGCGCAATGACGAGAGGCTACAAGCCCTCTCGCCGGACATCATTGTGCGTCATGCCTTAGCAGTGATCGGCCACGGGATAGGTGGCTAGAGGGATTTGGTCAGGTAGTGCCGCTGCATTCCCGGATACGGGTAGTCTGGCAGGGACATCTGTAGCTGGTATCCCTGCTTTTCATAGAACGGGCGCGCCTGGAAACTGGCTGTATCCACCAGCGCGTGCTTGCAGCCTTTGCGTCGGGCTTCATTTTCTGCCGTTTTGATAATCTGGCTACCCACGCCGGAACCCCGCACGCTATCGCTGACCCACAGAAAATCGATGTTTAACCAGTCGCCTTTACGTACACCGATTAACCCGCCCAACATTGCGCCTTTATCATCTCGCACGTAAACGCCAATATCGCCGCTAAAGGTCGTCAGATCCAAAAATTGCCCGTTGTAGGCTCTTAATCCCGTTAATAACTCGTCTTTCTCTTGCTGCGTGACATTATCGGTCGTGCTCAGGTGCATATTGTTCTCCTTATTTTCTGTGCATTCTTAATATCGCACAGCCTCTCCTTCACAGAAACTCCTTAATTCCTTCATTCTTTTTAGCTGGAAATATTCATTCAATATGTAAATAAAAAAACTCTTTCCAATACGCTCTTAAAACGTATAATGAGAACGATCATTCTCACTTTTTCACGGTAACCGACGATGAGCCCAACGCTTGCAGAACGCCAAAAAATACGCCAGGACGAGATCATCACTGCGGCACGACGCTGCTTTCGCGCCAGCGGATTCCACGCGGCCAGCATGTCGCAAATCGCCAGCGAGGCGAAGCTCAGCGTCGGGCAAATCTATCGTTATTTCAGTAACAAAGACGCGATTATCGAAGAGATGATCCGCCGCATCATCGACTCGCGCATTGAAGAGATGCAGGGTAAAACGCTGGTTGAAGGGATGCCGGAAGCCCTCGCCTCACGCATGACGCTTAACGAAGATGACGATGCGCTGATGCTCGAAATGTCCGCCGAAGCAACACGCAACCCACAGGTGGCGACCATGCTTATCGAGGCAGAAGCCCGCATGTTTGCCAACGCCTGTACGCACCTGAAAAAGCAATTTCCCCACCTCAGTGACGAACATATCCGCTGCTGCGTGGAGATCACCGCCGTGATGATCGAGGGCACCATATACCGTCGATTAACACCTTTAAAAGTACCATCAGAACAGTTACAGCCCATTTATCAGGATATTTTAAATATGCTTTTCACTGCGAAGTAGTCGTATGTGAATAATTAAAAGAGATAAGTAATTTCTCGCTTTTACATTTCCGGTGCTACCGGAGATGCGGTATCGCTGTGCCTTTAAATAGCCCTCCTCCTTGTTAAGCCATTAACAGGGCAGGCATCGTTCACCCTGGAAAAACATTATGAAAGCCATAACAACCTCCATCGCGGCATTATTCCTCCTGACGGGGTGCGATAATGCGCAAACATCTGCTCCCCAGCGCCCCCTCCCGGAAGTGGGCATTGTCACCCTGATGAGCCAGCCGGTGTCGGTGGTCAGCGAGCTGACCGGCCGCACCACCGCCGCCATGAGCGCCGAAGTGCGCCCGCAGGTCGGCGGCATTATCCAGAAGCGGCTATTTACCGAGGGCGATACCGTTAAAGCCGGGCAAGCCCTGTATCAGATTGATCCCTCAAGCTATCGCGCCGCTTACGATGAAGCCGCCGCAGCACTGAAACAGGCGCAGGCGCTGGTAACGGCCGACTGCCAGAAAGCCCAGCGCTATGCGCAGCTGGTGAAAGACGACGGCGTATCGCGCCAGGATGCAGAAGACGCAAAATCCACCTGTGCGCAGGACAAAGCCAGCGTGGAGTCGAAAAAAGCCGCCCAGGAGAGTGCACGCATTAACCTCAACTGGACGACCGTCACCGCGCCGATTGCCGGGCGTATCGGCATCTCTTCCGTCACGCCAGGCGCGCTGGTCACCGCTCAGCAGGATACTGCACTGGCCACCGTTCGGGGTCTGGACAGCATGTACGTTGATTTAACGCGCTCCAGCGCCGACCTGCTGCGCTTACGCAAACAGACTCTCGCCAGCAACAGCGACACCCTGAGCGTATCCCTGTTGCTGGAAGACGGTAGCACCTACAGCGAAAAAGGCCGCCTGGCGCTGACCGAAGTCGCGGTGGATGAATCCACCGGCTCGGTGACGCTGCGCGCCGTCTTCCCGAACCCGCAGCATCAACTGCTGCCGGGGATGTTTGTACGCGCCAGAGTAGATGAAGGCATCATGAACGATGCGATCCTCGCGCCGCAGCAGGGCATTACCCGCGATGCCAAAGGCAACGCCACCGCGCTGGTAGTGGATGCCAGCAACAAAGTGGAACAGCGTCAGCTGGAAACGGGCGACACCTACGGTGACAAATGGCTGGTACTGAGCGGCCTGAAAGCCGGCGATAAGCTGATTGTTGAAGGTACTGACAAAGTCACTGCCGGTCAGGAAGTGAAAGCCGAAGAGATGAAAGACAACGGAGGAAACGCCTGATGTTTTCCCGTTTCTTTGTGCGCCGCCCAGTGTTTGCGTGGGTGATCGCCATTCTGATTATGCTCGCGGGGATGCTGGCGATCCGCACGCTGCCCGTCGCGCAGTACCCGGACGTTGCGCCGCCGTCGGTCAAAATCTCTGCCACCTATACCGGTGCATCGGCGCAGACGCTGGAAAACAGCGTCACCCAGGTCATTGAACAACAGCTGACCGGGCTGGATAACCTGCTCTATTTCACCTCCACCAGCAGCTCAGACGGTTCGGTCAGCATTAACGTGACTTTCGAACAGGGGACCGACCCGGATACCGCGCAGGTTCAGGTGCAAAACAAAGTCCAGCAGGCAGAGTCACGCCTGCCGACCGAAGTGCAGCAGTCCGGGATCACGGTCGAAAAATCGCAGAGTAACTTCCTGCTGATCATGGGCGTCTACGATAAGACCGACAAATCCAGCAGCTCCGATATCGCCGACTGGATGGTCAGTAACGTGCAGGACCCGCTGGCGCGCGTTGAAGGTGTGGGGAGCCTGCAGGTGTTTGGTGCTGAATACGCCATGCGCATCTGGCTCGACCCGGCGAAACTGGCCTCTTACTCGCTGATGCCGTCCGACGTGCAAAGCGCGATTGAAGCGCAGAACGTGCAGGTCTCTGCCGGTAAAATTGGTGCGCTGCCGTCTTCAAACGCCCAACAGCTGACCGCCACCGTGCGCGCCCAGTCGCGTCTGCAAACGGTCGATCAGTTTAAAAACATCATCGTGAAGAGCCAGTCCAACGGCGCGGTCGTGCACATGAGCGACGTTGCCCGCGTGGAGATGGGCAGTGAAGATTACACCGCAACCGCGAAACTGAACGGCCACCCGGCAGCGGGTATGGCGGTGATGCTCTCCCCGGGTGCCAACGCGCTGGATACCGCCACGGCGGTGAAGAACAAAATCGCTGAATTTAAACGCGCGATGCCGGAAGGCTACGATGTTGCCTACCCGAAAGACAGCACCGAGTTCATCAAAATCTCGGTTGAGGACGTGATCCAGACGCTGTTCGAAGCCATCATCCTTGTGGTGGTGGTGATGTACCTGTTCCTGCAAAACATCCGCGCCACGCTTATCCCAGCGCTGGCCGTGCCGGTAGTGCTGCTGGGTACATTTGGCGTCCTGGCGCTGTTCGGTTATTCCATCAATACCCTGACGCTGTTTGCGATGGTGCTGGCGATAGGGCTTCTGGTGGATGACGCCATCGTGGTGGTGGAAAACGTCGAGCGTATTATGCGCGACGAAGGGCTGCCCGCCCGTGAAGCGACCGAAAAATCGATGGGTGAAATCTCCGGCGCACTGGTCGCCATTGCCCTGGTGCTGTCCGCCGTGTTCCTGCCGATGGCGTTTTTCGGCGGCTCTACCGGGGTTATCTATCGTCAGTTCTCGGTCACCATTATTTCGGCGATGATCCTCTCGGTCGTGGTGGCGCTGACCCTGACGCCAGCGCTCTGCGGCTCGGTACTGAGCCACACCCCACCGCACAAAAAAGGGTTCTTCGGCGCGTTTAACCGATTCTACAGCAAAACCGAACACGGCTATCAGAACAAGGTGCTGCGCGCACTGCGCCGCTCCGGCGGGATGCTGGCCATCTACGCCCTGCTCTGCGGCGCGATGGGGCTGGCGATGCTGAAACTGCCGGGCAGCTTCCTGCCAACGGAAGACCAGGGTGAAATCATGGTGCAGTATACCCTGCCAGCAGGCGCCACGGCAGTACGCACCGCAGAGGTGAGCCGCCAGGTCCGCGAATGGTTCCTCAACAAAGAGAAAGCCAATACCGACGTTATCTTTACCGTTGAGGGCTTTAGCTTTAGCGGCAGCGGCCAGAATGCCGGGATGGCGTTTGTCTCGCTGAAAAACTGGTCTGAGCGTAAAGGCGCAGAGAACACCGCCCAGGCGATTGCCCTGCGTGCCACGCAGGATCTGAGCACCATTCGTGACGCCACCATCTTTGCCATGACGCCGCCTGCGGTCGACGGCCTGGGGCAGAGTAACGGCTTTACCTTCGAGCTGATGGCGGCCGGCAATACTGACCGTGAAACCCTGCTCAAAATGCGTAACCAGCTGATTGGTGAGGCCAATCAGGATAGCGACCTGCACGCCGTGCGTGCCAACGATCTGCCGCAGATGCCGCAGTTGCAGGTGGATATTGATAACAACAAAGCCGTGTCTCTGGGGCTTTCCCTCAGTGATGTGACCGACACACTCTCAAGCGCCTGGGGTGGGACCTACGTGAACGACTTTATCGACCGGGGTCGCGTGAAAAAGGTCTATATCCAGGGCGATAGCGATTACCGCGCCGTGCCGTCCGATCTTAACAAATGGTATGTCCGCGGCAGCGACAGCACCATGACGCCGTTCTCTGCGTTCGCCTCCACCCGCTGGGAATACGGCCCGGAAAGTCTGGTGCGCTACAACGGCTCGGCCGCCTATGAGATCCAGGGCGAAAACGCCAGCGGCTCCAGTTCCGGTACGGCGATGAGCAAAATGGAACAGCTGGCCAACAACCTGCCATCCGGCACGACATGGGCGTGGAGCGGGCTGTCGCTGCAAGAGAAACTGGCGAGCGGTCAGGCGATGAGCCTGTATGCCCTCTCCATTCTGGTGGTGTTCCTGTGCCTGGCCGCGCTGTATGAAAGCTGGTCGGTGCCGATTTCCGTCATCCTGGTGATCCCGCTTGGTGTACTGGGGGCAGCCGTGGCCGCCACCCTGCGCGGCCTGAACAACGACGTTTACTTCCAGGTGGCGCTGTTGACCACCATCGGTTTGTCGTCGAAAAACGCCATTCTGATTGTTGAATTTGCCGAGGCGAAAGTGGCTGAAGGGTATTCCCTGACCCGCGCCGCCATACGCGCCGCCCAGACACGTCTGCGCCCTATCATCATGACCTCGCTGGCGTTTATTGCAGGCGTGACGCCGCTGGCGGTGGCTACCGGTGCCGGAGCCAACAGCCGCGTGGCAATCGGTACCGGCATCATCGGCGGTACGCTCGCCGCCACGCTGCTGGCTATCTTCTTCGTCCCCTTATTCTTTGTACTGGTGAAACGTCTGTTCTCCGGTAAACACGCAAACCGGAGGTCATAATGTTTCGTGTCTCTGTTTTAGTCTTAGCCCTGCTGAGCGCAGGCTGTGTCTCGCTCGATCCAACTTATCAGCGCCCTGACGCACCCGTCCCGGCGACGTTGCCGGGCGCACACGGTGAAGCCAATACCGTGGTCAGCCAGTGGCAGCAGGTGATGAACGATGCGCGGCTGAAAAGCGTGGTGACGATGGCGCTCAACAGTAACCGTGATGTGCAAAAAGCGATTGCGGATATCGACGCCGCCCGCGCTCAGTACGGTGAAACCCGTTCGTCACTGTTCCCGACGGTGGACGCGGAACTGAGCCACACCCGCAGCCGCACGCTGGCAAGCGGTGTGACCACCAGCGACGAAGCCAACGGCGCGGTATCCAGCTTCGAGCTGGATCTGTTCGGCCGTAACCAGAGCCTGTCCCGGGCGGCGCGTGAAACCTGGCTTGCCAGCGAATTCACCGCCCAGAATACCCGCCTGACGATGGTCAGCGAGCTGACGACGGCCTGGGTTACTCTCGCCGCCGATAACAGCAACCTGGCGCTGGCGAAATCGACGATGGAGAGTGCCGCGAATTCTCTCAACATCGTGAAACGCCAGCAGCAAGTCGGCGTTGCGGCGGCCACGGATGTCAGCTCAGCGATGGCCGTTTACCAGCAGGCGCGGGCCAGCGTGGCGAGTTATCAAACCCAGGTGATGCAGGACAAAAACGCCCTGAATCTGCTGGCGGGCGCGACCGTACCGGATAACCTGCTGCCCGGCACGCTGGAGAGCCTGAGCGATAACGCCATCACCCTGATCCCGGCAGGCGTCAGCTCGAGCACACTGCTGCGCCGCCCGGATATTCAGGAGGCAGAACATAACCTGCTGAGTGCGAATGCCAATATCGGCGCTGCGCGCGCCAACTTCTTCCCGACGATTTCGCTCACTGCCAGCGCAGGTATGGGCAGCGATTCGCTGTCGTCCCTGTTCAGCCACGGCTTGAAGGTCTGGTCGTTCGCGCCATCCATCACCCTGCCGCTGTTTAGCGGCGGCAACAACATGACGCAGCTGCGCTACGCTGAAGCAGAGAAAAAAGGGCTGATTGCCACCTACGAAAAAACCATCCAGAGCGCGTTCAGGGATGTGGCCGATGCGTTGGCACGGCGCGAAACGCTGAGCGAGCAGCTGGATGCTCAGCGTGAATACGTGGCCGCCGAGCAAAAAACGCTGGATGTAGCAACGCGCAGCTATCAGGCCGGCGCGGGGGATTATCTGACGGTCCTGACCGCGCAGAGGTCGCTGTGGTCGGCGCAGGCATCACTGATTTCATTACAACAAACCGACCTGGAAAACCGCATCACCTTGTGGCAGTCACTGGGCGGCGGTCTTTAGCATGGTTAGCCGGGCGCTTGCCCGGCCTACGGGACAGATCAATATGGCAAAACTCTCTTTCTCATTTGCAGCGATTCTTGGCCTGCTGACGGCCATCGGGCCATTGTGCTCTGATTTTTATCTTCCGGCGCTGCCGGAGATCGCCACGCATCTGAACACCTCCACCACGCTGACCCAGCTTTCGCTGACCTCGGCGCTGATTGGCCTCGGGCTTGGGCAGCTCTTTTTCGGCCCGCTGAGCGATCGCATGGGGCGAAAAATGCCGCTCCTGATTTCGCTGCTGCTGTTTGTGGTAGCTTCTGTGCTATGTGCCACCACGCAGAATATCTACGCGCTGATTGTCTGGCGGTTTTTACAGGGCGTTGCCGGAGCGGGTGGCTCGGTTCTGGCGCGCTCTATCGCCCGCGATAATTATCACGGCACGATGCTGACGCAGTTCTTCGCCCTGCTGATGACAGTTAACGGCATTGCGCCGGTGGTTTCTCCGGTACTGGGCGGTTATATCTCATCACACTTCGACTGGCGGATGCTGTTCTGGGTGATGGCCGGTGCGGGTCTGGCGTTGCTGATCGCCAGCCAGCTGTTTATCCGTGAATCACTCAGTGAAAAATCCAGCGCGGGATCGCTGCTGGGCACGGCTAAAACGGTACTGAAAAATCGCCGTTTTATGCGCTTCTGTCTGATTCAGGCCTTTATGCTGGCGGGACTTTTTTCCTATATCGGTGCCTCCTCGTTTGTATTGCAAAACGAATATGGCCTGAGCGCCATGCAATTTAGTCTGTTGTTCGGCATAAACGGTATCGGGCTGATTATTTCCGCGCTGATCTTTTCTCGTCTGGCCCGTCGCCATCCCTCGGAAGGGTTGATGCAAATAGGTCTGGTGCTGGCCGTTGCCGCGGGCGCATTAACGCTGCTCTTCGCCTGGATGCACCTCTCAGCGCTTGCGCTGATCGCGCTATTTTTCACCGTCGCGTTTAACAGTGGGATCAGCACCATTGCGGGCTCAGAGGCCATGAGCGCGGTCGAGGCTCGCGAGTCGGGTACGGCGTCGGCCATTCTGGGAATGCTGATGTTTTTGTTCGGCGGGATTGCGGCACCACTTGCCGGGATTGGCGGAGAAACTATGCTGAAAATGAGTTTCGCCGTGGTCGTCAGCTATAGCATTGCACTGGTAATCGGTACTCATACGCGCGAATGAGCAAATTCATACTTTCGGCTTGAGTCGGAACGGTGAATGTAACTATATATTTCAGGTGAAACATGTGACTCAATACCGGAGGTTTCAATGAAATCTGCACACCTTTTTTGCCTGATTGTTTGCCTGCTGTTCGCCGCGTTCGTTCATGCCCAGGAGGAAGAAAGCCCGGCTAAGGACGCGCAGATTAAGCAGCAGGTGCTAAAAGACATCAAGAAAACCTGCACGCCGCAGCGAAAACAGAGTGATAAAGAGTGGCAGGCGATGATTTTGTCATCCGAGGCAAATCAACTGCTGGTGAAAAACGCCATCACGGCGGTGAAGCGCGACAATCTGGATGGCTACTGGGCGGCGATCGGGCAGATTGATTGTATGGAAGATTATTGAGGGTTGGGCACGTGCTTCTCGCCGGGTGGCGCTGCGCTTACCCGGCCTACACACCATTTTTAACGCTTACGTATATCAGGAATGATCAAATCTCCGCGTAAGACGTACGACCCGAGCATCTGCGTTTTCTCGTTCAGCCAGGCCACAATTCTCGCTGCCATCGCATCCATCGAATACTCAATGGCCGGGATCACCGGGATACCCGGCAGATGCAGCGAACCGGCAAGGCTGAAGACCATAATGTCGTCCGGTACGGATTTATTAAACGCCTGCAACTGCGGAATAACACGCTGGGCTTCCTGTTCGTCAGCCACCAGCAGCGCGTTAAAGTTCAGCGTGGTGGCGTTATTGAGAAGCTCCTGGAGTGCAACGGAAGAAGACGTTGCCTCCATAAAGACCAGATTACGGTTAAAGGGCAGGAAATTTTTCTCCAGCGCGTGCTTATAGCCCAGCAGCACCTGGTCGGCAAAACCGCTACCCTGTGGCTGGATCAGCGCAATCTGGCGACGCCCCTGGCTGGTGAGGTAGTTACAGGCGGTTTCGGCGGCGAAGGCATGATCAAACTGAATGCTGTTGGCGTTATCAGCTTCCATGCAGTCGACCAGAATGACGTTTTCCATCTCGATATCCAGCGGGAAACGCGCGCCGATCACCAGGATGTCATCACATAAGCCGCAGGAGAGCTCTTCAAGCGCGTGCATCACTTCCGCTTTGGTATGCGCAAAACGCAACAGCAGGTGTTTTTGATGCTGACTGAGGTGTTTTTCCAGCGCGTAAAGATAACCGGTAGTCTGGTTAATATTTTCCTGCGCGCAAATCACGCCAATACAGCCCGTGGACTGGCTCAGCAGCGACTGTGCAATCACATTAGGCCGGTAGTTCAGCTCATCCACCGCTTTCAGAACGGCCAGACGGCTGGCTTCCTTTACGCCACGCGACCCACTCAACACCCGTGATACCGTGGCTTTGGACACCCCGGCCAGACGTGATACATCGTTGATTGTAGACATCTCTCTCCCCTGACAGGCAACCACCCGCACCTGTAAATTCCATAACCGCTACGGCTCACATTATAGCCAGAATGGAGTATATCCGTTTCCGTTTTTCATGGAAACCGATTTTCCGTTTCCACTCAAAATGAGGTCTTAATCGCCAAATTCTGTGACACAGATCGTGGTAACAAGCCCCATAAGCAACGCTTCTTGATGGCTGTCACATTTCTTTCTTTTATAAATGGAAACCGGTTTCCGTATGATGTCCAATCATCCTCGCAATAACTTTTTACATTTAGAGGATGGTTGTCGATGTTCAAGATTATGCTGTGCTGCTCTGCCGGGATGTCCACCAGCCTGCTGGTCAGCAAAATGGTCGATGTCGCGAAAGAACGTGGTTTGCCGGTCAAGATTGATGCGTACGGTGTTTCCGAATTTGATACGCAGTTTCCGCAATACCAGGTTGTACTTCTCGGACCGCAAGTGAAATACATGTTACAGACACTCTCAGACAAGGCGGCTACGCAAGGTATTCCGGTACAAGCCATCGACATGATGGACTACGGGATGCAACGTGGCGATAAAGTACTGGACTATGCACTGTCGCTCATCGAAGCGGCACACTAAAAGGTGTTCACATGAGTTCGTTATATCAATCAATGGTCGCGGTTATTGAGCAATCTATTACCCCGCTGGCGGCAAAGCTCGGACAGCAGAAGTATGTGATTGCGATCCGCGACGGCTTTACCGCCGCCCTGCCGTTTATGATCATCGGCTCGTTTATGCTGGTGTTCATCTTCCCGCCGTTCTCAGCGGATACCACCAACAGCTTCGCCCGCGGCTGGCTGGATTTCTCCCAGACCTATCGCGAACAGCTGATGCTGCCGTTTAACCTCAGCATGGGCGTGATGACTTTCTTCATTTCAGTGGGGATTGGTGCGAGCCTGGGGCGTCAGTTTAACCTCGACCCGGTGATGTCCGGCCTGCTGGCCTTTATGGCGTTTCTGCTGGTTGCCGCACCCTATGCCGACGGCAAAATCTCTACCCAGTATCTGTCTGGCCAGGGGATTTTCACTGCGCTTATCACCGCGATTTACTCTACCCGTGTGTACGCGTGGTTGAAACAGAACAACGTGACCATTCGCCTGCCGAAAGAAGTGCCAACCGGCGTGGCGCGTTCGTTTGAAATTCTGATCCCGGTGATGGTGGTGATCGGCACGCTGCACCCGCTGAACCTGTTTATTGAAGCACAAACCGGGATGATTATTCCGCAGGCAATTATGCACCTGCTGGAGCCGCTGGTCTCTGCGTCTGACTCCCTGCCAGCCATTCTGCTTTCTGTGCTGCTGTGCCAGATCTTCTGGTTCGCCGGCATCCACGGCTCGCTGATTGTCACCGGCATCATGAACCCGTTCTGGATGGCAAACCTGTCGGCAAACCAGGCGGCACTGGCTGCTGGCGCGGCGCTGCCACACGTTTACCTGCAAGGTTTCTGGGATCACTATCTGCTGATTGGCGGCGTGGGCTCGACTCTGCCGCTGGCGTTCCTGCTGCTGCGTAGCCGCGTAACGCACTTGCGCACCATCGGCAAAATGGGCGTTGTGCCAAGCTTCTTTAACATCAACGAACCGATCCTGTTCGGTGCGCCAATTATCATGAACCCGATGCTGTTCATCCCGTTCGTGTGTGTTCCGCTGGTCAACGCCTGCCTGGCGTACGCCGCGACTAAACTGGGTTGGCTGGCGCAGGTTGTGTCGTTAACACCATGGACCACCCCTGCGCCAATTGGTGCCTCATGGGCGGCGAACTGGGCGTTAAGTCCGGTGGTGATGTGCGTCGTCTGTATGGTGATGTCCGCGCTGATGTATTTACCGTTCCTGCGTGCTTATGAGCGTTCACTGCTCAAAAACGAAGAGCAGAAAGCTCAGGCCACGGTCGGTGCCGCTGAAACAGCAAGCAATTAAGTCAAAGAGGAAGCGTCATGAAATATTCATTTCCCGAGCATTTCTGGTGGGGCAGCGCAAGCTCCGCTCTCCAGACCGAAGGGACAAGAGAGGGTCAAACCACATGGGATTACTGGTTTGCCCGCGAGCCAAACCGTTTTCACAATGGCGTGGGGCCGCAGCAGACCTCCACGTTCTATCAGCACTGGAAAACGGACATTCAGCTATTAAAGCAGCTGAACCACAACAGCTTTCGGACCTCGATTAGCTGGGCGCGCCTGATCCCCGACGGTATCGGTGAAGTGAACCCACAGGCAGTCGATTTTTATAACCAGGTCATTGATGAGCTGATTGAACAGGGCATTACGCCGTTTATCACCCTGTTCCATTTCGACATGCCGATGGCAATGCAGGAGATCGGTGGCTGGGAAAATCGTGACGTAGTGGAAGCCTATGCCCGTTACGCGCAAATTTGCTTCGAGCTGTTTGGCGATCGCGTGCTGCACTGGTTTACCTTCAACGAACCGATCGTCCCGGTCGAGGGCGGTTATCTGTACGACTTCCACTACCCAAACGTGGTGGATTTCCGTCGTGCGGCGACGGTGGCGTACCACACTGTGCTGGCTCATGCACTGGCCGTTCGCGCTTACCGCGCCGGTCATTACGCGGGTGAAATTGGCATTGTATTGAACCTGACGCCATCGTACCCGCGTTCACAAAACCCGGCCGATGTGAAGGCGGCGCACATTGCAGACCTGATGTTTAACCGCAGCTTCCTCGACCCGGTGTTGCGCGGCGAGTACCCGGCCGACCTGGTGACTCTGCTGAAGTCCTACGATCAGCTTCCAGCCTGTAAACCGGAAGACAGTGCGTTGATTGCAGAAGGGAAAATCGACCTGCTCGGCGTTAACTATTATCAGCCGCGTCGCGTGAAGTGCCGTGACAGCGCGGTGAATCCACAGGCGCCCTTTATGCCGGAGTGGTTCTTTGATAACTACGAAATGCCAGGCCGCAAGATGAACCCTTATCGTGGCTGGGAAATCTATGAGCCCGGTATTTACGATATTCTGGTTAATCTTCGCGACAACTATGGCAACCCACGCTGCTTTATTTCTGAAAACGGTATGGGTGTCGAAAATGAACAACGCTTTATTGAAAATGGCCAAATAAACGATCAATACCGTATTGATTTTATTTCCGGGCATTTAACCTGGCTGCATAAAGGTATTAGCGAAGGGTGTAATTGTCTTGGTTATCATATGTGGACATTTATTGATAACTGGTCATGGTGTAATGCCTATAAAAATCGCTATGGATTTATCCAGCTCGATTTAGATACGCAGCAACGCACCGTTAAAAAGAGCGGTGAGTGGTTTGCCGCTACCTCGTTAAACAATAGTTTCGATAAATAGAGAAAGAGATGATGGTTGCCTTAGAAGAAGCCGTAATGGAAATCATCGTCAATGCTGGTCAGTCGCGCAGCCTGTGCTTTGAAGCACTGCACGCTGCGCGTCAGGGCAACCTTGACGAAGCAAAAAACCTGCTGCGCGAAGCCGATGGCTACGCGCGTCAGGCGCACAAGATGCAAACCAAACTGATCGAGCAGGATGCGGGTGAAGCCCGTCAGCCGATGACGTTAATTATGGTGCACGCCCAGGATCATTTAATGAATTCTCTGCTGGCGCGTGAATTATCTGAAGAAATTATTCATTTATATCAGAGATAGCTTATGGCGAAATAAAGTTAATGTAATACCTCTGTACCTGAAAATATAAATCACTCTGTTTCTGATGATAGCGACATATTCTGTCAAATCGGAATGGGATGGTTATTGTCTGAATAAAATGTAAATTAATAGAGATGACAATGAAAAATATTAAAAAACTTCCATTAACAATGGCGGTTATCGCCGCGCTTTGCCCAATTTCTGTCCTCGCACAAGAATTCACGCAGGAGCAAATCGACGCCATTGTGGCCAAAGCGGTGGATAAAGCCCTGGCAGACCGTCAGGCTAAAATGGATGCCGCGGTGGCGAAAAAAGTCGACGTGGTGACCGAGCCGCAAAGCGCGGCGCAATCCCCGGATATGGCTATCCCGTTCGGCATCAAATTTACCGGCTACGCCCGCTACGGTGCGCACTTCCAGGCCGCCGATCAGAAATACGTGGCGGTGGATGGCTCCTACAACGGCGCATCCGCGATTGGTCGCCTGGGGAACGAAGGCAACGGCGGTGAATTCCAGCTTTCCAAAGCCTTCAAGGGTGAAAACGGCGCCATCTGGGACATCAACGTGATGATCGACCACTGGGGCGACGAAGTTAACCTGAAAAAAGCCTACGCGGGGGTGACCAACATTATGGCCTCCAACCCGAACGCCTATTTCTGGGCCGGCCGTGACTTCCACCAGCGTCCGCAGCAGGGCATCAACGATTACTTCTGGATGAACCACGATGGCCAGGGCGCCGGGGTGAAGAACTTCGACATCGGCGGCGTCCAGTTTGACGTCGCGACCGTGGCGGCAGTGGAATCCTGTAGCCCGGAAGTGATGGAAGATGAGGCTAACCCATCGCGCATCACCTGTACCGGCGGTTCCGGCACCGGCGACAAAGGCAACTACGCCGCGACCTCAAAAATCCACGGCATGAAACTCGGCCCAATCGATCTGGAGCTGTATGCCAACTACGGCTTTGACTCCAAAGCCATTGAGAGCGACGAGCGTCTTAACGCCTGGCAGGGCGGCGTGGTGCTGAGCCACACCAACGACAGCGGCGTGAACAAGGTAATTGCCCGTTACTCGGATAACTCGGACAACAGCGTATTTAACAAAACCGAGGATCTGACCACGGTGTACGCCAGCTTCGAAGGTCTGCACAAATTCACTCCACAGACCCAGGTGGAGTACATCCTCGCCTTCCACGATTACGACAATAGCCGTGACAAGAGCGATAACCGCAAAAACTACAACGCCATTATTCGCCCGATGCACTGGTGGAACGACGTTCACTCCACCTGGCTGGAAGCGGGCTGGCAGCACGTTGATTACGACAACGGCGGCGATAACAAAGGCTGGAAGCTGACCCTGTCGCAGAACATGTCTATCGCCATGGGGCCAGAGTTCCGCCCAATGCTGCGTTTTTACGTGACCGGCGGCAAAGTGGATAACGAACACACCGCACGCGTGAACGGCACGGATGACACCACGCTCGACGATTTCAACGTCGGCGCGATGTGGGAAGCGTGGTTCTAGTAGGTAAACGCAAAACGGCAACGCAAGTTGCCGTTTCTAGTGTTTTCCCCCTCTCCCTGTGGGAGAGGGCCGGGGTGAGGGCATCAGGCCGCACCACACCCGACAAGACCCATGTTATGCTAGTCAAAAATCGACATAGCAGGGGAGTACATGGGTTCCACACGTAAAGGGATGCTAAACGTCCTGATCGCCGCCGTTTTATGGGGAAGTTCAGGGGTTTGTGCGCAATACATCATGGAGAAAAGCCATATTTCTTCGCCTTATCTGACCATGGTTCGCCTGCTGTTTACCGGTGTTATCCTGCTCACGCTCTCCTTCGTTCACGGCGACAAGATTTTCTCGGTCATCAAAAATCGCAAAGATGCCATCAGCCTGCTGATTTTCTCGCTGGTTGGCGCGCTCACCGTGCAGCTCACCTTCCTGCTGACGATTGAAAAATCCAACGCCGCCACCGCCACCGTGCTGCAATTCCTGTCACCGACCATCATCGTGGCGTGGTTTGCGCTGGCGCGGAAAAAGCGCCCGGGGATATTTGTGTTGTCCGCGATTATGACGTCACTGATCGGCACGTTTCTGCTGGTGACCCATGGCGATCCCACCTCACTCTCTATTTCGCCTGCGGCTCTGTTCTTCGGGATCGCTTCGGCCTTTGCCGCCGCGTTCTACACCACGTATCCGTCGACGCTGATTGCCCGCTACGGCACGCTGCCGATTGTCGGCTGGAGCATGTTGATTGCAGGGTTAATGCTGACCCCGTTCTACGCCGGGCGCGGAACCACTTTCGTGATCGACGGCAGCCTGTTGCTGGCGTTCTTCTACCTGGTGGTGATCGGCACGGCGCTGACGTTCAGTCTGTATCTGAAAGGCGCACAGATGATTGGTGGGCCGAAGGCGAGCATTCTCAGCTGCGCCGAGCCGCTGAGCAGCGCGCTGCTGTCTGTCATCTTGCTGGGCGTGGCATTCACCCTGCCGGACTGGCTGGGGACGCTGCTGATTGTCTCGTCGGTAGTACTGATTTCAATGGACTCGCGCAGACGCGTTCAGACATCAGCCTGACCTGATACCCTCTCCCACTGGAGAGGGTTAAAAGCACGTTCACCGCTGCCCTAAACGCTTCGCGATCCTTTCCAGTTTCAGCATCAACAGCAAGGTTATAGCCACCAGCACAATGGTCAGCGCCGCGCCGTCGGCAATATTCCCGCGATCGGTCAGACTAAAAATCGCGACCGGAAGCGTCGTCCAGCCAGGCGGATAGATCATCATCGTCGCACCCAGTTCGCCCATCGACAGTGACAAACTCAGCGCCAGCGCGGAGACCATCCACGGCATCAGCAGTGGTAAGGTCACGTGACGCAGGCGATACCACGGCGTAGCGCCCAGGCTCGAGGCCACATTTTCGATATCCGCCGACACGCGAGCCAGCCCGGTCGAGACGTTACTGAAGGTGAAAGCCGAGATCAGAACAAAGTGTGCCGCCAGCACAATCCACAGCGTACCATTCATCTGCAACGGTCCCTGGCTGAACGCCACCAGGATCCCCAGCCCCACCGATACCGACGGGATCGCACTCGGCAGGTAAAAGACCATACTCAACCACTTTTGTGTTTTCTTACCGTACTGACGTAACGCCAGCGCCGCCCACACGCCGCACAACAGAGCGAACAGGCTGGCACAAAAACCGATGACCAGACTCGCCGACAGAGCATTCCAGGATGCGCCGCGCAACGCGTTCACAAAATGGATCAACGTGAACCCGCTCGGCAGAATGCCGTTCCATTGCTGGCTCAGGCTGGACATTAAAATCACCGCCAGCGGCAGGAAGAAGAAGACGGTAAATAGCATGGTCGCCAGCGCACCGGCTACAACACGCCCTTTACGAGACCAGATCAGCATCGTTAACTCCTTACGCCAGTACGCGATGCCGCCAGGCGATAGAGCGCAAACAGCCCCAGCGACAGCACAATATTAATCAGGGCAATCATGCACGCCACGCTGTAGTCCGATTCAAGGATCGCTTTGCTATAGACCATCATCGGCAAGGTATTCACCCCTTTCGCACCAATAAACAGCACGATGCCAAACTCATTGGTGGTTAACAGCAGGCACAGGCTGCCGCCCGCCATCAGCGCAGGGAGCGCCGCAGGGAAAATCACCTGTGCAATAACGCGCGCCGGATGGGCACCGAGAATGCTGGCCGCTTCCAGCTGACTGGTATCGATCTGCCGCAGGGCGGCCATCAGCGGGCGCATCACCAGCGGCGTGAAGACGGTGATCTCCGCCAGAATCACCCCCTGCATGGAGTAGAGAAAATCGACGGGCGGAAGGTCAAAATCAAACAGACTCATCAACGTGCCGTTGAGCAGCCCGGCGGAACCGTAAACAAAGGTGAACGCCAGCGTGATCAGAAAGGTTGGCAGGGCGATAAAGGTATCCACCACCCGGCCAATCAGGCCGCTGCCCGGAAAGGGGATAAACACCAGGATCAGGGACATCACGCTGCCCAGAATCAGGCACCCGGCAGTTGCAGACAACGCAATCTGCAGAGTATTCAGCAGCGCGCTGGCAAAACGTTTTGACTCCACCACCTGCCAGAAGGTCTCCAGCCCGATATGCCCACTGGTGTTGCGCAGTGCCTGCTCGGCGATAAGCAGTAAGGGATAGAAAAAGAGCGTACCCAGAACCAGTAATGGCAATGCCAGCCACAGCATCGGGCGCAGGGCGGGGGCGGTTTTTTCCAGCGTCAGAGAGAGCGACATCATTACACCTCAATCAGAACCGCATCGTCAGGCTCAAACCACAGCGCCAGCGGATCACCTGGCTGCGGCAGCGGGTTGACGTGCGTCATCACAATACGCACCGGTTCACCGGCTACGTCACACAGCAAATGGGTTAAATCCCCCTGCCAGTGAACCGATTGCAGCGTTGCGTTCAGACGGTTGCTGTTGGCCGAACGCGGCGTCAGGCTCATATGCTGCGGGCGAATACAGAGCAGTTTGTTATGTCCGTGCTTCACGCCCTGACTCCAGGCACGGATCACCGTTCCACCACAGCTCACTCCCACCAGCCCCGGCGCAGAAACATTGCCCAGCGCCGTCGCCTGAAGGATGTTCGCCCGCCCGAGGAACTCCGCTGCAAAGCGATTCGGCGGATGGTGATAGAGCGCGCGAGTTTCGCCGTGAGCAATCATCGACCCGTCCTTCATGATGCCGATTTTATCTGCCAGAGTAAGCGCCTCGGTCTGATCGTGCGTCACGTAGAGAATGGTCAGTTCAGGCAGCTCACGGTGTAAACGCGCAATCTCTTCCACCATGTTGTGGCGGATCTGCGCATCCAGCGCAGAAAGTGGTTCATCCAACAACAATACGCGCGGGCGTACGGCAATCGCACGGGCAATCGCCACGCGCTGCTGCTGCCCGCCGGAAAGCTGATGGGGGTAGCGCGTCGCGTAGTCGCTCATCCCGACAATTTTGAGCGCCTCGGTCACGCGATCGTTAATCAGGGCTTTCGGCTGCTTTTGCGCCCGCAATCCGAAAGCAACGTTGTCCTCAACCTTCAGATGCGGGAACAACGCGTAGTTCTGCACCACCATCGCCAGCCCGCGCTTGTAGGGCGGCAGATGGGTGACATCCGTATCACCAATCAGAATGCGCCCGCCCGCAGGCTGGACAAAACCCGCCACAGCACGTAGCACTGTCGTTTTGCCGGAGCCTGACGGACCAATCAGCGCCAGCACTTCACCCGGCTCGATGGTTAATGAGAGCGGCTTGAGCACCATATTTCCGTGGTACGCCACGCGCAGAGAGTCGAGGACAATCCCCGATGACCCCGCCAGCGGCGGGGCGTGAAGGGTAGAGGTTTTCATCAGCATCAGGCTTACTCGCTGTCGGTCACTTTATGCCAGCGGGAAATATCGGCGGAAAGCGATGTGGCGACCTCATCCCAGTTCGGTTCCCAGCTTTTCACGCCGTTAAGTGCAGCAGTGGCGGCCTTGTAGTGGTCATCCGTCGGCGTCACGTCGCTGCGAACCGGCATTCCCCAGGAGAGCGCGCTCACAGCCGTTTGTGCCTCTTTACTCAGCAGGAAGTTAATCAGTTTTTTGCCGTTTTCGCTTTCTGGTGCGCCCTGGACTAAACCAATCACATACGGCAGTGCCAGCGCGCTGCGTTCACCTTTCGCATCCGCCGGCCAGAAGATCTTCACATTCGGGTTGCGTTCCATCTGCGCCAGATTCATTTGCAGATCGCCGTTCGCCACGTACAGCTCACCTTTGTTGACCAGCGCGGTCAGCTTGCCGGTAGAGGCCGATGGCCCAACGTTGTTGGCCTGCAGTTTGCCAAGATAGTCAAAGCCTGCGTCTTTGCTGCCCATGCTGTGGAAGGCCTGTAGCATGACCGCCGTGCCGTCTGCCGCCTGGCCCGGCGTCGAGTATTGCAGCTTGTTTTTGAATTTGCCGTCGAGCAGTTCCTGCCAGCTGGCCGGGGCCGCTTTCAGCACGCTGCCGTTGTAGATAAAGCTCAGGTAGTTCTTCACCAGCGGTGAATAGAAGTCGGTCGAACCGGGGATGGCTGCGGCAGAGTCCGTTTTAAAGCTGGCCAGCAGTTTGTCGGCCGCCGCACGCTGAATGAACGGCGGTGCAGTAACCAACACATCCGCCTGCGGATTCGTACGCTCTTTCGCCAGACGCTCTACCACCACGCCACCACCGCCTTCCACGTAACGCACGGTAATGCCGGTGGCTTTGGTAAAGGCATCGAACTGCGCCTGATACCAGCTGTTATCACCATCATGCAGACCGTCAATGGAGTAGACCGTGACAACGGAATCTGCCCACACCGGGGTGCTGGCGAGAGCAAAGGCAGAGATCAGAGCGAGTCGGGAGAGTTTCATCGTTAAAGCCTCATGGAGTCGTTTATGTTTTCTGGCCTATACCAGATTTGCTTTAAACGCTAAACGGCTAATGTGACAAAACGATGAAAGATTTATTTAGTGGGTATCAACTTCAATTCGCAGGCTATCGTGACGCCAGTATTCGATATCGAAATCGAGCACGCGCCCGTGCTGGTCATAGTTGAGGCGCTTCAGCAATAAGGCCGGGCGCCCTTCCATCACCCCCAGAGCCTGCGCAGCCTGAGAAGGCATAGCCGTAGGGTAGAACGACAGATGCATACTGGTATAGACAAGGTTGTATTCGGCTTCGTAGACCTCAGTCAGGCTGCCGTTGAGATCGTGGTGCAGCAGCTCCGGCACGCGGGCAGGCAGACAGTGGTTTTCGCTGTAGCAGATGGCGCGGCCATCGGCATAGCGTAGGCGCGTCAGCAGGTAAATCTGGTCAAAAGGCTGGAGCTGCAACGGCCCCATCACCTCCACCGGCACCGTGGTCAGCACGCCGTTAAGCAGCACCGTTTTCGGCTCGCGTCCCTGCTCGTGGCAGAGCTTATGGAAGTTAGTGTTCTGGGTGGGATCAAGCCACAAGCGTTCTGGCGTCACAAACCAGCCGCGGCGGTCGGCGCGGTAGATGGCGCCGCTGGCTTCCAGCTGCGACAGGCTTTCGCGAATGGTGATACGCGTGGTGTTGAAGATCGCGCACAGTTCACGCTCAGAAGGCAGCTTATCGCCACTTTTCAGCGCACCGCTCTGAATACGTGCCTGCAACTGCGCCTTGATTAACAGGTATTGTGGGATATCACCGGGTATTGATTTCATGCTCACTCGCCGTCGCGTTTTCCTGGCGACATTATACAGACGTTGATGAATTTTTTGTTGCAACACCCTTTTCCCGTTGACCGGTTGGCGGGATTATCGCCATCATAACGCCAAATCTGGTATAGACCAATAGGTGAAAAACATGACTTCGCGTAACTATCTGCTGCTGACCCCCGGCCCACTGACCACCTCCCGCAGCGTGAAAGAGGCAATGCTGTTCGACAGCTGCACCTGGGATGATGACTACAATCTCGGCGTGGTCGAGAAAATCCGTCAACAGCTCACCGCCCTCGCCACCCGAGCGGAGGGTTACACCTCTGTCCTGCTACAGGGCAGCGGCAGCTACGCGGTTGAAGCCGTGCTCGGCAGCGCCATCGGTGCAGACAATAAAGTGCTGATCGTCAGCAACGGTGCATACGGTGCGCGAATGGCGGAAATGGCAGAGCTGATGGGCATAGCCCACCGCGTATACGACTGCGGTGAAGTCGCCCGCCCGGAGGTACAAACCCTGGAAGCGATCCTGAAAGAGGATACCGCCATCAGCCATATTGCGATGGTGCATTGCGAAACGACCACCGGGATCCTGAACCCGATTGCTGAAGTGGGCGTACTGGCGCGCCAGTACGCTAAAACCTATATCGTCGATGCCATGAGCAGCTTCGGCGGCATCCCGCTGGATGTGGCCGAACTCAACATTGATTTCCTGATCAGCTCCGCCAACAAGTGTATTCAGGGCGTGCCGGGGTTTGCTTTTGTGATTGCCCGCACCGCGAAGCTGGAAGCCTGTGCAGGCCATTCCCGCTCACTGTCCCTCGATCTCTACGCCCAGTGGCGCTGCATGGAGGACAATCACGGCAAATGGCGTTTTACCTCTCCGACGCATACGGTGCTGGCGTTTGCCCAGGCGCTGGCGGAGCTGGCCGAAGAAGGCGGCGTGGCGGCACGCTACCGACGCTACCTTCAGAATCAGCAAGCACTGGTTAGCGGGATGCGCGAGCTGGGCTTCAGGACTCTGCTGGACGATGTATTTCACTCCCCGATCATCACCGCATTTTACTCACCGGATGATGCGCAATACCGTTTCAAAGAGTTCTATTCGCGCCTGAAAGAACAAGGTTTTGTCATCTACCCGGGGAAAGTATCCCAAAGCGACTGCTTCCGTATCGGCAACATTGGCGAGGTGTACGAGCGCGATATCATCTCCCTGCTGAACGCCATCAAACACGCGATGTACTGGAAAAAATAAGGAGCCACCATGAAACGTATTAACGCCGTTATTCTCGACTGGGCGGGGACTACCGTCGACTTTGGCTCCTTCGCACCCACGCAGATTTTTGTGGAAGCGTTTCGTCGGGCATTTGATGTGGACGTTACGCTTGCCGAAGCGCGCGTCCCGATGGGGCTGGGAAAATGGCAACACATTGAGGCCTTAGGGAAATTACCTTCCGTGGATGCCCGCTGGCAGGCAAAATTTGGCCGTGCAATGACGGCAGGCGACATCGATAAAATCTACGCCACCTTTATGCCGCTGCAAATCGCCAAAGTTGTCGATTTTGCGGCACCTATTGAGGGTGTTGTCGACACGATCGCTACTCTGCGCGCTCAACAGATAAAGATTGGCTCCTGCTCGGGCTACCCGCGTGCCGTGATGGAAAAGCTGGTGCCAGCCGCAGCCGCGCAAGGTTATGCACCGGACTGCTGGGTCGCCACTGACGATCTTGCACCTGGCGGTCGCCCTGGGCCGTGGATGGCGCTGCAAAATGTTATCACCCTGGGTATCGACGATGTGGCGCACTGCGTCAAGGTAGACGATGCGGCTCCGGGGATTGAAGAAGGCATTCATGCCGGGATGTGGAGCGTTGGGCTGGCGGTTTCCGGCAACGAGTTTGGTGCAACCTGGGAAGAGTATCAATCGATGTCGCCGCAAGAGATCGCCACCCGCCGTGAGGGGGCAGCCGCGAAGCTGTATGCCGCAGGGGCGCACTACGTGGTGGATTCACTGGCAGCGCTGCCGGAAGTCATTGCCGATATCAACGCTCGCCTGGCAAAGGGCGAACGTCCGTAATCTTTTCCCCCTTTTCCCCTGTGCGGGAGAAGGGGGACATTTTAACTATTTCGCCTTAACTTTCCCTGCCACCAGCAGCGCCGTCAGTAGCATCAGCGTGCCGGAAATCACCAGCGGCGACGTCAACCCGATATGGTCAAGCGCAATGCCGCCCACCGCCGCGCCACAGGTATTCGCCAGCTGAATCACCGCCACCTGAATCGACCCGGCTTTTTCGGCCTGATCGGCCAGAGAGCGGGTGATCCACGTTGACCAGCCCACCGGTACCAGCGCAAAGGCAAAGCCCCAGATAATCGCAATCGCCGACGCGACCCATTTATCGCTACCCCACAGTACCAGCACCGCCGCGCTTATCGCCAGCACCAGCGGGGCACCCGCCAGCGCCACTTTCAGGGAGCGTTTCAGGAACTGGGACGACAGGGACGTACCGATAAAGCTGGCAATGCCGAAGCTCAACAGCACCAGCGTCAGACCATCCACATCAAAACCGGCCATGGTCATAAACACCGGACGGATATAGGTAAAGAAGGCAAACTGCCCGGCAAAGGCCATAAAGATGGCGCTCATCCCCGCCAGCACGCCCGGGCGTTTCAGCAGGCTGAACATATTCTGTTTGTGATGTGCCGCCTCACCCGGCAGGGACGGCAACGCTTTCCACACCCAGATAATGCACAGCAAACCCATGACAGCCGCTGCGTTAAACACATTTCGCCAGCCGATAATCCCGCCCAGGAAACTGCCCAGCGGCGCGGCGATCACCAGTGCGATAGACACGGCGCCAAAGATAACGGACAAGGCTTTAGGCACCGTGCGCGCAGGCACCAGACGCATGGTGAGGGATGCCGACATTGCCCAGAAGCCGCCCAGCCCTAATCCCAGACAGGCGCGCCCAAGCAGCAGCAGGGTAAAGTTATTGGCAAAAGAAACCAGCAGGCAGGAGAGCGTCAATAGCACGCTAAAAAGAATGACCACTTTGCGGCGGTCGATCGTGCCAATTACCTGGGTGATAAACAGGCTGGCGAACATCGCCACAAACGCGGTCACAGTAACAGACTGCCCCGCTACGCCTTCGGAAATACCCAGATCCTGCGCCATTGGCGTCAGCAGGCTGACCGGTAAAAACTCGACGGTAATCAGGCAGGCCACGCAGAATGCCACGGAGAAAACCGCCGACCAGTTCGGGCGTGAAACCTCTTTGGTCTGCGGTCTGGTCGTGGTCTGGATATGTTCGGTCATGGCGTCACCTGAAGATAAATGTGCGGAAAAGCTGCGCAGTTTATCATCAAAAGTGTGACGAATTTAACGTTTTGACAACTTTTCTTTCATCGCGGCATTCGCCAGCCCGACGATCCACTCCTGGTGTCCGTTAATCATCGGGTTCGGCACGGTGCGTGCTAATTCCTGCGCCGGAACACCTTTCTGCGACTCCTGAGTCAGAATGCGCACGCGGTTACCGGGCAGGTCTTCAAACAGCCACGCGTGGATCACGTCCAGACGCGAGTTCGCCTCGCCCTCCACCCAGCCGTGCCAGGCGATACGCGCCGCTTCACCGTCAACCGGCGGCACATATTCCGTCACCTGCGCTTCAACCGGGAAGCCAAAGGTGGTGAAGCGGAAACGGGCGTTGGCACTCAGTTCAGGGCCGCTGCCGTCGTGGAAACGGATATCCTCAGCGTTGCTGTAGTAGCCCGGCCACAGGGCCGTGTCGTTGAGCTGCACCCAAATCTCTTTGGCGCTCAGCCCGGCAACGATGATTTCGTTAGATGCAAAGTTATCAGTGGTACCTGGCAGATAGTCGTTCGGCCAAATAATCGCGGATTGTTTCATGGTTCACCTCGTCATGTTGTTGATGAGGTGATGTTGCGCTCACGGGTGGTATAAATCTAATGATGATGTTTTATACTCTTCATCACGATTCGTGATATCAGTGCAGGTAAAACACGCCCTCTTGCGGCAAGAAAAGCTGGTTATAACGCAGCTGGAAGGCATTAAGTTCCTGCGGATCTGGCTCCATCTCGCGCATAAAGCCCAGCGCGAGGCGGATTTGCGCATCGGTGATTGGCGCGGCAAGACGGGCTTTACGCAGCAGCCGATGCCAGGTATGCAGGTTCTCTTCGCTGCCGTTGACGATACAGACCTGCCAGATCAGCAGCACCTGCGCCGCGTTTTGCAGATGCGCTTCGTCCGGGCGCTCAAGGTAGCGGATAAACTCATTGCCGGGCGTTTTACCAAACTGATCGATCATCGATTCTACCGGCACCAGAGTGATACCCAGACGCTCGCTTAATCGTTTGATCGCGCGGCGGGAATCAGAGGTCAGGATCCGAAATCCGACCACGAACACCACCACGAGGGTTGCCAGCATTATCCAGACCATGCGTTCTCCTTAAATTAGCCGCTCATCATATCGGGAAACGCGCAGCGTCAACAGCAGGCAGCGCCATAATAGTGAACTGAAAAAAGGTGGAATAACCTCATGAAAGCGGATCTGCGCACCCTGGATCTCAACCTGTTGAAAACGCTGGATGCCCTGCTGGACGAACGCAGCGTCACCCGCGCCGCAGCGCGTCTTGCCCTTACACAGCCTGCGGTGAGCGGGATGCTGAACCGCCTGCGGGATTACTTCGACGACCCGTTGTTTATCCGCGCCCCACACGGCATTGTGCCAACCATCCGTGCGGAAGCGCTGGCCGCGCCTATCAAGCGCATTCTGGCGGATATCGATGTGCTGTTGCAGCCTATCGACTTTGATCCGCTCATCGCCAGACAGACCTTTACCCTCGCCGCCACGGATTACGCGTTGCGCGCGGTGATCGTGCCGTTTATCGCCGCCCTGAAGGTGCAAGCCCCTTACATCCGCGTGCGCGTGGTGCCGGTAGAGCCAGATCGACTCGTCACCCAGCTTGAGCAGGGGAAAATCGACCTCGCCCTGCTGACGCCGCACACCACACCGGATGAGCTCCACAGCCGCGCGCTTTATGATGAACGGTACGTCTGCATGATGCGTGCCGATCACCCGGATGCAGGCAAACCGCTTTCACTTGAGCGCTTTTGTACTCTGGAGCATGTGCTGGTGTCTTACGAGGGCGAAAGCTTCCACGGTGTGACCGACGATGCGCTGGCAAAGGCCGGGCGCGAGCGACGCGTGGGATTATCGGTGAGCAGCTTTTTGGTGCTGCCGGAGGTGCTGGCCATCAGCGATATGATCGCCGTCGTGCCACAGCGCATGGCCGAAAACCGGGCGGATATGTTTGTGTGTGACACGCCGGTTCCGGTGCAAGGGTTTACCAAAAGCATGGCCTGGCACGCACGCACGCACCGAAACCCGGCGCAGGTGTGGCTGAGGGAGTTGTTGCTGGAGACCAGCGGGCGGGCGTAAACCAACCACCCGTACCACATGGGAATACCCAGGATCATCCATATGTCTGAACGTTGAGGCGCAAGGCGGAAAGCCGCATATCAATGGTGTATTGTCGATGAAAATCATGCCCGCCGATCGCGAATATTCATGTCAGGGAAGGAGCGAATATGTCCATAACTATCAGCGTCCTGCTGGAAAATCGTCTTAGCTACAGCGCTAAAAAATTACTGCACGCTAAAGCAGGGCTGAGCCTGTTTATACAGGATGAAAATGATTCCATTTTATTTGATACCGGACCTGATGATAGTTTCTGCCATAACGCAGCGCTGATGGGGATCGATTTAACCAACCTGACCGCAGCCGTGCTTTCTCACGGCCACTATGACCACTGTGGTGGTGTTCCGTGGCTGCCTGAAAAATGTCGGATCGTATGTCACCCCCTCGTGACCAGCGAGCGCTACTCGGCAATAAGGTTTTCAGGGTATACCGTCAGAATAAAAAAATTGTCTCTGAATAATGACTATTCCCGTTATCACATGGAATACAGCAGCACTCCGCTTCGAATTGGAGAACGTTTTATGTGGTCAGGCGAGATCCCAGTAGCCAGGCCACACGCATACGGTGTTATCGGTGGTAAAAATACGACAGTGGATTATGTAAAAGACGAAGGGGTTTTAATCTATAAATCTGACCGTGGGTTGGTTATTTTTATCGGCTGTGGGCATCGAGGGCTGAATGATATTGTGCGTCACTGCCAGAGAATAACCGGCATTAATCATGTTCACGCTCTGTTCGGTGGTTTTCACCTGCGTAGCGCCTCACCCCGGAAGCTCTGGGCTATCAGGCAGTTTTTGCACGACCTGAAACCCGATAAAATAATGGGCTGCCATTGTACAGGGAAATGGGGCAATTTATGGTTGCCGGAAGCAATCACTCCATCCACAGGGGATGTTTATGTTCTTGGTTAGAACATAACTATGTGAATAAAAAAAGCCCGGCATCACGCCGGGCAAAAAGTTACCTGCACACTCAGGCTGCTTTCAATTTCTGCTTCTGCGCGCGGTTTTCGCGGCGAATTTTACGTTCTTCCAGCACCGCGACCATTGCCATCAGGACGATACAGCCGATGGCTGCGGCATCCAGCGCGGCGAAGGTGCCAGCCCAGCCGGTGAGGCCGAAAATCGGCGTGCCGTCAGCGATCATCCCCAGACCGAGCTTGGCGAAGCTGTCACCAATCAGATACGCGAAGGTGCCCTTAATCCCATCGGCAGCGCCGATCGCTTTTTTCGGTACGAAACCAACGGCGGCTACGCCGATCAGCAGCTGCGGGCCAAACACCAGGAAACCCAGCGCGAACAGCGATGCGAGGTAAACGTACTGATTGCTGGCATGTTGATAAACACCGAGGGTCGCGATGATCAGGGCCAGCGCCACACAGGCCACCAGCGCACGACGTCCGTTGGCAAGGTCAGAAAGCCAGCCCCACAGCAGCGTGCCGACCAGCGCGCCCACTTCAAACAGGGTAAAGCCCTGGATCGCGACTTCTTTGGACAGCTTCAGCTCCTGGAAGGCATACACGGTAGACCACTGGTCGATACCGATACGCACCACGTACAGAAAGATGTTCGAGAAACATAACAGCCAGATCACTTTGTTTTTCAGCACGTACTCAACAAAGATCTGCCATTTGGTCATCTCGTTTTCTTCGGTTTCTTTGTCCTCTTCGCTGATCTCCTCGCCAAACAGCTCTTCAGCTTTGCCCAGACCGTAAGATTCCGGGGAGTCGCTGCCAAAGCGCAGGCCGATAAAACCAACGATCAGGGCGATAATCGACGGGAAGATAAACATACCGATCACGTGGCCATCGAACAGATAGTTAGCACCGAACAGCGCCACGCCAGCCGCACCCGCACCACCGAGGTTGTGGGAGATGTTCCACATGCCAAGATACGACCCACGCTTACGGCGCGGCGTCCATTTGGTGATGGTGGAATAGCTGCAAGACCCGCCGGTACTCTGGAAGAAACCGCTCAGGGCGTAGAAGGCAATCATCAGGAACAAGCTGACCGAGCCCGCGCCCATGCTGGCGCTAAAGCCGAGCATACAGATGGCGGAGAGGATCAGCATAAACGGCAGGAACTGCTTGGTATTTTTGCCGTCGGCGTAATAGGAAACCAGCGTTTTACCCACGCCGTAGGTGATGGAGAAGCCCAGGCCAATCATCCCCAGCTGCGTCATGCTCAGCCCGTAGGTCGAGATCATGTCGTTCTGCGCGATGTTAAAGTTCTTGCGGATCAGGTACATGGTCAGGTAGCCAATAAAGACCACCAGGTAGGACTGCATGAAGGGTTTGAACCACATTTTACGCCGCACATCGAGCGGCAGATCCAGGGTCGGCTTACGTACCTGGTTTAAGAAGGCCAGCATGGTTTGCTCCTGAGCTGATTTTTATACCTGCGAATGGCAGGCATTGTAAAAATCAGCCGGGAGAGACGCCTGAGACAGCGTCCAGGTGAAACCGGGAAAATTTCCTAGTTTTGCCCCACTCGGGGCGAAAAGGTGAGGCGCATCACATCACACTGGTTTCGCGTGGGGCCTGAGCGTTTAAAAATGGCAGCAACAGCAGGGCGGAAATCCCCGCAGCGATAGCGATCACCGCAAAAAACCCGCTCCAGTGCCAGATGTCGATGACCCGCGCCAGCGGCCAGCCGGAAAGCGACGCGCCAAGATAGGCAAACAGCCCGACAAAGCCCGTCGCCGCGCCTGCCGCCTCTTTGTGCGAGCACTCCGCCGCGGCCATACCGATCAGCATCTGCGGGCCAAACACGAAGAAACCGGTGGTGAAGAAGCACGCGGCCTGCATCACGTAGCTGGCAAATGGCATCAGCCACAGCGAGCCCACCGAGAGCAATATCCCGGCGGCGAAAATCAGGTTCATCGGGCCACGGTTACCGTTAAACAGCTTGTCCGACCCCCAGCCCGCCACCAGCGCGCCAATAAACCCGCCCAGCTCGAACATGGTCACCGCCGAGTTAGCCGTCACCAGATCCACGCCGAGCGTCTCGGACATGTACAGGTTACCCCAGTCGTTGATCGCCGCACGCACCACGTAGACCAGCACGTAACACAGCGACAGCAGCCAGATGTACGGGTTTTTCAGCACGTATTTGGTGAGGATCTCTTTGCGGGTCAGCCCCGCACCTTCCTGCTGTTGGGCAATTTCCATTTCGTCGTGCCGCCAGTCGCCCACCGCCGGCAGCCCCACGGTCTGCGGCCGGTCGCGCAAGCGCCAGCACAGGAACACCCCGGCAAGTATTGCCAGGCCGCCCGCAATCATCATTCCTGCCCGCCAGCCGTAGTGCAGTGCCGCGGCACCCACCACGATCGGGATCAGCGCGCCGCCAACGTTATGCGCGGTATTCCAGATTGCCCACCAGCCGCCACGTTCGTTGCGTGAATACCAGGTGGTGAGCAGGCGGGCGCAGACCGGCGCGCCCCAGCCCTGGAAAAAGGCGTTCAGCGCCCACAGCAGCGCGAAGGCCCACAACGAGGTGGAAAAACCAAACAGAATATTCACCACCCCGGTGGCAATCAGCCCGAAGCCCATAAAATAGCGGGCGTTAGAGTGGTCGCTGACGATACCGGAGAAGAACTTCGACAGGCCGTAGGTGATGTAAAACAGCGTCGCCAGCAGGCCGATATCGGTGCGTACCATCACGCCGCTGGCCAGGATTTCGGGGGCTGCGGCGTTAAAACTTTTGCGGGTGAAGTAGAACAGCGCGTAGCCGAGCCAGATGGTTGCCAGGATATGGCGTCGCCAGTAGCGGTAGCGGGCGTCGATTTCCGCTTTATCGCTTACCGGAGCGGCGTTGGCAGGCGTTTTAAACATGGAGAGTCCTTAAGCGTAACGTAGCGGCAAGCTGACGCTAACGCGGGTGCCGTGGGTGCAGGAGATGGTCAATGTACCGCCGAGGGCCGTTACGCGTTCGCGCATTCCCGCCAGGCCAAAACCCTGCTGACCTGAACCCGGAGGCAAACCGCAGCCATCGTCTTCAATTACCAGCATCAGGCGTTCGTCCTGCTGCCAGCCCTGTAGGGTTACCGCGCTGGCGCTGGCGTGCTTAACGATATTATTCAGCCCTTCCTGGCAGACGCGAAACAGCGTGACGCGCTGGCCTTCACTCAGCCCCGGTTCATCAATGTGCCACTCAAGATGGCTGACAATCCCGCGGCTTTCCAGCTCCATCTCGCGCATCAGGGAACGCACCGCCTGCTCAAGGGAAAGGTCGTCCAGCTGGCGTGGACGCAGCCGCCCCAGCAGGCGACGCACCGAATCATACACGCCGAGAGAAAGCTGTTCGATATGTGCCCCGCCCTGCTTCACGCCTGTGTTTTCTGCCGCCAGGCGCTGAACAATACCCGCCTGGGTGCGGATGGCGGTGATGGTCTGGCCGATGTCGTCGTGCAGCTCACGCGCCACCTCCTGGCGCACTGACTCTTCGGTTTCCAGCAGGCGTTCTGCCAGACGACGGTTGCGCGCCAGCTCGGTTTGCAACGACTGGTTCAGCTCACGCAGGCGCTGAATGCCCGCCCCGAGCAGCAGCCCGGTCAGGCTTTGCGCCAGCAGAGAAAGGAGTAAATCTACCGGATGATCGTGCCAGGTCTGGCTGGCAATCAGCGCAATGGCGTTCATCAGCGTGGCGATCAGCGCCCCCTGCCAGCCGTAATGCCAGGCAAGCGCAATGATCGGCAGCGCCAGACAAAACGGTGTAAAGCGTGAAAGCTCCGCAGGCAGGCCAAGCTGCAACCACAGGCTCACCACGAACAACAGCAGATACCAGATGAGATGCCGCGCACGCCAGTTTACCGGCTGAGACACCAGCCCCGGGCCGAGCGGCTGCCAGACGGTGCTGGTGAGGTAATGCCAGATAACCAGGCAGGTTGGCGCGAGCGTCAGGCCGCCGGTGAGGGTGAGCAGCAGCGCGTTGAGCATCTCTTTTTCACCCACCCACGGCAGGGACTGGAGCAGCGCGGCAGCAATCAGCGCCGCCCCCTGACGCAGCAGCGTGCGCCAGTCCCGCTGGTGTCGGTAGCGGGAGATAAGCGCAACCGGGAGAAGCGTAAGCAGGCTTCCGGTCATCAATAATGGCAGATGCGCCAGAGACACTTCCTGCGCCAGCCACACCAGCATCAGCCACTCGGCGCCGAGCAGCACCGGCCAGTAGCCACGCGGGCATTGCAGCATCAATCCCAGACGCAGGCCAAACGGGAACAGCAGCACCGCCAGTTCCGGGCGTTCAACCAGATGCAGGCTGATGCTCCACAGGCAAAACCAGGCGGCAGAGAAGATAAAAAAGCTGGCGATGACGGCAATCAGCCGCGAGAAAACGGGACTCATTGCCAGGTATCAAACATGCGGCGCGCCAGCTCGACATCATTGCTGACACCGAGTTTTTCCATCAGGTTGGCGCGGTGAACGTGAACGGTTTTGGGTGACAACCCCAGTTCGGCGGCGATCTCTTTGACCGCCATCCCCTGCGCGAGTTTTTCCGCCACCTGGCGTTCGCGTCGGGTCAGCGGATCCTGGCGTCCTGCCGCCAGCTTGATGGCAATATCCGGCGTAAGGTAACAGCCCCCCGTCGACACGGTGCGTACGGCGGCAATCAGTTCATCCGGGCTACAGCGTTTGGAAAGGAATCCACGCGCTCCCGCGTTAAGCGCCTGTTCCACCAGCGCCGGGCTGTCGTGTACCGAGAGCATGATGGTCGACATCCCTTTCGGCAACTGGGTTAACAGCTCCAGCCCGGAGAGATCCGGCATTGAGATATCGCAGATACAGACCTGGACCCCGCGTCCGGGCAGACCGGCCAACGCCTCGCGGCCAGAACCGAACTCAGCCACCACCTGAAAATCAGGTTCGAGGCTCAAAAGCTGGGCAAATCCGGAGCGGACGATCAGGTGGTCGTCGATAAGGGCGATGGTGGTCATGGCGCGTTCCTGGCGGGCGGATAAAAAAACGCGCTTACCTTAACGATAAGCGCGTGGGTGTTCAAGCAATGAGCGATTTATTCGAAGAACACCGCAATTTTGTTAAACATGGTGGGATCGGACTGGTTGCGCGCCACTTTGGTCACATCTTCCAGTTTATCGATCTGCGCCATCATCTGTTCCAGACGTTGATCGTCGTTAACAAGCAGCCAGATGCGGCTGTGTTCACTGCCCTGAATCGGCAGACAGAGGATGCCTTCTACGTTAAACGCGCGGCGGGCAAACAGCCCGCAAACGTGCGTCATAACGCCAGGGTGGTTACGGACGGTGAGTTCCAGAATGACGTTATCATGTTGTTTCTGCATGGTTTATTCCCCCACCATCTCAGTATTTGCCGCACCCGGCGGCACCATCGGATACACTTTTTGTTGCGCGTCGATACGCACGTGGATCAGCGCCGGGCCCGGGCGAGAAATCGCTTCCTGCAACGCCGCGTGCGCGTCTTCTTCTGCGTTCAGATCGCAGGTATGCAGGCCAAAACCGGCGGCAATCTGCATAAAGTTGATCATACCAGGGTAGGTCGCGGCAAACACGCCCTGCTTGTAGAACAGACTCTGCTGCTGATGCACAAGCCCCAGCGCTTCGTTGTTCATCAGAATGATTTTCACGTCTAACTGGTTTTCGGCCGCGGTCGCCATTTCCTGAATGTTCATCATCAGGCTGCCGTCGCCGGAGAAGCAGATAACCTTGCGATCCGGGTTAGCCAGCGCCGCACCTACCGCCGCAGGCAGGCCAAAGCCCATGGTGCCCAGGCCGCCGGAGGTCAGCCACTGGCGCGGACGGTTCAGCGGATACGCCTGGGCAGTCCACATCTGATGCTGGCCCACGTCGGTGGTAATGATGGCGCTGTCGTCCACGCAGGCAGCAACGGCGTTAATCAGCCCGTAGTGGCTGAGCGGGTCGCCTTCGGTCGGGATGGCGCCCGGGAACTCTTTTTGCAGGTCTGCCACCAGCTGACGCCAGTCTTCACGGCCTGTCGCGTCGGTTTGTGGGATCAGCTGTGACAGTACCTCGGCAACATCACCCTGAATCGCGACATGCGGCTGTTTGATTTTGCCAAGCTCAGCGCGGTCGATATCCACGTGAATGATTTTGGCGTTCGGGCAGAACTGTTCGGTTTTACCAATCGCCCGGTCATCAAAACGCGCACCCAGAACAATCAGTAAATCAGACTCTTGCAGGATATAGTTGGTGCTACGCGCGCCGTGCATTCCCAGCATCCCCAGTGACAGCGGGTGCGCTTTTGGCAACATGCCGAGCGCCATCAGGGTCATGGTGGTGGGCAGGTTGGCTTTTTCAGCGAACTGGCGCACCTCTTCTGAGGCGTTGATCGCCCCGCCACCCAGATAGAGCACCGGGCGTTTGGCAGCGTTAATCATCGCCGCAGCATCACGCACGCTGTCAGCACTGAATTCTGGCGCAGGGGCACGGCCGCCCGGCTCAGGCAGCACGTCGATGTCGATTTCTGCGGTTTGCACATCCTTAGGAATGTCTATCCACACCGGGCCCGGACGGCCAGACTGGGCAATGCGGAACGCATCGCTGATAACCTGTGGAAGTTCGGCGATATCGCGAACTAAATAGTTATGTTTGGTGATGGGGATAGAGATGCCGTAGGTGTCCACTTCCTGGAACGCATCCGTACCAATCATCGACGACGGCACCTGGCCGGTAATGCAGATCAGGGGAATGGAGTCGAGGCGCGCATCGGCGATAGCGGTCACCAGGTTGGTCGCGCCCGGCCCACTACAGGCCATACAGACCGCCGGTTTACCCTGCGTACGCGCCATGCCCTGGGCGATAAAACCTGCGCCCTGCTCGTGGCGTGCCAGTACGTGACGGATCTGCGTGCTTTGGCTTAACGCATCATACAGCGGCAGCACTGTCCCGCCAGGGATACCCGCAACCGTGGTGATGCCCTGTCGTTCCAGTAAATGAACGATCAGCTGCGCGCCGGTGAAACGCGTCTTGGTGGATGTTGTGCCCGAAATTGCCATGCTCCAGTCCTTTTATGGGCCGACTTTCCGGGAGGCGTTTAAACGAAAAACCCCGCCCGGTTTGCGCCGGCGGGGTTTTGGAATCGTGTGTTGTTCCAGTCCCTACGGCGCATTGCCGACGACCACCACCACACGCACGACGACCACTGCGGCTGATGGCGCAGTTTTTAGTAGGGTCGCGGTGTTCATGAATGTAGTCATTGGGGACCTGTGTTTGGAATCATTGATAGAATTTATACAAACACAGGTTTTTCGGCGTGACAATGGAAATATTTTCATGCGCGCAAAAATGCGCCAGGGATCACGTTTCGGCTGTTGAGTAATTTGGTGAATTTCATCGTGACGGGAAAAGGGTTTAGCCCTGACAAATTAAGAGATTACCAAACGGTTGGCAAAGTCTGAAAATCCACGGAAATCATTTAACCCTCATACTGAAGTGGTTATTCTTTGTGCTCACCAAAATGGTGATTTACGTTAGGGAAAACAGATGAAAATCTATTTCATCGCTTTTATTGCCACAATCACGCTGCTCAACGGATGCGACAAGCCTGTCAAAACAGAGCCCACCCCGCCCGGCGGGGGCGGCACCATCGAAGCCATCAACCACACCAGCTGGGCCATTAACCGCTTCAGCGTTAACGGACAGTCCGGCCTCGATATTATCAACCCCTATTCCGGCGGCGGCGGGGGTTGCTGCTTTGGCGTGAAGGGCCCGTGGCAGCCCGGCATGACCGTGCAGGTTGACTGGGAAACTGGCGTCGCCTTCGCCAGCGATGTGCCGGAAATTCCTGAGCCTGAAAGGCCTGTTTTAACAGGTAAAAGCCGGGAAGAAAGATACAAATTGGCACAGGAATATTTCGATAAAAAACAAGAATGGTACAAGAAAATTGAAGCGTTCAGCAGGAAGCATACCCGACTCGTTCCCCTGCCCGACTACACCGGCCAGAAAACCTGCGGCATCACCGTGCATTTCCTGCCCTGCGACCAGGTGAAGGTCACCACCAGCTGTGCCGCCTACGGCAGCCCGGACTACCCCATCAAAGAACGCGTGCAAATGGAGAAGCCGACAGTATGTCCTCAATAAACTCAATTATCCTTCTGGCAGCCATTCTGGTGCTGGCCGGGTGCGACAAGCCTGTCAAAACCGAGCCCACGCCGCCCGGCGGGGGCGGCACCATCGAAGCCATTAACCACACCAGCTGGGCCATTAACCGCTTCAGCGTTAACGGACAGTCTGGCCTCGATATTATCAACCCCTATTCCGGCGGCGGCGGGGGTTGCTGCTTTGGCGTAAAAGGCCCCTGGCAGCCCGGCATGACCGTGCAGGTTGACTGGGAAACCGGCGTTGCCTTCGCCAGCGATGTGCCCGAAATTCCTGAGCCTGAAAGGCCCGATACCAAAGGGATGGATGAGAAAGCTTATTACAAGGCCTGGCAGGAATATACCGAGCGACGCCGTGAATGGCGTAAAATCATTAAAGCGAGGAATAAACAACATTCTTTAAATGTCCCTCTCCCCGACTACACCGGCCAGAAAACCTGTGGCATCACCGTTCATTTCCTGCCCTGCGACCAGGTAAAGGTCACCACCAGCTGTGCCGCCTACGGCAGCCCGGACTACCCCATCAAAGAACGCGTGCAAATGGAGAAGCCGACAGTATGTCCAAATTAAATCCTGCCAGCGCCTGGTACCCACCTGAATTTCCCGAAATCGGGAGACTTCCAACGGAGAAATCCGTAATCGGCAAAAACTGCAAACAGCATGACAGCCTGGACATACAGCACCATGATGCACTGTGCGCGGCAGCTAACCGCCGGGTTGCCCCCCCCTGCTGTAAGACCCTGCATATCAGCCTGTTTTTTGACGGCACGGGCAATAACCTGAACCACGATCTCTTTGAATCCACCCCACCCCATCCCACCAATATCGCCCGCCTGTTTCGCGCCACCATCGGGCAGGGCTATGCTGGCGGCTCGCGAGCCCATACCGCGGAGCTGGTTGATCAAGAGGGCTCGGCGGGCAACCAGTATTACAAATATTATATGCCCGGCGTGGGCACGCCCTTTCCGGAGGTGATGGATCTCGATTTCAGCGATGAGGGGCTCAAGTATGCCACTGGTGGTGAAGAGCGCATTAACTGGGCGCTGCTGCGCCTCATTGACGCCCTGCGCCAGACTCTCGGTCTGAATAAACTGAGTGATAACGAAAACTGGCTCGCCGTCCAGTCCATGGCCACCACCCATACCGAAGCAAAAGTGTCGGGCGAATACCGCCGCCATACCGCGTTTTTCCGGCTGCTCAACGGGTTAGGTAAGACGCTGCACGTCGCGTTAACCCAGCCCGAGCCCGGCAAACCAAAGCTGCTGGGCATCAAGCTGTATGTCTACGGGTTTTCCCGCGGCGCAGCGTCTGCCCGGGCCTTTGTGAACTGGCTGAACCAGCTGCTTTCCCCGTCCGGCGCAGGTGCACTGCTTCCCTTCTGCCTGGCCACTGAGCACGGCGAAATCCCCGTCAGCATCGAGTTTCTCGGGCTGCTGGATACGGTGGCCTCCGTCGGCATCGCCCACATCGCCCCGGTGGCCGAAGGCCATATGAGCTGGGCCGACGGCACGATGGAGCTGCCGGACAACGCCCTGATTAAACGCTGCGTGCACCTGGTCTCTTCCCACGAGCAGCGGCTGTGTTTTCCGCTTGATTCCATCTGCCGCACAGATGGTCGGTATCCGGAATATGCCGTTGAAGTGGTTTATCCCGGCATGCATTCGGATGTGGGCGGGGGATATCCACCTGGCGACCAGGGAAAAGCTTGCGGTGAAAAAGATGTACTTCTGCTGTCAAAAATTGCGCTGAATGATATGTATGCGGCAGCATTTGCCACAGGAGCCCCTTTAAAGGTTAGTGCCCTTGCTCTTCCAGATGACCTGAAAGCCAATCCCTGGCGAATCATGCCAGCGGAGCTAATTCAGGAGTTTGAAATTTCGCCTGATGTCATCCAGCGCTTCAACGCCTGGCGGCAGCTCACCCTTAACCTGCCGCCCAGCAAAACCGGCATTCCCGATGAACAGACCACCCACTACTCCCCCGTTCGCGCAGATATCAACGTTATTGAAGCGCTGGAGCGACAAACGGGCTGGATCACCGCATGGCGAATCGGCCGCTACGCTCACGGCACCTTCCGCACGCAAAACTTCTACCGCGACGCCGCCGCCAACGATCAGGATAAAGATCGCGATCCCGCCGTCAGGGCCGAACGGGAGCGGGAGCGTGCCAAAACGCAAAAAGACATTGAGCGGGTGCGTATTCATGAGATCAGCAAAAAACAGAGGGGCGAGTTTGTACTGCAATCGACAGGCCCGAAAGACTTCGATGCCCGTCTTGGACAAACGCAGCTTTCAGAGGCTGCTATTGAATTTAAAGAGGATTATCAGCAGATCCCCCGCACTCATACAAAAAGCTTCACCTATGCGGCGCTGGATTACTTTAAGGGATTTGTGTACGCCTTTAATCAGGATGATATGCCCGTTGAATATAAAAAAATTAAAGCGGCAGGAGAAGCGCACCTGGCCACGCTGTTCCCGGTACAGGGTGAACGCCATAACGCAGACGCTCCCTCCGGGCTGGTGAGAGCGCTGTTTGATGACCAGGTGCATGATTCCCGCGCCTGGTTTATGCACAGCGCGCTTGGCGCACGCGAACCCTGGGGAAGCTATTTTCTGTACCGCATGATTTACTTCGGGGAGGCCACCAGCAAGCAGGTTAAGCCTCTCGCGATGCTGGGGTATGTGGCAGGCCTGGGCTACCCCATCTCAACGCACCAGATTAATTTCCTCATTGAGATGATTGAGAAACCCCGTACACCCGGAGAACCCGCTTCTGTCGAACAGAAGATTTCCCTGGTGGATGCCGGAACAGGCTATCCGCTGGGCGTTCTGCAGGATAAAACGCGACAAATTCCGTGCGTTAACTACCCGGCAACGGCGCTCGCTGAATGCCAGAAAGTGCAGGAAATGGCTGTTGAGCAGCAGAAGGCCCGGGTTTTATCTCTTTTCAGTAACGAACGCTGAGCGCAGCGGTTGACCACAGACAAGGAATGCACGATGAAATGTTTGCCCTTTTTATGTCTGGCAGCAGTCTCCCTGCTGACGGCCTGCGACAAGCCCGTAAAAACAGAGCCCACCCCGCCCGGTGGAGGCGGCACCATCGAAGCCATTAACCACACCAGCTGGGCCATTAACCGCTTCAGCGTTAACGGACAGTCCGGCCTCGATATTATCAACCCCTATTCCGGCGGCGGCGGGGGTTGCTGTTTTGGCGTAAAAGGCCCGTGGCAGCCCGGTATGACCGTGCAGGTTGACTGGGAAACCGGCGTCGCCTTCGCCAGCGATGTGCCGGAAATTCCTGAGCCTGAAAGGCCTGTTTGAACAGGTAAAAGCCGGGAAGAAAGATACAAATTAGCGCAGGCATATTCCGATAAATATCACGAGTGGTATGAAAAGATTAAAGCCTACAGTAAAAAGCATACCCGGCTCGTTCCCCTGCCCGACTACACCGGCCAGAAAACCTGCGGCATCACCGTGCATTTCCTGCCCTGCGACCAGGTGAAGATCACCACCAGCTGCGCCACCTACGGCAGCCCGGATTACCCCATCAAAGAACACGTGTACATGGAAAAGCCAACAGTATGTCCAAACCAGACGCTGGCAAAGTAACGTCGCCGCAGCGAATCACTTGATGCAGAAAACAAAAAACCCCGCCGGAGCGAGGTTTTTTTTCAGGGTTTGCGGCTGGTAACCGCAGAACACACTGTGTTACGTCAACGCAAAAAGTATACGCGATCGGCGACGAACGCGCAATTTAAGGCACGGATTTTGACGTTTCTGAGTATGTACCCTCTGGCAATTTTTGTCCACAAAATACTGTTCATGCATACAGTGTTTATCTATACTGAGGGTGTTCGCAGTGCGCGAGGGGGCCGCTGTTTTACCGGCGCAACAAAGTCCTGGCTGAAACGGGTGGTGCCGTCAGTGCCTTAACCCCTGAAGTGAGCACACTGTGTTACGTCAATCCAGGTGCTGGCAACAGGCGGCGGAAAGGTACGCCAGCATCGTGCTCCTTTTTACCAAAAGGAGACGCGTATGAGCGTAGTGGATATGGTGGTTCTTATCCTCAAACTCATTGTTGCTGTACTGCAACTGCTTGATGCCGTCCTGAAATACCTGCGGTGATTCAGGTTCAAGTCGCACCTGAGAGGGGCGGGCAACCGCCCCTCTTTAATAACGAGGGAATGCTATGTCGCGTCTGTTAATTGAACCCATTACACCTGAAGAACCCGGGTATATTGCCCTGAAAACTGAAAGCATCACGCTGAATTTCAATATGCTACGCAGGCTGGAAGAGAACTGGCAGCGCGGTGAAAACCGCTTTAACGCACCGGGTGAAAAACTGCTGGGGGCGTTTCTGAACGGCAAACTGGTGGGCGTATGCGGCCTTAACCGCGATCCGTTTAGCCAGCAGCCGCGGGCCGGACGCATTCGCCATCTCTATATCAGCGAAAAGTGTCGCGGCCAGGGTATCGGCAAACAGCTGCTGGCCGTGGTGGTGGCGGATGCCAGCATCTGGTTTGATTTTCTCAATACCCATGCGCCGGAAACAGCCTATGCGTTCTACCATCGCGCCGGGTTTACGCGGGTTTCCGACGAGCCACGGGTCACGCACCGTCTTTTTTGCGCGGTGTAACGGGCTGGCAGCATGAAAAGGTGAATGTTACAGTTGAATGACAATTCACCATCCGATAAACCATGACCATCACCGTTTTCTGCATTTTGCTGTTTGCCGCACTGCTACATGCCAGCTGGAATGCCATTGTCAAAGCCGGAACGGACAAACTCTATTCTGCGATCAGCGTCAGCGGCTCCGCCACGCTTATTGCACTGATCTTACTGCCATTCTCACCACAGCCTTCTGCCGCCAGTTGGCCATTTTTGATTGTCTCCTGTGCATTACAGGTGGTGTATACGGTGCTGGTGGCAAAAACCTATCAAATTTCTGACATGAGCCAAACCTATCCACTGATGCGCGGCACAGCACCGCTTTTGGTCGCGCTGGTCAGCGTTCTGGCTCTGGGGGATACACTCTCCTGGATGGCCTGGTCCGGCATCGGCGTGATCTGCCTTTCGATTCTGGCAATGGCGATGAACGGGCGGATGCAATCACGCAAGGGGATCACGTTTGCGCTATTGAACGCCTGCTTTATCGCGGGGTATACCCTCGTGGACGGCACCGGGGTGCGTTTATCGGAAACGGCGCTGGGTTATACGCTGTGGACATTCTTTATGAACGGTTTTTGCCTGCTGAGCTGGGCAATGGTGGCGCGCCGTCGCGAAGCTTCCAGCTATCTGCGCCTGCACTGGAAAAAAGGCCTGCTCGGTGGCATCGGGACGATGGGTTCTTACGGCCTGGCATTATGGGCGATGACTCAAGCACCATTGGCCGTGGTGGCAGCACTACGGGAAACCTCCATTCTCTTTGGTGCACTGATCGCGTTTATCCTTCTAAAAGAAAACGTTGCTGGCCTGCGCATTGCCGCGGCGCTGGGTATTGCCGGCGGGGCGATCCTGCTTCGCCTGGCCTAAATCGCTGGCAACATTAGTTGCCAATCTTGTTTACAAAACCTGCCTTAGTGTCTTCTTCCATTCATCACAGCAATGCTTAATTTGTCATCTCATTGTGGTAGATTCCTCGCGCATTTATGGGAATGCGTAGTCACTTATTCTTTATTTCTCTCTTTTGGCAAAAGTATTCAGCGACATGAAAAAACAAAGGAACGTTAACTTATTGTTGATGCTGGTGTTACTGGTGGCCGTCGGTCAGATGGCGCAAACCATCTACATTCCGGCGATCGCCGACATGGCAAAGGAACTGAACGTCCGCGAGGGCGCAGTGCAGAGCGTTATGGCCGCTTATCTGCTGACCTATGGCGTCTCTCAGCTGTTCTACGGCCCGCTGTCCGATCGCGTCGGGCGTCGCCCGGTGATTCTGGTGGGGATGTGTATTTTCATGGTGGCAACCGTGATTGCCATTACCACCCATAGCCTGACGGTACTGATTGCCGCCAGCGCTCTGCAAGGCGTCGGGACCGGCGTTGGCGGGGTGATGGCGCGTACCTTGCCACGCGACCTGTATCAGGGCACCCAGCTTCGCCATGCCAACAGTCTGCTGAATATGGGCATTCTGGTGAGCCCGCTGCTGGCCCCGCTGATTGGCGGCCTGCTGGATACGATGTGGTCGTGGCGTGCCTGCTACGCCTTCCTGCTGGTGCTGTGCGTGATTGTGACCTTCAGCATGGCGCGCTGGATGCCGGAAACGCGCCCTACCGATGCACCGCGCACCAAACTTATCACCAGTTATAAAACGCTGTTCGGCAACGGGGCGTTCACCTGCTACCTGTTGATGTTGATCGGCGGCCTGGCGGGGATTGCCGTGTTTGAAGCCTGCTCCGGCGTGCTGTTAGGCGCAGGGCTTGGCCTCAGCAGCATGGTGGTCAGTATCCTGTTTATCCTGCCGATCCCGGCGGCGTTTTTCGGCGCATGGTTTGCCGGACGCCCGAACAAACGTTTCTCCACGCTGATGTGGCAGTCAGTGATTAGCTGCCTGCTGGCGGGCGTCATGATGTGGATCCCAGGGTTGTTCGGCGTGATGACCGTCTGGACGCTGCTTATCCCGGCGGCGCTGTTCTTCTTCGGTGCAGGGATGCTGTTCCCGCTCGCCACCAGTGGCGCAATGGAGCCGTTCCCGTTCCTCGCAGGCACGGCGGGCGCGCTGGTGGGTGGTTTGCAGAATATCGGTTCCGGTGCGCTGGCCTGGCTTTCTGCGATGTTGCCACAAACCGGTCAGGCTAGTTTGGGTTTGCTGATGACGCTGATGGGGCTGCTGATTTTACTGTGCTGGCTGCCGCTGGCGTCCCGTGTCCCGCATCATGAGCAGCCGGTTTAACCGCATGATGGCCCGGCTTCTCGGCGGGCTTTTCACACTCAGGTGTAATCATGGTCTGCAATAAGGGCTCTGGCGCAGGCCGCCAGGCCCCTTCTTCCCCGTCATAAAACTGGAAATCGGCGTTAATGGCATACGGGATTTTCGCCTTTTGCAGCTCACAGGCCATAAAAGTGGCAAACGCCAGCTGCGACGCCGTTGGCGTAAATCGGCTTGATTCGCCCACTCCCCATCCGCCCACCCAACTGACGTGTCCGGTTTTTTGCTGCCAGTGCAGCGCGGTGTTAATCCGGTTGTGAATGGCTGCTTTTTCGGCCGCCGTACCGGACGTCCACGGGTATTTGCCGTTATTTTTCAGCGGCCCCCACGGGAAGATATGCCACTCGGCCAGCAGGTAGTTTTGGCTGTGCGCAGGCAGCTTCATACTGGATAAATCTTCCGGCGCGGCGCGCAGACGTGGCGCGATAAAAATCATGCGATTCGCATCAATGCTGTGAATGACTTTGATCGTTTTCTCGTACACCCGGTTCAGCGAAGCCTGATTGTGGTTAAGCTTATCCGCAGGCTCATAGATCAGATCAAACCCAAGCAGCGGTGAGCTTTGGCCAAAATAGTGCGCCACCGCAATCCACCAGTTGATCACCTCTTTTTCATTATCCGCTTTCGGGTCGTTTTTATATTCGTCAGCCTGATAAGAGATGATGGGGATCACCCCGTATTGCTCGCACGCCTCTACCAGTTTACGCAGATGAATGAGCCTCGCTTCGGTGGGCTCATCCGCCACGCGAATACGCACATGCGTTAACCCTTTGGCGCGAAAATCACGTACCACCAGCGGATCGAATTCCCGGATGCCACGTTCAGTGCGCGCCCAGTCTACATCAATACCCACGCCAAGCTGCTGCGCGTAAAGTGCAGCCGTCAGCGGCGGCTCAGCGGCGATGGCCCAGCCGGAAGTTAGCAATAACGCAGTGGCAATGAGAGGCTTAAACACGTTGTACCTTGCGAGAAATCAAAAGCAATAACTTGTATTTAGCACGCTTTTTCACATTTCGTGTAGAGCCAAAGCGTAATAATTCTTCACTACACCATCGCCTTCAGCCAGCTGATAAAGGCATCGATTTTTGGCCACTGCCGCCCGGACGGGGTGGAAACATAATAGTGTTGATGGCATTTCAGCGTTTTCTCGCCAAAGGGGGCTATCAGCTCCCCGCGTTCAAGACGTTTTTGTACCAGCCGTTTACGCCCCATCGCCACCCCCACGTGATTCATGGCGGCAATAATGGCTAAATCAGAACGATCGAAGCCAATTCCCGATGATGGCGGCATATTGACTGCAAAATGCTGCGCCCAGCTAAACCACTCGTCGGTGCCGGAGTCATTGCTCCAGGCCTGGCGGTCGTGCAGCAAGGTGCAGTGGCGAAGGTTATCCGGGTTCTGAAGCAGCGCATGTTGTTGTGCATATTCAGGGGAACACACCGGCAGGATAACCTCATCCATCAGAAAGTGGTGAGACAGATGATTTGGCGGCGTATCGTCGAAATAGAGCACCAGATCGACACCCGTTCGCTGCATATTCACATAATCATTACCGGTCAAAATGGTCAGCGAGATCGACGGATACCGGCGGGTGAAGTCCCCCAGCATCGGCACCAGCCAGCACTGGGCTATCGAAGGGCGGGAGTAAACCGTCAGCGTGCCGGACAGCGCCTGGTTTTTAATATCCAGGATCTCCTGATTCAGGGTGTCCAGCGACGATTTTAACGTCCAGTACACACGCTTCCCTTCCTGGGTCAGCTCCACTTTGCGGTGCGAGCGCACAAACAGCTGAATGCCCAGCTCCTCTTCCAGCAGGTTGATACGGTGGCTGACCGCGCTGGGGCTTAACGACAGCTCTTCCGCCGCCAGCGCAAAGGATTCGTGCCGTGCCGCCACTTCAAAGGTGTACATTTTTGACAACTGCCAGCCATTTAACAGGCGGTTTCTGGCCTCATTTGCATCATTCATCGCCATTCTCACTCTCTTTTTACCTGCCCAGAATACCTTTCAGAGATGAATTTATGTGAACCAAACACAAAATAAGTGCGCTTTTTAGAGATTAGTCACTCACTTGATTCAATCTGGCTCACCTGAAAGGCAATTTATATCGTTTGTCAGCCCATGCCGTTTTTTCGTCCAATACCCGCAGATTACTTAAGGGTGAGGTGAGATATGGGATCTCAGGTCTGGGTTGTGGCGACGCTGCTCATCAGCATCGTGTTGATTGTATTAACCATCGTAAAACTGAAGTTTCACCCGTTCCTGGCACTGCTGCTGGCGAGCTTTTTCGTCGGCGCCATGATGGGGATGGGCCCGCTGGATATGGTAAATGCCATTGAGAGCGGGATTGGCGGCACGCTGGGCTTCCTGGCTGCGGTGATTGGCCTGGGGACAATCCTCGGCAAGATGATGGAAGTGTCCGGCGCGGCGGAGCGTATCGGCATCACGCTTCAGCGCTGCCGCTGGTTATCCGCCGATGTGATTATGGTGCTGGTGGGGATGATTTGCGGCATCACGCTGTTTGTGGAAGTGGGTGTGGTATTACTGATCCCGCTGGCTTTCTCGATTGCCAAAAAAACCCAGACCTCGTTACTGAAGCTGGCGATCCCACTCTGCACTGCGCTGATGGCCGTACATTGCGTAGTACCTCCACACCCGGCGGCGCTGTTCGTCACCAACAAACTGGGCGCCGATGTAGGGACAGTTATCGTCTACGGCTTACTGGTTGGCCTGATGGCCTCGCTGGTAGGCGGCCCGCTGTTCCTGAAACTGCTCGGTAATCGCCTGCCCTTCAAACCCGTTCCGGCAGAGTTCTCTGACCTGAAAGTTCGGGAAGAACACACCCTTCCGTCACTTGGCGCAACACTGTTCACGGTGCTGCTGCCCATCGGCCTGATGCTGGTGAAAACCATCGCCGAGCTGAACATGGCGAAAACAGGCTCGCTGTACACGGTACTGGAATTTATTGGCAACCCGATCACCGCGATGTTTATCGCCGTGTTTGTTGCCTACTACCTGCTGGGGCTGCGCCAGCATATGGGGATGGGCACTATGCTCACCCATACTGAACACGGCTTTGGCTCTATCGCCAACATTCTGCTGATCATCGGTGCGGGCGGGGCGTTTAACGCTATCCTCAAAACCAGCGGGCTGGCCGATACGCTGGCGCAGATCCTGTCGAATCTGCATATGCATCCGATCCTGCTGGCCTGGCTGGTGGCATTAGTTCTGCACGCTGCGGTAGGTTCAGCCACCGTCGCGATGATGGGCGCAACCGCCATCGTGGCCCCGATGCTGCCGCTGTATCCGAACGTCAGCCCGGAAATCATTACCATTGCCATCGGTTCTGGCGCCATTGGCTGCACGATTGTAACCGATTCCCTCTTCTGGCTTGTGAAGCAATACTGCGGCGCGACCCTGAATGAGACGTTCAAATACTATACGACGGCGACCTTTATCGCCTCGGTGCTTGCACTTGGCGGCACATTCCTGCTTTCTTTCATTATCTGAGCGCGAAGAGATTTATTATGGAAAACGCAACTATCACCACGCTAACCGCACAGTTCCCTCTGGTTGAGGATCTGATTGCCCTGAAAGAAACCACCTGGTTTAACCCGCGTACCACCTCGCTTGAAGAAGGGTTGCCGTATGTCGGGCTGACCAAAGCCGACGTGGACGATGCCCATGCACGGCTAAACCGCTTTGCGCCGTATCTGGCGAAAGCATTCCCGGAAACGGCCGCCACCCACGGGATTATTGAATCTGAACTGGTGGCCATTCCGGCCATGCACAAGCGGCTGGAGAAAGAGTTCGGCACGACGATCCCCGGCACGCTGTTGTTGAAAAAAGACAGCCACCTGCCGATTTCCGGTTCCATTAAAGCGCGCGGCGGTATCTATGAAGTACTTACTCACGCGGAAAAACTGGCGCTGGCGGCGGGCCTGCTCAGTGTTGATGACGATTACAGTATCCTGCTGGAGCCACGCTTTAAGGACTTCTTCAGTCAGTACAGTATTGCGGTAGGGTCAACCGGCAACCTGGGGATGTCCATCGGGATCATGAGTGCGCGGATCGGTTTTAAGGTCACAGTGCATATGTCTGCCGATGCCCGTGAATGGAAGAAAGCCAAACTGCGCAGCCACGGCGTGATTGTCGTCGAATACGAGCAGGATTACGGCGTGGCGGTGGAACAAGGGCGCAAAGCAGCGGAGAGCGATCCGAACTGCTTCTTCATCGATGATGAAAACTCCCGCACGCTGTTTCTGGGCTACGCGGTGGCGGGCGAACGTCTGAAAGCACAGTTTGCCGCACAGGGCCGTGTGGTGGATGCGCAGCACCCGCTGTACGTTTACCTGCCGTGTGGCGTGGGCGGTGGCCCTGGCGGTGTGGCGTTTGGTCTGAAGCTGGCCTTCGGCGACAACGTTCACTGCTTCTTTGCCGAGCCAACTCACTCCCCTTGTATGCTGCTGGGGGTTTACACCGGCCTGCACGACGAGATTGCGGTGCAGGATCTGGGGATCGACAACGTGACGGCAGCTGATGGTCTGGCGGTCGGTCGTGCGTCTGGTTTCGTGGGCCGGGCGATGGAGCGCTTGCTCGATGGCTTCTACACCTTAAGCGATCAGAGCATGTATGACATGCTCGGCTGGCTGGCGCAGGAAGAAGGCATTCGCCTGGAGCCCTCAGCGCTGGCGGGTATGGCCGGGCCGGTGCGCGTGCAGGCCAACGCCACCCACCTGGTGTGGGCGACCGGCGGCGGTATGGTGCCAGAAGACGAAATGGCGAAGTATCTGGCGAAGGGCCGTTAAGGGGTTTTGTGTATCCCTCTCCTGTGGGAGAGGGATCGATTTTTTTTACAGATTCAGGATCTGCTGAATATGGGTCACAGCAAACAGCAACGCCAGTGACAACACGGCCAGCGCGATCAAAAACTTATCCCGCACCGCTTTTGGTTGTACAAAGTCGTCCTGAGCAACATCCATCAGGTTACGGCTGCGGGTATAACGCCACAAAATGATCGCCACCAATGCCAGCACAACAAGAGAAACCCAGAACGGCACGCCTGTGCGATGCCAGTTGTGTTTAATCGCCAGCGCGATCAGCGCGCCATATCCCAGTAGCGTACGTAGCCAGGCCAGCGAGGTTCGTTCCGGCTGCAAGCCGGGATCGGCTTCGCGGCGCGCTTTGCGGCTATCCGCCATAGAACACCAGCACCATCACCACACCTGCCACCGTCAACAGTATCGCGCTGATAATCAATAACCCGCGCGTGTAGGGCAGATCCTGCTTCAGGCGCATCGCCTTTTCGTTACGTAACCAGCGCAGGTAGCCGTAAATCGCCAGCACGCCCGCAAACAGGCACAGCAGCAGGGCCAACACTTCGCGGATCAACGGGGTCGCAAAATCCGGGGCCAGTTGGTCAAGACCGACACCCGCTGCGAGAAAGCCCAGTGCAGTACGTATCCACGCTAAAAATGTACGTTCATTGGCCAGCGAGAAGCGGTAGTCCGGGGCTTCGCCGAGGCGAGAAATTTTCATCAGTTCTCCTCACAACTTCTACTTCTTCTGTTACCCGGACATCGCACAGCCGGCGTAATTAACGAGCTCAACAGGCAAGACGGTGGGCAGAATGTTACTGCGCTCAGCATAGCGTGCCGAGACGATCTGGTTAAATATTTCGAAGGGATCTTTGCAGGAGTCCCAGAACGTAGCACCCGTTTATATGTTTCCTTACCACTCTCCATACGGGTAGGTTTTGCCTTTGATGAACTCTCTTGTCTCCTGATCGTACCCGTCAGGCACGGCATAATTGAAATTAATTCTGGGTGGAACATATTTGCAGGCATCCAGTTTTTCACCGGACAGCGTTGTGAGCCGCTGTGGCTCTACCGGCAAGTTATCATTCCCACCACGGCTGTTTTGCAGCCAGATACGCACCCTGCCTTCCGGGGCCAGACCAATCAGCAGCGTGTTGTACCAGGCGGTAGCGCCAGCTGTAGTCTTTCCGGTAGGGATCAGCATTCTGGTCCTGAGCGAGGCCGGAAAAACTATCCGGGTCTCATAGGTCTTTTTGTCGATGACCGAATCCCAGCAGAACAGCATCATCACGGGTGGGTGACGCGCCTGATTAAACTGGGCGTTCCGTCGCACCCGGTTACTCCATGCTCCCACTGTAACGGCACTGTCCTGCACAGAATCCAGCGTCCGGAAGGTATACACCACGCCCTTCTCATCAATAATCAGCGCCTGCGTGACTTCGGCATACAGCGCTTTCGGGGTGAAGAAAGCAAAGTCCCATTTCCCGTAAGGCATCCCGCCGGTTTCTTCGGGGGTTGCAGGCTCTCCTGTGTGGCAGCCGGACAGCAGAAAGAGGCCTGCCAGTACTGTGGCGAATCTCCTTTTCATTGTTTTTCCTTACCACTGTCCATACGGGTAGGTTTTGCCTTTGATGAACTCTCTTGTCTCCTGATCGTACCCATCAGGCACGGCATAATTGAAATTAATTCTGGGTGGAACATATTTGCAGGCATCCAGTTTTTCACCGGACAGCGTGGTGAGCCGCTGTGGCTCTACCGGCAGGTTATCGCCAATCCCGCTGTTCTGCAGCCAGATACGCACCCTGCCTTCCGGGGCCAGACCAATCAGCAGCGTGTCATACCACGTGGTGCCGTATGAGTCCTGGCCGGTAGGCGTCAGCATTCTGGACTTCAGCGAGGCCGGAAAAACTATCCGGGTCTCATAGGTCTTTTTGTCGATGACCGAATCCCAGCAGAACAGCATCATCGCGGGAGGATGGCGCGCCTGGTTAAACTGCGCGTGTCGACGAACCTCGTTATTCCATGCTCCCACTGTAATGGCACTGTCCTGCACAGAATCCAGCGTCCGGAAGGTATACACCACACCCTTCTCATCAATAAGCAGCGCCTGCGTGACTTCGGCATACAGCGCTTTCGGGGTGAAGAAAGCAAAGTCCCATTTCCCGTAAGGCATTCCGCCGGTTTCTTCGGGTGTCGTGGGCACTACTGCCTGACACCCCGTGAGGGTGATGAAAATTAAAAAAAGCCACAATCCGCGTTGTTTCAAAATGTCTTTCCATCCATGTTATAGCGTGTACGCCGCCAGTTTTCATCGGGGCGATTGACGAAGCTAATCAGTTCAGCCAGCGCTGCGCCGCCCTGAATATCTCCACGGGCATTTGTCACGACGGGGTTCCAGTTAGCAGAGCAGTGGATATATGAACGGGCCAGAAGATTCATTTCCTGCGGAGTAAAAGCAAGCGGCACTTTGCCAGCACGTACCGCTTTTCCCATCAGCAGAGCTTTGTCGCAAAAAGCTGAAAGCTCAGAAGGAAAATTCAGTACCTCGTCATTGTTTGTAATAGCTTTGAAATTCACCCCAGACTCTTTAGCCGCCTCGATCATCACCCGCAGTATCACCTTTGCCCAGTCGTTACGAATCAACCGGTTGCGTAGCGTCAGCGCTGAATAACTGCGTTTCTGAAACTGCCCGTAGCGATCCGGTGGAAGCCGGTCGTCATACCAGGTTTCAGCCAGAATGTTACTGGTCCGCAGAATCGGAGCGAGACTGGGCACCGTATCCAGTTGCGGAAGCTGCTGTACCAGCCGCTGATAGCTGCGTGTCTGGATCCCCGGCTGGCTGAGAGGTACCGTCTCCGTAACTGGACGAGTGAGGAAGAAGTTTTCCCGCACCAGCGGCAAATAGCCCCCGCCAATGTCAGAATGCGATCCCGGCAAAACCAGCTCTGGCCATACGGGCCGGACGCTGTTCAGGGCAAAGTTAAACCGGCACTCATTCTCTGCCGTGATATGGAAAACCTTCTCCGCTATACCGGCAGGCAACGTGATTTTCACCTCTCCGGTACTGGCTGAGTGGGGATTCATGCCGTTCACCGGGCTGCCAATGGCCGCAACGGTGTCAAATATGCCAATAAAACGGGTCTTTCCGGCTGGCGGCCCCTGAAAGGCGACGCCGTTCAGTCCCTGACGAATGGCGGCGGTAATCGCGCTGTCCTGAGCCAGGACGCGGTTGGCGAAATGACGTGCCGCAGCGGCACCACGGCTGAACCCGAAAATATCGAACTTCAGGGACCTCAATATTAATTTCTCAGAGTTTAGTTCTGTTTTAATACTTTCAATAGCTTGGCTAAGTGTCTGGGCCAGACCCGCTACCGCTTTATCCGTTTTGGCAATCACGCCCGTATCCGCAATTCCCAGTGACTGGCCAATCAGGCTATCGGGTTTGCCCGCTTCCGTGCCGATACCGTCGATATACAGCGACGCCTGAACCTCAGTGCTGTCGGGTAACAGATCGGTCTGATACAACGTGTGCAGCCAGTGCACATTGGTGTAATACCCGATGTAGCTGCCTGCGCTGATGCCGGACACCCCAAATTCCTCGCGTGCACACCGGGTCATAATGACCTCAGCTTCCACGCTGGTGTAGTCGAAGTGCCTGGCCGTACAGGCTTTAATCATGTTCTCCGTGTTAACGGCATTATTCCCCGTACCGTCAAAAAACAGGCCGATGGTCAGCGTCACCTCTTGCGGCGTGGAGGAATTTGACTCAGATGGCGGTGAAAGCGGTGAAGAAATGTGCGGAGAAGAGAATGGAGGGAATGAGGTTCGCAGTGCTTCTGTCTGCCTGCTGAATGACGAATGCCCCGTGGGTTGTACAGTGTCCTGAGTTATCGCACTGACGTCAGAAAAAGGGACGATAATGCGATTGCTGCCTGCCAGACAGCCACATTTGACTTCAGAGTCATGAATGGCAGCCCAGACTCCGTCAATAATGAAATCCGGCGTGCCGGTGACAATGGTGCCGGGAATTTTACAGAGGGGGCAACACGTTGTTTTATCGCCCAAGCGAACCATGCCTCTGCCGGTGTCCTGATTAGCGGGAAGGGAGCTGATACAGCGGGCACCGGTGGTGGTTTTATCCCCGTCAAGGGCAAGCCCGAGTGCATCAATACTGACAAAGTGGGGCATTTCATATCCGTATGAAAAATGTGCTTAATGAGCCGAACTATACGCCCGGTCTGCAGGTGAAAAAATATGCTTAGCACGAAAATAGTCAGATATGGATAAAATTAGGAGTAATGCCTGGTTTATATAGGTGTTTGTTTATTAAGGGGGAAACCGGCACCACCACGATGCCGGTCAGGAAGATTAATGCAGCTCTGGCCAGTACTCTTTGTTGGCTTCAATCAGGTCATCGAGGATCGCTTTGGCGACCGATGCGCTCGGCACGGTTTTCGACAAGGTTATCGCCTGCCAGAGTTTCTGATACGAGCGCTGCTCCCAGGCATCCACCACCAGTTTTTCCACCGCCACCTGCTGGCTCATCAACCCTTTCTGGAAGTGCGGAATGTCGCCTACGGTCAGCGGTTCAGGGCCGTTATGCCCAACCAGGCAAGGAATTTCCACCATCGCATCGGCATCAAAGTTATGGATTGCGCCGTTGTTTGGCACGATAAGCAACATGCGCTCCTGAGTGTTAAACGCAATCGCGGTGGCCAGATCGACGATGTAAGACGCGTGTTCGTCGATTTCCAGTTCCCCGGCGGAAGATTTACCGGCTTCAATAATCGCCCGGCAGGAGCTGAACACATGCTTCTCGCGGTGATCCATCACCTCATTCGCGCGGGTGCGTTCCGGGTTGGAGTGCGCTACCACGTAATCAGGGAAGAAGTAATATTTCAGGTAGGTGTTCGGCATGGTGTCGGGATCCAGCGCCTGCACGTCTTTCGCTTTGGCAAAGGTATCGTTCCAGCTTGCTTCGGTATGAGCGTCCTCAGAAGGCGGAACATACCCGTTTTTCGCAACATATTCGCGCAGTTTTGGCATCAGATCGTTGCCGTTCAAATCTTCAATCGATGTCCACCAGCCGAAGTGGTTCAGGCCGTAGTAACGCACACGCATCTCTTTACGGTCTTTCAGGCCAACAATCTGCGCCATGCGCCCTTCAATGCCGATCGGCATATCGCAGATGTTGAGGATTTTGGCGTTCGGACGCAGGCGACGGGTTGCTTCTGCCACAATCGCCGCCGGGTTGGAGTAGTTCAGCATCCACGCATTTGGCGAGTACTGTTGCATGTAATCCACCAGCTCCAGCACACCGCCGATAGAGCGCATCCCGTAAGAGATCCCGCCCGGGCCGCAGGTTTCCTGGCCCAGTACGCCGTGGCGCAGCGGGATTTTCTCGTCTTTTTCGCGCATCGGGTATTTACCCACACGAATATGCGCCATCACGAAATCCACATCGGTAAAGGCCGCTTTTGGGTCAGTGGTGTAGCTAAAGTCGATGTCCGGGGCCTGCTCTTTGAGGATAATTTTGCACGCCTCAGCGATGGTTTCCTGGCGTGCGCCGTCGTTGTCATAGAACTTCAGGGCGCGCAGCGGGAAACGGTCACGGTTGGCTAACAACATCAGGACGATACCCGGGGTAAAGGTACTGCCGCCGCCTGCAATGACAACTGAGAATTTTTTCATGATACAGCCTCCGTCAGGGTGGTTTGTTCGTTCGTTAAAGGGGTTTTCATCAGCGATTCAAGCTGGTCGCGCACCTGGGGAACGTGCAGTCCGACAATCACCTGAATGCCGTTGCCGCGTCGCACCACACCGTGTGCGCCCAGGGCTTTAAAGACGTCGTCGCTTTGGGTCTGTGCCATATCCACCAGCGTGATACGTAAGCGGGTGGCGCAGTTATTCACGCTTTCGATATTGGCGGCGCCACCGAGCGCCTGTAAGAAACCGGCTGCCTGCCCAACCTGCTGGCTTGCCGCTGCCGGTGCGGTGGTTTGCCCGCGAGCGGCCTGGTAGTCGGCCTTGCTGTAGAGTTTGATTTCGCTCTCTTCGCGGCCCGGGGTTTTGAGGTTCAGCCGCTCAATCAACGTTTTGAAGACCACGAAGTAGATACCGGTGAAACAGATACCAATGCCTATCTGGGTGAACATCGTGGATGCGTGGTTGTGGAACATCGGGATCCAGTTTTGCGGCAGGAACTGGTCAAGTAGCCCGCCCCCCATGTTGCCCACCACACCAAAGACGTACATCACCGTCGCCATCGTTGCCGCCAACACGGCGTGGACAGCAAACAGCAGCGGCGAAATAAACAGGAAGGTGAACTCAAGCGGTTCGGTAATGCCCACCAGCATGGCGGTAAGCGTTGCCGGGATCAGCAGCCCTGCCACCTTGACGCGGTTTTCAGGCGAAGCGGTGTACCAGAGCGCCAGCGCAATCCCGACGGAGCCGAACACTTTCGAGTTGCCGTGCAGCGCGAAGCCGCCTTCCGGGAACAGGGTTTTCAGTGGCAGCGTGCTCTGACTGAATTCCTGTAAATGCTGGGCCCAGTACACCTGAATGCCGCCTTCCACCGCCGCCGGACCGAAGATAAACGGACCGTAGACAAAGTGGTGCAGGCCGGTTGGGATCAGAATGCGTTCCAGGAAGGTATAAACCCACACGCCCAGCGCCCCGGCAGAGCGTAAAAAGGCCTGTAAGGATTCAATGCCCATCTGCACTTTTGGCCAGCCTAACAGCGTCAGCCAGGCGCAGGGGATCATCACGAAAAATGCGAGGATGACGACAAACGACGTCCCCTGGAAAATCCCCAGAAACACTGGCAGGGGTTTGTCGAAATAGCGGTTATGGATGGCGGTGACGATGCCCGAAATAACAATCGCCCCGATAATGCTGGTATCCAGCGTTTTAATCCCGGCAATCATTGCCAGCCCGCTGCCCGCGGTGGGTTCAGCGGAGAAATCGACGCCAAAGAAATGGCCCCAGGTCATCCCCATCGCATTGATGAAGTAGTTCCAGGTCAGGAAGCTAATCAGCACCGCAAGACAAGCCCGACCTTGCGCCTGTTTTGCCAGGCCAATGGGTAAACCTACGGCGAAAATCAGCGGCATGTTGCGAAACACCGCCCAGCCACCTTCTTCAATGATGTGAACGATTTGCGCGAATAAATTATCCGGAGCAGTGAGCGCTTCACCCACGAAAAGCGGGTTGCGCAGCATGATGGCGATCCCAACCACGATCCCGGCAAACGGAAACAACAACACCGGGGTAAACATGGCACCGCCAAAACGTTGTATTTGACTGAGCATTTTTAAATCCTCATGTAACAACCTGTAGGGGGTAGAGGCCTTTATGGTTTTTTACTGGCCTGAAATGAGCATAAGAATTTACTGATCAGCAAACATGACGTGCCGCTGCGTTCCGTGATCGCATTCATGGTTTTAATTTGGTCAGTCAGGTCTACTTTTGGTTATAAATATGGACATCTTCATACCCAACTCTCCCCCTTGATACGCACAGAGAGGTCTACAGGTGATCTACAAATCCATTGCCGACAGACTGCGGTTACGGCTGAATTCATCGGATTACAATGTCGGTAGCCCATTACCGGGTGAGAAAGCGCTGGCGCTGGAGTTTGGCGTGGCGCGAATGACCATCCGTAAAGCGCTCGATTTACTGGTGAGCTGGGGGCTGGTTGAACGCCGTCACGGCAGCGGCACCTTTGTGGCGCGTAAAGACGTCCACCATGAGACCACGAACCTGACCGGGCTGGTGGAAGTGCTTCGTCAGCAAGGAAAAGAGGTGCAAAGCAAGGTGTTACAGTTCGAAGTGATGCCCGCACCGCCTGCCATTGCCAGCCAGTTACGTATTCAAATTGATGAGCGGATCTACTTTTCGCGCCGGGTGCGCTATGTAGAAGGTAAACCGCTGATGCTGGAAGACAGCTTTATGCCGGTGAAGCTGTTTCGCAACCTGTCGCTGGCGCATCTTGAAGGGTCGAAGTTTGATTACATCGAAAAAGAGTGTGGGATAACCATCAGCGGGAACTATGAGAGCCTGACACCCGTTCTGGCAGACAAACAGCTGGCGCAGTACCTGAACCTGCCGGAACAAACGCCGCTGCTGCGTATTACCTCTCTCTCTTACAGCGACAGCGGCGAGTTCCTCAATTATTCCGTGATGTTCCGTAATACCAGCGATTACCAGGTGGACTACCATTTACGGCGCATCCACCCGGAAGAGCTACTAGCTCATCCCCCAGAAAACCACCGCCAGTAGCTGTGGCGTAATGATGCGCAGGAACATCACCAGCGGATAGACCGTGGCATAAGAGAGCGCTGCCGCACCGCTGGTGGCGTGCAGGTTATTGGCAAAGGCGAGCGCGGGCGGGTCGGTCATGGAGCCCGCGAGCATCCCGCAGAGTGTCAGATAGTTCATTTTGGCGAACATCCGCGCCAGAATGCCCATCGTCAGCAGCGGGATCGCGGTAATAAATATCCCGTAGCCTACCCAGCTCATCCCTTCGCCCCTGACCAGGGTATCTACAAAATCACCGCCGGACTTCAGGCCGACAACCGCCAGAAATAGCACAATTCCCAGCTCACGCAGCGCCAGGTTGGCGCTCGGTGGCATAAACCAGTACAGCTTACCGATACAGCCGATACGCCCGAGGATCAGCGCCATAATCAGCGGGCCACCCGCCAGCCCCAGTTTGAGCGCCACCGGGAAGCCCGGTACATACAGCGGAATGGAGCCGAGCAGCACGCCCAGGCCGATACCGATAAACACCGGCAGCATCTGCACCTGCTGCAATTTTTGCTGCGCGTTGCCGACCATGTCCGCCACGGCATCAATAGACGAGGGCCGGCCAACCAGATTGAGGATATCGCCAAATTGCAGGCTGGCTTCCGGGCTGGCAACCAGTTCGACCCCTGCACGGTTAAGCCGCGAGATCACCACGTCATAACGCTCTTTTACCTGCAAATCGCGGATTTTCTTACCCAGAACCTGCTCGTTGGTGACCACAACACGCTCAACGCGCATGTCGGTTCCGCGTGTGGAGAGCGAGGTATCCACCTCCTGACCAATCACCAGCCGCGCGTTATGCAGATCCCCCGGCTGCCCGACCAGGTGCAGTAAATCCCCCATCTGAATAATGGTGCCGGGCGATGGCACCATCAGCATATCGTCGCGTTTAAGCCGTGAGCAGATGATGTTGACGCTGTTCAGGATCGGTACGTCCTGAATCGCCATTTTGTCGAGGTTGGGGTTATCAACCCGAATATTGATGGTTTTGATCAGTGCATGGCCGTTCGTCAGCGTGGATTCATGCTCCTGCGCCTCTTTCTCAACATTGATGCGAAACAGCACGCGCATCAGCCACATCGAGAGCAGGATGCCGCAAATACCGAACGGGTAAGCCATGGCATAGCTCATCCCCATCTGGTCCACAATGCCTGGCGAGATGCCCAGATCGCGCAGAATTTGCTGCCCGGCACCCAGTGCAGGCGTGTTGGTGACCGCGCCAGAGAAAATACCCAGCACCACAGGGAGCGGAATATCAAAGAGTTTATGCAGAATGGCGGTGACCAGCCCGCCCATCACGACAATGCCGAGAGCAAACAGATTGAGGCGCAAGCCAGAAACACGAAGAGAAGCGAAAAAGCCCGGCCCGACCTGGATACCAATGGTATAGACGAAGAGGATCAGACCGAATTCCTGGATGAAGTGCAGCATCTCAGCGCTGAGCACAAGCCCAAGCTGGTCAGCAAAATGTCCGACAAAAATTCCGCCGAACAACACCCCGCCAATACCAAACCCGACGCCACGGATTTTAATATTGCCAATCCACAGGCCAACTACCGCGACCAGGGCCAACACGCTAACAGTTAACGCGATATCACTCATGATCCACTTCCTGTGCATAACCTTAGTTATTACGAGGATTCTCTCAGAGCCAGACGCGGCTGTATGGGCGATGGCGCACAAAAAAGCCCCGCCAGGGCGGGGCTTTATCTTTCCACCCTCTCCCTGTGGGAGAGGGCCGGGGTGAGGGCACCAGCCCGCACACTATTAACTATTCAACGCTGGCCGCTCGCTAATGGCGATACGTTGCGGTGCAATGGCGTCCGGCACGTTGCGGGTCAGGTCGATATGCAGCAACCCGTTAGTGAACGTGGCGCCAGAAACTTCCATATGGTCGGCCAGGGTAAAGCTCAGGCTAAACGGCTGAGTCACCAGCCCCTGATGCAGCCATTTGGTTTCGGTCTCTTGTTTTTCCGGCGTCCCTTTTACGCTCAGGCGGGTGCCTTCAAGCTGAATATCCAGGTCTTCCTGGCGGAAGCCAGCCAGCGCCAGCGTGATGCGATAGTGGTTATCATCGCTCTTTTCGATGTTGTACGGCGGAAATGTCTGTTGCTCGGTGGTGCTTTGCAGGGCGTTAGCCAGTTTGTCAAAACCAATCCACTGACGCAGCAGGGGTGATAAATCGTAATTACGCATACTAAATCTCCTTCTGAGAAGCGAGTTCGGCACAGTTTAATTTTGTGCGCAGTTGTTCCTGCAAATCCTTATGGATTCGCATATGCTCCCGGTTCGGCAAGCAATTCGGATTGGGCCGCGAAGGCGACCCGCTAAATCAGTTAATTTCGATACGGCGCGGTTTTTTCTCTTCTGGAATGATGCGTTCCAGTTCGACAAACAGCAGGCCGTTGACCAGATTCGCGCCTTTAACGTGAATGTTCTCGGCTAACTGGAACTTGCGTTCAAAGTTGCGCTCGGCGATGCCCTGATACAGGTAGGTACGTTCTTTCTGCTCCGCCGTGTGGGAACCTTTCACCAGCAGCAGGTTATCCTGGGCGGTGATCTCCAGTTCGTTCTCTGCAAAACCGGCGACGGCAATGGCGATGCGATAGTGGTTTTCATCCACCAGCTCAACATTGTATGGAGGGTAGCCGTTGCTCTGGCTTTGATTATTTTCTAAATGGTTAAACAGGCGGTCAAAACCAATGGCAGAACGGTATAACGGGGAAAGATCGAAGTTACGCATAAATAAAAGCTCCTGAAATCAGCGAGAATTTTTAGCCTTCCACCATGGACAGGCTGTTGTCCCCCCCAAATACCCATCAGGCGTATCTGTTATCGGGGCACATTCTTAAAATGGGTCTGGAAACGGAGATTTCAAGCCACAGATCGCGAGATTTTTTTGCACTTTGCTGGTACTTGCATAGACTGGGACTACAGCACAAAGGGTTAAATTGCGATGGCCGCCACAGAGCGGCGCTTTTCGACTATTCATTTCGAACATGGCCCGCTATAAACCCCATTGCAGGTTTGAGCCGTGCCATTAACGATGATTACAGATGATGAAAAATGTTCTGATTAAGCTGACAACGTTCAGCGGAGTGGTATTACTTTGCGGGTGTTCGAGCGTGATGTCTCACACTGGCGGTAAAGAAGGAACATACCCGGGCACTCGTGCGAGCGCCGCGATGATCTCGGATGACGACACAAACTGGGGCACTAAATCCCTGGTGATACTGGATATGCCGCTGACGGCAGTCGCCGATACGCTCCTGCTACCGTGGGATATGTTGCGTACCGACAACTCCGTGCGTTCGCGCGTCGAGAAAAGCGAGCAGGAAAACCTGGCGACAAACTCCGTTATCCCGCCCGCGGCGATGCCCTCACACTAACATTACGCGGTTTCCGTGATCCAAATCTGACGGAAACCCGCAATCTCTTCCATCCAGGCAACCCGATCCCCATCCGGTGAAAACACTATGGCGTCCCCGGACGGCGGGTTGCCGTGATCGGACGTCAAAAACGTCACCTCTCCTGTGGCCGCATCGCACTGGGCTATCCTGTTTTCGAGCACAAATCCAAGCATGTTCCCGGATGGATGCCAGTTAAACGCCGACTGAATATCGCTCTCGTTACGGGTTAACTGTCGCGGCTCACCGCCTTCAGGTGAAATAAGCCACAGCTGAACGATGCCGTTATCGTCACGCATCAGGAACGCGATTTGCGTTGCTTGCGGATTGCTGCGCACCCAGTGGCGCGGAACATTCACCAGCCCCGGAAACGCCTTTTGATGGGTAAAGGTTAAACGACGCTGTATCACCCCCGCAGGTGGCGCAGGCATGGTATCCGGCGTTCCCTGCAACGGCGCATCACCCGCACGTTTCCAGTCCTGCTCATTCTTCGGTAAATCGACAATAAACAGTTCCGGTACTTTCTCGCCGTGGGCAGACACGGTGTCGCCGATAAACGCCAGCCTGTCGTTACCTACCCAGCCCTCTTCATAGGCACGGTTGATGTCATCGCTTCCCGGCACAGGCGTGGGCGTGGTTCGGCTCACCAGCACGCTCCAGAACGTACCAGCATATTCACGCGGGTGAGCACCCGGTGGCGTTACCGGGCCATAGGGTACAGCCACGCCTACATTGCGTAAATCGAGCTTTGGATCGCGCTCGTGCAGGACATGGTCGTTGTAGGTAAAGCTCACGTACTGCCCGTCCGGGCTAAAGACGTGGACATGGCTGCCACCACGCAGTGCTCCTGCGGTATAGGGTGCGGTAATGTCCATTGCGTCGAGGTGGCTTACCTGCCCGTTGTGGGCAATCACGCCCTGACGATGGTGGAAATCATAATGCCAGCCGGCATCCGGGTTTTCCGGGCCGTGGATAAAGACATACTTATCTTCTGCGGGATGAACGGTCACCACCCCGACATGCGCGCCGTGGGTGGCGCGATAAATGACGTCAACTTCTCCCGAGTTAACGTTCACCCGCTCAATGGTTTCACCAGTAAAAGAGGCACCAGAAGGACGCACATCGAAGACAAGCCAGTGGCTGTCAGGCGTCCAGGTGTTGGTATTTGTCAGTTGATGATGGCGCGAAGCGGAGGTGATTTGTTTCATGTCGTTATCCGGGCAAAGGACCAGGCGACATAGTACCGCTTATCTCCGCGCGAAGACCATCACAGGCGAGAGAAAGCCGATGCCTCACGCATAAGTTGCTCATCCGGGCGGACGCCGGTATAGAGCGCAAATTGCTCGAGCGCCTGCAAAGCTATCACTTCAGCCCCGGTCACGACCGGTTTTCCGAGCTGTTTTGCCAGCCGGATAAGGGGCGTCTCGGAAGGAAAAGCGACCACATCAAACACCCAGCGTGCCGTACTCACCGCCTCTTTTTCGAAGGCCAGGCTATTTTCTTCCATACCGCCGCTCATGCCAATCGGGGTGACATTCACGAGGATATCAGCCTGCTGACCTGCCGCATCCTGACGCCACTGATAGCCATATTTTTCGGCGAGCGCCTGCCCCTGCTGCTGATTGCGCGCCACAATGGTGACACGGGTAAACCCGCTATCGCGAAATGCCGCAACAACCGCTTTCGCCATCCCGCCGCTGCCTTTCACGAAGACCGACATTTGCGTATCGTTAAAATTATCCTGAATGAGGTTTTTAACCGCAATGTAGTCCGTGTTGTAGGCCGTCAGATGGCCCTTATCGTTGACGATGGTATTCACTGAATCAATCGCCAGTACGGAATCGGACAGGGTATCAATAAACGGAATGCAGGTTTCTTTGAACGGCATCGAGACAGAGCAACCGCGAATGCCCAGCGCTTTCACGCCTTTTACCGCGTGTTCGATGTCCGTTGTGCTAAAGGCTTTGTAGATAAAATCGAGGTCGAGCTTTTGATACAGGTAGTTATGAAAACGCGTGCCAATGTTACTGGGTCTTCCTGATAGAGAAATGCATAGTTGTGTGTCTTTATTTAACATCACCGCCTCCTGTTCATTTCCATCACAAGCCCTGTGACACCTTTCAGGCATCACAGGGAAATTACGCATCACATATTAATTGAGGACAAACTTCTCGATTGCCCAGGCAACGCCGTCTTCCAGGTTGGATTTGGTGACAAAGTTGGCCACTTCTTTCACCGATGGGATCGCGTTATCCATCGCGACACCCATGCCAGCGTATTCAATCATTGCGATGTCATTTTCCTGATCGCCCAGCGCCATAATCTCTTCAGGTTTGATGCCCAGCGCATCGGCGAGTGATTTCACACCTGTGCCTTTATTAACGCGTTTATCGAGGATTTCGAGGAAGTAAGGCGCACTTTTAAGCACGGTGTACTTCTCTTTTACGTCCGCCGGGATACGCGCAATGGCTTTGTCCAGGATTTCGGGTTCGTCGATCATCATCACTTTCAGGAACTGAGTATTTGGATCCATCTTCTCTGCTTCGCAGAACACCAGCGGAATGGTGGCGACAAAGGATTCATGCACGGTGTAGTAACTGATGTCGCGGTTCGCGGTATAGAGCGTGTTGCGATCAAGCGCGTGGAAATGGGAGCCCACCTCGCGCGAGAGTTTTTCCAGGAACAGGTAATCGTCATAGTTCAGCGCGGTTTGCGCCACGGTGCTGCCGTCAGCGGCTTTTTGCACCAGAGCACCGTTGTACGTGATGCAATAATCACCCGGTTGATTCATATGCAGTTCTTTCAGGTAGCTGTGTACACCGGCATACGGACGGCCAGTGGTCAGTACCACGTTCACGCCTTTTTCACGTGCAGCGGCAATCGCATTTTTAACGGCAGGAGAAATTGTGTGGTCTGGCAGCAGCAGCGTGCCGTCCATATCGATTGCAATGAGTTTGATGGCCATGAGATCCCCGGGTTATGTGAGTCTTTGCTCATGCTAACTCGATTCCGCTCAAAAAACAGTAACAGAGTCGGGGATAAAGGGGGATGAGATAGAGAAAGGGGATTCCTCTTTTATGCGCAAAATGATTTCCCCTCACCCCGCCCTCTCCCCATAGGGGCGAGGGAGACAAGACAGCATCCCCTCTCCCCTTGAGGGAGAGGGTGAGGGGTATAACGGCTTAAATATCGATATTCGCCGCTTTCAGGGCGTTTTCTTCGATAAAGGCACGACGCGGTTCAACCGCATCGCCCATCAGGGTGGTGAACAGCTGGTCAGCAGCAATCGCATCCTTCACGGTCACACGCAGCATGCGGCGGCTTTCAGGATCCATGGTGGTTTCCCACAGCTGATCAGGGTTCATTTCGCCCAGACCTTTATAACGCTGAATAGACAGGCCACGACGGGACTCTTTCACCAGCCAGTCCAGCGCCTGCTCGAAGCTGGCAACCGGCTGACGACGTTCGCCACGTTCGATGAAGGCATCGTCTTCGATCAGACCGCGCAGCTTCTCGCCGAGCGTGCAGATACGACGATATTCCGGGCCAGTCACAAACTCGTGCTCCAGCGGGTAGTCGGTGTCAACGCCGTGGGTACGCACGCGAATAACCGGCTCAAACTGCTGTTCAGCGTTCTGCTGGATATCAAACTTCCACTGGCTACCGTGCTGCTCTTTCTCGTTCAGCTCGCTCACCAGGGTGTTTACCCAACGGGTGACGGTCTGTTCGTTGCTCAGGTCGGCTTCGGTCAGGGTTGGCTGATACACCAGCTCTTTCAGCAGCGCTTTTGGATAACGTCGCTCCATACGACCGATCATTTTCTGGGTCGCGTTGAACTCGGACACCAGGCGCTCCAGCGGCTCGCCTGCCAGTGCTGGTGCGCTGGAGTTCGCGTGCAGCGTTGCACCATCAAGGGCGATTGCGATCTGGTACTGGTCCATCGCTTCGTCGTCTTTGATGTACTGTTCCTGTTTGCCTTTCTTCACTTTATACAGCGGTGGCTGTGCAATGTAGACGTGGCCACGTTCAACGATTTCCGGCATCTGACGATAGAAGAAGGTCAACAGCAGCGTACGGATGTGCGAGCCGTCGACGTCCGCATCGGTCATGATGATGATGCTGTGATAACGCAGTTTGTCCGGGTTGTACTCGTCACGACCGATGCCGCAGCCCAGCGCGGTAATCAGCGTTGCCACTTCCTGAGAAGAGAGCATCTTGTCGAAACGCGCTTTTTCTACGTTGAGGATCTTACCCTTCAACGGCAGAATCGCCTGGTTCTTACGGTTACGGCCCTGCTTCGCAGAACCGCCCGCTGAGTCCCCTTCCACAAGGTACAGTTCAGACAGCGCCGGGTCGCGTTCCTGGCAGTCCGCCAGTTTGCCTGGCAGGCCTGCTAAGTCCAGCGCGCCTTTACGGCGGGTCATTTCACGGGCTTTACGCGCCGCTTCACGCGCACGTGCCGCGTCGATAATTTTACCCACCACGATTTTCGCGTCAGACGGGTTTTCCAGCAGGTATTCGCTCAGCAGTTCGTTCATCTGCTGTTCAACCGCCGATTTAACCTCAGAAGAAACCAGTTTGTCTTTGGTCTGTGAGGAGAACTTCGGATCCGGCACCTTCACGGAGACAACAGCAATCAGGCCTTCACGGGCATCGTCACCGGTGGCACTGACTTTCGCTTTTTTGCTGTAGCCTTCTTTGTCCATGTAGGCATTCAGGGTACGGGTCATCGCTGCGCGGAAGCCCGCCAGGTGAGTACCGCCGTCACGCTGCGGAATGTTGTTGGTAAAGCAGTAGATGTTTTCCTGGAAACCATCGTTCCACTGCAATGCCACTTCTACGCCGATACCGTCTTTTTCGGTGGAGAAGTAGAAGATATTCGGGTGAATTGGCGTTTTGTTCTTGTTCAGATACTCAACAAACGCCTTGATACCGCCTTCGTAATGGAAGTGGTCTTCTTTTCCGTCACGCTTATCTTTCAGGCGAATAGAGACGCCTGAGTTCAGGAACGACAGTTCACGCAGGCGTTTTGCCAGAATGTCGTATTCGAATTCGGTCACGTTAGTGAAGGTTTCGAGGCTCGGCCAGAAACGGACCAGCGTACCGGTTTTATCCGTGTCGCCAGTAACGGCCAGCGGTGCCTGCGGCACGCCATGGGTATACAGCTGACGGTGAACTTTACCTTCACGCTGGATAACCAGCTCCAGTTTCTGCGACAGGGCGTTAACCACAGATACGCCTACGCCGTGCAGGCCGCCGGAAACTTTATAGGAGTTATCATCGAATTTACCGCCTGCGTGCAGGACGGTCATGATCACTTCCGCAGCGGATACGCCCTCTTCCGGGTGAATACCGGTCGGGATGCCACGGCCATCATCGGTGACAGAGACAGAGTTGTCCGCATGGATAGTCACCACGATGTCTTTACAGTGACCCGCGAGCGCTTCGTCGATAGCGTTATCCACAACCTCGAATACCATGTGGTGCAGACCGGTGCCGTCATCCGTATCGCCGATATACATACCCGGGCGCTTACGCACCGCATCCAGTCCTTTCAGGACTTTGATACTGGAGGAGTCATAAGAATTCGACATCAACGTTTCTCGCTCATTTAATCTTGGGTTAATCCGTTATTTTACCCTTTTCCACGGTAAACATCTTCGAATTTTCGTCCGACATGTCCATAACGTGTTCAGCGCTAATGGCGCTGACGAAAACCTGCGACTGCGTGGCTTTTAAGCGGCTGGCAAGCAGCCCGCGCCGCGCGTCATCAAGTTCCGAGGCAAAATCATCTATCAGATACAGGCAGCGTCGCCCGCTCTCGCGGGTTAAAAACTCCCCCTGCGCCAGACGTAGCGCGCACATCAGGAGCTTGAGCTGCCCGCGCGACAAGGTATCTTCGACCGGCGCACCGTCTGCACGAATGCGGAAATCCGCCTTGTGCGGGCCGTGTGCGGTGTAGGTCAACATGCGATCGCGCTCGAAGTTTCTCTCTAACACTTCCGCATAATCCGTCTCTTTCTCCCAGCCGCGCTGGAAGGAGAAGGTGAGAGAAAATTCAGGTAAAAACTGTTTGCAGGTGTCCGCCATATCTTCGGCGATACCTGCACTGTATTCGGCACGCCAGCGGCTGATTTGTTCCGCCAGCGGGATCAATTCCATATCCCACGGGCGCAGCTGCGCGTAACGCGTGACCTGGCGCAACGCGGCGTTACGCTGCTTGAGCAGACGCTTCAGGTTGCTCCAGGCATTAAAAAAACCGGCTTCGTTGTGAAAGCATCCCCAGTCAAGGAACGCTCTTCTGTATTTGGGGCCGCCGTTGAGTAAAGTAAACCCCTCCGGCGTAATCAGCTGCATCGGCATCAGCAACGCCAGTTCAGCCACTTTGTGGCCGTCGGTGCCGTCGATACGAACCTTGCTGTCGCCCTGCTTGTCTTTGGTCAGGCCGATGGCGGTTTCCCGCTCCTCGCCCTGTAAACGCCCATGCAGAACGAAGGACTCTTGTTCGTGGCGAATCACGCGACCGATTTGCAAACTGCGAAACGCCCGGCCATGGCCGAGCGTATAGATGGCTTCCAGCACGCTGGTTTTGCCGCTGCCGTTTGCGCCAACCAGGAAGTTAAAGCCAGGGGATAAAGCGAGATCCGCGCTTTCGATATTGCGGAAATCTTTAATTAACAGGCGCGTCAGTGACATATCTGGATTTCTTCGGGCCAGGGCGTAATCGGCGCAGCCAGTTTCAACGCGGACTGCGCGCAGACCCTGGAGCGTACACGCAGTACGTGACAGGGGCGAGCACAGCCCAGGTTGAAAATGGCAAGTAAGATAGCCCGATATTTTTCACTACAGTCTCATTGGCATGACAACATAAGCAGCCGACTGTGATGCGGCATCTTCAATCTGTACGCTCGAAACGGAGTCGGTCAGCAGAATGCGTACATTCTCGCATTTCAGTGCATTTAGCACATCCAGTACGTAGCTGACGTTAAAGCCGATTTCCATCTCGGTCCCGGCATAGGTGACGTCCAGAATCTCTTCTGCTTCTTCCTGTTCCGGGTTGTTCGCGGTGATTTTGATCTGGTTTTCACTCACATACAGGCGCACGCCACGGAATTTCTCGTTAGAGAGAATGGCCGCACGGGCAAAGGCCTGCTTGAGGATATCGCAACCGGCTTCCAGCGTTTTGTCCGGATTTTTCGGCAATACGCGGCGATAGTCAGGGAAACGACCGTCAACCAGCTTGGATGTGAAGACAAAATCGCCGACATGGGCACGAATATTGTTGCTGCCAATCTGCACGCGCAGCGGGGTTTCGCCGCCGTCGAGCATACGCATCAGCTCAATCACGCCTTTACGCGGCACGATCACCGAATGGTTTGGCAGGGAATCGCCAATCGGCATCGAACACACCGCCAGGCGGTGACCGTCGGTCGCGACTGTACGCAGCTCTTCGCCTTCGGTTTCGAACAACATGCCGTTTAAGTAATAACGCACATCCTGATGCGCCATCGAAAACTGGGTCGCTTCGATCAGACGCTTCATCGTCGCCTGAGGCAGAGTGAATTCAACTTCACTTTGCCAGTCGTCCAGGTTCGGGAAGTCTGCGGCAGGCAGCGTAGAGAGCGAAAAACGGCTGCGGCCAGAGCGTACCAGCATCCGGTCGCCTTCCAGCTGTACAGCGATTTCTGCGCCTTCCGGCAACCCGCGGCAGATATCAAAGAATTTACGTGCCGGAACAGTGGTCGCGCCCGCATCGTGCGGCTGAGTCAGCGTAACGCGCGCGATCATTTCCATTTCCAGGTCTGTGCCGGTCAGCGACAGCGTACCATCCGCAACCTGAAGCAGCAGGTTTCCAAGAATAGGCAGCGTTGGGCGGCCGCCTAATGGGCCACTCACCTGTTGCAGCGGTTTTAATAAATGTTCACGTTCAACGGTAAATTTCATAGCGTCACGATGATAATGTTCTGATTAAATTGGAAAAATCTTCTTTTATGTCGTGGCTTTCTTCGCGTAACTGCTCAATCTTACGACAAGCGTGCAGCACGGTCGTATGGTCACGGCCACCAAACGCATCGCCGATCTCCGGCAGACTGTGGTTGGTTAACTCTTTTGCCAGAGCCATCGCCATCTGACGCGGACGCGCCACCGAGCGGGAACGACGTTTAGACAGCAAATCTGCCACTTTGATTTTGTAGTACTCAGCCACCGTCTTTTGAATATTGTCGATGGTGACTAATTTTTCCTGCAACGCCAGCAAATCGCGCAGCGCTTCACGCACGAAATCGATAGTGATCGCGCGGCCGGTAAAGTTGGCATTGGCGATGACGCGGTTCAGTGCCCCTTCCAGCTCACGTACGTTGGAACGCAGACGCTTGGCAATGAAGAACGCCACTTCACCCGGCAGGCGAATGTCGTTTTCATCGGCTTTTTTCATCAGGATCGCAACGCGGGTTTCCAGCTCCGGTGGCTCGATCGCCACGGTCAAGCCCCAGCCAAAACGGGATTTCAGACGATCTTCAACACCGTTGATCTCTTTTGGATAGCGATCCGAGGTCAAAATGATCTGCTGATTACCTTCCAGCAGCGCATTAAAGGTGTGGAAAAACTCTTCCTGTGAACGTTCTTTATTCGCAAAGAACTGAATGTCATCGATAAGCAGTGCGTCAACGGAACGATAGTAGCGTTTAAACTCTTCGATCGCATTGTTCTGGAGGGCTTTCACCATGTCCTGAACGAAGCGTTCGGAGTGCATATACACCACTTTCGCATTCGGTTTGCGCGCCATGATGCCGTTGCCGACAGCGTGCAATAGGTGGGTTTTACCCAGGCCCGTGCCGCCATACAGGAACAGAGGGTTATACGCGCCACCCGGATTATCAGCAACCTGGCGAGCCGCAGCACGCGCCAGCTGGTTCGATTTACCTTCAACGAAGTTATCGAACGTGTGCTTAACATTGACGTTAGAACGGTAGGTTGGCTCTGCCGGAGCAGGAACGTTATCCCAGCCCGGACGCGCCGCAGGGGCAACACGAGGAGCAGGAGCTGGCGCCGCTTGCGCAGGTACTGCCACATTCACCGTTTCACGAACGGTTTGCGTGACTGGCTTTGTTCCCACTTCAAAGCGCAGCTGCGGAGCATCTGATCCGCAGAAATCATTTAACAGTCCATTGATGTTATTGAGGTATTTGTCCCTTACCCAATCGAGCACAAAACGGTTTGGCGCATACAAAGCCAGCGTGTTATCGCTCAGTTCCGCCTGCAATGGGCGGATCCACATACTGAATTCTGTGGCTGGTAACTCATCCTGCAATCGGGCAAGACACTGCTGCCAAAGCGAAAGTGACACGGCGGACTCCACTCGAACAATATAAAGAAAACTATTGAATATTCATGATTGTTGGCACACATCGACAAGACCCTGTGCAAAAGGGTGATGTGCGAATTGCTATCTGCAATTTTATCCAGACCAGGATCCTGGGATCGCGATCGGGACCGCGGATCATAGCCTAAACTGAGCCAGAGATCTTCTGTTTCTCACAGATTCTTCCCGATTTATCCACAGGAAGATCCGAAACCGGGTAAGTGTAATCGATCCTGACGGGAGTGCCCCACGATTTAGCCCGCATATTGGAAAAATTAATGAGTACAGACAATTTTTTGCTTAAATGATCTAACGAAGATCCTGGACGATCCTTGCGCTTTACCGGGGAGGTCGTATAATCCCCCACCCGTCGCGTAAAGCTCGGCTTCCCCGCGTTGAACGCTGTTCATTTTCCACGCGAAAACGTGCGAAAATACGCGGGAATTAAGGAAAGAGAATTGACTCCGGAGTGTACAATTATTACAATCCGGCCTCTTTAATCACCCACGCTGAGGCGTTAGTCGTTCGAAACTCGTTCGGGTAAACGCAAAAGTCAGTGAATTTATTCAAGTTTAGGTAGAAATCGCCATGAAACGCACTTTTCAACCGTCTGTACTGAAGCGCAACCGTTCTCACGGCTTCCGTGCTCGTATGGCTACTAAAAATGGTCGTCAGGTTCTGGCACGTCGTCGTGCTAAAGGCCGCGCTCGTCTGACCGTTTCCAAGTAATAAAGCTAACCCCTGAGTGGTTAAGCTAGCATTTCCCAGGGAGTTACGTTTGTTAACTCCCACTCATTTCACTTTCGTCTTCCAGCAGCCACAACGGGCTGGCACGCCGCAAATCACCATCCTCGGCCGCCAAAATTCGCTGGGGCATCCCCGCATCGGTCTAACTGTCGCCAAGAAAAACGTTAAGCGCGCGCACGAACGCAATCGGATTAAACGTCTGACGCGTGAGAGCTTCCGTTTACGTCAGCATGAACTCCCGTCTATGGATTTCGTGGTGGTGGCAAAAAAAGGGGTTGCCGACCTCGATAACCGTGCTCTCTCGGAAGCGTTGGAAAAATTATGGCGCCGCCACTGTCGCCTGGCTCACGGGTCCTGATAGCCCTCATTCGGGTCTATCAACGCCTGATTAGTCCGCTACTCGGGCCGCACTGTCGTTTCACACCAACATGCTCAAGCTACGGAATTGAGGCATTGCGCAGGTTTGGTGTGATAAAAGGCAGTTGGTTGACGGTGAAACGCGTATTAAAATGCCACCCTTTACACCCAGGTGGAGACGATCCCGTCCCCCCAGGGCCATTTGATACCAGAGAACACTAACGATGGATTCGCAACGCAATCTTCTTATCATCGCTTTGTTGTTCGTGTCTTTCATGATCTGGCAGGCGTGGGAGCAGGATAAAAATCCTCAACCACAACAGCAGGTCACGCAGACAACGACCACAGCAGCGGGTAGCGCCGCCGACCAGGGCGTGCCGGCCAGTGGCCAGGGGAAACAGATTACGGTTAAGACCGATGTGCTTGAGCTGACTATCAACACCCGTGGTGGTGATGTTGAGCAGGCGCTGCTGTTAACCTACCCAAAAGAACTGAAATCTAACGAACCGTTCCAGTTACTTGAAACCACGCCTGAGTTTATCTACCAGGCTCAGAGCGGCCTGACCGGTCGTGACGGCCCAGATAACCCGGCGAACGGTCCGCGTCCGCTGTATAACGTCGATAAAGATACGTTTGTTCTGGCTGATGGCCAAAACGAACTTGTGATCCCGTTGACTTACACTGATGCTGCGGGCAACACCTTCACCAAATCCTTCACCCTGAAACGCGGTGAATATTCAGTGAACGTGGGCTATAGCGTGCAGAACACCGGTGCAAAACCACTGGAACTCGCGACCTTTGGCCAGCTGAAGCAGTCCATCAATCTGCCTACGCATCGCGATACCGGAAGCAGCAACTTTGCGCTGCATACCTTCCGTGGCGCGGCATACTCCACGCCTGATGCGAAGTACGAGAAATACAAATTCGACACCATCGCCGATAACGAAAACCTGAACGTCAGCGCTAAAGGCGGTTGGGTTGCGATGCTGCAACAGTATTTCGCGACTGCATGGGTTCCGCGTAACGAAGGCACTAACAACTTCTACACCGCAAACCTGGGCAACGGCATTGCAGCTATCGGTTACAAATCCGAGCCAGTACTGGTTCAGCCGGGTCAAACCGCTAACCTGGGCAGCACCCTGTGGGTCGGCCCGGAAATCCAGGACAAAATGGCCGCTGTCGCACCGCACCTGGATCTGACCGTAGATTACGGTTGGTTGTGGTTCATCTCTCAGCCGCTGTTTAAGCTGCTGAAGTTCATCCACAGCTTCCTGGGTAACTGGGGCTTCTCCATCATCGTTATCACCTTTATCGTTCGTGGCATCATGTACCCGCTGACTAAAGCGCAGTACACCTCCATGGCGAAGATGCGTATGCTGCAGCCGAAGATTGCGGCAATGCGTGAGCGTCTGGGTGATGACAAACAGCGTCAAAGCCAGGAAATGATGGCCCTGTATAAAGCAGAGAAAGTGAACCCGCTGGGTGGTTGCTTCCCGCTGCTGATTCAGATGCCAATCTTCCTTGCGCTGTACTACATGCTGATGGGCTCCGTTGAACTGCGCCACGCGCCGTTCGCACTGTGGATCCATGACTTGTCTGCACAGGACCCGTACTACATCCTGCCGATCCTGATGGGTATCACGATGTTCTTCATCCAGAAGATGTCGCCTACCACTGTGACCGACCCGATGCAGCAGAAGATCATGACCTTTATGCCGGTCATCTTCACCGTGTTCTTCCTGTGGTTCCCGTCAGGTCTGGTGCTGTACTATATCGTCAGCAACCTGGTAACCATTATTCAGCAGCAGCTGATTTACCGTGGTCTGGAGAAGCGTGGCCTGCATAGCCGCGAAAAGAAAAAATCCTAATCAGGTAACTTAACGCTAAAATAAGGGCGGTCGATTGACCGCCTTTTTTTATTGCAACACTGTAGAGACAAACCATGAGCCATAACGACACTATCGTCGCCCAGGCAACCCCACCGGGACGCGGTGGTGTAGGTATTTTGCGCATCTCCGGCCTCAAGGCACGTGAAGTTGCCGAAGCCGTGCTGGGCAAACTGCCAAAACCACGCTATGCCGACTATCTGCCGTTTAAAGATGCTGACGGTACGGCGCTGGACCAGGGCATTGCGCTGTGGTTCCCCGGCCCGAACTCCTTTACCGGTGAAGACGTGCTGGAACTACAGGGTCACGGCGGTCCGGTTATCCTCGATCTGCTGTTAAAACGCATTCTGACCCTGCCGGGTCTGCGTATTGCAAAGCCGGGTGAGTTTTCAGAGCGTGCGTTTCTGAACGATAAGCTCGATCTGGCGCAAGCCGAGGCAATTGCCGACCTGATCGACGCCAGCTCTGAGCAAGCTGCGCGCTCTGCGCTGAACTCGCTCCAGGGTGCATTTTCCGCACGTGTAAACCACCTTGTGGAAGCACTTACTCACCTTCGGATCTACGTCGAAGCCGCTATCGACTTCCCTGACGAAGAGATCGACTTCCTTTCTGACGGCAAAATCGAAGCCCAGCTTAACAACGTGATGGCCGACCTCGACGCAGTTCGCGCCGAAGCACGCCAGGGAAGCCTGCTGCGTGAAGGAATGAAGGTTGTTATCGCCGGTCGCCCTAACGCCGGGAAATCGAGCCTGCTGAACGCCCTGGCGGGCCGTGAAGCGGCGATCGTGACCGATATTGCCGGGACTACGCGTGACGTGCTGCGCGAGCATATCCATATCGATGGGATGCCGCTGCACATCATCGATACCGCCGGGTTACGCGATGCGAGTGATGAAGTGGAGCGTATCGGTATTGAACGTGCCTGGCAGGAAATCGAGCAAGCCGATCGCGTCTTGTTTATGGTGGATGGCACAACCACTGCTGCCGTTGACCCGGCGGAGATCTGGCCTGACTTTATCGCCCGTCTGCCAGCAAAACTACCCATCACAGTGGTGCGCAACAAAGCGGATGTGACAGGCGAAACGCTGGGCATCAGCGATGTGAATGGTCACTCACTGATCCGCCTGTCGGCCCGTACCGGCGAAGGCGTGGACGACCTGCGTAACCATCTCAAACAGAGTATGGGCTTCGACACCAGCATGGAAGGCGGCTTCCTGGCGCGTCGTCGTCATTTACAGGCCCTGGAAGAGGCGGCGAACCACCTTGTTCAGGGTAAAGCGCAGCTGATCGGTGCATGGGCGGGTGAACTGCTGGCGGAAGAACTGCGTCTGGCGCAGCAAAATCTGAGTGAGATCACCGGGGAGTTTACGTCGGACGATCTGCTGGGACGGATTTTCTCCAGTTTCTGTATTGGCAAATAATTAAAAACCACGCGTATTTAGTTGCGCGTGGTTTTTTAAAATCCATTCATCGAATTAGACTTATTAAACTAATCAATACACCCGCCAAATATTAAATAAAAAGTCCACAAACACACTATTAATTAATTGAGAGAGTGGGTATATAATAAACTCTGCACCGTATATTCATTCACTTAGTGAATTATAAACAAGGGTTTATTATGTTTAAATCCACAGGCCTTTATTTCACTTGCCAGATTGGCAACCTTTCAGATGACACCCTGGAAACCACCAATTTTTCAATGACAGAAGGGCTCTCCGAACTTTTTACCCTTTCAGTCACATTAGTCAGCGCACGTGATGACATTAATGTTCATGAGTACTTACTCCAACCTGTTTCGTTTACCATTACCGTCGATGGTATCGATCAGCGAATAATTAATGGCGTTATCAGCGCTTTCGAACAAGGGGACACGGGTTTTCGACGAACGTATTATTACCTCACCGTGAGACCAACGCTTTGGGTCCTTAGCCTGAACCAGGACAGCCGTATTTTTCATAAAAAATCGGTCCCACAATTACTTGATGAATTAATTCAGCCTTTCTGCGTTCAGGGTCGCAATCTGTTGATGAAAGAAAGTCATCCGGTTCATGAATATGTTACTCAAAAACGTGAATCTTCATGGGACTTTTTCAACCGACTGGCTTCCCAGGAAGGCATCACCTACTGGTTCGATCAGGAAGGCCTCTGTTATAGCGACAGCCGTCTGGCAATGCATAATGTTGCAACACTCGCCTATAACCCTCACCCGGCATCGTTACTACGTGACAATATTGTGTCCCAGTGGCGGGCAGGCGCCGCGATGCAGCCGCTGGAAACTATTCATAAAGACAGAAACTACCACAATCCAGCGAATCCTTTGCGCGCCAGTCGCGCATCTGCAGACAAGACCGGCAGCGGCACAATGTTTTCAGCCTTTGAAAGCTATGGTCGCTTTCAGGAGGATGGCGAAGGGCGCTCTACGGTTCAGTATCGAATGGATCGTTTTGAGGCAGGAATGCGCACAGGTAGCGGTCGCACCAACTGTGCCCTGTTAATGCCAGGAACCATTTTTACACTTGAAGATCATCCAGCAGATGCCATGAATGGCGAGTGGCAAGTGATTACAACGCAGATGCAGGGAAAAATGCCAGAGGCTGCCGAGGAAGAGGGAAGCGGCGGTGGAACCACACTCATTTGCGATTTCACGTTTATTCCCGGTAACGCCCAATGGCGTCCGCCTTATCGTTACAAACCGTTGGCGGATGGTGACGAAGTGGCAACGGTTGTCGGTCCTGAAGATGAAGAGATTTACGTTAATGAGGATGGCTGCGTACGGGTTCACTTTCACTGGGACCGCTATAATCCAGCCGATGAGAATGCCTCTTGTTGGATCCGCGTGGCGCAGGGCTGGAACGGAAGCGGATTCGGTATGATGGCAATTCCCCGCATTGGCCAGGAGGTGATTGTCTCTTACCTCAACGGAGATATTGACCGTCCTATCATCACGGGTTTCACCTATAACGGGATTAATCGTCCTCCCTACGAACTGCCGGGTAACAAAACGAAAATGGTTATTCGCAGTAAAACCCATAAGGGAGACGGTTATAACGAGATTTCATTTGAAGATAACGCTGGTCAGGAGCAGCTTTTCCTGAGAGCTCAAAAAGACCTGCTGGGCCGCGTAGAGAACGACGCACAGTGGCATATCGTACGCGATCAGCACACCAAAATTGAACGCGATCAGATCACCGAACTAACACGCGATCGTCACGAGAGCATATCAGGTGAATGGCGTAGCAAGGTGGAAGGTGAAGTTTCCCAGGAAATGGGGAGTAGCCTGAACCAGAAAGTCGCGAAGTCGCTTATCAGTGAGGCAGGTCAAGAGATCCACTATAAAGCGGGAAGCAAGGTGGTGATTGAAGCCGGTATGGAGCTAACACTGAAAGCAGGCGGCATGTTCCTGACCATCAATCCTTCCGGTATATGCATGACAGGGCCGGTGCGAATTAATGGCGGAGTTGCAGGTAACGGTTCCGCACTGCGTTTATTGCGCCCGGGCATACCGCTACAAATTCCGCAGCCTCCACAACTGTCACCCGTCCAACTGGAAACATTCCAGGCTGAAGCGCCCTATTGCGAGGAGTGTGAGAAGTGCAAGGATGGACTATGCGATTTTAATGAAACTTAATCACAAGATGATGTTGTTCAACATGCACAATCCCGTCACAAAAAACACGATAAGAAAGACTCAACCATTACGTTAATCATCGCATATAACTTTCAGTTTTTTTGGGGATGTGATTTTTGAAGATCGTTCAGTTTCACAAAAATGAGCTAAAATCATGTACGTTAATTTTATATTAATATTGCTCGCACAGATAATATTCATATTGAATATGGAATTTATCTATTTTTTTACAAAATTCTCACAGTATTGTTTTTCATACGGAATATTATTTAACATCCTAGTTTTTGCATTTATTTTTTTATTCTTTAATTCCGCGATAATCAATAAGAAGATAGTTTATTTGTTACCATGGTTTTTTTTCGTTGGGATTGTAATAGGGATGTTATCCCACTACATATCCGGGGTGTACTTTAAGAAATACCAAGTAGATTACGCAGAGCTATATCATTCAAGAGATTATGTGACATTTTTATTATCATCATGGGGTTGGATAATTCTTCCGCTATTAATCATTCCAATAAAAAGATTAAAGAAAGGTTTTTGCAACAAGGAAGATTAAACCAGCGGCATACATTAAGGGATTAAAGATGATCGATAACTCAACACGTATTCAGAACTGGTTAAATTCATCGTTGTCGTCAGGGGATACTCTCTGGGTCGTTCTCGCCAGCACCAATGGCGCAACAGGGCTTAAAGCCTGGTACGAACTCGATGGCACAGCAACACCAGTTGGACTTTACAGGGGTACACCGTATGAGCAATGGCACGCCGTTCAGCCTCTGCTGGTTAAGGTCGGGCGCTACAGTCCTTTCCTGCAGTGGGTAGAAAAGACAGACTCCCTATCCTGGGGATGGTTAGCCGTTTCTCCCTTAAATGAAAAAAACATTACCGACCACCTGCGCACCCTTACGCAAATCTTTCTACCTGACGGTAACACCGCTTTCTTTCGCTACTGGGACGGCCGCTTTCTGCTAACGCATATTTCATGGTCGCTTAAGGAATGGCAGAAAGTTCTGCCAGTCTTTAGCAGTTACTGGATCAACGGAGTAACCGTAGATACCGAGGTCAATACAGACATCCCTGTTCGCCATTCTCCATGGTGGAAGGTTCCTGAGGGTCTTATTGAACTCCTGAATAATCAACACGCTCCGGCTGCGGTCGCCAATGTGGTTCAATGGCTGAAGGAAACATACCCGTCTCTTTACACCCAATATTCTTCCCAACAAATCACTCACAAAATAGCCCTGTTTTACAACCACGTTCATTCGCTCTCTCTCAGCAAACAGGACCAAAGCGCCCTACTCAAAAAGACGCTATTGGCTGATCTCTCTCCTCTCACTCATGGATGACACATATGAGCGCTGGCTCCTTCCTTACCGGCTATCTGGCGGGTATTGAGAACGAACTTTCTCTGTTTAAAAACAACGAACTCATCACTCAGGAGTACCGGCAGTTCGTGCGCGAATGGGCGCGCGCCAGCCATCTTTCTGGCATGCTGAATGGCCCCACGCTGGAGATGGAGCGCGTTATCGCCCTGAACGGCAAGGAAACCGTTGTCGACAACGATGACGGCAGTGCGCTCAGCGCTGCGATCGTCTGCCCGAAAAACCGCACCATTACCGTGGTCCTTAAGCACCAGTCGATAATCGACCTGCCTATCCCGGATGCCAGTATTGAGCTGTATGAAGACCCCGCATTTACCCCAGATAAACGGGTTGACGTAAAAATAACGGATCAAAGCGGCAGGGCCGTTTTTACTGACCTGAAGGCAGGTAAAAGCTATTACGCCCGGGCCATCGATCCCACGCTGGAAGCGCACAACGATGCCCTGCTGGCGGCCTATGACGAACTCTCCCGGCAGCAATACGCTGCCCTCACAGCGCGGTGGGATGAATATCGTCCGCAATGGACGCTGAATGCCATAACGGCCAGCCTGTCTGAAGCCTTTAGCGAGGGACTATTCAGTTCGCTGACCGGCCTCTGGAGCGACATCAAACTGGCCTGGAATATCATCTCCGACCCGGAACCGTATCTGAGAAAAATTGGCGATGCCCTCACGCAGGCCGGCCAATGGGTGTCTGGTCTCTCGCTTCCGGATTTTTCAGGGGCCCTTGAGGCCAACAAAGAACGCGCCCGACAGTTGATGGCGTTGTTTAACGATGAGGCGGCCCTGTATCTGCTCACCCGCGCCACCCTGCTGCGTCTGCGCATGTACCCCTGGGGACAACTGCTCACCCCACTGGCTGAATTTGCGGGTGAAATCCTGTCCGGCCTGGTATTCGGGGCGCTGCTGACGCTGGTCACCGGCCCCGGCGGCCCGGCCTTTCTGGCGTACAAAGTGGTCAGTATGCTGACGCGCTACGGCCCCCGCCTCGGACAGTCTGTCCGGACGTTATGGCACGCGCTGACGGAAATCATGGCGGACATGGCCGGCATCATGTCCGGTTTTCTGGAAAAACATGGCGCCATTAACCACAAGCGCCAGACTAATGCCCGGCTGGGGCCAGACCATGAAACCGACCTGGGTACGAGCCGTCACACCGAAATCGACCTGAAAACCCGTGAGGAAAGTTCTCCGGCCACGGACCCCAACGGTAAACCGACGAAAAATACCGATGCCTGCGATACAGACGGCTGTCCGGTGTCATTAATCAACGGAGAAGAGCTGCTGGCGCTGACGGATTTTACCCTGCCCGATGCCATCCCGTTCAGCGTTGGCCGGCAGTACCGCACCGCGGCGGTTGAGGAGGCGTCAACGCTCGGGTTTGGCTGGCGGCATACGCTCGACCATCACATCACCTTCACCGAAGGCCATATCCTGTGGCGTGATCATGAAAACGTCACCCTGCGCCTGCCGCTGCCGGACCGTGCGATGCCCGCCTCCCGCAATCCGCTGGCCGGTGCCCGGGCCTGGTGTGATAAAGAGGATAATACCTTTGCGCTAAGCGCGCCGTCGCTGAATGGCTGGCTGATGCATGTCGTTCGGGAGCCGGACGGCTCACAGGGACGCGTGAGCGGATTTTCCCGCCAGCGGCGACGCTGGCAAATCGAGTATGAGGGCGCGTTACCCGTCAGGCTGTTCAATACTGCGGGGCTGTCGCTGCATCTCCGTTACCGCGTACACGCCAGAGGGCCACGCCTGAGTGCGCTGGTATTCGAAAATACACGGCTGGACATGACGCGTGGCGCCGTGACGGTGATGTGCTATGACCACGATGAAGAGGGGCGCCTCTGTCGTGCCCAGGCGCCGGGGCAGGAGGCCGAACAGTATCACTACCGGGACGACCATCTTTTTATCTACCGTGAGCTGCCCGGCGGGGCGAAATTTTACTGGGAGTGGTCCGGTTCGGGTAAAACGGCCCGGGCCATTCGCCACTGGAGCAGCCTTCCAGGCCTGTCCCGGGAGTATATCTGGCAGACTGGCGGGCGCGTCACGGTTCGCCATGAAGACGGTGCGGAAGAGCACTGGCGACACGATCCGGACACCGCCCGGCTAGTTGAACAAACCAGTGCGGATGGCACCACCACCCGATATGAATATGATACGCGGGGCAACCTGGTCGCCCTGACCGATCCGTCGGGTGCGGTGACCCGCTGGCGTCATAACCGCGATGGCCAGGCCACGGAAGAGCGCCTGCCGGACGGGCAAATCATTCGTCGCTATTACAGCGCAGGCCGCTGTATTGAGCAGGTTACCTGCAGCGCTGACGGGCTGGCAAAGCAACGCGAGTGCTGGCGCTATGACGCCGACGGTTGCCTGCTTGCATCAACCGATGCCGAAGGAAACACCACACGCTATCGCTGGTCGGAAGAGGGCGCACTGGTCGCAACGGAATGGGCTGACGGGAGTGATGAAACCCGTCAACTTAACGCCGCGGGTCTGGTGATACGTCAGAAAGATCGCACCGGGAAAGTCATTGCTTTTCGCTACGACCTGTTGTGCCGGCCGGTCTGGCAGGGCAATCCTGAGACCGGGACCGGCGAACAGATCCACCGGGACGACGCGGGCAACCCGGAATGTATTATCCATGAGGACGGTAGCGAACTCAGATGGACATGGAGCGGTGACGGCCAGCTGCTGACGGAGCAGGATGAATCAGGACACCTCACCCGCTATACGTACCATCCCGGCACCGCGCTGCTGAGCGGCATCATTTATCCTGATAATACCCGGGAGATATACCGGTACGATCTTCGAACCGGACAGGTGACTGAGATCGTCGACGGCAACGGCCAGCGCTGGCAGCTTCTTTACACCCGCACCGGTCTTCTGGCAGAGGAAACCCGCATCGACGGTATCCGCCTTTGCCGGGAATATGATGCCTGCGGCAGGCTTATCACCCTGCGGGAATATGACCTCAGCGGCAGTGAGGAGCATGTCCGTGTCACCCGCCTGACGCGAGATGTATCCGGGCGAGTCACGGAGAAAACGCTGCCTGACGGGAAAAAAATCCGCTACGCCTACGACGGTTTCGGGCGGCTGATTTCCGCTGACGACGGCGAGTGGCCGAACGCATGGCAGTATGACCGCCGGGGGCTGCTGACGGCTGAGCATCAGGGGCCGGCAAGCCTCCACTATCAGCGGGACAGCACCGGCGCGCTGACCGCCATGCGCCTTCCGGACGGACGGACCGTGTCATGGCAGCGCCATCATGGCCTGATAACCCAGACCTCACTGGACGCACAGATGCTGGTCCGTCATGACTGGCGAAACGGCGCTGAGCGGACCCGGCACAGCGGAGCGTTTCGCCAGCATTTCGCCCGTGACGCCCGCGACCGCCTGATACGTCAGTCCGTCGTGATGGCTGACGACCGTACCGACAGGGCCCGGGAATACACCCCGGACGCCCGGAGCCTGCTGTCGCGCATCACCGACACCGCCACCGGGGAGTGGCGTTTCAGCCATGATGAGCGGGGGCGCCTTGCCGCCACCGCATTCACACCGCGCCGGGTGGACGGACTCATGTCATGGCAGGAGTCCTTCACGCACGATGCCGCCGGTAACCTGACCGGCCCCCTGACGGTCGCTTCCGGCAATCGCCTGACGCACG